>JBQDTF010000011.1:65515-118610 GCA_052099095.1 Pseudoclavibacter sp.
CCACGATCAACCATCGACCCGAGACAAGGCGTTCGCAACCCTCCAGGAACAGGAGCAGCCACGTTCCAAATGCTCCACGCGATTGCTGCAGACTGCGGCAAGTCAGAATCCGAATCCGAATCATGGGTGTGGACCGTTGGCGCAAGAGCAAGCGGCCGAAAAACTCATAACCACACAGTCCCAGCAGGAGCATAAGTAGTCATCCTGGGAGCTCGTTTCGGGTCCTCGTGCTCAGTCAGGAGACTGGATTGCTTCGTTCTCGGCCTAGCGTTCCACGTGAAACACCAGAGGAGCTGCACGTACGTCGAGCAAAATTTCGCTGCGTTCCACGTGAAACACAACCAACCCGCGTTCGAGACTTCTGAGTCATCGACTGCCTAATCCCTCGGGTGCAGTGGTCTGTCCTTCAGTCGAAGCCGCGCACGCTCCCGCTCTTGTATAGACAACCCCACGTTCAACGGACAACCCAACGTTTCGCGGGTGACCCCCACAGCGACACGCGACTTGCAGCGTTCAACAGGTCTAGCAAAGAATCACGCTCTATCGGTTCGCAAGCTGAATCGACACCTACCTTCGGATACCTAGGTGGCTAGAGCTCGGCCCAGCGCGGTGGGGTCAGCACAGGGGCGGTGGGGCAGCACAGGGACCAGCAGGAGATGGGGCCTAGGCACTGAAAGCACAGGCGACACGAGTGATGAGACGCTGAGCCACAGAAATATCAGAGACTCAGGTACTCAGGTACTCACCACAATCAGCGCTGGCTCTCAACGGCCTCTCTCTGGTCACGCGATGGTCTCAGGTTGAATGGTCGAGGATTTGCGCATCCCATCCACGCTCCAGGCTCAGCCACTGAGAACTAGACGCAGCACGCGAGGACAGCTCCTCATGAGGATAGGGAGACCTCGAGCTTGATACGGTCGCGGTTTCGCTAGAGATAGAACGAACTGGTCCCTCTGTTCGTTGGGCTGCGTCCGACCAGCACGGCAGTCTTGTATCCGCCGGCCCGCTTGAGAATGCGGCGCTACTCGTACTGAGGTTCCACGTGAAACATGGCAGTGATAAGCCATCAGCTGGGCCAAGAGGGTCATCCGAATCAGGCAAACTTCCGAGGCAGGCAGGTGCATTGGAAGGCTAGGAGAGGTGCGAATAGCCAAAGATCTCTGGCCGTTTCCGCCTTCACTCGTGACCGTCGACCGTCGCACCATGACTCAAGTAGGCACACCACCACCATCGGACCAAGGAAGTCCAGTCAGAACACATACCCACTGCGCCGGGTCGAGCCCAAAGTTCCAAGCATCAAACTCCAAACTCCAAACTCCAAACTCCTCATGGCGCTACGGGCGCCATCAACATCGGCGATTCTGACCAGAGCGGGGCCCGGACGTCTCCCCGCCATCCGGGATCCAGCTCGACTGGAGGTGACCACCGGGGAACCCACCGACCCAGTCAGAGCCCGTCGACCTAGTCATCAAAGTTGAGAAACTCTCGATCAAGACGACGAAGCATCCGCGTCCGTATTCAGCCGTCGCTCAAATGCACTAGTGCTCGTCTAGATACGTGTCTTTGACTTCGCCACAGAACCTCTGTCAATTCAGGCCGTTCCACGTGAAACGACATCGAGAAAGTACCTCAATCGCCGACTCCATTGTAGGTAGGAACAGTCTCGAGAACGAGGGCCGCAATAACTGCGATCCAGTCAGTCACCACCTAAAGAAGCACAACCAATGCTGTTCCATGCCTGACTGCAGGAGGCATCTCCCGAACCAGCACCCGCCAGCCAGCCAGCAGTTACGGCATCGTAAGGAAGCCACTGTCATGTGCCCGCCTTGAGGTCGACGTCTGACGGGCGCGAGAGAAGGCCGGCTGCGGTTGCGGGCTACTGCTGGCTGCAGGCTGCGGCTGCGGCTGCGGCTGCTACTGCTGGCTGCTGGCTGCTGGCTGGCCACAGCACCGCATGCTCAAGTGCGTGGAACGTGCACGATCATGCCGCCCAGCGCGCCTAGCCTCACCAAGCTTTCTTTTCTGAGGCCCGCAGGCTGCTGCACACAGACGGGCGGGACCTCCCTTTCCGGTCAGGTCAATTGCCTGTTTCGCTTGTAGCGTGGGTCGATTTTGTGCGCTGTCCTAGCTTGGATCGCAGATGCTCCAAGTCAACCGTTCCGCTCCCAGAACATTGCCACGGGATCTCCGGCGCGCGGACTGATGCCCACAACGCGATGCGTTTCAACCGCAACCAGGCTTGGTAGTGGCTCGATGGGTTGGTCTAGTCGACGCTGCGAGACGCGCCAAAAGGACAATCCAAGCTGCTGAGATGACGTCTCAGCGTCTCTCAGACGAGTTGTCAGCCCCGGGAACAGGAGACGCCAGCTCGAGACTGTCAGGAGCGACCCCAGGGGCTCAGCCGGCCCCAGGAGACTGCCGCCAACGCCGGGCCCCGTACCCCGAACCGACCGCACAGGAACCGTCCAGTCAGGCCCAGGCGTGATGGTGCCGCATGACAGGAGTCATCGCGTCGCCTTCGATGTCGGAGCCAGGGGGGAACCCAATGCAACGTGATTCTCTATTCATGGCGTAAAACCTTGCACTCAGCGGGCCGTGGGCACGCAGAGCAAACTGCCGCTGTGGCCGCCGCGTCAAAGCGCGACACTCCATCGCGGAGTCCGGGCGTTGCACCACGATGGTGATTCGGCGAGTGGCGCGTACTCGGTGGTCCCGTCAGTGCCGTGATGCCCGAAGCAAAGCGTCGAGCTACTCGAGAATCGCATAGCTCGTTAGGAAGAGACCGAAAACCTCGATAATGACGACCTCGAGAGTCGAAGTCGAACTGTGGAAGACCGCCTGCTGCTGCCCCTCACCTTGTGCTTGTAGTCGTGTACCAGCACCAACATTCACCTTGCACTCCGTGCGACCAAGCAAGGGATCTCCTCAATCTTGGACCTCTGGCTTCGAACCGCGACCTGAGGGCGCAGTCCGCCCGCCGCCCGCCGCCCGCCGCCTGCCGCCTGCCGCCTGCTGCCTGTCGCTCGCCGCTCGTCCACCCTTACGCGACAAGGATGGACCCTCACCACGGAACTGGCCTGGCCCGTTTCGCTTTCATTCTCACTCAGACAGGGCACGCGACACCGCGATTGATTCGCCCGTGCGGCCTCCCACTTGCAGCGTGCCGCAAGCCGCAAGCCGCAAGCCGCATGCCGGCAGTCTCTTTCAACCACAGGCACCTATAGAGGACCTGTACTTGCCGTCGTGCTCTGAACTGACCTGATTCGGGCCGCAACAATCATGTCTGCGCGGGATGCCACAGCAGTGTGATTGATGAGCGAGCGCTGTCCTACCAGAACACGGCAAAACTGGGGTGTCGAACGTGTCAGTGTTGAACTCTCACCTGGCGATCGTGCTCGCTCGCTGAACGCACAGACCCCAAGGTGCACGGCACGGCCCGGCCCCAAGTGTGCTGACGATCTGTTCACGGTCAAGCTCCGTGGAAGTCTCACGTGAAACCGATGCATATTGGACTCGTTCTCAGCGTTCATGAGACTGGCGCCCTTCTTCATGAAACCCCACGCCCACCCGCAAGAGCGAGCGAATACCAAGGTGGCGATGGATGCCCAACACCAAAACACGACGTTCCACGTGAAACGGCAAGCAGGCACGCTTCCAATCACTGGTCGGAGTGGCGCTCGCGATCGGCCACACCGCCTCGCGCTGGATTGAAATCGTTGAGGTAGTCCGTCTACAGCGCTGCACGATGAATGTGCCGGGGCGTGTCATGGCTGCCAATCAACGACTTTGTCCGCTTCTGTGCCGGTGGTGGTTCTCGGTCTGCGAGTCGGGAAATCCCGCTCCTTCCCTCGACCACTCGATCCCAGGCTTCCGCTTCCAGTTCCAGGCTCCCGACTACGAGCCCACCAGCCCCAGCCACCACCACGTGTTTTGCATAGGACCTCCAGCCCTGAACTCGTCGCTCATACTGGTCTCTGGTCTCCCTCTTACCAAGAACGCGAACGGACGTAGCTGGCGCGGACTGACGCCGGCCCCAAGAGTCCACCACCTGTGCCCCATGTGGCAACGTCCAAGAACAAGAAATGCAGAACGCCGCGACGTCACTGAGTTCCAGGTCGTCACCTCGGCATCAGCTCGAATCGCGAGTTCGACAATCGTCCGACACAAGTCACGCAACCCCTCCAGAGTCCAGCCAACGGTCGACGCTCGGCTCGACGAACTCGCCATCAACCAGCAGTTCCTTTCCTGAACAGTGTGGAGTCACTGAGGCGATCACCTGCACCGGACCTGTGACTACGCAGACCCGGGTGTCACTCGTCGCCCCCATCCATACTGCTCGTCACTCAGAGGCTGATGAAGCGTGATTCATAATGAGCGGTGCAAGGCGATTGCGCGTCGTTCCACGTGAAACAGAACACAAGGGAATCAAGTGGACTCAGGCCTCGGCGCCAGACTTTGCCTGCAGTCCATCTGCGAACGCTAAGCATGAAGCACCGTGAAGGGTAGACACCTAAATGTTGCTCCGTCGACGCGAGGCGTCATAGAGGAGCTAGCGGTCACGTAGGTAGTCGATTCACTAGCGCTAGTGCGGCGACGGTATGTGTGCTGGCGCACATAGATGTGGCGGGCAGAGCCCAGCGTCCGCCACTTCTACCGCTCCGCCCACCGTCTCCACACGTTATGGAACGGGGAGGGCCGAGTCCTTGCTACCAGTTGCACAATGCGCAGAGAAATTGCGGAACCAACCGAAGCCGTCAAGTTTCACGTGAAACAGCCCTTGTTATGTCTCGAACGCGACACTCTGCTCGACAATCGTGACTCTAGTGTTCGACCGTCACTGAAGTGCTTCAATCGCGCGGGAAACAACGAGGTGCTGCACCCGCTTCGGTCAACGACGACCAGCTCCACACCATCAGAGCGATTTGGGCGCGATACTACAAGGATCTACAAGGAGAGCGATGGAACTGAAGTATCTCGCTTGAATTGATAGCAGCCGATCCAAAAAGCGACGCGACCGAACGGAAAGAACTCTCCCCGCACCTGCTCAGTCGACCGTCGCGCGGACAACCCGAGTCGTCTCAGTGTCCAGACCCTCACCGAGCTCCTCTACGCGGACATCGGTGAGCCCGAACTTTCGGATCACCTTGCTTGCCTTCTCGATCTCTGCCTCGGCAGAGCGCCCCTTGAGGAAGACGAGCTCTCCCCCCGAGCGAACAAGTGGCACCGTGAGCGGAATGAGCTTGCTCAGGGCCGACACCGCGCGCGCGGTGAGCTGATCGAAGGTAAACTCGTCGTGGACTTCTTCAGCGCGAGCACGACGCACTTCAACGTTCGTCAATTCGAGAGCATCTACCTCTCGCTGCAGCCACTCTGTGCGACGTTCCATCGGCTCGATGAGGACGAAGTTGACGTCGGGACGTGCGATCGCCAACACAAGCCCCGGGAGACCGGCACCTGATCCGATGTCGCCAACAAGACCCGGCTGCAGCAGCGGCGCCATGAGCACTGAATTCACAATGTGCCGCGTCCAGAGGCGCGGGTACTCCAGGGGACCCACTAGCCCCAGTTGCTCGCCGTATTTCGCAAGGTCCGCTGTGAACGCCCGTGCGAGATCGATCCGCTCCTCGAAGAGCTGCTCGGCGATCGCCGGCTCCGCTTCGAGTTCCGTCAGCTGCTCAGTCATAGAGAAAGTCCCTCCCGGAACGTGAATGTCTCAACAAGGCTGCGATCTGCCCGCCTCGTCGACTTGGACCAGTCTGGCACGATGCAACGCCAGTCTCGTCTCCCATGACCACCACTCGTGGACTTACCTGTGGATAACTGTGTGGAGAACTCCGGATGCAAGTGTCACTCAAGCCGAAAATTCCGAATATACCCTCTGATCAGGCTTTTTAGTTCCCGAGGCCGGTGAATGTCGGTTTGAGCCGGAACAGCCTGTGGAAAGTGCTGTGGATAAGTGCGTCGATCAGGCCGAAGCCGTCGGGCGGATGACGGTGTGACGCTCACGCGCCTCGCCTTCCGACTCGGACACGTACCCACGGTCCGAAACGATGTCGTGAACGATCTTGCGCTCGTACGAGGACATCGGCGGCAACGCTGCCGACGAAGCTCCCTCTTCGATGCGTGTGATAGCGCGGTCGACGAGCCCCGCGAGCTCCCCGCGCCGTGCATCCCGGGAACCACCGATGTCGAGGATCAGCCTCGAGAACTCGCCCGTTTCCGCCTGGACAGCAAGGCGGGTCAAGTGCTGCAACGCATCGACCGTCTCACCATCGGCAAGCTTCGAGAGGTTCGACTCCCCATCGGAGTTGACCGAGATGTAGGTACGCGATTCACGAACTTCGATGTCGAGGTCACCATCGACGTCGCTGATGTCGAGCAGCTCCTCGAGGTAGTCCGCCGCGATATCGCCATCGTCACGAGAATCCGTCGCGTTCGTGTCCTTCGAGACAGTCTCGGGGGTTGCTTCAGTCATTCGGGTTCCTTAAAGAGAGGGGCGGCGAGACAGCGGAAAACTACTTCTTCGCGGGCGGAGTGCTCTTGCCCGCGGCACCACCCGCAGACGACTTGCCGCCGGTTGCCTTCTTCTTCGCTCGGTTTTTCGACACCGGCTGTGCGCGCTGCGCGGGCTGCTGCACGGGCGCCTCGACGATGACATTGCCCTTCGCGTCCTTGCGCTCAGGCTCGACCCACTTGCCGCGAGCCTTGAGACGGTCCTCGCGCGCCTTCGCAGCTTCGGAACCAGGGGTCGGCATGTTGCGGATGATGATGTACTGCTGGCCCATGGTCCAGAAGTTCGAGATGAGCCAGTAGGTCATGACACCCAGCGGGAACATGACACCGGACACCAGGAAGGTAAGAGGCAGGATGTAGAGCAGCATCTGCTGCTGGCGGTACATCGGCGACTCCTTGGTCGCCTGCGACACGTTCTTCGACGTGATCTGCTTCTGCGTGATGAACTGCGAGACCGTCATCACGACGACCATGACACCGGCCAGGATCTGGACGCCGACATTGCCGTTGTTGTTGAGGAACGTCGCACTCAGCGGTGCGCCCCAGATGTCTGCCTGGGAGAACGAGGTCGCGAGCTCCTGGTTCAGGAGACCAACGCCCACCGTGTTGTGCTGAGCGCCGTTGAGCACCGAGAAGAGACCGAAGAAGATCGGCATCTGCACGAGAAGCGGCCAACAACCAGCCATCGGGTTCGATCCCGTGCGCTGGTAGACCGCCATCGTCTCGCGACGCATGGCCTCCATCGAGAACTGGTCGCGCTTGCCCTTGTACTTGTCCTGGATCTTCTTGATCTCAGGGGCGACGTCCATCATGGCGCGCTGGGACTTCACCTGCTTCACCATGAGGGGAATCATGGCGGAGCGAACCACGAGCACGAGGCCGAGGATCGCGAGGATCCAGGTCCAACCATCGGTACCGTTGAGACCGAGCGTCGTCCACAGCGTGTGGAAACCGACCAGAATGAGCTCGATGACCCATTTGATCGGCCACAAGATGGTTCCGAGGATATCCATGAGTGGGTGACGTCTTTCTCTTAAGTTCCGCTACTGCCCTGGACGACGAATCCATGCGCAGTAGTGGTGGTGGTTCGGTGTTCTGGCTCAGGCACGTCGTCAATGCCTCCAGCAGCCCAGGGATGGCAACGAACGAGTCGTCGCCCGGTGAGGAAGCCGCCCCGAAGGACGCCATGAACCTGCACAGCCCTTAAAGAGTACGCGGAGCAGCTGGGGTGATACCGGCAGACGTCGCCATAGAGGGGCGAGATCACCAGGCGGTACGCGCTGAGCACCGCGATCACCACGTTCCGGGGAATGAGGGCCACTCGTCGGAGGGCGCTCACTGTCGGGAACCGGACTTCGACTCGCGCCGTGTATCCGCCTCACTGGGGGCGGCGATACGACGCACACCGCGCAGCGAACCGAACCTGGCACGCTCGCGCAGATCATCGAACCCGAGCTCCGCCGCTTCCGGATGAACTCGATAGACGATGTCAAAACCTGAGCCGACCTCGGGCAGCAGCTCCTTGGAGACCGCTTTGAGACGCCGACGGATGCGATTGCGCACAACAGCCACACCTACCCGCTTCGAGACAATGAAGCCGAAGCGAGTGGGTGTGTCGTTGTGTTCGCGCTCGCGCACGCTGACCGTGATTCCCCGAGCACCTACGCGAACGCCGCGTCGAACGATGGCCTGATAGTCATCGCCCTTCGTGACGCGGTTCGCGTAGGGAAGCAAGAAGCTACGCGGAGAGCTCGGTGCGACCCTTACGGCGACGAGCCGAGAGGATGGCGCGACCCGCACGGGTGCGCATGCGCAGGCGGAAGCCGTGGGTCTTCGCGCGGCGGCGGTTGTTTGGCTGGAAAGTACGCTTCGACATGAGAACTCCGGAAGATACGACCCGATCGGCGGACGCCGTACGGATTTTCACAAGTGCCCTACCGAAGGGCACAACTGCCTTAACCTACGTGACCTGCGGCCGGCAGTCAACTGGCGCCAGCGGGGCAGCATTATGCTCACGACGCAGTCTGCGGCGCGCACGACATGCCGGATCCATCGAAAGCGATTGGCGCGCGTCCCGATCCGGCGTAGGCTAGCCCCCTACCCCGCGAGTTATGCACAGGCACCCGCCTGTTTGTCCACAGAAGTTGTGGATATCTCTCCGGGTAGATCACAATGACTTGCGCACCAGTGCCACACGGCCGGTGCGTTGACCATGCTGCGGGTGCGCAGTCGAGCAGAACACCAGTCCGCAGAGATGCGGTCTCGTGAAGTACAGAGGGACGGGGGAGTGCTTCGGTGACCGACCCGGTTTCGGAGACGTGGCAGACGCTGCTCTCCACGCTGCGTGAAGACGACCGCGTCCCCGCTTCCCTGCTTGGCTTCCTTGGACTGGTCGAGGCCAAGGGCGTCATGAGCGGCGCGCTGCTCCTCGAAGTCCCCAACGACATGACTCGCACCATGATCGAGACGCGTGCTCGAGTGCCGATGCTCGCCGCGATCGCCGAGCTCGACGAGTCAGAGATCAAGACCTTCGCCGTGCTCGTCAATCCGGATGCCGCGCCGAGGGCATCCGTGAGCGAGCCGCTTGACTCCCACGACTACATCGAAGTGGCCCCGCCACGCTCCGCGCCGGCCTCGACCAGTTCGGTGACCGTCGTCGAGGCCGAGGCAGTCGGTCTCCGCTCGTCGTCAGACCAGGGCGCTCGCACACAACCCGACCCGGAGTCCCGCCTCAATCCGAGGTACACCTTCGACAACTACATCATCGGCGGGTCGAACAGGTTCGCTCACGCCGCAGCCGTGGCTGTCGCCGAGGCACCTGCCCGGTCATACAACCCGCTGTTCGTATACGGCGGATCCGGACTCGGCAAGACGCACATGCTGCATGCGATCGGCAACTACGCGGAATCGATCTATCCCGGGATCCAGGTCAGGTACGTCTCGAGCGAAGAGTTCACGAACGACTTCATCAATTCGATCGCGAACAACAGGACGCAGTCCTTCCAGGCGCGCTACCGCGACAACGACATCCTCCTGATCGACGACATCCAGTTCCTGCAGGGCAAGGACTCGACGCAGGAAGCCTTCTTCCACACGTTCAACACCCTGCACGAGCACAACAAGCAGGTCGTGATCACCAGCGACCTTCCCCCGAAGCAGCTCACGGGCTTCGAAGACCGGATGCGATCCCGCTTCGAGTGGGGCCTCATCACCGATGTGCAGTCGCCGGACCTGGAGACGCGAATCGCGATCCTCAGGAAGAAGTCGCAGGTCGACAATCTCCTGATACCCGACGACGCGCTCGAGTTCATAGCCGCGAGGGTCTCATCGAGCATCCGCGAGCTCGAGGGCACGCTCATCCGAGTCACGGCGTACGCGAACCTCAACGGCGAGAAGGTCGACCTGGCACTCGTCTCGACCGTGCTGAAGGACCTTGTCTCCGATCAGGACACGGGAATCGTCTCACCGGTCGACATCATCAACAGAACAGCCGCGTACTTCCAGCTGACGGTGGACGACCTCTACGGCTCGTCCCGCTCGCAGGCGATCGCGACGAGCAGACAGATCGCGATGTACATCTGCCGTGAGATGACGAACCTGTCCCTCCCCAAGATCGGGCAGCTGTTCGGTGGACGCGATCACACCACCGTCATGTACGCGCATCGCAAGATCACGAAGCTCATGACCGAGCGCAGGGACGTCTACAACCAGGTCACAGAGCTCACTGCGCGTATCCGCCAGAACGGAAACGGCCGCTCCTGAGCCCTTCTCTGCTCCGCATCACGAGCTCTCGTGCTCGGGTGCGGACTTTTTCTTGCCCATCAATCCTGTGGATAACTTGTGGACTCCTGGACCGACACGCGAGCACGGACTGTGGAAAACGCTCCTGGCGCTGTGGAGTCCAGGAAGTTGTGCACCCCAGTGCTCGTCAGCGTGCACAGGGCGTCCACCGCTCCGCCACAACTTACATTTTTGTAGTTCCCATGCGGCCACTGGCCAGTCCCGAGTTATCCACAGTGTGCACAGCTGTTAATACGATGATGACAAGAAATCTAGAGATATTGGGAGAGTCGATGACATCGATGAACGGTGGTCGGCTCGGCCTCGATCACCTGGTATTTTCGCGTGCGCGACGACTCAAGCTGGCTGTCGGATGCAGCACAGGATGCTCTGACGATCGGGCACAACACACCGAATCGAGACGGCTACCATTGGGTCATTCCAACGAGAGGAACGCCTAGTGAAGTTTGTGGTCAACCGTGACGTCTTCAGCGATGCGGTGTCGTTTGTCGTCAAGCTTCTGCCTCAGCGCCCGACCCTCCCCATCCTCAGCGGTGTTGTCGTCGAGGTCGGCGAGGCAGGGGTCACCCTCTCGTCATTCGACTACGAAGTCTCGAGCCGCACCAGCATCGATGCTGATGTTCAGGAGCCCGGAGCTGTTCTCGTCCAGGGCCGTCTGCTCGCCGACATCGCGAACCGTCTCCCGCAGGCGCCCGTTGAGCTGAGCCGTGACGACTCCGGTGTTGTCATTCGCTGCGGAAGCGCTTCGTTCCACCTTCCGACGATGCCGATCGAGGAGTTCCCGAGCCTTCCCGTCGTCGAGGGCGCCAGCGGCTCCATCGCGGGCGACGTGTTCTCTGAAGCCATCTCTCAGGTTGCCGTTGCTGCTTCCCGCGAGGACGTCGCTCCAGTGATCACGGGCGTGAACCTGTCATTGCAGGCAGATGCCATGAGCCTCGTTGCCACCGACCGCTACCGCGTTGCGGTTCGCACGATCGAGTGGCAGAGCTCGCTCACGGAGACCGAAACGGCACTCGTACCGGCCAAGACGCTCGCAGAGGTCGGCAAGTCCCTTGGCAACTCGGGCGAGATCACGATCACGCTTGTCAAGGACGACATCCGCGAACTCATCGCCTTCTCCGCAGGAAACAAGACCGTCACCTCGTTGCTCATCAAGGGAAACTTCCCCGCTGTCGAGCGCCTTTTCCCGGCGGAAACGCCTCACTACGCCGTGCTCACCGTCAGCGACATCGTCGACGCGGTTCGCCGCGTGCAGCTCGTGCTCGAGCGTGAGGCTGCGCTCCGATTCACCTTCACGACCGAGGGGCTCCACCTCGAAGCGCTTGGCAGCGAGCAGGCACAGGCAAGCGAGAACCTCGATGCCGTGCTGCACGGCAACGACATGGTCGTGTCACTCAAGCCGCAGTTCCTGCTCGACGGAGTTGGCGCCATCCACTCGCCGTTCGTCCGCATCGCGTTCACGAACTCGGAGAACCCGAACAAGCCCGGCCCCGTGCTGCTCACGAGCCAGACCTCGCGCGACGAGGGCGAGTCGACGAACTACCGCTACCTGCTGCAGCCGAATCTGCTCATGCGGTAACCGGTGCACGTCACCCGTCTGCAGCTGCACGACTTCAGGAACTACGAGTCGGCTGACCTCGCTCTTGGCCCAGGCGCTCACCTCTTCGTCGGGTCCAACGGCCAGGGGAAGACCAACCTCGTCGAGGCGATCGGCTACCTGGCCACGCTCGGCTCTCACCGAGTCTCGAGCGACCAGGCGCTCGTGCGCTTCGGCCAGGAGTTTGCGGTCGTCAAGATGGAACTCGCCCATGAGACTCGCTCTCTGCACCTTGACGTGCAGATCGCCAGCTCAGGTGCGAACAAGGCGCGGGTGGGTGGCCAGAACGTCAGGTCCCGCGACCTGGCTCGCTACTTCGCGAGTGTGTTGTTCGCCCCGGAAGACCTGACGCTCGTGCGAGGAGAGCCCGGGGCACGACGTCGCTTCCTCGATTCCCTGCTCGTGACGCACTCGCCGAAGCTGGGCGGCATCATCGCCGACTACGAGCGGGTCCTCCGCCAGCGGAACTCGCTGCTTCGCTCGATGCGTGGACCGCGTTCGTCGGAAGCGATGATCGCAACGCTCGATGTGTGGGACGAGCGGATGCTCGAGCTGGGGTCGCTGATCATCGCGGAGCGCCTGCTGCTCTGCGACCGACTGCTGCCGCATCTTGCAGGCTCGTACCAGCGCCTGGTCGGAGCCGACCACCGGCCGACGCTGTCGATGCGCGTTTCGGCGTTCGGTCACGCTGCCTCGGTCATGGGCGACGCTGATGGCGAGGGTACGGAGGTTGAAGGCGGTGAGGTCACTACCGCGGAGATCCGCGAGCGGTTCGCCGCGCAGCTCGCCGCGATGCGTCCACGAGAGCTCGAACGCGGCGTGAGCCTTGTCGGGCCGCACCGTGACGACGCGGTGTTCTGGCTGAACGGCCTCCCGGCTCGAGTCACGGCCAGCCACGGAGAGTCATGGTCGTTTGCGCTCGCCCTGAAGCTGGCGGCTGCCGAGCTCGTGCGAAGCGAGTCGCGCGCGGGCGACCCCGTGTTGATTCTCGATGACGTGTTCGCTGAGCTCGATGCGTCTCGCAGGTCGCGTCTTGCTGAGGCCATCGGCGATTTCGAGCAGGTGCTGATCACTGCCGCCGTACTCGAGGACGTGCCAGAGGGGCTCAGGTCGCAGGTCATCCACATCAGTGCCGGCACGATCCAGACGGAGGCCTCCGGTGAGTGAGGGCGCGGAGGTGTACGCGCGCTTCAAGGAGGTCTTCGGCGGAAAGACCACCTCGTTGCGGCGCCGACTGGCGGCCAAAGCCAAGGATGCTGAGGGAGCAGATCTCTCCGAGCCGTTCGGATTCGGACGCGATCCCGTCGCTGCAGGCTCGGCCCTCGCAGCTCTGACCAGGCAATTCGGCTGGAACGGGCCCATCAAGCAAGCGGAGCTGATGGATGCGTGGCCAGAGATCGTCGGCAAGGAGACCGCGGCGCACTCGACCCCACTGCACATCGAAGATGGCGTGCTGCTCGTCCAATGTGACTCGACGGCATGGGCGACGCAGCTCCGCGGAATGCAGACGCTGCTGGTCACGAACCTCACCGAGAGGTACGCAGAAGCCAAGGTCGAACGCATCCGCTTTCTGAACCCGGGTGCCCCCTCTTGGAAACGCGGTCCCAGATCGGTTCCAGGGCGTGGCCCACGCGATACCTACGGTTGACGAGGCAAATACGGTACGAGCCCTCGTTTTCGTCGCTTCACGCGCCATTTTCGGGCTGCGCGTCGCGTTCCTTGGTAGACTGAACAGTCGCTAGATCCGCGTCGTGTGAGTTTGCTCGAGGCGCGGATCTTGCATGTCGCCACACAGCAAGGAGACGCCCGAGTTATGGCATCAGAAACTTCCGACCCCGAGAACACGACTGAGACGCCAGACGAGGCGCGGAAGTCGGACGGTCCAGGAACGTCGGAAGGCCAGGCGGCTGCGGAAGAGCAGACAGGGGCGGCCCCCGAGGCGGTCGAGGCCCGTTCGCAGAACGATCGAGTCGAGAACGACTACGGCGCGGGCCAGATCCAGGTACTCGAGGGGCTCGAAGCTGTTCGCAAGCGCCCTGGCATGTACATCGGGTCCACGGGTCCTGAGGGCCTGCATCACCTGGTGTACGAAATTGTGGATAACTCTGTGGATGAATCGCTCGCGGGGTACTGCGACGACATCCAGGTGGTCCTGCAGGATGACGGCGCCGTTCGCGTGAGCGACAACGGTCGAGGCATCCCCGTCGAACTGCACCCCGTCGAGGGAATCTCGACGCTCGAAGTCGTCCTCACGAAGCTGCACGCCGGTGGAAAGTTCGGCGGCGGCGGCTACGCGGTCTCCGGTGGACTTCACGGCGTGGGTTCCTCCGTCGTGAACGCTCTCTCCTACCGCCTCATCGCACAGGTCAAGCGCGACGGCTTCGAATGGGAGATGGACTTCGAGAACGGCGTACCGACCGGGAACATCCGCAAGGGCGAGCCGACGGAAGACACCGGAACGACGATCACGTTCTACGCGAACTCCGAGATCTTCGAGACCGTCGAGTACGACTTCGAGGTCTTGCGCACACGCTTCCAGCAGATGGCCTTCCTGAACAAGGGCCTCCGCATCTCGCTCGCAGACGACCGCGACCAGGCAAGCCTCCAGGGCGACGGGCTCGCGGCTCAGATCACCGAGCTGCAGGACGAGACGGCAGCCGAGATCGACGAGGCCGAGCGCACCGAGACCGGCGAACCCAAGGGCGTCACCGAATCCATCGAGATCCCGCAGAAGCGCTCTCAGACGTACCTGTTCGAACGCGGACTCGTCGACTACGTGCAGCACCTCGTGAGCCGTCGCAAGAAGCAGCCGGTCCACGAGGAGATCATCGAGGTCAACGCCGAAGACACCGAGCGGAAGATCTCGCTCGAGCTCGCGATGCAGTGGATCGACTCCTACTCGGAATCCATCCACTCGTTCGCCAACACGATCAACACCAAGGAGGGTGGCACGCACCTCGAGGGGTTCCGCGCCGCGCTCACGACTGTCGTGAACCGGTACGCCCGCGAGAAGAACCTCATCAAGGAGAAGGACGAGAACTTCTCGGGTGAGGACGTGCGCGAGGGACTCGCGGCGGTCATCTCCATCAAGCTGGGCGAGCCCCAGTTCGAGGGGCAGACGAAGACCAAGCTGGGCAACACCGAGGCGAAGTCCTATGTGCAGCGCATCGTCGGCCAGGCACTCCAGGACTGGTTCGACCGCAACCCATCGCAGGCGAAGGACATCATCCGCAAGGCTGGGCAGGCATCCGCGGCCCGCCTCGCCGCCCGCCGCGCGCGCGAGCAGACGCGACGCAAGGGACTCCTCGAAACCGGTGGCATGCCGGGCAAGCTCAAGGACTGCCAGTCGAAGGACCCCACCCGCTCCGAGGTGTTCATCGTCGAGGGCGACTCGGCAGGCGGCTCGGCTGTGCAGGGGCGCGATCCCGAGACGCAGGCGATCCTCCCGCTTCGCGGCAAGATCCTGAACGTGGAGAAGGCGCGCCTCGACAGGGCGCTCCAGAACAACGAAGTGCAGTCGATGATCACGGCGTTCGGCGCCGGCCTCGGCGACGACTTCGACCCTGACAAGGTCAGGTATCACAAGATCATCCTCATGGCAGACGCCGACGTCGACGGCCAGCACATCACGACGCTGCTGCTCACGCTCCTCTTCCGCTACATGCGCCCACTCGTCGAGCTCGGCTACGTCTTCCTCGCGCAGCCTCCTCTGTACCGAATCAAGTGGTCCAACGCGGCGCACGACTTCGCGTACTCGGACCGTGAGCGTGACGCGATGCTCGCGGACGGCAAGGCAGCCGG
Source organism: Pseudoclavibacter sp. (assembly GCA_052099095.1). Classification (GTDB taxonomy): domain Bacteria; phylum Actinomycetota; class Actinomycetes; order Actinomycetales; family Microbacteriaceae; genus Pseudoclavibacter. Next base: position 81,228 of record JBQDTF010000011.1, read on the forward strand.
ACGCCGTATCCCCAAGGACAACGCCATCCAGCGCTACAAGGGTCTCGGCGAGATGAGCTACCAGGAACTCTGGGAGACGACGATGGACCCCGCCGTGCGCACGCTCCTCCAGGTCAAGGTGAGCGACGCAGAAGCGGCTGACGCAGTATTCAGCACGCTCATGGGCGAGGACGTCGAATCGCGCCGGACCTTCATCCAGCAGAACGCGCACGATGTGCGCTTCCTCGATATCTAAGGCACACAGGCACATCTATGGCTGAAGAACGCGTCACAACCACCAACGCAGACGGCGGCGACCGCATCGGGCAGGTCGACCTGCAGCTCGAGATGCAGCGCTCGTACCTCGACTACGCGATGAGCGTCATCGTCGGTCGAGCGCTCCCCGAAGTCAGGGACGGGCTCAAGCCCGTGCACCGCCGCGTCATCTATGCGATGTACGACGGCGGCTACCGCCCAGACAAGGCATTCTCCAAGTGCGCCCGCGTCGTCGGCGACGTCATGGGACAGTTCCACCCGCACGGCGACTCGGCGATCTACGACGCGCTCGTGCGCCTCGTGCAGCCCTGGTCGCTGCGCTACCCGCTGGCCCTCGGCCAGGGGAACTTCGGCTCCGCTGGAAACGACGGCGCGGCCGCCCCTCGATACACCGAGACCAAGATGGCGCCGCTCGCGCTCGAGATGGTCAGGGACATCGACGAGGACACGGTCGACTTCCAGGACAACTACGACGGCCGCACGCGCGAGCCGGCCGTGCTGCCCGCACGCTTCCCGAACCTGCTCGTCAACGGCTCCGTCGGCATCGCCGTCGGTATGGCCACGAACATCCCGCCGCACAACCTCCGCGAGGTCGCGGCCGGTGCGCTCTGGCACCTCGAGCACCCGGAGGCGACCCGCGAAGAGCTGATGGACGCGCTCATGTCGCGCATCCACGGCCCTGACTTCCCGACCGGTGCCCAGATTCTCGGCACCAAGGGCATCCAGGAGGCGTACCGCACAGGTCGCGGCTCCATCACGATGCGCGCAGTCGTCGCGATCGAGGAGATCCACGGCCGCACGTGCCTCGTCATCACCGAGCTGCCCTACCAGGTCAACCCGGACAACCTCGCGCTCAAGGTCGCGGAGCTCGTCAAGGATCAGCGGCTGTCTGGCATCGCCGACATCCGCGACGAGTCCTCGGGTCGTACCGGTCAGCGCCTCGTCATCGTGCTCAAACGCGATGCCGTCGCCAAGGTCGTCCTGAACAACCTCTACAAGCACACGCAGCTGCAGGAGAACTTCGGCGCGAACATGCTCGCGATCGTCGACGGAGTCCCTCGCACGCTCGCGATCGACGGCTTCATCACCGCGTGGGTGCAGCACCAGGTCGAGGTCATCGTCCGCCGTACGAAGTTCCGCCTCAAGAAGGCCGAGGACGAGGTTCACATCCTCCGCGGCTACCTCAAGGCCCTCGACATGCTCGACGAGGTCATCGCGCTCATCCGCCGGTCGCCGACCGTCGAAGAAGCTCGTACCGGTCTCATGGAGCTGCTCGACGTCGACGAGCTCCAGGCCAGCGCCATCCTGAACCTCCAGCTCCGTCGCCTCGCTGCGCTCGAGCGCCAGAAGATCATGGAAGACGCGGCCCGTCTGGAAGCGATGATCGCCGAGTACAAGGAGATCCTCGCGGACCCCGTGCGCCAGCGCACCATCATCGGTGAGGAACTGCAGGAAGTCGTCGACAAGTTCGGTGACGACCGACGCACTGAGATCCTCCGCGGCTCAGGCGGCGACATGACCGACGAGGACCTCATTCCAGAGGAGGAGATGGTCGTCACCGTCACGCGCGGTGGCTACATCAAGCGCACGCGGAGCGATAACTACCGTTCACAGCACCGCGGCGGCAAGGGAATCAAGGGTGCTCAGCTTCGCGCGGACGACGTGGTCGAGCAGTTCTTCGTCACGACGACGCACCACTGGCTCCTCTTCTTCACGAACCTCGGCCGTGTGTATCGGGCCAAGGCGTACGAGCTCATCGAGGCGGGGCGCGATGCGAAGGGTCAGCACATCGCGAACCTCCTGCCTCTGCAGCCCGACGAGAAGGTCGCCCAGATCCTCGACATCAGCGACTACCGCCAGGCGCAGTACCTCGTGCTCGCGACCCGTGAGGGCCTGGTCAAGAAGACGGCGCTGACGGAGTACGACACGAACCGACAGGCAGGCATCATCGCGGTCAACCTGCGCGAAGGCGACGAACTCGTCTCAGCCATGCTCGCCGATGAATCCGACCACGTGTTCTGTGTCTCGCACCTCGGAATGTCGCTTCGCTTCGAGGCGAACGACGAGGCACTTCGACCGATGGGTCGTTCCACGTCTGGCGTCAAGGGCATGTCGTTCCGCGACGGCGACTACCTGCTCACAGCAGCTGTCACCTCAAGCGATGATGCCTACGTCTTCATCGTCACGGAGGGTGGATACGCGAAGCGCACCTCGGTGTCGCAGTACCGCATCCAGAAGCGCGGAGGCCTCGGCATCAAGGTCGCGAAGCTCAACGAGGAACGTGGCGGCCTCGCCGGCGCGCTGCTCGTCCACGACGACGAAGAGGTGCTGGTCATCCTCGGCTCCGGCAAGGTCGTGCGCTCCAACGTCGCTGAGGTCTCGGTGACGGGGCGCGACTCCATGGGCGTCACGTTCGCGAGGCTGGACAACAGCGACTACGTGATCGCCATCGCGCAGAACGAGGACCGCGAACTCGAGAAGGAAGACGAGGATGCCGAGGGCGCAGAGCCCGCGGACGCCTCCGAATCCGTGACCGAGGAGACACCTGCGGCATCAACCGACGGGCAGAGCGCATCAGCCGAGAGTGCCTCGAGTGAGACTGTGGCAGACTCGGTCACGTCGTTCGAGCAGGACGAGACCGAAGACTGAGGTACTGATCTATGACGAGCGTTGCTGACAAGCTGGCCCAGAAGTCCAGCAAGAAGACTGCGAGCAAGCAGGTGCGCCTCCGTTTGGTGCACATCGACTTCTGGTCTGTCGTGAAGTTCTCGTTCCTGCTGTCCATCTGCTTCGGCATCATCACGATCGTTGCGACGTTCCTGATGTGGACGGTCATCGAGAACACCGGCGTGCTGTCGAGCGTCAACGACCTCCTCAACGACGTCACGGGCAGTGACGGCGTCGGGGTCGATGACTTCGTCACCCTGCCGCAGCTCATGCTCTTCTCGCTTGTTGTAGCGCTGCTCAACCTCGTCGCGGGCACCGCCCTCGGCGCGGTCGCTGCCTTCCTCTACAACCTCGCGGTGAAGGTCACGGGAGGTCTCGTGTTCGGTTTCACGAACAGCTAGCGGCTCGATTTCCCCTACGGTGCACTTTTCGTGTATGTTGGGGCAGTCGCTTCGGGGGCTATAGCTCAGGCGGTTAGAGCGCTTCGCTGATAACGAAGAGGTCCCAGGTTCAAGTCCTGGTAGCCCCACGGTTCGATACTGAAACTGGTATCGTTTCCACCCGAACGGGGCCTTAACTCAGTTGGTAGAGTGCCTGCTTTGCAAGCAGGATGTCAGGAGTTCGAATCTCCTAGGCTCCACGGTGACAAAGAACCCCGGTCAGAGAAATCTGGCCGGGGTTCTTCTGCGCGCCCGCGAAGCGCAGGGTCGTGGCTTGTTGTCGCTCGGGACGCCGGCAACCGCGTTTCGCCACAATCCTGCGCCGGGGACTCGGAACGACTGCCTCACTATTCCGACTTGTACTCATCAACACCATCCTGCGTCGCCGGGGTGCGACCCATGGGGTCGTTGTTCCGCTCGCATCCGCGCTCGTCGCCAGGCGAGATACGTACTTCGATGTGCTCGGCGCCTACAGGGACGGCAACGCAGGGCCGATCATCCGCGCATTTGCCCGGGCCGCTCTCGCCGCTGCGACTGAGTCCGCAGTCTCAGCAGCACGCCTTGCCGTGCTTCCCGCTCAGTGGATGCAGTCGTATGCTGACGGCTTCGGGCGCGTGCCCAGAGCTGGCGGTGCTGCTCGGCGGATCCTCGAACTGCTCATGCACATGCCGTTCTTCACACCAGAACAGCTGGGGGATCGCATCGGAGGATCGACTTCGTCGGTCTACAGCGCTATCGACAAGCTGGCGGAGGTCGATATTCTCCGCCGTTTGACGGAGAGGAAGCGGGATCAGATCTGGTGTGCAGGAGCGATCATCGACGAACTGGAAGAACTCTGCTCAAGGATCGCTCGCCAGACGACTGCAGACAGTGTGTGGCGGAACATTCGACGCAGTCTTCTCTTCCAAGAGTCACTGACGGATGCTCAGTCGACGAAAGCGTCGGGGAAGAGCTCGGATGGGTCAACGTCTGGCGAGTAGGCGCTGAGGTCGTTGACACCCGCCTCTGCGAGCACGTCTTCGCACAGCAGGGTCTCGCCTCGGTAGTGGCCGTGCGGTACCGTGAGCACGGCGTGGGCGGCGTCTGCGTACAACTCGGGCGTGCGGCTGCGCCGCATGAGCTCCTCCCCGCCGATGACGTTCGCGACCGCGGCAGTCTGGATGGTCGTTCGTGGCCACAGCGTGTTCGCATCCACACCCTTTGCGGCGAACTCAGCGCCGATGCCGAGCGTCGCCAGCGTCATGCCGTACTTCGCCGTCATGTAGGCCGGGTAGGCGCCGAGCCATCTGGGTGACAGATTCAGGGGCGGTGAGAGCGAGAGGATGCGCGCATCCGTCGATTCGAGCAGATGCGGCAGGGCAGCCCTCGAGAGCATGAACGTGCCGCGCTGGTTGATCTGGTGCATCAGGTCGTAGCGCTTCTCATCGATGTCGAGCGTCGAGCGGAGGTCGATCGCACTCGCGTTGTTGACGACGATGTCGATACCGCCGAACTCCGCAGTGGCACTGTCCACGGCCCGCTGCAGATCGGAGTCGTCGCGCACGTCGCCCACGACGGGGAGAGCGCGTCCGCCAGCCTCGCGTATCTCCTCAGCCGCCGTATAGACCGTTCCTGGCAGCTTCGGATGCGGTTCCCCGGTCTTCGCGAGGAGAACGACGTTCGCACCGTCACGCGCGGCGCGTTTCGCGATCGCGAGTCCGATGCCCCGGCTTCCGCCCGACATGATCATGGTCTTCCCTGCGAGGGAACCTGTCTGCGCTGACTGCGTCAAATCCGCACCTCCATGTGCATCGTGGACACGCCCACGCTACCCACGCGCATCCGGAACCTCATGTGCGTTGTGGCAGCGGAACAACCGGAACGCCGAAATGGCCGCCCTGAACGAGTCAGAGGGACCATTTCAGCCAACGCGAGAGGGGCGGTCAGTGCTCGACGGCCTCTTCGGCGCCGTAGCCGGTGAGCGAGCGCACATCCATCTCGGCGGCAACTCTCGGGTCTTCCTTCTTCTGCGGGAGAACCGAGCCGAGCCAGCCGAGAAGGAAGCCGACCGGGATCGAGACGATGCCGGGGTTGTTGAGCGGGAACCAGGCGAAGTTGATCTCCTCGCCGAGCATGGCGGTCTCCGCACCTGAGACGACCTTCGAGAAGAAGATCAGGATGATGGCCGTCGCGAGACCTCCGTACATGCTCCACAGCGCACCGCGGGTCGTGAACTTGCGCCAGTACAACGAGTACAGGATCGTCGGCAGGTTCGCGCTGGCGGCAACCGCGAAGGCGAGGGCCACGAGGAAGGCAATGTTCTGCCCCTGCACGCCGATCCCGCCGACGATGGCGACGACACCGAGCACGACAACCGTGTACTTGCCGACCTTCACCTCCTGCTCCGGGGTCGCCGTGCCGCGCTTCACGACGCTGTTGTAGATGTCGTGCGCGAAGGATGCGGCTGCCGTGATGGCGAGGCCGGCCACAACCGCGAGGATGGTGGCGAAGGCGACTGCGGAGATGAAGCCCATGAGGATGGGCCCGCCGAGCTCGAGGGCGAGCAGCGGGGCCGCCGAGTTCACGCCTCCTGGCGCGTCCTTGATGGCGGGAGCGCCGACAAGCGCCGCAGCGCCGTAGCCGAGGATCAGCGTGAACACGTAGAAGCCGCCGATGAGCCAGATGGCCCACACCACGGACTTGCGGGCTTCCTTGGCGGTTGGCACCGTGTAGAAGCGCATGAGCACGTGCGGCAGGCCGGCCGTGCCGAGCACAAGCGCAAGTCCGAGCGACACGAAGTCGATGGGGTTCTTTCCGTACTGGAGTCCGGGCGCGAGGATGGCAGCCGGGTCCTCGGCTCCGTCGAGCGCGGCCTTGTCCACTGCGGCCTGCAGGAGCGCGGAGAGGTCGAACCCGTTGATGACGAGCACCCAGATCGTCATCGCGCCGGCACCGCCGATGAGCAGGAACGCCTTGATGATCTGCACCCAGGTGGTGCCCTTCATCCCCCCGATGAGGACGTAGACGATCATGAGGACACCCACGACGGCGACTACGATCGCGACGCCGACGTCGTCGGTGATGCCGAGGAGCAGGGCGACCAGACCGCCAGCACCGGCCATCTGTGCCAGCAGGTAGAAGAAGCACACAGCGAGCGTCGTGAGCGCGGCCGCAACCCGGACGGGGCGTTGCTTCAACCTGAAGGACAGCACATCCGCCATCGTGAACTTGCCGGTGTTGCGCATGAGCTCGGCGACGAGGAGCAACGCGACCAGCCAGGCCACGAGGAAGCCGATCGAGTAGAGGAATCCGTCGTAGCCGTTGACGGCGATCGCTCCCACGATTCCGAGGAATGACGCCGCAGAGAGGTAGTCGCCCGAGATTGCGAACCCATTCTGCGTGCCGGTGAACGACCGCCCGCCCGCATAATAGTCCGCCGCACTCTTATTGTTCCTGCTCGCCCTGATGACGATAAAAAGGGTTACAGCCACAAATGCGGCAAAAATGGCGATGTTCAGGACCGGGTCGTTATCGGCCACCGCGCTCGCCTGCGGCGCGATCACTGCACCGCTCATGCCTGGTCCTCCTTGGTGAGCTGCACGCGGAGGTCGTTGGCGAGCGGATCGAGCTTCTTGTTGGCGTAGGACACGTACCACATGGTGATCGCGAAGGTCGTGACGAACTGGCCCATCCCGAGGAGCAGCCCCAGGTTGATGTTCCCGAAGACCGGCGTTGCCATGAGGTCGTGGGCGTAGGCGGCGACGACGATGTACGCGCCGTACCAGACCAGGAAGAAGATCGAGAGTGGGAAGACGAAGGAGCGCTGTCGCTTCTTCAACTCCTTGAAGTCAGCCGATTCCTCGAATGCGACGTAGTCGATTCCGCCTGGCGGTTGTGATGACGTTTCGTTCTGCATGGGGCCTCCTTGCCTCAGTGCATTGCTGCGTTCGTCAGAGATGGACGTGCATTCCGTAACGGCAAAAGGCGGCGCTTCTTCGCATCATTGCGAACACGAAAGCCTCATTGCCTGCGTGATAGCATCCACGCTACGCATACGACGAAGTATCGAACTACCCCCGGAAGTTGGTAGTGACGCACATGATGTTTCCAGAGGCAGCAACCGAAGCGGAGGTCTTCGCTCAGGCTGTCGCGCGCCTGCGCGACTCCACGGGATGCCCCCTCTCGTTCGGTGGGCCGACCCACCGCGACACGACCGACGTCCATACGATCTGCGGGAACCAGGGCCGCGGGCTCGTCGGGTTGAGAGTGCAGCTCGGTCGCGGCCTGGGCGGGCGCGCCATGCTCGAGCGTCGGGCGAAGGTGACCACCAACTACCGAGGCAGCAGCCGCATCACGCACGACTACGACGTGCAGGTGCTGTCCGAGCATGTACAGAGCCTCCTCGCGGTGCCCGTCATCGTCGACAAGCACGTGCGCGGTGTCCTCTACGGCGGGTTCCGCGCGGCACCGGACTCCCAGTCGATGTCGCTGGGCCAGGCGGTCGCTCTCGGCAAGAAGGTCGAGGACGAGCTGCGCCTGCGCGACGAGCTCAGTCGTCGAATGAGGGTCGGGTCGGCGAGTGTCTCCGAACTTGGGTCCGGGGGCCTCACCGCAACGCAGCTCGAGGAGCTGAGGGGCACTTTCTCGGAGCTGCGCGAGGTGTCCTCCATGCTCGGTGACGTGCAGCTGCGTGCTCGGCTCCGAAGCATCGAGGAGAGGCTCGTCCGGTTCGCCGGCGACCACGGGGATCCCCGCGATCGCGATGCAGCAGCGACCGCGGACCTCGCTGAGACTCCGGTCAAGCTGTCGCCGCGCGAACTGGATGTGCTCGGGCAGATCGCCCTCGGCCTCTCGAATAGGGACATCGCGGGAAAACTGATCCTCACCGAGAGCACCGTCAAGAGCTACCTCGGGACGGCAATGACGAAGCTGGATGCGAGCTCTCGCTACCAGGCTCTTGCCAAGGCCAGGCAATTGGGACTCCTGCCCTGACCTGAGGAGCGATCCCAGCGCAACATTCTTGCGTCTGTGACCCCGTCGGTGGACTGTTACGCAACGTGTCAGGATGTATCGGCGCGGAGACGCGCTGTTCTCTTATTCTTGCGAGGCCCTCTAGACCCTTAGAGGATGGCTGGCGTTCGCGCGCCGCACTGAAAGGACCCTCCTCCATGTCACGTTTTACCAAGATCGCCGCAGCAGTCGGTGCGATCGCCCTCGTTGGAGGCCTCTCCGCGTGCTCCACCGGCGCTTCCGATGACAACACCATCAAGCTCGGCGTCGTCGGCGCATCCGACCCGTACTGGGAGGTGCTCGTCGAGGAGGCCGCCGCTCAGGACCTGACGGTCGAGCTCGTCGACTTCTCTGACTACAACCAGCCGAACCCCGCGACGACCGAGGGTGAGCTCGACGTCAACGCGTTCCAGCACATCATCTACCTCGCGCAGCACAACGCCGCGAGCGGCGACGACCTCGTGCCGATCGGCTCGACGGCCATCTACCCCCTCGGCTTCTACTCGACCAAGTACGACTCCGTCGAGGCGATCCCGGACGGTGCGGAGGTCGCAGTGCCAAACGATGCCTCGAACCGCGCACGTGGCCTCCTCGTGCTCCAGGAAGCCGGCCTCATCGCGCTCAAGGACGGCGGCTCGCCGTTCTCCACGCTCGACGACGTGCTCCCAGAATCGCGTGTCAAGGTGACCGAGCTTGAAGCATCGGTCACGGCGACCTCGCTGCCCGACCTCGCTGGCGCGATCATCAACAACGACTTCGTCGAGAATGCAGGCCTCACGACCGAGGATGCCCTCACTCGTGATGACCCGCAGAACGCCTCCGCGTTCCCGTACATCAACATCTTCGTGACGAAGGCCGAGAACGCCGACAACGCGAACTACCTCAAGCTCGTCGAGATCTACCAGAACTCTGAGGCAGTCGCGGCATCGGTCAAGGAGACGTTCGGCGACACCGCCGTGCTCACCAAGACACCCGTCGACGAACTGCAGACGACGCTCGACGAGCTCGTCGCAGAGATCGAAGCTCAGGGCTAGGACCCACCCCTAGCGCGCTCGCCGCCCGAGACCCGATGATGATCATCAGGCCTCGGGCGGCGAACTCGCTTGCACCGACGACTGGCGTCTAGGCGCCGCTCACCAGCACCACCACACGGGTCCACCGTGAAGAAGGCGAGAGCGAACACATGGCCCTCATCACACTCACCGACGTCGTCAAGGAATATCCGTCGCCGAAGCGCGGAGCTCCGGCCATCAGAGCCGTCGATGGCGTCTCGCTCAGCATCGAGGCCGGCGACATCTACGGTGTCATCGGCTACTCGGGCGCGGGGAAGTCGACCATGGTGCGGCTCATCAACGCGCTCGAGCCGACCACGTCTGGCAGCATCCACGTCGACGGCGTCGACATCACGAAGCTCACCGAGACGAACCTCCGCTCGGTGCGCGCCGGTATCGGCATGATCTTCCAGCAGTTCAACCTCTTCAACTCGCGCAATGTCGCGGGCAACGTCGCGTATCCGCTGCGTGTCGCGAAGACGCCGAAGGTGGAGCGTGAGAAGCGCATCGCCGAGCTGCTCGAGTTCGTGGGGCTCTCCGAGAAGGCTCGCGCCTTCCCTGACCAGCTCTCAGGCGGACAGAAGCAGCGCGTGGGCATCGCTCGTGCCCTCGCGACGAACCCCAGCATCCTGCTCGCGGACGAGTCGACGAGCGCGCTCGACCCGCAGACGACGGCCGACGTGCTGCAGCTCCTCAAGAAGGCCAACCAGGAACTCGGGGTGACGATCATCGTCATCACCCACGAGATGGACGTCGTGAAGGAGATCGCGAGCCACGTGGCTGTCATGGAGCACGGCAAGATCGTCGAGCAGGGGGAAGTGTTCGACATCTTCGCGAACCCGCAGGCGCCCGCCACGCAGCGCTTCGTCTCGACCGTCGTGCAGGGCATCCCGGATGCGGAGCTGCGCGCCGATCTGAGCGCTCGCCACCCAGGGACCCTGGTGACGCTGAGCTTCCGCGACGGACGCACGAACCAGGGCCAGGCCTTGCGTATCCTGCACGAGGCCGGGATCACCGTCGAGCTCGTCTACGGCGGGATGAATGAGATCCGAGGGAAGTCGTTCGGTGACCTGACCTTCGCGCTGCAGGGTGACGCGGACGCACGACGGCGGGCTCTCGATGAGATCGGCGGCCTCGCGGTCGTCACGGAGTTCGACACGATCACGTCAGGAGGTGCCGCATGAACGAGGTCATCGATCTCCTCCCGAAGCTGTTCGAGGCGACCGGCGAGACGCTGCTCCTCGTCTCCTTCAGCCTGCTGTTCGGTGGGATCGGCGGACTGCTCGTCGGACTGGTGCTCTACCTCACGCGGCAGGGCAACCTCTACGAACAGCGCTTCGTGAACGCGGTCATGAACGTGGTCGTGAACTTCTTCCGTCCCATCCCGTTCATCATCTTCATCGCCGCCGTCCAGCCGCTTTCGCGGCTCGTCGTCGGTTCAGGCATCGGCACGAACGCAGCGATCGTTGCGCTGTCCCTCGCGGCCACGTTCGGCATCTCGCGGCTTGTGGAGCAGAACCTCCTGACCGTCTCGCCAGGCGTCATCGAGGCCGCGCGAGCATCGGGAGCAGGCCGCTTCCAGATCGTGTGGACCGTCATCGTGCCAGAAGCGCTCGGTCCGCTCATCCTCGGATACACGTTCGCGGTCGTCTCGCTCGTCGACATGTCCGCGGTCGCTGGATTCATCGGCGGCGGAGGACTGGGTGACTTCGCGATCCAGTACGGGTACCGACAGTTCCAGCCTGAGGTCACCTGGGCGGCGGTCATCGTCATCGTCATTCTTGTGCAGGGGCTCCAGTTCCTCGGGAACTTCCTGGCGCGCAAGACACTGCGACGCTGATCGGATCCCTCGACGGCCCGTTCGAACGCGCGTCGGCGCCTCCCTGTACGGAGGCCCGGCGCGCGTCGGCGTACGATAGCGTGCGCCCGTGGTTCGGGTCGGCCAGGGCACCGGGCCGCTGACCTCGAGACCTCGGCAGAGATCTTTGGGGGTTCCGTGCATCGACGACTCGCTTCTTACGGCGTCATCGTGCGCGACGGACAGATCCTCCTGGCGCACTGGCATGACCGGGGTCGCTCTGGTTGGACGCTGCCAGGCGGTGGCACCGACCCAGGCGAGGACCCGATCGACGGCGTCGTTCGCGAGATCTGGGAAGAGACCGGCTACCACGCCTCCATCGACCGACTCCTCGGCATCGACTCGCACATCATCGCAGGCCGCGACAGGCTCGAGCCCGGCAAGACGCCCATGCAGTCGGTGCGCATCGTCTACGAGGCGAGCGTCGTGAGCGGCGAGCTCCGGAACGAGCGGGGTGGGTCAACGGATGAGGCTCGCTGGTTCGACCTCGACGAGGTCGCAGCGCTCCGCACCGTGTCGCTCGTGGATGTCGGGCTCAGACTTCACGCGGAGCGCCCAGCCAACGGGCACCTGCGCCCCGCACGCGCCGCGCACTAGCTCCCTCGACTGTCGGGATGCATCCGGCCGCCCTCGCCTCTCCTGGGCCAGTCAGGCGATCCTCGACCCCCGGAGGCCGCGCGACACGGCGACCGCATTGACGCCGACGATCATCGCCATGCCGATCCACTCGTGCGCGACGGGCACCTGGCCGAGCACGACGACACCGGCGAGCGCCGCGAACATGGGGTTGATGCTCATGAAGACCCCGAAGAACCTCGTGGTCACCCAGCGCAGCGCGATGATGTCGATCGAGTACGGGATGACCGAGCACAGCAGACCTGAGAGCGCGGCGAGCAGGAGAGGCCAGCCGAGGAATGACCCACCCGCGATGAGCTGCACAGTGATGGGCAGCGTCAGCAGACTCGACACCAGTGTGGCCGTCGCAGGAGCCTGGAGGCCGGTCAACCGGCCACCGAGCATGCGGTTGAGCAGGATGTAGCTCGCCCAGCAGCAGGCTGCCAGGAGGCCAAGCGCGTAGCCGAGCAGGTCGCTCGAGCCATCTGGCAACAGCAGCACGTACACGCCGAGAGCGGCGCCCGCGGCCAGGAGCAGGTCTGCTCTGGTGCGCGACGAGCACAGGGCGACCGCGAGGGGGCCGAGGAACTCGAGTGTCACTGCGAGCCCGAGGCCGATGCGGTTCACCGCCCCATAGAGCGAGAGGTTCATGGTCGCCAGGACAACGCCGAGCAGCAGCGCTGGCCACCACTGCGCCCACGTGAAGCTCCGCAGTCGCGGGCGTGCAACCGGGATCAGGATGGCCGCCGAGACGAGCTGGCGCACGGCGACGACCCCTGGGGTGCCAAGCGCGTCGAACGCGAGAGCGCCGAACGCCGCACCGAGCTGGTTCGACAGGCCGCTCGCCGTCAGCATGGCCGAGCCTGCGAGCACGCCCCGTGGCGCTGTCGCGCCTTGCGCGCTGGCTTCAGCTGCTCCTGTCATGCGCTCATCGTGACCCCGCTGCTCGCACCCGAGAAATGCGCGACACGCGGGAGTTATACGCTGAGCGCATGAATCTGGAGCTTCGCCACCTGCGCGCCCTCGCCGCGGTTGTCGACACCGGCACGTTCACCGACGCCGCGATCGAGCTGCAGTGCTCGCAGGCCGCCGTCTCACGAGCCATCCTCGCCCTCGAGACTCAGCTCGGAGCGCAGCTGCTCTCCCGTTCGACGCGCCACGTCGCCCTCACTCCCCTCGGCGAGCGCATCCTGACCCGAGCTCGCCGGGTGCTGCTCGAGGTGAGCCTCATCGGCGAGGAGGTCAGCGAGGCCACCCGTGAGCTGAGGGTCGGATACGCCTGGTCGACGCTGGGGGCGCACACGAGCGCCGTGCAGCGACGCTGGCGAGCCGAGCATCCCGAGTCGCACCTCGTCTTCCGCCAGAGCAACACGGCAACGGCCGGCCTGCTCGACGGCGAGGTCGAGCTCGCCGTGTTCCGCACGGTGCCCCGCGACCCCCGCATCGAAGCCGTGCGCCTCGGCGACGAACGACGAGTTGCCACGCTCGCCAAGGACGACCCGCTCGCCCGCAAGCGAAGCCTCGCCCTCGACGACTTCGCCGGCAAGACCATGGCCGTGGATGCACGCACCGGCACAACGGTCGGCTCGCTCTGGGCTGCAGAACGCTCGCCCGTCTTCATCCAGACAGGTTCGCTCGACGAGTGGCTCACCCTCATCGCGGACGGCGACGTCTACGGGGTGACGAGCGAGGCCACGGCCGCGCAGCATCCGCGACCCGGCATCGTCTACCGACCGCTCCGCGACGCCCCGGCCATCGAAGTCAGGCTCGCCTGGTGGCGGGGTGCGAAGCCCGCCAAGGCGGACGAGCTCGCGCGGCTCATCCGCTCCGCCTACGACGAAGCCCCGCAGCTCACGGGGTGAGTGCGGGGCTTGTCAGACGCTGTTCGGTCGCGAACTACTTCGCTGCCGAAGCGGGCGAGACGGTGGTGACGGGAGCGTCGAGCTCCTCATCGGCGATCCACAGGTCGTCGTCTGCACGGAAGGTCTGCCAGAGCGCGTAGCCCACAGCGGCGACGGCGGCAACGCCAGCACCGATGAGCAGCCAGCCGCCGACACCGACGCCGGAGCTGTTGTACTTCTTGTCGTACGCCTTCGACGCCTTCTTGGCGCGCGAGTTGAGCTCCTTCGAGACCTTCTTCGCGGAGCCAGCGACGTCCTTGAAGTCGTTGTTCTTCGAAGCGAGGTTGCTGACCGTGCCGGCGAGCGAGCCCGAGAGGCCAGCGACGACCGGGAGGACCTTGCCGTTGAAGCGAACGCTCGCGTCTTCGTACTTCTCACGCGCGACGTTGTAGCCGCGGTCGAAGCTCGGGCGAACGTTGTTGTCGTAGCTCTTCTGCAGAGCGGGAACGAGCTCGGACTCAGCCAAGCCCTTCGCGCTCACTCCAGCGGACTGCAGGATGCCGCGAGCGTGCTCGATGACGGACTGCTGCTCGCTCCACAGGTTGTTTGCGTCCTTGCGGAGACGCTTGAGTTCACGCGACTGCTTCCGTGAAAGGGCCATTGGTACCTCCGGACGTTGACAAGTAGGTACTGCATATCTTGGCACGCTTCTGCCACACGAAACCTGAATCACCGCACGCTGTCGGCGGACAGGCAGGAGAGAACTCGCGAGGCTATGGAAAGATGACCAGCATGTCAATCGCCACTGCACTTGCAACGATCAACACGAACCACGGCCCCATCAAGGTGGAGCTCTTCGGCAACCACGCCCCGAACACGGTCAAGACCATCGTGGGCCTCGCCACCGGCGAGCTGGAATGGACCGACCCCCGTGACGGCCAGACCAAGAACACGCCCCTCTATGACGGCGTGATCTTCCACCGCATCATCCCCAACTTCATGATCCAGGGCGGCGACCCCACGGGTACCGGCACCGGTGGCCCCGGCTTCGCGTTCGACGACGAGATCCACCCGGAGCTCAACTTCAACGAGCCCTACATCTTCGCCATGGCGAACGCCGGCAAGCAGCTCGGCCGCGGCACGAACGGCTCGCAGTTCTTCATCACGACTGACCCGACGCCGTGGCTCCAGGGCAAGCACACCATCTTCGGCCGTGTTGCCGACGACGAGTCGCGCACCGTCGTCGACGCGATCGCGAAGGTCCCCACCGACGGCCGCGACAAGCCGCTCAAGGACGTCGTCATCGAGAGCGTCACCGTCGAGCAGCTCTAAGCTGCAGGTCCCTCTCCACGAATGACATCACCCGAGCTCTCGCAGCAGCGTGAGAACTTCTGCTACCGACACCCAGACCGGCAGAGCTTCGTGCTCTGCCAGCGCTGCGGGCGCACCGTGTGCCCCGAATGCCAGACGCTCGCGCCCGTTGGCGTGATCTGTCCTGAGTGCATCCGGGAATCGAACGCAAAGGCCAAGGCTGCTCAGCGACCTTCGGCTCGCACGCGACTGCGACGGCTCGGGCAAGACCAGCGGCCGCTCGTCACATACGCGATCATAGGCGTCTCGGCCGTTCTCTGGCTGATCCAGCAGGTGACTGGCGACTGGCTAACGGGCATCCTGGTCTACCACGGCATCTACTCGCACGCCGCTGGCGGAGCCTTCGAGCCGTGGCGGATGCTCACCTCGGCGTTCGCGCACTCGACGGTCTTCCACCTTGCGTTCAACATGCTGACGCTGTGGATCTTCGGCCGAACGCTCGAGCAGGTCTACGGCCACCTGAGATTCGCTGCGCTCTATGTGGTCAGCGCGCTCGGCGGATCGCTGGCGATCGCCCTCGTCGCACCGAATACGACGGTGCTCGGCGCATCCGGAGCCGTCTTCGGCCTGTTTGGGGCGTACTTCGTGGTCATGCGCCAGGCGCGCATGAACACCATGTCACTCATCGTGCTGATCGGCATCAACGTCGTCATGGGATTCGTCATCCCCGGTATCGCCTGGCAGGCCCACCTCGGGGGTCTCGTTACCGGCGCGCTCTGCTCGTGGCTCTTCTTGTGGGAGTCGAAGTCGCAGAAGCCATCCAGGAAGGGGCTCTGGCTAGTGGCCGCCCTCGGCGTGCTCATCATCGTCGGAGCTACCGCGAGCGTGTCGCAGCTCCCGCTGGCAATCACGGGCTAGTCGCACGGGCCCCACCTCAGACACAGAAAAGCCGCGGATCCATTGGGATGCGCGGCTTTCCTGTTTTCGAGCGAGACAGTGTGCAGAAGTTATCCACAGGGTTATGCACACCTGGGGATGAATTACACGGTTGTAACTCGTGGTCCTGTGGAGAACTCGGCCCTGTGGAAAAGTGGGACGGCAGCTATCGCCAATTCGTCGTCATGATGAAGCCGATGAAGGCGATGCCGAAGCCGACGAGGATGTTCCAGGAGCCGAGTTCGGCAATGGGGAGGGCGCCGCTCGTCAGGTAGAAGAGGATGATCCAGAGGAACCCGACGATCAGGAAGCCGAACATGAGCGGCTTGAACCAGACCGGGTTGGGGTTGCGCTCGTCGCTGTCGCTCACGCTGGCGGCGCGCTTCTGCCTCCGCTGCTTCTCCGTCGCCGCGAGAGCAGCCGCTGCTGCGGACGCTTCCGAGGAACGGTGCTTCTTCGTACCGGCCGGAGTCTTCTTCTCCGGCTCGTCGGACTTGGAGCCGCTGGACTTCTCACGAGACATGCGGGCCATCCTATCTATGATTGCTCTCATGCCATCTGCTGAACGGCCTGGACGAGACGACGGGGCGACCTCGATCGAGTCCCTCCTCGCCGACGAAGACGGCTACCAAACACGGGCCGAGCGGCGAGCTCAGGAGCACCAGGCGCGCCAGCGCGGGTCGTCCGCCGGGCGTGGGCACCGCTCATCGCAGTCGTCCCGCTCCAAGCCGAAGCGCAAGCTCAGTATCGTCGGGGTCTCCGGTGAAGTGCTCATGACGCTGGGCGTCGTCATGCTTCTCTTCGTCGGCTGGAAGTACTGGCTCAACGACCTCATCGTCGGAGACGAGCAGAACCAGGCGGGGCAAGAACTCAGTCAGGTGCTCGCCGAAGGTGGTGAAGAAGCGACGACGGTGACGACCACAGATCCCGCTATCGGCATCCCTATCTCCTCAGCGCCGACGGTCACGAACGAGCGCTTCGCTATCCTCTACGTGCCGACCTGGGGCGCCGACTACGCGCGGCCTATCGCACAGGGCATCGAGCAGCACGAGGTACTCGACCACAACATCGGCCATTACCCCGACTCTCAGATGCCAGGTGAGGTCGGGAACTTCGCGATTGCCGGTCACCGTCTCGCGTATGGCGCATCGATGCAAAAGATCCACGAGCTTCAACTCGGAGATGAGCTCGTCGTCGAGACGGCCGACGGCTGGTACACCTACTCCTACCGGTCGGGTGAATACGTGGCGCCGACGCAGGTCGACGTGCTCGGTTCCGTGCCGCGCTATCCCGAGCAGGCGGGCACCGACCGGCTCATGATGATCATGAGCTGCAACCCGTTCTGGTCGACGGCCGAGCGGATCATCGGCTACGCCGTGTTCGACAGTTTCACCCCGCGAGCGGATGGACCACCTGAGTCGATCGCCGCATCCGTCGCGAGCCAGGGAGGTCTCTGATGTACGGCGCGCTCTGGCGTGTGCTCCCCGGCCCCTGGCCCGTCAAGCTCATCATCACGCTCGTCGTGATCGCGGTCGTGCTCTATGGCCTCGTTTTCTATGCGTTCCCCTGGGCGGATGCGCTCATCACGCCGCAGAACGACGTCACGGTCGGTCTCGGTGTCGCGGTGCAGACGCCGACGCTGCTCTGACAGGAACTGCTTCAGCTGAAGGTGTCCCACCCCAGAGTGCTGGCTGACCAAGCAAGATGGCCCCTCTCGTTCGAAGGAGAGGGGCCATCTCTGCGCTCGCCCACGCCGATGCTGCGGGCGAGGGGTCAGTCTTCTGGTGCCGTCGACGGCTCGGTGCTCGGCGTGGAATCCGGAGCCGGCGCGGTCGTCTGCGGCGGAGCGGGCTCCGAAGTGCAGTACGTGACTTCGACCTGCGAGTGCTGAGCCACTGGCCCTGGCGGCACGGACATGTTCACGATCGGGTTGCCCTCGACTGCGAGGCAGCCTGGATCCTGCTTCACGACAGCGAGCAATCCAAGCTCGCGCAGGGTCGCCGTCGCTGACTCGAGCGGCTGACCGAGGAGGTCAGGCAGCGCCACGTTGCCCGTAGACGTCACGAGGTTGACGCTGGAGCCCGCAGCGACGCTGGAGCCACCAGCGGGGTCACTCCGGACGATTGTGCCCGCAGTGACGGTCGGAGAGTCCTCCGACGTTATCTGGCCGACGCTCAGGCCTGCACCCTGGAGTGCGACCGTCGCCTGCTCCACAGTCATGCCGTTGATGTCTGGCATCGCTACTGCTGAAGGGCCGGTGGACACGACGACCGTGATCTCCTGGCCAGGCGAGACGCTGAGCCCGGAACCGGGAGTTGTGCTGATGACCTGGTTCTCCGGCACCTCGTCGCTCGTCTGTGCCTCGCGGACAGGAGTGAGCCCGGCGTCCTCGAGTGTCGTGCGTGCGGCATCCCACTGCTGGCCGACGACGTCGGGAACATCGACGCTCGTGTCCGGCAGCTGACCGCCCTGCGGAAGCTGGGAGACCCAGATGCTGACGGCCACGATGACGACGACGAGGAGCGCCGCGGCGCCCCAGATCCACATCGCTGGAGGACGCCGCTGCACCTGGGGTGCGCGGTCGTCCGTCTCGGAGAGGGAGTTGAAGGCCGACTCCGTGGCACTCACGCCAGAGGGAGCAGGGCCGAAGAGCTGGGTGCGGTCGTCGTCTTCGACCTTCGTTGCGAACGCGGGCATGATGCCCTGCGCCGCGAGGTCGAGGTCGCGGCGGAACTCGGACGCCGACTGGTAGCGGTCTTCCCGGCTCTTCGCGAGCGAACGCTTCACGACGGCGTTCATGGCCTTCGAGACCTTGGGGTTGATCTCGTTCGCGTCGATGGGGCGCTCGGTGACGTGCTGGTAGGCGACGGCCACCGCGGAGTCACCCTGGAAGGGGACCTTGCCCGTGAGCATCTCGTAGAGCACGATGCCGGCCGAATAGAGGTCGCTTCGCCCGTCGACGTTCTCACCCTTCGCCTGCTCGGGCGAGAAGTACGAGGCGGTGCCGAGGATGGCGGTGGTCTGCGCGATGGTGCCTGCCGTGTCGGAAATGGCACGGGCGATACCGAAGTCCATGACCTTGACCGTGTCTTCCGGCGTGATCATGATGTTTCCGGGCTTGATATCGCGGTGCACGACTCCGGCGCGGTGCGAGTACTCGAGCGCGGTGAGGATGCCCGTCATGTACTCGTGAATCTGGGTGTCGGCGAGCGGGGCGCCCGCCATGACGTCGCGGAGCTGCTGCCCCTCGATGTACTCCATGACGATGTACGGGACAACAAGCTCATGCCCGTCTGCGCGAACGAAGGTGTCCTCGCCCGCGTCGAAGACACGCACGATCGTGGGGTGCGTCATGCGAGCGGCGGCCTGGGCCTCCTGCCGGAAGCGCGAACGGAAGTCAGGCTCGCCGGAGAGCTGCGTGTTGAGGAGCTTGACGGCGACGCGGCGGCCGAGGCGCTCATCGGTCCCGAGATAGACCTCAGCCATACCTCCACGACCAATCCGCCGACCGATGTCGTATCGGCCAGCGAGCGTGCGTTCGCCCTGCATCACGGAAGCAAGCTCCTCTCCCCTTGGCAGTGTTCGCCAAGCTCAAGCCTCGTTAGTCTGCCGATCTTATCTCGCCCCGAATGAGTGATCGGTGCCATCCAAGCTGTGAACCGCGCGTTCCATGTGGATGCATGGAGTTGAGGCGTTTCGTTGCCTCCTGCATCCACACTCTTTGCCTGCCCCGGCTCGCCCTAAGGAGTTGAGGTGGGGTCGGTCGTGGGCGGAGTTGAGGGCTGCGGCACGGTCGCGGACCCAGTCGGGGAATCTGCGCTCGTGTTTCCAGAGCCACACGTCGCGCTGTATGAGGCCTCGACGATGGTCGATCCCTCGTTGACGGTGACGTTCACTGAGGTTCCCGTCACGCTGCCTGGCGACTCGGCACCGGACACGTTGACGTTGTAGCTGGAGAGGCTCTGCCCTGGTGGGCACTGGAACGAGGGCCAGCTGATGCTGGCCTGCGTACCCGCCGCGTTGACCGTGACGGTGGGAGCCGTCGTCGGGGTGTTCGGCGTCTCCATGTTGGCGTAGACCGTGAGCGTTACCGTGGAGCCGAGGTCGACCGTGCCGGTCGGGCTGACTGCCGTAACCGTGTTGACGTCGTCCTGGTTGGTCGCGACTGGCCCCTCGACACGGTTCGGCGTGAGTCCGAGCTCGGAGATGCGATTGGCCGCCGTGTCGTAGTCGAGGCCGATGTAGTCGGCCTGCGCGATCGAGACCGTCGTCGGCGTGCTCGCTGTCGGCGTCGGATTCTGCGACGGCGTCTCAGCTGCCGTCGTCTCAGCGGAGGTCGTGGCCGGCGGGGTCGTTTCTGCTGGCGCATTGCTGTTGACGAGCGCCAAAGCGAACCAGGCGAGGGCGGCCGCGAAGAGCACGATCGCTCCGATGAGCACCCAGACCCAGGCGGCAGGCTTCTTGCGCTCGTCTTCGGCGGGCGTCGCGAGAGCGGTGGACTCCTCCTCGCCTTCGACGGGCGTGCCGCCGATGAGCGTGTCGAAGTCGTCCTTCATGACCTCGGTTGTGCCAGCTGCCGTGCCGAGCACCGTCGTGCGGGCGCCGTCGTCCATGATCGCCGTGCGGTCGAGCGGCGCCGTGGCGTCGCCGACCTCGTCTGCTGCGGTGAGTCCGAGGACAGCGGGAACAGCCTGGGCGGCGCGGGTGACGTTGCCGTCGCGCAGCGCGCGGGCGGCGCGGGCGAAGACCTCCGCCGAGACCGGGCGGTCTTCCGGCTTCTTGGCGATGGCCGCGAGCACGAGGTTGCGCACGGGCTCTGGCACCGTGACGGGCAGAGCCGGCGGCTCGTCGTTGATGTGCGCCATCGCGATCGCGACCTGCGATTCGCCCGTGAAGGGGCGCCGGCCTGCGAGCGCCTCGTAGGCGACGATGCCGAGCGAGTAGATGTCTGTGGCCGGGTTCGCGGCGTGACCCGAGGCCTGCTCCGGCGAGAGGTACTGGACGGTACCCATGACCTGGCCAGTTGCCGTCAGGGGAACCTGGTCTGCGATGCGCGCGATGCCGAAGTCGGTGATCTTGACTCGGCGGTCTGGCGTGATGAGCAGGTTGCCCGGCTTGATGTCACGGTGCACGAGGCCGGCCTTGTGAGCGGCGTGCAGGGCCAGCGCTGTCTGCGACACGATGTCCATGACCTGGTCGGGCGGGAGCACCCGCTCGCGCTCGAGGACAGTCGAGAGCGCCTCACCGGGCACGAGCTCCATGACGAGGTAGGCGGAGCCGTTCTCCTCGCCGTAGTCGTAGACGTTGGCGATGCCCTCGTGGTTGACCAGGGCGGCGTGCCTCGCCTCGGCGCGGAAGCGCTCGAGGAAGCCGGGATCGCCCATGTACTCGTCTTTGAGGATCTTGATCGCCACGGTGCGGCCGATCACCTGATCGGTCGCCTCCCAGACCTCGCCCATGCCGCCGATGGCGATGCGCGAGCTCAGCTTGTATCGGTCTCCGAACGAAACACCTGCAGCTGGTCTCATCTGCTCAGCACCGCCTTCATCACTTGCTGCCCAATCGTCGCCGCCAGGCCGTTGCCCGTCCCAGACTGTCCCATTCCGCCACCGTCTTCGAGCACTACCGCGACCGCGATCTGCGTATCGCCTGATTCGGCGAATCCTGTGAACCACAGCGAATACGGCTCGCCTTCGCCGTTCTCTGCGGTCCCTGTCTTCCCAGCCACGTTGATCCCGTCAATTCTTGCATTACTGGCAACGCCCGAGTTCACGCTGCCCTCCATCATCGACTGGAGTGACGCCGCAGTCTCTTCGCTGATGGCTCTTCCAAAGCTAGAGATCTCTGGCCCCTGGATCTCCTGGAATGTCGGAGTCTGGATGCTCTCGACAAGCGAGGGGTTCATGACCTCGCCTCCGTTGGCGATTGCCGCAGAGATCATCGCGAACTGGAGGGGGGTCGCGCGAACGTCGAACTGGCCGAAACCGGTGAGCGCGAGCTGCGCGTCGTCCTCGAGGGCCGTCGGATATGTGCTTGCGCTTGCCGTCATGGGAATCTCGAACTCGTGGTTGAAGCCGAAGGCCTCGGCCATCTCGCGGACTCGCTCGGCTCCCAGATCCATCGCCAGCTGAGCGAAGGGGACGTTGCACGACTGCTCGAGCGCGATGCGCAGGTTGGTCGTGTCTCCGCTGCCGCACTTGGCGCCGGCCGAGGGGTTGTTGACGGAGACGTTGGTGCCGGGGAGGGTCAGCGTCGCCGGGTTCGGGAGCGGCGACTCGGGGGTGGCGAGGCCCTCCTCGAGCGCAGCGGCCGCGACGACAAGCTTGAACACCGAGCCAGGCGGGTTCATGTTGCCGCCGATGGCGCGGTTCTGGAGGGGATCATTCGGGTCGGCCAACAGATTCCTGTAGGCCTCCTCGACGGTCTCGTTGTCATGCCCGGAGAGCGCCGCGGGGTCATACGTCGGGGTCGAGTACATCGCGAGAATTGCGCCCGTTGCCGGGTTGGTCGCGACGACCGCGCCCTTCAGCTCACCGAGTGCATCCGCCGCCGTCTGCTGGGCGAGGGGGTCGATCGTGGTCTCGACGGCTGCACCCGCCGGGTCCTGACCCGTGAAGAGCCGCTCGAGGCCCTGGAAGAACTGCGTGTCGCTGTTGCCGGAAAGTTCGGGGTTGAGGGCGCCCTCCAGTCCAGTGGACGAACCGTCGATGGAGTAGTACCCGGTCACGGCCGCGTAGAGCGGTCCGTTCTCGTACACGCGCTGGTACTTGTACTCGGTGTCGACGGGGGTCGAGGATGCGATTGGGGCTCCGTTGACGAGGATGGGTCCCCGCTGGATCTCGAAGCTCTCCTCGCGGGTGCGGCTGTTGCGCGGGTCGTCGCGCAGCGTCTCGGCCTGGAAGACCTGGATGCTTGTCGACGCCACGAAGAGCGACATGAACATGATGATGACGAGGACGCCAACGAGGCGGATGTTCTTGCTCATTCGTCGATCGCCTCCGTCGGAACGTTACGCACGGTGTCGCTGAGTCTGAGCAGGATCGCGACGATGATCCAGTTGGCGAGCAGGCTCGAGCCGCCTGCCGCCATGAACGGCATCGTGAGGCCCGTCAGCGGGATGACGCGCATGACGCCGCCAGCCACCACAAACACCTGCAGTGCGATCGTGAACGCGAGCCCCGTCGCGAGCAGGCGGCCGAAGTCGTCGACGCCCTGCTGGCCGATGCGGAACCCGCGAGCTACGAAGATCACGAAGAGCAGCAGCACAACGAAGATGCCGGCCATGCCGAGCTCCTCGCCGATCGCGGCGATGATGAAGTCGCTCGAGGCGAGCGGTGTGGTGCCCGGGCTGCCAGAGCCGAGGCCCTTGCCGATGAGGCCACCCGCGCCGAGCCCGAACAGGCCCGTCACGAGCTGGTAGCTGCCGCCATCCGCCGTGTACATCTCCTGGTCGAACGGATCGAGCCAGGCGTGTACGCGGAACTCGACGTAGCCAAGGGTGTTGGCAGCGATGAGCGCGCCGCCGATGAACAGTCCGAGGCCGATGAGCACCCACGAGAGGCGCCCCGTGGAGACGAAGACCATGACGAGGAACAGGCCGAAGTAGAGCAGCGACGTGCCGAGGTCGCGCTGGAAGACGAGCACGCCCATGCAGACGGCCCACACGACGAGGATCGGCCCCAGGTCCCTGATGCGCGGGAAGCGCATCCACAGGAACTTCTTGCCGACGACGGAGAGCGAGTCTCGGGCCGTCACGAGGTAGCCGGCGAAGAAGATCGCGAGCGCGATCTTCGCGATCTCGCCGGGCTGGAACGAGAACCCACCGATGCTGATCCACACGCGGGCAGCGACGTCGGTGCGCCCGAGGCCGGGGATCAGCGGCAGGAGCAGGAGCACGATGGCGAGCGCCATGAACACGTATGTGTAGCGCTGCAGCACGCGGTGGTTCTTCAGCAGGATGAGGACAACCATGGCGACGCCGACGGCGAGCATCGTCAACACGATCTGCTGCGTCGACGGCGTCCAGAAGACGCCCTCGAGGTCTGGATTGCTCAGGTCGATGCGGTAGATCATCGCGATGCCGAGGCCGTTGAGCACTGCCGCGATGGGCAGGATGAACGGGTCAGCGCCGGGTGCCCTGAAGCGCAGCACGATGTTCACGCCGAGCGTGAGGGCGCCGATGATGGCCGAGAGCGTGACGACGTTGAAGTCGAAGGTGCCGCGCACGCCGAGCTGCACAAGCAGGAGCGCCGAGAAGTTGATGATGAACGCGAACACCAGCAGGCCGAGCTCCATGTTGCGGAGACCCTGGCCTGTCTTGCGGGGCGCACCGGGCACGACGGGCGCCTGTTCGCGTGTCCTAGTCAGGAATGGCATCTCGGAGCCGTTCCACGATCTCGTTGGCGGCCTCGCGGTCGCCAGCGCTGATCGTTTTGTCGACCTGCGACTGCTGGTACTCAGGCAGGGTCGAGATCTTGATGTCGGTCGTCTCGGTGAGCTCGTGCAGAGTGATCGGACCGATGCCCTGCTGCACGCCCTGGTAGATGGCGACGTAGCCGACGTTCTCGCCCACGTAGTACTGCTGCTGCGTCCAGTTGTAGGCGAAGAGGCCAGCACTTGCCACCGCAGCGAGGAAGACGATGGATGCGGCGAGCCACGAGAACTGCCGAACGCGCTTGCGGCGCTTGTCTTCGGCAACGAGTTCCTGCAGGGCCTCGTCGCTGAACGGCACGAACTCCTCGTCCTGCGGGCGAGGGGCCGGCCGCCGCAGCGGGTGCAGGATCGAGGGGATGATCTGGTTGCTGCGCTTCTGCAGGTTCGCGGAGTAGCGGAGCGGGTTCGCAGCCGAGCCGACGATGCGTGTCTTCATGGGCTCGAGCGCGGACGTGCCGATCTCGAGCAGAACCACCGTCACGTTGTCCGGCGCGCCGTTGTCGAGCGCAAGCTGGACGAGGTCGTCGCTGATCTCGCGGCTCGACTCGTCCATGCGGGCGAGGGTGCGCTCGATCTGCGGCTCGTCGACGTAGCTGGAGAGGCCATCCGAGCAGAGCAACCAGCGGTCGCCCTCCTGGATGTCGAAGACCTCGGTGTCGACGTCTGGGCGCGTCTCGACGTCGCCGAGCACGCGCATGAGTACCGAGCGCCTCGGGTGCGTGAGCGCTTCCTCCGGCGTGATTCGGCCAGCATCCACGAGCCGCTGCACAAAGGTGTGGTCAACGGTCATCTGCACGAGGGAGCCCTCGCGGAAGCGGTACACACGCGAGTCACCGATGTGGGCGAGCACAAGAGACTGGCCGACGAGGCTGAGGGCGCTCACCGTGGTGCCCATGCCGCGGAGCTCGCTGTGCTCCTCGACGGCGCCGGTGATGAGCGAGTTGGCATCGAGCAGCATCTCTGTCATGGCGTGCTCGGCGTCGTCGGTGCTCGAGTACTGCTCGTCGTTCTCGGCGAAGTGCTTGACGGCGATCGCGCTCGCGACGTCACCGCCCGCGTGACCACCCATGCCGTCGGCCACGACGAACAGGTGGGTTCCGACGAACCCGGAGTCCTGGTTGTTGCTTCTGACCTTGCCGACGTGGGACACGGCGCCGGCGCGCGCGATGACCAGCATGCCTATCGCAGCTCGAACGTCGTCGTCCCGATGCGGACAGGGGTGCCGACGGGAACGTGGGTCGGCTGGGAGACGCGCTTGCCGTTGACGTACGTGCCGTTCGTGGAATCGAGGTCCTGCACCATCCAGGCGTCGTTCCAGAGGAGGAGGCGAGCGTGGTGGGTCGAGCTGTAGTCGTCCTGGATAACCAGGTCGGAGTCGCCGGAGCGGCCTATCGAGAGTGGCTCGCTGCGGAGCGTGAGTTCCGTGCCACGCTTCGGCCCTGAGGTGATGACGAGCTTGCTCGGCCGCTCGGAGCGTGCCGACGGGCTTGGTACGGGGGTCGCTGGGCGCTGGGCGCCCTCGCTTGCGTCACTCGCTGCGGGGGCGCGGACGGGAGCCGGAGCCGCCGGTGCTGGCGCGCTGTCGTTGTCTGCCGAGGCGAAGACCTGCTGACGCGATTTCTCCATGGCCTGCTTGTAGGCGGAGGAACGGGTTCCGAAGAGGTCGCTGCGGAGCGAGTAGATGACGGAGAAGACGAAGATCCACAGCGCCGCGAGGAACGCGAGGCGGAGGACGAGGAGCGTGAGCTCACTGGTCATGTTCGGCCTCCCTGTCGAGGCAGGTAGCCGGTGTCGTCGCTCGGGTCGGCCTGGGGGATCACCCGGAACACAATACGGTGACGACCGATCTGAATCGTCGAATCGGGTTCGAGACCCGCCTGAGAGATCGACCGGCCGTTGACCTTCGTGCCGTTCGTGGAGCCGAGGTCGCGGATGCCAGCACGCTTTCCGTCCCAGACGACCTCTGCGTGCTTCCGCGAGGCGCCGGTGTCGGCGATCGTGATGTCGGCTTCAGAGCCTCGGCCGATGACGGTCGAGCCGATGCCGACGTGGATTCGCTCCCCGTCGACGTCGAGGATGGGCGCCCAGGCGACCTGGCCCTGCACGCTGCGCGAGTCGACCTCGATGCGCCCCTCGGAGAGCGAGTCGTTTTCGAGGAACTTGATGCTGAGACCGCCGGAGAACTGATAGCCCTGCTTGGCCGCGTGCTGCTCGACGACCTGCATGAGCTCGTCCTGGATGCCGGCGATCTGCGAGATGCGCGTGTAGTCGACCTGCGACATCTGCACGTTGAAGCGGTTCGGGACGAGTACGCGGTCGCGGGTGACGACCGACGCCCTGGTGTCCATCTCGCGTTTCAGCGCAGCGCTGATCTCGACGGGCTGGAGCCCAGAGCGGAAGGTCTTCGCGAACGCGCCGTTGAAGACACGCTCGAGCCCACGCTCAAATCTGTCGAGGATTCCCACATGACTCCTGGTTCTAGAGGGCACGCCGCAGCCCGCACCGGGTGGCGCGAATCTGTTTCATGCTAACGGCACTGGGCTGGATGTCCGACTTCTGTGCCTTTCCTATGGCCTTCCTCTGGGGTCCAGGTGCCGGTCCCGGGGGATCCTGAGCGGCGCATCCGCTCGCCGGTTTCGCACTCGGGGACAGTGTCTGGTAATCTCTCGGAGGTTGGCGCGAGTGGCGGAATTGGCAGACGCGCACGGTTCAGGTCCGTGTGCCTTCGGGTGTGGGGGTTCAAGTCCCCCCTCGCGCACCAGTACAAACGGCCCAGGCCTCGAGCATCGAGACCTGGGCCGTTTCTCGTTCGTCGCCTCGCTACGATTGCAGGCACCATGACTGAATCCAAGAATCGCTCCGTCCGGTCGCAGACCTTGGAGAGAGGTCTCGACGCGCTGCAGTCTTTGGCTGACGGCAAGCCGCGCACGAGTCAGGAGCTCGCCGACGAACTTGGTCTCCATCGCTCGGTTGTGTACCGCATCCTCCGCACGCTCGAGGACTACACCTTCGTCGCCCGCACTGCAGACGGCCGCTACACCATCGGCATCGGAATTGCCGCGCTCGCGGAGTCGGGCATCAGCAACTCGGAGTTGCGTGTCGAAGACGTTCTGACGCAGCTCGCGGAGTCGAGTTCTGCGACAGCTATTTTCTGCGTGCCGCAGAAGGAGGATGCCGTTGTGCTCGCCTCCATGCGTCCAGCGCACCGTTCCGCCGCTGTAGCCATCCGTCGGAGTACGCGTTTTCCCCTCGCCGTGGGTGCACCTGGTCTGGCGATCCTCGCTGGCGGGGCGAAGCGCGACTACGAGGCTGACGAGACCGCACTGGCCAGGTCCCTTGGTCACGTGCACACCAAGGGGACGCCCTTCCCAGGGTTCGAAGCCGTGGCGACGCCGCTCGCGCTCCCCGACGGGCAGGCAGCGAGCCTCGCGGTCATCTTCCCGACGGGGGCGCACACGCCGGCAGAGGTCTTGCCAGCGCTCCGGCACGCGTCGTTGCGCATCGAACGTCCCGGCGAAGTCTGGTCTGACTGACGACGCTCTCAAGCTGAGGCGCGCGCACCGACGTGGCCTGTGATCCCGGCTGACGCGGCCGACCATCAGTCGCGGCTATCCACTTTGCGAAGATTCCGCCTCGGAAGTGGTCGGACGCGTAGCATCGTGCTCACATATCGAACTCCAGCAAAGACGCAGTTCGATTATCGAGCAAACGAACGCAATGACGCGGACGGATCGCGTCCTGATCGGAAAGTGACCGACATGACCAGCATCGGCATCATCGGGGCAGGAGTCGCAGGACTCCACCTGGGACTCCACCTCCTGCAGCAGGACCTCGACGTGACCATCTACACCAACCGGACAGCCGAACAGCTCGCAACCGGCAAAGTCATGAACAGCGTCGCCCACATGAGCGCGACCATCGACATAGAACGCGAACTCGGCATCGCCGACTGGCCAGGAACCGACGCCGAGTACTCCTACCACTACCACTACAACGGCTGGGGGGAGGACCGCCGGTTCAAGGGAATGTTCGAGGAACCGGCCCGCATCCTCGACTACCGCATCTACCTTCCGCACCTCATGGCCGAGTTCGAACGCCGAGGCGGAACCCTCAGCATCCGCGACCTCTCCGTCGCGGAGATCGAGCAGCTCACCGAGGTGCACGATCTCGTCGTCGTGTCCACTGGCAAGGGTGAGATCGGTGCCCTCTTCCCTCGCCGGGAGGAGAAATCCCCATACACGTCCCCCCAGCGCAAGCTCGCGGTCGGCTTCTGGAAGGGTGTCGCGCCTCGCGAACCGAGAGGAGTCGAGATCAGCGTCGCACCACCGGCCGGCGAACTCCTCGCCCTCCCGATGTGGTCCTTCTCTGGCCCCGTGCACGCGCTGCTGTTCGAGAGCGTGCCAGGCGGACCACAGGAGGCGCTGACCGACCAGCGCTACGAGGAGGACCCCGCCGCGTACCGCGAGCTCACCCTGCGGATGCTCCGCGAGTTCCACCCATCCGTGTTCGAGCGAGTCGATGAAGCCACTTTCGACCTCCAAGACGGCCCACGCGACATCCTGCAGGGCGCCGTCACGCCCGTGCTCCGAGAAGACTACGTGCTGCTTCCAAACGGCAAGTACCTGGTCGCGCTCGGGGACGTACACATGACCGTCGACCCAGTGCAGGCACAAGGTGCCAACTCGGCGACCTACTCCGCGAAAGTCGTCGCCGAGGTGATCCGGGAAGACAGGGTCTTCGACGCACGCTTCATGCAGAAGGTGGCACGTCGCCGATCCGAGCGGCTCGAGGCATCCACGGACTGGGTCAACACGATGATCCAGAACCCACCTGCCGCGCAGATCCCACAGCTCTTCTCGGCGATGGTCCACGACCAAGCGCTCGCCAACCGGTTCACGGAGAACTTCAACTTCCCCATTCGCCAGATCGACCTCCTCGGTACCCCAGAACGGGTCTCTTCGGCCATCGCCGAAGCCGCCCCCGTCTCCGTGCGCTGACACCCACCGCTCCACACCGAACAGAGGCCACAACCATGCACAAGCTCGTCGTGCTCTACCCACAGCCCACCGACCCCCAGGCATTCATCGCCTACTACGAGGCAAAGCACCTCCCCCTCGCCGCGCAGCTTCCAGGCATGCTCGCCTGGCGATACTCGACGGACGTGCAACCGGGACCCGACGGCGCGACACCCGCGTACTTCGCAGTCTTCGAAGCCGAATTCGCCGACGCCGGCAGCTATAGGGCCGCCATGGGCTCGGCAGCGGGCCAGGCCGTCGCCGCCGACGTCCCCAAATACGCAACGGGCGGCGCCATCATCATCGATTACCCCGCAACGGAAGGACACGCATCATGAACACCCTCGACCCGC
The DNA here is from genome assembly GCA_052099095.1 of Pseudoclavibacter sp. GTDB lineage: Bacteria > Actinomycetota > Actinomycetes > Actinomycetales > Microbacteriaceae > Pseudoclavibacter. Next base: position 110,993 of record JBQDTF010000011.1, read on the forward strand.
ATCAACTCGAGTTCCGGCAAGCCATGTCCAACCTCGCGGCGGCCGTGCACATCGTCACCACAGACGGCCCGAATGGTCGACTCGGCATCACTGTCAGTGCGGCTTGCTCTGTCACGGACTCGCCCCCGACCATGCTCGTCTGCATCAACCGGAACAGCTCAGCACACGACGTCTTTGCCGCCAACGGTCGGTTGGCGCTCAACGTGCTCGCAAGCGACCAAGAAGAGCTCGCGAGGCACTTCTCTGGACAGACGAAGGTGCCCATGTCCGACCGCTTCGCCTGGGACGTGTGGGAGGATCTCGACGGAATCCCAACACTCAGGGACGCCAGGGTCGCGCTGACCGGACGCATCGCGTCGAGCCTCGAACGAGGCACTCACAGCGTGTTCTTCGTGGAGATCGACGCAATCCGCTTCCGAGCCGACGCGCAGGGACTGGTCTACGACAGCCGAGCGTTCCACGCCGTCGGAGCAGCGGCCTAACCATGCCCGACAGCGCGCTCGAGCGAGTGGGCCTTGCTGCGCAGGCCCACTCGCTCGAAGCCGCTCGTGAGATCGGCACGCGCCTCTACTACCCGCATCGACTCACCCCGCTGGCAGCAGCGCCCGAACTCAAAGACTTCACGTTCACTGCCAGCGCCATCGTGCTCGGCCCGGTTACGGCGGGTCTGCTGCGCTACTCCACCGCCATACGAATCGACACTGACCCGTACGAGACGGCCTTCCAGTGCAACGTTCCACTGAGCGGCTCGTTGCGCACATCCGTCGGCGAGCAGCGAGTGCAGGCAACCCAATCGCGCGCCGCGATCTACACACCGGATGTGAACACGGCCATCAGCGGCTGGGACCAGCCGTGCGTCATGCTCGCCATCAAGCTCGATCGAGGACTGGTCGAGCGGAGACTCGCTCGGGAATTCGATACGGACCAGGCCGTCGTGCTCGGCCCGGTCCTCGACGTCACGACTCGCGCTGCTGGATCCTGGCTCACCTCGGTGCGAGCTATGATCGCACGCGCACAGCGCGTGCCGGAACTCGACCCCGGCCTTGTCGTCTTCCTCGCCGAACGCTGTATCGACGGGTTCGTGGCGAGTACCCTGATGCGCGACCTGGACTCCGCACACACCGACGCGCATCTGACTTCCCGCTCGTCGAACGCAGCCATCGTCGACCGAGCGCTCGAGGCCATCACCTACGCAAGCGGCGCGCCGCTCTCCCTCGGTACCATCGCCGACTTCGTCGGCGTGAGCGCGCGCGCCGTCCAGGCGGCGTTCCGCGAGCGGCTCGGTGTAAGCCCGATGAAGGTGCAACGTTCCGAGCGTCTGCGCCGCGTCCACCGCGAGCTCTCCACTCCGCGCGACGGCGAACTCGTCGGCACCATCGCCCGCCGACACGGCTTCCTGCACCTCGGGCGATTCTCTGCCATGTACTACCAGCAGTTCGGCGAGCTGCCCTCGCAGACCCTCGCCGACTGACCACCGCCAGGTCGTCTCGCCATCCCATCAGCGCGCACGGAGACGTCTATCCCGAAAGCGAAGAGTTGTCCGTGGCAGTGCACCCAACTCCTAGGCTAAGCGCCACCGCCGCCCCCAGGCGTCCATCACGAAGAGAACAAAGGAGTTCCTCTTATGACCACGATCCAGAACGCGACCTCCACGGAAGCCGTCACCTACCTACCTGAAGGCGTCAGCGCTGAGGTGTTCGCAACAGCGATCCGAGAGATGAGAGAGGTCATCGGCGCAGAGAACGTGCACACCGACGACGCGATCGTGCGGGAGTACGACGACAAGTTCCCGGTGACCGATGGTGACGAGTTCCGCGGGGGAGCGGTCGTCTGGCCCGGAAGCACGGCTGACGTGCAGGCCGTCGTGCACATCGCGAACACGCACCTCATCCCCCTGCACGCCTTCTCCACCGGACGCAACCTCGGCTACGGCGGATCGTCCCCCATGGTCACAGGTTCGGTGCTGCTGCACCTCGGCAAGCGCATGAACCAGGTCCTCGAGATCAACGAGAAGCTCGCATACGCCGTGGTGGAACCGGGCGTCGACTACGCCACGCTCTACCGAGCCGTCCAGGAGTCGGGGGCGAAGCTCATGATCGACCCGGCGGAGCTCGACTGGGGCAGCGTAGTCGGGAACACGCTGGACCACGGAGTCGGCTACACGCCGTACGGCGATCATTCGATGTGGCGTTGCGGAATGGAGATCGTGCTCGCGGATGGCGAGGTGCTCAGGACAGGCATGGGCGGGCTGCCGGAATCGGACGCCTGGCACCTCTATGCCGGCGGCATCGGACCCTCTATCGAGGGCCTGTTCGAGCAGTCGAACTACGGCATCTGCACGCGCATGGGCATTCAGCTCATGCCGCAGCCGGAGTCTGCTGTCACGTTCGCCATCACCTTCCCCCGTGAAGAGGACCTCGCAGCGATCATGGAGATTACCCTCCCCCTCAGGATCGGCATGGCGCCGATCCAATCGGTGCCGATCGTCCGCAACATCGTCTTCGACGCAGCCTGCGTCTCCACCCGAGAGGAATGGCAGGTGGATCCAGGGCCGTTGACCGCGTCCGCGAAGCAGCGCATGATCGACGACCTCGACTCCGGGTACTGGATCCTGTACGCCACCTGCTATGGGCCACGCTGGCAGGTCGACCGCTACCTGGAGATCATCGAGGGTGCCTATGCGCAGATTCCGGGCGCACGATTCGACACCAACGAGACGCTGCCCATCTCTGAAGGGAGCCGTCGAGCGGATCTCCTCAACGCACGCCACCTTCTGAACACCGGCGTGCCCAACCGGCACTCGGCCGCCGTATTCGACTGGTTCCCCAACGCAGGTCACTTCTTCTATGCGCCAGTTTCCGCGCCGAGCGGGGAAGACGCGGCGACGCAGTACCGCGACACCCAGCGTATCTCCGACACCTACGGCAAGGACTACCTGGCGCAGTTCATCATCGGACTCCGAGAAATGCACCACATCTGTCTGCCCCTCTATGACACGACCGATTCTGTGAGCCGCGCAGAGACCCTTCAGATGACCCGAGAGCTCATCGAGACTGGCGCACGCGAAGGCTATGGCATCTACCGCACGCACAACGTGCTCGCTGAGCAGGTTGTGGAGACGTACTCCTACAACGCCCACATCCAGCGCACCTTCAACGAGCGGATCAAGGACGCTCTCGACCCGAACGGCATCCTCAATCCCGGCAAGTCCGGCATCTGGCCGAAGCGGATGCGCACCCGCTGACGGGTCGGGCAAGCTGCGGCTTACGAGCAGAGCCAAAGCGTTGCTACAGTTGCCGATCTGTCGAGCGTCGCCGCTCGGGTAGGTCGAGGCGGCGACGTCCTCGGTCCGAGGCTTGAAACCTCCAACACTCGCATTCTGAGAACCTGAAGGGTTTTCTTGTCTACTGACGTGTCTTCCGTCAAGCGTGCATCCGCGCCGCGCACCATCTCGAAGTGGTGGGCGCTCGCAGTGCTCGCCCTCACCCAGCTCGTGGTCGTGCTCGATGGCACGATCGTCACGATCGCCCTGCCGCAGGCCCAGATCGACCTCGGGCTCACCGATGTGCAGCGCCAGTGGGTCGTCACGGCCTACGCGTTGGTCTTCGGAGCGCTCCTTCTCCTCGGCGGTCGCATCGCCGACTACTGGGGCCGCAAGCGCGCGTTCCTCGTCGGCATGATCGGCTTCGGGGCAGCCTCCGTCTATGGAGGCTTCGCCCAGAGCGCCTTCGACCTGATCCTCGCCCGCGGCCTCCAGGGGCTCTTCGCGGCGCTCCTCGCCCCCGCAGCTCTTGCCCTGCTCACTGTCAGCTTCCCCTCGGGCAAGGAGCGCACGACCGCGTTCGCCGTCTTCGGCGCCATCGGCGGAAGCGGGGCCGCCGTCGGACTCGTGCTCGGCGGCGCACTCACCGAGTTCGCCAGCTGGCGCTGGTGCCTGCTCGTGAACGTTTTCTTCGTCATCGCAGGCGTCGTCGGCGCCCTCATCGTGCTCAAGGAGAGCAAGGCAGAGGGCGACAACAAGTACGACCTGTGGGGCACACTCACGGTCTCGCTCGGACTCGGCTCGCTTGTCTACGGGTTCAGTCTCGCCGAGGAAGGATGGGGCTCGCTCGGCACCATCGGCTTCCTCGCGCTCGGAGTCGCGCTGCTGGCGGCGTTCGTATGGATCGAGACGCGCGTCGCCCAGCCGCTGCTCCCGCTCCGTGTTGTGCTCGACCGGGTCCGTGGCGGCGCGTTCCTCATCCAGGCCGTCATCGGCAGCGTCCTCATCGGCGCAACCATGTACCTCGCGCTGCACCTGCAGATCGTCATGGGCATGGAGCCCCTCGTCGCGGGCCTCGCCAACGTCGCGATGACGGTGGTCATCCTGGCTGTCGTCCCCGTGTGCGCTCGCCTCCTGCCGAAGTTCGGGCCTCGTCCACTCATGATCGTCGGCCCGATCATCGTCGCAGGCGGACTCCTCCTGCTCGCAGGCGTGACCGTAGACGGCAGCTACCTGACGCACATCCTGCCGGGTCTCGTGCTCCTCGGCATCGGTCTCGCCATGATCTTCGTGCCGCTGCAGAACCTCGCGCTCACGGGCGTCGAGCCTCACGACGCGGGAGCCGCGGCGGCCACCGTCAACTCCGCCATGCAGATCGGCGGCTCGATCGGCCTGTCCGTCTTCACCGTGTTCTACGCCAACGCCGTCGCCTCCGGCCTCGAGGCGGGAGAACCGCAGCTCGAGGCGTTCACGAACGGGTACTCGGCGGTGTTCCTGGCCGCTGCCGGCGCCATGGTCATCGCAGCGCTCATCGCGGGCTTCATGATCAGAGGCACGAAGGATCGCCCGCTTGTGCAGCAGGAATCGGCCGAGCAGGACGCGCTCGTCTCGATGCACTAGGCCGCTGAGGCGGGTTCGGCCGGTCTGGCGGCTCTGCGGGTTTGAGGCTGTCCAACTTCCGTGCGACAAACGTCGATTCGGGGCATTCTGCGCTCTTGAGCGTCGTTTGAGCACTGAAGTTGGACACGCGTCGGCGCCCGAGGTCGCTTGTCGCTAGTCGGCGTCCGCCCAGCGCTCGAGGCTGTGCGCGCCGACGTTGCGCCCGCCGAGCTCGATCGAGTCGTCACCCAGGTTCACCGCGAGGTAGGCGCGCTCGCCGCTCCCGCCCTCTGCAGCAAACAGCACCGCAGTGTTCTCGAGCCCTTCCGAGCGGATGCGGGCGGTCGCCAGCCACGCGTGCTGGCGTCGGAAGGCGATCGCGTCACGGTGCTGCTGCGAGTACGCGTTTTCAGGGAGCTCGGCGGGATCAGCCGGGAACTCAGGCCTAATCGCATCGTCCCCGCCGGCGCGCTCCTCCTTGACCGCCTCGAGCCCACGATCGTCGCCTGCGTAGATGCTCGGTGCGCCAGGGAAGAAGAGCAGCATGGCGATGGCCACGGCGTGGTTGCGCTCGTCGTCGATTGCGCTCGCGATGCGCGTCACGTCATGGTTGCCGAGGAAGGTCATCGGCAGGAAGCGCTCGACGAAGCTGTTGTTCCGCTGGAGCGACCAGTCGAGCTCGAAGAGATTCTGCTCCTGCACAGAAGAGCGCAGCGCCTTCCACAGCTCATACTGCGTCACGGAGTCGAGGCCCGACTCCTCGACGTACTCCTTGTAGTCGCCGTGGATGACCTCTCCCACGAACCACGAGTCCGGGAACCGCTCGCGTAGCGGGTCGATCGTGGCGCGCCAGAACAGCGGCGGCACCGCGTAGGCGGCATCGAGGCGCCAGCCGTCGACTCCACGCTCCAACCAGTGCGCCAGAACCCGAGAGACATACTCGATGACCTCCGGATGCTGGTGGTTCAGCACCACGAGCGTGTCGTGACCCTCGAACACGTCGACGGTCAGCCCATCCACTTCGCGCGCATCCTGACCCCTGGCGAATCTCGCAGCAGCGGCAGAGTCGGGGCCACCCTCGACGGCCTCTCTCCACCACGGGTGCTCGCGGCCGACATGGTTGAAGACGCCGTCCAGGAGAACACGGACGCCGCGCTCTCGGCAGGCGGCGATGAGAGCATCGAAATCGTCGTCGTCACCGAGGCGCGGGTCGATACGCAGGTGGTCGACCGTGTCGTAGCCATGAGTCTGCGACGCGAACACGGGACCGAGGAGCAGCCCGTTGAGGCCAAGCGCAACAAGCTCATCCAGCCACGCCGTGACGCGATCAAGGCGATGCTCGACCGGGCCGTCGAGGTCGTTGCCCGTCGTGTCAGCGCCGACGAAGCCGAGCGGATACACGTGCCACCAGAGTGCGGTCTGCGGCCAGGGCTGAGGGGCGGAAGTCATCGCCTCAGGCTAGCTACGCGGGCTGGGAGAGCCTTCGTGCTGTGAGTGCTAACGCCGCACTTTCCCGCACGCTGCTTCGCCTGTGGACAGCGGCGGATGCACACGCGTCGCCATGAAAGACTGCCTTGGTCCTTCCCCCGACAGCACCTAGGAGTCTCCACCGATGTCGATCACCCCGCGCTCAGGATCCTCCTACTTCCTCTCGAGCGGCGGCTACGAGGCCTCGATTTCGAGCATCGGCGCGTCGCTGCGGGAGCTCACGCACCACGGCAGGCACCTCGTGCACACCTTCGAAATGGACGAAGTGCGTCCCGCCTACAAGGGCGCGACGCTCGCACCGTGGCCAAACCGCATCATCGACGGCCGCTACCGGATCGACGGCGAGGAACTGCAGCTTGCGCTGTCCGAGCCGAAGCGCGGGCACGCCCTGCACGGGCTGGCGCTCTGGCTCGACTTCGAACCGGAAGATGTCGGCCCCGACCTGGTTGTCCTGGTCGCGACGATCGAGCCGCAGACCGGCTACCCATTCCGCATCGAGGTGCGCACCACCTACCGGATCGACGACGACGGCCTCACGACGACCGTCGAACTGCGCAATGTGGGGACAGGGACCGCCCCGGCGGGTGCATCCACCCACTCCTATCTTGTGGCGGGCGGCGGACAAGTCGACGAGTGGACCCTCCAGTCGCCGGCGCAGAAGCTCATGCACGCGCACGGCGCGCGTCTGCTTCCGGGATCCGTGGTCTCGGTTGAAGAGGTCGCCGGGGCTTTCGACTTCCGCGACGCGCGGCGCATCGGCGAGATGGAGATCGATCACGCGTTCACGGACGTCTTCGGCGATCACGATGGCGCCACGGTGACGCTCACGACTTCCGACGGGTCGGGGGTCGGTATGACCTGGGGTGCGGACGCGCCATGGGTGCAGATCTTCACGAGCGACCAGCCGGGCATCGAGTGGGACCGCCAGGCCGTTGCCGTCGAGCCCATGACGTGCGCGCCCGACGCCTTCAACTCCGGGCTCGACCTCGCGTGGCTCGAGCCGGGCGACAAGCTCGCGACTTCGCAGCGGATCTTTGCGATCTGAGTTTAGTAACTGTATTCTAGTTTCACAGGTAAATTCGGCTGGTGGTGATCTTGGGGGAGGTTACCGTGGCATCGCAGCAGTATGAGGCGCGTCGTTCGTCGTCAGTGGAGACGGCGGTGGTGGATGCGTTGCTTGATGCCCGGGTCCGGCTTTCCGGGGTTCCTGATGGGGAGATCGTGGTCGTGGTGCATGAGTTGGCGGCTCGTCGTCGGGTGTTGGATGCG
>JBQDTF010000012.1:0-114484 GCA_052099095.1 Pseudoclavibacter sp.
CCGCCAAGCACGGCGGCATCAACCTCGGCTTCCCAGAAAACGACTGACCAGCCCAACCCGAGTCACCACCACCATCAGCTGCGGTCCTTGAACGACCGGACGCGACAGACCCCGGGCTTGTGCATCCGTTTCCATCGATCCAGATGCGCAAGCCCGAGGTCTGCAGCGACGTGCGCGTGGCCCCTCAGGCCTGCCAGAGGCAAGGCATCCTCCGAGGCGAGCAGGCGAGGATGCGCATGTGCGCATCCTCCTGAAGCTCGAACTCGACTGCCCAACCGAGCTGCTCGCGGACGCCCTGCAACGGCCGGAAGCGTTTCGCACAGTGGCGGGCCCGCTCGCGGAGGTGCGCTCGCTCGAGCCGGGCGGCTTCCCTGAGCGTTGGTCGCCCGACCGCCCTCACCGTGTCGAGATAAGGCTGCTCGGGAAGGTGCCGATGGGCACGCAGGTCATCGACGGCCAGTACCGCGACCTGGGCAACGGGATGCACGAGCTCCGCGACCTCGGGTACCCCGAGTCTGGCCCGCTCGCCGTCATGACGACCTTCGAGCACACGATGGTGGTCGCTCCGTTGCCGAATGGGCGCACCCTCTACCGCGATCAGCTCAAGGTGGGCGCCGGCATCCTGACCCCGTTCGTGTGGTTCGGCATGTGGATGTTCTGGCAGAAGCGTGCCTTCAGCATGCGGCAGCTCGCGGCGAAGCTCCGCGACGAGCACTGATCGCTCGCGCCACGAGCCTCCTCACGCCTCGTCGAGGAGCCGCATCGCCGACCACACCTCGGCACGGCCCGCGAAGGTCTGCAAATCGATGCCAAGAAGCTGCTCTGCGGTCGTGACGCGGCTGCGCAGCGTGTGCCTGTGGATGCCAAGCGACTTCGCGACAGGGTCCCAGGCACAGTTCCCCTCCGTCCAGGCCGCGAGGGTGTCGAGCAGCAATCGGCCCTGCTCGCCGTGCTCGAGCAACGGTTGCAGGACCCGATGCGCGGTGACACGGCCGTCGGCCGCTTCGAGCGCACCGAGCATCCCCGTCGTGGCGAGCTCCTCGAACCGCACGGATGGGCGGTTCGGCGTGCTCCGCTCGGCAGCCTTGCGCGCTTCCGACAGGAGTCTGGGCAACTCGGGCCAATCACCCGGAGCAGAAGCTCCCGCCGAGAAACCCGCATCGGTCAGCGCTTCGACGAGGGTGGCACCGCCTGCAGCGGGAACGACCACGATGAGCTCCTGTTCGCGCGCTGCGAAGAACAGCGGCTCGCCGCCCGAGCCCGCGAGGCGCTCGAGCCGGTCGAGCAGCGCCTGACCCGGCTCGCCGCCACGCGCTTGCATGACCCTGATGGGGGCCGCCGGAAGCCTGCCCCACACCGTCTCCGCGGTGCGCGTCGCCACTTCCATCTCCCCGGCGAGCAGCAGCTCGAGCAGGCCCACGCGCAGGTGCCCACGCGCGGCATCCAGTTCCCGATTCTGCTCGAGCGCGATCGAGGCATGGCCGATGGCGCTCGCGACGAGGTCGTTGCCGGCAAGGTCGAGCGGCGCTCGCCCACCAACTGCGAGCACTCCGCGCAGCTGGCCGTGCTGGCCGACGGTCTGCAGGGTCACGTCGCCGCCCTCGCCGTGGAGGCGAGCGCCGGAGCGTCCGCCGCGCGCGAGCAGGCTCTGCACCATCCGCTCGACCTCTGGTGCCTCGCTCGCTGGAACCTGGATGCGCGTCTGCGCCTCCACGCGGAGGCCCGTCGAGTCGTAGAGCGCGACCCAGCTCTCCAGCTGCCGTTCGAGCTCGACGAGGATCGCTCCGAGCCCGCCAGGCCTGAGCGCCGCCCTCGCGAGCTTGCGCTGCGCCTGCAGCGACCACTCGAGCCGCGCCCGTTGCTCGAGGGCGCGCTGGTCGGCGAGGTAGCGGATGATGCCGATGAACGGGGTGCGCTCGGCGACCTCGACGAGCGTCAGCCCGTGCCGCTCGCATGCGGCGATGAGATCGGCCGGAACGTCTGCGTGGATGACCTCGGTCGCGAATCCGAGCACCGCGACGTCAGCCTCGCGCAACCGTGCCACGTAGGCGTCGAAGACGCCCTCGCTGGCGAGCGCCTGGAAGCGGACCGTCGCGGTCGCCGAGACCGGTGAGCGAGATCCGGCTCCCGCGGAGTCCAGTGCGCCTCCGGGGCCCGGCGCCTCCGGGACAGCGAACTGCATCCCGTCGGTCAGCAGCAGCTGGCCGGCTTCGAGCCACGGTGTGGGGTCGGCCAGGTCGGAGCTGTGCGCCCAGACGAGCGCACGGTCCAGCGCGCCCGCGTCGGCGGCATGCAGCACCCGGAGCTTGAACTCGGTCTCCTCCACGAGCTCGCGCAACGTGACACTCACGACAGCCCGCTGTCTGCCAGACGATACTGGCGCATTTGTCGAGTCATGGCACCCATTCTCACCGATTTGCCCACCAACCTGATGCATCCGTGGCTTCACAGTGGACACATGACCGCTTCAGCCCTCAGCACCGCCCTCAGCAACACCGACGTTCGGGATCGCGACCTCGCCTCGGTGTTCCACTCCTGGTCAGCTCAGGGGAAGATCTCGCCGCTGCCCATCGCTCGCGGCGAGGGCGCGAAGCTGTGGGACTTCGACGGCAACGAGTACCTCGACTTCTCGAGCCAGCTCGTGAACGTCACGATCGGCTACCAGCACCCGAAGGTCATCGCGGCGATTCAGGAGCAGGCAGCGCAGCTCGTGACGATCGCCCCGGCGCACGCCAACGAGACCAGGGCGAGGGCGGCAGAGCTCATCCTGTCGCACGCGCCAGAGGGCTTCTCGAAGGTGTTCTTCACCAACGGCGGAGCGGATGCCATCGAGAACGCCATCCGCATGGCACGCCTCTCGACAGGTCGCGACAAGATCGTGTCCCTGTACCGCAGCTACCACGGCAACACAGGGTCGGCGATCGTCGCCACCGGCGACTGGCGTCGCATCCCGAACGAGTTCGCACGCGGCCACGTGCACGCCTTCGGGCCCTACCTGTACCGCTCGGAGTTCTGGGCCGAGTCGCCCGAGCAGGAGAGCACACGCGCCCTGCAGCACCTCGAGCGCGTCATCCAGACTGAAGGCCCGGCATCGGTGGCTGCCATCCTCATCGAGAGCATTCCGGGCACAGCCGGCGTGCTCCTGCCACCGCCGGGCTACCTCGCCGGCGTCCGCAAGATCTGCGACCGGTACGGAGTGCGCCTGATCCTCGACGAGGTCATGGCCGGCTTCGGACGAACCGGCGAATGGTTCGCGTTCGACGCCTTCGACGTGCGCCCCGACCTCATCACCTTCGCGAAGGGCGTCAACTCCGGGTACGTGCCCGTCGGCGGCGTCGTCATCTCAGAAGAGATCGCCGCGCACTTCGACGAGCAGGTCTTCCCCGGTGGCCTCACCTACTCGGGACACCCGCTCGCAGCGGCCTCCATCGTCGCGACGCTCGAGACAATGGAAGAGGAAGGCATCGTCGAGAACGCGGCCCGCCTCGGCCGCGAGGTCATCGGCCCAGCATTGGCCGAACTCGCCTCCCGCCACGACGTCGTCGGCGAGGTCCGCGGCAAGGGCGTCTTCTGGGCGGTCGAACTCGTCAGCGACCCCGCGACCCGCGCACCGCTCGCCGCTGCCGACATGGCGACCATCAAATCGCAGCTCGTCGCCCGAGGACTCCTGCCGTTCATCGCCGACAACCGCATCCACGTCGTCCCGCCGGCTGTCATCACCGACGCAGACGCACGTCGCGGCATCGCGATCATCGACGAGGTGCTCGCCGGCTTCTGAGCTGGCCGGCGCGCGAGCCGCACGGCGCGCGCATCCTCGCGAGGTCGAGTCCGTGAGATCTCCGACGCGGCCCCGCGAATCTCGGTGCTAATCGGGCCGATCTCGGACGCGAGGGAGCCCTAGGAGCCGAGTTATCACCGAAATTGTCGAGGGCGACTGCCAAGACTCCGCTGACGCAGGGCGCTGCTGCAGCTCCGGCTGCAGCTCCGGCTCCGTCCAACGCGAGTGACGATTCACCCATCGATGCGCCAACGACCGCGAAAGCAGTCGGATCGTCATGGAACTTGGATGCTTTCGTGGGCCTGAGGGCGGCGGCACTGCTCGCGCCGCCGCCCTCAGCCTCCCCGGCCTACTTGTCCTTGGGAGGCGGGATGAGCGCGAGCAGCGTCGTTAGACCGCTGATGACGAGGCCTGTCTTGGTGTGTGCGGCCACGACACCCCTCTCCGCGCGGCGCTCGCTGAACCTGTAGATGCCCCGCTCGGCGGCGGCGATTCCGGCAACCGTCACGAGCGCACCCACGACACCGAGTCCGCCGAGGGCCGCGCGACCGGACGGAGGGAGCGAGACCCAGAAGTCCGAGAACGTCTTGTCGTCCGCATCAGTGGCAGGATGCTCCCGCTCGGCCGGGTGCGGCTCGTCAGTGCCGTCGCCAGGCCCGCCGATGAGCTCGCCAGGCGCCTGAGCTGCGGGCTGCACGAGCAGATCGGTGTCAGCGCGACGCACGTCGCGCTTCAGGTCGTCGTACTCGGACGCGGCCAGCGCGGTCACTCCAGCGGCAAGGAGCGTCTTCACGACGCCGCGAAGCCCCTTCGAGGAGATGAAGTCCGGGGTGGCGTAGTAGACGGCAGTCAACACCCCCTGACCACCGGAGAGAATCGCGCGCTTGCGGAGGTCGGTTCCCTGAGAGCTCATGCGTGCCATTCTCCCGACCCCGCCTGACCAGACCCTCTGCGCCCACCCCGTTAGCGCCCGTCCCGTCTGCGCCCACCCCGTTAGCCCCGCCCCGTCAGCCGCGCATCCACGTACTCGGCATGGAAAAGTCACTTCGTGAGGCAGAACTTCCCGCCACGAAGCGACTTTCCCATCCCGAGACAAGGGAACGGGTCATCCGGGAGCGGTTACGCGGCGCCTCCGCCAGCGGCCATCCGCATGAGGTCGGAGTTGAGCTCGATGCCGAGCTCGGTTCCGCCAGCACTGCCGAGCTCGTGCTGGTAGCCACCCCAGTTGTCGCCGCGGATCGTCTGCTCGACGCCGGCTTCCATCAGGGCGAGCAGCTCGACGGATGCACGCTCGATGCGGGAGCCGAGGCCAGCGTCCTGCCAGTCCTCCGTCGAGGCGAAGAGGGATGTGGGCACGGTCATGCTGCGGAGGTAGGCGAACATCGAGCGCATTTGCTCGTCGACCACCAGCGCGTGACGGGCGGTGCCGGCCGTCGCGGCGAGCACGACGGGCTTGGCGATGAGGAGGTCGTTGTCGAGGGTCTGGAAGAACGACGTGAAGAGCCCGCTTGGTCCCGCCTTGTAGACGGGGGCTGCCGCGATGATGCCGTCGGCATCGCGGAGCGCGGCGATGGCGCGCTCGAACTGGGGGCCGAAGCTCTGCGAGCCGAGTGCCGCCGGCAGCTCGGGGAGGAGCATCCGGAGATCGATGTGCGTCGATGCGATGTCGCGGCCGCGTGAGGCGGCGAGCTTGGAGACGCCGCGTTCGATGCGGTCGGCAAGCAGCTTCGTCGAGGACGGGTCGCTGATGCCGGCGTTGACGACGACGACCCGATAGGCGCCTTGTGCGTTGGTCATGAGAGTCCTTCTGAGCGTGGTCGAGCCGAGGATGAGGAAGCGGGGCGTATGCGCGGGGCCTGCCGTGGGGCGTGGCCCCGCGCATCCGCTTCGAGAGGGAGGGCGGAGCTATGCGACGAGCTCGGTGTCCTGGTAGGGCGAGGAGCCGGTCACGTTGTCGCCGCGGTTCTCGTTGGGGCGAGGCTGGCGCGGGGCGGCGTCGCCGTACTTGGCGAGGACAAGCGACTCGTGGGTGGGGGCGTCCGGCACCTCGGCGGGGCGGAGCGCGTCGAGCTCGCGGCGCAGCACGGGCACCACTTCGGAGCCGAGCAGCTCGAGCTGGTCGAGCACCATGCCGAGCGGCAGGCCGGCGTGGTCCATGAGGAACAGCTGGCGCTGGTAGTCGCCGAAGTGCTCGCGGAAGGTCAGCGTCTTGTCGATGACCTCTTGCGGGCTGCCGACGGACAGCGGAGTCTGCTGCATGAAGTCCTCCATGCGCGGGCCGTGGCCGTAGACGGGGGCTTCGTTGAAGTAGGGCCGGAACTGGTCCTTCGCGTCCTGCGAGTTCTTCGCGATGAACGCCTGCCCGCCGAGGCCGACGATCGCCTGCGCTGCCGTGCCGTGGCCGTAGTGCTCGTAGCGCTGGCGGTAGAAGTCGATGAGGCGCATGTAGTGCTCCTTCGGCCAGAAGATGTTGTTCGCGAAGAAGCCGTCGCCGTAGAAGGCGGCCTGCTCGGCGATCTCCGGCGTGCGGATCGAGCCGTGCCAGACGAAGGGTGCCACGTCGTCGAGGGGGCGCGGGGTTGAGGTGAAGCCCTGCAGCGGCGTGCGGAACTTGCCTTCCCAGTCGACGACATCCTCGCGCCAGAGGCGGTGGAGCAGGTTGTAGTTCTCGAGTGCGAGGGGAAGCCCGGAGCGGATGTCCTTGCCGAACCACGGGTACACGGGGGCGGTGTTGCCGCGGCCGAGCATGAGGTCCATGCGCCCCTTGGAGAGGTGCTGCAGCATCGCGTATTCCTCGGCGATGCGCACGGGGTCGTTGGTTGTGATGAGGGTCGTCGAGGTGGAGACGCGCAGGGTCTTCGTGAGCGCGGCGATATGCGAGAGCAGCACGGCGGGTGAGGAGGAGAAGAACGGCGGGTTGTGGTGCTCGCCGATCGCGAAGACGTCGAGGCCGACTTCTTCGGTCTTCTGGGCGATCTTGACGATCGCGTCGATGCGCTCGGCCTCGCTCGGCGTCTCGCCGGTGACCGGGTTGCGCGTGATGTCGCTGACGGAGAAGATTCCGAACTGCATGTTCAGCCCTTTCGTTGTGGATGCACGGGGCTGGTGGGTCCGGGAGGGGAAGGGATCCTGAGTCCCAACTCCATGCATATGCATACAACGTAGTGCGCGCGGAACTATTCCCGCGTCTTCTGCCCCACTGGCAGAGCGCCCTCGACCGGTGTGGCCCCGGCGACGCGACCGCGAAGACCCGGCACCCGCCCCTGACTGGCGAGCACTCCGATCACGACGATGAGCCCCCCGAGGGGCTGGTTCCAGTGCACCGACTCCCCCAGCACCACGACCCCCAGGATGACTCCGACAACGGGCGAGAGGTACGTGACGGTGGACGCACGGGCCGGACCCCAATCCCGCAGGATGCGGTTGTACCAGATGTAGGCGAATCCGGTCCCGAGCACCCCGAGTCCCGCGACGGCCAGGAACACCGGCAGGTCGATCGAGACCTCTCCGCGCGCAGTGAGGGGCGCGAGGAGCCACACGACGACGGCAGCCAAGCCGATCTGGACGGTCGACATCGTGATCGTGTCGTATCCCGAGTTCGTGAGGAACCTGCGCATGTAGAGGCCGGCGAACCCGTAGGAGATGGTCGCACCGAGGCACGCGAGCTGCGCTGGCAGCAGCTCGGGCGACTGACCGACGCCGATGAGCTGCCATGGGGCCGCGAGCACGACGACCCCGCTCAAGCCGACCACGAGCCCGAGGACCTGGGTGCGTGTGAGCCGCTCGCCGACGAGTACGAGCGGCATGAGCAGGAGCGTCATGATGGGCGTCGTCGCGTTGTAGATGCTCGAGAGACTGCTTGGCATGTACTGCCCGGCCCAGGCGAAGAGCGAGTACGGCACGACCGCGAGCGCGAGGGACACGACGAGCATGTGCAGCCAGATCTTCCGGCCCCGCGGCCAGCGTCGCCGCGTGGCGAGCATGATCGCGATGAGTGCTGCGGCCCCCAGCGTGAGACGGCCGAGGACGAGCTGCGCAGGGCTGAGCCCTTCGAGCCCGACTTTCATGAAGAGGAAGCTCGCCCCCCAGACGAGGGAGAGGACGACAAAGGCGGCGACGGTGCCGCGGGTGTTGCCGGAAGGACTCATGGGACTTATTGTTGGCGGCACCCCCACATGAGGCAAATGCATCTGCCTCATCCCCGCATGAGGAGATCTCATGAACGTCACCATCGCCCAGCTCCGTGCACTGGTCACGGTCGTGGATCGCGCATCCTTCACCGTCGCCGCCACCGAGCTGGGGGTCAGCCAGTCGGCGATCTCGCACTCCGTGACAGGCCTCGAGAAGGCTGTCGGCGGCCGGGTCCTGCGCCGCGACGGCGGGATCGCTCTCACCGCGCTCGGCCTCGGCGTGATCGAGCATGCGCGAGCCGCGCTGGCCTCCGTCTCAGCACTGGAAAGCGCCGTGCGCCGCGACGAGACCCTGTCAGGCACCGTCCGACTCGGGGCCGTCGCGACGGTCTGCCAGGGGCTGGTCCCCGATCTGCTGGCCCTGTGGTCCGCGCGGCTGCCGGGCATCACCGTATCGATCTACGAGGGCGACGACGAGGAGATGCCCGAGTGGCTCGAAGCGGGGCTCGTCGACGCCGCGGTCCTCGTCGAGCCATCCCCCGCACCGCCTGGCGGGCTCCTCGTCGCCACGGATGAGTTCGCGGCGCTCGTGCCCGCCGACCACCCGCTCGCCCAGCAGGATTCGATTCCGCTCGACGAGCTCGACGACGACGGACTCATCGTCTCGACGGGCGGATGCGAGACGCACGTCAAGAAGATGCACGACGAGCTCGGGCTGCCCTACGTCTTCTCGCACCGCGTCCGCGAGATGAGCACGATGTTCCGCATGGTGCAGCAGGGTATGGGCGTCGCCGTCATCCCGTCCCTGGGGCGCGGCATGCTCCCGGACGACCTCGTGATGCGGCCGCTCACGGCGCGCAGGCCACGGCAGCTCGTGCTGTCCGGGCCGAGCACTCGCCCGTGGCATCCGCTCGTGGGCGCACTGGTCGACGCCACCGGCGTCGACTTCGCGAGCACGGTGAGGATCGAGCTGTGAGGATCGAGCTCTGAGGACGCACCCTCAGGCTTCTGTGGCTTCGTCTCCTTCGAGGGAGTCGACGAGCACATCCACGATCTCGGCGGGCGTGCCTGAAACGGGAACCTCGACCCCCGCCTCCCAGCGCGCGAGCGGCTCGAGCACCTCGTACTGGCTGTCGAGCAGGGTCATCGGCATGAACTCATGCTGCCGGGTCGCGAGGCGTGAGGCGACGAGGTCTCGCTGGCCGACCAGATGGATGAAGAGCAGGTCGGGGACGCTCGAGCGCAGCAGCTCCCGGTACCAGCGCTTGAGCGCGGAGCAGGCGACGATCGTCGGACGCCCGTCAGCGGCGTTCGCGGCGATCGTCGCGCCGATGACCTTGAGCCAGGGCACGCGGTCTTCGTCGTCGAGGGGTGTCCCTGCGGCCATCTTCGCCTTGTTGGCAGGCGGGTGCAGGTCGTCGCTGTCGATGAACGTCACATCGAGCCGCGCCGCCAGGGCTGAGCCGATCGTCGTCTTGCCGGTTCCCTGCACACCCATGACGACCATGGGCGGGTACGCGAGGGCGGGATGCGCGGCTGCGATTGCGCGCGCCTGCCGTTCGGTCTGATCAGAGCTCACGAGACGCCCCTTCTGCCGCCGCGTCCGCGCCACCGAACGAGAGCAGCACCTTCGATGACTTCGACGCGTCACCCGCGACGGCAAACGCGTCGAGCGCCCGCTCGATGGGGAACTCGTGCGTGAGCACGGCATCCACGACCAACGAGCCGTCGGCGAGCGCCTCGATGACGGCGTCGATCTCGTCGCCGAAGCGGAACGAGCCGACGAGCGTGAGCTCGCGGGTGATCGCGAGCGAGAGCAGCGCCGGCACCTCGCCGCTGCGCTGCAGGCCGAGCAGGACAACCCGTCCCCCACGACCGGCGCCACGGATCGCGCTGGCGAGCCCCGGAACAGTGCCGGACGACTCGATGACGACGTCGGCGTGCACTGCGGCGATCGCGTCGGCGTCTCGCGCGTCGATGACGCGGTGCGCTCCGAGCTCGGTCGCGATCGCGAGTGGTAGTTCGTGGAGGTCGCTCGCGATGATCTCGCCCGCGCCGTGGTGCCTCAGCACGGCGACGACCAGCGCGCCGATGGGCCCCGCGCCGATGACCAGCACACGCTTGCCTCGCACGTCGCCCGCCTGGCTCACGCCGTGCCAGGCGACGGCGGCGGGCTCTGCGAGCGAGGCCAGCTTGAGGTCGAGGCCCTCCGGCAGCACGCGGAGCATGCGCGCCGGCAGGGCGACTCGACGCGCGAAGGCCCCCTGCGTGTGCGGGACGCGAGCGGCCGAACCGAGGTAGGTGCCAGCAGGCGAGAGGTTCGGACGGTCGGCCGGGTAGGGCGTCACGCCGTCGTCGCCAGGCGTCGCCGGGTGGACCGCCACTCGCTGGCCGACCGCGGGGCCGCTGCCGTCAGCCGCGGCTTCGACGACGGTGCCGACGATCTCGTGGCCGAGGATGAGCGGGTCGCGGAGGATCGACTCCCCCGCGGCCCCGTGCGTCCAGTAGTGCAGATCGGACCCGCACACGCCGCCGTAGGCGATCGCGATGACGGCCTGGTCTGCGGCAGGCACAGGCTCCGGCAGCACGTCGAGCCGAAGGTCGCCCTTCCCGTGGGCGACAACTGCAAGGTTGTTCTGGGTCACGAGTGGCCTCCCTGTCGGCTCTGTCGGTCCTGCTTCACGCGCACGATGTCCAGACGCACGACGCTCACACGCACGGCGTGACCAGCGGCACGCCGGCGACCGTGATCTCGATAAGGTCGCCAGGCTCGGCGACAAACGCCGACTTGGGGGCGCCCGTCATGATGATGTCTCCGGGGCCAAGCGGCACCCAGCTCGTGACGTACGCGACGCACTCGGCGACGCCAGCCGGGAGCTCGTGGCTTCCGGTCAGCACCTTGCGCTCGCCGTTGATGCGGACTTCGAGCTCGGCGTTGGCGAGGTCGGCGCCCGTCTCGATCCACGGGCCGAGTGGCGTGTACCCCACGCCGCCCTTGCCCTCGAAGTTGCGGGGGTCGAGGCTGCCCCGATCTGGGTTGGAGATGTCGTTCACGGCGGTCAGGCCGAGGATGACCGTGTGCGCTTCTTCGGCGGGCACATCGACCGCGTCCCGACCGATGACGATGCACACCTCGCCCTCGATGACGACTCTGCCGACGTCTCGGCGGAGCGCGACCGGGGTTCCACTCGGCACGACCGTGCGGGGGCTCTTGAGCCAGGCCTGCACCGGCGAGGGATGCTCCGGCCCGTTCTGCGCGATTCCGACGACGATGCGCGGCTCGCTCGGCGCGAGCAGCGTCGCGTCCGCGACTGCGTCCCCCTCACGCGTCGGCTCGAGGCCGCGTGCGAACGCCGCATATGGGTCGCCGCACGGCACCCACGAGTCGCCTTCGGCGAACGCATGCGTGACGGTGCCGTCACTGGTCTGGATCCTGGAGATTCGCATCACACAACCGCCGTCATTCCGCCATCGACATAGATCGTCTGGCCGTTCACGAACGCCGAAGCGTCACTGGAGAGGAACACGAGCGTACCGACAAGCTCATCGACCTGCCCCCAGCGTCCCGCAGGCGTCCGCTGGGCGACCCAGGCCGAGAACTCGGCGTCATCGACGAGCGCCTTCGTGAGCTCGGTCGCGAAGTAGCCGGGGGCAAGCGCGTTGACCGTGATGCCGGACGGCGCGAGGTCGGCGCAGAGGCCCTTCGTGAGCATCACGATGGCGCCCTTCGTCGCGCTGTAGGGCGCGATCGAGGGGCGCGCGATCTGCGACTGCACACTCCCGATGTTCACGATCTTGCCGGTGCCGCGCTCGAGCATGCCGCGAGCCACGCGGCGCGAAAGGAGGAACGCGCTCGTGAGGTTCGTGGCCAGCAGCTCGTGCCAGTCGGAGTCCGCGAACTCGGCGATGGGGGCGCGACGTTGGATGCCCGCGTTGTTGACGAGGATGTCGACCGTTCCGATGCTCGCCTCGAGTTCGCCGATACCGGCATCCACGGCCGACGCATCCGTCACGTCGAACGTCGAGACGATCGGCTCGGCCGCCGTTCCCGCAAGGTCGAGAGCCTCGGCGATGGACGCCGCCGCGCGCTCCGCTTTCGCCCGGTCGCGACCGTGCACCACGACCCTGGCCCCCGCAGCGGCAAGCCCGCCGGCGAGTGCCCGACCGATGCCCTGGCTCGACCCCGTGACGAGGGCTGTCCGGCCCGTGAGGTCGAAGGACTTCAGCCCGACGGGGAGGCTCACGACTCGGCCCCAACCGCGGCGGATGCGCTGCTCGCGGCGCCCGCGGCAGGTGCGGCCTCGTAGATGTCCTGCAGATCGATCAGGCCGGTGTCCTCTTCATCGGTGGAGACGCGGATGGCGTCCTCCTTGCGGAGCAGGTCGCGCCCCTTCGTCTCTGGAACGAGGAACGTCGCTGCAGTGGTGATCGCGGCGAGTGTCGCGAGGTAGAGCCCCATGACGACCCAGTTGCCGCCGGTGAGCGTGAGCAGCCACGTGCCGACGACGCCGGCCAGGCCGCCGGCGAGCACGGCGGAGATCTCGCGGGCCATGGCCACGCCGAGGTAGCGGTGCTTGTTGCCGAACAGCTCAGGGAGCATGGCGCACTGCGGTCCGAGCATCGAGTTGACGGCCACGCCGATACCGACGGCGATGACCGCGATCGTGAGGGGGCCGTTGCCGAGCGAGAGCATCCACCACGCGGGGAACGCGAAGAGCAGCATGAACACTGCGCCGAAGCGGTAGACGGCGCGGCGACCGAGCTTGTCGGAGAGGTGGCCCGTGAGCGGCACGGAGAAGATGCCGATGAGCGAGCCGATCGTGACACCCCAGGTCGCGATCCCGCGGTCGACGGGGTTCGCGATGAACGTGCCGGCCACGAACGCGAGCGACACGTTCTGGAAGATGTACGAGCCGCCGTTCTCGGCCATGCGGAGGCCGACGCCCGTGATGACGCCGGGCATGCCGCGCGTGAAGATCTCGCGGATCGGGTGGTCGGCGACCTGGTCGCTCTTCTCGAGCTCGACGAACGTCGGCGTCTCGCGGAGGCGCATGCGGATGAATAGCGCGACGAGGATGAGGGCGAACGACCCGAGGAACGGGATGCGCCAGCCCCAGGACAGGAACGCCTCGTCTGGCATGAGCGTCAGCAGGCTGAAGACGACGGCGGCGAGGAGCGTGCCGGCCTGGATGCCCACGAACGGCAGCGCGGAGAAGAACCCGCGGCGATTGACGGGCGCGTACTCGGCCATGAGGACCGTGGCGCCGGCCTGCTCGGCGCCGGCACCGAAGCCCTGCGCGAGGCGGAGGAGCACGAGCAGTGCTGGAGCCCACAGTCCGATCGTCTCGTATGTGGGGAGGAGGCCGATCGCGGTGGATGCGCCGCCCATGAGCACGATCGTGATGACGAGCACGCCCTTGCGGCCGAGGCGGTCACCCATCGTGCCGAAGAAGAGCCCGCCGAAGGGGCGGGCGACGAAGCCCACGCCGTAGATCGCGAAGGCGCCGATGACGGCGACCGCGGGGTCGCTCTGGTCGAAGAAGAGCTTGTTGAAGACGAGCGCGGTCATGAGGCCGTAGAGCGCGAAGTCGAAGTACTCGAGTGCCGAGCCGATGCTCGAGGCCAACGTCGCACGGCGCAGGTTGTCTGCGTACTCCGGGTCGTCGGTCGGCACGGGAGGCCGGGTGTTCTCAGTCACGAAACATCTCCTTTGATGTGCGGTGCACCGAGGCCGTGGGGTGGCGCGCAGTGCATGCTTGCTGACCACAAGCTAACACTCCACTGGACGACGTTCAACACTTTGAACGCAAGAGATGTCCTCGCGTGTCCGGACTACCGCCCCGCGAGCGGGTTCGTGAGCTCCCGCGCCGCCTCGATGAGCGCTCCACCGACCCGAGCGATGTGCGCAGCATCCGCGAGCTCCGTCGGCAGAGCCGCCCCGAGCGCGAATGGAGGATCGCTCGGCGACCAGGAGGCGAGTGGCACCGCGACACCCGTCACCCCCCCGACCGAGCCGTTCGCGTCGATTGAATAGCCGCGCTCTCGCGCGACGGCGAGGCATTCGAGCAGCTCCTGCGTCGTCCCGATGCTCTGCGGCGTCAGCTTCGGGAAGGAGGTGGAGGCGCCGACGAGCTCCACAACCTCCTCGTCGTCGAGACGCATGAGCAGCGCACGACCAGATGCTGTGAGCGCCGCTGGCAGGCGCGAACCGAGTGGCGTGCCCAGCTGGTAGCGCCGTCGCCCCTCGTGACGCGCGAGGTAGACCGTATCCGACCCGTCGAGCATCACGACCTGCACGAGCTCGCTGCGGAGCACGGGCGACGCATCGCACACCCCGAAGAACTCCCTGATCTGATTGAACTGCTGCGCGAACGCGCCGCCAAGCTCAGCCGTGCGCCTGCCCAGCTGGTACCCCTGCGGCACACGCTGCAGCATCCTCCCGTCTTCGAGCACCGCGACGAGGTTGGCGGTCGATGACTTCGCGATGCCGAGCGCCCGAGCGATGTCGCTCAACGTCATGGGCGCACCATCAGCCTCGGCCAGCAGCGACAGGATGCGCAGCGAGCGCGTCACCGCCGGTGCGAGGTCACGCTCAGGTGCGTCCTGCGCGCCCGCCTTCGTTGATGCATCCGCTGCTTCTGGCACGGTGCCGCTCCTCGCCTCGTCGCGCCTGGTGGCCCGTCGACGCTGCAACGGACCCTCAGGTGGGAAATCAGTAGAACTCGACGATATCGACAACGTTCTTGAGCGGCTCGCCATCGAGCAGGCGGCGCGCGTTCTCGGCGAAGAGCTTGGCGATGCGCGGCTCCTCGGCGCTCGAGAGCGCGGCCGTGTGCGGGCTGACCAGCACATTCGGGTGCTCCCAGAGCGGGCTGTCGGCCGGCAGCGGCTCTACCTCGAAGACATCGAGGGCCGCGAATCCGACGCGACCATCGTCGAGGGCCGCGAGAAGCGCAGACTCGTCGATGACCGTGCCGCGCCCGACGTTGGAGACGATGACGCCCGGCTTCACGTTCGCGAAGACCGCCTCGCCAAGGAGCCCCGTCGTCGCGTGGGTGCCGGGGAGCGTGACCACGATCGCGTCAGCTTCGGACACGGCCGCGGCGAGCTGATCGATGGGCACGAGCCTGTCGACGCCCTCGACCGCCTCACCGCTGCGCGTCGTCCCGAGCACCGTCGCGCCGAGGGCCGAGAACTTCAGCGCTGCCGCCTTGCCGATGCCTCCGAGGCCCACGATGAGCACGGTCATCTCGTCGAGCTGACGCATCTCCCACCGGTCCGTCCACCGCTTCGCGGACTGCTGCTGCTGGAGGCGCGGGAGGTCCTTCGCGCCTGCGAGCACACCGAAGAGCGCGAACTCCGCCAGGGTTCCGCCGTGGACCCCTGCACTCGTCGTGAAGACGATGCGCTCGAGCGCATCCTGGTCGAGGCCGGCCGCCTTCACCTGCCCTCCACCGCCCGCCGCGGTTGCGTGCACCCAGCGGAGTCGCGGGTTGGCTGCGACCGTGCGCGCAAGAGAGGCGGAGTCGACGTCAGGAAGCCCGAAGAGGACTTCAGCCGAGTCGACCAGCTTGTCGAACGCGGCCTGCTGCTCGGCGGTTCGCGTCACGCTCGGGTCCCCTGACCAGTCGGCCGGCCCTCGCATGGGCCGGTAGAACGTGTGATCCCGTACGACTTCGAGGCGAGGCTCGAGGCGCTCGATGAGCTGGCACAGCTCCTCGCTCAGGTCGACGGCGACGACCGCGCGCAGTTTCTGGGGGCTGTCAGTCATGGGATCCTCTTCGATTCGTGGCGACAGGTGCAGTCTCTCCTGCTGAAGTCTACGTTGATTCAACACTGTGGACACTGTCCCACACAATGTTCAGCAAGCTAGGGTGTGCTCATGACCACTGCTGCTCACACTCCCCGCGTCGGCGTTCTCGGCCTCGGCGCCATGGGCCTCCCGATGGCCGGCCACCTGCTCGCCGCGCACGGCGCCCTCCAGCTCACAGGGCGCCGCCCCGATCGAGCAGCCGACCTCATCGAAGCCGGCGCCACCTGGCACGAGTCGCCACGCGACCTCGCCGAAGCCAGTGACGCGATCCTCGTCATGCTCCCAGACCTCCCAGAGCTCGAGGCGGTGCTGGCCGGCGACGACGGCCTCCTTGCGGGCGCCGGAGAGCTGCTCATCATGGTCGGCTCCACCGTGTCGCCAACCGGGCTCCGCGAGCTGGCCGCGCGCCTCGCCACCGAGACCGCCGGTCGTGTACGCCTCATCGACTCCCCGGTCTCCGGCGGCGAAGACGGCGCCAGGGCCGGCACGCTCTCGATCATGCTCGGCGGACCGGACGACGAGGTCGCGACAGCCACGAGCATCCTGAGCCCATGCGGGCGCCCCGTGCACCTCGGACCACTCGGCGCCGGTGAGGTTGCGAAGGCCTGCAACCAGATGATCGTGTCATCCACGATCCTGGCCCTCGGTGAGGCGAGCGTGCTCGCCGAGCGCAGCGGCATCGACCTCGCCGTGCTGTGGGACCTGCTCGGCGGCGGCTACGCCGGCTCGAACCTGCTCGAGAGCAGACGCGAGAAGCTCGTCACCGGCGACGACTCCCCCTCCGGCGTCGCCAGGTACATGGTGAAGGACCTCACCTTCGCAGCCGACGTCGCCGACGCGACCGGCACGCATCCGGTGCTCCTCCCCGCTCTTCGGGCGGCGTTCGACGAGCTCGTGGATGCCGGCCTCGGCGAGCGGGACATCGCCGTCACGAGACGCTTCATCGCCGAACGCTGACAGAATCGGGGCCCCCGCAGGGGCCCCGAGAGTGTCGCGCAGCGTCGGCCTCGACGCGGCGCATCAGACGGCGAGCGACGTCCTTGGCGCGAGGAACTGGAGGTCCTCGCGGGGAACGCGCTGCTTCCCGCCGCGCAGATAGCCGTAGGCGAGCGAGGAGACCACGCCCTCCTGGGCCACCGCATCAGCGGAGAAGAGGAAGTCGAGCGTGAGCGTTGCGCCGACGGGAACCTCGTCGGTGGTGCTCCACACCTTGCTCGGCGCGGTCGCCCATTCCTCCTCCTTCAGGAAGTCGGTGCGAGTCACTCCGTCGAGCGTCACGGCCGCGACATCGAAGGCGCTGATGAACTCCGTCGGCTGACTCGCGAAGGAGTAGTCGATCGACGTACCGGCGGGGATCGGGTTGGGCCCAGTCGCCGTGATGGTCACCTGGCGCGGGAAGAAGTAGGTGTAGGTAGCGCCGTCGATCGTCACCGGATGCGGACCCCAGTCGGCGGAGAGCGTCGCGTCCCAGGGCAGGATGTCCTCGATCTGCGTCGTCCAGGTGATGACGTTGTTGGTCTGGTCGGGGTCACCGCTGACGAGCACCTCGACCTTCCAGGGGGCGAGGTCGGGGAGCATCTCCGTGAGCGCGCTCGGCTGCGTGGGGAGCACGCGCAGTCGCGCCTCGGCGCCGGCTGCAAGCGGCGCGGGATGCGAGGCCGACTGAGTCGAGACGTTTCCGACGGTCGTGACCGGGCCGGGCACCGACCCCTCGGTCCACTCGACAGCGGTGGCCCAGCGGGCGTCCCAGCTCGCGCGTGCAGTGAAGCCCGTGGATGCCGGCACCGAGTTCACGTTGGTGACCGAGAAGCCGGTCCCGACGGTCAGCGACTGGAGCTGGAGCCCGTCAGGGCTGTACCAGGAGTCGACATAGCCAGCCCCGTTCGTGAGCTCGAGGTTCGGCCCGCCTGCTTCGCTCGCTGAAGATGCGGGGGCACCGGCGGCGAAGGCGATAGCAGGGACACTCCAGACCGCACCGGCGAGCACAACTCGGCGCTCGAAACCGTGAGGCGCGGGCTTCGTGGAGTCGCTGAGGTCAGAGGGTGGCGTGTTACGGGGCATGGCGGGGGTCCAATCTGCGAAAGCCATCGGGGGATGGGTGGCTGCAGCGGTCGCACGGAGCGCGCGCGAGAGGCGCGCTCACAATACCCGGATCTCTCCAGGGACTTCTCCCTATTGCACGGGGACTTCTCCCCGCGTATATGGGCTACCAGGAGAACGGCACGGCAGACAGGATGCTGACGCGCTGCTGACCGGCCGGTGGGGTGAAGGTCACCGTGCTGCCGACCCGACTCCCCAGGATGGCTTCCCCGAGGGGCGAGTCCAGCGAGTACACGTCGACCGCGACGTTCGGATCCAACCCAGCGAGCGCTCTGCTTCCGAGCAGGAAGGTTGCCTCGCGCCCCGCGTCATCGAAGCGAACCGTGACCTGCATGCCGGCCTCGACGAGCCCATCGTCGGGCTTGGCACCGACCTCGGCATGCTCGATGAGCTTTCGGAGCTCCCGGCCGCGCGCCGACGCATCCGCGTCGACGCGCACCAGAGCCTCGAGCTCGTCCTGCAGGGCACGCAGGGCCGCCGGCGTCATCCAGACCTTTTCCACGTGGACCTCCTCTTCCGTGTCGCGCAGCGACAAAGGGTAAACGATCATGATAGCCCGAAAGCCGCGGGAAAGGCATTTCGTGCAGAGGTGAGAAAGCCCAGGAAATGGACTATGGTCTTCCGGATACCCGCCAGCTGAAAAAAGGGAAGCGAGTAAAAAATGGCAGACAGAAAGTCCAAGGAAAACGCGAAGAAGGCGCCCCAGCTCACCTTGAAGGAGCGGCGCGCGCTCAGACGGGACAAGACCCAGGCAGAGGGCCCGTTCAAGCGAAAGAGCTAGAACGACGGGCCACAGGCAAGCTCCGTGCAATTCGAGACCATGGCCGCTTTTCGCGTTTCTCTGATTCTGCGAGTTCCAGGAGAGACGCTTCTCGAAAAGCGAATCGATCGTGCTCACCGCTGAAATCAAGCCGACTCGATCGAGTTCACGGCCATCAATCACTCCGTCTGAAACCGGCTCGCTGCGCTAGGAAGAACCCGACTCCTCGGGCAGGCCAACGCGCAGCAGCCGGTGCCCCCAGGCTCTCAGCGCGTCGACAAGTTCGGGCGGTCCAACGACCTCGCATCTGGCATCGAGCCTGGCGAGCAGGTACACCACGTAATCGAGCTCGTCCGTGCGCATCCGCACCTCGCTCCAGCCCCCTTCGAGCTCGGAGACAGCACCCCACTGGCCGACCTCAGCTCGAGCCTGCTCGACGGGCACCTCTACTCGCACGACAGCCTCGTAGCGGGTCGGCAGGTTGCGGATGCTCGAGTGCACGTACGCGTCGGCGTCGCCTCCCGGAATGGGCCGCGAGCCGAAGCTCTTCGGCCGAGACGTGACGCCGCACATCCGGTCGAGGCGGAACGTGCGCCAGTCGCCTGCGCCTTCATCGAACGCGACGAGGTACCAGCGCCTGGCGACCGGAACGAGCGCGTGCGGCTCGACGAGGCGACTCGAGAGGGCACCATCGCGCTTCTCGTAGTCGAACGCCAGCATGGTGTGGTCTCGACAGGCCGTCGCAACGCTTGCGAGCACGGCGACCTCGACCTGCGGTGCCCCCTCGCGCGCCTGCCCGGCGGCAACCGCCTCGCCGATCCCGGCAGCCAGCTTGCGCACATGCATGGGCAGCACAGGGACGATCTTCGCGAGGGCGCCGACCGCGGCGTCTTGCACCCCTTGGACCCCACTCGCAGTCACAGCCCTCAAGCCAAGGACGATCGCCAAGGCCTCCTCGTCGCTGACCATGAGGGGCGGCAGCGAACCTCCCGCACTCAGCCGGTAGCCACCGCCGACGCCGCGCGTGGTCAGCACCGGGTACCCCAGCCCCCTGAGCTGCTCGACGTCGCGACGCAGCGTGCGCGGACTCACCTCGAGCTTCGAGGCGAGCTCGTCTCCGGCCCAGAACCGATGGTTCTGGAGGAGCGTGAGGAGTTGCAGCATTCGGGAGCCGGTGGACACGCATCCATCGTACGAACATTGTGGCCAGTATCTGGCCGCAAGAGATGGAAACCTCGATCTTGCAACCATCACCGGAATGGCTTTCGAATGTCGGACGTCGGGTGAATGATGAGAACACCGATTCACGAGACCAGGAACACGCATGAGTGACACGTCGACTCCACCAGCACCACAAGAACACCCCTCGACCCCCGCGGCCGGCCCGCGAGCGCTTCCTCACCAGGAGTTGCCGACCTTGACCACACTGCGCAGCTTCTACCAGGTGCTCGTCAACACGCTCATCGCCAACGTCACGACAAGCTACCTGTGGTTCGCGCTCACGTTCTGGGCCTACCTCGAGACCGGCTCCGTGCTGGCGACCTCGATCATCGGCGGCAGCTACATGCTGCTCGTCGCGGTCTTCGGCATGATCTTCGGCGCGATCGTCGACCACATGAAGAAGAAGGCCGTCATGCTCATCTCGAGCGCGGTCACCCTCATCACGTACCTGCTTGCCGGAGTGCTCTACCTGAGCTTCCCCGAGGAGACGCTCGTCGACTGGAACGGCATCTGGTTCTGGCTCTTCGCCGGCGTCATCCTGGTCGGCGGGGTCGTCGAGAACCTGCGCAACATCGCGTTGTCGACCACCGTCACGCTGCTGGTGCCTGCCGACCGCCGAGACAAGGCGAACGGCCTCGTCGGCACGGTGCAGGGCATCGCGTTCATGGTGACCAGCGTCTTCTCCGGCCTCTCGGTCGGCCTGCTCGGCATGGGCCCGACCGTGTTCATCGCCATCATCGCGACGGCCGTGGCCTTCGCGCACCTCCTGTTCGTGTCCATCCCAGAGCGCGGCATAGCGCACAACCCAGAGGGCGGGGCGGCGAAGGTCAACTTCCGCGGAGCCATCCCGGCGGTCATGCTCGTGCCCGGCCTGCTCGCCCTCATCCTCTTCACGACGCTCAACAACCTCGTCGGCGGCGTCTTCATGGCGCTCATGGACCCGTACGGCCTCACCCTCTTCTCGGTCGAGATGTGGGGCGTCTGGCTCGGGGTCACGAGCATCGGCTTCATCGTGGGCGGCGGCCTCGTCGCGAAGTTCGGGCTCGGCAAGAACCCGGTGCGTACCCTCTTGCTCGTCAACATCGGCGTGGCCCTCCTCGGGGCGACGTTCACGATCCGCGAGTACGGCTGGCTGTTCATCGTCGGCATGTTCATCTTCATGGCGATCATGCCCATCGCTGAGGCAGCTGAACAGACCGTCATCCAGCGTGTGGTCCCCTTCGAGAAGCAGGGGCGCGTGTTCGGCTTCGCAGCGACCGTCGAGTCCGCCTCCACCCCCATCAGCGCGTTCATGATCGGACCGATCGCCGAGTTCTGGCTCATCCCGTACATGGAGACGCGCGAGGGCCAGGAGTCGCTCGGGTGGATGCTCGGCGACGGCGACGCCCGAGGCATCGCCCTGGTGTTCCTGATCGCGAGCATCCTGCTGCTCGGGCTCGTCGTCGTCGCGTTCGCGTCGCCGCAGTACAGGCTCCTGTCGAAGTCGTACGCGGAGACCCCGCCGCCGAACTCGGAAGCGTCGGAGCCAGAGGCCACCGAGGCGGAGGCAGCTCCGGCGACTCCTGAGACGTCCGAGATTCCCGAAGGCACCTCTCGGGCTGGTCGCGGAGAATCCCGGTCATGAGCGATCGAGTCTCCCCCAAGGAATTCCGACAGGCCGACGGCACCGGCGATTGGCGCGTCGTCGGCGATGGAGCCCGCGCGAACTTCTCGACGGGCGACTTCGCGACGGGTGCCGCGTTCGTCGCCGAGATCGCGCGGGCCGCCGACGATGCGAACCACCATCCAGACGTCGATCTCCGCTACGCCTCCGTCATGGTGCGCCTCATCAGCCACGACGTCGGCGATGTGAGCGGGCGCGACATCGCACTGGCCTCGCGGATCTCCAAGATCGCGCGCGGGCTGGGCATCGAGCCGACCCCGAGCACAGTGCAGAGCATCCAGATCGCCATCGACGTCGTCGATCTCGACGCAGTCCTGCCGTTCTGGGAGGCGGTGCTCGCCTACGAGCGGCGCGGCGGGGAAGACCTCGCCGACCCGATCGCCGTCGGACCGAACGTGTGGCTCCAGCAGATCGACGCGTCTCGCGAGGAACGGAACACGATGCACATCGACGTGTACGTGCCGCGCGACCAGATCGATGCGCGCCTCGACGCCGCCCTCGCCGAGGGTGGTCGGGTCGTCAACGACGATTGCGCCCCCGAATACTGGACGCTCGCCGACCCGGAGGGCAACGAAGTCGACCTCGCGCCGTGGCGAGACGACAGTCCCTGGAAGCCCGAGTAGCGCGGAATACGACGAAGAGTTCAGCTTCGAGACGCCCGGAGACGTCGACCATTTCGTTTCCGACGACCCCCGCATACGTTGGCCCGACCGTGCCCCGTACCAGCGATGTGAGGAGTCCAGATGTCCGCGCTACCCAAACCCACCGCACTGATGTCGATGGGCACACTCCGCCTGGTCGAGACTGGTGAGCACACCGAGCCACGAAGGCTCCTGAACGCCAAGAAGGACACCCAGCTGCTCGCCGAGCTCCGCGATCTCCGCCGCGAGAACGCGGAGCTCACCGACAAGCTGCAGGACTCGGAGACAAGACTCCGCGGGGCACAGAAGAAGCTGCGCGGCCTGCAGAGGTCGTCCCGCGACGAGACGACAGCGAGCATCGACTTCGCCGACGCGGAAGAGTGGGTGCGCCACCACGTGCACCTCGGCTGGCTGCAGAACTACTCAGCGATCGACCGAGCAGCGCATCCCCTCGGCGAGTACCTCGTCGGGCCCGCCTTCGCCGACTCGGTGCGTTCGCTGGCACCACAGCTGCAGGCGAAGGTGTGGCGTGCCGCCGTCGATGTCGTCACCCGCCGCGGACGCCACCTGCACTCAAGGGAGGCCCATCCCCTGCGTAGCGGCAACGGAGCGCGCGCCCCCGAAGTCGTCCGCGCCGAGGACGACGCGAGGTGCTTCCGCTATTCCGTCGGATTCAAGGCGGCGGGGGCCAGGCGCTTGCACGCCTGGCACCTCCAAGACGGCCGAGTGGAGCTCTGCCGCGTCGTCACGCACGGCGACATGTCACCGTGAGCTCATGAGACGGAGAAGGTCCAGCCTTCGAGTCAGGCCGAAGCTGCGACATCCAGCACCCAGGTGACCCCGAAGCGGTCGCGGAGCATCCCGAACCCGGCAGACCAGGCGGATGCGGCGAGCGGTTCGAAGACGTCCGCACCGGCAGCCAGCGCGTGCCAGTAGCCACTGACCTCGTCGAGCGTCTCGCCACTCACGGCCAGGAAGAACGGCTGGCTCGTGACCGTGGTGCCCTGCTCGCGCCGGGTTTCACCGGCCGGGCCGGCGAGCCCAGATGCAGGCTGACCAGGCGTGTCGTACTCGAGCACGCGGAAGCCGTTCGGAGCATCCACTCGCCCGAACACGACGTTGGATGCGCCGGGCAGCTCGGCGGGCATCCCGAACTGCGCGTAGGTCGCGATGGAGACCTCGCCGCCGAAGACCTGAGCGTAGAACTCGAGGGCATCCCGCGCGGTGCCTGCGAAGTTGAGGTGGGTTGTCGTGGTGATGCTCATGGTGTTCCCGCTTCCTGACTGGACTGCTGACTGCGACCCTTGCCGCTCAAGCGAGCATCACAGCAGTAGAGGTCGGATTCGGTCCGCTACTTGGTGAAGACTGAGCTCATGACCTCGGCAACCTCCTCGCGCATCCTGACCTTGCTGTCATTGCTGCAGACTCGGCGTGGCTGGTCTGGTCAGGAGCTCGCCGAGCGCCTCCAGGTCACCCCTCGCACCGTTCGCCGCGACATCGATCGGCTGCGTGAGCTCGAGTACCGGATCGAGGCGTGGAAGGGGCCAGCTGGTGGCTACCGCCTTGCCGCAGGCTCGGAGCTGCCCCCGCTTCGCTTCGACGACGAGCAGGCAGTCGCGATCGCTGTGGCGCTTCGGGGCGCACCCGCTCTTGGCGTCGACATCGACGAGGCCGCCGCCCGAGCCCTCGAGACGGTGCGGCAGGTCATGCCCTCACGGCTGCGTCACCGGGTAGACGGCATCCGCTTCACCGGGCCAGCGGATGCGACGCCCGCCACCCGCGTCGACCCTCGCGTGCTCGAGACCGTGAGCGAGGCGGCCCGCGAGCGCCGCGTCCTCCGGTTCGACTACACGCCGAATCCGGAAGCAGCCCCGGCCTCGAACTCGGAATCGACACCGGTCGCCCCACGCCGCGTCGAACCACACGCGGTCATCGCCCGCGGCGGGCGCTGGTATCTCGTGGCCTGGAACCTCGACCGCGCCGTCTGGCGCGTCTACCGCCTCGACCGCATCACCCCGCGGGCACCCCTCGGGGCGCCCTTCGAGGAGCGGAGCATCCCGACGGGCGATGCGGCCACGTTCATCGAAGCTCGGTTCAAGGGAGCAGGCGACGCCAACGAGTGGCCGTGCTCGGGCGAGGTGCTGCTCCGGGTGCCCGCGAGCGCGGCGGCGAGCTGGCTGCCGGATGCGGTGGTCACCGAGGTCGACGCCTCCACCTGTAGGGTGCGGCTCGGCTCATGGTCGTGGACCGGGATCCTCGCGTCTCTCGCGAGGTTCGACGCCGACTTCCAGGTGGTCGGCCCGCCGGAGCTCGCAGAGGCCGCGGCCACCCTTGCTGCGCGGTTCGCTGCGGCTGCTGGCGAACACTGAGCGCCGCTCCAAGGTGCGCCACTCAGAATCGTCTGGTGCCTACTCTCATCGTCACCGCGCATCCAGACCAGGACTCTCTGACCCACGCGGCCGCACAGCTGCTGCACGAACGGCTCGACGCTGACGGCGTCGAAGTCGCACTGGCGCACCTCGCCCAGGAGGGCTTCGACCCTCGGTTTTCGGCGAATGACCGCGCCGACTACAAGGAAGGGACGATCACGGGCTCGGAGGTGCTCGCCGAACAGGCCCGCCTCGACGGGGCCACCGACGTCGTGTTCGTGTTCCCCGTCTTCTGGTGGTCGATGCCAGCGCTCCTGAAGGGGTGGATCGACCGCGTCTTCATCACGGGCTGGGCGTTCGAGCTCGGCGAGAACGACCGCGTGCTGCCGAAGCTCGGCCACCTGACCGCGCACCTGCTGCCCGTGTCTGGCTTCTCGGAGGCGTCGTTCGCTCGTCACGGCTACGAGGAGTCGTTCAGCACGCAGATCGAGCACGGCGTCTTCGACTACTGCGGCATGCCTCGCGGGGCGAAGGCGTTCATCCGCGAGTCGGAAGACCCGGATGCGGCGCAGCTCGGCCTCGAGGTGGCGGTCGCTCAGGTCGCTGCGGCGATCACGGCTCCAGGCAAGGCGTGACCCACGCGGGCTAGTCTCTGCGCATGACCGACAAGCTCGTCTTCACCGGAGAGATCATCAACCCGGAGTGGATGCCCTCCTGGTCCGTCATCGAGGTGCCAGGGTCGAAGGAGTTCTTCGGATCGGGCAAGTCGGTGAAGGCCGACACGACCGTCGACGGCGTCGTCGTGACATCGGCGCTCATGCCGACAGGTCAGGGGGACCACTTCATCTCGGTGAGCGCAGCGCTGCGGAAGAAGCTGAAGAAGGACGTCGGCGACAGCGTCGACGTCGCGATCGGGCGCCTGAACCCCTGACGGCCTCCCGCGCCCGGAAACCGTGTCAGCGGTGCCGCGCGAGCAGAGCATCAAGCTGCTGCTGTGCCGCCGACCGGACACCGACGAGCACGAACGCGACCATGAGCGTGGCGAGCCCGACGAGGAACATGACGGTGCCCAGCATCGTCGGTGTCTTCGCGAGGTCGAAGGTCGCGAGCGTCGTGCCCGCCGCCGTCAGTCCGCCGAACACGATCAGCAGCGGCGACGCGATGAAGAAGGCCACGGCGAGCCAGTGCAGGCGCACGCGAGGTGCCCGGGAACTGCCGTCGGTTCGAGATGGTTCGTCATGATCCGACCCTAGCGAGGAGGGCAGCTCCGTGCGGTGAGCTCGGTCAGTCGCCGCTGCTGACGGTTCGCCTGGTGGGCGGGGGTACGCAGGGAGTCTGAGCCGCGCACTCCTGAGCGCGGGCACCCCGCTCAGCACGCACCGGCGCGTTCTCACCGTCCCCCAAGCTCCGCTCCGCGGTTGATGCGAACATATGAGCCTCTGGGCAACCGCTGCCCCTCAGCCGCAGGAGACCCCCCATGGCATCAGCGAAGAGCAGGACACGCGAGCAGCACATCGCCGTCTTCGGTGGCAGCGGGAGCGGCAAGACGGTTCTCGTCTCGTCGTTCTACGGACCCACGCAGGAGCCCCAGTTCGCGAAAGACAACCTCTACGAGGTCGTCGCCGATGACACGGGTCAGAGCGACAAGCTCTACCAGAGCTACCTCGGCATGAAGAACGCCGCCAAAGTGCCAGCCTCGACACGCTTCACGCACACGGCCTACTCGTTCCTCGTGCGCCCCAAGGCGTGGTCCGAGCAGCGCGCCAAGAACTCCAAGCCGTTCGACGCGGTGCGACTCGTCTGGCACGACTACCCGGGCGAATGGTTCGAGGAGTCCGCAGCTGGAGACGAGGAGACCCGCCGCCGAGTCGAGACCTTCCAGGCGCTGCTCAGCTCCGATGTCGCGCTCCTGCTCATCGACGGTCAGCTTCTCTTGGAGAACGAGGGGTCAGAAGAGCTCTATCTGAAGTCGCTGCTCACGAACATCCGCTCCGAGCTGCTTCGCCTCAAGCCCGAACTCCTCAAGGACGGCAAGCCCCTCACGCAGTTCCCGCGGATCTGGGTGCTCGCGCTGTCCAAGTCGGACCTCCTTCCCGACCTGGATGCGCACAAGTTCAAGGCACTCCTCGTCGAGAAGGTCAGCGATGAACTCGATCAGCTCCGCCAGGAGCTGCGTGGCTTCGTCGAGGCACCTGAGGCGATGTCGTTCGCCGAAGACTTCATGCTGCTGTCCTCCGCGAAGTTCGAGCCTGGGAAGATCGAGGTCACGCAGCGCGTCGGAGTGGATGCTGTGCTCCCCCTCGCCGCCATCCTCCCCTTCGAACGCCACGTCAGCTGGGCCAAGCGGATGCACGACGGCGGCAAGGTCGCCGAGAAGATCTTCGGCAAGGCGGGTGATGTGGCCGGCGTCGCGGCCATGGGAGCGTTGTTCGTGGTCAAGAAGATCAAGTTGCCCGGGCCCCTCGGCCTCATCGCCGGGCTCGCCGCATCGCTCGTCTCCAAGGACTCGATCGAGCGGGGCGCGGCGCTCGCCGGTGAGAAGCTCAAAGCGGTGAACGCCGAAGCCCTTGCCAAGCGCGACTACCTGACAGCCATGCTCACCCGCTTCAAGCTCGACCTCGAGGACGCGGAGCGCAAGGGGATCCTCCTTCGGAGCAAGAAGTGAAGCTCATCTGGGCGACCCGCGGCCGCACGTGGGGCCACCGTTTCCTTCTCGACGGGGGCTACGCCGACCCGCTGCCCGAGTACGACAAGGCCTTCTCTGGCGCCGGCGATGCCGCGGAGCTCTGGCACGTCGGCTCCGACCGCGCTGCCCTCCGCTTCACCGACCCTGAGGGACGGACCGACCGTGCGGGGCGACCCATCTGCCACGAGTTCGTGGTCTTCGCGCCAGAGCTGCGCGAGATCTCCTCGGCCGCCACTGGGCTGTCGTTGATCTGGCAGCAGCCGACGGTCGCGGCCCGGTTCGCTGACATCTGGAACCTGCCCAAGCCGCCGTCGCGCCCCTGAGCGGGCGGGGAGCCGAGCCGAAGACGAGGAGACTCATGTCGCACCACACGCTAGAACCGGAGGCCACCGGTACCGTGGGCCCCGGCGCCGAGTGGACGCGCGACGCGTCCGGCTCCAGGACGCAGGCGGACCCGCTCAGGTGCGAGTTCGCGGGCTGGCTCGGCGACGAGCTGGTCGGCGTGCACCCCGACTTCGTCGTCGCGGGTTCGCTCGCGGATGCGCTGCGCGCCTCGCACCTCACGGGGTTCGAGCTGCGCGAGGCGATCGTCACGAAGTCGCCCGAGTTCGTCTCGTACGCTGGTGCGCTCCCGGAGCGCTGGGAGCGGCTCGTGCCGACCGGCTCCCTCGACGCTGACGACGATGCCGATGGCCACGACTTCGCGCACCGGGATGGTCTTCTCCTGGTCAGCGAGCGAGGTCTTGGGCTCCTCAACGAGCACCGCATCATCGAAGCCCAGCTCGCCGTCGCCGAGGACAGTCCCGAGTCCGCCCGTTTCGAGCGGCAACGGGACACCGCTCGCGCAGCAGTCCGGGACGGCGAACGGGCCGCGCAGGACGCCGAAGCTGAAAGCGACGCCCGCGAGATCGCTCGTCTCACCCACCTCGTCGACGC
The DNA here is from genome assembly GCA_052099095.1 of Pseudoclavibacter sp. GTDB lineage: Bacteria > Actinomycetota > Actinomycetes > Actinomycetales > Microbacteriaceae > Pseudoclavibacter. Next base: position 28,098 of record JBQDTF010000012.1, read on the forward strand.
ACTCGATGACGCAGCGGCGACCCCGCCGACCATGCGCGTCAACAGCGACCCGAAGCGGCAGTTCGCCGGCGACCTGACGCTCGCCGCGACCGCGCTCGGGAAGGGCATCGAGCATCCGGCAGCTCTCGCCGTCCTGCGACTCATGGACGGGCAGATCGACATCAACCGCTCTGGCGCGTACCAGTGCGCGTACCGCAACGCGGACCGGTCGCTGATCGTCGGGATGAAGGGCGGAGTCGTGAGGTGCGTCGAGTTCGTCTTCCACCCGCACCGCAACGCCCCCGAAGCCGACTACCCGCGCACGGCGCACCTCATCGAGGGAGCCGACCGGTTCACCCGCGAGGCCGTGCTCGAGCATTTCGGGGAGCCGAAGGAGATCACGCCAACCGACAGCGACGGGCGCAGTCGCGATGAGTACCGCATCGGCCGCCAGCGGGTGCTGCTGTACTGGCAAGGCAAGGACCACTCACCGCGCATGGCGATGGTGGGTCGCAAAGGTTAGGTGCCTTGCGAAGTCGCTCCCCCAGATTCTTCGGCCCTTCGCAACGCCGCACGCACCTGCTCGACAAAGCGCGTCGGCGTCGGCCAGAGCTGTGTGGTGGTCGCCCGGATCGCGAACCAATCGATCTCCTGCAGGCGATTCACGCGCCCGATGTCCTTGTGCCATTGCCGCTTGTCGGTGCGGTGATGATCGCCTTCGTACTCGATAGCGATCTTCTGCGTCCGATACGCGAGGTCGATACGCCCGACGAACTCCGACCCGTCCCAGAGCTCGACGCCGACCTCCGGTTCCGGGAGCCCGGCAGCGACGATCACCAACCGCGTCCAGGTCTCCATGGGCGATTCGACGCCAGTGCGGACTCGCGTGACGGCGATTCTCATTGCGGCACCCCCAGTTCTACTGCCCCACGCGCCTGCGATCGCGACGAAGGCGTCACCCAGCACAACCAGCTCGGAGACCTCGAGATGCCTTGAAGCAGTCGCCCACGTCAGCGCCGGGGAAGCGACTGGCACGCCATGCAGTTCACGCGCATCCCAAAGCCGTTCGTGGACGCTCCGCGACAGGATCCCGCGCCCCACCGGCCTGTTCCGTCCTGCTGGAACGAGGACGTGCACCGTGGCGTCACCGTCGAAGCGCCGCGGGACGGGCAAGCCCCAGATGCGCGCCGCCGTCAGACCACCGAGCACGGTGCGTTCGCCGAGGCGCGGGACAAACGCTCGCGCGATTTCGAGCGGCGTGGTCGCGGCCCCCCGCATCCGCACGCCTCGATGTGGGCGCGTGAACTCGGCTGAGTTGAGCCGTCCCGTCGTCAAGCCGGCGCGCACCCCGTCCCCGACGCTGAACGGCGTGTCCCCAGCGCCCTGCAGCAAGTCCTCCGGTCCAGGCATGCGGCCAGATTACGGAGGCGCGCCGCCTCCTCCGCGTTATCCACAGTCGGGGCATTTCCCGCGGCGCACTTCCCGCGTCCGACCCGGCGTCCAGCACCCATGGCACTCGGTGCCCGTGCGGGGTTTTCGCGACGCTGATGGGTTTCGTGGATGCCCGTGCGGGGTTTCAGTGGACGGTGATGGGTAAAGACCCATCACGTGCGCGAAAAGCCCGCATGGCCTGGTGGATGTGGGCCTGCAGGGCGCAGACGCGAGCCCGGGCCCAAGCCCGAGCCCGAGCCCGAGCCGCCGGCGAACTAGCTCCCGGTCTCCACGAGGTACAGCTTGCGCAGGGGCGCGCCCGTGACCGTCCAGCGGGTGCGCATCCCTTCGCCGAGCCGCACGATCGAGCCCGGCTCGAGGTCGATCGGCGGCAGCTCCGGCTCGAGGAACTCGACCGTCGCCGTGCCGCTGATGACGAGGAACACCTCGTCGGCTTCGACGTCGAGCATCGCCCCGGCGGACATCTCCCACAGCCCGAACTCCGCGCCCGCGAACGCGCCGAGCTCGAGCGCGCCGGTCGTCGGCTCGCCGCTCACCCTCTGCCATCCCTCGACGGGCTCGTGCGACAGGGACGCGCCCCGCGCGTGCACCACGGAACCCGGCAGCATCCCGGTCACGCCTCCGACCGGACCGTCTCCGCTCACGAGTCGAACCCCAGGCCGACCGCATCCATCGTCTTCAGCCACAGTCCGCGCTTGCCCTCGTTGCGGTCGGCGCGCGCCATCTCGGCGAGCGACACCTTCGCACCGAACGACGCGAACGGTTCAGGCGGGAAGGGCAACGGCTTCTTCTTCACGAAGTCCATGCGCGTGCGCTCGGTCTCCTCTCCGCTGAGCAGGTCGAGGAGCACATTGGCCGCGTACCTGGTCGCGCCGACGCCGAGGCCCGTGAAGCCGGCGGCGTGCGCGACCCTGCCGTCGTACTCGGTGTCGAAGAACGAGAAGAAGCGCGTGCACGTGTCGATGACGCCGCCCCACTTGTGGGAGAAGCCGAGGCCCTCGAGCTGCGGGTACGTCGCGATGAAGTGCGCGGCGAGCTTCTCGAACGTCTCTGGCCGCTGGTCGTACTCCTTCTTGATGCGCCCGCCGTAGTTGTACACGGCGTCGTAGCCGCCGTAGAGGATGCGCGTGCGACCGTCTGCGTCCTTGACAAGCCGCGAGTAGTGGAAGCGGTTGTTGAGATCGGTGATGCCCTGGCGTCGCTTCCAGCCGATCGACTCGAGTTGCTCGTCGCTCAGCGGGTTCGTCATGAGCACGTAGTCGTAGACGGGGACCGTGTAGAAGCGGTCGCGCTTGATGAGCGCCGGGAAGGCGTTGGTGCCGAGCGCAACCCGCTGCGCGTACACGGTGCCCTCGTCGGTCGTGACCGTGACGCCTCCGCCGTCAGCGTCGAGCGAGCGAACCGGGGCGTTCTCGAAGATCGCGACGCCCATGCCGAGCACCACACGACGGAGTTCCCACACGAGCTTCGCGGGGTTCACGAGGGAGGTGCCCTCGCGTTCGTAGGCACCGGCCAGGTACAGCGGCGAGGCCACTTCCGCTTGCACGTGCTGGCGGTCGAAGTACTCGATACTCGAGTCGCCGACTGCCTCTTCTTCGAGTTCCTTGACCTGGTGCGGCTCTGTGGCGACCCGCAGCACGCCGGTCTCCTCGTAGTCGCAGTCCATGCCGTACCGCTTGACCGTGTCGCCGATCTCTCGGAGGTTCTCGAGGCCGAGGGCCTGCAGCTTCGCGAACTCATGAGGCAGGCGGTCCTTGCCGTTGGAGGCGCCGTGGGTGAGGCTCGCCTCGCAGAATCCACCGTTGCGACCGGATGCGGCCCAGCCGACCCGTTGCCCTTCCAGGAGCACGACCTTCCGCTTCGGATCGCGCTCCTTCGCGAGCAGCGCGGTCCACAGCCCCGTGTAGCCGCCGCCGACGACCACGAGGTCTGCCGTGTGGTCGCCGCGAAGCGGAGGGAGCGCCGCGGGGCGGCCCGGGTCGTCGAGCCAGTAGGTCGCCGCCTTCGCACCGGCGAGGGACGCGGCGACGCGCTCCCCGCTGATCTCGGCTTCTGCTCGATCGAACGTGGTCATGGGTGTCCTCCGATTGGGGGTGATGGCCATCTGTGTGCTGGTGCCTAGTCGTGTCTACCCTGCGTACCTACCGTTTGGGTGGACGCGCTGTCGGGTGTTGGTGGATGTGCTCGACGATCCGTCCCCCGCTGCACGAACACCCAGATGACGACGCCGAGAGCGAGCAGCCCGAGGGCGATTCCGAGCTCGAGGAAGCCTCCGTAGCCGGTGACCGAGAAGCCCGTGGCTCCGACGACGAGGATGATCGCGAGGATCACGGAGAGGACGATCGAGAGCGGCACGAAGAAGCGGGGCAGCTTGATCGGGCGCTCAGCGTCCGGCCGGTCCTTTCGGAGCAGGAAGAAGCCGGAAACGGCGAGCAGGTGCGTGAGGATGTAGCCGAGGTTGCCCGTCACGATGATCGCGAGCGGGTTCTGGAGCACGACGAGGATGACGACGTTCATGACAAGCATCACGTTGAGCGAGCGCAGCGGCACGCCTCGCTTGTTGAGCACGCCGAGCCCGCGGACGGTGACGCCCTCCTTGCCCATGTTGAAGAGCACACGCGACGCATCCGCCACTGACGTGGTCATGATGAGCAGCAGTGACGCGATGAGGCACACGACCATGAAGTCGGATGCGCCACCAACGAGATTCGCGAAGCTCGCGACGAAGAACGTGGCGGGGTCCTCGGCGATGGCCGCCTCACCCGCATAGCCGCCCAGCGTGAGGGGCACGAGGAAGAACACGCCAAGGCAGAACAGCACGGAGGCCTTGATGGCGCGCGTCGTGTCCTTCACGGAGTCGCGGTACTCGGGGGCGAAGGTCGCGCACACCTCGATGCCGAAGGTCGTCCAGGCCATGATGTACAGCCAGACGATCGCGGTGTGGAGGCCTTCGATGCCGTGCAGATTCCAGGTGAGGTCCATGGGGGCCCAGTCCGACTGGAACAGTGGGAAGACGATGAACACGAAGAGCGGGATCATGAGGATGGCCGCGGTCACGTAGACGAACGTCATGGTCACGCGGACGCCGATGACGTTGATCAGGTACATGACTCCGATGACGATGAGGCCGACCATGACGGGGAAGGTGATCGAGATGGGGCCGAGCTGCAGCACCCAGTCCTGGTCGGGGAACCACTGCGCCATGACGAGGGATCCGGTGACGGCGCCGTACGTTGCGAGGTTCGTGCCCCAGGGCAGCCAGTAGCCGACGCCAGCGAGCGGGGCGACCCACGGTGCCCGCTTCTTCCACGCCTCGGCCGCGTAGTGGGCGATACCGCCGGAAGAATCGGGGAACATGGTCGCCAACTCGGTGTAGATCCAGTTGACGCCCATCGCGAGCAGCATCGAGATCGCCCACAGCACGGCGGCACCCCATCCGCCGAGCCCTGCGATGGATGCACCGAGCGTGGCGATGAGCGCGGCGGGCATCGTCATCGCCATCGCGAAGCCATCGAACCAGCGCATTCGCTTGGGGAGGTGCTCGGCTTGCACCGCAGCTGTGATCTGTTCTGTCGACATGCGTGACTCCATCGATTCGGGGGCGGCGATCCTCTCGCCGTCGCGGTGCGCCAACTCTGACCCCGACTTCTTCGTCAGCGCAAGATATTGACACCCAAGTTGCTCAAAACGTAACTGATGCGAAACATAACTGCTTGTTCGTGAGAAAGCAACGTCGTATGGTGAAGGAGATCGTTCACCACACAAGGAGGTGCGGAGTGACAACTCTGCCTGCAGCAACCCGTACCCAGCTCTTCCTCGCTGGAGACTTCGTCGATGGCTCCACCGGAGAGCAGACTGACGTCGTGAGCCCCGTGACCGGCAAGGTCATCGCGTCCATCGCGGTGCCGGGCCAGGCGGATCTCGACAAGGCCGTCGAGAAGGCGCGGACCGCGCAGAAGGCGTGGCGCAAGCTCGGCGTCTTCGAGCGCGCCAAGGTCTGCCACCGAATCGGCGACGCCATCGAACGCCGCGTCGACGAGCTCGCGCGACTCCAGACCCTCGAGCAGGGCAAGCCCGTCGCCGAGTCGATCGCCGACATCAAGGAAGCCGCGCAGCTCTTCCACCTGCACGCCGAGGACGCGCTGCGCCTCTACGGCGAGACGCTCCCCTCGAGCGACGTCGACAAGCGCATGTTCACCTACCGCGCCCCCGTCGGCACGTGGGGCATCATCACGCCATGGAACTTCCCGCTCCTGATGTTCACGGAGTTCGTGGCCCCCGGCCTCGCGACCGGCAACGCCTGCATCGTCAAGCCACCGAGCAACACGCCCCTCGCCGTCCTCGCCGCCATGGACTGCCTGCTCGAGGCTGGTGTTCCCGACGGGCTCGTCAGCGTGCTCCCCGGTGACGGCCCCTTCGGCGCCCAGCTTGTCTCGCACCCCGGCATCGACGCGATCGGCTTCATCGGGTCCTCCTCGACCGGCGCGAAGATCGTCCAGACGGCCGGCCTCAAGCGCTCGCTCATGGAGTGCTCGGGCAACGGGCCGATCGTGGTGCTCGAGGACGCGAACATCGAACGCGCCGCGAAGGCGGCCGTCGACTCCGCCTTCTACTGCGGCGGCCAGGTGTGCTGCGCGACCGAGCGGCTCATCGTGCACCACCGCGTGCACGACGCCTTCGTCGAATCAGCGCTCGCCTACGCGAGGTCGCACGTCGTGCTCGGCGACCCGTTCGATGCATCCGTCAACCTCGGCCCGCTCAACAACGAGGGCGTCGCCGCCAAGATGGACAGGCACCTCGACGAGGCCCGCCGTCTCGGCTTCGACGTCCTCCTCGGCGGCGGTCGCGCAGCTGGGCACCCCACTGACCTGTACTACGACTTCACGATCGTCGACGGCGTCAGCGAAGCCAGCCTCCTCTCCCAGGAGGAGTCGTTCGGCCCCGTGCTGCCGATCCTCACCGCGAAGGACGACGACGACGCCCTACGGATCGCCAACGCCGACCGCCTCGGTCTCCAGTCGGCCGTGTTCACGGAGAGCCTCAGCAAGGCGTACCGGTTCATCGAAGAGCTCGAGACCGGTCAGGTCATCGTCAACGACTCGAACGGCTGGTGGGACATCAACATGCCGTTCGGCGGCGCCGGGGGCAAGGGCACCGGATGGGGGCGCATCGGAGGCATGTACACGCTGCACGACATGACCGACCTCCGCACCGGCGCCATCCACGTCGGCTCCTAGGTCGACCCCTCGGCCGGGTCCTGCCAGCAGCATGCGCGCTGCGGCAGGACCCGCCCCGCCGTGCGAGCATGAAAGCAGGTCAGAACGTGATGACACCGCAGCACAGGAACCGAGGAGCAGCCGTGAACGAACTCGACGACATCGATCGGCAGCTCATCGCGATCCTCCAGAAGGACGGGCGACGGTCGTTCAAGGACATCGCCGACGAGACGGGCCACCCTGCGTCGTCGGTCCGGTACCGCGTGCAACGCCTCGAGGACTCCGGCATCCTGCAGATCGTCGGTATCGCGAACCCGCTCTCGATCGGCTTCGATCACCTCGCGATGGTGGGCATCCACTGCGAACCGGGCTTCGCCCGGAGCGTCTGCGAGGCGCTCTCCGCGCTCCCCGAGACCAGCTACGTGGTGCTCACGAGCGGCGGCTTCGACGTCATGGTCGAGGTCATCTGCCGCGACATGGAGCACTACAAGGAGCTCCTCCTCGAACGACTCCAGACCACCGAGGGCGTGCGCCGCACGGAGACGTTCTTCGTGCTCGAAGCGCACAAGCTCGCCTACGGGTGGGGCGTCGGATAGGCGGCGGAGCTGGTTCCAGCCTCTCGCCCGAGATGCGTCAGGAGCTTACGGCGGATGCACCGTCCCCAGCGCTACCCTCTTGGTCACGCGGCCCCATGATCGGTGCCGCGCCATCGATCAAGGGGAACTCATGACCGACATCTCAGAACTGCTCAAGCTCATCCCAGTCGACGACATCGCCAGCCAGCTGGGCGTCGACAAGCAGACCGCACAGCAGGGTATCCAGGCAGCGCTGCCGACCCTCATCGGCGGCCTCCAGGCCAACGCGGCTGACCCCGCAGGCGCCGCGTCCCTCGAGCACGCGCTCGAGAAGAAGGACACCTCGCTCGTCGATGGCCGCGTCTCGCTCGCTGACATCGACACCGCCGACGGAGAGAAGATCGTCAAGAACGTCTTCGGCAGCAACACCGACCAGGTCGCAGCAGCCCTGGGCTCCGCGCCAGGCGGTCAGACCTCCGGCCTCGTGCAGAAGCTGCTCCCTATCCTCGCGCCGATCGTGCTCGCCTGGCTCGCGAAGAAGTTCCTCGGCGGGCCGCAGGGCGCATCCACCACGGCTGGCGCGAGCTCGGGTGGCGGACTCGAGGACCTCCTCGGTGGGATCCTCGGCGGTGGCGCGAGCTCGGGGAGCAACGCCGGTGGCGCAGCGGGCGGCGGCCTCGGGGACATCCTCGGCCAAGTTCTCGGCGGCGCAGCAGGCGGCTCAGGCACCTCGGCCGGCGGCGGGCTCGGCGGCGGGCTCGGCGACATCCTCGGCGGGCTGCTCGGGGGCGGCAAGCGCTGAGCCTCGGCTGAATTCGAACGGCAGCTGATGCGGATGCGCGAGGAAGCGCCAGCCTAGAATCGGCTCGGCCCTTCCTCGCGTCTCCGCGTCCCGAGCAGACAAACGCCCCGACACCACCGCAGCTCCGAAACGAGTCCCGTATCTCCAACGCCGACTTCGAGAACCTCTGGCACGCCCTTGCCCTTGTGGCACTCGCGCTCGTCGTCACCTCCGCGCTCGCGCTGCTCCTGACGAGGCTGCCGATCTGGTCGAGCTCCCGACTCCTGCTCACGCCGCTCGCCGCGCAGCACCGACTCACACGCATCGACGAGGACAGCCGCGGATGGGAGACGGCGTTCGCCGGGGAGGTGACCTGGCTCGCGCACCGCGGGGTGCTGCGCATCCACGAAGTCGAAGACGCGGGCGCCGCGGCCCGCATCACGGCCGCCGGGTACCGCGCACCGCGCTCAAGCGGATGGGAGGTCGAATGGCTGAGCGACGACCCGTCGCTGCCAGCGTGGTCGAGTGCCGTCATCGACGCGTACTTCCCGGGCGGGCGACGGAGCCGCGGGAATCGGGCCAGAGTCGATCGCACCGGCGCCGACGATGCAGCACGCCGCTCCTCGCTCAAGAGCACTGTCGTCGCCGAGCTCGATCGCGCACGCGTCGACCGCACCGACCGGGACGGATGGGTGACGCGTCTGCTCGCGAGCCCGTACAGCCGAGCCTCGGCGGGACTCCTCTTCGTCCCGCTGGCGCTCGTGCTGCTCGCCCCGTGGCTGCCGTCATGGGCCGTCCCGCTCTACCTCGTCGGGCTCGCCTCCCTCGTTGCGCTCACGCTCATCCGCCCGCCGCTGCAGCGTCGGTGGACGAAGCTGTGGGAGCGGTACCGCACCGAGTCCCAACATCTGCACGAGGTGCCGCCCGCCGAGCGCGGCATCGGCGTGACCCGCGTCACCTACCTCGATGCCTTCGCTGAGAACCTCGGCTTCGCCGACATCGTCGCGCCCGGCCTCTCGGAAGACGTGGCTGGCGGATACGCAGAGCAGGCCGAGGTCATGGTGCAGGAAGGGCTGCTCGACGACATTCGGCCCGACTGGCTGACGCCCAAGCGGGATCAGCTCACGCCCCAACAGCTCGTCGAGCTCGTAGACGGGTTCCTCTCCACCGTGCGCTGACGCGGGCCTCCGCCGCCTAGCGGTGAGAAGGAATCCGGAACCTCTTCACCTTGTCGCCCTCGACCGTCACGAACGCCCGGGACGTGCCATTGAAGCGGTTGCTGCGCCAGTCGAAGAACAGCTCCGTCGTGCCCTCCTCGGTCGTGGCCTCCTTGACGACCATCTGAGCGCTCTGCCCGATCGCGTCGCTCTGCGCCCAGCTGCTGACGCCCTCGCGACCCTCGAGCACGCGGCCCCAGTCATCGACCGAGCCGTCTTCGGTGAATGCGTCGACAAATGCCTGCTCGTCACCGCTGTTGATCGCATCGACAAGAGCCTGCACCGGCGCAGGCACTGTGATTTCAGTCATGGAACCCCCAACTTTCCGCGGGCGATGAACGCCCGAACGGCCACAATGTAGCAAGGCAGCCTCCGGATTCCCGGGCATGGCCGTAAGCTCGGAATCTCGGGATGTGCGGCGAACCGACCCGCGCATCCGCCCTGCGGCTCCACGAAGGCAAGCCCGGCCGGTCAAAAACTGGCCCCGTCAACAAGCAGAAGGTGAACTGAGCATGAGCGACTTCTCGCCCCTTGAAGTATTTGACCGTCGCGAGTCAGAAGTCCGCGGATACATCCGCTCATTCCCCGTGGTCTTCGACCGCGCATCCGGCTCGACCCTCGTGACTGCAGACGGCGACGAGTACCTCGACTTCTTCGCGGGGGCAGGCGTGCTCAACTACGGGCACAACAACCCGCTCTTCACGAAGGCGCTCATCGAGTACATCGAGCACGGCGGCATCCTGCACGGCCTCGACATGGCGACGTCGGCGAAGCGCGCCTTCATCGAGGCGTTCGAGCAGTACGTGCTCGAACCGCGCGGCTACGACTACAAGATCCAGTTCACCGGCCCGACCGGCGCCAACGCAGTGGAAGCGGCCCTCAAGGTCGCACGCCAGGCCACGGGACGCACCAACGTCGTCGCGTTCACGAACGGCTTCCACGGCCTCAGCCTCGGCGCCGTGGCCGTCACCGGAAACAAGAAGTACCGTGACGCCGCCGGCACGACGCTCGGCGATGTCACCCGTCTCCCCTTCGACGGCTATTTGGGTGACAAGCTCGACACGCTCGACCTGTTCGAGAAGATGCTCGACGACACGGGCAGCGGGCTCGACCTGCCCGCGGCCGTCATCGTCGAGGCCATCCAGGGCGAGGGCGGCATCAACGTCGCCAGCCCCGAGTGGCTGCAGCGCCTCCGCAAGATCACCGAGGAGCGCGGCATCCTGCTTATCCTCGACGAGATCCAGGCCGGCATCGGTCGCAGCGGCTCGTTCTTCGCGTTCGAGGAGTCCGGCATCGTCCCCGACCTGGTGACCGTGTCGAAGTCGATCTCCGCCTCAGGCCTCCCCATGTCGCTGGTCCTGCTCCGTCCCGCAGTGGATGTGTGGAAGCCGGGCGCGCACACGGGCACGTTCCGAGGCAACAACCTCGCGTTCGTCACGGCACGTGTCGCCCTCGAGGAGTACTGGGCCGATGAGGCGTTCATGGCGACGGTCGCTGAGCGCTCCGCTGAACTCCGCGCCGGCCTCGAGGCGATCGCCGCCGACTACCCGCAGCTCGCGTTCACGGTGCGCGGCCGCGGCCTCATGTACGGCATCGTCAGCCTGAACGACCGCGACCTGCCGTCGCGCGTCTCGGCGGAAGCGTTCCAGCGCGGCCTGGTCATCGAGACCGCGGGCGCGTTCGAGGAAGTCCTCAAGTTCCTCCCGGCGCTCACGCTCACGAGCGAGGAGCTGCAGACCGGCCTCGGCATCGTGCGCGAGAGCCTCGACGCCGTCCTCGCGGGCGACGACACCGAGGCCGAGCACGCCGTCGAAGACCACGTCGCCTCGCACGCCTAGCCCTCCGGTCGCCGCGCTTCGCCCCGACCCGGGGCCGAGACACACGAGAAATGCCTGTTCCTGAGCAAGGGAACAGGCATTTCTCGTGTGGATGCAGGACACGCTGGCGCAGTCTCGGCGCGGGTCAGAGTTTGCTGGTGCCGCCTCCGGAGAACGTGGAACCGTAGGCGTGCGGCGCTGGCGCAGGCTCGGCGGCGTGCGGTTCCTCGACCAGCGCGTGCTTGGCGTGCGAGCCCGAGGCATGCGGCCGCGGGGCTTCCGGATGCTCCTCTCGCGCGGGCTGGGCGTGCGGATGAGGGGCGTGCGGTTCCTGCGCAGCGGCCCGTGTTCCGGAGGCTTGCGCCCCGGACGCCTGCTGCACCGAAGCCGGCAGCCAAGCGGCTGGTCGTTCGGTCTGCCGGGGAGCCGCCGCCCATGACGACGGGCGGGCGGGGGCGCTGTGCGCTGCATCCGGAACCGCCTGCTGCACGGACAGCCCGAGGAGCGAGATGCCGCCACTCGTGTCGGTGTCTTCGTGGAGTCCGGCGATCCCCAGCTCTGCGGCCCTCAGGCGTTCGGCCTTGCGAAGCGCAGATGCCGCCTTCGCTCTCTTCGTTCGCTGACGCTGCACGAGGATCGCCACGAGCAGGCCGAGGCCGAGCACAAGCACCACAAGGAGCGCAAACGCGACGATGGTGAAGATCTGGTTGGTGCCGGCCATGACGTGGTGCGTCCGATCAGCGCATCGGGCGGATCTTGAGCTCGTCGACCGCCCCGCCTGCCGGGGTGTCGACTGCGAGGCGCACGGCCTGCGCCACGGCCTGCGGGGTCAGGTAGCGTTCCCGCTCGTAGCTGCCCTGCTCGAGCTGCCGAAGTTCCCGCTGCATGTCGGTGTCGACGCGTCCGGGGTGGATGCTCGAGACGCGCACTCCGTGCTGGCGTTCCTCTTCGCGGAGCGCATCCGTCAGTGCGCGCAACGCGAACTTGGTGCCGCTGTACACGCTGGTACCCGCGCCGCTCGCGTAGCCGGAACCCGAGTTGATCATGACGATCGTGCCCTTGCTCTCGCGGATGAGCGGCAGGAGGAGGCGTGTGAGGTCGGCCACCGCGAATACGTTGAGCTCGAACGCGCGGCGGAAGCGCTCACGGGAGCTCTCAGCGATGGCATCGTGCCCACCGAGCACGGCAGCCGAGTGCACGAGCACGTCGAGGCGCTGGATGCTGCGGGCCGCCTCGGCGAGCTGACGTTCGTCGGTGAGGTCGGCGACGAACGGGGTCGCACCAGGGATGCGCGCGGCAGCCTCGGCGACGGCGCGCGGCTCCCGGCCACCCACGAGGACGTGATGGGTGCGAGCCAGCTCCTGCGCGATGGCTTCGCCGATGCCCCGCGTTGCGCCGGTGACGAGCGCGACAGGGCGTCGGCCCTCGGTTTCTGCCTCGACGGGTGCGGCGAGGTGGCCTGCTTCAGTCATGGATGCTCCCCCGGAGTTCTGCGGTGCGTGACCGCGGGCAGCGGTGGCCTGAACATTCTGCCACCGTCCTGCTACGCGCTCCCTCAGAGATGCTGCGGTGTGGATGACGCTCGCCTCCCGTCCGCGGACCCGCCCTGTGGCAGTCTTGTGCGGCAGACCCGTTCGAGAGAGTTCCAGTGCTTCCCATGCCTTCTTCCACCGCCTCCACTCGCCGATCCGGCCGCATCCTCCTCGCGACGGCCGTGCTTGTCGGCGTCGCCAGCGCGCTCACGGGCTGCACGCCCCTGACCACTCCGACGCCCTCATCGACGACGGGGTCCGCGTCACCGGAGGCTGGCCAGCTTGCTGCGCTCTCCGGCGAGGTCGAGGCAGCGGCTGCTGACGGCGACGCGTCGACGTCGTTTGCTGCGGACGCACTCGAGGTGCTCGGCAAGCTCGACATCGCTCCGCGCGACGAGTGGGAGGAGTTCGACCGTGAAGGGTCGTTCGGCGAGGGGTGGCAGGACCCGGACGGCAACGGCTGCGACGCGCGCAACGACGCGCTCGCAGCGTCCATGACCGACGTCGACCTCAACCGCGACGGCTGCCGTGTCGACACGGGCGCCTTCGTGGACCCGTACTCGGGCGACGAGATCGACTTCGAGCGCGGACCGGACACGAGCCCCCTCGTGCAGATCGATCACGTCGTGGCGCTCGCGAACGCGTGGCGGACGGGCGCGAAGGAGCTGTCGTTCGACGAACGCGTCGAGCTGTCGAACGACCCCATGAACCTGCAGGCGACCGCCGGCTGGGTGAACGACGACAAGAAGAGCCAGGATGCGGCGAACTGGCTGCCCCCGCAGGAGTCGTACCACTGCACCTACGTGGCCAGGCAGATCGTCGTGAAGGCCACCTACAACCTGTGGGTCACGCAGGCCGAGCACGACGCGATGCGCGACGTGCTCGAGGACTGCGCGTAGCGGCTCACACCACGAGCAGCGTCGCCACGAGGAGCACAAGCACCACCGCGAGGCCGACCCAGCTGAGCCACGCCCACTTCCTCGGCTGGAAGCTGAGTGCAGGCGAGCGCAGGATGCCGACGGCCAGTGCCGCGAGCGCGGGGGCAAGCGCCACCCCGAACGCCCAGCCGCCGACGCTCGCCCAGGGGCCGGCAACCCAGAGGCTCACGAGACCGCCGACCGCGAGCAGCAGCCAGTTGACGATGGGCAGGGCCGCCTTCGAGCGGAACGCGAAGAGCAGCGCGAGACCAGAGGCGACGACCGCGAAGCCGAACGTCACCCACAGGAGCAACGAGCCCTGCGCGCCCAGGTCTGGCACCTCTGCATCCGTGAGCAGCGCGACGGCGATGGGGTCGACGATCTGCTGCGTGTTCCCGAGCACCACGACCGCCCTGTCCGCCTCGCGATCGAGCATGACGACGGACGTGAATCCGCCGGTGCCGCCGTTGTGCCACGTCAGGGTCGGGTTGCGGTCGGCGCTCGGGTTGGTGACCTGCGTCGTCTGCCAGATCCAACCGATGCCTGAGCCCTCGGCGAACTCTGCGGTGGGCTCGAGCGCTGTGCTCCCGGGCGCGGTCCCGTCGAGGTTCGCGGCCGCCCACGCCGCGAGGTCGTCGATGTTCGTCGTCGTGGAGGAGCCGGTGGGCGCGTAGCCCTCACCCCACCAGTGGTCGGTCGGGGCGCCGTTCGTGAGGAAACCCGGCGTGGTCTCCGCCGGAACCTCGGCCTCGGTCGTCGCGATGCTCGTCGACTCCATGCCGAGCGGACCGAGCACCCGCTCCTCGAGGAGCGCCGAATAGCCGTCAGCACCGGCAGCGTTGGCGAGCGCCGTGCCGAGCAGCGCGACCCCGAGGTTCGAGTAGACGGGCCCCTGCGCGGGGTCGACCGGCGCGGCAGCCGCATCCTCGATCATGATCTCGGTCGTCTGCGGCCCATAGGGGTTGCCGCCCGAGAGCGACGCAGCGAGCGACTCGATGGCGAACGCCGGACCGAGCCGTGGGAGCCCGGAGCTGTGCTGCGCGAGGCTGGCGAGCGTCACCTCGCCCGCAGGGGTTCCTTCGAGCTCAGGGATGTGCGCTGAGAGCGGGTCCTCGGCCCCGACCTCGCCGCGCTCGATCGCGTCCGCGAACAGCGATGCAGTGAAGGTCTTCGTGACGGAGCCGAGCTCGTAGATCGTCTCGTCGGTGGGCGCCGGCCCGTCTCGGCCGTCGCCGGTCTTGCCGACCCCTGCCCACGTGGTGCCCTCGGGAGTGACCTCGGCGACGACGACAGAGCGGTAGCCGCCGTGACCACCGACCGCATCCACAACCCTCGCCGCGAGCGCCTCGTCACCGGTGACCTGCGCGCTCAGCGCCTGCCGCTGCGGCCCGACGAGCATCCCGAGCACCACCGCGGCGAGCCCCGCGACGATCGCTGCGATGACGAGGATGCGCTTGGCAGGGCCGCGGGGAGCCTCCACCACCTCGAGCGGGTGGTGCTGCTGACGCTCATCTGACATTCGCTTCCCTACCTTCAGTGCCGACTCTCAATCCGTGCTTCAACGCTACGAGCAGCCACCGACACCGTCCTCGGCCGTGGGCGGGAGATGCCTCCGCCGCGCGCCGGAGATCCGACCGAGACGCGCGGTTTCGACGCACGGGGTCGCGCGGCTGCACGGCCACGCATGGCGTGGGAAGATCGGGAGATGAAGATCCTGTCGATTCAGTCGTCGGTCGCCTACGGGCACGTGGGCAACTCGGCTGCGGTGTTCCCGCTGCAGCGTCTTGGACACGAGGTGTGGCCGGTCTCGACGGTCGTGTTCTCGAACCACACGGGCTACGGCGCCTGGCGAGGCCCGCTGCTCCCCGCATCCGACGTGCGCGACGTCATCCTCGGTGTCGAGGAGCGCGGCGCGCTTGCACAGGTCGATGCGGTGCTGTCCGGCTACCTGGGCGGCGAGGAGATCGTCGACGTCGTCGTCGATGCGGTCAAGCGCACCAAAGAGCTCAACCCCAAGGCGACGTACACGTGCGACCCCGTCATGGGCAACGCGAAGTCGGGTTGCTTCGTGGCCCCCGCGATTCCGGAGCTCATCCGCGAGCGGGTCGTGCCGGTGGCAGACATCCTCACGCCGAACCAGTTCGAGCTCGGTTTCCTCACGCGCACGACCCCCACGACGATCGACGAGACCCTGGAGTCCGTCGACCTCGCCCGCGAGCTCGGACCGCGCACGGTGCTCGTCACGAGCGTGGAGCGCCCCCACCGCCCAGAGGGCACCATCGAGATGATGGCGGTGGATGACTCGGGTGCGTGGATCGTGCAGACGCCGTACCTCCCGTTCAAGGCGAACGGCTCCGGTGACGTCACCTCGGCGCTCTTCACGGCGCACTACCGCACGTCGGGTTCCGCAGCCGAGGCGCTCGCGGCGACGGTCTCGAGCGTCTTCGATCTGCTGCAGACCACGCTCGACTCGGGTGAACGCGAACTGCAGATCGTCGCAGCGCAGGATGCGTTCGCGAACCCGCGCATGCAGTTCGAGGTGCGCCAGCTCCGATAGGGAAGCCGGCGCACCCCGGGGCGCTATACGAGCCTGCCGCCCTGCATGACCCAGTCGAGGCGCGACTCGGCGAGCACGCTCACATCCTCGAGCGGGTCGGTGGATGCGGCGATGAGGTCGGCGTGCGCGCCAGGCGCGATGACACCGAGCTCACCCTCCCGCTGGAGCAGGCGAGCCGCCGTGGTCGTCGCGCTGCGGACGATGTCGAGGACAGGCATGAACTCCGCCCGTACCTCGAACTCGCGGGCCTGGTGGCGCTGCATGCCTCCGAGCAGGTCGCTGCCGTAGCAGAGGTTCACGCCACCCCTGTGGGCTTTCTCGAGCGCGACCTTGCCGCCTTCGAGGACGTCGGAGACCTTCTCCCAGTTGTCCTGCGGCAGGCCGTGCTCGCGCCCCTCCTCCATGAGCGCCCAGTAGGTGACGAGGTTCATGGTGAGAAACGCGTCGTGCTCGAGGAACAGCTCGATCGATTCGTCGTCGAGCAGGTTGCCGTGCTCGATGCCGCGCACACCCGCTCGCAGGGCGCGGTTGATGGCGCGCGCCGTGTAGGCGTGCGCCGTGACGTAGCGGTTGGCGGCGGTCGCCTCCTCGACGACGGCCTCGATCTCCTCGACGGAGAACTGGGTTGAGTCGACGCGGTCGGTGGGCGAGGCCACCCCGCCTCCCGCCATGATTTTGATGTGGTGCGCGCCTCGGCGGATCTCGTCGCGGGCTGCGTGGCGCACGGCGGAGACGCCATCCACGACCCTGCCGATGTGCGAGCACGTGTACTCGCCGTCGAGACTGTCGCGGCCCCGCGAGCGGGGGTCGCCGTGCCCGCCGGTCTGCGAGAGCGCCTTGCCGCCGAAGAAGAGGCGCGGGCCGCGAACGAGGCCGTCGGCTTGCGCGTCGTGGAGGCCGAAGTCGGCGCCGGCGACGTCGCGCACGGTCGTGAAGCCCCGGTCGAGCATCTCCCCCATGAGCTTCGCGGCCTGCAGGGCCACGTAGTTCGGGGACTGCTCGCCCATCGACGGCAGGTCTGCCGTGTGGGCGGTGACGTGCACATGGCAGTCGATGAGGCCGGGCAGCAGGTAGCGACCGGATGCGTCGAGCTCTTCGACTCCGTCGGCGGCAGCGACCTCGCCGCCGACCTGCGCGAAGCGTCCATCGCGGATCGAGAGGTCGCCTGAACGGTACTCCCCCGCGTCGACGTCCAGCCAGGTGGCGTTGCGGATGATGAGGTTCGAGGTCATGCGGTTGCTCCTTGCTGCCTGGCGCTCTCCACGCCGGTGTCGATGATCTGCACGGCGCGCTCCTGCGCCGTCGGGATGTAGGTGCCTTCCGGGGCGCACATGTTGACGGTGGCCAGAGGTGTGCCGTCCGGCCCGGGGATCGGCACGTTGAGGATCGAGCCGCAGCCGAGGGACTTGATCGTGCTGGCGTCGTCGAAGATGCGGTCGAGGTCGGCCGGCGTGGCGCCGAGGAAGGGCTCGCCCGAGTCGCGGCAGGCGGCGACCCAGTCGGGCGAGACCTGGGTCGCGACCTGCTTCGTGCCGCCGACCGGGTAGTCGTCGGCGTGCGAGCTGTAGATGCGCTCCATCACCTCGCCGCCCTCGGTGAAGCGCAGCACCGTGAAGAGCACGACCCCGACCTCCGCCTCGATCGTGTGGTGGATGCTCGCCCAGTCGACCGCTTCGAGCGCCGTCTCGTCGCCTCGTCCTCGGTGTCCGTTGCGCACTCGTTCTCCGTTCGGGGTCATGCGTTGCTCTCCGTCTTCTCGATCGCCTGCTTGTCGGTTCCCTTGCCGCTGCCAGTGATGTCCTCGAGCGAGCGTCCGGCGGTGCGCACGGCGAAGAGGAGCGTGCATGCGACGCCGATGACCAGCACGGTCGTGGTCATCCCGAAGACTCCGACGAAGCCCCACTGGGCGGCGAAGGTTCCGATGATGATCGGGGCGGTGATGGAGCCGATGCGTCCGAACGACGAGCTCATGCCGACGCCTGTGGCGCGCAGCCAGGTCGGGAAGACCTCCGGCGTGTAGGCGTACACGCCGGCGTAGGTGCCGTTGAGGAAGAACGAGAGCACGATGCCGGCGACGGTCACCATGATCGGGTCGTTCGCCTGGCTCATCCACAGCGCCGCTCCGGCGGAGCCGATGAGGTAGAGCGCGATCGTGAACTTCCGGTCGAGCTTCTCGTTGAGGTAGGCGGCGCTGAAGTAGCCGGGGATCTGCGCGAGGTAGATGTAGAGCGAGTAGGTGAAGCTCGTCGTGACGTCGATGCCACGGTCGACGAGCAAGGTCGGGATCCAGGTGAAGAAGCCGTAGTACGAGAACGTGATGACGAACCAGATGAGCCAGGTCGTCGCCGTGATGCGCCACATCGTGCGGCCCCAGAGGAACTTGACTGCTTTGATGAAGCCGAACTTGACGGGTGCTTCCTCTTCCGGGGCGTTCGGATCGACGGCCGGGAGATCCTTGCCGGTGGATGCTCGCACCCGGTCCTCGAAGCTCGCCACGACGGCCTCGGCTTCCGCGTGCCTGCCGACGCTCGCGAGGTAGCGCGGGGATTCGGGGAGGGAACGGCGCCACCACAGCAGCATGACGATGGGGAGGAAGGTGAGGACCTGCGCCCAGCGCCAGCCGTCCTCCGAGGCAGGGACAACGAAGCGGCCGATGAGCGCTGCGGCGACGAAGCCGAACGAGAAGAAGCCCGCGAGGGTGCCGACGAACCAGCCGCGGCGATGCTTCGGCACGAACTCGCTGAGGAACGGCGCGATGATGGCGCTCTCGGCGCCAGCGCCCATGCCGGCGAGGATGCGCATGAAGAGGAAGATCTCGAAGTTCCAGGAGAGTGCCGCGACGAGCGAGGCGACCGCGTAGAGCACGAGCGACCACATCATGACCTTCTTGCGGCCGATCTTGTCGCCCAGGTAGCCCGCGAGGAGCGCCCCGAAGAGGAACCCGAAGGGCGCAGCGGAGCCGACGAGGCCGAGTTGCGCCGCCTCGAGGCTGAAGACGTCGCGGACGCTTGGCATCAGGAAGGCGACGATGGCGCCGTCCATGCCGTCGAACGTGTAGCCGAGGCCGCCGATGAGCAGTAGCGCGTAGTGGGGTTTGCTGATCGGCAGGCGATCGAGCCGTGCGGTGAGTGACAACGGAGTCTCCTGGGGGATCGGAACGACGGTGTTCGAGAAAGCTTGATCCAGCGGATCCCATCATGCAATACAAATTGCAGAAATGTAACCCGCGCGAAATCTCTTGCACGAGTGCCTCGACCCGCACCCGGCCCGAGCATCCACCAGCCGATCCGTGCTGAAATGAGGGCATGTCCGCCGCCGAGCCACCCACCGCAGACGAGACGCGAATCTCCCCCGACGCCTGGCTGCGCGGGATGCTCGCAACCCGGAACCTCGGCCCCACCAGCCAGAAGCTCGCGAACTACCTCGTGACCAACATCAACGCGGTCAGCTACGCGCAGGCGTCGGAGATCTCCGCGTCAGCCCAGGTCAGCGCATCCACGACCACGCGCCTCGCGCAGCAGCTCGGCTTCAGGGGCTGGCCCGATCTGCAGCAGGCGATGCGCACCCGCTACCTCGCGCAACTGTCGATGGTCGACATCGCCGAGATCCACGGCCTCACGGACACCCCGTTCCAGAACGCACTCCGCAACGACTCGGAGCTGCTCGCCGCCACGATGCGCGACATCGACGACGTCGCAATCGCGAGGGTCGCGGCCGCAGTGCAGTCGGCGAAGCGCGTGCACGTGACCGCGATGGGCAGCTTCGCCGCGGTCGGGCAGGCCCTCGTGCACAACCTGCAGATCGCCGGCTACCACGTGCATGCCCTCCTCGACCGCGACAGCGCCCTCTCGAACAGCGTCGCCACGATGGGCCCAGGCGACCTGCTCATCGTCTGCAGCTACTGGCGGCACTACCGCACCATCGTCGCAGCCGCCAACGCCGCGCACCGGCAGGGTGCGACCGTCGTGGCCCTCACCGACTACCTGCCGCCGCAGCTCGAGGGAGCCGTTGACGACCTCATCATGATTCCGGCAGAGGGCACGTCCTTCTTCCCATCGCTCACCGTGCCCATGGCGGTGCAGCAGGGGCTCGTCGCAACGCTCGCCCAGCTCGACCCGGAGGCCACGAAGGTGCGGATCGACGCCGCGGAGCGCCTCTGGAACGAACTCGACATCCTCATCGATCCGCGCGCCGCGGAGTAGCTTGAGCCGAACCGGCTGAACGTCGCATCTGGCGTGCCGGGCGCCGACGCTGGCCACGCCAGCTGGGCCCCGACGGTCTCGGAAACACACATCACGAGAGCGGATGCGCGACAGCAGCCTCGCAAGCCGCGTACCGCTCACCCCTTCGGATGAAAGGCAGCGGCGGATACACCCCCACCGTCCTGCGCGAACCGATTCAGCCCTAGCTTGGTGATCATGCTTCGACTGCTCGACCGCCTCTCAACCGCCCAGCTGCGCTGGCTCCTCGAACCCGCGGTGGGGGCCATCTTCATCACGCTGTGGTGCTTCGCCGAGGTGGGGCGGTGGGGCAGCTACCTGCCCTTCTACGCGGCTCCGGTCATCTACGGCGCCGCGATCGGGTTGTCGCGGCGCTTCCCGCGGATAGCCCTGGGCATCGCGCTGGCCGTGCCGATCCTGCAGCTCATGTGGGCGATTCCGATGGCGGACTCAACGGGCTGGCCTATCCACTTCGGAATGCCCATCGTGGTGTTCTTCGTCGCACTGAACGTCGTGGGCCTGACCCGCTGGATCGCGCTTGGCGCCGGCGTCGTACACGGCATCGGGATCGCGTTCCTGTTCGTCTACGTCGGAGGATGGCTGCAATGGGCGGGCCCGATGCCTGGAAGCCGCGTCGCCTTACCCGGGGCCGAGTTCCCGTCCGTCTCTGACGTGATCGCGAGCCAACAGCAGGGTTCCGTCATCCGAGACGATGGCTCGGTACTGACCTCCACCACGTTCTTCGAGGGCGCAGAGAGCGAGCCATCCGCGATCGTGGATTCCTACGGCCCGCCCGAATCCGAGCTCATGCTTCAGACGGCCGCCCAGCTGGCCTTCATCTTCGCCCTCTTGGCGGCCGCGGCCTGGGTTCTCGGTGTCGCCATCCAGTACGCGATCAAGCGGCGGCGCGACCAGGCGATGCGAGTGGCCCTCGCCGGCGAGCTCTCGGCGTCCTCCGCCGAGGTGCTCCTCCTCCAGGAACGCTCCCGCATCTCTCGGGAGGTCCACGATGTGCTCGCTCACTCGCTGACGGTCACGATCTCGATGGCGGACGGCTCGCGGCTGCTGCGAGAGTCGCGCGGCGAGCCCGCCGATGACCTGCAGAAGATCGCCGACAACGCCCGCAGCACCCTGCTCGAGTTGCAGGGACTGCTGGAAGGCATCGGCGGCGAGGGGTCGGCGCCGCAGCCCAAGCTCGACGAGTTGGATGCCCTCATCGCTCAGGCGTCCAGCACCGGGTTGAAGGTCGAGCTGCGCAATCTCGGCGAGCGGAAGCGTCTCTCGCAGGTGCAGGAGCTGAGCGTGTTCCGGATCGTGCAGGAGAGCCTCACGAACGCGATGAAGCACGCCGGCTCTGAAGCGTCGGCAACCGTCTCACTCGACTGGCGCGGGGCGGGACTCTCCCTCAATATCGTGAGCACCGGAGTGGGCGACAACGACACCAGCGCTGAAGCCCCCGAACGTTGCGGCCTCGGCCTGGCTGGGATGCGCGAGCGCGCACGCCTCGCGGGAGGCTGGCTGACGGCGGGGGCCGAGCCGTCAGAAAGCGAGGTGGAGGGACATCGGACGTTCGTGGTGACGGCCTTCGTCCCGACGCAGGATATCGAGCCCAAGGTGGCTGCCACCGAGGAAGCCTCCGCTGCGACCACCACCCAGAACCAGACCCCTGCCGAGAACGAGGAGGACAAGCGGTGACCGACGACACCGATACCCAACCGGTCTCCGTCGTCCCGGCGCACTCAGACCCAGCCCCGCGTATCCGCATCGCCCTCGTCGACGATCAGGAGCTGTTCATCTACGGCATGCGGATGCTCGTGGAGTCGCAGTCGGATCTCGAGCTGATCGGCACGGCCGCCGACGGGGAGGGTGCGGTCGAGCTGGTCGTCGCAGAACGGCCGGACGTGGTGCTCATGGACATCCGCATGCCCGGCCTGAACGGCATCGCCGCGACGAGACGCATCCTGGAGGCCGCCCCGTACGCCGACGCGACCGGGCCGCGCCCGCGCATCGTCATGCTGACGACGTTCCGGCAGGATGAAGCGGTGCTGCAGGCCATGCACAACGGTGCGAGCGCTTACGTGACGAAGGACGCGACGCCCGAGATGCTGCTTGACACGATCAGGGCCGTGCACGCGGGCGATGCCCCGGCGATGCCGGTCGGACGCATCGCGCGAGGCGCCGCCCCGGCCGCGGAACCCGTCGAGATCGCGCCGAGGCCCGACCTCGCGATCGCGGCCCTCTCGCCGCGGGAGCGCGAGATCTTCCTGCTCGCGGCGAAGGGGCTGCGCAACAGCGAGATCGCGGCGGCCGCGTTCGTGAGCGAGGCGACTGTGAAGACGCACGTGCGCAACGTGCTCGCGAAGCTCGAACTCTCGAGCCGCGCGCAGATCGTCGTGTTCGCGTACGAGCACCGCCTCGTCACGGGCTAGCCCTCGCTCAGGGGTGCAGCGAAGTGCTGTCGGCAATATCGCCGGCAGCGCTTCGCCACACCCCTGTCGCACAGCGCCCGTCCACGGACGGGGCGTCGATGCTCGCTACTTCTCGCCGACTCTCCTGCGACTCGCGGCGACGACCGCCGTGAGCCCGGCCGCGAGGGCGAGCGCGCCGGCAAGCACGCCGAAGCCGAGCGTCTCATCCGCACCGGTGGATGCGAGCTGCTTGTCACCTGCCACGGGAACCGGTGTCGTGGTCGCTGGAGTCGGAGTCACCACGCCTGGCACCGGAACACCGGTCGGCGTGACGGGCTCAGCAGTCGAGGTGGGAGTCGGAACCACCGTCGGAGTCGGCTCGGTGGTCGGGGTCGGGGTTGGCGTCGGCGTGGCTCCTGGCAGTGCTGCGAGGAACCCGACCGCATCCACGAGACCGGCCCCCGCCGAGTCAGCCACCGAGACGGACTCGACGATGCTGTCGATCGGGATGGCAGTCTCCGTCAGCGCATCCCGCACGCCCTGGGGCGTGAGCCCGGGGCTGAGCTGCATCCCGAGCGCGGCCACGGCCGCAGCCGATGGTGCCGCTGCCGAGGTTCCCGTGAACGAGTACACGCCAGGCTGTCCTTCGATTTCCGGTCCGAAGAAGTTCGTCCAGCCGCCGTCGAGCGAGGTCACCGTCGGTGCGCCCGAGATGGGCTCCGGGAGCGCATTCGTGCTCGGGAACGGCTCGAAGTAGAGCGTCATCGGGCCCGTGCCGCTGAACTCCTCGAGCTCGGTCGGCGTCGATGCATCCGCGGCGACGATGCTGAGCCCGCTCGGCGTGCCGGCGTGTCCGAAGATGGAGGGTCCGACGATGTCACCACCGACGCTCTCCGAGTACTCCACGTCCTGCAGGTAGCCGCCGTTGAAGATCGTCTTCACGCGAGGGTTCAGCGCCGGCACCCCGTCGCTGGTGTCGCGCACGATGATGTAGTTGTAGTCGCCTCCGGTGGGCTGGAATGCGGCAATCTGCACGGGTGAACCGGCGGCTGCGACCGGGCTGCCCCCGACAAGCTCACCAGAGGAGTCGGTGATGACAACCATCATGCTGTTGGTCGCGGCACCCTGGGGCTCGGCCCACTGCAACATCATGAGGGCAGTCCTGTCGTGGCGCGCGAGGTCGGGGTACGTCAGCGTGTTTGTCGCGTCGACACCTGCGCCGGGATCGAAGTCCATGCAGTCGGCGCTGGTGATGTCGATCTCTGGGAGGATCTCGCTGACCTCGGCAGGACAGGCGGTGGGCCGGTACTCGGGCGTCTCCCACGAGGAGATCACGCGTCCCGCGCTCTCGCCCCGGCTGCCGATGACGGTGTCGTTGCCGGCCGCCGTGAAGAACGGGATACCAAGCGCGACGGCGTCGTTCATCGCATTCGATGCGACCCCGTCCTGGAACATCGTCTCGTCGTAGTAGCCGAGGTCATCGACGATGATGTCGGCGCCCGCCTCTGAGAGCGTCTCGACGGCGTTCGCGAAACTCGCCTGCCCTCCAGATCCGGACGCGAACAGCAGCGTCGCTCCTGGCGCGATCGAGTAGATGAGCTGCGCCATCGCACGGCCCTCGTCTCCTGACGGGGTGGGGCTCTCCCGCAGCACCTCAACGGGCTGCGTGTCGCCGCAGGGGTTTCCGGGGCCGGGAAGGAGTCCAGCCGCGACGTCTTCCGCGGGAGTCGACGGCAGGGGTTCGGGCGCGAAGTCGAACGAGTCGGAGATGATCCCGATGCGCACCCCCTCCCCGTCGACGCCGTAGAGCTCGCGAGCGAGCGGCACGTTGAGCGGCTCCGTGAGGTTCGCGGGCACGGCTCGGCAGGAGTCGTCCGAGACATCCGTGCTCGGATCGCCTGGCGCATCCACCTCTGTCCCTGGCACGGTCGTCGCGTTGACGGCCCCCCAGCCCGACCCACTGGTTGCGGGGGTGAGCGTCTCCTGGACGGACTGCACGTTGTTCAGCCCGGCCACCGCCTCGAGGTTGCCGACTGGAACCGTGGCGCCGATGACGAGGTACTTGGTGGCGACAGAGTCGACCGTGCCGAGTGCGGCCAGCGCATCGATGTCCGCGGCAAGTGGAGGCGTCGAGTAGTAGACGGTGACCGCCACGCTGCCGCCATCGAGCTGCAGGCTGGCGGGACCCGACTCCGGCAACGCGAGCTCGGCGGGCGACGCGGTCGCGAGCTGCTGCTCGGCCACTGCCGGGTCGGAGGAGACGTCGACTGCCGCGAGCGCGCTCAGTCGCCCGGACAGCTTCTCACTGCTGTCGTATGCGGGCGCGGCCGTCGCGGCCCCGACCCCGAAGCCGCCGACGACAAGCCCGACGGTCAGCGCGGCGACTGCGACGCGGGAGAGGTTTCGAACGATTTTCACCTGAACACCTTTGTGAGTGGGTACTGCGCCGATGCGGGTCATCGCTCGCCGGCCCGTCGGCGCAGCGCCATGGTCGTGATGCCGGCCGCGAGGACCAGCACAGCGGCAAGCGCGGCAAGCCCAACCGGGGCGTCCACACCGGTGGATGCGAGCTTGTCGCTCGCCGCTGGGGCGGGCGTCGCGGTCGCGGGAACCGGTGCCAGTGTCTCAACGCCGGGAACCGGGACTCCTGTCGGGCTCACGGGCACAACCGTCGGCGCCGTGGTCGGGGCGACCGTCGAGGTCGGCTCGACCGTCGGTGTGACGGTCGGCGTGACCGTCGGCGTGACGGTCGGCGTCGGAACGGGGGTCGAGGCGGGGAGGGCCGCGAGGAACCCGAGCGCATCTACGAGTCCGGCACCAGCTGAGTCGGCCACGGGGACCGACTCGACGATGCTGTCGATGGGGATGGCCGTGTCCGTGAGCGCGTCCCGCAGCTCCTGCGGCGTCGCGCCGGGGTCGAGCTGCAGTGCGAGCCCAGTCACAGCGGCCGCGGCTGGAGCGGCCGCCGAGGTACCCGTGAACGAGTAGACGCCAGGCTGGCCATCAACGGGGTTCCCGAAGAAGTTCGTCCAGCCGCCGTCGAGCGAGGTCAGGGTGGGGGCGCCCGAGATGGGCTCCGGCAGCGCGTTCGTGCTCGGGAACGGCTCGAAGTAGAGCGTGGTCGGCCCGGTCGAGCTGAAGCGCTCGAGCTCCGTGGGCGTGGCGGCATTCGCGGCCGCGACGCTCACGACGGCAGGCGTGCCGTTGTGCCCGAAGATGGACGGGCCCACGATGTCGCCGCCCGTGCTCTTCGAGTACTCGGCTGCCTGGAGGGAGCTGGCCATGAAGATCATCTTCACGCGCGGGTTGACCGCGGGGACGCCGGCGCTCGTGTCGCGGACGATCATGTAGTCGTAGTCGCCAGCGCTCGGCTGGATGGCCGCGAGCTGGATCGGCGAGCCTGCCGTGACGGTCGGACTCGCCGCGACGATCGTGCCAGACGCATCGGTGACGACGATGTCGAGTCTGTTGGTTGCGGCGCCAACGGGTTCTGCCCACTGCAGCATCGTGGTCGCGACGCGGCCGCGGGATGCAAGATCCGGGTAGGTCAGCGTGTTTGTCGGGTCCTGAGCGGCGCCGGGGTCGAAGTCCATGCAGTCCACGCTCCCGCCTCCTGCCTCGACGACCACATCCAGCACCGCAGCAGGGCACGTGGTCGGTCGGTACTCTGGCGCCTCCCATGACGAGATCACCCGCCCTGCGCTTTCGCCCTGCGTGCCGATGCTGGTGGTGTTGCCAGCCGAGCTGAAGAAGGTGACGCCAAGAGCAACCGCATCGTTCACGGCGTTGGCGGGAACCCCATCCTGGAAGATCGGCTCGTCGAAGTAGCTGACATCGTCAACGATGATGTCGGCGCCCGCCGCGGTCAGACGCTCGACGGCCTCCGCGAATCCGGCCTGGCCGTCCCAGCCGGAGGCGAACAGCAGCGTGGCGCCCGGGGCGATGGAATGCACCAGCTGCGCCATGCCGCGGCCCTCGTCGCTGGCTGGGTCCGTGCTTTCCATGAGGACCTCAACGGGCTGCTCGTACCCGCACGGGTTCCCGGGCCCGGGGAGCATGCCAGCAGCGACGTCCTCATCCGGTGCGCTCGGGAGCGGCTCTGCGGCGTGATCGAACGAGTCGGAGATGATCCCGATGCGCACGCCCTCGCCGTCGAGTCCGTAGAGCTCGCGAGCGAGCGGCACGTTGAGCGGCTCGGCGAGGTTCGCGGGCACGGCGCGGCAGGCGGCAGCGTCAGACGACGTCTCGGACGGCGCGTCTGTCTCGGTGTCGACTTCCGTCACCGTGGGCGCAAGGGCGCCGCTCCAGGCCGTCCCGCTCGAACCGGGGGTGAGCGTCTCGTGCACGGCTTGCACGTGGTCGAGCGCGGCGACGGAGTCGAGGTTGCTCGTCGGGATCGTGGCGCCGACCACAAGGTACTTCGCGGCGACGGAGTCGATGGTTCCAAGCGCTGCGAGCGCATCGATGTCGGCGGCGACCGGCGGCGTCGAGTAGTACACGGTGACGGCGACACTGTCGCCGGTCAGGCGCATGCTGGCCGGGCCGGAGTCTGGCAGGGCGAGCTGCTCGGTCGTCGTCGACTTGAGCTGCTCTTCAGCGACTGCCGGGTCGGATGAGACGTCGACGGCGGCCAGCGCGGCGAGCCTGCCCGACAGCTTGTCACTGTCATCGGGGGTCGGCGCCGCGGATGCGGCTCCGACGCCGAAGCTCCCGACGACAACGCCAGCAGCGAGCGCGACGACCGTGGCGCGGAAAAGGGTACGGAAAGGTTTCACCAGAACACCTCGGGGGTAGGTACTGAAACAGGGGTGGAGCTGGAACAGGAACTGATGGAGCGGCAGTGCGGGGGAAGCGGAGAGCGCGGGAGGAGAGCGGCTACGAGTCGGGTGGGGAGTGCGGAAGAGCGCGATCAGTCGAGGACGACGCGCACGGCGTCGAACGCGCGGGTGATGTCGGCGTCGCTGACTTCGAGGTCGCCGAGGTTCGCCGCTGCGTCGACCATGATGGAGCTGAAGGCAGCGTGGCAGAGGCCTGCCGCGATGACGGCTTCTCTCCCTGGGTCGCCGGGCAGGCGCGCATGTTCGGGGCGACGGACGAGCCAGCTGACCCCGACTTCCAGGAGCTGCGCGCCGATCGCGAGGAGCGATCCGGTCGAGCGGGTGATGGTGTCCGGCTGCTCTGCGCTGAGCTGGGCTCGCTTCCGCGCCACGTCGCTGTTGATGTGGGCGTGGCCGATGGATGCGAGGACCAGCGCGAGCATGCCGTGCGCCAGGGCAGGCGCATGCTCGTCGAGGATGCGGTCGGCGTCGTCGCCGCGCAGCAGCTGCACCATTCGCCCCGTGATGGCCGTCTCACGGCTGGGGAAGTAGTTGAAGAACGTGGACCTCGAGATGCCGGCGCGCTCGCAGATCGCCTCGACCGTCGTGGCGTCGAAGCCCAGCTCAAGTGCCAGGTCGACGGCGGCGTTCTCGATGGCATTCTCTGTCTCTCGCTTCTTCCGGGCACGGAGGCCACCAGAAGGCGAGTTGGGTGCATTCATGGTGTGCTCCCGAGACTAGTGAGAAGTTTGGACCCTGGTCAAGTTTGGACTAAGTCCACTGTTTTACCCGGGCACAGCCCCGGGGATGGGCCGCCACGACCGCCGACGGGTCGGACATGCCCCGATGAGCGTAATCGAAGCGCTCAGACCCGACCTCCACGCGGGACTTCCGACTTGACACCGACGCGCGCACGGACAAAAGTACAACTGGTACAGACCAGTGAGCCGAACCCCCGAAAATACGGAGCAAGCAGAGTGATCGTCAGCGCCGCGAACGTCATCACGCCACACCGTCAGCTCTCACCGGGCTGGGTGCAGATCGATGGCCCGCTCCTGCGGAGCGTGAACCTGGGGCAACCCCCGGCCGGCCGGAGTGATGTCGTCGACCTCGGGGATGCGACGATCGCGCCCGGTTTCGTCGACGCCCACGTGCACGGCGGCGGCGGCGCGTCGTTCGACGGCGGCGCCCGAGAGACGGCCGAGACGGCGGCGCGCACGCACCTCGAGAACGGCACGACCTCGATCGTGGCGAGCCTCGTCACCGACGAGATCTCGGCGATGTGCGACTCGGTTGCCGGCTTGGCGACGCTCGCCGAGGAGGGCACGCTCGCGGGTATCCACCTCGAGGGGCCGTGGCTGAGCCCCGAGCATCCCGGCGCGCACGCGCAACAGCACCTCATCGAACCGAACGCCGACGACCTGGGCGCTCTGCTCTCCGCGGGACGGAACCGGGTGCGCATGGTGACACTCGCGCCAGAGCTGCCCGGTGGCCTCGAGGCCATCAGGGCGCTCACGGAGGCCGGCGTCGTCGCCGCGATCGGGCACACCGACGCGAGCTACGACGTCGCCCGTGACGCACTCGACCACGGAGCGACCGTCGGCACCCATCTGTTCAACGCCATGCGGAGCCTGCACCACCGCGAACCTGGCCCCGTCGCCGCGCTGCTCGAGCACCCTGACGCGGTCGTCGAGCTCATCGCAGACGGCACGCACGTGCATCCCGCCACCCTCCGCCTGGCGGCGGTCGCGAAGCCGCACCAGTTCATGCTCGTCACCGATGCCATGTCGGCGGCGTGCATGCACGACGGCGACTACGTGCTCGGCTCACTGGACGTGGAGGTGCGGGACGGCGTCGCCCGCCTCACGCAGGGTGGTGCCATCGCGGGTTCGACGCTCACGATGGCGCAGGCCGTGCAGTACGCGGTCGGTGTCGTCGGACTGCCGCTCGCCGACGTCGTGCGCGCCGCATCCACGACCCCCGCAGCGACCCTCGGCCTCGACCGTGTCGGCGCGCTCCTGCCCGGGAACTCCGCCGACCTCGTCGTGCTGGATGCATCCCTCGGCGTGCAGCGCGTCATGCGGCGCGGCGAGTGGGTGCACTGAGCGCGAGGCGCCGACACGCGCGAACTCCGATACACGGAGGACCGCGATGCGCGAGGATGACCCGTCCGATCGCGGCATCCCGAAACCCATCAGGGTCGCGAACGCCACGAGTGCCAGCCACGGCGCAGCACGTCGCCAGAGCTGCAGCCCCGCCTACGCCTTCGGCTGCACGCCGGCTCGGTGCTCGACCGTGTATCGGTAGTAGTCGGCCATGGTGAGCTCGGCGGCCGCGGCCTCGTCGATGACGATCGTCGCGCGGCGGTGCAGCTGGAGGACGGAGCCAGGCCACATCGAGGAGACGGGCCCCTCGACCATCGCGGCGACAGCGCGCGCCTTCGATGCGCCCTGCGCGACGAGCACAACGCTCCGCGCGTCGAGGATGGTGCCGAGCCCCTGTGTGAGGCAGTGCACGGGCACGTCTTCCGGCTTGTCGAAGAAGCGCGCATTGTCGTCGCGAGTCTTCGGGGCGAGGGTCTTCACGCGGGTGCGCGAGGAGAGCGAGGAGGTGGGCTCGTTGAAGCCGATGTGCCCGTTCGCGCCGATGCCGAGCAGCTGCACGTCGATTCCCCCTGCGGCGAGGATCTTCGCCTCGTACTCCGCGCAGGCAGCGTCGAGGTCGGATGCGAGGCCGTCGGGAACGTGCACGCGCGACGGGTTGAGCCCAAGGGGCTCCACGACTTCGCGTCCGACGACGGCGTGGTACGACTCTGGATGCTCGTGGGCGATGCCGACGTACTCGTCGAGCGCGAAGGCGGTCACGCGGGAGAAGTCGAGCCCCGCGTCCCGGCGAGCAGCGAGCGCCCGGTAGGTCTCGAGGGGGCTCGAACCGGTGGCGACGCCGAGCACTGCTTCCGGGTTGCCCTCCACGACATCGGCGATGCGTCCACCTGCGAAGGCGCCGACTTCTGCCGGTCCGGCCATGATGACAACTTCCATGCGCTGCTCCTGTAGATCGAAAGCGATCGGGATGCCTCAGTCCAGTCTCGTGGAGTTGCAGCCTGATCGGCGAGGCGTGTTGCCCCTCATGCTACCGACAAACGCAAGTGTGGTCTAGTCCACCAGCGTCGAAGGGTGGGCCCCCGATTCCGGAAGCCCACCCCTTGCACCTACGCGGCGACTCAGACCTCGCGGAGCCTCAGCTCGACGTCAGCGCCTCCCAGCACGATGACCGGAGTCACGGCCGGATGCCCGGCCGCCCGGATCGCGTCGAGGTCGAACCGCAGGAGCGGCGTGCCCTCCACGACCTCATCGCCGACGGAGACGAGGGTCTCGAACCCCTCGCCCTTCATCTCGACGGTATCCACACCGACGTGGACGAGGAGCTCGGTGCCGTCGTTGAGCTTCAACGCCACCGCGTGACTCGTCGGGAAAATGTGCGCGACTGTGCCGTCTGCCGGCGCCCAGACCGTGTCACCGGTGGGCTCCACCGCCACGCCTGGCCCCATGATCCCCTCGGAGAACGTCGCATCGGGGACCTCGGAGAGCGGGACGACGCGGCCCGCCACCGGCTGACGCACCGTGAGCACCGTCTTCGTGGCAACACTGCCCCGCGGAGCCTCGGCCACACCCGCATCAGCGGCGACGGCCGCAGCAGCAGGCGCCTCGACGCGACCCGCGATGAGGTCCTCCATCGCATCCTTGACGAACTGCACCTCGAGCCCGTAGATGACCTGCACCGACTTTCCGCCCGGCTTCATGATGCCGGCCGCGCCAGCGCGACGGATCGCAGCGTCGTCGACCTTCGACACGTCAGCGATCTCCATGCGGAGCCTGGTCGCGCAGTTGTCGAGCTCGAGCACGTTGTCCTTGCCGCCGAGCCCCTTGAGGATCGCGGAGGCCTGGTTGAGGAACTTCGACGACCCTGTCGACGCCTCATCCACCTCCACCTCTTCGTCTTCACGACCCGGCGTCTTCAGGTCGAAGCGCTTGATGATGAAGTAGAAGGCCGCGAAGTAGACGACGAACCAGACGGCGCCGGCCAGGAAGATCATCCACGGGTTCTGCGCCAGCGGATTGACCCAGCCGAGCATGAGGTCGATGAATCCACCCGAGAACCCGAAGCCCATGCGCACCGGCAACAGCGCCATGATGAACATCGAGATGCCGGTGAAGATCGCGTGGACCACGTACAACGCGGGTGCGAGGAACATGAAGGCGAACTCGAGCGGCTCGGTGACGCCGACGAAGAACGACGCGAAGGCGCCGGAGAGCAGGATGCCGGCGGTGACCTTGCGGCGGTTGGTCTTGGCCGTGAGGTACATGGCGAGGGCCGCACCGGGCAGGCCGAACATCATGATCGGGAAGTAGCCGGTCATGTACTGGCCGGTGACGCCGGCCGTGCCGGTGCCGTTCAGGAAGTTGCCGAGGTCGTTGATACCAGCGACGTCGAACCAGAACACGGCGTTGAGCGCGTGGTGCAGGCCAAGCGGAATGAGGAGGCGGTTGAAGAAGCCGTAGAGACCAGCGCCGACCGGGCCGAGCCCGACCATCCACTCACCGAACGAGACGAGGCCGCCGAAGAGCACCGGCCATACGAAGTAGAGGACGAGGGCGACGGCCAGGGATGCGCCGGTCGTGACGATCGCGACGGAGCGCTTGCCGGAGAAGAACGAGAGTGCGGATGGCAGCTTCACGTCCTTGAACTTGTCGTAGCAGTAGGCGCCGATGAGGCCGCAGATGATGCCGACGAAGGCGTTCTCGATGCGGCCGAAGCCGATGTTGACGTCTTCGACCGGGATGCCCTGCAGCGTCGCGACCGTCTCGGGGCTGAGGAGCCTCGTCACCACGAGCCAGGACACGAGGCCTGCGAGTGCGGCGGTTCCGTCTGGCTTCGATGCCATACCGATTGCCACACCGAGCGCGAAGAGCAGGGGCAGGTTGTCGAGGAGCGCACCACCGGCGGCGGTGAAGAAGGCCTGGACGAAGTTCTCGCCCGCCGTGTTGAGGATCCAGTACCCGATACCGGACAGGATCGCCGCTACTGGCAGGACAGCCACCGGCAGCATGAGCGACTTGCCGAGTTTCTGGAGATATTTCATGGCGTGACTCCATGGTCAAAGGAAAAGTTAGGGGGGACTCTACTTGGAAAATCCGCCCTGGTATAGACCAGAGTTCGCCGGTGGTTCGGTTTGGGTCAGGAGAACGGCAGCGTGAGGCGCTCCTGGAGCGGGAACGTGAGCTCGAAGCGGTCGGCGGGGAACGTCGCCCGCGAGTACGACATCGGCAGACCACGGGCGATCGCGGCGCGCGTCAGCCGCAGAACCGGGTAGCTCGCCGCGATGCCGAGCACCTCGATCTCCTCGGTGCTCGGCAAGGTTGCGGTGACGACCTCAACGCCCTCGGTCGGCAGGAGGTCGAGGGTTTCGAGCATCTCGTAGAGACTCCCCTTTGCCGTCTCCTCATTGAGCTCCGGGACCAGCGCCGAGGGGATCCACTCGTCCTCGAGGGCGAGCGGACGGTCGTCGCCGAGGCGCAGCCGACGCAGGTGGATGGTCTCAGCATCCGGTGGGAGCTGCAGGTGCTCCTCAACCTCGGGCGGGCGATCCGTGCTCCGAACGAACGACAGCACCTGCGTTTCGGCGCGCATGCCGTGCTCCCGCACGGCGCTCGCGAACGACCGCAACCGCACCTGCAGAGAGACTGGCGGGGCAAGCTTCTCGGTGCCTATGCCGCGTTTCGTGCGGACGAGCCCCTCACGCTCGAGGACGTCGATCGCCGCGCGCACCGTCATCCGCGCCACCCCGAGCTCGGCGGCCAGGGTGCGCTCCGACGGCAGCAGCTCGCCTGGCGAGAGCGATGCGGCGAGGGCACGGACACCCTCGAGAGCTGTGGAACCACTGAGCCTTGCCATGTCGCAAGTATCCCATCGTGCGAGAGCAGGGTCGCGATCACGCGTTCCGGTGAGCGCCGACCGAGGGCACGTTCGGGCCGCTCGTCAGCCCGAACGGGAGTCTCCGACGAGCCCCGCTCGGTGAGCGAGGATGACAGCCTGGATGCGATCCCGCAGCTCGAGTTTCGCCAGGATGCGCCCGACGTGCGACTTCACCGTGGACTCGCTCAGGAAGAGTTCGACGGCGATCTCGGGGTTGCTGAGGCCCTGGCCGATCGCGATCAGCACTTCGAGCTCCCGTGGCGAAAGGGCACTCAGCGCCGGCCGAGCATCCGCATCGAACTCAGAGAGCCTCGCGACGTCTCGCGTGACCGCTCGGGGCAGTTCGACGTCTCCGGCATGGACATCGCGGATGGCCTGCATGAGTTCGGCCGGACGCACGTCCTTCAACAGGAAGGCACTCGCGCCAGCGTGGAGCGCCTGCGTGACGGAGGAGTCGCTGTCGAACGTGGTGAGGACGATCACCCGGACCGGGCTCTCCCGGACGATCAATCTCGTCGCAGTGATGCCGTCGAGGTCGGGCATCCGAACATCCATCAGCACGACGTCCGGTCGGGTGCGCGCTGCCAGTGCGACCCCTGCGCGGCCACCGGACGCCTCGCCGACGACGGCGAAGTCGCCGTCCTCCTCGAGAACGAGACGGAATCCGGTGCGGACCAGCGCCTGGTCGTCGACGAGAGCGACACGGATCTTCACGACCGAAGCTCCCGCTCTGCCGACCCGGGCACGGAAGGGAGCACGGCCAGGACACGCCAGCCATCGCGGTCGCCGCGGGGACCCGCTTCCAGCTCGCCGGCCACGATGTCCAGACGCTGCCGCATGCCGATGAGCCCCGACCCGGAGCCTCGGGTAGCCGCCCCGACCGGGCTGCCGCTCGGCGGCCCGTCGTCGACGATCTCCAGTGATGATCGGGAGGCTGAGTGGATGAGCCGCACGGCGACCCGCGTGCCGCTGCCGGCGTGGCGGAGCGTGTTCGTGAGCGCCTCCTGCGTGACCCGGTAGATGACGAGCTCCTGGGTGGCATCGAGTTCGGGGGTGCCTTCCTCGGTGAAGTGCACGTCGAGCCCGGCAGAGCGGGAGCGCGCTACGAAATCCGGGAGTGCATCCAGTGACGGCTGCGGTGCTGGGTCGGCGGAGGCTTCGGAGTCGTTCAGCAGGGTGAAGACGGTGCGGGCCTCGCGCATCGACCGGCGCCCTGTGTCGGAGATCGCCGCCAGAAGCGTCCGAGCGTGGTCAGGGTCGCGGGTCAGGATGGCCGAGGCTCCGTCGGCGCTGCTGACGATGACCTGCAGGCCGTGCGAGAAGATGTCATGCACCTCACGGGCGATGCGAGCCCGCTCGGCCTGCGTGGCCAGCTGGGCTGAACGGTCGCGCTCGATGGTGAGCTCCCGGGTGAGCTGGATGAGGGATGCAACGAATCTGCGGCGCATCCCGACCGCGAGGCCGATGAGGAGAGCCGCGGTTCCGATCCCGAGGATGAGGATGAGGTTGACCTGCAACAGCTCGACTCTGGGCGGATCGTCGATGGCGAGCCGCAGCGTCGACGTGCTGACGGCGGCGACGAGGCTCAGCCCGATTCCCGCGAAGATACCGGTTCTCGGAGCGCCGCCAGCCGCGATGGAGTAGATCGCCACCGCAAGCACGAACAGGTCGACGGAGAGGTGCAACGGCATTGAGAGCGCGAGCGCGAGCGCAGCGGCGGTGAACGCGATGGAAAGCGCTCGACGACGCAGTGCGATGACGATGCACCCGATGCAGAACTGGATTATCTCGGGGACGATCGACCCAACTGGGATGCCCGCGTACACGGCCTGCCACGCGAGAATCGAACCGTTGAAGAGGACGTACACGGCGAGGAGCGCGACGTCGCCGAGCATGAGGCGCGGCTGCCAGGACAGGAGCATCCCATCGGATCCCTTCACGAAGCCACGCTCACGGGCAACACCCTAGCCTGGGCCCGATCTGCCACCCCAGGAGCGTGACCGGGAGCCGAGCCAGCGGCGCGCCGAACGAGGAGACCGGCGAGCCAGACGACACCGACGGTCATCGCGATGAACTCGAGGTTCGCCCCGACATCGGTTCTGAAACGCAGGAGGGAGAGGGTGGCGCCGCCCGCTGCGACGATGCCGGTCGCGCCCGCTGCTCCCCAGGCCACCAGACGCGTCACCCGCGAGAGTGCACTCGTCGCGACCTGCACCATGACAACCGCCGCGCCAGTGAATCCTGTTGCTGCCAGCGCGATGTGGATGAGGTCCTGCGGCGACGAGCCCGGGGTGAAGGGTATGGGGCAGCCGTACGTGCAGGTCACCCGTGAGGCGCCGATGAAAGCAAGCGATGTGGCAATGAGGGTGGCCGACGCGCTCCACGGGAGCCACGCGACCCGTGAGCGGATGTCGTCGAGCGCTGGCGCTCCGAGCAGTCCGCCCACGCCGATCCCGAGGAGGGCGGTGTTGAAGATGTCGGCCGTGGGCATGCCCGTTGCGCCGAGCCCGCTGACGTACACGTGGTCTGTGACCTGCGTCTTCGTCCACCAGATCGTCGCGACGCTCACGAGCAGGATGACCGCTGACAGCCACCTCGTGGTCGAGGTGGTGGATGTCCGTTCTGGTTCGGTGAGTCTCTGCGCAAGCATTCCCTCACGCTAGGAATTCGCGGGCGTGGATTGGGGAGAAGCTCGATTTCTCATACCTGGGTACGACGGTGGTGCTCCAGAGCTGCCCGTTCAGGGTGAAGTCGCGCTGTTGCGCGCCGCGGGGTCCCTCGCGATGGCGGTGATGTTCTCGGTGGCCGCCCACGTTGCGAGCAATCGCAGCCCTTGCTCTGAGGGGCTGCCGGGCAGAGGCGTGTAGACGGTCATCGTGTGGCCCGGGTCGTCTTCGAGGTCCATGGCGTGGTAGTTCAGCTCGAGGGGGCCGACCACCGGATGCTGGAACTGCTTCGCGCCGGAGTAGTGGCGGCGGACATCGTGGGCGGCCCATCGGGTGCGGAACTCGTCGCTGCGCACGGAGAGCTCGCCGACGAGGTCGGTGAGCTGCTTGTCGAAGGGAGACCGGCCAGCTTCACGTCGAAGGATCTCGACGTTGACGTTCGCCGCGCGGTCCCAGTCTGGGTAGAAGTCGTGGGCGCGAGGGTCGAGGAAGATGAACCGAGAGTGGTTCGCGGGGCGCGCGCCGCTCCGGTACATCTCGGAGTAGAGGGCGTAGCCGAGGTCGTTGGCGGCCACGATGTCCATGCGGCTGTTCCCGATGATGGCGGCGGCGCCCGTGATCGAGTCGAGCAGGTGCTGCGCGGTCGCGCGCAGTCCGGTGGCGTGGGGTTTCGGGGCGTGCGCTCGAGTGCCGAGGGTCGCGGTTCGCGCCAGATCAAGGAGGTGGTCGTGCTCGGCGCGGCTGAGCTGCAGCGCACGGGCGACCGCATCGAGGACGCTGTCTGAGACTCCGGTGAGGTTTCCGCGATCCACACGCGTGTAGTACTCGACGCTCACCCCGCGAGCCGCGCGACCTCGTCGCGTCGGAGCCCGGTGACGCGACGCCGTGTCGTACCTGGGTCGATGCCAGCCTGCTCCGGCGTGAGCCTGCCCCTGCGGGAGCTGATGAATTCTCGTACTTCGCTCCGGTTGTCCATGGATCACACGCTACGACGCGCACCGGAGGCTTGGGGTACCTCTGCTGGAACCCCTTTCGACCGGGCCTCCCTTCCACGGCGCGCGACGCGTTGACTGCTCCCATGAGGGAGACGAGCGGATGGAACAGGACATGAACACGAGGCGAGCCCGATGGTGCGGCGTTGCGGCCGGCCTTCTCGCGAGCGCTCTGCTCGCCGGATGCGCAAGCGGCGAGACTCCGCGCGGCGAGTTCCCACCGGCCACCGTTCCCAGCACCACAGCCGCAGCTCCCGCTCCTCCCCTGACCGAAGCGACGAGGATCACGATCAGCGTGGGCGACAGCGTCGTCCGTGGAACGCTGGATGCGAACGCGGCCACGGCAGACCTCCTCGCTCATCTGCCGTTGGAGCTCTCGTTCGAGGACTTCGGCGGCCAGGAGAAGATCGCGGTGCTTCCCGCTGCGCTCAACCTCGACGGGATGCCGTCTGGGAGCAGCGCGGACGCTGGCACGATCGGCTACTACGCCCCGAATCAGGGGCTCGTGCTGTACTACGACTCGGTCGGCTACTACCCGGGCATCATTCCGCTCGGTTCGTTCGAGGATGTCGACGCGGTCCGCGCGGCGCAGCCCTTCACAGGAACGGTGTCCGCCGAATGACGTCGATCCAGTCCCCTAGGTCCGGCATTCCGACATTCGATGCGCACGCCGATCCTGCCAGGCTCCCTCTGACGGCACTGATCGTGCTCGCGCTCATGGTGCGGGCTCGACGCCGACGCTGTTCGCGGCCGCAGCCCTCTGGGGGATCAGCTTCGGAGGCGCTTCACCGCAGCTGCAGAGCGCGCTCACCCGAGCAGGTGGAGAGAACTCCGACGTCGCGAACTCGTTCCTGCCCGTTGCCTTCAACCTGGCGATCTTCGGCGCAGGGATTCTGGGCGCCGGTCTCCTCGCAGCTTTCAACGGGCTGCTGCTCCCGGTCGCGATGATGGCCCTCGGCGTGCTCGCGCTGCTGTTGACCCTGTGGGGCCGTCCCTCGGCGTTCGCTCGTGCGACGCAGCTCACCGGAGCGGCACAGGACGAGTCCTGACGTCGGCTGCGCCCGTCCTGGAGACTCCACGTCTGACGCTGCGCCGGTTCCGTTCGTCCGCCGAGTTCGACTGGTTCGACATCCACCACGAAGCCGCCGTTCGGCGGCGGTCAGTCAGATCGGCCACCGCTCCGCCGCGCGGATGCGCTCGCCTTCGAGGGTGAAAAGCCACCCGGTGAGCTCCTCGTCGCCTGCTTTCGGGTGCAATGACTCTGGCCCATACCAACCGCTGACCCCTGGCGGATGCGCATGCAGCGCCAGCTCTTCCCGCGCTCGCTCTCGTTGCGGATCGCGCGTGCCGAGCGTCGTGGCGCGCGCCTCGAGGTGCAGGCTGCCAGGCTCAGGGCCGAATTCGGCTTCGCCGCCCGACACGTGCGCGAGCCGCACGTAGATCGCGTGGATCGACGTGACAGTCCCAGTGATCATCCACGCCGATTCGGCCCGCATCGGAGCGTACTGATCGAAGTGCCAGACAACATCGGCCAGCGCATCGCCGTAGGACGGCCATACGGCGTTCTCCGCCAAGCGTTCGACTCGGTCACCCAGGCTGATGACTTCGGCGTCCTCCTCAAGCTCACTCACCGTGCACGTCACTCTGATCATGATCGTGATCGTGCCCCGCGTCAGCCGATGCTGACCTGCGACTTGTCGAAGGCGACGTAGCCGGCGAAGTCGTGGCCGACCCTCTCGGTTGAGCCGTCGAACGGCTCCGGGTAGCTCCAGGCGGCGTCGCGGTGCGTCTCTCCGCCGACGACGACGTCCCAGTACTGGGCGTGACCCTTCCACGGGCAGGTGTACTGCGTGGCGCTCTCCGTGAAGGCCGAGGCATGCAATGAGGACGGCGGGAAGTAGTGGTTGCCTTCGATGCCGACGAGCTCCGATTCGGGCGCTTCGGCGACGACAGTTCCGTTGACGGTTGCCTTCATGGTCTTCTCCTCAGGTTGGTCGACAGACCGGAAGCTTGACCCTCGCGGCTGGGAGAAGAGTGACGCCAGAGAATGCGCGTTGCCGATAGCTGGGAGAACGTCGGCAGTCGCCTCGAGATCCTGCCCTACTGTCAGCGGCGGGGATCTCGCACCGTTCCCCGTCTCCCCCGTGACCGGAAGGCCCTCCGTTGTCGAACTCCGCCCCCTCCCGCCCGTATCCGCTCGGCTTCAGCACTGTCGACGGCCGCTCCAACTTCGCTGTCTACTCCGAGACCGCAGACGCCGTATACGTGTGCACCTTCGACGAATCGGGGGTGGAGACCCGAACGCGTCTTGAGGAGCGCACGGGCCACGTCTTCCACGGATTCGTCGACGAACTGCAGACAGGAGCTCGCTATGGGCTGCGCGTCGATGGCCCGTGGGCACCCGAGCACGGCCTCCGCCACAACGTGAACAAGCTCCTCCTCGACCCGCACGCCACGGCGATCGAGGGGCGCTACGACTGGTCGCAGGCCGTGTTCGGCCACGACATGAACGAGCCGGAGCAGCGCGACGACACGGACTCCGCGGGCTCCGTGCCGCTGAGCGTCATCACCGACCCGAGCTTCGACTGGGGCGACGACGCGTCGCCGCGCGTCCCGCTCGAGCAGACCGTCATCTACGAGGTGCACGTCAAGGGGTTCACACAGCTGCACCCCGACGTGCCCGAGGAGATCCGCGGCACCTACGCCGGCCTCGCGCATCCCGCGGCCATCAAGCACCTCGTCGACCTCGGCATCACCTCGGTCGAGCTGCTCCCCGTGCAGCAGTTCGTGCAGGACAGCCACCTCGAGGAGAAGGGCCTGCGCAATTACTGGGGCTACAACTCGATCGGGTTCTTCGCACCCCACGGCGACTACGCGTCGGCCGGTGACGGCGGCGGGCAGGTCGCCGAGTTCAAGGAGCTCGTGAAGGCCCTGCACGCCGCCGGCCTCGAGGTGATCCTCGACGTCGTCTACAACCACACCGCCGAGGGCAACCACATGGGCCCGACGCTGTCGTTCAAGGGCCTCGACAACGCTGCCTACTATCGACTCGTGGAGGGCGACGAGAGCCACTACTTCGACACCACGGGCACCGGCAACAGCGTGAACGTCGGCCACCCGGCCGCGCTCGGGCTCATCATGGACTCGCTCCGCTACTGGGTGACCGAGATGCACGTCGACGGGTTCCGCTTCGACCTCGCGACGACCCTCACCCGCCAGGGCGGCGACGCCGAACTGCACAGCGCGTTCCTCACGCTCATCCAGCAGGA
Organism: Pseudoclavibacter sp.; assembly: GCA_052099095.1. Taxonomy (GTDB): domain Bacteria; phylum Actinomycetota; class Actinomycetes; order Actinomycetales; family Microbacteriaceae; genus Pseudoclavibacter. The sequence continues at coordinate 68,489 of JBQDTF010000012.1, forward strand.
CCCGGTGCTCGCGCCGGTGAAGATGATCGCCGAGCCGTGGGACACCGCCGGCTATCAGGTGGGCGGGTTCCCCGCGGACTGGTCGGAGTGGAACGGGAAGTTCCGCGACGACGCTCGCGACTTCTGGAACGGCAGCGACGCGACGCTCGGCACGACGGCGCAGCGCATCCTGGGCTCGCCGGATGTGTACGAGGCGAGCCGACGCTCGCCGCTCTCGAGCGTGAACTTCATCACCGCGCACGACGGGTTCACGCTCGCGGACCTCACCTCCTACAACGACAAGCACAACGCTGCGAACGGCGAGGACAGCCAGGACGGAGAGAGCGACAACCGCTCCTCCAACGGCGGCGCGGAGGGCCCCACGGACGACGAGTCGGTGAACGAGCGCCGCGGCCGCAAGCGCCGCAACCTGCTCGCCACGCTGCTGCTGTCCGCGGGCGTGCCGATGCTCCTCGGCGGCGATGAGCTCGGCCGCACGCAGGGCGGCAACAACAACGCCTACTGCCAGGACAACGAGATCTCCTGGTTCGACTGGCAGGCCGTGGACTCCGACCTGCTCGAGTTCACGCGCACGCTCCTCTCGTTGCGCGCCGAGCATCCCGCGCTGCGGCCAGCCTGGTTCCGGCAGGCACCGGATGCGGACGCACTCGACACCGTCGACGTGCTCCGATCGGATGCGCGCGGCTTCGACGACGCCGACTGGGAGAACCCGGACGCCCGCTCGATCGCGTTCGTGTTCTCCCACACCGGGGCCGATGCCTTCGCGCTGCTGCTGAACGCGGCGGAGAACGCCGTCGAGTTCACGGTTCCAGATGCGCCTCTCGGCACTTGGGAGCTGGCGCTCTCGAGCGACGACGAGCAGCGCGTCAGCGACCCCGTGACCACGCTCATGGTCAAGGAGGGCTCGTTCACGCTGCTCCGGTCACCCGCGCAGCGCTGACCGCGCCGTTCCCCCCGGGGCCTCCCCGGCGATCAGTTCGACGGAGAGGCCCCCGCGTTCCCCACGTTCCCCAGCGCCAGAGCCATTCGAGTGGCCCTTGCGTGAAGGCGCGGAGCCAGAGCGTGCTCGCGACCCACTGCAGCGCGAGGATCACCACGACGCAGGTCAGGAGGAGACCCCACGAGGTGCTGTGAGGGAAGTCGAACAGTGCACCGGCGGCGAGCATGAGCGGGGCGCCGGCGACGTAGTTGGTCAGCGCCATCTTGCCGAGCGGCGCGAAGACCGCTTGGAGGGGACGCGAGAAGCCAGTCGTCATGAGGAGCGAGAGGAGCGCGACGTAGGCGCCCGCCATCGCGAACCCGGCGAGACCTGAGGCGAGGTCGAAGCCGGACATCGTGATGTCGCTGGCCTGCCAGATCACGAGCGGGATCGAGGCGGCGGTGAACGCGATGAGGGCGACGACTGAGCCGGCGCGCGATCGTCCGATCCCCTGCACGATGCCGTAACGGGTGAGGGCCGCTCCGAGGAGGAAGACGCCAGGGATCAGCGTGATGCCGCCACCGGTGAGCGCGAAGCTCGCGACGATGAGCCCGGCCGCGGCAATGGCCACGACCCAGCGCGGCACCCAGGTGCTCGGCAGCAGCACGAGGAGACCCGCGATGGCGTATGGCCACAGGGCGGACCCTCCCTGCAGCAGCTCGAAGGGGATGCCGATGGCGAGCAGGAGCAGGAGTCGCCTGAGCAGGACCAGCCTTGGCCGTGGGGACCGCCGCTTCGCGGACTCGAAGAACAGGGCGAAGCCGATGCCGAAGAGCAGCGAGAAGATCGGGAAGAATCGCTGCTGCACGAACAGCTGCAGCCAGCCACTCGGGTTGTCGAGGCTCGTCGGCTGGGGAATGCCGGACTCGTAGCCGAAGTGCACAAGCGGGGCGATGTTGACGAACAGGATGCCGCAGAGGGCGACGCCGCGGATGACGTCGAGGGCGACGATCCGCTCGCCGGCGGGACGCGGCGCGACAGCGCTGAGGTCGGGGGAGGTGAGGGTGGTCAAGACTGGCCTTTCGCGGCGCGGCCCGGATCTCGGGATTGGCGCGACGACCCATCATGGGGCGGCAGCGCGCCGTTTCGCGTCGTGCCCTGGACGGACCGGCGTCATCCTCTGGGGTGACGTCGCGCCCCCAGCGAAAGCCGCAAGGCGTGCTCGACAGCTCTGATCGGCGACCCACCGCGGTGGAAGCGCACGAGGTTACGCCGATGTCCACCCCCTCCTCGCCGGCACATCGAAGCCCATAGCTTGGGTGCCATGCCCGCAGCAGCATCCACACCGAACGACCGCCTCCCAACCCGCGTCATCATCGTGCACGGCTTCCGCGCGAACGTCGACGCGCACTGGTTCCCGTGGCTGCGGGATGCGCTCGCTGACCGCGGCATCGCCGCGACGAGCGTCGACCTGCCGCTCGCGGAGTCGCCGAACCCCGCCGACTGGGAGCGCGAAGTCTCGCTCGCACTCGGCACCCCGGACGAGCAGACGTGGATCGTCGGGCATTCGCTCGGAGCTGTCACCAGCCTCCGCGTGCTGGCCGCCCAGCTCGGCGACTGGCGACTCGGCGGCGTCGTCTTCGTCGCCGGCTTCACCGGCAAGCTCGACACGCTCCCCGACCTCGACGACTACCTCGCCGACGACGTCGATGCGGAACGCGTCGCGGAACGCATCAGCACTCGCGTCGTGGTCCGCTCCGACAACGACACGCTCGTGCCTCCCGCAGCATCCGACGCCCTCGCCCGTCGGCTCTCCGCCGAGGTCCGGGTGCAGCCTGGAGCCGGGCATTTCCTCGAGGCGGACGGGATGACCTCCCTCCCGGTTGTGCTCGACGCGCTTCTCGGCACGACCGCTGGGGACTGAAGCGCCACGGTCGCCGTCGCCGTCGAGCCCTGCGCAGCGAATGTTCGCGGGCAGACATGCCACGTGCGCTGAGCGGCAAGGCCGATCCGCGTCACGAAAGCACCATGGAGGGAGCGCCCGATGACGGAGTCGGGCCCGACCACACGGAGGCATCGTGACCAAGAACGCACAGCTCGCCACGGAGCTCGCCACGGACGAGTTCTCGCTCATCGCCCGGGTGCAGGCACCTGAGGGGCAGGGCCGTGAGGCGGTGGATGCGGCGACGCGAGCGCCCATCGGCCGGGTGCCCCAGCACACGGTCGCGGATCTGGAGGCGGCGATCGAGCGCGCCACAGCCGCCCAGCCGGCCTGGGAGGCGCTCGGCCACGAGGAACGCTCCCGGCTGCTGCACGCCGCAGCCGATGCCATCGAGGCGAACAGCGAGCCGCTCGCGAGGCTCCTCTCGCGCGAGCAGGGCAAGCCGCTGAACGGCCCGAATGCTCGCTTCGAGGTCGGTGCCTGCGCGACGTGGCTGCGGTCCGCGGCCGACACGGCCCTCGAGCCGGAGACCGTCGTGGACGACGCGTCGGGTCACGCCACGCTGCACTACCGCGCCATCGGGCTCGTAGGCGCCATCGGCCCCTGGAACTGGCCCCTCATGATCACGATCTGGCAGATCGCGCCGTCGCTGCGCATGGGTAACTCGGTCATCGTGAAGCCAAGCGGCAACACGGCCCTGAGCGTGCTCGCGATGCTGTCGATCCTGAACGAGGTGCTGCCGGCGGATGTGCTCATCGGCATCAGCGGCGAGCGCGGCGTCTCGTCGACGCTGGCCGCGCATCCCGCCGTCGGCAAGGTCATGTTCACGGGCTCGACGCCAACTGGCCGCAAGATCGTGGAGAGCTCCGCGTCGAACCTCGCGCGCCTCACCCTGGAGCTCGGTGGCAACGACGCGGGCATCGTCCTGCCGAGCGCCGACCCCGCCGCCATCGCCGAGGGCCTCTTCTGGGGCGCCTTCATCAACACGGGGCAGACCTGCGCCGCCCTCAAGCGACTCTACGTGCACGATTCGCTGTACGACGCGGTCGTCGACGCGCTCACGGATGTCACTGCGCGCATGCCGATGGGCAACGGGCTCGACGAGCAGAATGTCCTCGGTCCGCTGCAGAACAAGGACCAGTTCGACATCGTCGCGGGGCTCGTCGAGGACGCACGCGCGAACGGTGCCCGCATCGTCACGGGCGGCGAACCGGCGAGCGAGCTCGGTGAGCTCTTCTACCCCGTCACCCTCGTCGCCGACGTCGAGGACGGAGCGGCGATCGTCGACGAGGAGCAGTTCGGGCCGACGCTGCCGATCATCCGCTACACCGACCTCGACGAGGCCGTGCGCAACGCGAACCGACTCGACGTCGGCCTCGGCGCATCCGTCTGGGGAGACCGGGACGAGGCACTTGCCGTCGCGGGCCGGCTGCAGGCGGGAACGGTCTGGATCAACGGACACGGAGGGCTGCATCCGCAGATCCCGTTCGGCGGCGTAAAGTCCTCGGGGTACGGCCTCGAGTTCGGCGTCGAGGGCCTCAAGCACGTGTCCGTCCCCCAGGTCATCAGCGGCTAGGGCAGGACATGACCGACTTCGCACCGCGGATCGACTTCCGCTTCCTCTCCGAGCCCGACATGATCGCGGCCGGAGTCACGGACATGCCCGCCTGCGTCGACGCGATGGAGGAGACGCTCCGACTCGTCGACGCCGGCGACTACCGGATGGCTGGCCCAGAGGCGAACTCGCACGGCGCCATGGTGACGTTCCCCCGGGAGTCTCCGCACGACGGCATGCCGCTCGACGGCCCGCACCGACGCTTCATGGCCATGCCCGCCTACCTCGGCGGGTCCTTCCAGACCGCCGGCTGCAAGTTCTACGGTTCAAACCTGGCCAATCGCGAGCGCGGCCTCCCCCGGTCGGTGCTCATGTTCACGCTGTGCGACAAGGACACCGGGGCGCCGCTCGCGTACATGTCGGCGAACCTGCTCAGCGCATACCGCACGGGCGCCATCCCTGGCGTCGGCGCACGCCACCTCGCGAGGGCGGATGCCCGCAGCGTGGGAATCGTGGCGCCAGGCGTCATGAACCGCACCACGCTCGAGGCCTTCTCGGCTGTGCGTCCTGCCCTCGACACCCTCAAGATCGCCGGGCGAAGCCGCGGCAGTCTGGAGGGGTACGCCGACTGGGTGCGGACGGCCCTCCCCCAGTTCACCGACGTCCGCATCGTCGACTCCATCGAGGAGGCGGTGCGCGACAGCGACCTCGTCTCCATCGCGCCGACGACGCCAGCCGGCTCCGAGAACTACGTCAGGCTCGAGCGCGACTGGCTGAAGCCCGGCGCGTTCGTGAGCCTGCCGGCAGACATCATGATCGGGGACGGACTGCTCAACGCTGCACGGCACATCGCCGACTATCGGGGCCTCTATGAGGCCTGGCATGCGGAAGTGCCGAGCCCAGCACACGAGCACATCGGCCTGCACGGCATGTACCTGCTCGACCGCATCGCGGAAGGCACGGTCGACGATGCGGTGCTCGAGAATCTGCCGAGCATCATGGCGGGGCGCTCGCCAGGTCGACGCGACGACGACGAGGTGATCCTCTTCTCAGTCGGCGGGATGCCGGTGGAAGACGTCGCCTGGGGCACCGTCGTGTACCGCAACGCCGTCGAGCGTGGAATCGGGCAGACCCTCAACCTGTGGGAGACGCCGGCGCTCGCGTAGCCGCCCCCTCTTCCCACCCACCGCACGCCGGACCACACAGGCCGGAAGATTAGGAACGAACCTCATGTCATCTCCCCCAACAGTCGTCATCGTCGGCCTCGGCGCCGTCGGCGCCATGGCAGCCTGGCAGCTCTCGAAGCGCGACGACGTGCGCGTCATCGGCATCGAGCAGTACGGGCGAGTGCACGAGCACGGCTCCTACGCCGGGGAGTCGCGGGTCTTCCGCACGGCCTACCACGAGGGCGGCCTGTACGTGCCGATGCTGCTCGAGTCGCGCGAGCTCTGGCGCGAGCTGGAGCGGGAAGCGGAGCGTGAGCTGTACCTCGAGGTCGGGGCGCTCTCGATTGCGCAGGAGGACCGCATCGAGATGCGGACCACACTCGAGACGATCGCCGAGTTCGATCTGCCGCACCGCCGCTACGACACCGAGGAGCTGCGCGCGGCGTTCCCGCAGCACCGCATCCACGACGGAGACATCGGCGTGCTCGACGAGTACGGCGGCGGCATCCGGTCGGAGGTGAGCGTCCTCTCCGCGCTCCGGCTGGCCGAGGAACGGGGCGCCGACCTGCGGTTCAACACGCGCGTGCTCGCGATCGAGGAAGAGCCTGGCGCGGTTGTCGTGCGCACCCCGGGCGAGGCCATCCGCGCGGACCGCGTGATCGTCGCATCCGGGTCGTGGTCTGGCCGCATCCACCCCGACCTCGACCGTCTCCTCCGCCTGCAGGTGCTCGGCCTCACCTGGTTCATGCCGGACCGCATCGACGAGTTCCTCCCCGACCGGTTCCCCGCGTTCCTCCGCGACGTCGGCCCCGTGCACTTCTTCGGGGCTCCGAGCCTCGACGGGTACAGCGTGAAGGCGTGCTCGAACCCGACCTGGCCCGTGTTCCGCGACGTGTCCGAAGTTCCCACCGCGTACACGCGCGACGAGCTCGTGAAGATCGGGCAGCAGGCGAAGGAGTTCTTCCCGGCCCTCAACCCCGAGCCGGTGCGATCGAGCGTGCATCACTGCGCGTACACGCCCGACCGTCTCCCGGTCGTCGACCTGAACGAGTCAGGCCGCATCGCGATACTCGCTGGCCTCTCCGGGCACGGGTTCAAGTTCGCCCCGGTGCTCGGCCGGTGGGCGGCGCAGCTCGCGGTGGATGGCACGCGCGACGGTATCGACGAGAGGTTCGCCCTGGCGAGCCACCTCGAGCGCTTGGCGACGCTCGGCCCATACACGGGCGGCGGGCACTGACGGAGAGCACCTGCTGGGCTCGGCCGCTGCTCGCGGCCGGGCCCAGATCACTGCGAGCTGCGCGCCGTGCGTTCAGTTCCCAGCGCGCTCCGCACGGAAGGCGCTCGGCGAGACGCCGAACCGTGCTTTGAACGCGCGGCTGAAGTGCGCCGCGTTGACGAACCCCCAGCGCATCGAGATGTCGCTCACCGAGCGTGCTGCGAGCCCGGTATCTGCAAGGTCTCGGCGGCAGCGTTCGAGCCGCCGTGCCCGTATCCACGTCGACACGGTCGTCTCCTGCTCGTGGAAGAGCCCGTGCAGGTGGCGCGTCGAGATGAAGTGGGCGGCCGCGATACCGGCTGGGTCGAGGTCTGCGTCGTCGAGTCGCTCGTCGATGAACGCCATGATGCGCTGGACGAGGTCGCTGTGCGAGTCGGGGCGGGACGAGGAGGTCCCGAGTTCCTGCGCGTAGAGCGCCGAGACCAGATCGACCGCGCTCTGCGCGAGTCGCGTGCCGCTCGACCCGGCCAGCGGCACGTGCTGCGCTGCCAGCTGGGTGAAGAACGCGGATGCCACCGAGGTGAGGCCCTTGTCGGGGTCGAGGCGCACCGCGGTGAGGTCGGCGATCTGGCCGACCGGGATGCTCATGAGCTCGCGCGGGAACATCACGACGAGGGTCTGGAAGCGCTCCTCGAACAGCAGCGTGTACGGGCGCCCCGTGTCGTAGATGGCGAGGTCGCCGGGCCGAAGCACCGTCTCGCGCCCGTCCTGGGCGAGGATCGCGGACCCTGCGACCATCATGCTGAGCTTGAAGTAGGAGCGCGACGCGGCGCTGATGAGTTCGGGCGTGCGCTCGACGGCGTGGCTGCCTGCTTGGACCCTGGTGAGGTGGAGGTCCCCGAACCGCTCCTCGTCGAGCCTGCCCACGAAGTCATCCGCGTGGTCGCTCGTGACCCGGAGGGGAACGAAGGACTCGTTCACGGCAGTCCGAAATCCCGTGATGTCTAGCAGGTGCATGAGAGCCTCGATGGTCGAATCGGCACAGCATTGTATACGATTACTCGAGAACTATACCCGACGGGGCTCACGGTTCCAAGGGATGCGCGCTCTGCGCAGGGCGACAAGCATCGTTCCCGTTCGGGCAAGGGCTCGACCCCCGGGCCGAGCAGCATTGGCTCATGACTCAACTCCCATCCGCAACGATCGAGCAGCCGGGACAGCGCCGTCTCGGCGTGCTGTCCGTCGCGTTCCTCATCATCGCCGCCTCCGCGCCGCTCACGGTCGTCGCCGGTGGTGCGACGAGCGCCTTCTCCGTCACGCAAGTGCTCGGGATCCCCCTCGGGTACGTCGTCCTGGCGGCGATCCTCGCGATCTTCGCGATCGGGTACTCGGCCATGAGCCGCTTCATCTCGAATGCGGGCGCCTTCTACGCCTACATCGCCCAGGGACTCGGGCGCCCCGTTGGCGTCGGTGGCTCGATCATCGCGCTCATCTCCTACAACGCCATGCAGATCGGCATCTACGGGATGTTCGGCTTCCAGGTGTCGGCGTTCGTCGCCGAGAAGACCGGCGCCGACGTTCCCTGGTGGGTGTGGGTCCTCATCTGCATCGCGCTCATCGCGGTCCTCGGCGTGAACCGCGTGGACTTCTCGGCCAAGGTCATCGCGGTGCTGGTCGTGCTCGAGTTCCTCGTCGTCATCGTCTTCGACTTCGTCGCGTTCGCGCAGGCTCCCGAGGGTGTCAGCTCGGCTCCCCTCGAGCCGTCGTCGCTCTTCGTGCCCGGCATCGGAGCGGTGCTCGCGTTCGGCATCGCGGCGTTCATGGGCTTCGAGTCCGCGGCGATCTACAGCGAGGAGTCGAAGGACCCGAAGCGCACGATCCCCCGTGCGACGTTCCTCGCCGTCGCCGTCATCGGCATCTTCTACGCGTTCTCGACCTGGGCGCTCGCCTTGGCGATCGGCCCGGACCGGCTCGTCTCCCCGGGCGGCATCAGCCCTGAGGAGGCAGGCCCTCCCCTGTTCTTCACGTTCGTCGCCGAGCATCTCGGCACGCTGTGGGTCGACATCATGTCGCTGCTGTTCATCACGAGCCTCTTCGCGGCGCTCGTGAGCTTCCACAACGCCGTCGCCAGGTACAGCTTCGCGCTGGCCAGGGAGAGCCTCCTCCCGACGCCCCTCGCCCGTGTGCGTGACGGGGTGACCCCCTGGGTCGCGTCGATCGCGCAGACCCTCACTGCTGTCATCGTGATCGTCGCTTTCGCGATCGGCGAGCTCGGCTGGGATCCGGCCAACGGCCCGTTCGCCGTGCTGACCCTCTTCACGTGGCTGACGAACCTCGGGGCGTTCGGGCTCGTGCTGCTGATGCTCCTCACCTCGCTCGCGGTCATCGGCTACTTCCGCCGGGATGCGCGCGACGTCGGTGTCGTCTCCCGCCTCGTGGCGCCCGCGCTGGCGTTCCTCGGCCTCGGCACCGTGTGGGTGCTCATCCTCCTGAACTGGGACGTGCTGCTCGGGCAGACCGAGTCGACCCCGACGACGTTCATCCTGCCGGCCGTCGTGCTTGTGCCCGCCATCGCGGCCACCCTGTGGGCCGTGGGTCTGCGCCGCAGGAACCCCGGCGTCTACGAGCGCATCGGCACGGGCACCGTGGCCGTCGTGCTGCCACAGGGAGTCGACATTCCGGGCGAGCGCGTCCTGTAGCACTGCGCTGGCGCGGCACACTCCGCAAGCACTGCACACTGCGCATCCACACGAGAAATGCAGGTTCCTGGCGTCAGGAACCTGCATTTTTCGTCTGGGTGCACCGGGCCCGGAGCCAACAGAGCCAACGGAGTCGGGCGGGGTCAGTAGGAGGCGCGGGCGTCCGCATCGTCATCGGTGATGAATGTCGCAGCCAGCTGCTCGGAGGCGCGGGCAACAAGCGCGACGTCGGCGCCCACGAGCACGAAGCTCACACCGGCGGCGACGTAGTCGCGCGCGGTCTGCTCGTGGAACGCGTTGACGCCGACGGGCTTGCCCGCAGCCACAACGCCCTCGAACGCGCGACGAACAGCCGCGACGACCTCGGGATGCGTCTGCTCACCGAGCAGCCCCATCGAGGCGGCGAGGTCGCTCGGCCCGACGAACACGCCCGCGATTCCGGACGTCGCCGCGATCTCGCGTGCGTTGTCGACGCCCTCCGCCGTCTCGATCTGCACGAATACCGCCACGTGCGCGGCCGCATCCTGCAGGTAGTTGTCGACCCGGTTCCAGCGGGCCGAGCGGGCCAGCGCACTGCCGACCCCGCGTCGGCCGAGCGGCGGGTAGTGCGCCGCTTCCGCGACAGCACGCGCCTCCTCAGCGGTCGACACCATCGGCACGAGGATGCTCTGCGCGCCGAGGTCGAGCACCTGCTTGATGATGACGGGATCAGCAGAGGGCACGCGCACGACGGGCGTCACCGGGTAGCCGGACACGGCGTGCAACTGCGCGAGCACCGACTCGAGGCCGTTCGGGGCGTGCTCCATGTCGATGAGCACCCAGTCGAGGCCGGACCCCGCCATGATCTCGGCCATGACGGGCGAGCCGGAGCACGCCCATCCGCCGAACAGTGCCCGCGGAGACGCCTCGATGCGCTCGCGCAGCGTCTGGTTCAGTTGAAGCGACATTCGATGACTCCCATCGGCCCGAAGTCGCAGCGGACCTCGTCGCCCTTCGACACCCACATCGGGCGAGTGAAGGAACCCGCGAGGATCGTCTCCCCCGCTTCCAGCCGCGCCCCGTGCTGGTGGAACTTGCGTGCGAGCCAGGCGACGCCCGTTGCCGGGTGGCCCATGACGCCGGCGGCGACGCCGGTCTCCTCGATCTCGCCGTTGCGGGAGAGCACCCCTGGCACCCATCGCAGGTCGATCTCGTCCGGCCGCTTGTGGACGTCGCCGAGCACCATGGCGCCGTAGGCGGCGTTGTCGCTGATCGTGTCGACGATCGTGCGCCCCTCCAGCTCGATGTGCGAGTTGAGCACCTCGAGCGCCGGGACGGCGTAGTCGATCGCGTCGAGGGCATCCTCGAGCGTGCAGTCGGCCCCCTCGAGCGGCTTCTTCAGCACGAACGCCAGCTCGACCTCGATGCGCACGTTCGAGAAGTCGTCGAACGGGATCTCGGCCCCCGACGGGTACACGGTGTCGTCGAACATGACGCCGTAGTCGGGCTCGGTGATACCCGTCGCCTGCTGCATGGCCTTCGAGGTGAGCCCGATCTTGCGCCCCACGAGGGTGCGGCCCGCGGCCAGGTTCTGGTCGCGCCACACCCCCTGGATCGCGTACGAGTCCTCGATGGTCGCCTCCGGGTAGCGCGCCGTGATGCGAGGGATCACCCCGCGGGTGCGGGACGCCTCGGACAGCTCGGTCGCGATCTCGGTGATCTTCTCCTGTGGGAGCATTCGGATTCTCCGATCCTCGATGATTCGTCAGCGCTGGTTCATCAGCGCTGGTCCGTGGAAGCTGGATGCGTCACAGCTGGTTGCCGAGCTTGTACTCGCCCTGCTTCCAGGCGGGCATCGCCTGCTCGTCTTCTGCGCGCGTGTACGAGAACCCGTCGGCGCCGATCGTGACAGCCATCTCGGAGTCGTCGCTGCGCGCGACGACCGGCTGCGGGTTTCCGTCGAGGTCGAGCACGAGCGAGCCGTCCGTGTACCAGGACGGCACGACGGGGTTGCCCCACCAGTCGCGTCGCTGGTTGTCGTGGACATCCCAGGTGACGACGGGGTTGTCGGGGTCGCCCGTGTAGTAGTCCTGCGTGTAGACCTCGACGCGGTGCCCGTCCGGGTCGCGCAGGTACAGGTAGAAGGCGTTGCTCACGCCGTGCCGGCCGGGGCCGCGTTCGATGGCATCGGAGCGGCGAAGCGCGCCGAGCTTGTCGCAGATGGCGAGGATGTTGTGCTTCTCGTGGGTCGCGAAGCACACGTGGTGCATGCGCGGGCCGTCCCCGCCGGTCATGGCGGTGTCGTGCACGGTGGGCTTGCGGCGCATCCACGCCGCGTAGACGGTGCCTTCCTCGTCCTGGATGTCCTCGGTCACGCGGAATCCGAGATCCTGCATGAACTTGACGGCGCGGGGAACGTCTGGCGTGATCTGGTTGAAGTGGTCGAGCCGCACGAGCTCGCCGGGGATGTGCAGGTCGTAGCGCCACGACATCCGCTCGACGTGGTCGGACTGGTAGAAGAACTCGTAGGGGAAGCCGAGCGGGTCGACGACCCGGACGGAGTCGCCGATGCCCTTCACGAAGCCCGTCTCTGAGCGACGGACATCGCAGCCGAGCTCGGTGTAGAACTCGACGGCCCGGTCGAGCTCCTCCGGGCTGCGCACGCGGTAGGAGAACGCGGCAACCGCCGCGACCGGGCCGAGGCGCAGCACGAGGTTGTGGTGGATGAACTCCTCCGTCGAGCGCAGGTAGATCGCCTCGTCGTCCTCCTCGGTGACGTAGAGCCCGAGGATGTCGACGTAGAACTCGCGCGACGCGGCGAGGTCCGTGACGATCAGTTCCATGTACGCGCACCGGAGGATGTCGGGAGCTGGCGTCGACGGCGTGGCGATCGCGTTCGCGGCTTCGATGGGTGCTTCCTGCGAAACGTAGAAGCCCGAGGAGGTCTTCGTGCCCCGTGGGTCAACGGTGTCTGTGGTCATTTCAGCGTCCTTGCGTGAGATGCGTGGGGTGTGGGGTTCGGTCGGCTGCTACTGCTTGCCGAACGTGGGGTTGTGGGGCGCACCGAGCGTGATGTGCACGCTCTGCTGGTCGGTGTAGAAGTCGATGGAGCGGTAGCCGCCCTCGTGCCCGAGGCCGGACGCCTTGACGCCGCCGAAGGGGGTGCGCAGGTCGCGCACGTTGTTGCTGTTGAGCCAGACCATGCCGGCCTCGACGGACTGGGAGAAGTTGTGCGCGCGCTTGAGGTCGTTGGTCCAGATGTAGGCGGCGAGCCCGTACTTCGTGTTGTTGGCGAGGGCCAGCGCCTCTTCCTCGGAGTCGAACGGCGTGATCGAGACGACGGGGCCGAAGATCTCCTCCTGGAAGATGCGCGCGTCGGGCGAGACGTCGGCGAAGACGGTCGGCGAGACGAAGTTGCCGGTCGGGAAGCCATCAGGGCGTCCGCCTCCGGCGACAAGGCGCCCCTCGGTCTTGCCGAGCTCGACGTAGCTCATGACCTTCTCGAAGTGCTCGGGGTGCACAAGCGCGCCGACCTCGGTCGACTTCTCGTGCGGGTTGCCGACCTTGACCCTGGATGCCTGCGCCGCGTACTTCTCGACGAACTCGTCGTAGACGGAGCGCTCGACGAGGATGCGCGAGCCTGCCGTGCAGCGCTCGCCGTTGAGGGAGAAGACGCCGAAGATGCAGGCGTCGATCGCGGTGTCGAGGTCCGCGTCGGCGAACACGACGGCGGGGCTCTTCCCGCCGAGCTCCATCGAGAGGCCCTTCAGGAAGGGGGCGGCGTTAGCGAAGATGAGCTGGCCGGTGCGGCTCTCGCCCGTGAAGGAGATGAGCGGCACGTCCGGGTGCTTCACGAGCGCATCCCCGGCCTCCTCGCCGAGCCCGTTGACGAGGTTGAAGACGCCCTTCGGCAGGCCGGCTTCCTCGAAGATGCCCGCCCACAGCGAAGCGGAGAGCGGCGTGAACTCGGCCGGCTTCAGCACGACGGTGTTGCCCGTGGCAAGCGCGGGTCCGAGCTTCCACGACTCGAGCATGAACGGCGTGTTCCACGGCGTGATGAGGCCCGCGACGCCGATCGGCTTGCGGTTGACGTAGTTCATCTGCCGGCCAGGGACCTTGTAGGCGTCGTCCGCCTGCGCCACGATCAGGTCGGCGAAGAAGCGGAAGTTCTCGGCGGCACGGCGGGCCTGCCCGAGCGCCTGCGTGATCGGCAGGCCCGAGTCGAACGATTCCAGCTCGGCGAGCCGCGCATCCCGCGACTCGACGATGTCGGCGATGCGGTGCAGGATGCGCGCACGCTCGCGAGGGACCATGCGCGGCCACGGGCCTTCCTCGAACGCGGTCTTCGCGGCCGCCACGGCACGCTCGATGTCTGCGCGTTTGCCGGCCGCGGCGTGCACGTAGGTCTCGTTCGTGACGGGGTTCAGCACCTCGAACGTGTCGCCGTCGATGGAGTCGACGAACTCGCCGTCGATGTAGTGCTGGATCTTCGCGGGCAGGTCTGCGGGGGCGTAGGTGTCGGTCATCATCGTCCTTCTCTCCGGGTCTGAATGGTGTGCGTGGTCACGCGTGCTTGGCTGGCGCGGCGCGGCGCGCCTCGAGGAACGCGTCCCTCGTACGAAGCCGGTGGTTCCTGGCGACGAGCTCGAGCTGCGACGCATCGGCGCTCTCGCGGATGAGCCGAAGGATCTCGGTGTGCTCCTCGACGGAGCGCTTCGCCCGGTCGGGGACGAACGCGAACGTCGAGTCGCGCATCGAGGAGAGCCTGGACCAGCCGCGGTGCACGAGGTCGAGCACGTGCGGGTTCGGGCAGGGCTCGTAGAGCACCGAGTGGAACTGCCGGTTGAGTTCCGTGAACGCGTGCGGATCGAAATCGTCGAGGAGGCTGATCATGCGGTTGTTGATCTCCTCCGCGCGCTGCAGAGCTTCGGGCTCGAGCAGCGGGGCGGAGAGTGCGGTCGCGAATCCCTCGACGAGGCCGAGCGTCTCCATCGTGTGGGCGTACTCGGAGGCGTCGACGAGCGCGACGCTCGCGCCGACGTTGCGCTCGAAGGTCACGAGCCCCTCGGCCTCGAGCCTGCGGACCGCCTCCCGCACGGGGACGACGCTCATGCCGAGCTCGTAGGCGATCGGGGAGAGCACGAGGCGGAAGCCGGGGCTGTACGCGCCCGAGCTGATGCGCTCCCGCAGCCAGGCGTACGCCTGCTCCGACTTGCTTCCTTGGTCGGGCGCGCTGGACTTGCCGGATGGCGCCTGCTGGGCTGTGCTGCTCATCGCTGTGCCTCCGCACTGGTCTGCTCTGCGAGGTTCTGCTCGGCCAGCGCTTTCTCGTACTTGGCTCGCCAGTCGGCGTTCATGGGGAAGAGCCCGTCGATGGGGTGCCCGTCCGCCACCTGCTCCGCGATCCACGCGTCCTCTGCCTCCTGCGTGAACGCCGCATCGGCGACCTCCTGCGCGAGGGCGGGCGGGATCACGATGACGCCGTCTCCGTCGCCGACGATGATGTCGCCGGGCTGCACGGTCGCGCCTCCGCAGGCGATCGTGACGTCGACGTCCCACGGCACGTGGCGCCGCCCGAGGACGGCGGGATGCGCGCCGCGAGAGAACACGGGGAGCCCAATCTCGACGACCGCGTCGTAGTCGCGCACGCCGCCGTCGGTGACGACGCCTGCCGCACCTCGCGCCTTGGCGCGCAGGGCGAGGATGTCGCCGAGCGTGCCGGAGCCGGTCTCGCCCCTGGCCTCGATGACGATGACCTCGCCCTCGCCGACCGCGTCGAACGCCTGCTTCTGCGCGTTGTAGCCGTTGCCGTGGCTCTTGAAGAGGTCCTCGCGACCCGGCACGAAGCGGAGGGTCTTGGCGACGCCCACGAGCGAGAGGCCTGGCCGGTTGGCGGCGACGCCGTCGATGACGCACGCGTTGATGCCGCGCTTGCGGAGCTGCGCGGAGAGGCCGGCGGTCGGCACGGCGGCCAGCTTGGCGCGCAGCTCGGGCGAGAGCGACTGCCCTGCTGGCTCGTCCGCGTCCTCGGGAAGACCCGCCGCGTCGCGAGACCCCCAGGCCTCGGCGCGCTGGTGGTCGTCGACGGCCGGGAGCGAGCCGAGGGCGGCGTCGAAGGGGGCCTCGCCCTGCGTGACGGTCGTGACGAGGCGACCGCTCGACGGCGAGCCCGCCGCGGTAGGCGCATCCACCTCGACCTCGACGACGTCGCCCGGCACGATGACCGAGGAGCCCGCGGGGGTACCCGTGAGGATCACGTCGCCCGTCTCGAGAGTGCAGTGCTGGGACAGGTCGGCGATGATCTGCGCGAGCGGGAAGAGGAGCCCCGCGGTCGTGTCGTCCTGGCGCAGCTCCCCGTTGACCCACGTGCGCACACGAAGCGCAGCGGGATCGATGGACCGGGCGTCGAGCAGCTCAGGGCCGAGCGGCGTGTAGCCGTCGCCGCCCTTGGAGCGAACGTTCGAGCCCTTGTCGTTGGCGCGCAGGTCGTAGAGCCCGAGGTCGTTGGCCGCGGTGACGGAGGCGATGTGCTGCCACGCGTCCGCTGTGCTCACGCGGCGTGCTGGCGCGCCGACGATCAGGGCGATCTCGCCCTCGAAGGCGAGCAGCTCGGTTCCTGCCGGCCGCTCGACCGTGGCGCCGGAGGCCGCGATCGAACTCGAGGGCTTGAAGAAGTAGGAAGGATGCGCGGGGCGTCGACCTCGCTGGTCGGCGCGGGACGCGTAGCTGAGGTGGATGGCGATGATCTTCCCCGGCTGGGCGATCGATTCCGTCATTGCTGGCCTCCTTGCGAGCGGACGCCGCAAGATCACGACGTATTCGAAATCGTATAATATCTGATCTGAGGTGGCAACCCTCGATCGACACGACTTCACCCGCAGGGGCCGACTGCACCTCAGCCGTCGAGCGCCCGCCGCAATGCCTGCGCCGCGACCAGCAGGCGGTCTGCGATCGAAGCCTCGTCGGCATCCGACACGACATGCACCACGGCCAGCGCAGCAGGCTGGCGCCCACGGAGCGCGAGCGGCACCGCCACGGAACGCAGGGTCGGGACAACCTCGTCATGACTCGTCGCGTACCCGGCAGTGCGAACCGCCTCGACCGCAGCCAGCAGCTCGGCATCCGCCAGCTCGGCAAGCTCATCGCGCCCCAGCTGAGCGAGGATCGCCTTCCCCGGCGCCCCAGCGGTGACACGGTGGCGAACGCCCGGTCGCTGGGCGACTCGGGCCAGCGCCTTCGTCGGCTCGACGCTCACGAGGGTCACGCAGTCCGCGTCATCCCGGACCGCGAGGAACGCGGTCATCGCCAGCTCGTTCGCCACCGAGGTGAGCTCCGGCAGGGCCGCTCCCTGGAGATCCCGCGAGACGCCCGCCGCGAGCGCCGCCATCTTGGCGCCGAGAGCGATGCTTCCCGTCGGCGTCCGCGACACCAGCCGGTGGTCTTCGAGCGTGCGCAGGAGCCGGTACGCGACAGAGCGATGGACCTCGAGCCTCGCGGCGAGCTGATCGATCGTGAGGGGCGCATCCACTTCAGCCAGGATCTCGAGGATGCGGATGCCGCGACTCAGCGTCTGTGAGGCGGGAGGGGTCGTTGGCATGAGGCTCCATCCGAATTCGATCGCACCGCGATCCTTGCACGACGTGCCACTTGTGCCTACGATCAGTTCGCAAGCAGAACACTGCGTTCTATATTAGAACAAGCGGTCCTGTCTCGCCACCGTACAACGACGTCCGGAAGGAACCGACGACGATGCAGTTTCACCACCACGGGTACGTCTCCGGAGATCCGCGCACGCTCCCGGCGTCCGGCACCGGCCTCGACCGCCCCACCGACCTGCCCGACCAGGTCGACGTCCTCATCGTGGGATCCGGGCCAGCCGGCATGCTGCTCGCCGCGCAGATGTCGCAGTACCCCGGCATCACGACGCGGATCATCGAACGCCGGGACGGGCGACTCCCCCTCGGCCAGGCCGACGGCATCCAGCCGCGCAGCGTCGAGACATTCCAAGCGTTCGGGTTCGCCGAGCGGATCCTCGCCGAGGCCTACAACATCGCCTACATGAACTTCTGGAGCCCAGACCCCCAGAACCCCGGCAACATCGTGCGCACCGCTCGCACGGAGGACTACGCGCTGCAGATCAGCGAGTTCCCGCACCTCATCGTCAACCAGGCGCGGGTGCTCGACTACTTCGCGGAGGCCGCCCACCGAGGTCCCGGACGCATCACGCCCGACTACGGCGTCGCCTTCGAGGGCCTCACGGTGCACCAGACGGGCGACTACCCGGTCGAGGTGCGACTGCGCTCCGAGATGGATGCGCGCGACTGGACAGAGCGCACGATCACTGCGAAGTACGTCGTCGGCTGCGACGGCGCCCGCAGCCGCGTTCGCGCCGCGATCGGCCGCAAGCACGTCGGCGAGCACGCCGCCCACGCCTGGGGCGTCATGGACGTGCTCGCCAACACCGATTTCCCGGACTGGCGGACCAAGTGCGCCATCAACTCGGCTGCTGGCAACATCCTCCACATCCCGCGCGAGGGCGGCTACCTCAGCCGCGTGTACGTCGACCTCGGCGAGGTCCCGGAAGACGACAACCACAACGTCAGGCAGACGACCATCGAGACCATCATCGGGAAGGCCAACGAGATCCTCCACCCCTACACGCTCGACGTGAAGGAAGTCGCCTGGCACAGCGTCTACGAGGTCGGCCACCGCGTCACCGACCGCTTCGACGACAGCGAGGACGACTCCGAGGACGCGCCCCGCGTGTTCCTCACGGGCGACGCCTGCCACACGCACAGCGCGAAAGCGGGCCAGGGCATGAACGTCTCCATGCAGGACGGCTTCAACCTCGGCTGGAAGCTCGGCTCGGTGCTCACCGGCCGCAGCCCAGAAGCGCTCCTGCGCACCTACTCGGCCGAGCGGCAGCCGGTCGCGCAGCAGCTCATCGACTTCGACCGAGAGTGGTCCTCGCTCATGGCTCGCAAGCCCGAGGAGATCTCCGACCCTCGAGAGCTCGCCAACTACTACCTCGCGACCGCCGAGTTCCCGTCCGGCTTCATGACCACGTACGGCGCATCAGATCTCGTGCAGGCCCCCACCCACCAGGCGCTCGCCCCAGGGTTCCCACTTGGCAAGCGCTTCAAGTCGGTCGAGGTCGTGCGCACCTGCGACGGCAACGTCGTCCACCTCGGGCACCACGCGAAAGCCGACGGGCGCTGGCGCGTCTACGTGTTCGCCGACGAAGAAGGCTCGGCCGTCGAGGCCTGGACGCAGGCGGCGACGCCCGTGCTCGCGAGCTACACCCCCGCGTCCGCGGACAGCGATTCCGTCTTCGACACCAAGGTCGTCTACCAGCAGGGGTACGAGGCGATGGAGGTCACGGCCGCCCCAGCGCTGTTCCTCCCCCAGACCGGGCCCCTCGGGCTCACCGACTGGGAGAAGGTGTACGCCGCGGGCACAAGCGCCTGGAGCGACTCCGACATCTTCGCGGAGCGCGAGATATCCCGCGACGGTGCCGTCGTGGTCGTGCGACCCGACCAGTACGTCGCCGCGGTCCTTCCCCTCGACGCCGTCGACGAGCTCGACGAATTCCTCGGCCGCTCGCTCCTCAAGCGCCCCAACTGACCCTCCCCCCGCAGCACCCCATCCACGCCACAACGGAGTGACACATGCCAAAGCAACCGCAGACACCCCATCTGACCCCGACGGGCACCATCGCCCTCACCACCGACCGGAGGCGCGTCGCCTTCGCCACGATCGTCGGCACCACCGTCGAGTGGTACGACTTCTTCCTCTACGCCTCCGCGGCGGGGCTCGTCTTCGGGCAGCTCTTCTTCGCACCGGCAGGGCAGGAGTTCGCCCAGATCATCGCGTTCGTGAGCGTGGGCATCAGCTTCCTGTTCCGCCCGCTCGGCGCGTTCATCGCCGGCCACCTCGGCGACAAGTACGGGCGCCGCCTCGTGCTCATGCTGACCCTCATCCTCATGGGCGTCGCGACGACGCTCGTGGGACTCCTGCCGACGTACGAGAGCATCGGACTCGCAGCGCCGGTCCTGCTCATCTTCCTGCGCATCCTGCAGGGCATCTCCGCGGGCGGCGAGTGGGGTGGCGCGGTCCTCATGGCCGTCGAGCACGCCCCCAAGACGCGACGCGGGCTCTTCGGCGCGGCCCCGCAGATCGGCGTACCCCTCGGGCTCCTCCTCGCGTCCGGCGTCCTCGCGCTCATGACGGTCATCGCCCCGGGCGACGCGTTCCTCGAGTGGGGCTGGCGCATCCCGTTCCTCTTCAGCGTCGTCCTCATCGTCGTCGGCTACTACGTGCGCCGCAAGGTCGAGGAGAGCCCCGTCTTCACCGAGATCGCGGCACGCAAGGAGCAGACGTCGGCCCCCATCGTGCAGCTCTTCAAGAAGCACACACCGCTCGTGCTCGTCGCGGCACTTGTGCTCGCCGGCAACAACGCGGTCGGGTACATGACGACGGGCGGGTACATCCAGAACTACGCGACGGACCCGGCCGGCGCTGTCGGCCTCGAACGCGGCGAGGTCCTGTGGGCCGTGACGGGGTCAGCCGTGACGTGGCTCATCTTCACCGGGCTCTCCGGCTGGGTCTCGGACTTCTGGGGCAGGCGAAACACGTACATCGTCGGCTGGATCGCGCAGCTCGTCGGAGTGGCCGCGCTCTTCCCGCTCGTCAACACCGGCAACCCGTGGCTCCTGTTCCTCGGCCTCGCGCTGCTCACGGTCGGCACCGGATTCACGTACGGACCGCAGGCGGCCCTCTACACGGAGCTCTTCCCCGCGTCCATCCGCTTCTCTGGCGTCTCGATCACGTACGCCATCGGGGCGATCCTCGGAGGGGCGTTCGCTCCCACGATCGCCTCAGCGCTCGTGCAGGCCACGGGCGGAACCGCCGCGGTCGGCTTCTACCTCGGCGGGATGACGCTCATCGGCCTCGTCGCGACGCTCCTGCTGCGCGACCGCAAGGGCATCCCGCTCGGCCCCGACCATGAGGAGGAGCAGGCGAAGAGCCCCTTCGTGCTCTCGAGCAAGTAGCTGCCCCTCGCAGACCCCGTTCAGACGCCGATCGCCCGTCCACCATGAGGTGGGCGGGCGATCGGCGTCTGCCCCGGATGTGGGGGCAGCGGCGAGCTACGCGCGAACGGCCTCGCGCAGGCCCATGGCCTCGACGTCGAGGCCGAAGACCTCGTCCAGGATCTCCACCTGGTACGGCGCGACGACCTCGCGCGAGATGCGGCAGTCGAGCAGGAACGTGCCTTCCGCACCGGCTCGCAGCCACTCCTCGAAGGGGGCGAGGTCAGCCCAGCACCGGATGACGCTCGAGGCGGCCCCCACGCCCTTGGCGATCTGCGCGAAGTCGACCTCGTCGATGAGCATCGGCGCCTGGTCGAGGCCCTGGCGACCATACTGCTGCACCTCGGCGTTGTACGCGGCATCGTTGTAGACGACGACCACGGCACGCTCGGCGGCCCGCACAAGCGAGTCCAGGTCTGCGATGCCCATGAGGCCGCCACCGTCGCCCGTCGGCACCACGAGCAGGCTGCCCGGGCGGGCCCGCGCAGCTCCTGGCGCGCTGGGGAAGCCGAGGCCGATCGACTGGAACGCAGTGCCCACCATCGTGACGCTGTCGGGACCGGGCACGGAGAAGTGGGTCGACGCCCAGCCGATGAAGTGGCCGCCGTCGCTCGCGAAATGGCGGTCGGCGGGGAGCATCCCGTTGAGCAGCGTCGCGAGGCCACGAGGATCGAGGCGCCCGTCTTCGGCGAACTCCGCGCCGAGCGGACGGTCGAAGTGCGCGCCGCTGACCTCGTCCTTGTCGATGCCGACCCACGGGTCGCGGGCGTCTGCCACCGGCCCGACGGAGACGGCGCCGAGCAGCGCACGCACCGCGTCGACCGCGTCGGCTCGTACATATTCGTCAACCCGAGCGCTGGTCCCCTCGTCGAGCACATCGACCTGGACGACGTGCGCATCCGGCCCGAGCAGGTTCCCGAATGCCATCGTGAACTGGTTCAGGGAGGCCCCGACAACAAGCACCACGTCGGCGGCGCGAGTGTGCGCCAACGTGGTCTCGCTCGAGAACCCTCCTGCAGCGCCGAGATCGAGGGCCAACGCACGCCCCTCGAAGAAGCCGCGGGCGGGGGCAGACGCGACGCTCAGTGCGCCGAGCCTGTCGGCCAGGTCGCGCAGCTCTGCGCGCGCTTCCAGGGCGCCCCGACCGGCGAGCACGAGCGGGCGGCGAGCGTCCAGCAAGCGAGCAGCGACGCGTTCGATCGCGGCTGGGTCGGCCTGCAGCCGCTCGACGGCGAGCGTCGGCGCCCACACCTCCGGCTCGTCGGTGGACGCGGTGGGCAGGTCGTAGGGAAGCGCAAGGACCACGGGAGTCCGGTCCGCGACTGCGAGACGCATGGCCGCCAGGGTCGCCGCCCCCGGCGCTTCCGCTGTCACCTCGATCGTCGGGACGCCGAGGGCAGCGGCGAGCGCCGTCTGGTCGACGTCCCACGGCTTCCTGCCCGTGGTGCGTGGCGCTCCGGCGACGACGAGCATGGGCGTGCGTTGCATGCGGGCGTCCGCGAGGGCCGTGAGCGTGTTCGTGAACCCGGCCCCGTACGTGACGCTTGCGAGCGCCAGCTGACGGGTGATGCGCGTGTACGCGTCGGCGGAGGCGACCGTCGCGACCTCGTGCCTGACAGTTGTCAGATGCACGTCCGTGAGGCGTGTGATGGCGTCGAGAAGATACGCGTTGCCGTTGCCCATGAGGGCGAAGGCTTCAGAGATGTGCGGGGCGATTGTCGTGGCGATGCGTTCGACAACAGAGGTCATGAGGGTGCTCCTGAGTCATACCGGTGGGATTCCGTGTATGTCTCACAGCGTGTGAACCGAGCGCTGCGACGATGCCACGCTGGTAGCGCCCCTTTTCCGGGCGCGAGCACCCAGAGGGCGCTTGACCCTTCGAGTGTATGCATCCGGCGGACCGAGCACAATGCCGCCGCTCCGCCAGCCCTCGGCCGCGTCTCCCATGGCCCGACGTCGCCCGAATCTGAGCGAATCCTGGGAGCGCGAAACGGGTTTGTGACACATCGGGGGCCGCCTGCGTCTCATCTGTACAAGCCCCCACGGTGCACCGGCACCGGGGCAGAGACCAGAAAGAAGAGCATCATGGCGAACACGACCCCCAACACCGCTTCCGCCCCCAAGACGGTTCAGACCTCCAGTAGCGTCGTCCCCACGGACCACTCGGATGGACGCGGAACGACGACGATCGTCGACAGTGTTGTGGCCCGCGTTGCTGGCATCGCCGCACGCGATGCTCGCGGCGTCTACGACCTCGGCGGCGGCGCGGCACGTGCCATCGGCGCCATCCGCAACGCCATCAACGCCACCGACCAGAGCCAGGGCGTCAACGTCGAGGTCGGCGAGAAGCAGGTCGCCGTCGACGTCACGATCGTCGCCGAGTACCCCGTCTCGCTGCAGGACGTCGCTGACGGCGTCCGCGCCGACGTGATCCGCGCCATCGAGACCATCGTCGGCCTCGAGGTCACCGAGGTCAACGTCACGGTCAACGACGTACACCTCCCCTCCGAAGACGACAACAACGACAAGACGGAAGAAGCGCGAGTCCAGTGAACACCGCATCCCTCACACGAACCGGCATCCTGATCGGCGCGGTCCTCGCGCTCACCTGGATCATCCTGGGCTTCTGGGCGTTCTTCTTTGTTGCCATCGCCATGCTCGTAGGCGGCATCATCGGACGCATCCTCGAAGGCAAGCTCGACGCAACCGCACTTGTTGACGTCATTCGAGGCAGGAACACCTCCTCATGAGCGCGGCCGCGACCACACTCAGCGGCGCGGCGCAGCGAGGCACAACACGACTCACCGCGAAGGCCCTGACTCGTCTCGTGTCAGCTGTCGCCGGTGATGCGCTCGGGGTCGACGCTGGCAGCGTCAGCGTCGACCTCGACGACCACAACGGCAAGCTCGCCTTGCGCCTGCGGACCCCCATCCGGGTCCCATCGCTCGCCCGCATTCGCGAGCAGCCAGGCGCGCTCGAGCGCAGCGGCGGGCCGCTCCTCGAGCGAGTGGACACCGCGAAGACCACCATCCGCGACCGCGTGCAGTCCCTCACCGGATCGCACGTCGGCCTCGTCACCATCCGGGTGACCGGGCTCAACATCAAAGCCGAGGAGCGAGTCAGATGAGCACCCCCACATCGCTCTACGCGCGCATCTCCCGACGCGAGACGCACTCCCCACGGTCCGCGCTCGCCATCACCCTCGCAGTGCTGCTCATCCTCGTCGCGGCCTGGATCGGCACCGAGATCGTGCTCTCACTCCTCGCCCTTCCCGCGCTGCTCGTCGCCCCAGCTGACATGTTCAACTCGACCCTCGGCGTCCTCGAGCAGCCAGCGCAGTACGTCGGCATCGCCGGCGTGATCGTCGCCGTCCTCGGCCTGATCCTGCTCATCGCGGGACTCGCACCAGGACGACGCGCACGCCACACGCTGACCTCCACCCGCACCGCGACGGTCGCCGACAACGCGGTCATCGCCTCCGCGCTCGCCCGCCACGCGGCGCACGCCGGCAACGTCAGCCCAGACAACGTCACCGTCTCGGTCTCGCACAGACGCGCTGACGTGCACCTCGTGCCCGCATCCGGGGTGCCCGTCGACTCGGCCGCCATCGCAGCCGCCGTCGACGAGCAGCTCGAGCAGTACAACCTGAAGCCACGCGTCACCGCGAAGGTGCGCGTCGCAGAGAACGGGAGGGTCGGCGCATGAACAGCACGAACCGAGGACTCAACCGCCTCCTCATCACAGCCGTCGGCGTCCTCCTCCTCGTTATCGGCGCCGCCGCAGCCATCGGAGCATGGCTCCCCGGAGCGAAAGACACCTGGACCCCCATCGCGGACGGCGTGAACACGCAGGTCTCGAGCTGGCTCCAGCAGACTCCGTTCCCCGGCGCCGACTTCAGCTGGCTCCTGATCGCCCTCGTCGCGGTCCTCGTGATCGGCATCATCCTGCTCCTCGCGTTCAGCCTCCGCCAGGGGCAGGGACGGACGGGAACCATCATCAGCGATCGCACTGCCGACACGGGGCGAACCGTCGTCGATGTCACCGTCGCGAAGGATGCACTCTCTGATGCGCTCAGCGAGCGTGATGAGTTCCTCACGACAAGCGTGTCCGCCTACGACGTGAAGCGCACCCCCGTCATCAAGGTCTCGGCGACCTGCCGCCGCGGCGTCTCCCCGAGGGATGCGACGGCGATCGTCGAGCAGAACCTCGAGGCGCTGGACGCACTCCTCGGCCGGGAGGTCCCCGTCCTGCTGCAGCTGAGCGGCGGCTTCCGCGCCCGAGTGCAGCAGTCGACGCGACTGCAGTAACCACGACTACCCCACCGCGGCGCCCCGATTCCGAGGCACCGCCCCCCCCCAACAGGAAGGAACTGCCATGAGCGCAGGAGACAAGATCAAGAACGCAGCTGAAGAGTTCGGCGGCAAGGCCAAGGAAGCACTCGGCAAGGTCACCGACAACGACAAGCTCGTCGCCGAGGGCAAGGCCGACCAGGCCAAGGCCAACGTGAAGCAGGCTGGCGAGGACGTCAAGGACGCCTTCAAGAACTAGCTCTCACCAGCACAGCGCAGCGGCAGTCGACCCTCGGGTCGGCTGCCGCTGTGCTGCGTCCGGGCGGTGAGACCGGGCGGGCTCGAACGCAGGGCGGGCCTGAGCGCTCCTGCTTCCAGGGGTCTGCCGTCAGCGCAGGAAAGCCGCCGTCCACCTCGCGAGTTCCGCCGCGAGCGCGACTGGGGCATCCAGCTGGATCAGGTGGCCAGCGCCGTCGATGAGGGTGGTCGAGGCGTGCGGGATGCGTTCGCTGAGCCGCTGCGCCCGGTCGCTCGGAATCCACGTGTCCTCGGTTCCCCAGACGATGTGGACGGGTTCCGTGATGTGGCCGTACAGCGGCTCGACCTCGTCGGTGAAGCGCTCGTCGGCCTGCGCGATCTGGCGGTAGAACGCGGCCTGCCCCTCCGCGTCCGCCCACGGGTCCACGAGCGTGGCGAGGTCGTCAGCGCGCAGGCCCCTGTGGCTCGCTCCGCGGATGTACGCCTCCGCGGCACCGCGATGCACCGCCGCCGGCAGCTGCTCGAAGACAGCTGCGTGCTCCTTGACGAGGGTGAAGAACGGCGAGCCCCACGGTGAGAGCGCGACGACGTCGACGAGGCACAGCGACGCGTACGCGGACCCGTGGAGCAGCCGAGCACGCAGCGCCACCGCGCCGCCGAAGTCGTGGGCGATGACGTGGGGCCGGTCGATGCCCCAGAATGCGAGCAGCTCCGCGAACAGCTCGCCCTGCGTGCCCAAGTCGACGCGGTGCGCCGGGTCCTTCGACGAGACGCCGTAACCGGGCATGTCCCAGAGGTAGACGGTGAACTGCCCCGAGAGGGCCTCCGCGATCGGTCGCCACAGCGCCGACGACCACGGTGTGCCGTGCAGGAACACGAGGGCGGGTCCCTGCCCGAAGCTCCCCCAGCGGACGGACCGCCCCCGCCAGGAGAACACTCGCGTCAGGGTCTCATCGATGTGCATCCATCGATTGTGTCAGCCGCGATCACGGCTTGATCTTGACCACCGGTGCGACAGCCAGTTGGCGTCCCGCCCGGAGGCGGGACGCCAGCTCATCGACCTCAGAGGTTCGCGGCGAGCCTCGTCCACGTCTCCACGACGCTGTCGGGGTTGAGCGACAGCGAGGAGATGCCACGGTCGAAGAGGTACTGGGCGAGCTCCGGATGGTCGCTCGGAGCCTGGCCGCAGATGCCGACGTAGCGGCCCTGCTTCGTGCAGGCGTCGATCGCGAGGTCGATGAGTCGCAGCACCGCGGGGTTGCGCTCGTCGAAGCTGTCGGAGATGAGGCCGGAGTCGCGGTCGATGCCGAGCGTCAGCTGTGTGAGGTCGTTCGAGCCGATCGAGAAGCCGTCGACGAGCTCCAGGAACTGCTCCGCGAGGAGCGCGTTGGAGGGCACCTCGCACATCATGATCACCTCGAGGCCGTTCTCACCGCGCCGCAGCCCGTTCTCGGCGAGGCGCTCGACGACCGCGCGGGCCTCCTCGACCGTGCGCACGAACGGGATCATGACCTTCACGTTCGTGAGGCCAATGTCATCCCTGACGAGCCTGATCGCCTCGCACTCGAGGGCGAACGCCTGGGCGAAGTCCGCGGAGATGTACCTCGCGGCGCCGCGGAAGCCGAGCATCGGGTTCTCCTCGACGGGCTCGTAGCGAGCACCGCCAAGCAATCCGGCGTACTCGTTCGACTTGAAGTCGGAGAGCCGCACGATGACGGGTTTCCCGTCGAAGGCAGCGGCGAGCGTCGCGACGCCCTCGGCGAGACGGCGCACGAAGAAGTCCGCCGGGGAGTCGTACGCGGCGATGCGTTCCTCGATGTCGGCCCGGACGCTCGGCTCCTGGTCATCGAGCTCGAGCAGCGCCCGGGGGTGCACACCGATCTGGCGCGAGATGACGAACTCCATGCGCGCGAGCCCCACGCCGTCGTTCGGCAGGGCCGCGAGCGTGAACGCTGCGTCCGGGTTGCCGACGTTGAGCATGATCTTGCCCGGCAGCTCCGGGAACGAGTCGAGCTCGATGCGCTCGACCTCGACGGGGAGGATGCCGGCGAGCACGGCTCCGGTCTCGCCGTCGGCGCAGGTGACGGTGACCTCGTCGCCGTCAGCGAGGCGCTCGGTCGCATCTCCCGCCCCGACGACGGCGGGCACGCCGAGCTCGCGGGCGATGATCGCGGCGTGGCAGGTGCGGCCGCCGCGGTTCGTGACGATCGCGGATGCGCGCTTCATGATCGGCTCCCAGTCCGGGTCGGTCATGTCGGCGACCAGCACGTCACCCTGGCGGAAGTCGCTCATCTGCGAGGGCGAGGTGAGCAGGCGCACGACGCCCGCCCCGATGCGCTGCCCGATCGCCCGGCCCTCGACGAGCGTCGCGCTGCGTTCCAGCAGGCGGTGCCGCTCGAGGGTGCCGGCGGCTCGCCGCGAGACGACCGTCTCGGGGCGGGCCTGCAGGATGTAGATGCGCCCGTCGATGCCGTCCTTGCCCCACTCGATGTCCATGGGCCGGCCGTAGTGCTCCTCGATCGCGAGGGCCGCCTGGGCCAGCTCGGTGACTTCGGCGTCGGTGACGGAGAACTGGCGCTGCGCATCCGGTGCCGTCGCGACGAACTCGGTGGTGCGCCCGACGCGGGTGTCCTCCGTGAAGACCATGCGCGTGGCCTTGCTGCCGACGCGGCGCGACAGCACGGCGGGCCGCCCCTCGCGGAGGGTGCGCTTGTGCACCGTGAACTCGTCCGGGTTCACCGCTCCCTGCACGACCCCCTCGCCCAGGCCGTAGGCGCTCGTCACGAACACGGCGCCGTCGTAGCCCGACTCGGTGTCGACGCTGAACATGACCCCGGCCGCCCCCTCGTCGGAGCGCACCATGCGCTGCACGCCGACCGAGATCGCGACCCCGGTGTGCGCGAAGCCCTGGTGCACGCGGTACGCGATGGCACGATCGGTGAAGAGCGACGCGAAGACCTTGCGGGTGGCGGCGAGCACGTTCTCGATGCCCGCGATGTTGAGGAACGTCTCCTGCTGCCCCGCGAACGACGCGTCGGGCAGGTCCTCGGCCGTGGCGCTCGAGCGCACCGCGACGAGCAGCTGGCCGTCGGTCTCGGCTTCCAGGCGTGCGAAGGCCTCGCGCATGGCGGCCTCGAGCTCGGGCGCGAGCGGCGCCGCCTCGATGCGGGCGCGGATGCGAGCGCCGACGATCGCGAGGCGGGCAACGTCGTCGACGTCGAGGCCAACGATCTCGCCGCGGATCCACGAATCGATGCCCGTCTCGCGCAGGTGCCGGTTGAAGGCGCTCGCCGTCGTGGCGAAACCGTTGGGAACGCGCACGCCCGCATCCTGCAGGTTCGCGATGAGCTCGCCGAGCGAGGCGTTCTTGCCGCCCACCTCGGGGATGTCCGAGAGACGGACGGCGCCGAAGGGGAGGACATAGGCCTCACTGCCCGTGGATGCGTCTGCGTGTGCGCCGGTGTCCGCATCGGTGTCTGCATCGGTGGAGAGCGGGGGTTCGTGGAGCAGAGTCATGGTGAGTCCTTGGGGTGTCGTCGTTGACGGTTGTTGACGGGGTGAATCAAGTATTCGGCGCAGATCCGCACCTCTTTCGCGGAAATATCCGTAAAGAAGTGCTGTTCTTGCGCTAGCGTCATGGCATGCCCGCCGACGTGTACACGGCCTCCGTACTCGGAGCCCGCATCCGCCACTACCGCTCGCTCGCGAAGCTCACGCTCGACGACCTCGCTGCGCTGCTCGAGACGAGCCCAAGCCGCATCTCGCTCATCGAGAACGGACGCCGCGAGCCGAAGCCGTCAGAGCTCCCCTCCTTCGCGAGGGCCCTCGGGGTGACCGTCGAGGACCTCGTGCGCGCCGAGGCGCCGAACAGTCGCGCCGCGCTCGAGCTCGAGCTGAAGCGCGCCCAATCCTCTCCCCTGTTCGCGGGTCTCGGACTCCCCAAGCTGCGCGGGGGCAAGGGCATGCCGGACGACACCCTCGAGACGCTCGTCGGTCTGCACCGGGAACTCGAACGACGAGCAGCGACCGCCTCTGCGACGCCCGAGGAAGCCCGCATCCGCAACACGCAGCAGCGGGCGTGGATGCGCGAGCGAAACAACTACCTGCCCGAGATCGAAGCGGTTGCCGAGGAGCGACTCCGCCAGGTGGGCCACGTCGCCGGGGCGCTCACGCACCGCGAGGTGCACCTCATGGTCGAGCAGCTCGGTCTCGAGATCGTCTACGCCGACGATCTCCCCCGCTCGACGCGCAGCATCACCGACCTGGAGAACGGCCGCATCTACCTACCGCCGGAGTCGATCCCGGGCGGCCACGGGCTGCGCTCGATCGCCCTGCAGGCCGTCGCCCACCGCATCCTGGGCCACACGCCGCCAGACTCGTACGCCGACTTCCTGCGACAGCGGCTCGAGATCAACTACTTCGCCGCCGCATGCCTCATCCCTCGCACCCAGGCGGTCGACTTCCTGAGCGCCCGCAAGAAAGACAGGGACCTCGCCGTCGAGGACTTCCGCGACGCGTTCGGTGTCACCCACGAGGCAGCAGCCCTGCGCATGACGAACCTCATGACCGAGCACCTCGGGATGCGCGTGCACTTCCTGCGCGTGGGAGCGGTCGGGGAGGTCTACAAGGCATACGAGAACGACGACCTGCCGCTGCCGCTCGACGTGACGGGCGCCGTCGAGGGGCAGATCGTCTGCCGCCGCTGGGGCGCCCGCCGCGCGACCGAGATCGAGCACCGCACAACCGAGTTCTGGCAGTACACCGACACTCCGGCCGGCACGTTCTGGAGCACCATCCAGACGGGGAAATCCGCAGAAGGCGCCTTCTCCATCACCTTCGGTGTGCCATTCGACGACGCGAAGTACTTCCGCGGCCGCGACACCGAGAACCGCCAGGTGTCCCGTTGCCCCGACGAGACCTGCTGCCGGCGGCCCGACCCGGCACTCACCGCGCGCTGGGCCGGGCGAGCGTGGCCCAGCGCACGACTGCACGCGCAGATCCTCGCCTCCCTGCCCGCAGGCCGCTTCCCAGGCGTCGACGACAGCGAGATCTACGCTTATCTGGAACGGCACGCGCCCTGATTCACGCGCCGCGAGCACTCCCCCGCACGACCGATCGGAGCATGACGATGACCCACGCTGAGCACCTCGACGACCTGACCCTCGAAGAGAAGGCGTCGCTGACGAGTGGTGGGAGCTTCTGGTCGACGAAGTCGGTCGAGCGCGTTGGCATCCCGGCGGTGACGCTGACGGATGGACCGCACGGGGTGCGCCTGCAGCGTGAGGGTGGCGACCACCTCGGCCTCGCCGACAGCGTGCCCGCCACGTGCTTCCCACCCGCGGTGGCGCTTGGCTCGAGCTGGGACGCGGACCTCGCGCGTCGGGTCGGCACAGCGCTCGGCGAGGAGGCCAAGGCGGAGGGCGTCGGCGTGCTGCTCGGCCCCGGCATCAACATCAAGCGAACGCCGCTGTGCGGGCGCAACTTCGAGTACTTCTCGGAAGACCCGCTCGTGAGCGGCGTCATGGGCTCGGCGCTTGTCGGCGGCCTGCAGAGCCAGGGGGTCGGGTCGTCGCTCAAGCACTTCGCGGCGAACAACCAGGAGACGGACCGGCTGCGGATCAGCGCCGACGTCGACGAGCGCCCACTCCGCGAGATCTACCTCCGCGCCTTCCAGCGCGTCGTCACCGAGCAGCAGCCATGGACGGTCATGTGCTCGTACAACAAGATCAACGGGGTCTACGCCTCCGAGAACCACTGGCTCTTGACCACCGTGCTGCGAGAAGAGTGGGGCTACGAGGGCCTCGTCGTCTCCGATTGGGGCGCCGTCGACAACCGCGTCGCCGGCATCGCCGCGGGCCTCGACCTCGAGATGCCGGCCAGCGGCGGGCGCACCGACGCCCAGCTGGTGGATGCGGTGCGCTCCGGCGACCTCGACGAGCGGCACGTGGACACCGCAGCCCGCCGCGCACTGGACCTGGTCGACAAGATCGTCGCTGGCGCAGACGCCTCCGCCAGCTACGACGCCGACGAGCACCACGCGCTCGCCCGCGAGGCCGCCGCCCGCAGCATCGTGCTGCTGAAGAACGACGGCGAGCTGCTCCCGCTCGACCCCGGCGCGGACGACACCGTGGCGGTGATCGGCGAGTTCGCGAGGACTCCCCGCTACCAGGGCGCCGGCAGCTCGCTCATCAACCCGACCCGCCTCGACGACGCGCTCACGGAGCTGCGCGTCATCGCCGGCGACCGCGTCCGCTTCGCTCCCGGCTTCACCCTCGACGAATCGGGCGACGCCGAAGCGCTGCGTGCGGATGCAGTCGAGGCGGCCGCGAGCGCATCCGTCGCCGTGCTCTTCCTCGGCCTGCCCGCGCATGAGGAATCCGAGGGCTTCGACCGGGCGCACATCGACCTCCCCGCCGAGCAGCTCGAGCTGCTCGAAGCGGTGCACGCGGCCAACGAGAACGTCGTCGTCGTGCTCTCCAACGGCGGCGTCGTCCGCACGTCGACGTGGCAGCACCTCGCGCCGTCGATCGTCGAGGGCTGGCTCCTCGGCCAGGCCGGCGGCGGCGCGTTCGCCGACGTGCTCTTCGGGGCCGTCAACCCCTCCGGTCGCCTCGCGGAGACCATCCCGGTGCGCCTCGAGGACTCCCCGGCGCATGTCGGGTTCCCCGGCGCGTTCGGTCATGTCCGCTACGGCGAGGACATCTTCGTCGGCTACCGCGGCTACGACGCTCGCTCGAGCGAGGTCTCGTTCCCCTTCGGCCATGGACTCTCGTACACGAGCTTCGCGTACGGCAACCTCTTCGTCGAAGTCCAGGAGGGTGGTCTGCGCATCCAGGTGGAGATCACGAACACGGGCGGCAGGGACGGGCGCGAGGTCGTGCAGGTCTACACGGGCCTCCCCGGCTCCACCGTGCCGCGCGCGGTCCGGTCGCTCGCGGCGTTCGCGATCGTCGAGGTAGCGGCCGGGGCGACGGCCACGGCCACCATCGAGGTTCCGCGCTCCGAGCTGGCCTACTTCCACCCGGCCGTCGCGAAGTGGACGGTCGAGGGTGGCGAGTACCGCGTGGAGGTGGGCGCCTCGAGCCGCGACATCCGCGTGTCGACGAACGTGGCGGTCGCGGGGGACGAGCTCGCCCTTCCGCTCGACGAGACGTCGACGATCGCGGAATGGCTGGACGACGAACGTGGTGGGCCGCTGCTGCGCACCGCGCTCCTCGAAGGCGACAGCGGCCTGGCCGGGATGCTCGCGGATGCGGAGATGCTCAAGATGCTCGGGTCGATGCCGCTCGGGCGGGTGGCGGCGTTCCCGGGAAGCCCCCTCGACGAAGCTGCGCTCGGCGAGCTGGTGGAGAACGCGAAGCGCTAGGCGAGGGCCGTGCGGGACTCGTGCCGGTTCGGGGCCTCCGGACCGGCAGCACGAGTCGGACCGGCACGACGGGTCAGTCAGGCAGCACGGGTCAGTCAGGCAGCACGGCGCTGACCTGCGCCTGGACCTGATCGACGAGTTCGTCGACCGACAGGGTGACGTTGATCGATGCCGCCATGGTCGTGAACATGATGGCGGAGATCACCTGCGCGAGCGTGCTCGCCGTATCGGCCGTTGCCGCCGTCTTCTGCTCGATGACGCCGGCCACCAGCTCCTGGGTCTGGAGCGTGAGCGTCAGCGCCTCAGCATGCCTTGGCTCCTCCGGGTCACCGAAGACCATCTCTCGCAGGTAGGTGCGGCCGTTCTCGATCTGCTTGCGGTTGCAGGCGACGACGGGACGGAGCACGGCGAGCACGCCATCGAGCGCACCCGCTGCCTCTGCAGCGGCGGCTCGCCCCTCTTCGAGCGCGGCCTCGTACATGGAGTTCTGCACGAGCAGCAGCAGCTCGCCTTTCGTCTTGGCGTAGAGGAACAGCGTTCCCGTGCCGATGTCGGCGCGGTCCGCGATCTCCTGCGTGGTGACGTCGTCGACCCCTCGCTCGGCGAAGAGCTCGCCAGCCGCCGCCGTGATGCGCTCCAACTTGTCGAGCTTGTTCCGCTCGCGGCGACCCATCGGACGGGCGTCGGTGATCATCCAGATCTCCTCCGGGAATAATTCGTGAGTATGCTCAGTTATGAGCTTAGTCGCTAACGTGTGGGTTCGGTACCGTGCCGATTCTTCCACGAGGGCGCAGCACCCATCCGCTGCCCGGACGTCCGCGACGAACCGCCAACACCGACGTAAGGAACCCCGGATGACCTCCTCCCTCTGGCAGCCGTTCACCCTCGGGCGGGTCGAACTCCCGCACCGCCTGGCCCTCGCACCCATGACCAGGAACCGGGCGGATGCTGACGGCACGCCCGGCCCGCTCGTCGCCGAGTACTACGGCCAGCGCGCCTCCCTCGGCCTGCTCATCAGCGAGGGCACCCAGCCATCGGACGACGGCCAGGGCTACCTGAACACCCCCGGCATCTACACGCAGCAGCACGTCGACGGCTGGCGCGGTGTTGCCGACGCCATCCACGACGGCGGCGGATCGCTGTTCATCCAGCTCATGCACGTCGGCCGCATCTCGCACCCCGACAACACCCCGCACCACCGGCAGCCCGTCGCCCCCTCGGCCATCTCGCCCGAGCAGGAGATCTTCACGGCACAAGGGCCCAAGCAGATCCCGACGCCTCGCGAGCTGAGCCTCGACGAGATCCAGACGGTCATCACGGAGTTCCGCCACGCGGCAGCATCCGCCGTCAAGGCGGGGGCCGACGGCGTCGAGATCCACGGAGCCAACGGCTACCTGCTGCACCAGTTCCTCTCCCCGAACGCCAACCACCGCACGGACGCCTACGGCGGCTCGATCGAGAACCGCTCCCGCATCGTCGTCGAGATCGCTCGCGCGCTCGCCGAGGAGATCGGGGCCGACCGCGTCGGCATCCGCCTCTCCCCCGCCATGCCGCTCGGCGGTCTCGACGAGGGCGACACGGAGAGCGTGCGCGCGCAGTACCGCCACCTGGTGGGCGAACTCGCGACGCTGAACCTCGCCTACCTGCACGTGCACCACGTCGGCGACGACGAACTGCTGCGCTCGTTCCGCGAGACCTGGCCGACCGCGGTGCTCGTCGTCCGGTACGGCCGCACGCGGGAGCAGATCGGGGATGACCTCGAGGCTGGCCTCGCGGACATCGCGCCGCTCGGCCGCTTCGGCCTCGCCAACCCCGACGTGGTCGCCCGCCTCCGCGACGGCGCCGAGTTCAACGAGCTCGACCCGTCGACGCTCTACAGCGGCGGCGCGAACGGCTACACCGACTACCCCGTGCTGACGCACGCCTGACGATCCACCGACTACAGAAAGAGCCACACATGCCTTCACTCAACGGAGCAGTTGTCCTCGTCACCGGCGCGAACGGGGGCATCGGAACGAACTTCGTCCGCGAGGCCCTCGCCCGCGGCGCCGCCAAGGTCTACGCCACGGCGCGCACGCCGCGCGCCTGGGACGACGAGCGGGTTGTGCCCCTCGCCCTCGACGTCACCGACTCGGCGTCCATCGCCGCTGTCGTCGAGGCGGCGCCGGACGTGACCGTGCTCATCAACAACGCCGGGGCCTCGGTCTCATCCCCGGGCCTCCTGTCGCACAGCGACGAGGAGATCCGGGCGAACGTCGAGACCAACTTCCTCGGCCCAGTCTTCCTCGCGCGCGCCTACGCGCCGCTCCTCGCGAACCGTGAGGGCGCGGTCATCATCGACGTGCACTCGGCCCTCAGCTGGTACGCGGTCAACGGCATCTACAGCGCCACGAAGGCCGCGCTCTGGTCTGCGACGAACTCGCTGCGCCTCGAACTCCAGCCAGCAGGCGTGCACGTCGTGGGCGTGCACGTGGGCTGGGTCGATACGGCCATGGCGGCGCACACCGATGACCCGAAGACCGACCCAGCCGTGCTCGTCTCGAAGGTCTTCGACGCGACCGAGGCCGGCGAGTACGAGGTGCTCGCCGACGAGACGTCGGTGCAGCTGAGGGCCGGACTCAGCGCCCCACTCGAGGCCGTCTACCCGCAGCTCGGCAAGGCCACCAGCTAGCAACTCGCAGCACGCACGACCGGGGAGGGGCGCCGCCACCAAGCGGCGCCCCTCCCTCCCTGCGACGCGCCCCTGCAGACTTCGCGCTCGCGCATCCCTGCTACGTCAGATGGATGCGCAACCCCCAGCTCTGCAGCGGAGGGACGCGTGCAACACCAAAGTGGCGTGGCTCCCGAGATCTTCCGGGAGCCACGCCACTTTCGTGACAGCTTGTCGAGGCCACGATTCAGGCGTTGCGAAGACCTCGCCGTCGCGCACGAAGGTCAACGCCGCGGAGACGTCGTAGGCGTGCACCGCGGATCCGACCGGGGCGAGCAGCGCCGTGAGCTGGCCACTGTCTCGCTCCGCCGCGAAGCACGAGTCGCGCGCCGCGTTAGCGCGTGAGGAACTCGACGGCGACCGGTGCGAACTGGTGGTGGTACTGGAAGATGCCGCCGTGGCCCGAGTCGGAGTAGATGACGAGCTCGGAGCCGGTGATGCGGCGGTGCAGGTCGGTGGAGAGCACTGATGGCACCATGCGGTCGTTGTCTCCGTTGGCGATGAGGGTCGGCTGTGTGAGCTTCGAGAGGTCGGAGGGCGCGGAGCGGCCGTAGCGCTGGATGGCCTTCAGCTGCGTCTGGAACGCCTTCGTGCTGATCGACTTGTCGCGGTCGACGGTGCGCTCAGACAGCCGGGCGACGAACGCCTTCGCGGCCCGCTTGCCGCGGTCGTCACGGTTGAAGAAGAGGAACTCCTTGATGTCGGATCGGGTGAGGATGGAACGCACGAGGTCGAGGTAGGTGACGCCGACGACCTTGTCCATATCCTTGCCGCCGCGCGGGCCGGTGCCCGTGAGCACGAGCCGGCGCACAAGGTCCGGGGGCTTGACGGCGAGGTCCTGCGCGATCATCCCGCCCATGGAGAACGAGAAGATGTCGACCTTGTCGTAGCCGAGCGCGGTGATGAACTCGTACGCGTGGTCGGCGGCTTCCTCGATGGTGCCGGGGACGACGCCCGTCGAGGCGCCGACGCCGCGCTGGTCGAAGGTGATGACGTGGCGCTGCTCGGCGATGGGGTCGACGATGCGGGGGTCCCAGTTGTCGAGCGTGGCCGCGAGGTGCACGAAGAAGATGACGGGGATGTCTTCCTTCGGGCCCAGCTCACGGTAGGCGTAGGTGATGCCGCCCACGGTGATGCTCTTCGCGGGGGCGAGCGCGTAGGAGGTGACGACGGGCTCATTGGATGCAGTGCTCATGATGTTCTCTCTTGAAATCTGGAGGGGGTATGTGGGGCGTGTGACCGCTGATGGTCAGCGATTGCTGATGACTGTCTTGCCGCGGATGCCGCCATCTTTCAGCGATTCGAGCGCGTGCACGGTCTCGTCGAAGGGGAAGACCCGGCCGACAACGGGGCGAATCGCGCCACTCTCGATGAGCGCGGTGATCTCGCGCAGCTGCTCGCCGCTCGCCCGCATGAAGAGGAAGCGATAGTGCACGCCGAGGCGTTTCGCCTGCTTGCGGATCTTGCCGCTGAGCCCGGTGATCGCGAGGCGCAGCACGGGGTTCAGGCCGGCGCTGCGGGCGAAGTCGGGGGTCGGGGGCCCGGAGATGCCGACCGCGATTCCGCCGCGCCCCAGGATGCGGAGCGACTTCTCGAGGTTCTCGCCGCCGAGGCTGTCGAGCACGCAGTCGTAGCCGCTGAGGAGCTGCTCGAAGTCCTCGCTTCGGTAGTCGATCGTGTGGTCGGCGCCGAGCTCGCGAGCGAACGCCGCGTTGGGTGCGCTGACGGTGGTGGCAACCTCTGCTCCGAGGTGCTTCGCGAGCTGGATCGCTATGGATCCGACGCCGCCCGCGCCGGCGTGGATGAGGACCTTCTGCCCGCGCTGCACGTTGCCGATCTCGACGAGCGCCTGCCAGGCGGTGAGTGCGACGAGTGGCAGCGAGCCCGCCTCTTCCATGGAGATGGAGGAGGGCTTGGGCGCCACATCCGCTTCGTCAATCGCAATGCGCTCGGCGAACGTGCCGATGCGGTGGTCGCGGGGCCGCGCGTAGACCTCGTCTCCCGGACGGAACCCGCGAACCGCGGCGCCGACCCGCAGCACGGTACCGGCGACATCGTGCCCGAGGGTCAGCGGCAGCTTGTACGGGAGGATCTGCTTGAACTCGCCGATGCGAATCTTCTCGTCGAGCTGGTTCACGCCGGCGGCCTGCACGCTGATAAGCACGTCGTGGTCACCCACGACCGGCTCTGCGACGTCGACCTCGCGAAGAGGCATCTTGTAGTTGGAGAGGGTGAACGCTCGCATGGTGAGACTCCGGCTTCGGCATCGCGTCGACTGATCGCCCGACAAAAGCCGAGCATGCTCAATTCTGAGTTAACTCAGTTCTTTTGTCAATGGCGACGAGGAGGGCTCGACAGCGGCGTCGATACACAGCCAGCAGAGCTGGACTCGAGGCTAGAGACGCCCACCCCTCGCAGCAACCACGATGAGCGCGATGACCACAGCGCACATCCCCCCGAGCACCGTCGCGGCGACCAGGACAGCAGCGGCGAGCGTTCCACCCGTGGCGATGGCCCCGACCCCGATCGCTGTGCCCGCCTGCAGTGCATACGCGATGACGTAGAGCAGCGACAGGCTCGCACCGCGGTGATGCGCGGGCGCGAGCCTGTTGATGAGGCCCAACCCGCCAGTGAACGCGAGCGCGTAGGCAACCCCACCGATGAGGCACCACCCGAAGAACAGGGGCAGGGAACCGAAGGCGCTGGCCGCAGCCATGAGCGCGAGACTGAGCAGGGTCACGATGGCGCCGGCCAGCACGGAGGCGCGCGCGGAGATCCTGGAGAGCAGGAGGCCCGTGACGCCGATGGTCGCCGAGGAGCAGGCAAGGATGACGCCGATCAGCGCGCTGTTCTCCGTATCCGCGAACTCCCGGATCATGTGCGCGCCCAGGGACAGGAAGATCGCGCCGACGCAGTATGCGAGCGCGACCGACAGGGTCGAGATCGTAAATCCCAGGCGGATGCCCGCCGGCACCTTGGGTACCTGGGGGCGCCAGCGGCTGCGCTCCGCCGGACGGTCGTCCGGCGAGAGCACAAGCAGCCAGATATTGACCGCCGCGAGACCCAGGAGCACGATGTAGCTCCACACGAGCGGCATCGCGACGAACTCAGCGAAGAGCCCACTAAGCGCAAGAGCCGCGGTCAGGCCGATGGCCGTGGAGACGGTCGCCGTGGAGCTCGCGAAACGTGGGCTCGCGTTGGTGTTGTTCTCCACGAGCGAGGCGGTCGCCGCGCCCATCGCGAGTCCCGCCCCGAGCCCTTGCAGGACCCGCCCCGCAAACAGGAAGCCGACGTTCGGGGCGACAGCGAACACGAGGGCGGATGCGCCGATCAGCGCGACTCCCCCGATCATCACGAGGCGCCGCCCGAACACGTCGGAGAGGTTCCCGAAGAGGGGCAGCGCAATCACGAGCGCCAGCTGGTAGGTGGCGAAGACGCTCGTGACGACGACGGGCGACAGGTCCCACTGCTCGGCGTAGAGCGGATACAGCACGCTCGGCGCTCCGGATGACCAGAGCGCGAGCGCGAGGACAAACGCCGCGGCCCAGAAGGCGCGGCGCGCGCCCGGGCGTGATGGCGCTGACTGCAGGTCAACCTCAGCCAGTTGGCGTGTTCGGCGCATGCAAGGTCTCCTCGGGCTAGCCATCGGCGCGGTGTCGGGGATTCGCCGCTTTGCACGACCATAGGAAGCTGACTCTGTTTTAGCAACCCAGATGGTCGATCGCGGTCACACTCGGATGGACCCACCTGGCTCCGGGCCCACCTGGCTCCGGGCTCACCTGGCTCCGGAAAAGGGAGCCAGGCTAGAGTCGCCCCATGCCTCGCCAGTCGCCCGCCCTCACCAAGGCACTCAACGGGTCGTGCGCCATCGCGCGCTGCCTCGGCGTTCTCGACGACCCGTGGAGCTTCCTCCTCGTCAGGGAGGCACTACTCGGTCGCCGGACGTTCGCCGAGTTCCGCGACAACCTCGGCATCGCCAGCGATGTGCTCAGCGCCAGGCTCGCGAAGCTCGTCGAGGTCGACGTGATGACGAGGACCTCCTACCAGGAGCCCGGTCAGCGCACGCGAGAGGCGTATGACCTCACCCCGTCGGGCCGCGAGCTGAGCGCTGTCCTCATCGCCATGAAGCAGTGGGGCGAAACGCACGTGCCCCGAGAAGCACCCGCGAAGGTGGACGCCCGCGTCCGCGATGGCGAGATGACCGTCACCTCGCAGCTCGTGGACGAGCAAGGCCATGCCGTCCGGCCCGACGACGTCTCGTTCGTTCGTCACTGAGAGGCCTGAGTCAGCTCTGGTCCCACTCACTGGCCGTCACGACCGTCCCCGGCGGCAACGACGCCAGCTCCGCGATCCTCGCAGCCGCATCAACAGGTGCGCTCTCGAGCGTGAGATCGCGCAGGCCGTAACCCTCAGCCCGCGCGTAGAGGGCGATCACGCTCTCGACCGGAAGCTCGTACCGCGTCGGGTAGCCGTCGCCGTCAGAACTGATGACATTCTCCCGCTCGATCATCCCTCGCCAGGGATGCGGTGCCTCACACGAGCAGACACCGCCGACGAACTGCGCGTCACACGAAGAGATGTCCTCGTGGCCGATCACATGTAAGCGACTGTCCCAGCCTGGCAAGCGCTGCTCATTGCCGTGTTCGTCCGTCCACTTGAGATGCGTATGGAATCCGATCATGGTGTCTCCCCCGTGTTTGTTGCCACCAGTATGTGACTTGCCACCGACAATCCCGAGTTCGACTCGAGCCCGCGCCCCACCTCAGCCAGGGACCGGGAATCCCTGGATGAGCGCGTCCTGAATCGATGATGATCGAAGCAGCAAGATGGATGCAGCAGCAGCCGGACTGCGCATTCGCTTCATCAGCATCCGCGAGCATCACGCCCGCGCAACTCAGGAGAATCTCGTGCCGAAGAACATCGACATCCCCGTTCCGTCCCTCAACGGCCAGCTCGCCATCGTCACGGGCGCGAGCGACGGCATCGGCTTC
Organism: Pseudoclavibacter sp.; assembly: GCA_052099095.1. Taxonomy (GTDB): domain Bacteria; phylum Actinomycetota; class Actinomycetes; order Actinomycetales; family Microbacteriaceae; genus Pseudoclavibacter. Next base: position 108,669 of record JBQDTF010000012.1, read on the forward strand.
CACATCGCAGCGCGCCTGGCCCGCGCTGGCGCCGAGGTGATCATGCCCGTCCGCAACCACGAGAAGGGCGAGAAGGCAGCCGAGCGCATCCTGGGCTCCAACCCGAGCGCGAAGCTCGAGCTGCGCAGCCTCGATCTCTCGTCGCTGGCGTCGGTCGCGGCACTCACCGACGAGCTCGTCGCCGAAGGACGCCCCGTCAACATCCTCATCAACAACGCCGGCGTCATGACCCCGCCGGAGCGGCGCGCGACGAGCGACGGATTCGAGCTGCAGTTCGGAACCAACCACCTCGGCCACTTCGCGCTCACGACCGGCCTGCTCCCGGTACTCAAGGAGGGCAAGGCGCACGTCACGACGCAGATCAGCGTCGCCGCCAACCAGGGCGCCGTGAACTGGGACGACCTCAACTGGGAACGCAGCTACAGCAACATGGGCTCGTACAGCTCGTCGAAGATCGCCACCGGCCTGCTCGGCATGCACCTGCACCGACTCAGCGAGGCGAACGGCTGGGGCATCCAGAGCAACCTCTCGCACCCTGGCGTCTCCCCCACCAACCTGCTCGCCGCCCAGCCGGGTATGGGCCGCACGAGCGACACCACCGAGGTGAAGGTCATCCGCGTGCTCTCCCGCATCGGCATCGCCGGCACCCCGCAGAGCGCGGCCCTCCCCGCCGTGCTCGCGGCGACGAGCCCCGACGCGAAGGGCGGCCGCCTCTACGGCCCCAAGGGTCCGGGGCACATCGGTGGTGGCCCCGCCGAGCAGAAGCTCTACTCGCGAGTCACGAGCGAAGCGGATGCGCGGCGCCTGTGGGAGCTGTCCGAGCAGCTCGTCGCCGAGCACGCCGCCCGCTAGCCTCGCCTCATGGACAGAGCCCAGCTTGCCGACTTCCTCCGCAGCCGCCGCGAGGCGCTGCAACCGGAGGACGTCGGGCTGACGAAGGGGCCGCGCCGGCGCACCGCAGGGCTGCGCCGCGAGGAAGTCGCCGCGCTCAGCGACATGTCGGTCGACTACTACAGCCGCCTCGAGCAGAGCCGCGGCCCGCAGCCGTCCGAGCAGATGCTCGCCGCCATCGCGCGCGGCCTGCGACTGACGGTCGCGGAGCGCGATCATCTCTTCCACCTCGCCGGCCACCAGCCGCCCGCGCGCACCTTCACCGGTGAGCACGTCTCGCCCGGCCTCATGCGCATCCTCGACCGCCTTGCCGACACCCCGGCCCAGGTGATGTCGGCGATGGGCGAGACGCTCGTGCAGACCCCGGCCGCGAGGGCCCTGTTCGGCGACGAGACGCGCTTCACCGGGCATGCGCGCAGCGTCGTCTACCGCTGGTTCACAGTCCCAGGCTCCCGCGACGTGTACCCCGAGTCCGACCACACGAAGCTCTCCCGCGCGTTCGTGGCGGATGCGCGTGGCTTCGCCGCACAGCAGGGCCCGGGTTCGCGCGCCCAGCAGGTCATCGATGCGCTCCTCGCGGAGAGCGGGGAGTTCGCGGCCATCTGGGCCGACCACGAGATCAACGCAACGCACGAGCTCGAGAAGCAGGTGCAGCATCCCGAGACCGGGGTCATCACCGTGCAGTGCCAGTTCCTTGTGGACCCCATGCAGGGGCAGACGCTGCTCGTGCTCACCGCGACCCCCGGTTCGGACAGCTACGACAAGCTCCAGCTGCTGTCGGTGCTCGGCACGCAGCGCATGGCCGCCAGCACCTGAGCAGTTCGCTGGGTTTCCACACAGTGAAACCGGATGCGCTCTCCCTAGTCTGTGGGCGCATCCGCCGACATCCCGTCGCGCGGATCCAGACGACAAAGGAGTTGCAGCATGACGGATTTCAGTGGACGCTCAGTGGTCATCACCGGCGGTGCGGGCGGCATCGGCGCCGCCACCGCTGAGGAGTTCCTCAAGCTGGGCGCCCGGGTCGCGCTCGTCGACCTCTTCCCAGACGCACTCGACGCGACTCGCGAGCGCCTCTCCGCACACGGTGAGGTCATCGCCATCGCGGCCGATGTGACGAACGAGGCCGACGTCGAGCGCTACGTCGCCGAGAGCGTCGAGGCGTTCGGCACGATCGACGTGTTCTTCAACAACGCCGGCATCGAGGGAGCCGTCGGCCCGCTCACGGAGGCGAGCGTCGACAACTACGAGAAGGTGTTCGCCGTGAACGTGCGGGGCGTGTTCCTCGGCATGAAGCATGTGCTTCGCGTCATGACGGAGCGCGGAAGCGGCAGCATCATCAACACGTCCTCGGAGGCGGGCCTCGACGGCGCGCCCGGCGTCTCCGCATACGTCGCGTCGAAGCACGCGGTCGTCGGCTTCACGAAGTCGGCCGCACTCGAGGTCGCGGCGACCGGCGTGCGGGTCAACAGCATCCACCCCTCAGGCGTGAACACGCAGATGGTGCGGCGCCTCGAGGAAGGTTTCGGCGGCGGCGACACCGAGGCAGCGAAGGCCGGGTTCCAGGCCGCGATCCCCATGGGCCGCTACGCGGAGCCGCTCGATATCGCCCGCGTCGTGGTGTTCCTCGGCTCGGACGAAGCATCGTTCGTCACCGGCGCGCAGTGGCGCGTCGACGGCGGCAACGGCGCCCGCTGACTCCAGCTCGACCGGGCCTGCTCCGAACCCAGCGCGAAGAGGTCAGTTTCGCCCCATCCTGAGTCTCAGGATGGGGTGAAACTGACCTCTTCGGCTGTGCGGCTGTGCGGCTGGGCGGATGGGCGGGCTCCGGGGCGGGGCGGTCAGGCGTCGGGCGTCTGCTCGGGCCGCGGAGCCCGTGAGCGCGCCGCGGGCGCCTTCGCGCGAGTGCGCTTCGTGCGCGGGCGCTCCTCGGCGTCGGGGCTCGACTCGTGCACTCGCGCGGGCCGCCACACGACGACCTCGGTGCGGCGTGCCGTGCGGCGCCCATGAGCGAGCGGCACGACGTCGCCACGCTGGCCGGCCGCGAAGACGCGACCGCCGAGCCTGGTGAGGCGCTCATCGGCGAGCTCGGACTCGAGCGCCCGCACTCGGCGCCGCAGCCCGAGCACCTCACGCTGCAGCTCGAGCACGCGGGCGATGCCCTCGAGGCTCACACCCTCATTCGAGAGCACGGCGATCTCGCGCAGCTGCGCGACGTCGCGGAGCGAGTAGCGCCGCACGCGTCCGGCCGTGCGCTGAGGCGTGACGAGCCCCATCCGGTCGTACTGCCGCAGGGTCTGCGGGTGCATGTTCGCGAGCTCGGCCGCCATCGCGATCGCGAAGATCGGGGCGTCCTCGTCGAGGTCGGAGGGGAAGGCCATGGACGTTCCTTACCTGCCCTGGCGGGCGAGGCGGAGGAGGTCCTCGCGCGGGCTCTCATCACCGGAGGCGGCGACGAAGTCGGCGAGCGCCTTCTCCTGCGCGCTCGACAGGTGATTGGGCACGGCGACCTCGAGGTGGACCAGCAGGTCGCCCTTGCCCTTCTTCGTCTCGATGCCTCGGCCCTTGACCCGCAGCGTCTTGCCGTTCGGAGTTCCGGGCGCGACCTTGACGCGCACGGTGTTCCCGTCGACGGTCGGCACCTCGATGGTGGCGCCGAGCACGGCCTCCGCGAAGGAGACGGGCACGGTCACCTCGAGGTTGAGGCCCGAGCGCTTGAACACTGGGTCCGGGCGCACGGTGACGGTGAGGATGAGGTCTCCCGGCTCGCCACCGTTGGGGCTCTGCCCGCCCTTGCCTCGAAGGCGGATCTTCTGCCCGTCTTCGACGCCGGCGGGCACACGCACCTTGACGACGCGTCCATCCTGCCCCTGGAGCTCGACGGTGTCGCCCTTGATGGCGGTCATGAACCCGAGGGTCGTGGATGCGCTCTGGTCGCGGCCCTTCTGCGGTCCCGTCTGGAACCCGGCTGGTCCTCCGGCGCCGCCGCCGAAGCTGCCTGCACCGAATCCGCCGCCACCTCCGCCGAACATGGAGCCGAGGAGGTCCTCGAAGTCGGCGTTGGAAGCGCCTCTGCGCCCGCCGCCGCCGTTGAACATCCCGCCGAACACGTCCTCGAAGCCCGCGCCGCCTGGACCGCCTGGGCCCTGCTGGAAGCGGGCGCCGGAGCCCATGGCGCGCATCTGGTCGTATTCTGCGCGGTGCTCTGGGTCGGAGATGACCGAGTAGGCCTCGGAGATCTCCTTGAACTTCGCCTCTGCTGCAGCGTCTCCCGGGTGCGAGTCAGGGTGGTACTGGCGCGCGAGCTTCCGGTACTGCTTCTTGAGGTCTTTTTCGTCTACGTCCTTCGATACGCCGAGCACCGCGTAGAAGTCCTTGTCGAACCAATCTTGACTGGCCATATGGTCCTTCTGTTCCTAGGTCTGTATGAAAACAAGAGGGGGCCCGCAGCAGCGGTGCCCCCTCCCGTGTTCAATCGGTGCGGGTGCGCCGATCGCGGTGCTTATGAAGCGGGTACGAAGACCGCCGCCTTCGCGACGCGGACCACGCGGTCGCCGACCGTGTAGCCGCGCTCGACGACGTCAGCGACCGTGTCGGTCGTGACGCTCGGGTTCGGCAGCTGGGCGATCGCCTCGTAGCGCTGCGGGTCGAACGCCTCGCCGGCCTCGCCGTATGCGGTGAGGCCGAGGCGCTCGACTGCCGTGCGCAGCTTGTTGGCGATGACCGCCATCGGCGTGTCCTCGACGAGGTCGCCGTGCTTCTGGGCACGGTCGAAGTCGTCGAGCACCGGGAGGAGGGAGCGGAGCACTTCGGCCTTGGTGGCGTCGTACGCTTCGCTCTTCTCGCGGTCGGTGCGACGGCGGTAGTTGGCGTACTCCGCCTGGACACGCTGCAGGTCCTGCAGGCGCTCCTGGGCGAGATCGCTCTCGCCAGGGGTGCCCTCGGTCGGTGCGTCCTCCGCGCCTTCGCCGCTGAGGAGCTTCTCGAGATCCTCGACGCTCAGGCCTTCAGCCGCGGCGTCAGCAGCCTGGCCGGCGGCCGGGTCGGCGGGGTCCGTGTTGGACTCCGCCGACTCGGCACCAGCAGCCTTGCCGAGGTCGCGAACTTCGCCAGTCTCCGGGTCGATCCGACGCTTGTCGTTGATGATCGGCTCGTTTGCTTCTCCCGAGTTCTCGGGACCGCGTGCTTCTGACTCGTTTCGCTCTTCAGCCATGACTACTTGTTGTCCTTGTCGTCCTCGTCATCCACGACCTCGGCGTCGACGATGTCATCGTCGGCTGCCTGGTCTCCGGCGGTTGCGTCAGCCGCGGGGGCTTCCGCTGCCTGCTCAGCCTGGGCTGCGGCGTAGATGGCCTCGCCGAGCTTCGTCTGGCTGGTGTTGAGCTTGTCGAGCGCCGACTTCACTGCTGCGTCGTCGTCGCCTGCGAGGGCCGTCTTGAGGGCGTCGACGTCGCCCTGGACCTCGTTCTTGACGTCGGCGGGGAGCTTGTCGTCGTTCTCGGTGAGCACCTTCTCGACCTGGTAGACCGTAGTCTCGGCGATGTTGCGCTGCTCGGCGCCTTCGCGACGCTTCTTGTCCTCTTCCGCGTGCTCTTCGGCTTCGCGGACCATGCGCTCGATGTCTTCCTTGCCGAGGCTGGAGCCACCGGTAATCGTCATCGACTGCTCCTTGCCCGTGCCCTTGTCCTTTGCGGAGACGTGCACGATGCCGTTGGCGTCGATGTCGAACGTGACCTCGATCTGCGGCATGCCGCGCGGGGCGGGTGCGATGCCGGTGAGCTCGAAGGTTCCGAGGTTCTTGTTGTCGCGGGTGAACTCGCGCTCGCCCTGGAAGACCTGGATCTGCACGGAGGGCTGGTTGTCGTCAGCCGTCGTGAAGGTCTCGCTGCGCTTGGTCGGGATGGCCGTGTTGCGCTCGATGAGCTTGG
>JBQDTF010000013.1:0-7910 GCA_052099095.1 Pseudoclavibacter sp.
CCGCCGAGCGCGACCGCCGCCTCGACCACAGCGCCGACGTGCTCTCCGTCGTCACGGCAGCCCGAACCACCACAGCAACCCAGGAGGAGACCGCATGACCACCCAACTCGTACTCGTCGCGAACGCCGGCGAAGGCTCCATCTCCGTCTTCCGCTTCGACGGCGCAACCCTCGAGCGACTCTCGGTCGCGAAGGACCTGCAGGGATGCTCGAACTTCGTCGTCGACGCCGGCCGCGACCTCGTCTACGCCGCGGTGAAGGGCAGCCCGGCGGCCATCGTCACGCTTCGCCTCGACCGCGAATCGGGCGAGCTGACACCGATCTCGCGCCGCGACACTCCTCGCGGCGGCCTCAACTACGTCGCACTCACGCGTGACGGCAGCGCGCTCCTCGGCGCGGCCTACTCCGCGAGCTACGGCCTCATCGCGCCCGTCGACAACGGCGAGGTCGGCGAGCCGACGACGACCGTCGAGCACCGCCACCTGCACTCGGTCGCCCCGAGCAGCGACGGCCGCTTCGCGTACTTCGTCTCTCTCGGCGACGATCTCGTCGGGCAGTACGCCATCACCGACGACCTCGAGCTCGAGGCGCTCGACCCGGTCGGCGCATCCGCACCCGCCGGCAGCGGCCCGCGCCACATCGTGCTGAACAGCGCCGAGACCTTCGCGTACGTCATCACCGAGTTCAGCGGCGAGGTGCTGCGCTTCGAGCGCGACGCGAACACCGGCACGCTGTCGTTCGTCGACTCGGCGAGCTACGCGGATGCGCTCCAGGGCCTCCAACGGGGCGTCCTCGGCGGCAACCCGCTCGAGCCCAGGTCGATCTGGGGAGCGGACGTGCACTGGGGTGCCGACGAGCAGTTCCTGTGGACCTCGGAGCGCACGACCAGCACGCTCGCGCCGCTCAAGGCGGCCGCAGACGGTTCCCTCGCGGACGCCGGGGCCTTCACCGTCACCCAGCAGCAGCCACGCGGTTTCGCGCTGAGCCCCGACGGCCGATTCCTCGTGGCCGCCGGCGAGGGCGCGACCCAGGTGTCGCTCTACGAAGTCAGCGGCTCCCACCTGACCGAGCTGCAGCAGGTGGAGACAGGCGCTGGCGCGAACTGGGTTCGCTGGGCCTGACGCTCGGCCGCGGTGCTACCTTCGTGCCGTGACCGAGCCGATCATCCGCCCAGCTTCTCCCGCCGACGTTCCGCAGATCCTCGACCTCATCCACGGCCTCGCCGTGTACGAGCGCGAACCGGATGCGGTGAAGACGACCGAGGAGCAGCTCCACCGGAGCTTCTTCGGTGACAACCCGGCGGTGTTCGCGACCGTCGCGGAGGCGGTGGGCAGCTCCACCAGCGGCGACGCGGGCGGTGCCGACGACGCCCCGCGCCTCGACGGCATGGCCCTCTGGTTCCTGAGCTACTCGACGTGGGAGGGCGAGCACGGCATCTGGCTCGAAGACCTTTACGTGCGAGCGGAAGCGCGCGGCACCGGCCTCGGCACGGCGCTCCTCACCTCGCTCGCGCAGGAATGCGTCGCGAAGGGCTACCGCCGCCTCGAGTGGTCGGTGCTCAAGTGGAACGAACCGTCGATCGGGTTCTACAAGAGCCTCGGCGCGTACCCGATGGACGAATGGGACACGTTCCGGCTCACGGACGAGCCGCTGCAGGCGCTCGGTCGCTGAGGAGGATCTGCGCGAGCCACGCGGCCGCGGGCGGCACGGCACCCTTGCGGGTGACGTAGGACACGTGTCGCTCCCCCAGGTCCTGCACGGCGGGTCGCAGCACGACGTCGAAGTCTGGGTCGATGGCGGCTCCCGTCGAGAGCGCGAAGCCGAGCCCCTCGGCGACGAGGCCGTGGATCATGTAGAGATCGTCGGTGCGCATGAGCTCGCGCACGGGGTAGCCGAGCGACTGACCGACGCGGCGCAGCACCCGGTCGGATGCCTCGTCGTTGCTGCGGCTGAAGACCCACGGCACCTGCCGCAGGTCGGCGAAGTCGATGCGCTCGCGCCGCGCCCACTCGCTGTCACGCGCGACCATGACGCCGTACGGCTCCGTGAGGAGCCGCTGCAGCAGGAGATCGGGGGCGTCGAACGCAGGCTCGACGGACACGTCGAAGATGAGCCCCGCGTGCACCTCGCCGCTCCTCAGCATCCGCACGACCTCCGTCGGCTCGCCTTCCACGACCTCGACACGCACCGACGTGCGCTGCTGCAGGGCCGCGATGGCGGCGGGCAGGAGACGCGAGCCCATCGACGCGAATGTGCCGACGCGCAACGTGACGACTCCGGCATCGCGCTGGTCGGCGACGACCTGCTCCGCACGGTCGATGCGCGCGATCGCCTGCGCGATCTCGGCGGCGAACGACTCCCCGAGCGGCGTCAGCGAGGTGCCCCGCCGCCCGCGGTCGACGAGGCGGGCGCCGAGGTGCGACTCGAGGCTGCGCAGGTGGTGGGTCACCGTCGGCACGCCGTACTGCAGCGCCTTCGCGGCGCCCGTCAGGCTCCCGTGTTCCTGGACGGCGAGGAGCACGCGGAACTGCTGCAGGTTCATCACACATAGACCGTATGTCACTGGCAGCAGGATCCTGCTATATCGCCATCGTGACTTCGTTCCTAGCCTGAACCCATGTCCATCCTCCACGCCCCCGTCCCGAGCAGCGCCGCTCCGGACAGCAGCCGCTCGACCGCACCAGAACGTCACATCCCGCGAGCGCAGTTCGAGACCCCGTACGCCGACGCCCTCCGCTCCCTCGCCGCCCACGATTGGCAGCGGATGCACGTGCCGGCCCATCACGCGAAGGCCACGAACGCGCCCGGCGTCGCGAGCCTCGTGGGCGCGGACGCGCTTGCCCTCGACTTCCCCATGCTCTTCAGCGGCGTCGACCAGGAGACGTGGCGCCTCACCACGCCGGGCCGCGTCACCCCGCTCATGCGGGCGCAGGATCTCGCGGCCGACGCGTGGGGGGCCAGCCGCGTCTGGTTCACCACCAACGGCGCATCTGGCGGCAACCACGTCGCGACCACCGTCGTGCGCGGGCTCGGCACGGAGTTCGCGGTGCAGCGCAGCGTTCACTCGAGCGTCATCGACGGCATCACCCACACCAGCTTGACCCCGCACTTCGTCCGTGGGGCCGTCGACGCCGGGCTCGGAGCGGCCCACGGCGTGACCGCAGCCCAGGTCGCCGCGACCCTCGCCGAGCATCCAGAATCGGCGGCCGTCTACATCGTCACGCCGAGCTACTTCGGGGCCGTGGCCGACGTCTCGGCGATCGCCGAGGTCGCCCACGGGCACGGGGTGCCGCTCATCGTCGACGAGGCGTGGGGCTCGCACTTCGGGATGCACGAGGGGCTGCCCACGAATGCGGTCCGGCTCGGCGCCGACCTCGTCATCTCGAGCACCCACAAGGGTGCGGGGTCGCTCACGCAGTCGGCGATGCTGCAGCTCGGGCACGGACCGCACGCGCGGCAGCTCGAATCGCTCGTCGACCGTGTCGTGCGCTCGTACCAGTCGACGAGCTGCAGCGCGCTGCTCCTCGCCTCGCTCGACGAAGCGCGACGGCACCTCGTGACCCGGCCGGACGCCGTCGAGGCGGCTCTCGCGTCGGCTCAGCGCATCCGCCGACTCGTGCACGACGACCGCCGGTACCGCGACGCGACCCCAGACATCCTCGCGAGCCCGGACGCGATCGCGAACGACCCGTTCAAGATCGCGATCGACACACGCGGCGCCGGCATCACGGGCACGGATGCGCACTACCAGCTGCTGCGCGACCACCGCGTGTACTGCGAGCTCTCGACGCCCTCGGCACTGCTGGTGCTGGTGGGCGCGACGGCACACGTCGACGTCGAGCGACTCTGGGGCGCGTTGCAGGCACTGCCGGAGGCGGACGTGGAACCAGTGCGCCCCGTCTCCCTGCCTGCGAGCTGCGAGCGTGCCATGGGACTCTCGGAAGCGTTCTTCAGCGCCGTCGAGACTGTGCCGTACACGGAAGCAGTCGGCCGCATCTCGGCCGATTCCCTCGCCGCCTACCCGCCGGGCGTGCCCAACGTGCTGCCAGGCGAGGTGCTCAGCCAGGACGTCGTCGACTTCCTGCGGCACACGGGAGCCGCCCCCTCCGGGTACGTCCGCGGCGCGAACGACCCGGAGCTCGGCACGTTCCGCGTCGTCGCCTGACGCTCCAGCCAGCAGCATCCGCTCACCCCTCATCGCCACGACATCAGCACAAAGGAGTGTCATGTCCACGACAACAACCACGAAACCGCCGCAGGGCGAGATGCAACGCGGGCTCAAGAACCGCCACCTGCAGCTCATCGCCATCGGCGGCGCCATCGGAACGGGGCTCTTCCTCGGTTCAGGGAAGCTCATCAGCGTCTCCGGACCGTCGATCATCTTCGTCTACATGGTGATCGGCTTCTTCGTCTTCTTCATCATGCGCGCCCTCGGCGAGCTGCTCCTCTCGAACCTGCACTACAAGACCTTCGGCGACATCGCGAAGGACATGCTCGGCCCCTGGGCGGGCTTCTTCGTCTCCTGGAACTACTGGTTCTCGTGGGTCATCGCGTGCGTCGCCGACATCGTCGCCATCACGGCCTACGTGCAGTGGTTCAACGCCGACATCCCGAGCTGGCTGCCCGCCCTCGTCGCCGTCGTCGTGCTGACCGTCCTGAACCTGCAGCCCGTGAATTGGTTCGGCGAGACCGAGTTCTGGTTCGCGATCATCAAGATCGTCGCGATCCTCGGCCTCATCGCCGTCGGTATCGTGCTGATCCTCACCCGGTTCCAGAGCCCGGACGGCGACACCGCCACGCTCTCGAACCTCTGGGAGCACGGCGGGATGTTCCCCATGGGGGCGAGCGGGTTCGTGCTGGGCTTCCAGATGGGCATCTTCTCGTTCATCGGCGTCGAGCTCGTCGGCACGGCCGCCGCCGAGACGGAGAACCCGCGCAAGACGCTGCCGAAGGCCATCAACTCGATCGTCGCGCGCATCCTCATCTTCTACGTCGGCGCCCTCATCATCATCATGAGCGTCACGCCGTGGGACAAGATCGAGCCGGGCAAGAGCCCGTTCGTGTCGACGCTCGCGATCGCCGGGTTCGGCCTCGCCGCGTTCGCGATCCAGCTGGTCGTGCTCAGCTCGGCCGCGTCGAGCGCCAACTCGGGCCTGTACTCGGGTACGCGGATGCTCTTCGGGCTCTCGAAGGACGGTCACGCCCCCAAGGCCTTCGCGATGACCAGCAAGCAGGGCGTGCCGACGAAGGCCGTCTTCTTCACGTGCGTCTTCCTGTTCTCCGCGATCCCGCTGCTCTTCGCGGGTGACGAGGTCATCGCGGCGTTCACGTTCGTGTCGTCGATGTGCGCGACCCTCATCCTCTTCACGTGGGGATCCATCGTCGTGAGCTACCTCGTCTACCTGCGGCGATACCCCGAGAAGCACCGGGCGTCGAAGTTCAAAGTGCCGATGGCGCACGTCGCCCCCTGGCTCGTGCTCGCCTTCTTCGTCTTCATCGCGGGCACGCTGCTCTACGGTGACGACACGCGCCTGCCGTTCCTCGCCGCCCCGGTCTGGTTCCTCATCCTCACCGCCCTCTGGCAGCAGCAGAAGCGGAAGCTGCAACGGGAGGGGCGGCCGCTCACGGCCCCGATCCCGACCATCGCGCATCCGCTCGACGAGGAGAGCTAGGCACCGTGGAGGCGCCGCTCGCGAGCCGCGCCTCCACCCCGTGTTCAGCACAACCCGGCATGCTCTGCTCATGAAGAAGCTGATGCTGAACACCTACATGTGGGTCGCGGTCGCCTTCTACGTCGTCGCCCTCATCGACCTCGGGAACGGCGGCAGCGTCTGGATCGTGTGGTTCATCCTCGGCATCGTGTTCACGATCATCGCCTACCGGAAGCCACCTGGCGCGGCGAGGTCAGCCGCCGACGAGACACAGGAGACCTCATGACCGCAGAGCTGAGCAAAGGCGACCGCGTGAGCTGGAACACGTCGCAGGGCCGCACGCAGGGCGAGATCGTCGAGAAGAAGACGAAGGACTTCCAGTTCGACGGGCAGAAGTTCACCGCCTCCGGCGACGAGCCCGCCTACATCATCGAGTCGGAGAAGACTGGGGCCAAGGCCGCGCACAAGGGATCCGCGCTGCGCAGGCTCTCGTAGGCTGGACCGCATGGCAGACACCGCGCTCGAGACCGCCGACCGCCACTACGAGACCTCGCTTGAGGGCAACGATGTACGCCTCGTCGTCGCCGACATGGACGGCACGCTGCTGCTCGACGATCACACGGTGCCGGACTCGTTCTGGCCGTTGCTGCAGCGGATGCGCGACGCGGGCGTCGAGTTCACGCCGGCGAGCGGACGCCAGTACGCGACGCTCGCGAAGCTCTTCGAGCGCGACTCCGAGGGCATGTCCTTCATCGCCGAGAACGGCACGTTCGTCGTGCGCGACGGCCGGGAGGTCAGCTCGCTGACGCTCGACACTGCGTTCATTCGTCAGGCCATCGCCCTGCTGCGCGGGCTCATCGACGACGGACACGACCTCGGGGTCGTGCTGTGCGGCAAGAAGTCGGCGTACATCGAGCGCGGCGACGACGTCTTCATCGCTGAGGCTCGCAACTACTATGAGGCGCTCACGATCGTCGACGACGTGCTCGACACCGACGACGAGTACGTGAAGATCGCCGTCTACGACTTCGGCGAGGTCGAGACCGGGGCCGCCGCGGAGGTCGATGAGCTACGCGAATCCCACCGGGTCGTCGTCTCCGGCCACCACTGGATGGACATCATGCCGCCCGAGGCCAACAAGGGCCTCGCCGTGCGCCAGCTGCAGGAACGCCTCGGCGTCACCGCCGCCCAGACCGCGGTCTTCGGCGACTTCTTCAACGACGTCGAGATGTTCGCTGAAGCCGAGCGCTCCTACGCCATGGCGGGCGCACATCCCGAGGTCAAGGACATCGCCAAGTACCTCGCGCCCTCCAACCAGGAGCAGGGCGTCGTGACCGTGGTAAGCGCACTCCTCGACGCGCAGGACTAGGCGGCTCAGCGCCGGCCGTCACACCGCCGCGTCAGCGCGAGGCCTTCTCGGCGTCAGTCGTTGCCGCGAGTGGCGTCAGAAACCTGATCTCGAGGTCGCGCTCGAGCAGCTCCATTCGCGTCGCGAGGAAGCCCTGCATCTGTGGAAGCCGGAGATGCTCAGCGAGTGCGAGGCCCGATGCCCAGTGCTCGTAGAACGCCATCACGCCTGGCGCATCCGGAACCGCGTGCACTTCGTAGGCGAGGGCGCCAGCCTCCGCGCGGGTCGGCGTGAGGAACGATCTGAGGGTTGCTTCGAGCTCTGCTTCACGGCCGGGGCGCGGATGTGCGTAGCCGAAGAGCGCGACGGGTGACGGGCTCGCAGCCACATCGGCAGGTATGACACTGTTCATACCTCGAAACTACGTCGTCGCTTGGTATGATGCAAACCGTACCTAGGCGGGCCCAACGGGAGGCGGCAACATGGCCATCGACACGGATGACATCTTCTCGGTGCTCGCCGACCCCTCGAGGCGACACATCGTGACGACTCTCGCGGCAGACCCGAGCGACGTTGAGCACGCTTGCGGCTCCTTCGGGCTCACCGTGAGCAAGGCCACGCGAACGCATCACTTCCGCATCCTGCGAGACGCGGGCCTGATCGAGCAGCGCTTTCACGGCAACGGGAGCAGCGTCCGCCTGCGTCGCGAGGACGTCGAGGCCAGCTGGCCCGGCCTCCTCGAGCTCCTTCTGGGCAGTAGGAAGACCCACGAGAGCTAGCCAGAAGATACCCCAGCACACAGTTGTGGGGGGGGGGGGTTTGACCCCGCGGGGGGCGCCCCCGGCCCCCCCCCAGGGCGCCCGGCCGGCGCCGCCCCCCCCCCCCCCGCGGCCACAAAAGCAACACCCCCCC
>JBQDTF010000013.1:7920-114142 GCA_052099095.1 Pseudoclavibacter sp.
CCCCCTCCGGCCCCTACTCCCCCCCCCCACCCCCCCCCCAACACAACCCCCACACCTGTGGTGCGCCACTGTGCGCTCCCCCCGCCTGGCCCACCCCCCGCCCCACGACGTTGCGCGCTCGGCGGGCGCATCCGCCGGTCAGCGCGAGGCCTCATCAGCCTCGCCCCTCGCGGGTGCGCGCAGTCGGAGAACTACGCGCGGTCGGGGGCCGCTTCGATGAACGACGTCGGCACGTAGCGCTTCAGCTGCGTGACGTGCGACGGGTTCAGCTCTTCGAGGGAGTGCGCGCCGAGGAGCTTCATGGTGCGGATGATCTCGTCGGAGAGGATCGCGATGGTGCGGTCGACGCCCTCGCGCCCGCCCGCCATGAGGCCGTACAGGTAGGCGCGGCCGATCATCGTGAAGTTCGCGCCGAGCGCGACCGACGCGACGATGTCTGCACCGTTCATGATGCCCGTGTCGACGCCGATCTCGAGGTCCTTCCCGACCTCGCGCGCGACGGCGGGGAGCAGGTGGAAGGGGATCGGAGCCCGATCCAGCTGCCGCCCGCCGTGGTTGGAGAGGACGATGCCGTCGACGCCGAGGTCGGCGAACGTCTTCGAGTCCTCGAGGTTCTGGACGCCCTTGATGACGATCTTGCCCGGCCACATCTCGCGGATGACCTTGAGGTCCTCGAAGTTGATCGTCGGGTCCATGGCCGAGTCGAGCAGTTCGCCGACCGTGCCGCCCGTCGTCGCGAGCGACGCGAACTCGAGCTTCGGGGTCGTGAGGAAGTCGATCCACCACCAGGGGCGCGGGATGGCGTTGATGATCGTGCCGACCGTGAGCTGCGGCGGGATCGAGAAGCCGTTGCGCTTGTCGCGCAGGCGGGCGCCGGCGACGGGGGTGTCGACCGTGAAGTGCAGCGTGTCGAAGCCCGCCTTCGCGGCGCGCTCGACGAGGCCGTAGGAGATCGAGCGGTCCTTCATGACGTACAGCTGGAACCAGTTGCGGCCGTTCGGGTTGACCTTCGCGACCTCTTCGATCGTCGTCGTGCCGAGCGTCGACAGGGTGAAGGGGATGCCCGCGGCCGCTGCAGCGCCGGCGCCTGCGGTCTCGCCCTCGGTCTGCATGAGGCGCGTGAACCCGGTCGGGGCGATCGCGAACGGCATCGCCATCGGCCCGCCGAGCACGGTGCTCGACGTGTCGACGTTCGCGACGTCGCGCAGCACGGACGGGTTGAACTCCACGTCGCGGAACGCGGTGCGCGCGCGGCGCAGCGACAGCTCGCCCTCGGCGGCGCCGTCGGTGTAGTCGAAGGCCGCCTTCGGGGTGCGTCGCTTCGCGATGCGCCGCAGGTCCTCGATCGTCAGCGCCGAGTTGAGGCGGCGGCGACGGCCGTTGAGGTCGGGCTTCTTGAACTGCATGAGCTCGAGCAGCTCGAGGGGCTTGGGGGCTTGACGTTTCACCATGGGGCAGCTGCCTTTGCTTCTATCGGGTGATCTTCGGGTCGTAGCGGATGATCTGCGTCGATCTGGCGACGATGGAACGGATCTCAGAGAGACTTTCGGGGATCCAGCCGTGCGCTCGCGCCTGCACAAGCAGGTTACCCATGGCGGTCGCCTCGACGGGGCCTGCCAGCACGGGCATACCGGACCGGTCGGCTGTCGCCTGGCAGAGGAGCGCGTTCTGCGAGCCGCCGCCGACGATGTGGATGACGCTCACGGGATGCTCCGCCAGGGTCGACGCCGTCTCGACGGCGTCGGCGAAGGCCTGCGCGAGGCTCTCCACGATGGAGCGGACGATCCCCGCTGGTGTCGTCGGCGCCTCGAGGCCACGCTCGGTGAGCCAGGCAGCGATGCGTCCAGGGATGTCACCTGGAGCCATGAAGACGGGGTCGTTGACGTCGAAGATCGGCACGTCGCCGTCCACCTGGGCCGCATCTGCGAGCAGCTGCTGCAGGGTCGACGAGCGCTGTGCATCCGTCGCCGCCGGTTCCCAGTGCCGCTGCGATTCGGAGAGCAGCCACAGGCCCATGACGTTGTGCAGGAAGCGCACGCGGCCGTCGACGCCGCCCTCGTTCGTGAAGTTCGCCTCGCGGGCGGCGTCGGTGACGACCGCCTCGTCGAGCTCCAGGCCCACGAGACCCCACGTGCCGCAGGAGATGTAGGCGAAGTCGCGGCCTACGTTGGGGATGGCGACGATCGCGGATGCCGTGTCGTGCGAGCCGACGGCGACTACATCGATGTCGCGCCCGACCACCCGCGCCGCCTCGCCCTCGAGCGAGCCGAGCACGGCGCCAGGGTCCACGAGGTGCGGCAGGATGCGTGCCGGAACGCCGACGCGCTCCGCGAGCTCCACATCCCACTCACGCGTGTCGGCACGCAGCAGACCGGTCGTGGATGCGTTGGTGCGCTCCGCGACCTGCGCGCCCGTCAGCCAGTAGGCGAGGAGGTCGGGCAGGAGCAGCAGCTGCTCGGCGAGGCCAAGCAGCTCTCCGTCGGTCGCGAGCTGGAACACCGTGTTGAACGGCAGGTGCTGGAGCCCGTTGCGGCGGTACAGCTCCTCCGGCGAGGCGACGGCGTGCACGGCCTCGACGCCACGCGCGGTCCGCTCGTCGCGGTACGCGTACGGGACGCCGAGCACACGGCCGTCACGCAGGAGCGCGTAGTCGACGGCCCACGAGTCGATGCCGATACTCGCGATCTGGCCGGGCGCATCCCGCTCGGCCGCCGCCAGCCCGTCGAGGACGTGCTGGTAGAGACCGAGCAGGTTCCAGTGCAGCCCGTCGCGCGTGCGCACGGGGTTGTTCGGGAAGCGCGCCTCATGGCGCATCGTGAGCACGCCATCCGTGATCGTGCCCGTGATGACACGACCACTCGTGGCGCCGAGGTCGACGGCAGCGACCGTGCGTGGCCCGGCCGTCGCACCTGGCTGAACGGCGTCGGTCATCGCAGGAAGGCCGCCGCGACGCCCGAGTCGACGGGGATGTGCAGGCCGGTCGTGCGCGTGAGCTCGGGACCCGTGAGCACGTACACCGCGTCGGCGACGTTCTCGGGCACGACCTCGCGCTTGAGGATGGTGCGGTTCGCGTAGTACTGGCCGAGGTCCTCTTCCTTCACGCCGTAGGTCGCGGCGCGGTTCGCGCCCCAGCCTGCCGCGAAGATGCCGGAGCCGCGCACGACGCCGTCGGGGTTGATGCCGTTGACGCGGATGCCGTGCTCGCCGAGCTCGACCGCCAGGAGGCGGACCTGGTGGGCCTGGTCGGCCTTCGTCGCCGAGTAGGCGATGTTGTTGGGGCCGGCGAAGACGGAGTTCTTCGAGGAGATGTAGATGACGTCGCCGCCGAGCTTCTGCTCGATGAGCGCCTTGGCGGCGGCCTTCGACACGAGGAAGGAGCCCTTCGCCATGACGTCGTGCTGCAGGTCCCAGTCCTTCTCGGTCGTCTCGAGGAGCGGCTTCGAGAGCGAGAGGCCAGCGTTGTTGACGACGAGGTCGATGCCACCGAAGGCCAGCAGGGTCGCGTCGATGGCAGCCTGCACGCCGGCGGCGTCTGCGACGTTCGCCGCGACACCGATCGCGACGTCGGTGTTTCCGAGCTCGGCCGCGGCGGACTGCGCCTTCTCGAGGTCGAGGTCGGCGACGACGACGCATGCGCCCTCGGCCGCGAGTCGGGTCGCGATGGCCTTGCCGATACCCGATGCGGCGCCAGTGACGAACGCGATGCGGCCCTGGTGCGTCTTCGGCTTCGGCATCCGCTGCAACTTCGCCTCCTCGAGCGCCCAGTACTCGATGCGGAACTTCTCCTCGTCCGAGATCGGGGAGTAGCTCGAGAGCGCCTCGGCGCCGCGCATCACGTTGATCGCGTTCAAGTAGAACTCACCGGCGACGCGGGCGGTCTGCTTGTTCTTGCCATACGAGAACATGCCGACGCCTGGCACGAGCACGATGAGCGGGTCGGCGCCGCGGATGGCGGGCGACTCGGCCGTCGCGAACTTGTCGTAGTAGGCCTTGTAGTCGGCGCGGTACGCGGAGTGGAGCTCCTCGAGGCGGGCGAGCTGCTCCTCGATGGATGCCGTGGTCGGCAGGTCGAGGACCAGCGGCTTGACCTTGGTGCGCAGGAAGTGGTCCGGGCAGCTTGTGCCGAGTGCGGCGAGCTCGGTGAGCTTCTCGCTCGCGAGGAAGTCGAGCACGCGCTCGTCGTCGGTGAAGTGCCCGATCATGGGGGCGTCGTGGGATGCGACGGCGCGGATCGACGGCGCGAGGGCCGCCGCACGTGCACGGCGCTCGTCAGCGGGGAGCGCCTCGAAGCCGCTCACGACGCCGCCGAACGGGTCGGCCTTGCCGTGTGCATCGATGTATGCCGCTGCAGTGTCGATGATCCAGAGCGAGTTGCGCTCCGACTCCTCGGACGTGTCGCCCCAGGCGGTGATGCCGTGGCCGCCGAGGATGCAGCCGATGGCCTGCGGGTTCTCGTCCTTGATGTTCGCGATGTCGAGGCCGAGCTGGAAGCCGGGGCGACGCCATGGCACCCAGACGACCTTGTCGCCGAAGATCTTCGCCGTCAGCTCTTCACCGTCGGCCGCCGTCGCGATCGCGATGCCGGAGTCGGGGTGCAGGTGGTCGACGTGCGCCGCGTCGACGAGCCCGTGCATTGCGGTGTCGATCGAGGGGGCCGCCCCGCCCTTGCCGTGGAGGCAGAAGTCGAAGGCGGCGACCATCTCGTCCTCGTGCTCGACGCCGGGGTAGACGTTCGTGAGCGCGCGGAAGCGGTCGAGGCGGAGCACGGCGAGGCCCTGCTCGGTGAGCGTTCCGAGGTCTCCGCCGGAGCCCTTCACCCAGAGCAGCTCGACGGGCTCACCCGTCACAGGGTCGGTCTCGGTGCCCTTCGCGGAGGTGTTGCCACCCGCGTAGTTCGTGTTCTTCGGGTCTTCGCCGAGGCGATTGCTGCGCGAGATGAGGTCGGCTGCTGCTGGGTTCGTCATGTCAGTTCCTTCGAAGCTCGTGAGGTCGTTGGTGGGGTGACGCTTACGCGCCCCAGCTGGCCTGGACGCCGCCGACGCGCTCTTCGGCGACCTGCTGCTCGTATCCGGATGCGCGGAACGCGGCGAGCGGGTTCGCGGGCAGGCCGCGCGACTCGCGCCACTCGGCGAGGGCGGGGCGCACGTCGGTGGAGAAGGCGTCCATGTAGACCTCGTGGGCGACGAGCACGTCGCCGGACTTCTGCGCCGCAGTGAGCGCTTCCTTGTCGATGAGGAGCGCGCGCGCCGTCATCTCCTGCACGTTGAGGACGGAGCGCATCTGGCCCTGGATCTTCGACTCGACGTTGTGGCACTGGTCGAGCATGAAGGCCACGTCGGGGTTGTTCAGGCCGCCGCCGCGGATGACCTCGGCGAGGATGCGGAACAGCTGGAACGGGTCTGCCGAGCCGACGATGAGGTCGTCGTCTGCGTAGAAGCGCGAGTTGAAGTCGAACGAGCCGAGGCGGCCGAGGCGCAGCAGCTGCATGACGATGAACTCGATGTTCGTGCCTGGGGCGTGGTGGCCCGTGTCGAGGCAGACCATGGCCTTGTCGCCGAGGGCGGCGACCTGCACGTAGCTCGTACCCCAGTCAGGAACGTCGGTGTGGTAGAACGCCGGCTCGAAGAACTTGTACTCGAGCACGAGGCGCTGGTCGTCGCCGATGCGGGCGTAGATCTCCTGCAGCGAGTCATGGAGGCGGTCCTGACGACCGCGCAGGTCGGCCTGGCCCGGGTAGTTCGAGCCCTCGGCGAGCCAGATCTTCAGGTCGCGCGAGCCCGTCTCGTCCATGACGTCGATGCAGCGGAGGTGGTGGTCGATGGCCTTGCGGCGCACGGCTGCGTCCTCGTGCGTGAGGGCACCGAACTTGTAGTCGTCGTCCTGGAACGTGTTCGAGTTGATCGTGCCGAGCTCGACGCCGAGGTCTTCTGCGTGCTTGCGGAGGGCGGCGAAGTCGTCGACGACGTCCCACGGGATGTGCAGGGCCACGCTCGGGGCGAGGGCCGTGTACTTGTTCACCTGGGCCGCATCGGAGATCTTCTCGAACGGGTCGCGCGGCGTGCCTGCCGTCTGGAACACCTTGAATCGGGTGCCTGAGTTGCCGAACGCCCAGGACGGGAGCTCGATGCCCTGTCCTTCGAGCGCTGCAAGCTGGTCTGCGGAGAGGATGCTCACGGTTCGTCGCCTTCGTTGGTCGGTTGCGGATGCGTTCCCGGGCCGAACGACGTCGTCCACGGCTTCGGGAACTGGATTCGCGGGTTCCTGCCGACAGCGGATGCTGCGCGTGCTGAACCTGATTGAATCGTTTCAGTGGGACCAGATTACGAGTCGGGGTGAACCGTGTCAAGCGCGGGCGGCGGTTCTTGCCAGACCTCGACATCGCCTCCCGGGTCAGATCCGCGTCAACACTGGCGAAACACGCATCCACTACCCTCGGAAAGCGCATTCCCGAATCGAGCAGAAGACACGACACCCCCTATGACACGCATCCACCCGATGGCCGACCTGCCGCATCCGAGCCGACTCTTCGACCTGGGCCCACACAACGGCGCCCACCGAGTTGCCATCCGAGCCGGCATCTCCGTGGGGGTCCCGCTCCTGATCCTGTGGAGCATCGGCCACGTCGAACTCGCCCTCTACTCGACGTTCGGCGCATTCGTCTCGTTCTACGGGCGCAGCCACTCGCACCTGGTTCGAGCCCGGCTGCAGACGGGGGTCGCCATCGGGATGGTCGGAGCCGTCAGCATCGGAGCAGCGGTGAGCCTCTCCGAGCAGCGCGAGTGGCTTGTCCTGCCCGCGACCGCCGCCTACGCGGCGGTCATCACGGGCGCCGCGCAGCGGTTTGCCTGGAAGCCGACGGGTGCGCTCTTCCCCGTCTTCGCCCTCTCTGCCACCGCTTCCATTCCCGGCGGGGCGATGGACGCGATCCTCGCAGCCGGTACCGCTGCCGCCTCCGCCGCGTTCGCACTCCTTGTCGGGGTGGCCGGCCTAGCCCGCCCATCCGCCCGCACCTTCGAACGCCGGGCGCGCGCGTCCAGCGCCACCGCGCACCCCGAGAGACTCCGAATCGCGGAGGCGATCTGGAACGGCCTGATCGTGGGCGCAGCTGGCCTCATCCCGACAACCCTCGGACTCGACTACCCCTACTGGGCCATGGTCGCGGCGGCGGCGGCGCTCGCCACCTCAGGGCCGGACGAGCAGCTGGTCCGGGCAGGGCACCGCCTCACGGGAACCGTCGCAGGCGTCGCTGTGGCCTGGCTCATCATGGCCGTCGACCTCCCGCCGCTCGTCACGATCGCGGTCATCTGCGTGCTGCAGATGTGCGCCGAGCTGTTCGTCGTACGCAACTACGGCCTGGCCCTGGTGTTCGTCACCCCGCTCGCTCTCGTCATGCTCGACTTCGCGCACCCGCAGCCCGACCTCTCGCTCCTTCTGGCTCGGATCTTCGAGACGGCGATCGGCGTCGCCGTCGTGATCGCGGCAGCTCTCCTGTGGCGCGGGATGGGGCGTTCGCGCCAGCAGTAGCCGGCCCGCGAAAACTGGATGCCCATCCCGCTTGACACGTTTCAGCGCCGGTGGCAGAGTGGAAAGCGCTTACCCGCTTCGAGCGGGACATCTAACATGGTCAAAGATGACGAGGATTTTCAATGACGAGAACACACAGTGACACCACCGCGGTGCCACAGGAGAACGAGGGCAAGACGCCGCGCAAGGCCGCGCTCAGCGGGTGGATCGGCAGTGTCCTCGAGTACTACGACTTCACGCTCTACTCGCAGGCGGCGGCGCTGGTCTTCCCCGTCGTCTTCTTCCCCACCGGTGACCCCACCGTTGCGCTCATCTCGTCGCTCGCCACCTACGCGGTCGGCTACGTCGCCCGCCCAATCGGCGCCATCGTGCTCGGCAACTGGGGCGACAAGCACGGCCGCAAGAACGTGCTCGTCATCGCGATGCTCCTCATGGGACTCTCGACGCTCGCCGTCGGCTTCCTCCCCACCTACGACCAGATCGGCCTCTGGGCTCCCCTGATCCTCGTGTTCCTGCGCCTCATCCAGGGCTTCGCCGTCGCGGGAGAGCTCGGAGGTGCGAGCGCCATGATCGTCGAGCATGCCCCGGCAGGCAGAAGAGGCTTCTTCGCGAGCTTCGGACTGCAGGGCACGCAGGCCGGCTCGATCATCGCGACCGCGGTGTTCATCCCCCTCACCGCCGTGCTCACCGACGAGGCATTCATCGAGTGGGGCTGGCGCATCCCCTTCATGCTGAGCGCTGTCGTCGTGCTCGCCGGCTTCCTCATCCGCAAGCACGTCGAAGAGCCGCCGGCCTACACCCGCTCGCTCGCAGTCCAGCAGGCCCAGAAGCGTCAGGCACCCGTCGTCGAGCTGTTCAAGAACAACGGCTGGACCGTCTTCCGCGCCATCCTCATGACCCTCGCCAACGTCGCAGGCGTCACGACGCTCGTCTTCGGTACGAGCTTCGCAACGCAGGAGGCCTACGGCGTGGCCATGCCAGCGTCCACCTTCCTGTGGGTCCCCCTCATCGCCAACGTGGCGGCCGTCATCGTCATCCCCATCTTCGGCATGATCTCCGACAAGATCGGGCGCCGCACCCTCATGATCGTCGGCTCGTTCGGCTCCGGACTCGTCGCGATCGGCTACCTGACCGCCATCCAGTCGGGCAACCTCGTGCTGACGATCGCCCTCGCGATCCTCATGATGGGCGTGCTCTTCCAGATGTGGAACGCGACCTTCGCGACCTTCTTCCAGGAGCTGTTCCCGACGCAGACACGCGTCACCGGCTTCGCGATCTCGCAGAACGTCGGCCTCATGATCGTGGCCTTCCTGCCGTCGATCTTCACCTTCGTGGCCCCGCCCGGGTCCGACAACGTGCCGCTCGTCGTCGGCGGGCTCACGCTTGCCATCGCGACCGTCTCGGCGCTCGCGACGCTGCTCACCCCGGAGACGCGAGGCAAGGACATCGAGACCCACGTCTGACCCAGCCCGCTCAGGGCGCTGATCGAGGCCGTCCCCGCGAGGGGGCGGCCTCGACCGGCACCCGGGCCACCATCCGCTGGCATCAGCGAGACTGCTTCACGAAGGAACGAGGACACCATGACGAGAATGCGCGCGGCCATCGTCGGCACGGGCGACGTGGCGCGACTGCACGCCGAGGCGATCGCGGCGCGTGACGACGCGGAGGTCGTCGCCGCCATCGACGTCGACACCGACCGGGCCGCGGCCTTCGCAGCGAGATACGGCATCCCGCTCTCTGGCACCTCGCTGCCTGACATCGAGCTCGACGTCGTGCACCTCTGCACTCCCCCGGCCGGCCACGCGGTTCAGGCCGAGGAGGCGTTTGCGCGTGGAGCGCACGTCGTCGTCGAGAAGCCGCCAGCGCTCAGCCTCGCGGACGTCGACCGCATGGTCGCCGCCGCCGAAGCCGCCGACCGGCAGCTCGCCGTGGTCTTCCAGCAGCGCACCGGCACCGCCGCGGCGCACGTCAAGCGGCTCCTCGACGAAGGCGCCTTCGGCCGCCCTCTCGTCGCTCGCTGCGACACCTTCTGGTTCCGGGACGACGCGTACTTCGCTGCCCCCTGGCGCGGCACGTGGGCGAACGAGGGCGGCGGCACGACCCTCGGCCACGGCATCCACCAGCTCGACCTGCTCGCCTACCTGCTCGGCGACGTGGATGAGGTGCACGGCCAGGCCTGGCGCGTCGCGCGCGACATCGAGACGGAAGACGTGTCCACGGCGGTCCTGCGCTTCGAGTCCGGCGTCGTCGCCACGGCCATGACCAGCGCCGTCTCACCTCGGCAGGAGAGCTCGATCCGCATCGACACCGAGCTCGCGACGATCGAGCTCTCGCACCTCTATGGGCACGGGCACGGCAACTGGCGCATCACCCCGCGCCCCGGTGCGGATGCGCCAGCCGAGTGGCTGTTCCCGGACGCCGAGACCCCGAGCGGGCACGACGCCTACATCGACGCCGTCTACCCTGCCCTCGCGGAGGGCCGCCCACTGCCCTCGGTCGCCACCGCTCCCGCCAGGTCGATGGAGATCGTCGCCGCGATCTACGCGTCGAGCGAGCGAGGTTCCGCCGTCAGCCTGCGCGAGGTCAGGGAAACAGCCGAGCTGCGCGGGCCCATGTCCGCGCGAGTGCGAGACGAGCGCCTCCGATGAGCTCCGCATCCCGCGAGGAGCTGCCCTTCGGCCTCGGGACGATCGTGCTCAGCGACCCCACCGCGCTCCCGCTCGAATCGCCCCGCCCGTACGTGCATCCCGTGCGCACCCCCGGCGGGACCATCGTGAGCGACTACCGCCCAGCCGACCACGACTGGCACTGGGGCCTCTCCATGACCGTCGCGAACATCCGCATCGGCGATGCGACCGAGGACGTGAACCTGTGGGGCGGCGTGACCTGGGTTCCCGGCCGCGGCTACGCGCAGCTCGACAACAACGGCTCGCAGACCGTCGACGGCACACACCTCACGTGGCGCGAGGCCGACGGCTCCCCATTCCTGCGGGAAGAGCGGATGCTCGACGCCAGGATCGCGGACGTCGACGGGAGCGAAGTCGGCGTCATCGACGTTCGGAGCACCTGGACGAACCTCCGCGACGTCCCGATCGCGTTCGGCTCGCCCACAACAGCCGGCCGCCCGAACGCCGGCTACGGCGGCCTCTTCCTGCGGCTCCACCCGAGCTTCGAAGGCGCGCGACTCCTGTCTCCACTGCTGGATGCCTCCCCAGATGCCGTGGTCCACGGCTCGGAGGCGCCCTGGCTGGGCCTGGAAACCGACCCCGCGACGGTGATCATGGCCGCGCATCCCGACAACCCCGTCTCTCCCACCCCCTGGTTCGTCCGCAACGACGCCACCCCGATGCTCTGCGCTGCCCCGTTCTTCCACGAAGAGTGGATGCTGGGTACCGGCGAGTACGCGACGTGGCGCTGGCGCATCCTGCTCTCCGATTCGGCCATCGACGCCGACGCCATCAGGCGTCTGCTCGAGGCGGCCTGACTGCCGCCCGCACCGTGGCATCCCGAGTTGCTGCCCGCGCGCGAGGCACCCGCCCCGCCGACCCGGCGTGGCCTAGCATCGCTGTACACCAAAGGAGGCCCATGGCAGTCAGCGTGCGCGACGTCGCGACACTAGCGGGCGTTTCCGTTGGCACCGTCTCGAACGTGCTGAACCATCCGGAGAAGGTCTCGAAGGCAACGGTCGACAAGGTGCAGTCCGCCATCGAAGAGCTCGGCTTCGTGCGCAACGATGCGGCTCGGCAGCTTCGCGCCGGTGAGAGCCGCACGGTCGGCCTCATCGTCCTCGACCTACGCAACCCCTTCTTCACCGAGGTCGCCCGCGGCGCTGAGGAGCGCGCCGCCGAGCTCGGCTTCTCGGTGCTCGTCGCCAACAGCGACGAGCAGGAGGACCGCGAGCGCACCCACCTGGGCCTCTTCGAGGAGCAACGCGTCTTCGGCGTGCTCGTCACCCCCATGGCCGCGAACATGCCCCAACTCGAGCGCCTCCACAAGCGCGGGACCCCCGTCGTGCTCGTCGACCGCGAGAGCGCCGATGAGCGCTACCCCTCCGTCGCCGTCGACGACCGCACGGGCGGACGCATCGCCGTGGAGCACCTCCTCGAGACCGGGCATCGTCGCATCGCGTTCCTCGGCGGGCCGATGGAGATCCAGCAGGTCACCGACCGCTTCGAGGGTGCCCGCGACGCCGTGAACGAGGTCGGCGGCGCGACGCTCGAAGTCTTGGCGACGGATGCGCTCTCCATGTCAGAGGGCCGGCGCGCGGGGCTCGTCCTCGCAGACCGTGACGGCGGCGAGCTGCCTGACGCCGTCTTCGCGGCCAACGACATGCTCGCGCTCGGCCTCCTGCAGAGCCTGCAGGGCACGAGCCACGCCACCGTGCCGGAGAACATCGCCCTCATCGGCTACGACGACATCGACTTCGCGGCCTTCGCGTCGACCTCGCTCAGCTCCATCCATCAGCCCGCGCACCTCATCGGCTCGAAGGCCATGGACCTGCTGGTCGCCTCAGCGCGCGATCCGAAGTCGACGCCGGAGCACATCCGCTTCACGCCGGAGCTCGTCGCTCGCGCCTCCACGGCGCCCCGCTCCTAGCTAGCTGGTTGCCCGCCGGCGCTCCCCCGCTCCCTGCACTGCCCCCTCCCGCCTGCAGACCTGGGCCTTCCACACCCTCCCGCCCCGTCCTGCATGCACAACCCCCAGGTCAACCGCTCGGGAGGAGGCAGGGGCAGCGGCAGCGGCAGGCAGCTCACCAGGTGCGACGGACTGTGCCCTTGGGGCCCGCGACGAGGGATGCCGCCGGCACGTCGTCGGCGACGACCGTGCCGGCAGCGATGACGGCGTCCCGCCCGATGCTCACGCCGGGGAGGATCGTTGCGCCCGCCCCGATCCACACGTTCTCGGCGACGTCGATAGGCGCGCCCGTCAGGAAGTGCCGCCGCTCCTCCGGGTCGACGGGGTGGCCCATCGTGATGAACGTGACCTTCGGTCCCACCATGACCCCGTCGCCGAGCCGGATACCCGCATAGTCGAGGAACGTGCAGCCCTGGTTGATGAACACCCGCTCCCCACCTCGAGGTTCAACCCGTGGTCGGTGTAGAACGGCGGATACACGGTGGCACTCTTCGGCAGCTGTCGGCCCAGGACCTGCCCGAGCAGGTCGCGCTTGCCGGACTCGAACTCGAACGGCAGGCCGTTGAGGCGCGTCGTGATCGCGGTGACCTCTCGCACCCGCTCGCTCATGGCCGCGAACTCGGCGCCGAACACCCGCTCCCCTCGCTCGAGGAGGTCGGTGTCGTGGATGCGCATGAGCCATTCGTCGTTCATGTGCTCATGATGGCGCAGGGATGCATGTGACACCTTGACCACCCGAACATCACTCCAGATCAGGCCAGTCGCTCGTCAAGTACGCCCCGACTGCTCGATGACGGAAGCTGTAGGGCTTGCCGCGAACGATGATGCCGCGCTTGGTGTCGAGGCGCTGAGCAGACGGTCCGATGGGCGTGGCAGATGCGTGCCCGAGTCGTTGGGCGATCGAGGTTGCCGTCCGCTGGTCCGGCTCAAGTTCAGCCATCGCCTGCAGGAACGCACGTTCGGATCCGGGTAGTCGCTCCAGGATGCGCTCCACGTGCGCCAGCACCTCCACCCTCGCCTCACCCCACCCGGCGCGTACGTCATCACGGGTGATGACGCCGTCTACCCCGGCGAACCATGCCTGCTGACCTGCAAGCTGGAAGAGGAAGGGCTCACCCTGACTTAGTTCTACGATGTGCCGCTGGGCATCGGG
The DNA here is from genome assembly GCA_052099095.1 of Pseudoclavibacter sp. Lineage (GTDB taxonomy): Bacteria > Actinomycetota > Actinomycetes > Actinomycetales > Microbacteriaceae > Pseudoclavibacter. Next base: position 21,233 of record JBQDTF010000013.1, read on the forward strand.
TTCCAAGAAGATCCGTGACTGTGTTCCCTGGGGAGTGAGAATTGGCCAGCCTTCAGTGACGAACGGCTGCAGCGCAGCCGAAAGGTCTTCGTCACCGATGGGCGTGAGAATCGTCGTCTGGAATCGTCTCGCAAACGTGGCGCCTTGACGCGCACCCGCCATATCAGCGAACTCGGGCAACCCAGTGAGGTACACGGCAATCGGCAAGGCGACCGCGACCTGACGTCCTCCCGGGACCGACTCCAGCTCTTCATGAACGAGTGCGTCGCCGAATGCGATCAACAGCTGGGAGAGCACCTCGGGCGAACTGATGTTCTGCATCTCATCCACGTGGATAAGCACCATGGTGTCGCCGTGTCGCCGTGCTGCGCGGCCCAATTCGATCAGAAGCTCAGTGATCACCGAGTAGGCATCCGGGCGATCTCGCGCCTCCCTCGTCGCCATTGAGACGCCAGCCACCGACAGTTGCTGCACCTTCCCGAGGAGTTCGCCCAGCTGGCGATCACGTTTGAGAGGGAGCCCTGCTGCTTGCGATAGATCCAAGAGTGCGGTCGCGATTCGCTTCAATGGATCCGTCCCGGACGGAATGCGCAATTGCGGCGTCACCCAATCTCCAGCGTGAACTGCATCCGCAGCGATGCGCCGAACGAGCGTGGACTTGCCGAGGCCGGCCTCGCCGAGAATCGTGCGTCCACGCTCAGGGATACCCGCGAGACGTCGCGGGCGGATGACGTCGTGCCAGTCGCTGAGTTGCTTTGTACGGCCAGCCCAGACGCTCGGGACAGTGTCAGAGCCTGGACTGAATGGGGAGCTGAGTGGAGTTCTCATGTTGATAAGTTTATCAAGGAAAGCCTCGCTTGATAATGTTATCAACAACTGGCTTCGTGGCGGCCGAGGCAAAGCGGGGTCTCGCACCGACGACCACCGCTCGATCCGGCGCGCCTTCATCGATGCGGATTGGCGCACGTATCCTTGAGCCGTGACCCCAGAGCTCGCGCGCGCCGAGTCGCTCATCGCGACCATTCCGGACTTCCCAGAAGCGGGCATCCAATTCCGCGACATCACCCCGCTGTTCGCGGACGGCCCCGCCCTGCGCACCGTCGTCGATGCCGTGATCAAGCCCTTCGCGGGCCAGTTCGACGTCGTCGCCGGTGTCGAGGCCCGAGGCTTCCTGCTCGCGGGCGCCATCGCGAACGCGGCGGGCGTCGGCCTCATCCCGATCCGCAAAGCAGGAAAGCTCCCGCGCCCCGCCGCGTCGATCACGTACGACCTGGAATACGGGACGGACAAGCTGGAGGCGGCGCAGGACCTGCCAGCTGGCACGCGCGTCCTGCTCGTCGACGACATCCTGGCCACCGGGGGTACCCTCCGCGCAGGCCAGCAGCTGCTCGAGCGACTCGGCTACGCGCTTGTCGGCACGGCGGTCCTCATGGAGCTCGTCGACCTCGACGGCCAGCAGGTCGCCGGCCCCGTGCACACCCTCTTCGAGGTCTGAGCCGCAGCTCGCCACCGGACGCCGCGGAGCCGTGACAGGCCCGAAACATGGGCTGGTTAGCGTAGCGAGCATGTCCCTTCTTGTCACGCACGCGCGCCTCATCACGATTCCGACGGGCTCCACGGATGCCGGGTACATCGAAGACGGCTGGATGCTCGTCGAAGACGGCCGCATCGCCGCGATCGGGAGCGGCACCCCGTCCGTCACCGCCGACGAGACCCTCGACGTGGCCGGGAAGTTCGTCGCCCCGGGGTTCGTCTCGAGCCACTCGCACCTCTTCACGAGCGGACTGCGAGGGCTTGGCGTCGCCGACACCCTCTACGGCTGGTGCGACTCGATGCTCGGCACGACCGCGCACATGACGCCCGAGCAGCTGTACTGGTCGACCCTGCACGGCTCGCTCGACTTCCTCTCGAACGGTGTCACGACCGCCTACAACTTCACCGACCCGCTGCAGGCGTGGGAGTCGATGGTCGACGGGAAGCGAACCGGCACGGCCGGCATCCGCCCGCTCGAGTACCACTACCGACAGGCAGACGGAACGCTCGACTCCGGCATCCGCTTCGTGGACGCGTCCGGCATGGACGCGACGGTCGGCAGCGACGACGACATCTTCGCCAGGCTGCAGGCCGAGGTTGCGCACACGAGGGCCATGGACCCGGCATTCGCACTCGGCTCGTCCATCATGGGCCAGGTGCAGTGGTCGCCTCGCGACGATTCGGCGGAGCTCGAGGCCGAGGCCATGCGCCGCTTCGGCATCACGAACCAGGCGCACTTCCTCGAGTCGCCAGAGGCGGTTGAGCACCAGCAGTCGAAGTTCTCGCTGTACCGCGATGCGGGCGCCCTCGAGCTCGGCCTCATGTTCGGGCACTTCATCCAGACGACGCCCGAGATCATCGCCGAGGCCGCGGAGCGTGGCGCGAGCATGTCCTGGCAGCCAGCCTCGAACGGGCGCCTCGCCTCGGGCGTCGCGCTTGTGCCGGAGATGCTCGAGCTCGGCATGAAGGTCGGCGTCGGCCTCGACGACCAGGCGTGCACCGACGTGAGCGACCCGTGGCAGAACATGCGCATGGGCATCTACATGCAGCGGGCCCGCACGAAGGACCCGCTCTCGATGATGCCCGAGCTCATGCTGCGCCTCCACACCCTCGGCGGGGCCGAGATCATGGGCGTCGCCGACCGGGTCGGCTCGCTTGAGGTCGGCAAGTTCGCCGACTTCGTGATCGTCGACCCGCGCTCCCCCGACGTCGGGCCGCTCTGGCACCCGGTGCGCTCCTACGTGCTCGGGATGAACCCGAGGAACCTCGAGGCCGTGTACGTCGGCGGCGAACTCGTGAACCGGGGTGGCGCATCCACCAACCCCCTCGCGGAGGAGGCGTCGGCGAAGCTGCATGAGCTGCCTGCCGCGGTCATCCCCCTGCGCGGCCACCCGCACTGAGCGACAGCGTCGGGGCCGGGAGCATGCTCCCGACCCCGACGCATCGCAGCACGGCGACCTCAGCGCTGGCTGACGCCCATGCCCATGCGGTCGAGGACGATGTTCTCGATGATCTGCACGAGGTTGTAGGACACGAGCGTGATGATGGTGATGAGCGCGATCGAGGTCCACAGCTCGGCGAACTGCGCCTGCGCGTTGAACTTGAGGATCGCGCCACCGATACCCGTTCCCGTCGAGAGCCACTCGGCGAGCAGCGCGCCGGTCACGGCCCCTGGCACTGATACCCGGGCGGCCGCGAAGATCGATGGCAGCGCGCCCGGCATGTTGACCTTCAGGAGGCTCGTGAGGCGGCCGCCGCCGAACACGTGCACGACATCGAGACTCTCCTGACTCGCGCGGCTGAGGCCGAACAGCACGCTCGCGAGGGCCGGGAAGACCACCACGATGGTCCCGATGACCGCGACGGATGCCGTGGTGCCCCGACCGGTCATGAGGATGATGACGGGGGCGATCGACACGAGCGGAATGGTCCGCAGCAGCAGCACAAGCGGCATCACGCCGGCCTCGATGGCTTTGAAGAGGCTGAAGGCGATCGCGAGCACGACGGCGACCGCCATGCCGACGGCGAACCCGAGCGCGGAGTCCGCGAGGGTCTGCCCCACGAGTGGGAACATCTGCCCGCGGTTCTCCGCGGCGTCCTCTGACGTGAAGAGGAACTCGACCACGTCGAGCGGCCCCTTCGCGATGAACGACGAGATGCCGGTGAAGCTCACGACCGCCTGCCACAGCAGGAGCAGCACGGCGAGCGTGATGCCGGCGGAGCCGAGCGAGCGCAGCACGGTCTTCCGCAGGGCGCTCCGGCGCTCGGCGGCGATGCGGGCCGCCGCCGCGGCATCCGTCTCAGCCTCGGCCGTGCCTGCTGCTTTCGTCTGCTCGCCCTGCACTGTCGCGGTCATCGCACTGCCTTTCCAGAGACCCACGGTGTGATGAAGCGGATGACGAGCCCGAAGAGCCCGTACGCCGCGAGCGCGAACACCGCGCACAGCAGGAACACCGACCAGACGCCGGCCGAGTCGAGCTGCCCCTGCAAGCGGATGAGCGTCGGCCCGACGCCCGCGGTGATGGAGCCCAGGTACTCGCCGAGCACCGCGCCGAGGAACGCCGAAGGCACGGCGATCTGGAGCGCGTTGAGGATGGCGGGGAGAGCTGCGACGAGGCGCACCTTGCGCAGCTGCATCCACGAGCCGCCGCCGAAGACGCGGACGACGTCGAGCGACGCGCGGTCGGCTGACTTGAAGCCGAGGATCGCGCCGACGACCGTCGTGAAGACGCACACGAGCGCCGCGAGGAAGATGGCCGTCTGCGACGGGTCGCCCGGGTTCTTCGCGCCGCCCAGGACGACGATGGAGATGCCGCCGACGGCGACGATCGGCAGGCAGTAGGTGACCACCGCGATCTGCGTGATGACCGTCTCCAAGCGCGGGAAGACCAGCACGACGGTCGCGAGCAGCAGCGCGATGCCGTTGCCCCACACGTAGCCGATCGCCGCCGCCGTGATGGTTGGCGAGAACACACCCCAGGTGCCCGCGATGTTGCCCTGCACGAAGAGCCAGTCGAACACGGCGAGCGGTGAGGGCACCGGGGTGAAGCTCGTTCCCTCCGTCGGCTGGAAGGCGGTGACGGAGACGAGCCACCAGATGAGGATGAGGGCGGCCCCGCCGATGAGCGCGGCGAGCCAGCCGGGGATGCGCTCCCTGGCCATCGTCAGGCCTCGGCTTCTGCGGGTCCGTGCACGCCGAACAGCAGCTCGGACGCCCGGTCGACGAGCGCGTGGAACTCCGGGGTGCGCATCATCTCGGGGGTGCGCGGCCGCGGCAGGTCGACCTCGATGATCTCCTGCACGCGACCGGGCCTCGCCGACATGACGGCGACCCGGTCGGCGAGGAAGATGGCCTCGCTGATGCCGTGCGTGACGAGCAGCGTCGTCGCGGGCTTCTCGGTCCAGATGCGCAGCAGCTCGAGGTTGAGGTTCTGCCTGGTCATGTCGTCGAGCGCGCCGAAGGGCTCATCGAGCAGCAGCACCGAGGGCTTGAGCACGAGGGCCCGCGCGATCGACGCTCGCTGGCGCATGCCGCCAGAGAGTTGGGCCGGCTTGGCGTTCGCGAAATCGCTGAGCCCCACGAGGGTGATCAGCTCATCCACGTACGCCTTGTCGACGGGGCGCCCCGCGACCTCGAACGGCAGCTCGATGTTCTTGCGGATGCTCCGCCAGGGAAGCAGCGCGTGGTCCTGGAACGCGATGCCGAGCTCGCTGTTCGCACGCAGCTGGTCTGGTGTCTGCCCGTCGACGAGCGCAGTGCCGGACGTGGGGTGGTCGAGCGCGGCCAGGATGCGGAGGATCGTCGACTTGCCGCATCCGGACGGGCCGAGCAGCGCGAGGAACGAGCCCTTGTCGGTGTGCAGGTCCGTGTCCTGCAACGCGAGCAGCGTTTTCCCGCCGCGCAGGTCGAAGGACTTGGAGACCGCGGAGATCTGGATTCCGGTGCCGGTGGCGGCACCGGAATCCGTCGTTGTATCGGTGAGGGTCATGAGCTTAGGGCTGGTAGTTCTTCAGCTCGGGGTTCTCGGTGTAGATCTCGTCGATGATCGTCGTATCGAAGAGGTCGTCGACCTCGAGCTCCCAACCTGCAGCGGCGAGGGAGGCGATGGACTGCGCCTTGAGCTCGTCGGAGATGGTGAAGAGCCCGTTCGCCTCCGTCTCGGGGGTCGAGATCAGCTCCGCCTGGGCCTCGAGGCCCGCCTTGACCTTCGCGGGGTCGAGCTCGCCGAACGTCAGGTCGCCTGCCGCGGCCGACGCGTTGTAGTGCTCGGTCACCTTCGTGACGGTGTCATCCGTCGGCTGCGTGAACGTGTCGGTCCAGCCCTTGATCTCGGCGATGAGGAACGCCTTCACGAGGTCCGGGTTCTCCTCCAAGTACTGCTCGGTGACCGTGATCGCCTCGGCGACATACGGCAGGCCGTTGTCGGCGTAGGCGAGGTTCGTGACCTCGTAGCCCTCCATCTCGACCGTGATCGCCTCGTTGGTGAGGTACGCCATGAAGCCGTCGACCTCGCCGTTCATGAGGGGCGTCGGGTCGAAGTCGACGGGCACGACGGTGACCTGGTCCTCGCTGATGCCGTTCGCCGCGAGGAGCGCCTTGAACACCGACGCGTTCGAGTCCTGCACGCCGATCTTCTTGCCGACGAGGTCCTCCGGTGTGGCGATGTTGCCCTTGTCCGCCAGCGAGAGGATCGTGAACGGGTTCTTCTGGAACGTCGTCGCGACGATCTTGAGCGGAGCATCCTGCTCAGCGACCGCGGCCCCGACGGAGGCTGCGTCGCTGAGCGCGAACTGCACCGATCCGGACAGGAGCTTCGCGACACCCGTGTCAGGGCCCGCGACGCCCTGCACCTCGGAGAACCCGGCCTCGTCGTAGTAGCCGTTGTCGTAGGCGTAGTACTCGCCCGCGAACTCCTCGTTCTTGATCCACGAGTACTGCACGCTGATCTCGCCGTAGTCGGCGGATGCACTCCCCGGGGACGTCTCGGATGCGCTTGGCGAGCATGCGGTGAGCGCCAGCGCGGCGGTTGCGGCGAGCGCGAGCGCCGCGGTTGCGCGTCGACGGGTTCTGGTGAGTGTGTGCATCGGATCTCCTTGAATGCAGTGGGCTGGGTCGTGTCTGAAGCGCGGCGATCCGCCGTCAGGAACTCCCTAGCCGCGACACTAGGCAGTTCATATTTCGGGGACGGGTTCGTGGGTGTTACGGGCGTGATTCGCAATCCGCCAGACACGGTCGCGGGTGAAGGGCTGCTCGAACGGGCGGCTCCCGAGCGCGCGCGCGATGGCGTTGCCGATGGCTGGAGCGACCGGGTTGTAGGGCGACTCGCTCATCGACTTCGCGCCGAAGGGCCCCAGCTCGTCGCTGGTGTCGGCGAAATACACCTCGGTGTCCGGCACGTCGGCGAACTGCGGCACGCGGTACAGGCGGAACACGGGATTGGCGACGCGGCCGGTCTCATCCACCAGGACTTCCTCGTAGAGTGCGCTGCCGAGGCCCTGCGCGACGCCCCCTTCGATCTGCCCGCGGCACTGGGCTGGGTTCATGACGTACCCGGCGTCGGCCGCATGGACGGACTGCAGGATGCGCACCGTTCCCGTCTCCGGGTCGACGGCGAGCCGCAAGGCGTGCACGTTGAACGCAAGCGAGCGCTGCTCGCCGAGTTCACTGCCGTCCGCAGTGATCTCGCCGCCGTGCACCTCCGCGGTCAGCTCGGTGAAGCCGATGAGCCCGCTCGGCGTCTCGATGCCGTCACGCGCGAGCGCCACCTCGTCGAGGGGTGAGCCGGAGATCGTCGCCGCGCGCTCCCGCATCCGGTGCCGCAGCGACAGGCAGGCGGCGTGCAGCGCCTTCCCTGCGACGGTGATGCCCGCCGAGGCGAAAGCCCCCGTGTCGTGCTCGACGGCGTCCGTGTCCGAGTTCCACAGCTCGAGCCGGTCGAAGCTCGTGCCGAGGTCGGTCGCAGCGATCTGCTTGAGCACGGTGGTCGTGCCGTTGCCGAACTCGGCCGTTCCAGTGCGCAGCAGGTACGTGCCGTCGGCCCGGAGCGTCGCGGTCGTGTGCGCGATGTGGCCGAAGGGCGCCATCGTCGCGATCATCGCGGCCGCGACGCCCTCCCCGACGAGCCAGCCGTTCGGCGCATCCACCCCGTTGCCGCGGCGCAGCGCGTCCTGCGCGAGGTCGAGGCACTGGTCGAACCCGTAGCTCCCCCACACGAGGTCGTCGTGCCCCGGATCGTCGCCCTCCCGGATGGCGTTGCGCCGCCGCAGCTCGAACGGGTCCATGCCGAGCTTCTCAGCGAGCATGTCCATCGCCGACTCGACGCCGAGGATCACCTGCCCGAGCCCGTAGCCGCGGAAGGCGCCGGACGGGACCGTGTTCGTGTACACGACCTCCGCATCCATGCGCCGCAGCGGGACACGGTAGATCGTCGTCGATTCCGCGAGCGAGTGGAAGAGGACACCGCGCGAGTGGTTGCCGTACGCGCCGGTGTTGCTGAGCACGTCGAGCTCCATCGCGGTGAGCCGCCCGTCAGCATCGGCGCCGAGCGACACCTTGACCCGCATCGGGTGCCGGACGGCGGCGCGCTGGAACTCGTCGGTGCGCGAGAACTCGTAGCTGACGGGCCTACCGGTTGCCAGCACCGCGAGCGCGACGAGGTCCTCCGTGAAGATCTCCTGCTTCCCTCCGAAGCCGCCGCCGAGGCGCGCGGCCATCACTCGCACCCGGTCTCGGTCGAGGTCGAAGAGGTGCGCGATCTCGTCACGTGCGAGGAACGGCACCTGCGTGGAGGAGCGGATCACGAGGCGGCCGTCGTCGTCGAGCCAGCCGAGCGAGCCGTGGGTCTCGAGCTGAGCGTGCGTGACGCGCGCGGTCTGCCACGTGCCGGAGACCGTCACTGCGCTCGAGGCGAGCGCCTCGGTCACGTCTGGGCCGGCGTGGACGCTTGTGATGACGTTGCGGGCGGCCTCGTCGACACGCTCCTCCGGCGTACGGTCCGGATGCAGGAGCGGCGCCCCCGGCTGCCGGGCCTCTTCCGGGTCGAAGACGGCCGGCAGCAGCTCGTAGTCGACGCGGACGAGGGCGCGCGCCGCTTCGGCCGCCTCTGCGGTCTCGGCGACGACGACTGCGACGCGCTGCCCGATGTGCCGCACGACGCTGTCGAGCAGGAGCGTGTCGTCCGGGTCGTCGGTGCGATGCTCGTGGCGTGCTGAGGAGTACCGGCGCTGCGGCACGTCCTCGTGCGTGAAGATCCGCACGACGCCGGGCACGGCGCTGGCTCGCGTCGTGTCGATGCTCAGGATGCGCGCGTGCGCGTGCGGGCTCGTCACGACCCGCAGGACAAGCGCTCCGCCAGCGGGATGCCCAGGCGGAAGGTCGAATGTGAAGGGCTCGAGCCCCTGGACGATGCGTCTGGCGGCCTCTGGCACCACCGAGTTACCGACCGTCTGCGGGGCACCGGAGATCTTGGCGACCCCGCAGCTCTGCGCGCAGCCCCCCGCGCGCACGGACCCGCAGATCGCCTCGCGGATCGGTCGGTAGCCCGTGCACCGGCACAGGTTGCCCCGCATCCGCTTGTCGAACTCGTCGAGGTCGGCCTCTCCCAGAGTCGACGCGGTGACGCTCATGCCGGGCGTGCAGAAGCCGCACTGGAACCCGAACCCCTCCGCGAGCGCCTCCTGGACCGGATGCAGCTCGTCGCCCGGCGCGAGGCCGGCCGCGGTCGTGACCTTGCGCCCATCCACGCGCACAGCGGGAATGAGGCACGAGTGCACGGGAGTGCCGTCGAGGAGCACGGAGCACGCGCCGCAGTCGCCGGCGTCGCACCCCTTCTTCACGGTCGTCGAGCCGGTCTCACGCAGCAGGGTCCGCAGGCACTGGCCGGGTCTCGGCTCGGAGGTGCGTTCGGTGCCGTCGACGTCGAACTTCACGAGAGTCCCTTCCGGATGCGCTCCGCGAGCACGACGCTCACGGCCCGCCGCCAGTCGGCCGAGCCGAGCGGGTCGCTGTAGTAGCCGTCTGCCGAGGAGATTCGCGCGGCCAGTTCTGCTGCGGTCGGGAGTTCACGGAACGCGAGCACGGTCGGCGTCTGGGTGGCTGCCGTGACCGTGAAGACGCTGCGGCCCGTCGGGTCGACGCGGCCCGTGACGACGGCGCCGGAGCGGCCGTACTCGGCGAGCGCGATCTTGAGCAGCAGCGCACGCGAGCGCAGCGCGGCAGCGGGCAGGTGGATGCTGCGGAGCACGTCGCCCTGCTGGAGGGCGGTTGTGCCGTCTCCCGTCACGAGGTCGGCGACGGGCATCCGCACGTCCTCGGTGCCTCGCCAGATCTCCGCCGTCCCATCGAGCGCAACGCAGAGCGACACCATGCCGGCCGCCGCGAAGGCGCGGCAGATGTTGCCTCCGACGGTCGCCGTGTTCCAGATCTTGAAGGATGCGAGGAGGGCGTCCGCGGCGGCCGGGATGAGCGAGAGCGCTGGCCAGTTGTCCTTCGACGGGTGCCCATCCGCTGCCGTTGCGCTCTTCGCCCACGCGACGAGCGTCGCGATGGAACAGGTTGCCGAGATGCGCAGCCCATCCGCGTCCGCCTCGATGTCTGGCCACGCCATACCGGTCACGTCGACGAAGCCGGTCGTCGTGGGCTGCGGCTCGCTCATGAGCCACGTGCCGCCCGCGAGGATCGCCTCCCCCGGTGCCAGGTGGAGCTCCTCACGGGTTCGTGCGACGCGGTACGAGCGAACCGTCGTGATGTCCATGGCCCTCCCCGGGATGGCTCACGCGCGAGCAGTGGGCTGAGCGCGAGATTGATGCTCGGGAGTGAATCAGACGGCCGTTTCGACAGTGTTTCGATCGTGCGTCGCGAGCGCCGGTGACTTTCACGAGCCCGCAACAGGCGCGCAATGGAGCGCGCTTAGCGTTTCGGCATGCGAGGAATCCTGCCGACGGCTGCCGAGTGGGCGCGGGGCGGTCGCCCGTTCGCGATGGCGACGCTCGTCGCCGTCAGCGGCAGCGCGCCCCGGGAGGTGGGCGCGAGCCTGGTCGTGTCGGCCGACGGCGAGGTGTTCGGCAACGTGTCCGGCGGATGCGTCGAGGGCGCCGTCTACGAGCAGTGCCTCCTGGCGATCGAGAGCGGGGACGCGAGCGTCGAGACGTTCGGGTACAGCTCCGCGGAGGCGTTCTCCGTCGGCCTGAGCTGCGGCGGAGTCATCGAGGTGCTCGTGCGCCCCGTGCTTCCGAGCAGCGCAGCCGCGCAGGACGTGCTGCTGCTCGCCGAGCGCGAGGCGCGAGCCATGCCGGTGACGTACACGCTGACGGTTGCTGGGGCCGATCTCGGGCGAGGTGTCATCGACCAGACGGCGCCGACCTCGGCGGGGGCTGTCACCATCAGCCTCGGTTCGCCGCCTCGGCTCATCATCGTGGGCGCGGTCGAGTTCGCCGTCGCCCTGTCGCGCATCGGGGTCGCCGCGGGCATGCAGGTGACGGTCGTCGACCCTCGCGAGGTGTTCGCGACAGGGGCCCGCTTTCCGGGCGCCGAAGTGGTCGTGGCCTGGCCGCACCGCTACCTGTCCACGGCCGATCTGGATGCTCGCACCGCGGTATGCGTGCTCACGCACGACCCGAAGTTCGACGTGCCAGCGCTGCGCGTTGCCCTCGCCTCGGACGCCGGGTATGTCGGCGTGATGGGCAGCCGCCAGACGCACGAGGAGCGGTTGGAGCGACTCGCGGAGGAGTCGGTGCCACCAGGAAACTCACTCAGGGCCGAGCAGCTGGAGCGGCTGCGCTCCCCCATCGGCCTCGACCTCGGCGGGCGGACCCCGGAGGAGACGGCCCTCTCGATCCTCGCCGAGATCGTGGCCGACCGGCACGGCGCATCCGGCCGCCGCCTGTCCGAGCTGTCCGGGCCGGTGCATCGGCCGCTCGGGGCGCGCGTCACCTCATGAGGGTGTGCGGGGCGGGTTGGCGCGTGTCACCTCATGAGCAGGAGCGGTGCCGGTTCGCGCAGATGCGGCTGCCAGACCCCCAGGTCTGCAACACGGCTGCGGACAGACATGGGGGAAGCGCATGCGCTGTGGCCTACAGAGGTGTTCACGCCCCAGGTCTGCGGATGCGGGGCGTGCGGATGCAGGGCGCCGCGCGCGTGGTGGTGGGGTAGGTGTGAGCGGATGAGTGTGTGCGGGGTCGTGTTTGCGGCGGGGGCTGGCTCCCGGTTTGGCCAGCCGAAGGCCCTGGCTAAGACAGCTGGCGGCACGCCGTGGGTAGTGCGAGCTGTGGAGACGCTTGTCGAAGCCGGATGCGCTCAGGTGCTTGTCACGCTCGGCGCCGGCCGCTCGGAGGCTGTTGCCCTCGTTCCGGCGACTGCGACGGTTGTGCCCGTCGAGGACTGGGCGAAAGGTCTTGCGGCCTCCGTGCGCGCCGCGCTGCAAGCCGCCGCGACGACGGACGCGGACGCCGTCCTGCTGGTTCCCGTCGACACACCCGAGCTGCCGGTCGCGGCCTGCCGGAGGGTTCTCGGCTCCGGTGGTTCCCTGGCTCGGGCGACCTACGCGGGCGAGCCCGGGCATCCGGTGCTCATCGGCCGCGGGCACTGGGCTGCCCTCGCCGCAAGCATCCACGGCGACCGAGGTGCCGGCCAGTACCTGGCGGAACACGGCGCGACCTCGATCGACTGCGGCGACCTCTGGCACGGCCGCGACGTCGACACTCGCCCGCCCTGAGCATCCACCCGTCTCCTGGGCATGCGACATCCCGACTCCGCCGCAGACCTAGGGGCTTGGCAGCTTCGCCCGCGAAATTCGATGCACTGGACCCAGGTCTGCGTGCGGCAGAGGGGCTACGCGCCGAGCTGCTCTTCCAGGTTGAAGACCTCGACGAGGGGTGACGCGGCCTGGTCGGCGCGGCCTTCGAGGCCGTCGAAGAACTGGGCCATGTCGGCTTCCCAACGCGCGGCGACGGGCGAGGCCGCGAGGTAGGCGTTCGCGGCGGCCTCGTCGTCGACGTCGTAGCTGCCGAACAGCGTGCCGTCCGGTGCGAGGAAGAGCGAGTAGTTGCGGCGACCGGCGGCCGCGATCTCGGCGAGCATCTCGGGCCACACCTCCGCGTGGCGGCGCACATACTCGTCGATGTGCTGAGGCGCGACCTTGAGCTGGAATCCGATTCTGGGCATGAGCTACTTCCTATCTGATGAGGCGGCGGGCATGGGATGCGCAAACGCCGCGCCGGGAGATGGTCCCGGCGCGGCGTCTGCAGTTCGGTTCGGCGGGGCGTCTGGCGCCCGCCTTCAGCGCTGAGGAGGTCCGAGGAGCTCCTCACCACTTCGGCTCTTAGAAGCTGAAGTCGCCGATGTTGGCCTTGTCGAAGACGAAGGGCTCTCCGAGGAGGACCACGCCGTCGGCGCCGACGGTGTACTCGCCGAGCTTGCCTGCCTCGAAGGTGTCGCCTTCAGCGCCGGTGATGTCGCCGGCGATGAGCGCCTGGGCGGCGAATGCCGACAGGTAGCCGAGGTCTTCCGGGTTCCAGAGGGCGAACGAGGTGACGGTGCCGTCCTCGACGAACTCGCGCATCTGGTTCGGCGTGCCGAGACCGGTCACCGCGACCTTGCCCTTGAAATCAGAGGTCTGGATGTAGCGTGCTGCAGCCGCGATGCCGACCGTCGTGGGCGAGACGATGCCCTTGAGGTTGGGGTGCGTCTGGAGGAGCGCTGCGGTCTTGTCGAACGACGTCTGGTCGTCGTCGTCGCCGTAGACGGTTTCGACGATCGTGATGTCTGGGTACTCGGTGCCGACGTACGCTTCCATCTTCTCGATCCAGGCGTTCTGGTTCGTGGCGTTGGCCGCGGCGGAGAGGATGGCGATCTCGCCGGATCCGCCGATCTGCTCGGCGATGAGGTCGATCTGCGCCTTGGCGATGCCGTCGGCGTCAGCCTGGTTGATGAACAGGTCGCGGCACTCCGGGTTGGTGTCGGAGTCGAAGGTGACGACCTTCGTGCCGGCGTCGCGTGCCTCGTTGAGGGCGTCGCAGATGGCCTCGGGGTCGTTGGCGGAGATGACGATGCCGCCGACGCCCTGCTGCGTGAGGGTGTTGATGTAGCTGACCTGCGCGTCGGGCGTCGCTTCCGACGGGCCGACCTCGGCGAAGGTGCCGCCGAACTCGGTCGCGGCTGCCTGGCCGCCGACGCTGGATGCCTCGAAGTACGGGTTTCCGAGGTTCTTGGGCAGGAAGGTGACGGTGAGGTTGCCGGTGTCGCCACCGCCGCCTGCAGTGTCGTCGCCAGTGGTGCATCCAGTGAGCACGAGTGCTGCACTCACTGCGAGTGCGCCAGCTGCGCTCAGCCGCTTCGTTGCGAGCTTCATGGGGTTTCCCTTCGGGTACTGAGCCGCTCGGTGTTCCGGGCGACGGTTGGGGTGTTGCGTGTGTTGGTGGATGTGGGGCTTGGGTCTTTGGGAGCTGTTCAGCTCTTGGGAACCGTGCCGCTGGTCGTGCCGACTAGCGGCTTCTCTGCCTTGGGTCGCTTGCGGCGGATCCTGGGCAGGAGGCTTGCTCCGACGACGGAGATGATGAGGAGTGCTCCGGTGATGATGTTGATGACGTCGGAGGTGACGTTCGCGAGGCGCAGGGCGCTGGCGAGGACGCCGATGAGGAGGACGGCTGCGACGACGCCGTAGAGCTTGCCGCGTCCGCCGAAGACGGAGACGCCGCCGAGCACGACCGCCGCGATGACCTGCAGTTCGAGGCCCGTCGCGTTGTCTCCTCGCGCCGAGCCGTAGCGGAGCGTGAAGTAGATGCCGGCGAGGGCTGCGAGGAAGCCGGATGCGACGAAGAGGATGAACTTCGTGCGGCCGACGGAGACGCCCGAGAAGTGGGCGGCTTCCTTGGAGAGGCCGATGGCGTAGACGCCGCGGCCGAAGGGCGTGTAGTGGAGCACGACGATGAAGATCGCGAGCAGGATGAGGAACGGGATCATGATGGCCGGGATGGGCGTGCCCACGATCTTGGCCTTCGCGAGGTCCGTCCAGAACTCGGGGAACGAGGTGACGGCGACGGTGCCGAGCACTCCGACGGCGATGCCGCGGAAGAGCGCGAGGGTACCGATGGTGACGGCGAGCGATGGCAGGCCGACTTTCGTGACGAGGAAGCCGTTGAAGGCTCCGCCGAGCAGGCCGACGAGGAGTGCCACGACGGCTGCGAGCTCGAAGCCGACGCCTGCTTGGACGAGCGCACCGGTCGTGACGCTCGAGAGGCCGACCATGGATCCGACCGAGAGGTCGATCTCGCCCGTGATCATGATGAGCGTCATCGGCAGGGCGATGATGAGCACCGCGGCGACGTCCATGAGCAGGTAGGTGATGGTGATGGGCTGCGAGAAGCCCTTCACCGTGGCCATGGAGACGACGCAGACCACGACGAGGAGGGCGACGATCGCCATCTCTCGGGTGAAGAGGATGCGGCGCCAGGCTGGCTGCGAGTAGTTCTCGATCGTGCGCTGGGTGGCGGCAGACGACGTTGGGGTCGTGAGAGCGGTCATGATTCCTCCCTCGCTTCGACGAGCTTGCGGGATTGGCGGATGGCGAGCACGCGGTCGAGGACGATCGCGGCGAGGATGAGCACGCCGACGACGGCGCGCTGCCAGAAGTCCGGGATGCCGACGAGCGGGAGCACTCGGTTGATGGTCATGAGGAGCATCGCGCCGATGGCCGCGCCCCACAGGGTTCCGACGCCACCGGTGATGGCGACGCCGCCGATGACTGCAGCTCCGACCGCATCCAGTTCCCAGCCGGCTCCGGCTTGGGAGCTGACGGTGCCGTAGCGGGCTGCGTAGAACACGCCGGCGAGGCCGGCGAGTGCGCCGGAGAGCACGAATGCGGTGAGCACGCGGCGCACGTCGGGGAGGCCGTAGAGCTTCGCGGCGTCCGGGTCGGAGCCGATGGCGTAGAACTCGCGACCTGGGCGGGTGTTCTTCATGACCCAGGCGGCGATGGCGAGCACGATGATGGCGACGATCGTGAGGATCGGGATGGTCAGGATCTGGCCGGTGCCGAGTGCGAGGAAGTCGCGGGGCATGTCGCTTGCATTGATGCGGCTCGATCCAGCCCACATGACGTTGATGCCGCGGTACGCGTAGAGCGTGCCGAGGGTGATGACCATGGCTGGCACTCGCACGTAGGCGACGAGCGCGCCGTTGACGAAGCCGAGGATCGCGCCGAACAGCACTGCCGCGATGACGACGACGGGGATCGGGATGCCGGGGAAGTCGATGAAGAGGCGGCCCGTGAGGAAGGCGGTGAGGCCGATCACGGAGCCGACCGAGAGGTCGACGTTGCGGGTGATGAGGACGATGGCCTGGCCGACTGCGACGAGCAGCAGGATGGACGGCGTCAGGAAGAGGTCGCGCCAGCCGTCGGGGCTGAACAGGAAGTTCGGGTTGGCGATGGTCGCGACGATGAGGACGATCGCGAGGGCGAGCAGGATGCCGAGTTCGCGTGCCTTGCCGAAGTTGCCGAAGCGGATGGCCTTCTTGGGCGGCATGGGTGCGCCGGCGGTGGGGTGCGGCCCCTGCGTGGTGGTCGTGGTCATCAGAGCACCACCGTCACTGCGCCGGTCGCGGCGCGCATGACGCTCTCGCTGGTTGCCTGGCTGCGGTCGATTTCCTGGGCGATGCGGCCTTCGTGCATGACGAGCACACGGTCGGCCATGCCGAGGACTTCTGGGAGCTCCGAGGAGATCATGAGGATTCCCATCCCGGTGCCCGCGAGCTCGGAGAGCAGGCGGTGCACTTCTGACTTGGTGCCGACGTCGATGCCTCGCGTCGGCTCATCGATGATGAGGAGCTTGGGGTTCGTCGCGAGCCACTTGGCGATGACGACCTTCTGCTGGTTCCCGCCCGAGAGGGTGCCGGCGATCGTGTCGAGCGCCTGCGCCTTCACCTCGAGCTTCGTGGCCCATTCGCGGGCGTCGTCGTGCTGCTTGCTGCCGCTGATGACGCCGAACTTGGTGAGCTGCTTGAGGATGACGCTCGTGATGTTCTCGCCGACTCCGGAGTCGACGACGAGGCCCTGCTTGCGGCGGTCTTCGGGGATGAGCGCGAGTCCTGCCTGCATGGCGGCGACGGGCGAACCGGGCTTGACGACCTTGCCCTCCACTGTGACGCGGCCCGACTTGTACTTGTCGACGCCGAAGACGGCGCGGGCGACCTCGCTGCGGCCTGCGCCGACGAGGCCGGCGAGGCCGACGATCTCGCCGGAGCGGACCGTGAAGTTGATGTCGTGGAAGATGCCGGGGCTCTCGAGGTCCTCGACGACGAGCACCGGCTCGCCGATGACGGCTTCCTGCTTCGGGAACAGTTCGGTGACCTCACGGCCGACCATCTGCTGCACGAGCGCATCCACGGTCGTCTCGCTGATGAGGTTGGTCGCGATGTAGCTGCCGTCGCGCATGACGGTGACCTTGTCGCAGAGCGCGAAGACCTCGTCGAAGCGGTGGGAGATGAACATGAGGCCGCGGCCCTCGTCGCGCAGGCTGCGCGCGATGGCGAAGAGGCGGTCGACCTCGACGCCGGAGAGGGCGGCGGTCGGCTCGTCCATGATGAGCACTCGCGCGTTGAGCGACACTGCCTTGGCGATCTCGATGACCTGCTGGTCGGCGATGGAGAGTCCCTCGGCCGGGCGGTCGGGGTCGATGTTCACGCCGAGTCTGGTGAAGAGCGCCTTCGCCTCGTCGCGCATCGCTGCGCGGTCGATGCGGCCGAAGCGGTTCGTGGGCTGGCGGCCCATGAAGATGTTCTCGGTGACCGAGAGGTCGGGGAAGAGCGTCGGCTCCTGGTAGATGACCGCGACGCCCGCGGCCTTCGACTGGGCCGTGGATGTGAAGTTGACGTCTTCGCCGCCGAGCTGGAAGGTGCCGGCGTCGCGCTGGTAGAGGCCAGCGACGATCTTGACGAGCGTGGACTTGCCGGCGCCGTTCTCACCCACGAGTGCGTGGATGGAACCGGACTCGACGGCGATCGTGCCGGATCGGAGTGCGACGACGGATCCGAATGACTTCTGCACATCGCGCAGCTCGAGTACGACTTGCGAACTCGTCACGGTGGCTCCGTTCTCTTCGTTGAGTATTGCGGGGGTGTTGAGGGGTGCTCGGTGGTGAGCGGTCGTGAGCCTACTTGATTCTTCACGTACTTTGTGAATCGTTTCAAGCGACTGGATGTGACACTACGCGACGCTCGCAGAAAACGTCAAGCGGGGGATGCAGAGTTGTTATCGGCGAACATCACGCGGGGCTAGAGCACCTCGGTGACGTAGGACTGGAGCTGCACCCGGAAGGCCTCGACGGCGTCGACCTCTGGATTCAGGAGCCACTGCTGCGTCAGCCCACCCCTGAGGCCGGCGATCTGGACCGCCGCGACCTCGAGGGGAACGTCAGTGCGGGCGTAGAGGCCCTTCTCTTCGAGGTCCGTGAGCGCATCGAACGCCGTCGAGCGCAGGAACTCGTACCAGCGCGCGATCGACGCGTGAGCTGGATGCGTCGGCGCCAGCGCCTCCGCCGACACGATGCTGAACATCAGGACCCCGTCCGATTTCGCGACGTCACGCTCGGCGAGGGCGAGCAGGCCGCGCAGGTAGGCGAGGCCGGTTGAGAAATCGAGGCCAACCTCGGCGGCAGCGCGCTGACCGCGGCGCTCGAGCAGGGTCTCGAGAAGCACTGCCTTGTCGGGAAAGTGGTGCAGCACTCCCGTGTGGGACATGCCAGCCTCCACGGCGATCTCTCGAATCGAGGCCGCATTGAAGCCCTTGATGGTGAACACGCGAGTCGCCGCGTCCAGGATCTGGTCACGTCGCGGATGAGGGGTGACGTCCCGTTGCGAGAACCGCGGAACGGCGGAGGCGGCTGAATCGGGAGGCATGCAGCCATTGTCCCTTGCCCGGTTTCCCTAACACGTGTTAGGTTCCCCAATGAATCGATTCAACGATCCGAATCCGGTTCTCAACGCGCCCCCTGCCCCCGCGAGTCGGCGCGACAGTTCACACCCCGTCATTGGCAAGGAAGCCAGAGAGGTCCAAAGATGAACGATCCACGAAGACGAGGGCGGAGCGCGCTTGCGCTCGGCGCAGCCCTCTCCGTCGCCTGCACGCTCGCAGTCGCCGGTCCGGCAGTCGGAGACGAGCCGTCGACGACGACCAGCGCGATCGACCCCGCCGAGTTCGCAGAGCCGGGCGTCGACTACCGCCCGGGCGTGCGCTGGTGGTGGCCGGGCAACGCGGCCAGTCAGGAGGACCTGCTGGCCCAGGTCGAGTACCTGCACGAGAACGGCTTCGGCGCCGTCGAGATCGTCGCCTTCTCGAAGGGCTTCCTCACGGAGGAAGGCATCGCTGGCGACGGCGGCAACGGCGGTTCCATCTACGATGCCGTCTCCGGCTACGACACTGAGGCCATCCTCGGCTACGAGTCGCCCGAGTACTTTGCGAAGCTCGATGCGGTCATCGCGCGCGCCAACGAGCTCGGCATCACCGTCGACCTCAACATCGGCAGCGGCTACCTGGCGAGCGACGACTCCATCGACCTCGAAGACAGCCAGAACACCATGGCGCTCGGCCGCGCGACCGTCCGGGTGGATGCGGCGGGTGCGGTCACGCTCGTGTCTGGCGACGTCGCCGTCCCGTCCGGATCCGGCAAGCTCTCGATCGGCATCCCCGAGGCGGAGGTCAGTCCGTTCTTCGCGTCCGAGAAGTTCGGCTTCGACTTCGGCGAGTGGGACCCGGCGAACGTGCACCTGAACTCGGTCATGCTCGCGCCGATCGCCGGACAGGGCGCGGAGCTGACCACGGCCAACCAGACGCTGACGTCCGACTTCAGCTCCGTCAAGACGTACGAGCAGCAGCCCGTCCTCGACCTCGACGCCGCGCAGCTCTCCTACCCGAGCGACGGGGCGACTTCCTTCGGAGTCGACACGTCGACACTCGCTGAGGGCGACTACGAGATCGTTGCCCTCTACAGCGCGACGACGGGCGCGTATGGCTTCAACTCCATCATCGAGAACACCACGACCGACAAGCGCAACTACGTCGTCGACCACCTCAACCCGGTCGCGATCACGAAGCTCGTCAACGGCTGGCTCGGCGAAGCCGCGCTCAACGACATCGTCGAGTCGCGCGACGTTCGCGCCGCGTTCAACGACAGCTACGAGTTCTACACCGACCGCCACTACAACGACCTCATCCAGGCTGCAGCCGAGTCGCAGGAGCTGCTCGGCTACGACATCACCCCGTACCTGCCCTCGCTCTACTCCATCTACCAGGACTCTTTCCTCATCGACGGGACCCCGACGGTCAAGCCGGAGTACGCGGCCCTCGGCCTGGAGACACCAGAGGTCAGCCGCTTCGGAGGCGGCAGCGGCACGCCGCTCCTCGCCAGCAACCTGACCGAGGAGGAGTCGCAGCGCATCGTGCACGACTACGGAGTGCTCCTCAACGACTCGTTCCTGCAGGGTCTCGAGGCGTTCTCCACGACGCTCGGCGAGTACGGCATCGACTACCGCCAGCAGGCCTACAACCCGCCCATCGACACCCTGAAGTCGTCGCAGTACGTCGACATCCCGGAAACCGAAGGGCTCGACGAGTACTCACTCAAGCGCGTCGCGTCCGGCGCGCACCTCTACGGCAAGAACCTCGTCACCTCCGAGGTGTACACGCTGGGTTCCGTGCCGTTCCGCATCACGCCGGAGTTCATGAAGCAGGGCTACGACCTCATGGCCACGAGCGGCGTGAACAATTTCTTCTACCACGGCCTCAGCGCCACCTACAGCGGCAACGACGACCCCGCATTCACCTCCGACGACAACCTCTTCGCTGAAGAGGGCTGGCGTGCGTGGCCGACGATCGGCGTCGAGATGGCAGACACGTCCGGCATCGCCGACTACTACGGATCGATGAACGTCTACGCGTCGCGGGCCAACTACGTCATGCAATCGGGCACCAACAGCAGCGACGTCGCGATCTACATGCCGCTCTTCGGAGCCCTCGCGAGCGGCGGCGGCTTCGGCGGCGGTTCGACGCCACTCGCATCCATCACCGCAGCCCAGACCAACGGGTGGGCGTGGGATGCGATCAACGACGACACGATCCAGACCGGACTCACCTGGGACGGCACGAATCTCGTCGCGAACGGCGGCAACGCATCCTTCGACGCCATGCTCGTCGAGAGCGGCACCGTGCCGGTCGAGACCATGCAGGCGCTGCAGAAGCTGAAGGATGCGGGCGCACCGATCGTGTTCGTCGGCTCGATGCCCTCGGCACAGCCGGGCTACGCGGGCGGCGAGTATGCCGCGCTGGACGCGCAGGTGAGCGAGATCGCCGCAGCCATGGGCGGCGCTGTCGATGCGTCGGCAATCCCGTCGGCACTCGCCGCGGCGGTCGACGCGCCCATCTCCTATGAGCAGAACGCAGACATCCGCTTCGGCCGCCGCACGCTGCCGACCGGGGGCGAGCTCGCCTACGTTCGCAACACGTCGACGGAGATGGCGACAGGCGTCACCCTCACCGTGGGCGAAGGCCTCGACACCTGCTGGTGGCTCGACCCGGAGACGGGCGAGATCTTCGACGCGGAGGTCAACGGCAACGCCGTCGCCGCGACCCTCGACGCGAGCGGCGCAGTCGTGCTGCTCTGCGAGCCAGCAGGCACCGGCATCGCCGATGCTGCCGTCTCGGACGGTGCACCCTCCGTGCTCGACACCACCGAACGAGGTGTCGCGCACGCGCTCGGCGCCTTCACGCTCGAGGTGACGGCCGACAACATCGGCACAAACGCGCCGGGCGAAGCACACACGTCCGAGTACACGGGCGAGGTGCTCGGAGACTGGAGCGCTGACGGCTTCCTCGGCAACGAGCTGCGCTACGTCACCGATTCGGGCGCCTACCGCACCGAGGTCGACATCCCGGATGCGGCCGACCTGCTGGAGGGTGGCGCCGTGCTGAACCTCGGCACCGTCCACAACGCCGCAACAGTGCGTGTGAACCCCGGCACCGAGCACGAGTTCGTGACGCAGCTCTATGCCGCCCCCTACGAGGTCGACATCGCGCCGGCGCTCGTGAACGGATCCAATGTCATCAAGATTGACGTACAACCCGTGCAGAGCAACCGCCGCGAAGGGCTCAAGGAGCTGTACAACAGCGATCCGGTCGCCAACGTGAAGTACCAGGCGTACAACAGCGTGCACGGCGGCTCCGGCTTCGAGCCGGCCGGTCTCGTCGGCCCGGTCACGCTGAACAGCGCGGTCGAGAGCATCGCAGAGCCGGAGCCCACGGGCACGGCCGAACCGACCCCGCAGCCCACCTCGACCGACGGCACCGGCACGACCGCGCCGACGTCGACGCCCGGCAACGGCGGTGGCTCCGACAACGGCGACGGCGGTTCGGATGCTGGCGGCAAGGACGGCGACCTCGCCACGACGGGCGTCGACGGCAGCCTCGCCGGCTTCCTCGCACTCCTCGGAGCGTTGCTGGCGGGCACCGGAGCGGCGTTCCTCATCAAGAGGCGACGCGGACGCGTGACGAGCGAGTAGCCGCAACCCGCAGCAAGCCGCGACCCCGCGCATCCACTTCACGGTGGATGCGCGGGGTCGCGGCCGTCTGGACTTCGCTACCAGGCGTACGCCTCTGGTGCCGCTCCGCCCGGGCCAGGCCAGATGCGATCTAGCTCGGCGAGCTGCTCTGCGTCGAGAGCGATGTCGAGCGCGGCAACGGCGCCATCCAGTTGAGCTGGGACCCTCGGTCCGACGACGGGTGCGGTAACAGCAGGTTGATGCAACAGCCACGCGAGCGCGAGCTGCGCGGGGTCAAGAGAGTGTGCAGCCGCGAACTCCTCGTAACGATGCACCTGATCGTGGCGCTCCCCGAGCTCCACACCCTTCGAACGGCCACGCTCATTCTTGGCGAGAATCCCACCGAGAAGACCTCCCGCCAACGGCGACCACGGAAGCAGGCCAACCCCATAGTGCTCGGCGGCCGGAATGACCTCCAGCTCAAGCGCGCGCTGCGCGAGGTTGTAGACGGATTGCTCGGTCACCAGCGGAAGCTGCCTCTTCGCCTCCGCATGCTCGCGATACTGCGCAATGTTCCACCCCGCGAAGTTCGACGATCCGAGGTACAGAATCTTGCCCTGATCCCTGAGCGTCGTGAACGCGTCGAGCACCTCATCGATCGGCACCTCTCGGTCGATGTGGTGCATCTGGTAGACGTCGATGCGGTCGGTCCCGAGGCGAGAAAGCGAAGCATCGACTGCGGAACGGATATGGATGGCCGACAGCCCCTTCCGATTCTGCCCCTCCCCCATGCTGCCGAAGACCTTCGTGGCGAGCACGAGCTCATCGCGATTGCCCTTGGCACGCATCCACTCGCCCACAAGCGTCTCGGTGCTGCCAGCCTCGCGGCCAAGCGGCGGCCCTCCGTAAACGTCTGCGGTGTCGACGAAGTTGATGCCGAGCTCTCGTGCGAGGTCGAGGATCTCGAACGATTCCTCACGTCCGATGACGGGCCCGAAGTTCATCGTTCCCAGGGCGATGCGGCTGACCGTCGCCCCGGAATTGCCCAGGCGGGTGTACTTCATGCGTTGTGCTCCTCAGCGGTGATCTTGGTTCGTAAAAGGGCCCACCCGAAGGGGGCAAGTCGTAGCTCGCTGACTGTGGACCTGGCCTCGAGCGCGGCACCTCCCACGCCGAAAGCCCCTTCCGCCGCGACCACAGTGCCGGCCGCGAACACTGTCGACGGTTCGAAGCCGTGATTGATCACCGTCAGGATGTCGCCGCGGCGAGCGGCATCGACGCGCTCGCCGTCGGCATGCACCAGGGCCTCAACACCGGCAAGACCTGCGGCCCACCTCGTGACCGCGAGCATGCCGGCATCGTCAGGAATCGTAGCGAGGTAGTGGGCGCGCCCGGCTCCAGCCTCCCTGGACGTCAAGGCCGGACCACCTGCGAGCCTGCCCGATGCGTAGGTGCCCACGACCTTCGAGCCCGCACCGACCTCGAGCCGCAGCTCCTCAGCGAGAAACTCCCCGTGAAGGACGCCGAACGGCGTCTCCACGAGTGCCGTGCGCTGGCCAGGCTCCACAGACGGTGCGCTCGGAGCGACGAGCGCACCGAAGTCAACGACCTCCGCTCCCAGCGAGGCCCGGAGGCCGGTCGTGAATCCCCCCTCCCGGAAGGCGTCCTCTTCGTCGACGACATCGCTGAACGCCGTAGCGAGCAGATGCCCGCCACCGTCCACAAAGGCGCGCAGGTTCCGCGCCGCGTTGTCCGCAAGTACGTATGCGTGCGGGACGACCACAAGCGAGTACCCGGTCAGGTCACCAGATGCCTGCACGAAGTCGACCGCGATGTTCTGCCGGTGGAGCGCGGAGTACCAACGCTGCACAAGCAGCGCGTAGTCGAGCACCACGGGATGATCCGGGTTCTGCACCGCCCACCAGTTCTCCCAGTCGAACACGAGCGCGACCGAGGCTCTGCTGCCGCCATCCGCACCGTGCGGAAGCGACTCGAGCGCGGCGAGCTGCTCGCCAAGCGCGGCAACCTCGCGCCACGTGCGAGTCGCTGTGCCGGCATGCGGCAGCATCGCAGAGTGGAACTTCTCGCTGCCCCTCCGCGACTGCCGCCACTGAAAGAACATGATGCCGTCGGCGCCGCGCCCGACGGCCTGCATGCTGAGGGCAGCCATCTGTCCGGGTGCTTTCGGGGCATTCGACGGCCTCCAGTTCACAGCGCTGCTCGCTTGCTCCATGAGGAGCCACGGCACCCCCGGCTTCAGCGACCTCATCAGGTCGCGGGTGAACGCGGCCCCTCGGAACGAGTCAGGGTCGTTGGGGTCCGCGTAGTTGTCGTCGCTGATCACGTCGAGTTCGGGAGCCCACTTCCAGTAGTCGGCAGCGGGGAATGCGCCCATGAAGTTGGTCGTGACCGGCTGAGTTGCGCCCACCGCCCTGATGATGTCCCGCTCCATGATGAAGAGCTCAAGCAGCGCGTCCGAGCTATAGCGCTTGAAGTCGAGGAGCCCGGCGGGGTTTTGACTGTACGGCGCCTTGCGGGGTGGCACGATCTCCTCGAACGTCCCGTAGCGCTGCGACCAGAACATCGTCCCCCAGGCCGCGTTGAGGGCATCGATCGTTGTGTACTTGCGCGTCAACCATCCCCGGAACGCGACAGCGGCGTTTTCGGAATAGTCGTAGTGGAGGTGGCAGCCGTACTCGTTGTTCACGTGCCACATCACCACCGCGGGGTGCTGCACGTAACGAGCGGCGAGCTCGCTCACCAGCCGTGCAGCGAGGCGCCGGTAGTCCGGCGATGATGGAGCGTAGTGCTGACGGCTCCCCTGCCAGTAGAAGGCCCCGTTCTCGTCTTGTGGCCGGATCCCCGGGTAGGCCGCGAGCGCCCAGGCCGGCGGTGATGCCGTCGCCGTCGCCAAATCGACCGCAATGCCATTCGCGTGGAGCAGGTCGATGATCCGGTCGAGCCATTCGAAGTCGAAGGTCTCTTCGTTCGGCTGGATGCGCGACCAGGCGAAGATGCCGAGGCTCACCATCGTTACGTTGGCTTCCTGCATGAGGCGCACATCCTCGAGCCAGACCGACTCGTCCCACTGCTCTGGGTTGTAGTCGCCGCCGTAGTGCATCAGGTCAAGATCTCCTCTCGATTCGATCCGCGATCAGCGGGCCTGGACCACTCGCGGTGTACCCGGCAGCTCGAGTCCCTCGAAGTACTCGGCGAAGTCGATCAGTGGCTGCCCCTCGTGCGCCCCGATCCCTTCTGGTTTCCAACGGCTGATCGGCCGGATGTCGAGCTTCGAGCTGTGGCTGAGGTAGTACTTCGCCGACGTGGGGTATCTCGTGTTGATGACGTGCTCGGCGACGGTCAGAAGGCGCTGCACCGTAACGACTTCTTCGCTCGGTGCATCCGCGAAGTTCTCGCAAAGCCACGCAACATGCTCGGGGTAGATGTTGGCCGCGTAGCCGCTCAGCCCGGCGCCGCCAGCGCGCAGGGAATCGGTCAGCGAAGAGATCTGCGCGTTGTACATCTTCAGGCGGGTGCCGCTCATGACGTCGATGCGAGCTGAGAGCGTCGCCGTCGAATGGCTCGTGTCCTTGTAGAACACGAACCGGCCCGACTCCGCCATCCACTTCACCAGGTCGAGCGACGCAAGTCGCTTGTACGGGATGGGGCATTCGTAGATCCCGAAGTCCACGCCAGGATTCTCGTCGAGGATGTGCTGCACTCGGTCACGCCAGACCGCATCCGCCTCGTCGAGCCCGGCCACCAGAGAAGAGATGAGCACCACCGCGTCAACGCCGGTCGCCGCCATGTCTGCAGCCGATCGCGCCTGAGCGGATGCTTCTCCGGACGCCACGCAGGAGGCAATCACCGGCACGCGACCGGCAGCTCGTGCCACAACCCTGGTCGCGAGTTCGAGCCGTTCCTGCTCGGTCAGATCGTACATCTCACCGGAGAGCGCCACCGCGAAGATGCCGGCAGACCCGTTATCGATGAGCCAATCGGTGAGTTGGTCGACCTCATCCCATGCGATGGAACGGTCTTCATTGAATGGGGTGAGCATTACCGGCCAGGCGCCGTTCGGAAGGGTCTTCAAGAGCGTTTCGGTCATGATCTGCTTTCGCGTCGGAGTGCAAAGAATCGAAGAGGAGGGGGTCATCCCTTGAGGGCGCCGCTGACGAGGTCGAGTCGCCAATAGCGCTGGAGTGTGAGGAACAGAGCGATCAGGGGGATTATCGAGATCAGGCAGCCGATGATCACGATGTTGTAGGTGTTCGGCTGATCGTTGCCCTGGCTCATGAGCGAGTAGAAGCCAACGGTGAGCGGGTACATCTCGCTCCTCGAGAGCATGATGTAGGGCAGGAGGAAGTTGTTCCAGATGCCCACGAACTGCAGCAAGAACACCGTGATGAGCCCCGGAATCATGGGATACATGGCCACCGAGCGGAACAGCCTCCACTCGTTCGCCCCGTCGAGGCGACCCGCCTCGAGCATCTCGTCGGACACCACGGCTGATGCGTAGATTCGGCTGAGGTAGATGCTGAACGGGCTGATCATGCACGGCAGGAGAACTGACCAGTACGTCCCGGCGAGGCCGATGTTGGACATCAGCAGGTATTGCGGGACGGCCAGCACGACGCCGGGTATCAGCACACCGATGAGGAGAAAGTTGAAGACCAGCTTCTTGCCGCGGAACTTGAACTTGGCGAGCCCGTAGCCCGCGAGGGCCGAGACCGCGGTCGCCAGCAGCGCTCCGCCCCCTGCGAAGATCAGGCTGTTCAGGCACCACTGCCAGAACGCACCGTCACGCACAGTGATGAGCGCCTGGAAGTTCTCAGCGAAGCCGCCTGTGAAGCTCGGCCAGAGAGAGAACGTCGTAAAGAGCTCGCCCGAGCTCTTCGTGGCCGCCGTGAACAGCCAGATAACTGGTAGCAGCGCGTATGCCGCACCGATCAACAGCACCGCCGTCGGCCAGAACGCACCACGTGGCCGGGGAGGTTGCGCTCGGGGATCCTGCTTCTGTCGAGACGTCGCGTGCCCCTCGCTCGTGGGTGCTGGCACAGGCTTCTCCTGCCTGCTCGTGGTGAGTGTGGTCGCCATGGTCAGTCCTCCCCGAACGCGCGGCCCTGCAAGAACCGCAGCAGCCCGATGGAGGCGACCAACGTGACGAGGGTCACGATCACCGAGGTGGCGGATGCAGAGAACAGGTCGTTCGTCACGAACGCATCTCGATAGATGAGCATCATCGGCACCCAGTCGGAGCTGATGTTGGTGGTGAGGGTGAGCAGCGTGTTCGGCTCGCTGAACACCTGCAGGGCCCCGATGATCGAGAAGAGTCCCGTCATGATGACGCCCGGCACGATCAGCGGGAGTTTGATGCGCAGCGCAAGCTGCAGCTCCGAGCATCCGTCCATCCGAGCCGCGTCGTAGATCTCAGATGGCAGCCCTCGCAGCGAGGTGTAGAGGATCACCATGTTGAATCCAACGGATCCCCAGATCGCGATGTTCGCCACGGAGAGAAAGATGAGGTCGGGTCCGAGGAACTGCGGAGCAGGGAGCCCCACCGCTTCGAACACCGCAGTGATGGGGCTGACACCGGGCAAGTAGAGGAAGCCCCACATGAGCGCTGCGATGACGCCGGGCACTGCGTACGGAATGAAGATAGAGATGCGCGAGAAGCGCCCGAACCGCGTCGTCAGGTTGTCCAGCAGCAGCGCGAAGACCAGCGCGAGCAACATCGTGATTGGGACCGAGATGACTCCGTAGAGGAGCATCCGCCCGAACCCGGCCCAAAGCTCTGGGTTGCCGAAGCTGTTGAGGTAGTTCGTCAGTCCGACGAAGACCTCTTGGCGAGTGCCGAGGCCGCTCCCGGTGACTCTGCTTCCACGGAAACTCAACCACACCGTATAGGCGAGTGGGAGCGCGAGGAGACCAACGGCGAGAATGAGCGCTGGTCCCACGAACAGCCAGGGGGCGATCCGCGGCTTGGTGGATCGCCGCTGCGGCTTGCTCTTCACCGACATGGCTGCTGTCGTGTCGATCATTGGCTCAACTCGTAGCCGGACTTCTCCATGTCTGAGGTCACTGCTCCTTGCACGCTCGACAGCGCGTCAGAAAAACTCCCACCCGAGTTCACCGCCGTACTGAAGGCATTGTTGAATGAGTCGTAGGCGACCGACACGTTGGGCCCCCAGGTCACGTTCGCAGTGATGTCGTCGATCTCAGCAGCGGTCTCGTAAAAGTTCGTCTGCTCCGGCAAGAGTGTGGGCGGCACCTGGAGCTCGGGGAGCTCACGGCCGTCGAGAGCTGCAGGCCAGATGCTGGCATGGGTCACGTATGCCTCGAGTGCCTCCGTCGAGGTGTTCAGCCAGAGCGCGAACTCCTTCGCCTGCTCGGGGTACTTCGACCCTGTCGTGACGATCGTTCCGCTGCCACCCAGCACACCCGAGCTCGGGTCGTTCGGCGTCCACTGCGGAATGGGCACGGCAGCCCATTTGCCGACGGTGTCGGGTGCATTCGTCTCGAGGATCGGTGCCGTCCAGACTGCGCCGAGCCAGCTGGCCAGGGTTCCGTTGGCCAGCGCAGCCTGCCATTCCGGCGTGTAGGTCTTGAGCTTCGCGATCGACCCCTCGTTGACGAGCTCCTGCCAGTAGTCGGCGACCTTGACTGAGGCTTCGTCGTCGATGCCGACGCTCCACGTTCCGTCGCTCTGCGACCACCAATTCGCGCCCGCTTGCTGGCTGAGCGCGGCGAAGAGCTGCGCATCGTTGGCGGGGAACGTGGCGAGGTACTTCGTGGGATCGGCAGCGTGGAGCTTCGTCGCGACATCCGCGTATTCGTCCCAGGTAGTGGGCGCTGTGAGGCCGTGCTGCTCGAAAATGTCGGTGCGGTAGTAGAGGAACATCGGAGCCGTGCCCTGAGGGACCGCATAGTTCACGTCTCCGAAAGTCGTGAGGTTCCATGCCGGTGCCGCGGTATCGGCTTCGCGGTCGCCCATGATGTCGGTCACGTCGGCGGCGATCTCGCTGGTCACGAGGTTGGGAAGGTTCTCGTAGGTTGTGTTCGACAGATCCGGCAGGCTGCCGGCTTGCTTTGCCGCCCCCAGTTTGGCGACGATCTCGGTCGCGGCGACCGAAGTGTTGACGTTGACCTGGACGTCAGGATGCGACTCGTTCCAGACATCGACGATCTTCTCGATGTTCGGGGCCCAAGACCAGTACTCGAGTGTGATTGGGCCGTCAGGCGCTGCGTCCGGCGAACCGGGGTCGGCGGCACAGCCCGCGAGCAGGAGTGTGCTGACAGTCAGGGCGGAGAACGCCGAGACGAGCCTGGTTCGACGACGGGAGGGGAGCTTCGTCATTGAGGTTGTTCCCTTGGTCGGGCCCGCTTCTCTGCGGGCTGTTGGTACGCGGTTCCTTCGCGGATGTTGGCCGGGGCGTGACATCTTCGTCGGGTGGCTGAAGCGTTTCGGATCAAAACGTTACCGGTAACGTTTTGACGTGAGGCCCATGCTATGGGAACTGTCTCGAGGAGCGCAAGCGATTCAGCGAGATTTCGTTACCGGTAACAAAATTGCTGCCCGAGGCTGCTCATCGTCGGGGCGAGGGCCCCGTCGACTCGCGAGAGATGAACTCCTGCTTCGGGTAGACGACGTCGGGAACCGCCCCCGGTCGCTCGATCATGGCGATCAGCGTCTCGGCGGCCGCGCGCCCCATCGCGTCGAAATCCTGCCTGACCGTCGTCAGCGACGGATGGAAGAACTCAGCCTCCGCCAGGTCATCGAAGCCGAGCACGCTCACGTCATCTGGGATCCTCATCCCCTGCTCGTGCATCCACTTCATCACCCCCAGGGCCATGCGATCGTTCGCAGCGAACACCGCTGTCGGCTCCAGCGACAGAAGTCCATCCGCAGCCCGGTACCCCGACCGCGACGACCAGTCACCCGACACGATGGGCAGAGCGGGCAGACCGAAATGAGCGAGCGAATACTCGTACGCCTCAACCCGCTGTCGAGCCGAGATCCAATCTGCGGGGCCGGCGAGGTGAGCGATGCGCGTATGCCCCAGATCGACAAGGTGCGCGAGTGCCGCGAACACACCCGAATCAGGAAACGTACCTTGAGCAATCGCCGAGACGAAGTCCGTTCCGCGATCCACGTAGATAGGGACGGAGAGATTCAAAGCGTCGAGGGCCTCCCGGATGGCATCCGTGGGAGCCGTGGCGATGATGCCCTCGAGATCTCGATTCTGCAGCACATCAAGCGCCTCCCCGATCTCCGTATCCTTCATCGGATCGAGGCTCACGATGTCGAGGCTGTAGCCCGCTCGCCGGGCCGCCTCGCTTGCCCCCTGCATGGTCTTGCTCGTACCTGTGCCAGCGAGTTCGTAGCCGAGAGCCCCAAGGCGATACGTCCGGTTCGTCGCAAGCGAGCGCGCAGTCATGTTCTTGCGGTAGTTCAGGGCTAGCAAGGCCTGCTCCACGCGTTCTCTGTTCGCAGGGCGGATGCCCCCCGTGCCGGAAAGGAACCGAGAGACCGTCTGGTGCGAGACCCCTGCCATGCGCGCAACGTCGTAGATCGTTGCGGGTCGTCGTGCTGCCGACTCTGGGTGGTCCATCCCGCTCCTCGTCCTCTAGGCTTTCGTTAGCGGTAACGATAGCGGAAGCCGACCTACCGGGTACCGTGGCAGACATGTCGGATGCGCAGCTGGACCAGCCCACACGCGACCCGGCCCACCCCCGTGGTGCCTCGATGCGGGCGGTCGTGAACTCGACGGACGGCGGGCCGCGCAGCCTCGAGCTTCGCGAGCTGCCCATCCCCCACCGACCGCCCGGCCACGTTCTTATCGAGGTGCGCGCGGCCGGCGTCGCGTTCCCCGACGTGCTGCAGACGCGCAGCGCATACCAGCACCGCATCCCGACCCCCTTTGCGCTCGGCAGCGAATTCGCGGGCATCGTCGCCGAGGCTGGCGGCGACTCTGGATTCGCAGCAGGCGACCGTGTCTTCGGCGTCGCGAGCCACGGCACCTTCGCGGACTTCGTCGTCGCACCCGCCGACCGGGTCCTGCCGCTGCCCGACTCGATCGCCTTCGTCGACGCCGCCGCGCTCCCCATCAACCTCCTGAGCGCCGACTTCGCGCTCCGCGACCGCGGGCAGGTGGAGCCAAGCGAGACCGTGCTCATCCAGGGCGCGGCCGGCGGCCTCGGCGTCGCGCTCATCCAGCAGGCGAAGCTCATCGGCGCCACGGTCATCGCCGTCGTTTCGACCGAGGAGAAGGCCGTCTTGGCACGCTCGGTCGGCGCCGACCACACGGTGTTCGCGGCCGACTTCCTCACCGAAGTCCGCCAGCTCACCGACCACAGAGGCGTCGACGTCGTGCTGGACCCCGTCGGCGGCGACCGCTTCACGGACTCGCTCCGCTGCCTGGCACCGCGCGGCCGCCTCATCGTGCTCGGCTTCACGGGCGGCAGCATCCCAACGGTGAAGACCAACCGCCTCCTCCTGAACAACATCTCCGTCGTCGGCGCGGCCTGGGAGGGCCTCATGCCCGAGTGCCTCGTCTCGCTGCCCGAGCAGTGGGCGAGGCTCTCACCCGCCGTCGAACGCGGCGAGCTGCGCGCCTCGATCAGCGAGGTCGTGCCGCTCGAGCACGCCCCGGAAGCCGTCGCGAGCCTCGACGAGCGCCGCGCCCGCGGCAAGATCGTCATCGACCTCAGCCTCTGAGCCCGGGGCACGGCTCTCTCCCCCTCGCCTCACTCGACCACCCGATGCCAGACTCGGACGATGACCTCCCCCACCGCTGCCACGTTCGTCGCCGAACTCCCCGCCCGGATCGCCCGACTCGCGGAGGGCGTCGAGCTGCTCGACCCAGCGGATGCTCCCCCGTTGCGCTGGGGGATCCTCGGCGCCGGTCACATCGCGCGCAGATTCGCGCGGGAAGTTCCCCAGCACACCCGGTCGACGATCGCGGCGGTCGGCGCGCGCGAGCTGGCTCGTGCCGAAACCTTCGCCACGGAGCTCGGCGTCGAGCGTGCCCACGGCTCCTACGCCGAGCTCATCGCAGATCCGGACGTCGACGCCATCTACCTCGCGACCATCAACTCCACACACCACGACCTCGCACTCGAGTGCATCCGCGCGGGCAAGCCGGTGCTCGTCGAGAAGCCGTTCACTCTCAGCGCTGCCCAGGCACGCGACGTTTTCGCCGCGGCAGAAGAGCGCGGGGTGCTTGTCGTCGACGGCATGTGGACGCGGTTCCTCCCCCAGTTCACGGTGGCGAGGCAGATCGCCGCCAACGCAATGCTCGGCCGCCTCGTCACCGCCCACGCCAACTTCGCCGGGATCATGCATGCCCCGGTCCCTCGCATCGTCGACGTCGAACAGGGCGGCGGCGCGCTGCTCGACATCGGCGTCTACTCGGTCGCCGCGGTGCACGACCTCCTGGGCCCGCCGCTCGAGGTCGCCGCGGCAGGCAATCTGCTTCCCGGGTACGCCGTCGACGGCTCCGCATCCGTCGTCATGCGCACCGCGAGCGCCATCGGCACGGCCCGCTGCAGCTTCGAGGGCCGAGCTCCGTCGACCGCGGAATTCGTGTTCGAACGCGGCATCGTGGAACTGCCCGAAGAGTTCTTCGTTCCGGGGATGCTTCGCGTGAGCGAGTTCGGCGGCGATGGTTCCGAACAGGCCTCGGACGAGTCGACCGACGGGGTCACCGGCACCATCACCACCGAATGGGACGCGACGGTTCCAGGGGGCTTCCAATTCGAGGCCGCCGAATTCGCGCGACTCCTCGCAGGCGGAGCTACGCAGTCACCGGTGATGCCGTGGCAGGCATCCATCGAGATCATGGAGATCCTCGACCAGGCGCGGGCCGCCATCGGCGTCGTCTACCCGGGCGAGGCGACCTGATCCGCTCACGGCATCCGCTTGCCATGTCTCGAGTATGTGGAACACCGTCGACTCCATCTCGTTCAACTACCACATGAGCCTCGTCTCCTCCGTGAGCCCCGAGTTGTCGGCGCGACCGGCGGCAACCTCTTCTCGACCATCAAGAACCCGCACCTGCAGCAGGTGCGGGAGGCGATCGAGGATAGCGTCGACCTGCTCGGCTACACGTCGTGGGGCGGCCTCGACATCGTGAGCGCCTCCACCTCGCAGATGACGAAGCGGTACGGCGTCATCTACGTCGATCTCGACGACGAGGGGGCCGGCAGCGGCGACCGCATCCGCAAGGACAGCTTCCACTGGTACCGGGAGCTCATCGCCTCGAACGGGGCGACGCTCGAGGCGCTGCCCGCGACGGGGGCGTAGCCCGCAGGGCATGCGCCGGTCGCGGAAGCCCGGCACCGGCGCGGCCCGGGAACTTCGGTGCTAACTCGACGCTCGTGCAGCGTTCTCGAACCGCACCTGCCCAGTTATCACCGAAGTTCGCGGCGCGAAGCGCCGCCCACGATGCCGACCGTGCTGACGCCGCAGCGACATCAGCCTGGACACACTCGGTTCAGATGAGCCCAGCCCCGGACTGGGCGCCGGCCTGCCGCTCAGCGCGTTGCCTCCGAATTCGGGTGATAACCGGGCCCGAAAGTTGCCTTTCGAGACGCGAACCTCCCAGTTAGCACCCAAGTTGGCAAGAACCGGCCGCAACGTGGCCTCGAAGAGAGCCACGGCGCGTTGTTCTCGTCCGGCTCGGAGCGGTCGTGGCTCTCGAGCCGGTGGGCCGTGTCGTACTCCGACACGCTCACATTCCCTCCGGCCAGCGAGATGTGCGAGCCTGGGAGCACCGAGCGAGGAGGCTTCATGCGCATCACTCAGCAATCGCGAATCGACGGAGCGGCCGATCTTTCACCGCTCCCCGGTGCGAGGACCATCCGTGACATCCGTCACCTGGTTGTTGCTGCAGCAGCCGCAGCCGGGCTCTACTCCCTGCTGATGGTCGCCAGCCGCGGTGGGTGCTTCGGCGGCATCGAAACAGCCACGGGCGGCTTCATCGACTTCAACGGCCAGCTCACTGAAACCGAGCCGGTCTGCTACTCGCTCCAGCTCGGCCCGAGTCCGTTCGTGCTGCTCGCGCTCGGCATCATCGTCGTCTCGGCCCTCACCCGGGTGCTGCGCACCGCGAGGAGCGAGGCAGATGCGCGCCGCACCCTCGCGCGCGCCACCCTCGCGATCATTCTGGTCACGCTCGTGTCGATGGTCATCGCGGTTGTGTGGTTCATGTTGCTCCCCCTCGAAGAATGGCAGGGAACCGGAACGCTGATCCTCCCGTTCCCGTTTGCCGACGTCGACGTCGAGACCTGGCCGATCTCGCAGAACTGAACGGCCCCTTCTCTTGGAGATGGGGGCGACTCCCTCCAGAGGCACCGCGTGCGCAGGTCTGCGCCTGTCCCGTGCAACTTCGGTGACAACAGGGACCAGAAGTCCGTTCTTGCGACAGAAACCGCGTTGTTATCACCGAAATTGCCAGCCCGGTGCGAGCTGACCGTCCAGCGGGAAACGGTCGCGTAGCGTTGACCGGGTGAAAACCGTTGGCGTTGACCTGGCTGCCGAGCCGACGCGCACGGCGCTCGCCATCGTCGAGTGGGGCGAGGGCATCGCGCGGTTGACCCACCTGCAGCTCAGCACCCGTGACGACGAGATCGTCGAGCTGTCGGCGGGCGCGACGAGCGTCGGCATCGACTGCGCCTTCGGCTGGCCCATCGAGTTCGTCGAGTTCGTGGTCGCACACGCGCGTCGGGCACCGAGCGAGCGGGCGAGCTCGGGGATCGACCTCCGCCGCCGCCTCGCTTACCGCCACACCGACCGGGTCGTGCGCGAGCGCACGGGGCGCTGGCCGCTCAGTGTCTCGACGGATCGCCTCGGCATGACCGCCATCCACTGCGCCGAGCTGCTCGACGCCTTCGCGGAGGCCGGCGAAACCGTCGACCGCTCGGGCGGAGGGCGCCTCGCCGAGGTCTACCCGGCGGCGGCGTTGCGCACCTGGGGCCTCCTCACTCCCGGGTACAAGACCAAGCCGGAGGCGCGCATCCTGGCGGCGGAGGCGCTCCTGGATGCGTCCGTCTGGCTCGAGACCGACACCGTGCAGCGCGCGCTGCTCGGCCGCTCCGACGACGCGCTCGATGCCCTCGTCGCCTCCCTCATCGCGCGGGCACACGCGCTCGGGAAGACGCTGCCCGTGCCGCCCGAGCTGCTCGAGAAGGCGCTGATCGAGGGCTGGGTGGCGCTGCCGACGTGCCCCGTCGCCGACCTGGCGCCGACAGCATGATCCGGCGAACCCTCCAGCGCCTCTGGTGGTGGACGCTCGACTACGCCTACGTCGTCGCCCAGCAGGCGCGGGCCGCGCTCGACCGGACCGACCCATCGATCTTCCTCGACGGTCACCGCCAGCCCATCGTCGTGATCCCCGGCGTGTACGAACCGTGGCGCTTCATGCTGCCGCTCATCCGCAGGATCCACGCACTGGGGCACCCCGTCCACGTCCTCGACCCGCTCGGCTTCAACAGGAAGCCCGTGCCCGACGCGGCCGTGTACCTCGTCGAATACCTCGAACGCCACGACCTCGACGACGTCATCATCGTCGCGCACAGCAAAGGCGGCCTGGTTGGGAAGCACGCCATGACGCAGGGCACCGCCGTCGCCCGAATCCGGTCGATGCTGGCCGTCGCCACCCCCTTCGGCGGCTCCAGCTACGCGCAGCTGCTCTTCATGCCGAGTCTGCGGATCTTCTCGCCACGCGACCGCACGATTCTGGCACTCGCGCGCGAGCAGGACGTGAACTCGCGCATCGTCTCCGTCTTCGGCAGCTTCGACCCGCACATCCCCAAGGGCAGCTTCCTCGCCGGAGCCACCAACGTGCAGCTCGAGACGGGCGGGCACTTCCGAGTGTTGGAGCAGCCGCGAGTCGTGGAGGAACTCGCACGGCTGGCTGACTGACCGACTCGCCGACGGCACTGGATCGCGGGGATCGCGGGCAGGGCATTGGGATTGATCGAAAATTGCGCGGAGATTTTAGTTACGACTGTTTCACTTCTTCACATCACACCGTATCGAAGATACATGCGAATACTTGCAATCTAGAGTTCAAGCCAGATCTGGGACAACTCGGATCGCACCCTGTGGAGAGCGCCGCACGGCTTAAGAAGTTATCCACGACCCTCCTGAATGTCGGACCTGTCCAATACACTTGGGACATGCACCAGCACCGCAGTTCCGACCTCTCGGGCCTTGGGTTTGATCCCTCGGACCCGGCGTCGGTCGCGGCGCGTCGGGCGCAGATCCTGGAGATGGAGGAACAGGCGGCGGCGATGATCGCGGCCGGGTCCGCGCTGCAGTTGCGGGCGCACGCCGCAGCGTACGGCTTCGGGCACGCGATGGATGTTGCGGATGGGTGTGCGGAGGCGGCGATGCATGTCCGCTCGATCGCGGACGAGGTGGCGCTGATCGTGAAGGTTCCCTCGAGGAGCTCGCAAGGCCAGCTCGCGCTCGCCTCGATGACGCAGGCAGACTTCCCAGCCCTGGTGGTCGCGCTGGAGAAGAACGTCGCGACGCCCGTGCAGGTGCAGAAGCTCGTCGAGGTGGGGTTCAAGGTCAACCACGACGACCCGGAGGAGCAGGCCGAGCGGCGGGCCCTGTTCGTGGACGTGATGCTCGAGCGGGTCAGGCGGGAGCCGCTGCCTCCACGGGCACTGCAGAAAGCGGCCGAGCGGGTCGCAGAGGAGCTGACCGGGGAGTGCATCGACCAGCGGCACGCACGAGCGAAGCGGCAGCGGCGAGCGACGGTGGAAGACCTGGGAGACGGGATGAGCATCATCCGGGTCACGACAGACACGTTCGTCGCGCACGCGATCCGAGACCGCGTGCGCAAGCAAGCGCTCGCAATCATCAAGGCCAGGCGGAAGACAAGGGCCGACGAAGGCTCGGGTCCCGCAAGCTCCGCGTTCGGGGCCAGCGTTGACGACGCGCGCGCCACGACGCAGGCTGCCGGCGAAGAGCCGGACGAGCGGGGTCTGAACGAGGTCATGTCCGACGTCGTCGCCGACATGCTCCTCACGAGCGACCCAAGGGGCAACTCCGCCGCGGCCGGTATCCAAGCCAGCGTGCAGCTCTCCATCCCCATCACAACCGCGCTCGCTGACGCCAACGCACCCGGCCGGGCACCCGCGATGCTCGAGGGCATGACCCCGATGCCGATTGAGGACGCGAAGCGGCTCGCCGCTACCGCGCCCGCGTTCATTCGCGTGCTGACGCATCCCATCACAGGGGTCGTGCAGGCCGTCGACTCGTACCGGCCCACCGCGGCGATGCGCGCGTTCCTGCACGCCCGCGACATCCACTGCCGCTTCATCGGCTGCCGACAACCCGCAGTCAGCTGCGAGCTCGACCACACCAAGGACCACCAGTACGGCGGCGAAACCGCGGTCTGGAACCTCAGCGACTTCTGCAAGAACCACCACATCGTGAAGCACCACACCGCCTGGAACGTGAAACAACTCGAAGGCGGCGTGCTCGAGTGGACCACGCCAAGCGGGAAGATCTACATCGACCGCCCTGAGCCTCACGGCGTGACCTTCACACCCACCGAAGAACTCCCCCCGCCGGGCGCGAATGCCACCAGAAATCCGCCGGCCCAAGAGTTCCAGCTCGGCGCGACACCGGTCGGCGGCACAGGCCTGCCCCGCGACGTCCAAGCACCACCAGTTCCTCCAGCACCTTCAGCACCTTCAGCACCTTCAGCGCCTCGAGCACCTTCAGCGCCTCGAGTGCTTCCGGTGCCGAGGCCCCAAGCCCGCCCACCATTCTGATGTCGCGACGCCCCTCCCCTGGGGCTCACGAAGCCGCGCCGACACCAACGCCGGCAGCAGCGCCGGCGCCAGCGCGGACGCCAGCGCGAACGCCAGCGCGGACGCCAGCGCGAACGCCAGCGCGGACGCCGAAGCGGCGATACCGGCACCGGCGCCACGGGCGCTTCCCCGGCAAACGCCCTTAGCATCAGCGCCATGCCCCACACGGATGCGCGCAACTGGTTCGACGAAGGCGGTCGGGCCTACGCCCAGTTCCGCCCGACCTACCCAGCCGACCTCGCCAACGGACTCGCCGGGCTGGCACCGACCATCGATCTTGCCGTCGACGTCGGCTGCGGGAACGGACAGTTCACGACCAGACTCGGTGAGGCCTTCGACCGAGTCATCGGCCTCGACCCGAGCGCGGAGCAGATCACGAATGCCTCGCCGCATCCGCACGTCGAGTACCAGCAGTCGCCCGCCGAGAGGCTGCCGACGAGCGTGCGCGACCAGACCGTCAGCCTCGTCAGCGCTGCGCAGGCCGCGCACTGGTTCGACCTCACAGCGTTCTACGGCGAGGTCAACCGAGTGAGCGTCGACGGCGGCATCGTCGCGCTGCTCTGCTACGGAATCCTCCACGTCGACGAACCGACCATCGACGAACGCGCGCAGCGCTTCTACGCCGAGGACCTCGACGCCTACTGGCCCCCGTCGCGCCGCCTGGTCGAGCGCGAGTACCGCGACCTCCCGTTCCCGTTCGAAGAGCTCGAGTTCCGAGCCCCGAGCATCCAGAGGCGACTGAACTTGGATGCGCTGCTCGGCTACTTCTCCACCTGGTCAGCGGTGCGCGCGGCACGCGAGGCGGGGCAGGCGCGCCTTCTCGAAGACGTCGGCCGGGACCTCGCCGAGCTCTGGGGCGACCCGGCCACGGAGCGCCTCACGACCTGGCCCATCGGCGGGCGGGTCGGGCGGGTCCGCGCGGAGACGTGACTCAGCTCGCGCGCCGGAAGGCCCGCGCGTTCGCAACGACCACGCCGACGATGACGATCACGCCGCCGACGAGCTGCCCGACCTCGAACGGGTGGCCGGCGACGATCGTGAACGCCACCGTGAACACGGTGATGAGGTTGAGGAAGACACCGGCCCTCGCGGCGGGGATGACGGTCAGCGCGCGGTTCCACAGCAAGTACGACAGGACGGACGGGAACACGGCGATCAGCACGAGCGAAGTGAGCGCCTCCCCCGAATCCGGCAGCTGCGGACCCCCGGTAGCGAGGCTCGCTGGCGCCACGATCAGCACCGCGAACACCGCCTGGATCGCCGTCGACGTGATCGGCGGGAGCTTCGGGGCACGCCTGCCGATGATCGTGTACGCGGTCCAGATGCTGACCGCGGCGAGCATGAGCAGCTGCCCCGTCCCGAAACCGGTCGTAGCGAGCGCCGCCGGGTCGCCTCCGCTGAGCACCACGACAACGCCGACAAGCGCGACCAGTACCCCGACGACGCCGCTCGCGGTGAGCCGCTGCCCGAGGAACACGGCCGCGGCGACCGCGATGAGCGCCGGATTGAACGCGTTGATGAGCGACGCACTGAACGCGTCGCTGTGCTGCAGGGCCGAGTAGAGCACCAGCGTGTAGCCGACAAGCCCCGTGCTGCTCAGCGCCAGCAGCCACGGCCACGCGCGCAGCACCTCTCGCCAGCGCGGCCGCTCGACGACCTGCGCGATCGCGATCAGCGGGACCGCAGCGAGCATCCACCGCAGCAGCACGAGGCTCAGCGGGTCCATGGTCTTCAGCACGGCTTCGCCGATGAGGTAGTTGCTGGCCCAGAACAGCGTCGCGCCGAGCAGCGAGACGATCGCGATCATGAGCGGCTTGCGACCGGATGCATCCGGTGCCGCGCCCGACGGCCCCATCGACCCAGACGTCACGAGCGCACCAGGAAGACGGACACAGCACGCACCTCTCTGACCCCGGAGCCCCCGGAGCATTCGGGCAAGGGGACTTCAGCTCCGCAGACTCACATCTCGCCTCTCCAGCGTAGTGAGCCGGGCGAGCCCCGCGATGCCATCCTGAGAGGTGGGAAACGGGCCGTTCACGGCCACCATCGCTAGCATGCGGAACATGCCCATCAAGCTCGAGAACGTCGGCATCGCCGTCCGTGACCTGGAAGCCACCATCGCCTTCTTCACCGACCTCGGCCTGACGGTGCTCGGGCGCGACGAGGTCAGCGGCGACTGGGCATCCACCGCGGTTGGCCTGGACGGGAACCACGCGAAGATCGCTGTCCTGCAGACGCCGGACGGCCACGGTCAGCTCGAGCTGTTCGAGTACATCCACCCAGACGCCATCGAGACCGAGCCGACGCTACCGAACCAGATCGGGATGCACCGCGTCGCGTTCTCCGTCGACGACATCGATGAGTCGCTCGCGATCGCCGCCCAGCACGGATGCCGACCGCTGGGCGGCGTCGCCAACTACCAGGACGTCTACAAGCTCACCTACCTGCGCGGCCCGAGCGGCATCATCGTGATGCTCGCTCAGGACCTCACGAAGAGCTGACAGGCGGAACTACTCGCTGACGTCGAGCCCCACGCCGGCCAAGTACGACGCGAACGGCAGCGGCTCCCGGCCCGTGACCCGTTCCACGTCA
Source organism: Pseudoclavibacter sp. (assembly GCA_052099095.1). Classification (GTDB taxonomy): domain Bacteria; phylum Actinomycetota; class Actinomycetes; order Actinomycetales; family Microbacteriaceae; genus Pseudoclavibacter. Next base: position 61,713 of record JBQDTF010000013.1, read on the forward strand.
CCGGACACCCGAGAGAGCTCACCAGTCGCGATGGCCGTGTACGTGCTCACCCAGGCGTCGTTCTGCCAGGCAGGCGCGCCCCATCTCCTCCGCGACTCGTACGCTTCCTGGATCGTCTCGTCACGGAACGTGATGTCCCTGCCCTGAGCGTGCGAGATCGCCGCCGCTATCTCGGTCGCCGTGAGCGCTTCCGGACCCGTCAGGTCGTACGTCGCCCCCTGGTGCGCATCAGGCGCGAGCAGCACGGTCGACGCGACCGTCGCCACGTCGGCTCGGCTCACGATCGACACCCGACCGTCACCGGCGGGCCCGCGCAGCACGGAGTCGTCGCCGACGAAGAGCGGCATGACATCCATGTAGAAGTTGTCGCGCAGGAACGTCCACGTCATTCCGGACGCCTTGAGGTGCTCCTCCGTCGCGAAGTGGTCCCGCGCGAGCGTGAACGTCGAGTCGGGGGAAGCCCCGAAGAAGGACGTGTACACGACGTGCTCGACCCCGGCGTCTGCGGCCGCGTCGATGAATGCCTTATGCTCGGCGAGCCTCGCCTCGCTCTCGGCCGCCGACACCATGAACAGCGTCCGCGTACCTCGGAGAGCTGCGGTGGATGCGTCGCGATCGGCGTAGCTGAAGGGCGCGACCACGCACCCGGGCAGCCGCGGCGCTTTCGCGGGGGTCCGAGCGAGGAGGAGCTGCGACGCTCCAGCAGCAGCAAGCTGACGGGCGACAAGCCCGCCAACCGATCCCGTGCTGCCGGTCACGGCGATCCGCGTGGTCTGGTCTTCGCTCATCGTGAGCCTCCCTGGTCTGCAGTGATCGGGTGATCTGAGTGTGCGGCGCTGTGCCTGCCGTGCCGGGTTGCATGCCCAGTCGCTGCGCGGTTCATCGGCTGACGGAGTCGTACTCGCGCTGCGCCTCCGCGACGCCGGACATGTGCTCGGTCGCCCAGTCGGTGAGGATGCGCAGCGGGCCGAGCAGACTGCGGCCGGCGTCCGTCAGCTCGTAGTCGACGCGGGGCGGCACCTGCGGGAACACGGTCCGGGTCACGAGGCCATCGCGTTCCAGTCCGCGGAGCGTCTGCGTGAGCATCTTCTGCGAGACGCCGTCGACCGCCGCCTGGATCTCCGAGAAGCGCTTCGGGCCGTCGTGCAGGGTTCCGACGACCAGCACCGTCCAGCGATCGCCGATGCGGTCGAGCAGCCGTCGAGACGGGCAATCGCGAACATACGGGTCCCACAGGGGTTCGGACATGCTGCGACCTTTCTCGAGTAACTGAACGCTACTCAGTCACCGAGAGAGACTCAAGGGATGCCCCACAGGCACTTTGCGGTAACCGACGACCGGCAAAGTGCCTTCTTCCCTTTCCCGCAGTCGGTCTCCTACGGTGACTTTCGGCGCCCGACACCGGTCGCCGCGACGAAAGGACCACCATGGCCAAGATCACCATCCTCGGCGGAACCGGATACGCCGGCAGCAACCTCGTCAAGGCAGCCGCATCCGCGGGCCACGAGGTCACCTCGTTCAGCCGTTCGCTCCCGGAGGAGCAGATCACGGGTGTCAGCTACGTCACCGGCAGCGTGCTCGAAGACGGAACCCTCGAGCGGGCCTTCGACGGCGCCGACGTTGTCGTCTCCGCGCTGTCTCCACGCGGTGAGCTCGAGGGCCGCACCCGCGGGGTCCTCGAGGCCGCTGCCGGTCTCGCCGCTGCGCGGGGCGTGCGCTTCGGGGTCGTCGGAGGCGCAGGATCGCTCCTCGTCGCCGAGGGCGGCCCGCGTCTCGCCGACACCGAGGGCTTCCCCGAGCCGGTCAAGCCCGAAGCCGCCGAGATGGCGGGTGTGCTCGACGACCTGCGCGCATCCGCCCCAGAGCTCGACTGGTTCTACGTGAGCCCCGCGGCAGCCTTCGGCTCCTGGGCGCCGGGCGAGGCGACGGGCGACTACCGCGTCGGCGGCGACATCCTCCTCACCGACGCCAACGGCGACTCGAACATCTCCGGCGCAGACTTCGCCGCCGCGATCCTCGCTGAGATCGAGACTCCAGCCCACCGCCGCGCCCGCTTCGGCGTCGCGTACTGACCAAGGGCAGCAGCAGACCTGGGGGTTGCGCATGCTCGTTGCGCAACAAGCATGCACAACCCCCAGGTCTATGGGAGGTGCGACGGGCAGACGCGAGCGGGGAGCGAGCGGGGAGCGAGCGGGGAGCGAGCGGGGAGCGAGCGGGGAGCGAGCGGGCGGGAGCTCGCGCCGGCTACGGGACGATGACCGCGCGGCCGCGCACCTCGCCGGCGTGCAGCTTCTCGTAGGCGGCCGGCGCCTCGTCGAGGGAGAACCGCTCGACGTGGATGTTGATGGCGCCGCGCTTCGCGAGCTCGACGACCTCCATGAGCTCGGTCCGGGAACCCCAGTTGATGGCGCGGCCGGTGACATCGAGGGGCACCGTCGTCTGCCCGATCGGCACTGCACCGCTCGCGACTCCGACGACAACAACAGAGCCGGCGGCGGCGACCATCTTCGCCGACAGGTCGGCCGTCGGCTGGATGCCGACGAAGTCGAAGACGACCGTCGCGCCAAGGCCGCGCGTGAGCTCCTTGACTGAAGGCACGGCATCCGGGTTCGAGAGGAACGTGTGGTCGGCTCCGACCGTGCGGGCGAGCTCCAACTGCGCCTCGCCCACGTCGAGCACGACGACCGTCGCCGCCGAGAGCACCTTGAGCAGCTGGATGGCGACGTGGCCGAGCCCACCAGACCCGATGACGACCGCGGTCGACCCGGGCACGAGCTTCGGTAGCGCCGACTTCACAGCGCGGTAGGGCGTGAGGCCCGCGTCGGTGAGCGACACGTTCTTGACCGGGTCGAGGTCGCCGATCGGCACCAGGTGGCGCGCGTCGTCGACGATCATGTACTCGGCCATGCCGCCGTCGCTGAAGATGCCGGGCGCGCGCATCCCCTTCTCGCAGTTCTGCTCGGCACCGCTCGCGCAGTGGTAGCAGCGTCCGCAGCCCCACGGGCCGTAGACGATGACCGACTCGCCGATCTCGACATCGTGGACGCCGCTGCCGATCGCCTCGACGATGCCCGCGACCTCGTGGCCGAGCGTCAGCGGGAGCGGCTTGAAGTAGTAGTCCTCAGCCGACGTGCCCATGATGAACTCATCGGAGTGGCAGGCACCTGCGGCCGTCACCTTGAGCAGGATCTCGCCAGCGGCGGGCGTAGGGGTGTCGATCTCGACGAGTTCTGGGCGCGAGCCGATCGCGCGGTACTGCAGTGCTTTCATGGCGCTGCCTCTCTCCGGGCGGAGCGACAGCCCGGCTTCACTGGACGACGCGGAGCGCCGCGAACCCGGAAGTGGGGTTCCTCCCGATGCTACGCCCCACTATGTGAGGAGTCAGCGAATAATGTCGGCCTCACACGACGAACGCCGCGACCGCGAAGCAGGCCGCCGCGAGCACGAAGTGCACCGCCGCCATCGACCGGCTCGCCTTGACATCACCGCTCGTGAGGCGGTCGTAGACCTCGCGGAAACGATCGCGAGGGCGGTCCTTGAAGAGGATGCCGAGCACTAGCGCGAGGACGGTCGGCACCGCGTAGATCAGCGTGTAGCCCGCGAGCGCGGCGACCGCAGTCGGGGCCGACACCTCGGCGTCGATGAGCCGTTCCACGGCGAAGAACATCGGGAACGCGTTCGGCAGGTCGGCGAGTGTCGCGACGATGCCGAGCGGGAACGCGGTGAGCGGGTTCACCCACCGCAGCAGTGGGTACCCGCGCCGCTCTCGCGTGCGGAAGCGACGCACCCCGAACACGACGAACATCGCCCCGAAGCCGAGGAAGATGATGCGGCGCATCCACGTCGCGAGGTCCTCCACGAGTGTCCCTGCGAAGCTCGCCCCGAAGTAGACGAGCATCGTCAGCCCGAAGAAGGCCACGACGGCACCAGCCGCGTAGACCCAGCCCGTCGCGACGGGGCGTTGCACGGTCAGCAGGATCAGGATGACAACCGCGATCGTCGAGAGGTTCAGCGAATCGACCACGGCGAGGCCGACGAGCGCCGCGACCAGACCGCCGCTCACCTCTCGCTCTCCCGCATGCCGTGGACTCTACCGGGCGCGGGCATCCCAGGCCCTCGTCGGCGGCTCGCGCTTTCACCGTTGAGGGTGTTGTCGTCGAATTTCGGTGACAACTCGCGCTCATCGGTCGGGTGGCGCGCGATCATCGCGAGCTATCACCCAAGTTGCGGCAGAAGTCGCCAAGCCAGAGCTACCGCCACCGTTGCCGCCATCCACTGCGACGGCTCCGCGACTCGCATCACAGGCACATCGCGTCTCGGCGCCCTCAGCTGCGGCATTGCGAGGTTGCAGCCTGCCCGCCGCGATCCTCCCTGCGCTGCAGCTGAGCGGCGCGATCCCCGTTTGAGGTGCGTGCCCCCGCTGGGACCCCGTATCGCGCAGCAGCCGACCGCACGATGCACGCGCGTCGCGCAGCCCCTTGCGAGGCTGGGCGATGCGCGCGACGGCGTCGTGCATCCGGTGGCGGCGGCCGATCGGTGTCGTTCAGATCTGCCGCCGTTGGTTGTAGCCGCGGACAATCGGCTCATCGGCGTCGCAGACCACGTCGTCGGTGGGCTCGTCGTCCCTCATGCTCGCGCCTCCTCCAGGACTTCTGGCCCACGCGCGATCGCGAAGGCATCAAGCAGCCGCTCCGTGTCAGCTCGCTGCTCGTCCCAGATTGCTCTCACGATGTCGATTCGATCCTCCGCTTCCTGCAGCCCCTCGAGGTAGCCTCCGACTGCGGCGAAGCCACCGGGTGCAGCCTCGTGGGCACGGAGCATGCGGATCGCCAGCTTCGTCTGCACCCCGTAGACGGGAATCTGTGGACCCCTCGGGGCGGCCATACCGATGTAGTAGAGCTTCTCCAATCCCTCGGGAACAATGCCGGCCCCGTAGCGCAACGGCGCACTGCGCCTGCGAGCGACGAGCGAGTCGTCGAGGAACGGCAGGCTGGAGTTGAACCCGGTCGCCCACAGGATGGTGTCGTAGTCACGCTCTCCCCCATCGTCGAATCGCACCGTCTTCCCCTCAATGGATGCGATGCCCGGACGGATCGTGACTCGGCCGTGCTGCACCCAGTAGAGCAGCAGGTTGTTCACGACGGTCGCGCCCTCAGCGAGGGTTCGGTGCTGGGGTTTCGGCATGCCGGGGTAGTCGCTCCATTCCCCCACGGTGACGCGAGCGAGAAGCCGCGAGATGAGATCCTGTTCGTCCGGCGAGAACGAACCGAGCCAGGGCACTTCCTGACGCGGAACTCCGAAGTACGTCTTGGGCTGGAAGTAGGTGCCTCGGCGGATCACGATGTCGACGTCGAAGCGGTGCTGCGCTGCATCCACTGCCAGATCGCAGCCAGAGTTCCCGGCCCCGACGACAAGCACGCGTCGCCCGTCGATGTCCTCGGTGCTGCGGTAGGAGCCCGAGTGCACCTGTTTGCCGGTGAAGCTCGAGCCCAGGGCGGGGACGCGCTGATCCCAGAGGTGCCCGTTCGCGATGAGGACGCCGTCGTAGCTCATCCGCTCCCCCGAGTCGAGCGTGACCTCCCACCCAGCTGAGCCCGTGGGCCCCGCCGTGGCGACCGGCACCACAGAGGTGACGGCGGTGTTGAACCGGATGACGTCGAACAGCCCGTGGTGCCGCGCATAGGACTCGATGTACTCGCGCACCTGGTCGCGCCGCGGGAAGTGCGGGTAGTTCTCAGGCATGGGGAAGCCCTCGAAGTGGGTCATGTCCCGCGAGGTGATGAGGTGCAGTGCCTCGTAGTCGGTGTGCCAGTGGCCACCGACTCGGTCGGTCTTCTCGAAGCAGTCAGCTTCGAAGCCGGCCTGCCGGAGTTGCTGCAGAGCTGAGACTCCGGCAGCGCCCGCTCCGATCACGCAGTATCTGGTCATGGGTGTTCCTTTCGTGGAGAGACGTCGTGTGCGATCACGTCGCGGTTCAGAGAGCGCCGCGGTTGAGGCGGCGCTCGACCAGGACCGAGCACCACGTGGCTGGTACGGCGATCGCTGCGTAGATGAGCCCCGTAATCGCGTACACGGTCAGGTATTGGAAGGTGGTGTTGCTGACGGAGTAGGCCTGACTCATGAGCTCGTTGACGGAGATCGAGTAGGCGAGAGAGGTGGCCTGGAAGGACATGATGGCGAGTCCCATGAGCGGGGGGATCGCGGAGCGCATGCCCTGCGGGAGGACGATTCGAACGAAGGATGTCACCTTCGGAAGCCCCAACGCGGCGGAGGCCTCGTGCTGCCCTCTCGGCACGGATTGGATTCCCGCGCGCATCATCTCGGATGAGTAGGCGGCTGCCGTGAAGGTGAGAGCGGCCGTCGCGGCGAGGAAGTTGTCGAAGATGACCCCGACGGCTGGCAGGCCGAAGTACACCATGTAGAGCACGACCAGGGCCGGGATCCCTCGGCCGATCTCGACGATGACGAGCACTGGAACCCGCAACCACCAGCGCGGCGAGGTCACTGCGAGCGCGAAGAGGAGTCCGACGAGGTATCCGAGGACGACCGAGAGCACCGTGAGCTGCAGGCTCACGAGGAGGCCCTGGCCGAGGCGAGGGAGATATTCCGCGAGGTCCATCAGCGTTCCTTTCGCAGTCTGGAATCGAGACGTCGGCTGTAGATCGCGACGGGCACGCTCACGATGAGGTAGACGGCGGCGGCGACGAAGAACGGCCAGATCCCAGCGCTTGTGGGGTTCTGCCGCGCGAACATGTTGGCGGCGAAGACCATGTCGGCGACGCCGATCGTGGAGGCGATCGAGGAGTCCTTCAGGAGGGACAGCAGGAAGGTCGCCATCGAGGGGAGAGCTGTCCGGAATGCCTGCGGCGCGAGGACGCGGACGAAAGTCGTGACGCGACTGAGGCCGAGTGCCGCAGAGGCCTCCACCTGCCCCCTCGGCAGGGTGAGGAATGCTCCGCGGTAGATCTCGGCGAGATAGGCGCTCGCGATGATTCCGAGGCCGACGATCGCTGCGGTGATCGAATCGAACCGGACAGCACCGATCTGCACTCCGAAGTAGAGGAGGAACAGCCAGACGATGGGTGGGATGCCACGGATAAGGTCGACGATCACACGCAACAGCAGTCGAACCGGAGCGAGGCGAGAACGCAGCCCCAGCATCAGTGGGATGCCACCGACCACCCCGATAGCGAAGGCGGCCGCGGTGATGAGCAGGGTCAGCGGGAGTCCGAGGAGGACGGCAGCGATCACGTCGCTCATGTCATCGCTCCAGGACGGCGCTCAGGAACCTCTTCGTGCGTTCCTCGCGAGGCGCGGCCATCACTTCAGCGGGGTTTCCTTCTTCGATGATGTGACCGTCTGCCATGACGACAAGGTGGTCTCCGACGTCGCGCGCGAACTGCATCTCGTGAGTGACGACGATCATGGTCATACCGCCACTCGCCAGTTCCCGCATGACGGCGAGGACTTCAACGCCGACTTCCGGGTCGAGCGCACTCGTGGGCTCGTCGAAGAGCATCACTCGCGGGTTCAGGGCCAGCGCTCGGACGATGGCGATGCGCTGCTGCTGTCCTCCGGAGCACCGCCCTGGATGCTGGTGCGCTTTCTCCTTCAATCCCACTCGTTCGAGGAGGGTGAGGGCGCGAGCTTCGGCCTCTTCGCGGCTCCGCCCGAGGATCTTCTCCTGGGGGAACGCGACGTTACGGAGCACGGAGAAGTGCGGGAAGAGGTTGAACGACTGGAAGACCATGCCCACTTGGCGTCTCAGGGCGAGGAGCTCACGGTCGGGCACGCGGGAGCCGGCCGTGATGGTCTGGTCGCCGACGGTGACGGTCCCCGCATCGGGGAGTTCGAGCAGGTTCACGCAACGCAGCAGGGTGCTCTTGCCCGAGCCGGACGGGCCGATGAGTGCGGTGACGCTTCCGGGTTTGACGGTCATGGAGATGTCGTCGAGGACGAGGTTGTCGCCGAAGCTCTTCGACAGGTTGGTGATCGTGACGCCCGCGTGAGCGATCTGGTTGCTCTGCGTGATCAGTTGGACATTCATGGCTGCTCCTCGAGTTCTCGGTGTGAGGTGTTGCAGCCGTCAGCGGATGGAGGTCGACGCGACGTCGGCTGGCACGAGGAGCTCAGCCGGCAGCTGGTAGTCCTCGAGGAGACCCGCGAGCGTCCCGTCTTCGCGATATCCGTCGATGACCTCGCTGATCGCGTCGGAGAGGGCGGCGTTGTCCGGGTCGATCGGGAAAGCGATGATGGGTTTCTCGACGGTGATGGCGACTCGGTCATCGGCTTCTACGGGTTCGACCTTGAAGTCCGTGTCTGCGTAGGCGACGGTCGCGACCGCGTAGCCGTCGAGCGTCGCCTGCACGCGACCGCTGACGAGGTCCTGCTTCGCTTCAACCGTGCCCGGGTAGGTCTTGAGCGATCCGCCGAGCACGGAGTTGACGTCGGATTCCCAGGAGAAGCCCGCGACGCTGCCGACGTCGCCGATGCTCTCCAGCTCGGTGATGGTGGAGGCTCCGTCGGCGGAGATGATGCCCATGGTGTCGTACCAGATGGGGCTCGTGAAGCCGACCTGCTCGGCGCGCGCTTCGGTCACGTACCAGCCGCCGGTGATGAGGTCGGTCTTGCGCTGTTCGCTGATCATCGGGATGCCGTTGGCGTAGGTGATGGGCACGTAGGCGACGTTGAGGCATTCGGCGGCGGCGATCTTCTCGATGAGGTCGATCTCGAGGCCCGTCGCCCCCGCCCCGTCCGTCGCGGTGTACGGCAGGTTCTCCGGTACCCCGACGGTGAGGGTGCCCGGGGTGAAGGTGCTCAGGTCTGCGTGCGCCGCCTCGCAGTCCTCGGCGACAGTGGATGCCGCGGTGCCGGTGGATGCGCATCCTGCGAGGCTGGCGCCTGCGAGCCCGCAGACGGCGAGGAGCGTGAGGGGTCGAGTCTGCATTCGTGAACGGGTCATGATGGTCTCTCTCTGCGATGTGTTGGGGTTGGCGGGCGGGTCTTGGCTAGCGGATGACGTCACCTCCGGAGAGGACGACGGTCTCTCCGGTCATGAAGGAGACGCTTTCCGGCTGCGACAAGAGCCACGCCCAACCAGCGATCTCGTCGGGGTTCGCGACGCGTCCAAGTGGGATGCTCGCGGCGGCCGCTTCCATGCGTCCCGTTGCGGCGTTGCCGGGCGTAGCGACCCAGCCCGGTGCTATGCCGTTGACTCTGATTCCCTTGGGGGCGAGCTCGAGCGCGAGTGTCTTGGTGAGCATCACCACGGCGGCCTTGGAAGCGCCGTAGAAGAGTTGGCCTGGCGATACGACGAAGGCGTCGACGGAGGCGAAGTTCACGACCGCGGAGCCTTCTGGCATGCTCGGCTCGCAGGCGGCGATGACGTTGGCGACTCCATAGACGTTGATGTCGAAGATGCGTCGGTAGGTTGCTTCGTCGTAGTCAGCGAGTGTGGTCGGCGGATACACGCCAGCGATGTTCGCGACGGCGTGAATCTGCGCGTTCGGGCCGGTGACCGCAGCGATGGCGTCCCGGATCTCATCCTTGTTCCGAACGTCGGCGACCACTGAATCGAATCGTCCGCCCCCCGTGCGCTCTACGGTGACCTGGTTGATATCGACGCCGATGACGTGCCAGCCGCCGTCGAGGAACTTCTGGACGGTCGCGTGGCCCATACCTGATGCGGCACCGGTGATGACGGCGGTCCTCTGAACGTTCATTGCGTTGGCCTCTCGCTGGGGTGCTGTTGAGGCACAAGTTCACCAGCGCACCCAAACAAGGGCAATGCTTGATAATGATCGTTAGATCAAGGTTTTCCCTAGAGGAAGAAGTCTCATGGCATTGCCCTCAGTCCGACAGCTCGAGTACTTCGTCGCGGCCGCGGAGGTCGGCACATTCGCGGGTGCAGCCGCGCAGAAGCACATCGCGCAGCCAAGCCTTTCCGAGCAGATCAGCGTGTTGGAGAAGACGCTGGAAGTGCAGCTCTTCACTCGCACGTCACGCAAACTCCTGCTGACCGATGCTGGCAAGCAGCTCCTACCGATCGCCGCTCACGCTCTCGAGAACATCCGCGAGTTCTCGGAGTGGAGCCGTCGCATGAGGTCGCTCGAGGAAGGAACAGTCTCGTTCGGCACCTTCAACAGCGCGCATCTGTATCTCCTCACGGACCTCATCCGCGAATTCCACGCCGCCCACCCGGGCGTGCGCATCCTGGTCCGTGGCCTCAACTCGTCCGAGGTCGCCGCCGCAGTGCGAGCCGGAGACCTGGAGGCCGGCCTCGTGCAGCTCCCGATCGACGACCGGGAGCTGACACTCACGCCCTTCGCGTTCACGGACGAGGTCATCTACACGTCAAGGAACCCCGGCCACACGGCGAAACCGGTCGATATTGCGACGCTCGCCACACGGCCTCTGATCCTCTCGGAGACACGCTGGGCCCAGGACGATCCGCTGCGGGTGTCACTGACGGGGCTCGCGCAACGCCACGGGATCGTGATCACCCCCATCGTCGAGGTCGAATTCCAGACCCACGCCCTCGAGCTCGCCGCCGCAGGCGTCGGCGACTCGCTCGTCTCCTATCACGTCGGCAGACAGCTCATCGAGGAGCGTGGCCTGACCTGGACGACGCTGGAGCCCCCCATCGTCGAGCACTACGCGTTCGTCACGAGGAGGGGCGGAGCGATCTCCCCGGCCACCGCAAGGTTCATGCAGCTCGCACACGAAGTCCTGCAGCGAATAGAAACCCGGAGGACGCTCCCGCGGGCCGGTCGCGCAGCCGAGTGAGCGCGCTCTAGCGCACCGGCACGTCCGCGAGCGCCGCGGCGAGCGCATCCGTGAAGCGGTCGATGTCCCGCTCCTGGAACGACAGCGGCGGCCGCACCTTGAGCACGTTGTTGTTCGGGCCAGCGGTCGAGGTGAGCACTCGGTGCTCGCGGAGCGCGTTGACGAGTGCGAGCGCCGTCTGGCCGTCCGCCGTCTTCTCTGCAGGGTCCGCCACGATCTCGACCCCCGTGAACTGCCCGGCTCCGCGCACGTCGCCGATGCGAGCATCCCCGATCGAACGGATCGCGGCGCGCAGCTGCTCGCCGACCACCGCCGCCCGCTCGGGAAGACCCTCGTCACGCAGCACGTTGAGCACCGCCTGCGCCGCGGAGATCGCGACGGGGTTGCCGCCGAACGTGTTGAAGTACGGGATGCCCGTGGCGAAGGGTTCCAGCACCTCGGGTCGCGCAGCCATGCCGGAGACGGGGATGCCGTTGCCCATGGGCTTCCCCATGGTGACGATGTCGGGCACGATGTCGTGCCGCGCGAAGCCCCACATGCGTGGGCCGAGACGCCCGAAGCCTGGCTGGACCTCGTCGGCGATCCACACGCCACCGGCCTCGTGGACGGCGTCGAACGCAGGCCCGAGGAACCCGGCCGGGTCGGCGGCAACTCCGTCGGACGAGAACACCGAGTCGGCGAGGAACGCCGAGAACTTGACACCGTACTTCGCCAGGTCGGCGATCGCGGCGCGGATGTCGGCGGCGAGCTTCTCGCCGACCAGGTCAGGCGCCGTCCGGTACGTGTCGGGACCCGGGACGGTGCGCACCTCGAGCCCGAGCGTCTGCCCGCTGCCGAGCGCGGGAGACACCGCCGAGGTGAGCCCCGACGTGCCGTGGTACGCCTCGCTTGTCACGATGACCCCGGTGCCGCCCGTGTAGGCGGCGGCCACGCGCAGGGCGAGGTCGTTCGCCTCGGAGCCCGTGCACTGGTACATGACCTGGCCGATCTCGGCGGGCATCGTCGAGAGCAGGTCCTCCGTGTAATCGAGGATCGCCTCGTGCAGGTACCTCGTGTGCGTGTTGAGGGTGCCGGCCTGCGCCGCCATCGCCTCCACGACCCGCGGATGCGCGTGGCCGAGGCTCGCGACGTTGTTGTACATATCGAGGTACTCGACGCCGTCGCTGTCATACAGGTAGGTGCCGCTTCCGCGCACGAGGTGCACGGGGTTCGAGTAGAAGAGCCGGTAGGAGGGGCCGAGGAGTCGCGTGCGCCGCTCGACCATGGCTTCGGTCTCGGCCGCCGCTGAGGACTCCCCCACCCGGTAGCTGTTGCCGTCCATGATCGTGGATCTGCTCACGTGGCTTGTCCTCTCCCGCGGGCGCACCTCGCCCGGTCGGCGCTTCGATCCTGTCGAGTGCAAGCGAGCAGACTGTTTCCTCCTGGTAAATCGTGTGTAACGAGTGCCACTAGATGCCGCATCTCCAGCGAATCAGCACCTAGACATGGATCACCCCGCACTCAGCCGGCACACACCAGAGCCGCCGCGACCCGCGCATCCGCTGCACGGATCGCCCCAGCCCGAGGAGACGACCATGATCGAGGCACCGCTCAAGCAACCCGTTTCGGGGCTCCGCGTCTTCGACGCGCTCGTCAAGGGTGAGGCTGCTCCGGCTTGGCTGCACGAGGGGATGCTCGCCGCCTTCGGCATCGCGCCGGAGGCCGCGACGAAGCTCATCTCGGTGTCGGAGAACGCGTCGTACCTCGTGGAGCTCGGCGGGCAGCCGATCGGCGTCGTGCGCCTGCAGCAGCCCGGCTACCAGGAGGGCGACGAGCAGCTGCGCTCGGAGATGCTGTGGGTCGAGGCGATCCGCGACTCCGGATGCGCGGAGGTGCCGTCCCCGATTCCGGGGGCCGATGGTCGAGTGACGCAGAGCATCCAGTCACCGGACGGGCTCACGCTCAAGGCGGTCTACTTCGAGCACGTGCGCGGCTCGATCCTGCAGGACGTCGACGACGCGGCCCCGTGGTTCACGGAACTCGGGCAGATCACGGCCCGCCTGCACGACCACGCCCGCAGCTGGCGCCGGCCAGCGGGCTTCGACCGCTTCACGTGGGGCCTCCCCGACCTGCTCGGCGGGGCCGCCAGGTGGGGCGACTGGCGTCGCGCATCGCTGACGCCGGCGCAGCTCGACCACCTCGAGCGCGCCGAGATGGCTGCGCTGACGCGCGTGCAGGCCGCGCCGGCCGGCTGGCAGGACTGGGGGCTCGTGCACTCCGACCTGCGGCCGACCAATGTGATCCGAGACGGTGAGCGCCTCATCGTCATCGACTTCGACGACTCGGGCTTCAGCTGGTTCCTCTACGACTTCGCCTCGGCGCTCACGTTCCAGGAGCACAAGCCAGAGGTGCGCACGATGGCCCGCAACTGGATCGATGGATATCGATCCGAGGAACGGCTGACGGATGCGCAGCTCGAGCTCGGCTGCGCACTCTCGATGGTGCGCACGCTCACGATGCTCGGCTGGAGCACGACGCACCGCGACGAAGCGCTCCCGCCCGACCTGCAGGGCGGCGGCGTCATCGACGCCGCCATCCTCGCCGCCGACAAGTTCAAGGTCTCCCCCACCTGGCTCGTCGACTGACTTCGGGGCGACCACGCCCCGACTGCTCCACCCGTGCATCCCGCACGCTCTTCTCCCATGACCCCCACACAAGGAGCCATGTATGCCCGCTGCCGATCTCGCCTGGATGCTCGCCGCATTCGGCCTCGTCCTCCTGATGTTCCCCGGTATCTCGTTCTTCTACGGAGGAATGCTCAACAGCAAGAACATGCTCAACATGGCCATGATGGTCTTCGGATCCATGGCCGTCGTCGCCGTCATCTACGTGCTGTTCGTGCACGGCATGGTGCTCGGCAACTCGGTGGGTGGTGCCGGAATCATCGGCGACCCGCTCGCGTTCGTCGGCATGGAGTCGTTCATGACGGATTCCTCCGACGGTGACATCATCACGGTCGACGCGTACTGGGGCGCCTTCTACATCCTGTTCGCCGCCATCAGCATCGCGATCGTCGCATCCGGTGCGGCCGGCCGCATGAAGTACTGGGCGTGGCTGATCTTCGCCGCACTGTGGACGATCCTCGTCTACGCACCCCTCGCGCACTGGGTGTTCGCGTTCACGAGCGAAGACGGCGAGACGGTCGGCGGGTGGATGCGCAACGTCCTCGGCCTGCACGACTACGCGGGCGGCACGGCGGTGCACATGAACGCTGGCGCCTCGGCCGTTGCCCTCGCGATGGTGCTCGGTCGCCGCAAGAACACGGAGATGCGCCCGCACAACATGCCGCTGGTGCTCCTCGGTGCCGGCCTCCTCTTCTTCGGCTGGATCGGCTTCAACGGCGGAACGGCCGCCGGCGCGAACTTCCTCGCGGGCTACGTCGTGCTCACCACGACCCTCGCCGCGCTGACCGGCGCGATGGGCTACCTGCTGATCGAGCGCATCCGCGACAAGCACGCGACGACGCTCGGGATGGCGACGGGCATGATCTCTGGCCTCGTCGGAATCACCCCTGCAGCGGATGCGGTCACCCCGCTCGGCGCCCTCGCGCTCGGCTTCGTCTCCGGCGCCGTCGTGGCGCTCTGCATCGGCTGGAAGAACCGCGCCAAGGTCGACGACGCGCTCGATGCCTTCTCGGTGCACGGCATCGGCGGCATCGTCGGTGCCCTGTTCGTGGTGTTCCTCGGTGCCGCAGCGGCCCCCGCCGGCGTCACGGGCCTCTTCTTCGGCGGCGACGCGAGCCTCCTCTGGCGCGAGCTCATCGCCATCGTCGTGACCTGCGTGTACGCGTTCGCCGTAACCTACGCGATCGCCTGGGTCATGAACAAGATCGTGCCCATCCGCGTCCCGGATGACGTGGAGTCGGTTGGCCTCGACCGCGGCATCCACGCCGAGAGCGCGTACGAGCTCGAGCCGCGCTGACCATGATGGATGCATGCAGCAGGGCCCCACGCAGGTCCGAGTTCACTCCGCGCGATCAGAACACGCAGTCGACGCGCGTCCCGCACGACCAGAACACACAGTCAACGCCCGCACAGAAGAGGAGCGCACGCCGATGAAGCTCGTGACCGCAGTGATCCAGCCGACGAAGGTCGACGACGTGAAGGATGCCCTCGAGGCTGCAGGCTTCACGGGCCTCACCATCACCGAGGTGGAGGGGCACGGCCACCAGAAGGGCCTCACCGAGTACTACCGAGGGCAGGCCGTGAAGGTCTCGTTCCGCGCCAAGACGCGCGTCGAGGTGCTCGTCGCCGACGAGACCCTCGACAAGGCGCTCGAGGTCGTCGTCGCGGCGGCCCGCACGGGCAACGTCGGCGACGGCAAGGTGTGGGTGACCGACGTGAGCCACGTCATCCGCGTCCGCACGGGAGAGTCGGGCCCCGCCGCGGTGTAGCTCACGTCACCCCCGGCGCGCAGATCGTTGTGGCCCGTTGTTGCTCCCGGCACTGGGAGCGGCAACGGGCCACGACTCCGCGTGCTGGTGTCAGCCGAGTTCGAGCCTCATGAACGTGTCGGCGCGCGCGTGGTAGTCGTCGACCGGCAGCTGCTCTCGAGTGATGCGCGTGAACCCTGCCGCATCGTAGAGGTGGAGCGCGGGCAGGAGACTCGAGTGGGACCCGAGGAAGACCACTCGCCCACCGAGTTGCGGGGCCCGCTCGATCGCCGCGGCGACGAGGCGCCGGCCGACTCCCACCCCTTGAGCCTCGGGCGAGACGCCCATCTTCGCGAGCTCGAACACCCCTTCCCCGGAGGGCAGGAGCGCAACGCAGCCGATGACGTCTCCGGAGGCTGCGCGGGCGAGCAGGACGTCGCCGCCCGGCTCCACGATCTGCCCGAGAGGATCGTCGAGCAGCCTGCGATCGTCGGCCGTCACGCTGAAGAGGCGCGAGATCCAGGCCTCGCTGATCTCTCGGAAGGCCTCGGCGTCGTCAGCGGAGGAGAGTGAGGTCACGGTGATGTGGGTCTGGAGCTCTGGCACTCCCCAAGGGTGCCGCGCTTGCATCAAGAGGTCCAATACTGATTGCCCGCGAGATCAATAGGCTTGAGTTATGGATACTCGGGTTGAGCTGCGACACCTCCGCTACTTCCTCGCGCTCGCCGAGGAGCTGCACTTCGGCCGCGCCGCCGCCCGCCTGCACATCGCGCAGCCAGCGCTCTCGCAGCAGATCCGACAGCTCGAGCAGCTGATGGGCGTCACGCTCTTCACTCGCACGTCGCGTTCCGTGGAGCTGACGGAGGCTGGGCGCGGGTTCCGTCCGCGGGCGCATGGGCTGCTCGCCTTGCTCGCCTCCGATGTGGATGAGGCGCGTCGGGTCGCGCGGGGCGAGTCGGGCCGCATCGACATCTCGTTCATCTCGTCCGGAGCCCGCGTCGTGAGCTCGATGCTGCGCCACTTCATACGCGGCAGACCGGATGTGCTCGTCGAGCTCCATGAGGGCCCGACGACGGCAGTGCTGGACCGTCTGGAACGCGGCACCGCCGACGTCGGGATCGTGCGCGACGCCGACGAGCACGAGGGGCTCACGATCTCGACGCTCTTCGCAGAGCCCTTCGTGGCGGTCCTGCCAGCCAGCCATGACCTAGCGGGGGCCGAGGCGGTGACTGCAACTCACCTCGCGTCATCCCCGCTTGTGCTCTTCCCGCAGACGTCAGGGTCACGAGCCCACGCCCTCACCCTGCAGCCGTTCCGCGAGGCGGGCATCGAGCCGCGGCTCGGGCTCAGCGGTTCGGAGTGGGGCACCATCTTCCACCTCGTCGCGGCGGGGCTGGGCGTCGCGGTCTCCCCGGCCAGCGCGGTGGAGCCGCTGCCGCGTGGAGCCGTCGCGGTTCCGCTCGCGGCGACTCGGGCCGCCAGCCTGGTCCAGCTCGCACACCGGACCGGCGACACGAATCCCCTGGTGCGCGCCTTCAGTGCGACAGCGGCGGAGGCGAGGCCAGCGGCCGCGCCGCACGGCGCAGCGACCGCGTGACCTTCTCGTTCGACGCTCCGCGTCAGAGCTCCGGATGCTCGCGGCGGCGAGCCCGGTAGGCCGCGACGGCAGACCGGTTCGCGCATCGCGTCGAGCAGAATCGCTTGGTGCGGTTGCGGGTGAGGTCGACGACAACCCCGTCGCACCTGTCGGCGTCGCAGAGACCGAGCCGTGTCATCTCGTCGGCGCGGATGAGGTCGACGACCGCGAGCGCCGTCTCGACGGTGATGCGCTCATCCAGTGGCCGGTCGGCGTCGACGGCGTGCAGGTGCCAGTCGGCAGTGCCGTGGCGCACGAGCTGTGGGGTCGCGTTGTACTCGACGAGCGTCTGATTCACGAGCGAGGCTGCGGCATCTCGGTCGGCGGTGAGCAGCTCCCTCAGCCGCGGGCGGATCGCGCGGACGCGCTCGAACTCGGCTTCGTCGCCGTCGAAGCGACCCGTGTAGCCGAGGTCAAGGAAGAAGTCGGCCAGCTCGCCGCGCGTGCGCAGCGTGAGCGGCTCGACGTCGCTGTTCACGATCGCCGCGGCTGCTGCGAGCGCCTCTTCGGTGTCATTGGTGAAAAGCACCTTTGCAGATTACCAACCGGAGACTAGTGTCATCTTCTATGAAGGCAAACGGCAATGACATGAGCATCGCGGCTGCCGCTGCTCCTGGAGTGGGGCCACACGCGGCTCCGCGCACCTCCGCCGCGTCGGCAGCGAATCCGCGCCTCGCCTCCGGCCTGCTGTTCGCCCTCATCTCGGCGGGCGCCTTCGCACTGTCCGGCCCATTCGCGCGCGGCCTGCTCGATGCCGGTTGGACCCCGGGCGCCGCGGTCACAGCTCGAGTCTCGCTCGCGGCACTCGCTCTGGCGCCCGTCTCCCTCCTGGCGCTCCGGGGTCGCTGGCACCTTCTCGCCGACCGCGGCAACCTCGCGAAGCTCGCGATCTACGGCGCGATCGCGGTCGCGGGCACGCAGCTCGCGTATTTCACCGCCGTCGCGACCCTCCAGGTCGGCGTCGCCCTGCTCATCGAATACACGGCGCCAGCCATCGTCGTGCTCTGGATGTGGCTGCGGCATCGCCAGCGCCCGCACGCCCTCACGCTCGTCGGCACGGCCATCGCCGCGGGCGGGCTCATGCTCGTGCTGCAGATCTTCGGTGGCGTGCAGCTCGACCTCGCCGGCATCCTGTGGGCACTCGGCGCGATGCTCGGCGTCGCCTTCTACTTCGTGATGTCGGCAGACACCGAGACCGAACTCCCCGCGACGGTGCTCGCTGGCGGCGGGCTCCTGGTCGGCGCGGCGGTGCTCGGGGGCGCCGGGCTTGTCGGCGTGCTGCCGATGGCGGTGACGGATGCGCCGGTCGAGTTGGGCGGGTCATCCATGCCCTGGTGGGTCGCGGTCCTTGTGCTCGGGCTCGTGACGGCGGCAGGCGCCTACGTCACCGGCATCGCGGCCGCGCGGCGACTCGGCCCCAGACTGACCTCGTTCGTCGGGCTCTCGGAGGTCGTCGCGGCCGTGCTCTTCGCGTGGCTGCTGCTCGGCGAGCTCCCCAGCCCGGTGCAGCTGGTCGGCGGTGTCCTGATCTTGGTCGGCGTCGTCGTCGTTCGGCTCGGCGAGGCCCGCATCTCACGGTAGCAAGAGCCCGCGCCCCACTGCCCCCGACTCGGCCTGGCCCTGCCCCTGACCCTGACCCTGACCCTGACCAACATCAGTGCAATATCGAGAAGTATCCGGCGAAAACGGCTCGTCCTCCGCAGATCTGCACCGATGTTGGTCAGGCGATGCGGAGGCTCTTGACCGTGCGGCTTCGCGCATCCCAGAGTCTCAGCCCGGTGGCCAGCGCGTGCAGTGGCTCGAAGTCGAGAGTTGCGACCGCCTGTTCCAGGTCGGCGAGCTTGAGGCGCTTGGCGAGGGTGACGTGCGGCGTCCATTTCCCTGGCGTCGTGTGCGGCAGGTCGACAGCGCCCTCCGCACTCCCCGCCAGCCGGTGCAGCTCGGCGTGGAACTCGAGGAGACCAAGGGACGGCGCGACGCTCCGCGCCAGGACGGCGCGCGCGCCGTGCCGGAACAGCTGCGGACCGCCGAGGGTAAGTGGCATCGGCAAGCGGCTCGCAACATCACGAACGGCTTCGAGGTCGAGGAGCGACGGTGCACTCTCATCATCCAGGGGGCCGGTGAGCGCACCACTGCCATCTGTGCCGGGTTTCGCAGCGTCGCCAACGTCACGCGCGGCACCGCCCGGCTCAGCTCCGGACGACGCCGAGCGCACGAGCAGCGAGAGGTGGGGACGATTGCTCACCGAGGCGTGCGCGCCCATGCTCGAGACCCCGAGTTCCTGCAGTGTCGCCCACTCGGCGCGGATGCGTGCCTCGGTGGCGTCGTCGAAGAGCAGCTCGAGGCTGACGATGTCACTCACCGGTCACCCTGATTCCGTCTTCGGCGTCGAGCCGCGGTGGTGCCCAGCTGCCTGAGGGCGGCCCGGCCATGCGGCACCCGAGCCGTGAGGACCACTCAACCGCCGCGTCCCGACGACCCTCCACGTCAGATGGCGCGGAGGGCGGCCGCGACGGCGCGCTGGCCGGCCCCATCCAGTTCGTGGACGGGCCTCGGCAGGTTGACGGTCGGCACGAGACCGAGCTGGGCTGCGATGGCGGATGCGACTCGGTAGCTGCCGTGGGCTCGGAACAGCTCCCACAGCGGGTCGAGTCGCGCAGAGAGGCTCAGGGCGACTTCGGCTTCGCCACCCAACGCGGCCCGCGTGATGGCGAGGCACTCGGTCGGCAGCACGCCGGCGAGCACCGAGTACCAGACGTCGCAGCCGCCGAGCAGACCGGCGGCCGCGTAGGGGTCTCCGCTGATCCCCACCGAGATGGGGCTGCCGACCTCGTCGCGGAGCGCGGTCACTCGCGCGGTCACCTGGGCGACGTCGAGCGAGGCCGGCGGGATCTTGATCGATCGCACGAGGTCGAGTCCGGCGATGCGAGCGTGGAGGGCGTCGCTCACGACGATCCCCGTCGTGGTCGGGTTGTCGTAGACGATGATCGGCAGGCTCGAGGTCGCCGCCACATCCTCGTAGAGGCCGTAGACCTCGTCTTCGGTGAGGGGTTGGTACGACACGGGGGCGAGCAGCACCGCCGAGGCGCCCGCGTCCTCAGCCGTTCGCAGATTCTCGAGCACGTCGCGGGTCCGAAGCGCGCCGATTCCCACGATGACGGGCACCGCGCCTGCGTGCTCCACCGTGAGCTTGGCGACGGATGCGCGCTCGCCCACGTCGAGGTACGCGTAGCTGCCGGTCGAGCCGAGCGCGCTGATCGAGTCGACGCCCGCCGATTGAAGCCGTTCGATGAGCGCGGCGTAGCTCGTTGCATCGACACCCGCCGATGTGATGGGGGTGAGGGGGAAGGCGCTGACGCCTTCGAAGAGCGAATCAGACATGGGTTCCCCCTCCTGCGGCTGGCCACGGCAGGTTGAGTGCGGCCCACTGCAGGAGCAGCACGGTCTTCGCATCCTGGATCTCGCCGCTGGCGATCATGCGCAGCGCCTCGTCGAAGTCGAGTGCGACCGATTCGATCTCCTCGCCCTCCTCCTCGACGCCTCCGCCGCCCGTGATGGGAGCTGCGGCCGACCAGGGGGCTGCGAAGAAGTGGATGCTCTCGGTCACCGACCCGGGGCTCATGAAGAGCTCGAAGACGGGTGTGACCTCACCGACGACGACCCCGAGCTCTTCCTCTGCTTCGCGGCGGATCGCGTCCTCCGGGGAGTCGCCGTCGAGGAGGCCTGCGGCTGTCTCGAGGAGCATGCCGTCCTCGTGGCCGTTGACGTAGACGGGGTATCGGAACTGGCGGCCGAGCAGGACCTGGCGACGTTCGAGGTCGTAGAGGAGGATCGTGGCGCCGTTGCCGCGGTCGTAGGTCTCACGCTGCTGCGTCGCCCATTCGCCGTCGCGTCCGCGGTACCTGAAGGTCGTGCGTCGCAGCACGTGCCAGCCGTCGGAGGTGACCTCGACGTGCTCGACCTCGACGTTCGGGTTGCGAGTCAGCTCGCGTCCGGCCTGGTCGAGCCCGGTGCGGCCGCGGCTGTCTGGCACGTCGACGCCGAGGTGACCGTGGGTGAGTGGATGCTCGTGAGACGCCATGGCCTAACGATGCTTCATGCGCTCAGCGAGAGCAAGACGGGAGGCGTGGGAACTTTGAGTGCTGGTCGACGATGGTCAGGTGACCGTCCTCGTAGCTCAGCGCGCTGAGGTCGAGGACGTGCGCGTCGACGACGGCGCCTTCCAGGTGGTCGCCGACACCGATGACGAATCCGACCCCGGCTGCGCGCGCCGCTGCGACGCCGGCCGGGGCATCCTCGAGCGCGACGCAGTCGGCGGGGTCGAGTCCGAGCAGCTCGGCTCCCCGTCGGTAGGGTTCGGCGTCGGGCTTGCCCTTCGTGACGTCCTCGGCGGTCACGAGCGCCTTCGGCACACGGTGCCCGGCCGCGACGAGTCTCGCTTCTGCGAGGGCCCGCGTGCCAGAGGTGACCACGGCGAAGCGCTCGTCCGGGATGCTCGTCGTGAGCCCGACGGCCCCGGGGATCGCGAGCGTCGCATCCGCCCCGGCGATCTCCGCAGCTTCGAGCGCTGCGAACGCGCCCGCGAACACCTGGGGTTCGACGAGCTGCGCGACGGTGTCTGCGGCCCGCACTCCGTGCTCGACCTGCGTGCGGAAGTCGTAGTCGGGCGAGTAGGTGGCCGCCCAGGAGTCCCAGGCTACGGCGGCCGCCTCGAGCGAGTCGACGAGCACTCCGTCGCAGTCGAAGAGGAATCCTGAGACGGGCTGGACGCGTGAGGTCATCGGTGTGCCTTCCGGGAGCGGTGTCTTGAGGTGGGGCGCCGGCTGTCGTGGCTGACGCGGACAGGGCGGGAGCGCGTGCTCCCGCCCTGTCGACGATGCGTTGTCTCGGCGTGCGCCGTGCTGTGCACCGCAGCGCGGTGAGGTGCTAGCGAGCTGACTTGCCGCTCACTGCGCTCGACGCGTCAGCCGAGGCGGTGGTCGAGCCGAGCTGCGCCGACTCGTCGATGTCTGCGACCTCGGCGCGCAGCTTGGCGCGGTCGCGACGTCCGAGCACGAGGGTGAGCGTGTAGAGGATGCCGAGGGCCACGAAGAGTCCGACGACGATCGCGATCTGACCGCCTGCGATCGAGAGGCCACCGAGCAGGAGGCCGAAGACCCCGTAGTCGGCGTCCGAGAAGGTCGAGTTCGCGAGCCCGACCTCTCCGAGCACGGGGAGCAGCAGCAGCGGCAGGAAGGAGATCGCGATGCCGTTCGCGAAGGCGCCGAGGACGGCTCCGCGGCGGCCGCCCGCCGCGTTGCCGATGACACCGGAGGCCGCACCGGTCATGAAGTGCGCGACGACGCCTGGAACGATGATCGTCGTTCCCATGCCGACCATGGCGAGCATCGCGACGATGCCGCCGACGAAGCTCGAGAGGAAGCCGATGAGCACCGCGTTCGGAGCGAAGGTGAAGACGATCGGCACGTCGAGCGCCGGCTTCGCGTTCTTGACGAGCTTCTCCGAGATGCCCTTGAAGGCCGGCACGATCTCGGCCAGCACGACGCGGACACCGGCGAGGATGATGAACACACCAGCCGAGAACGTGGCCGCCTGCAGGAGCAGGAAGACGATGAAGTTCTGTCCGCCGGAGAGCTCGGTCTCGATGTACGGTGCGCCGGCGAACAGGCCCACGATGACGTAGATGACGGCCATCGAGATAGCGACGATGACGGTCGTGTCGCGCAGGAAGCCGAGGCCCTTCGGGAAGTTGAGGTCCTCGGTCGACTTCGACCCTCCCTTGCCGCGGGTCGCGAGGGCCACGAGCCCGCTCAGCGCGATGCCGGTGCCTCCCGTGTGGCCGAGGGCGACGTCATCGGTGCCGGTGACCTTGCGCATGAACGGCTGGACGAGGGCTGGCGAGACCACCATGTAGACGCCCTGAGCGATGGAGCCCCAGAGGATCACGGCCCACGGCTCGAAGCCGGCTGCGCCGAAGATGACGGCGAACATCGCTGCGATGTAGAACGCCACGTGGCCGGAGAGGTACACGTACTTGAAGCGCGTCGTCGCGGCAAGGAAGATGTTGACGACCATGCCGAAGAAGAAGATGAGCGCGGCGGCTGCACCGTAGTCGAGCAGGACCTGCGCGACGATGGCCTCGTTGTTGGGCACCACACCCTGCACGTTGAAGGCAGCCTGGAACATGACCCCGAACGGGTCGAGCGAGCCGACGACGACGCCTGCGCCCGCGGCGAGCACGAGGAAGCCGACGAGGGTGCGCACCGTGCCCTTGAGCACGTCGCTGAAGCCCTTGCCCTGCACCGCGAGCCCGATCAGGGCGATGAGCGCGACGATGACGGCGGGCTGGGTGAAGATGTCCAAGAAGACATCGAGTACTGCATCCATCGGATGCTGTCCTTTCGATGGAGGCGGAGCTGCGCGATCGCGCTCCGGAGGTGGGGGAAGAGGGGGAGGGCCGACTACGCGGTCGCGATGCCGTTGCGGTTGAGCGCTTCGCCGACCTTGGCGCGCAGCTCGTTCAGATCGATGATGCTGTCGAGCGCGACGACGTCTCCGAGGTCTTGGGCGGCCTCCGCGATGTCGCGTCCGACGAAGATGGTGTCGGCGTCGCCGCGGCTGACGGAGCCGAGGTCGGCGTGGTCGACGGTGACCTCGGTGACACCGAGCTCCTTGAGGACCTTCTCGATGTTGAGGTGGACCATGAAGCTGCTGCCGAGGCCTGAGCTGCAGACTGCGAGGAATTTCGTCATTGATGTTCTCCTGCGTTCAGGACCGCCGTCACATCGGCGGTCGTTGTCGCAGCGAGCAGGGAGTTGCGGGCTGCGTCGTCGGTGAGGAGCTCTCCGAGCTGCGCCATCGTGGCGAGGTGACTCGAGGAGTCGGTCGCCGCGAGGCAGAAGAAGAGCGTGATGGGATGCGCGGGCTCATCGTTGAGGAGCACGGCGGGGCGCACCCAGAGGGCGGAGAGGCCCGTCTTGAGCACGCCGTGCTCTGGGCGCGAGTGGGCGAGGGCGATGCCGTAGCCCAGGTCGATGTAGGTGCCGCCCGCCGCGATGGAGGTGAGCATCGCATCCACGTAGTCGCGGGTGATCGCACCGGATTCGAGGAGCGGTTCGCTCACGAGCTCGATCGCGTCGCGCCACCCGCCGATGTCGGCGGCGAAGCGGATGTTCTCAGCACTCAGATGGTCGATCATGTTCGGTCAGTCCTCCTGTGAAGGTGCGCCGCTCGAGCGCAGGCTCAGTGAGATCTCGCTGTTCTCCGGGGTGTGCCAGGCGGTGCCCTGAGCGACGGCCCTGCCGTCTGCGTCGAAGACGGTCGAGGAGATCCCCAGCAGTCGGGTGCCGACTGCGATGTCGAGGTTGAGCGCGATCTCGGGGGTCGCCTCCTCGACGGTCACGACGAGGTCGTTCCGGTGGAGCGTCACTCCGTACCGCTCGTTCAGGTACGCGTAGAGCGACGCCTCCGAGAAGTCGGCGGTCTGCGCGTCCGGGAAGCGCTCGTATGGCAGGTAGGTGACGACGTACTGGTGGAGTTGGTCGTTCACGAACCTCAGGCGCACGAGTTCGACGACCGTCGCGGCGAAGTCGATGCCGAGGAGCTTCGCGATGGCCTCGGATGCGGGGGCGAGTCCCTGGCGGAGCACTCTGGTCTTCACGGTGTGCCCTGCCGAGGTCTGCTGCCGGTGGAATCCGGTGACCTCGTCGGCGAAGCGTTCGGGATAGTGCACCCCGGCTTGTGGCTCCGAGACGAAGGTGCCTCGGCCGTGTTCGCGGGTGAGGCGCCCGTCCTGCACGAGGCCGTCGACGGCGTGCCGCAGCGTGATGCGACTCACTTCGAATTCCGCGCAGAGCGTGGGCTCCGCGGGGAGCCGTTCGCCGATCTCCATCGTCGATATCCGCTCGAGCAGGCTCTTGCGCACCGCCAGGTACTTGCTGGTGCCGGCGTTTGCCTCCATGATCGCCTCCTCGCGCTCATCCATGCCAACTGCATTCGTTATGTCGTCATGATGACACGAAGCCGACTCAAGCGCAACGCGCAACTTTCGCGCTTGATTTTCCGGGCTTTCGACCACTTGCCTCCCGAGTCATCATGACGACATAATGACTCCATGACACTCACCACGGAGCCCTCCCCCGACGCAACCCTCGAGAACGAGCTCGACGCCGACGTCGTCATCGCGGCTCGCCTGCTGTCCCTCGATGCCGTCGAGCAGGCGAAGTCCGGCCACCCAGGCGCGGCGATCGCACTCGCGCCGCTCGCGACGCTCCTGTTCCAGAAGCACATCAAGCACGACCCCAGGGATCCGGACTGGGCGGGACGCGACCGCTTCGTGCTCTCGTGCGGGCACGCCAGCATCCTGCTCTACACGCAGCTGCACCTCACCGGCTACGACGTCGCCCTCGACGACATCCGCGCATTCCGCACCCTCGACTCGCGAACCCCTGGCCACCCCGAGTACCGGCACACGCCCGGCGTCGAGACGACAACCGGGCCGCTCGGCCAGGGACTCGGCACGGCCGTTGGCATGGCCATGGCCTTCGCCCACGAACGCGCGCTCTTCGACGCCGAAGCCCGCGGTGGCGAGTCCATCTTCGACCGTCGCGTCTGGGTGCTGGCATCCGACGGCGACCTCCAGGAGGGCATCTCCTACGAGGCAGGCGCCCTCGCCGGCCGCCTCGGACTCGACAACCTCACCGTCGTCTACGACGACAACGACATCCAGATCGAGGGCGACACGCGCCTGACGAGCAGCGAGCGGACCGCCGACCGGTTCCGCGCCCAGGGCTGGCACGTCGAGGAAGTCGCTCTTCGCGCGGATGGCGAGGTCGACACGGCGACGCTGGATGCGCACCTCAGCACGCCCGGGCCGGTGGGGATGCCGCGCCTCGTGATCGTGAAGTCGCAGATCGCGTTCCCCGCCCCAGGGGCCGTCGGCACGGCGGCATCGCACGGTGCACCCCTCGGCGCCATCGAGGCCTCGGCCCTCCGCGAGGTGCTCGGCGTCACGACGGGGCCGTTCGAGATCGCCGACGAGGTGCTCGGCAGGGCGAGGAAAGCCGTCGGCCGCGGTGCCGCGCTGCACGCGGAGTGGGACGCTCGGGCCGCAGCCTGGCGCGAGCGTCAGCCGGAGCTGGCGCTCGAGCACGATGCCTTCATCGCCCGCACCCTGCCGGCTGACCTCGACGAGCTGCTCCCCTCGTTCGAGGCTGGAACGAGCGTCTCCACGCGGGACGCGTCCGGCGCGGCCATCCAGGCGCTCGCCGCCGCGACCCCCGCTCTCTGGGGTGGATCAGCCGACCTCGCCGAACCCAACCGCACCGCCATCCACGGCGGCGGATCGTTCCTGCCGGCATCGACGGAGCTTGGCTCCTACGCCGGTCGCAATATCCACTGGGGTGTTCGCGAGCATGCGATGGCCGCTGCGATGAACGGCATCGCACTCGCGGGCGGCTGGCGCGTCTTCGCCGGGACCTTCCTGGTCTTCAGCGACTACCAGCGCCCGTCCATCCGCCTGGCGTCCCTCATGGGCGTGCCAGTGACCTACGTGTGGTCGCATGACTCCGTAGCGCTGGGACAGGACGGCCCGACGCACCAGCCCATCGAGCACCTCGCGAGCCTGCGCGCCATCCCGGGCTTCACGGTCGTGCGCCCGGCAGACGCGAACGAGACCGTTGCCGCCTGGGCCGCTATCGCCCGCAGCGAGAGCCCGGCCGGCCTCGTGCTCGGACGCCAGGGCGTGCCGGTCCTCGACCTGGCGGCCGACGCGGTCCGCGAGGGCGTTCCGCGCGGCGGCTACGTCGTGGCAGATGTGGACTCCCCAGCGGCGCTCATCATCGCGACAGGAAGCGAAGTCGCACTGGCTCTCGAGGCGGCGGCGAGCCTGACCGCGGAAGGCGTGCACGTGCGCGTCGTATCCATGCCGAGCCGCGAGTGGTTCAGGGCTCAGGATGCTGACTACCGCGAGTCGGTCCTCCCGAGCGCTGTCACCGCACGCGTGGTCGTGGAAGCGGCCACCTCGTTCGGCTGGCACGACCTCGCGGGCGCGCTCGGCGAGATCGTGGGCATCGACGAGTTCGGGCTCTCCGCCCCGGCCGAGCAGGCGCTTGCGGCGCGCGGGATGACCGTGGAGCGCGTCGTCGAGGCGGTGCGCACGAGCATCAGCCGCTCCGCATGACCCGTCTCGCGTTGCGCCGATGCTCGTCATCGGCGCAACGCGACGTCATGTTGCATGGTCATCCCAGGTCGCGGGAATAGCTTGCAGATACAAGTGGTTGTTGCCGTACGAGTGGCTCCAGCCACATCCCCCGCAGACCACGAGCGTGAGCGCTTTGAACGGAGCCACATGACCGAGCAGCTGACCGTCCGCAACGAGACCTCCGTCCCGATCCTGGACGCCCTCTCCGACCGTTGGAGCCCGCGCGGCTTCGATGCCACGCACGCGATCTCCGACGAGGACATCACGGCGATCTTCGAGGCGGGCCGCTGGGCTCCGTCCGCGAGCAACACGCAGCCCGCGACGCTCGTCGCAGGCGTCCGCGGCACGGCGACCTTCGACAAGATCTACGGCGCGCTCATGGACTTCAACCTCGCGTGGGCCGACCGCGCCTCGCTCCTCATCGCCGTCACCGTCGAGACCGAACGCGACGGCAAGGCACTCCGCTGGGCCGAGTACGACGCCGGCCAGGTCGCCGCCCACCTCACGATCGAGGGCCAGTCGCGCGGCCTCCACACGCACCAGATGGGCGGCTTCCACGTCGACGCCCTCGCCGAGGCCCTCGAGCTGCCGGCCGGCCGCATCCCGATCACCGTCATCGCGGTGGGCCAGTACGACGCCTCCGACGCGGTGAGCGAGAAGATCAGGGCCCGCGACACGTCGCCCCGCTCGCGCCGCGAGCTCAGCGACTTCGCTTCGATCGAGCGCTGACCGGCCAGAGACGGAGCCCCGCTTGGCCTCAGCCGGGTGGCGTATACACGTTGACGGCGGCCGAGGCCGCCAGACACGACCCAGGTGCGCGGCGACCAGCTTCGACACCAGAGCAGC
This sequence comes from Pseudoclavibacter sp., assembly GCA_052099095.1. Lineage (GTDB taxonomy): Bacteria > Actinomycetota > Actinomycetes > Actinomycetales > Microbacteriaceae > Pseudoclavibacter. Next base: position 89,592 of record JBQDTF010000013.1, read on the forward strand.
AGCTCGAGACACCACAGAAGAAGTAAGGACAGCACGATGACAGACGTCAGCACCGCCGACCTCGCCAACCGTTTGGCAGATCTTCACCAGGCCCCCGAGATCCTCCGAGTCGTGAACGTCTGGGACGCGATCAGCGCGAAGACCGTCGCGGCCCTCCCCGAGACGAAGGCCATCGCGACCGCCGGCCACTCGATCGCCGCGTCCTACGGGTACGCGGACGGCGGCATGCCGCTCGACGTGGCCCTCGCCGGCGCCAAGGTGATCGTGGATGCGGTCGACCTGCCCGTGACGGCGGACCTCGACGACGGCTACGACGACCCGGCCGAGACCATCCGCCGCGCGATCGGACTCGGCATCGTCGGCGCGAACGTCGAAGACCGTCTGCGCCCGTTCGACGAGTCCGTGGCGCGCGTTGCCGCGATCATCGCCGCTGCCGAGGCCGAGGGTGTCAACTTCCAGCTCAACGCCCGCACCGACGCGATCGCGCGCGGAGGCGAGCGCCCGATCTCGGAGAGCATCGACGACGCCATCGCCCGCGGCCGTGCGTTCCTCGACGCCGGCGCGTCACTCGTCTTCGTGCCGGGCGCCGTCAGCCGTGAGGTCGTCGAGCCCCTCGTGGAGGGCCTCGGCATCGGCAAGCTGTCGGTCATCGGACTGCCGGGCGCGCTCACGGCCGCCGAGTTCCAGCAGCTGGGTGTCGCCCGCGTCTCGTACGGCCCGCTCACGCAGCGCGTCGCACTTCGCGCGCTCCGCGACCTCGCGACCGACCTGTACGGCACCGGAGTGATCCCCGAGGACACCCCCGCGCTCAACTAGGCACGAGCATCCCCCCCCCTCGCGGGGCCGACCACAGAGCGGGCTCGTGGTCGTCACACCTCACGGTTGACGACCACGAGCCCGCTCTCGGCGTTCAGGCGACGACGCCGACCTCGCCGGTCGTCGTGGACGCCCCTCGCTTGCCGGCGCGCGCGCCGAGCGTCTCGCGGAACCACAGTGCGCCCGCGACCGCGAGGCACACGATGAAGGCGCCGAGGGCGCTCACGACAGGGACGAGCGCCTCACTCGGGCCCGAGACGAACGGCATGAAGGCGACGATGAAGAACACGACGACCGCGATGGCAGGCGAGAAGAGCAACGGCAGCGTCCACGTCTTGAAGAGGGGCGTCTCGCGCAGTGCGATCCAGCCGAACGTCGTGCCGACCGCGTAGATGGCGTAGGCGATGAGGCCGACGATGAAGAGGAGGAGCACGAACGGCACGAGCGTGCCGAGGAAGAACTGGTACGCGTCACGGCCGAACAGCACCATGACGTCGTCGCTCGCGACGGGCGCGGATGTGAGCCGCCGCACCGAGAGGGCGATGACGCCGACGATGCCGAGCACGGCGACGACGGGCGCGGCGATGAGTGGCAGTATCCAGCGCAGGTGCTCCATGCCGCTCAAGATAAGCGCGGTTGGGGATGCGTGCCGCGCGCGACGCGCCCGAGTTACCGACCAGAGACGAACTCTGCCCCTCACCCTCCCCCACGCAGGAGAGTGAGCCAGATGCAGGCTCCAGGGAACTGGAGGATACATCTGGCTCACTCGTGGGCCAGGGCTCGGCGCTGGCGCCGCCTGGCGATTACTCCACGGCTGCCGTGTGCGGGGTCGTCGACTGCACGTTGAGCGAGTCGCCGTCGCTCGCAACGACCACGGAGACGGTGTCGCCGTCGCGCACGGTGCCCGCGAGGAGCGCCCGCGCGAGGCGGTCGTCGATCTCGCGCTGCATGAGGCGTCGCAGCGGCCTGGCCCCGTAGATGGGGTCGTAGCCGCGCTCGGCCAGCCAGGCGCGTGCGTCGTCGTCGACCTTGATCGTGAGGCGACGCTCACCGAGCCGTCGCTGCAGGCGGTCGATGTAGAGCGCCACGATCTGTGCCAGCTCGTCTTGCGAGAGCGCACTGAACACCACGATGTCGTCGAGGCGGTTCACGAACTCCGGCTTGAACGACTGCCGGACGGCCGCCATCACGCGGTCCTCGCGCTCCTCCTGCGAGAGGAGCGGGTCGATGAGGAACTGCGATCCCAGGTTGGAGGTGAGGATGAGGATGACGTTGCGGAAGTCGACCGTGCGACCCTGCCCGTCGGTGAGTCGACCGTCGTCGAGCACCTGCAGGAGGATGTCGAAGACCTCCGGATGCGCCTTCTCGACCTCGTCGAACAGCACCACCGAGTACGGCCTGCGCCGCACGGCCTCGGTGAGCTGCCCACCCTGCTCGTAGCCGACGTACCCGGGAGGGGCGCCCACGAGCCTGGCGACGGAGTGCTTCTCTCCGTACTCGGACATGTCGATGCGGATCATCGCCTTCTCGTCGTCGAACAGCAGCTCGGCGAGTGCACGCGCGAGTTCGGTCTTGCCGACGCCTGTCGGGCCGAGGAAGAGGAACGAACCGGTGGGGCGGTCGGGGTCGGCGATGCCTGCTCGGGTGCGACGGATCGCATCCGCGACCGTCGCCGCGGCCTTCTCCTGGCCGACGAGTCGCTTGCCGAGCTCTGCCTCCAGGTGCAGGAGCTTCTCCATCTCGCCCTGCAGCAGCCTCCCGACTGGGATGCCCGTCCAGGCGGCGACGACGCCGGCGATGTCCTCCGCCGTGACGTGGTCGTTGACGAGCTTGGGACCGCCGTCTTCCGTGGCTTCGGCTTCGTGCAGCTGCTTCTGAATGCCGGGGAGCTCGCCGTAGAGGAGGCGCGACGCGAGCTCGAGGTTGCCCTCGCGCTGCGCCCGGTCGGCACGCATGCGGATGTTGTCGAGCTGCTCACGCAGCTCTCCTATGCGATTCAGGGATGCACGTTCGATGTTCCAGCGCGCCTTCAGCTCTCCGAGGCGCGCGTTCTTCGTGTCGAGGTCGGCGCGCAGCGCGGCGAGGCGCTGCTTGGATGCGTCGTCGTGCTCCTTCTTGAGCGCGAGTTCCTCGAGGCGGAGCCGGTCGACCTGCCGTTGGAGCGTGTCGACCTCGACTGGTGAGGAGTCGATCTCCATGCGGAGACGCGACGCAGCCTCGTCGATCAGGTCGATCGCCTTGTCCGGCAGCTTTCGGCCCGTGATGTAGCGGTTCGAGAGCGCGGCTGCGGCGACAAGCGCCTGGTCCGCGATCGACACCTTGTGGTGCGCCTCGTACCGCTCCTTGAGGCCGCGGAGGATCGCGATCGAGTCTTCGACACTCGGCTCGCCGACGAACACCTGCTGGAAGCGCCGCTCGAGCGCCGCATCCGACTCGATGAACTGACGGTACTCGTCCAGGGTCGTCGCGCCGATGAGCCGCAGCTCGCCTCGGGCGAGCATGGGCTTGAGCATGTTCGCGGCCGAGATGCTCGACTCGCCGCCGCCAGCACCCATGAGGGTGTGGAGCTCGTCGATGAACGTGATGATGCGGCCGTCCGACTCGGTGATCTCCTTGAGCACGGCTTTGAGCCGCTCCTCGAAGTCGCCTCGGTACTTGGCGCCGGCGATGAGCGCCGACATGTCGAGGCTCACGAGCTCCTTGTCTTTGAGGGACTCTGCGACATCGCCTGCGACGATGCGCTGCGCGAGCCCTTCGACGACCGACGTCTTCCCGACGCCGGGCTCGCCGATGAGCACCGGGTTGTTCTTGGTGCGGCGAGTCAGCACCTGGCTGACTCGCCGGATCTCGGAGTCACGCCCGATGACCGGGTCGAGCTTGCCCGAGCGGGCGATGTCGGTGAGGTTGATTCCGTATTGTTCGAGTGCGCTCTTGGCCTCTTCGTCTGGTGCCTGAGCGCCTTGCATGTTTGCCATGGGGCTCCTTCGTCAAAGTTGCTTCCGACCCAGATGGATCAAGAGTTGAGTCGGTATGACTCAAGTTTAGAGTCTGGAACGCACCAGTGCCACCCGGATGAGCTTCACTCAGTCAACTCCCAGTGACGAATGCAATGGCGTTCTTCGCCGCTGACCGGGACTTCTCCGAACATGGCAGAGTTCCTGTCATGGCCGAAGCGCACCCAGAGTCCACCCTGCCGTTTCGAACGCTCCGCATGGGAAGCGTCGAACTCCTCGGCGAGCGATTCTCGATCGTGAAGGCAGGCACCTCGGAGGCTGTGCGGGCGTCAGGATTCGGGAGTCCGAGCTCGCTGGCCTACTCGACCTTCGGCCGGCAGTCCGAGCTCCTCGACATCCAGCCGCTCACCGAAGACGACGCCGCCCTGGCCGCGGTCCGCGCCTACGACGACGGAGACGCGGCCCCACTCGACGCCATCGAGGTGCATCAGGACGGCACCGAGCTGCGTCGCGCCATGTGGCGCGCAGCCAGGCTCGTCGAACCGGGAACCCTCGCGAGCTACGGCGACGTCGCCGCCATCGCCGGGCACCCAAGAGCCGCGCGGGCAGCTGCGAGCGCCTGCGGCGCCTGCCTCGTGAGCCTGTTCGTGCCCGTCCACCGCATCGTGAGAGCCAGCGGCAAGCTCGCCGGGCATGCCGAGGACGTCTCCGTGCGCCAGGCCCTCATCGGCCACGAACGGGCAATGGGGATGCGCCACTGACGATCAGGACGGAGCCGCCGTCGACCTGCGTGCGTACAGCACGGGAAGGACTCGCGTGCGCTGCACCGGTCGACGCGGGCCCTCTTCGAGACGCGACACCATCGTCTCGACGGCCAGACGCCCGATGTGCTGCTTCGGGGGACGCAGCGCCGTGATGGGTGGCTCAGCATTCTGCGCCACCTCATCGTCGTAGGCGATCACGGCGAGGTCGTCCGGGATCGACCAGCCGTGGTCGCGGGCATATTGCTGCAGGAGCACTGCTTGAGGATCGGAGTGGATGAGCAGCGCGGTCGCCGAGGCCCGGCGACAGTCGCCGAGAACTCGAGCGATGAGCTCCTCCCTCGTCTGCCCATCCATGGTGTCGAGGTTCGCGTCGACGTCGACCACCGTCTCGAGGCCGAGCTCCCGGATCGCATCACTCCAGCCCTGGCGGAGCTGCACGGAGGTCGGAGAGCCAGCCGACGTCAAGATGCCGACCCGGCGGTGTCCGAGCGATGCGAGATGGTCGGCGGCGAGGGCGCCGCCGAAGACGTGGTCCGTGGTGACCCATTCCAGACTCGTCAGCGAGACGGTGGAGGAGGCATGGCGCTCAGCGAGCACGACCGGTACAGGAAGCGCCTCGAGCCATTGCAGGAGCGCCCTCCCATCTGCGCCATTCGTCTGCGGCGCGGCGATGATCCCGTGGAGGCCACCCGTCTCGACGAGCGACGAGATCTGTCGGCGCTGGTCTTCGACGGAGTAGCTGGCTCCCCTGAGCACGAGTTGCACACCGAGGTCGGTGGCCGCGGCCCGCGCACCGACGATGACCTGCGGCCAGTAGTAGCTCAGGGACGGGGTGACCATGCCGACGCGGAAGCGGATCGGGGTCGCCTGTGCGGCGACCGATGGCACGGAGGTATCGAGGCGACTCCGGAGCGTCGCACCACCGTGAACTCGCGTGAGGAGCCCACGGTCGGAGAGGTTCGTGATGTCGCGGCGGATCGTGAGTTCGGACACGTCGAGCTGCCGAGCGAGCGCGGCCACACGCACCGAGCCTGCGCGCCTCAGCTCGTTGAGGATGCGCTCTCGTCGCATGAGGCCGAATGCCGGCAGGTCGTCCACGAGTACTGAGCGTACAGAGATGTTCGCTTCGCGTCGAGCGTGAACGAATCTGTTCGTTTCGCTGGCCTTTTGTGCGGCGTCACTCCAAGATCGGCTCGGAAGCACACAGTCGTGCCCGCCGCGCCCTCAACGAACGAGTCCGCGCGGACAGCGCACAGAACGGAGAGCGCACATGCCTCAGGATCAGGGGCTCGGCCGAGTCACGAGCAGGGCTCGCAGGAAGCGGATGAGTCTGGCCTTCATCGCGGCGACGGCGGCAGCGATGATCGCGCCGGTTCTCGTCGCCCCGACTCCCGCCCTCGCGGCAGGAGCAGATCCTGTCTCGGTGGTCATCGACGGGGCAGACGTCGCGGACGCCGCCGAGAACGTGAACGGGCTCACCTTCAAAGGCTTCGGCGTGCTCACCGCGAACTCGACGAGCGCGCTGCTCCTCGACTACAAGGCACAGCATCCGGAGAAGTACTGGGAGCTCATCGAGACGCTGTTCGGGGGCGACCGCCCCCTCATGAACACGATCAAGATCGAGATGGGCAACGACCGCAACACCTCGACCGGACCGAACCCGTCCACGATGCGCACACGTGACGAGTACCCGAACGTGAAGCGGGAACCCGGCTTCCAGCTTGCGGCCGACGCGCAACTCGTCGCACACGGCGACGTGCACGTCAGCATCCTGCGCTGGAATCGACCGGCCTGGGCCACCACGCACGCCGCCCAGTACATCTGGTTCAAGAACACCGTGCTCGCCGCATACCGCGAGTACGGCATCATGGTCGACTCCATCAATCCGGACGCGAACGAGACGACCAACCCCGAGATCCAGTTGTACAAGGACTTCTCCGGCTGGCTCCGCGGCGATGAGAAGGGATACGAGAGCACAAGCGCTGGCGACCCGAACAGCGGATTCGCGTCGGATGCGGAACGAGACCTCTACCGATCCATCGAGACAGTCGCTGCCGACACGGTCGGAACACCGCCCGTGTCGTTCGGCAACCAGATGATGTCTCCGACCGATTCCTCACTGCGTGACGCCGTCGACATCGTCGGCTTCCACTACTCGAGCGCCGACGACAATGCCGGCAACCTCAAGAAAGTGGCCGAGCAGCTCGACAAGGAGGTCTGGAACTCAGAGGGCCAGTCCACGTTCTCCAATTCGGCCGACCGGCCGAACAACACCAACAGCGACGAGCGGGGAGGGACCGGCACAGCATTCGGCGGGCCGAACAGCGCCCTCGAGATGGGCAACTGGGTCACGACCGGCTTCGACGAGTCGCGACGCACCCTCAACATCTTCCAGCCCGCGATCGGCTCGTTCTACGACGGGTTCCAGTACTCCTCCAAGGAGCTCGTGAGCGCTCGCGACCCCTGGTCCGGCTGGCTCTACTACGACGGCGGTCTCGCCATGATCGAACAGTTCACGAAGTTCGCGAAGCTCGGCTGGGAGAACGACGACAACACTGCGGGCATCTGGCGGGCGATCCCGCAAGCGTCAGGCAGCGAACTCGGTAAAGGCAATCCGCCGAGCGGCGCCCGGCTCGGTGGGGCGTCCTACACGACCCTGGCAGCGCCAGATGCCAGCGACTTCTCGACTGTCATGATCAATGACAGCAGCTACACGAAGACCTACCGCATCACGGCGAAGGACATGACCCTCGGAGCAGACCGCACGGCCGAGCTCTGGGAGACGCGCGCCGCTGACGACGGCCAGGCGTACAGCGACAACTACCTCAAGCCCATCGGGGAGATCTCACCGAATGCGGACGGCCTCTACACCGTCGACGTCAAGCCGTGGTCGTCCCTGACGCTCACGACGCTCGACCAGGCGACAACCGCAGCCGACGGCACCCTCACCGCCAAGGAGGGCTACGCGAGCTCCCTGCCGACCTCCCCCGAGTACACCGACCCGGACGGCGGCCGCGACGTTCTGGACACAGACCCGACCGGCGCCCAGAACGGTGTCACGGATGACTCGGTCCTCTACGCAGACGACTTCGAATACGCAGGCACAGACAACATCAGAGGCTACGACCCGGCCTCTGGATCGCTCATCGACTCCGGAGAGTCGTTCCTGGACAGCCGTGGCGCCAAGGACAAGCCGAGCGGAACGCCAGCGCTGCAGCCCGAGGACCAAGGCGCGACGCCCCGCTACACGAACGACACCAACGGCGCGTTCGAATCGGTTGCCACGGCCGATGCTGCTCACGGCCGCGTACTCAGACAGCAGGTGGGGCCGGGCATGGCCGGCGGCGCGTGGAACAGCGGCGACCCCAAGACCACCATCGGCGACGCTCGCTGGGCGAACTACACGGTGTCGACCGACGTGCTCTTCGAGGCCGCAGGAGCACAGTACGCCAGCGTCGGCGCCAGAGAGCAGGGTGGCACGGCGAACGGGCAGAACGTCTCGGCGGCCGAACTCAAGATCGAGCCCACCGGGGCCTGGGCCTTCACACGTTACGGCGCGACACTCGCCAGCGGCACTGTGGCAGGCAACGCGGAGGTCGCGTTCAAGGCCGGCGCCGGAGTCTGGAACTCCGTCTCCGTGACCGTCGCTGCCGACACCTACACGGCCTCGATCAACGGCGTACAGATCGCCTCCCACACGGATGCAGCACCGCAAGCCGCGGGGCGCATCCAACTCGGATCCAGCTTCAACTTCGTGCAGTTCGACAACCTGCACATCCAGACGCTCCCCGGGTACACGCCCTACTACACGCAGATCATCGACGGGATGCACCAGAGCAGCTGGTCGAACACGTCGACCCCAGTGCTCGAGTTCGACGCCAAGTGGAGCCACGTCAACGGGCAGGGCATGTTCGAATGGCAGCGAACCGCTTCGAAGAGCACCGGCAAAGGGGCCGCGCTGAGCTACTCCTTCACGGGAACGGGCTTGGACATCATCGGCTCGAACCCCGGCAGCGCGACGCTCGATGTCGAAGTGGACGGAATTCCCGTCGTGCTCGGAGCCCCAACCTGGAGCGCCGGCAGCGCCCGAACGACCTTCTCGCTCCGCGGACTCGCGAACGGCGCCCACACGGTCGTCATCACGACCGCCAACGACAGCGCACTCAACGTCGACTCGGTCGCCACGATCAGTGCGGTCGCCGATTCTGCGCGAGTCGACACAGGAGCACTCACGGAAGCCGTCTCCGCCGTCGCGCAGCTCGTCGAGGCGGACTACGGGCCCGAATCATGGGCTCCGTTCGCCGCCGCACGGACGGCTGCGCAGACCGCGATCGCCGACCCGGTCGGGTACGGCCTCGACGTCGAGGGCGCCACGGCGATCGGGGCACGACTCCCATCCGCCGCAGACGCGCTTACCCCGAAGGACGTCAGCACCGATGTGATCGACCTCGGCTCCGTCGCCATCACGGCCGCCGCGCGAACTCTGCCCAGCTCCCTCCCCCTCTCGGGGGCCGAGGAAGCTGTCATCTGGACGGCCGCGTCGAACGCCAGCGCCACGACCACGGGTGAGCTCGCGAGCTTCGCCGCCAGCGGTCGAACCACGGAGAAGACCGACGCCGGCGTCTACCAGCGCTTCTCGGCGTCAGTGCTTGTCGTCCCCGCAGATCTCGATTACTTCATCGACTCCGGATCGAGCGGTTCGACAGCAGGCTCCGCCCATGCGGCAGCAGCGGCCGTTTCTCCCAAGCTCCGCAACGAGACCGCGGACCAGAAATGGGACGGCACCGCTCCAGGCGGCACATGGGGGTACTCGACCGCCGCGACAACGCTCGCGAGCGGAACGCCGAAGGACTGGGGATCGTCCTACGTCGGTGCCGACTTCAACAAGCCGGTCACCTACCACCTGACCCTCCCCGCCGGTTCCTACAACATTGTCGGAGTACAGGCGCCCCGTGCGGGACTCACGACGAACCTGTCCGCGAAACTCACCGCAAATGGCGAGAGCACCGCGAAGACGGCGACCTCGACAGGATCGGCGACGCCCATAGCGCAGACCCTCACGCTCGACGAGGAAGCCGTCGTCCACCTGGAGTTCGGCACCAACGGAACGAGCGGCTACAACGCACGACTCGCGCTCGTCTACGTGCAGACACTCCCCCGGGACCTCGGAGTGCAAGGCGTGCTCGGCACCGACACCCCACTTCCGAGCACGGTGAAGGTCACAGACACCGAACGCGCAGTCACGTGGGAACCCGCTGCCCACGAGCAGACTCGCACCGAATACGAGACGATCACGGCACACGGACGCCTCGACGAGAGCGACGCACCGGTCGTCGCGCAGTTCGAGATCGTGCCAGCAGGGCTCGTCTACTTCATCGACGCCGGGACGGATGGAGCCGCCTCACCGCAGTACGCGGCAGTGTCAGCCGCCGTCGGCGGATTGCGAAACGACAAGGTCGACCAGGTCTCCACGTCCGCCGAGCAATGGGGACATGTCGCTGACGGCATGAAGGTGAAGTCCGGGACCGACATCAAGGACAAGTACTCGACAGGGCTCTACCAAGACACCACCAGGCTGAGCTACCGGCTTCCGCTCGAGGCTGGAACCTACACGCTGACCGGCGGCTTCACCGAGTGGTGGAACGTCAGCAGGACCATGTACCAGACCGTGTCGATCAACGGCACGGAACTCGCGAAGGGAAGCATCCCGCTCTCCGGCTCCACCCCCAAGCTCTCTGCCGGCCTGACCTTCACGCTTACGGAGGCGGCTACGGTCGACTACCTCGTGACCAATGAGGGCGCAGGCGGCGAGAAGCCGGTCATCTCCTGGCTGGCCATTGCCGACGAAACGTTGCCTGGCACTCCGCAGAACCCTGTCGCGGCGCAGGCGGACAGCACCTCCATCACCGTCTCCTGGGACGAAGTCAGCGACACCGGAGCGGGGTTCACGGGGTACCGCGTCTACGAGGCAGACAGTTCGGACCCGGCCTGTGAAGCGACTGAGACAAGCTGCACCGTCACGGGACTCGCTCCGGGTTCCACCCACTCCTACGAGGTGACCGGCGTCAACGCCGCAGGAGAGGGCCCCCGATCTTCGGCGACCACGCCTGTGACGCTGACCGAAGCACCCACGGACGACGGCGCGACGAAGGCACCAGGAAAGGGCGTGCTCTCCTCCAACGACGGCTGGAACACCGGGCTCCGCGACGGCGAGTTCCAGCTGACGATGAACCTGTGGTGGGGCGAGAACGGCTCCGCCTTCCGCCTCTACCAAGACGGCCAGCTCGTCAGCACGACGCCGCTCAGCATGAACTCGCCTGCGGCCCAGTCAGCAGTCGTCGACATCGCCGGGTTGAAGAACGGAACCTACGTCTTCACCGGTGAGCTCGTGAACTCGAAGGGAACGACCGCAACGGAGCCGCTCACGGTGACGGTGACGAACGCTTCCCCGGGTGCGCCGTCCCTCTCCTCGGACAACTGGGATGGCGACGGCAACTACACCGTCACCGCGAACCTCTGGTGGGGCACCAACGCCACCGCCTACCGTTTCCTCGAGGACGGCGTCGAGGTCGGCGCCGGGACGCTCACCGCGGCGAGCCCGGCCGCTCAGAAGGCAGAGCTGCAGATCGAGGGCAGGGCGCCGGGGCAGTACGACTACACGGTCGAGTTCACCAATGCCGCAGGCACGACCGCGAGCACGTCGCTCTCCGTCTCGGTCACGAAGTAGCTGCATGCAGTGGGCGGGCGTCGCGTGGAGGGGGGACGCGACGCCCGCTGCACACTGCGAGGTGCAGCACACCCAGGATTCAAGCGAGCGGGCTCGTTACCTTTGGGGCTGACCGCAGCGGCCGGAAGGCTGATCGAGCAGGCCGAATCAGGGACGTGGGATGGCAGAGAAGCTGAGACGGCATCCGATCCTCGCAGTCAGCATCGCCTCGGTCGCCTTCGCCGCGGTCGTCACGGCGGCTGCCGTGCTCGGAGTCCCGCGAGGCTGGATGGCCCTCCTGATCTTCGGCGGCCTGCCGTTCATCCTCGGCTTCGCGGCGATCGTCGGCCTGCGTGCGACGGACTCGAGGATGGCGAAAGCCGGCCCAGGCGTCCTCACTGCGCTCGGCCCCGGCGAGATCCGCGACCTGCCGGTTCCAGCCGAGCCCATGACGAGGCTCGGCTGGAAATCGGCTCGGGCGCACCTCCCCGACCTCCTCCACCGTCGCCGCCTCGTCACCTTGGGGATCGTCGTCGCCGTCGGTGCCGTCATCGGCGGCTTCATCGCGCTCACCCCGGCCGAGGACCTCGTGCCATGGCACCGCGGGGTCTCCATCGCACTGTTCGCGGTGTGTGGCGCGTTCGCAGCAGCCCTGCTTCCGCTCAGCATCTGGGCGGCCATCACCCACCGAGACACCCCGCTCCCGCGCGACATCCTCCGGCTGCTCCAGAACTCCACCAATCCGGTCAACGATCAGATCCGCATCAACCTCTCGAGGATCGACGAGATCGAGCAGGCGATCGAGCAACGACGGATCGTCTACCCGTTGCTCCTGCCGATAGCGCTGTGCGCCACGGGCGCCCTGCTCTTCGCCTGCGCAGCTCAGCTCACGGTCACGAGCGGACAGGACATCCCACCCTTCGCCGGCTTCGCCGGGATGACGATGATGCTCTGGCTGCCGCTCAGCACCCTCGGGCGGGTGGAGCAGATCTCGCTGGCGCTCGGCGAGCTCCGTGCTTCCGGCGAGGTCAGCTGACCGCCACCCGCTACGCGGAGTCGCGCCTCGAGCCGGATCCGCCCGCAGCCGCACGAACTGCGGCCCACGCCATCCGCCGTGCAGTCGCCGTCGAGTAGCGCGCATCGCGAAGTCGCATCGCGAGGTATCCCGTGACCAGGAGGAGCAGCTCATCTGCGAGAACCTCCGGCTCGCGGAAGGGGCCGGCGAGTTCGGTGAGGCGCGCTCTCAGCGTCTCGGTGTCGGCGTTCACGACGGCCCCGACCTCGGGAGGCGCATCCGCGTACTCCGAGGCCGCTCCGAGGAAGGCGCACCAGCGAGCGCCAACGGGCTGCTCACGAAACGTGTCCAACGCGTCGAAGACCGCGAGCAAGCGGTGCTCGTCGTCGCGATGCTGCGAGACCTCGGCGTCCCAGACGCCGAGCCAGGCGAGGTGGCGACGCTCGAGTGCTGCGGCGACGAGCGCCTCCTTGCTGGCATAGCCCCGGTAGAGCGTTGCCGCGGAGACTCCGGCGCGCTGGAGGACCGCGTCGATCGGCGTCGCGTGGATGCCTGCCGTGAAGAACAGCTCGTCGGCCGCGTCGAGCAGCTTCGTCTCGGTCCTGGAGCGGATTGCCATGCCAACACTCTAGAGTCGCAAATATGAAACGATCGTTTTCGTTACAGAGTGACCGCCCTCTGCTCCTCATCACCGCAGGAACTGCCCTGATCGCAGCCACCTACGGACTCGTTCGCCTCACATATGGCCTGTTCCTCCCCGACGTGCAGGCAGAGCTGGCGTTGAGCGCGTCTACCGCCGGACTCATCTCCAGCGGTGCCTCAGCCGCCTACTGCATCGCCGCCATCGCCGGCTTCCTGTTCGCGGCGCGCGCGCCGCACCTCTTCGCGGGACTCGCAACCGTGACCGCAGCAGGCGGAGCAATCGGCATGTCCCTCGCCGGCACGGGCGCGCTCTTCGCGACAGCCGCGATACTCGCGTCGAGCGGGGCCGGCTTCGCTTCTCCCGCGCTCGTCGAACTGCTGCAGCGAACCCTGCCAGCAGCCCACGTGGGCCGGATGCAGAGCGTCGTCAACGCTGGCACGGGCCCTGGCTTGGTCGCCGCCGGCGTTCTGGCGCTCACGCTGCTGCCCGACTGGCGACTCTCCTGGGCACTCGCCGCGGCCACCGCGGCGGCGGCGGGCGCACTGGTTCTCGTCTCGTCCGCTCGACGCCGCCCAGCAGACCAGAACCCGGATGCTGCGTCGATCACCGGCAGCCTCCCACCGGCCGGGTGGTTCCGGCAGCACCTGCGCGTCATCACCTCGGCGCTCCTCCTCGGGGCTGGATCGGCCGCAGTCTGGACCTTCGGACGGACCGCGCTCGTCGAAGCGGGTGCGAGCCAGGAGGTCTCCGCGCTCGCCTGGGTCGCGCTCGGCGTGGGCGGCGCCGCGGTCATCGTGACCGCGGGGAGCCTCCAGAAGCTCAGTCCGCGGCGGGCATGGCTCCTGACATGCCTGCCCGTCGCCGGCGCGACCGTCCTGCTCGGCTTCTTCGCAGGAGCATGGCCGATCGCATTCGCTGCCTGCATCGGGTTCGGCTGGGGCTACACGGCGGGAACCGGGGTGCTCATCGCCTGGACGACGCGACTCGACGCCGCCCGCGCGCCAGCAGGCACGGCGCTCCTGTTCGTGGTCCTCGTCCTCGGCCAGGCCATCGGTTCCGCGACGGTAGGCGGCGTCATCGAGCAGCTTGGCACGCCGCTGAGCTTCACCGCCTCTGCCGCGCTCGTGCTCGTGGGCGCGCTGGGGGCATCCATGAGGCGCCCGTCCGACTCAGGCCCCGAAGCCCAGGGAGCTCACACGCTTGAGGTCAGGAGTACTGCAGTCGCAGACGAAGCCGCTCGCCGACCTCGAACTGCACGTCAACGAGCTTGAGCGGGTCGAGCTGCAGGTCGCGGAGGTCGATGGGGTCCTTGAGCTCCTCGCGGATCTGACCGCGCACCGCCAGGAGGAGCAGACCGATGAGCGGGTTCCGGCTCGTGAGCCGCGGGTTGATGAGCTGCAGCTTCAGGTCGTCACCGAGCTGCGCCTCGGTCGTGAACAGCAGGCTCGCGCGGAGAAAACCGCGCCTGACCTTGCCTGCCGCATGGAGGTGCGCCCCACGCGGTCCGGCCTGCGTCAGCTCCAGGTCGACGTCAGACAGGTGGATCCCCTGGCTCGCACCCGACTCCGTGACGATGGCGACCAGGGCATCCGCCACCTCCTGCTGCTTCGCCGAGACATCGACCAGCAGGGTGTCGATGGGGAACACGGTTGCCTTCTCGCCGCCAGACGTGCCCTGCCTCAGCGCGAGCGCCAGCTGACCGCGATCATCCTCAGCCCAGTCGACGTGCACCCCACCCGCCGTGATCGTCGCCTCGACCTCAGCGCCCTGGATGCGCGCGGGGGCGGCGCGCACACGCACCTCGGCGAGGTGCGCATCCGCTCTCGAGACCTCGCCGCCGAATTCGGGGAACTCGGGAAGCGGCGGCGCCTCCTCGACGGTGGCGTCGAAGGTGACGTCGAGCCCCGTGAAGTCGACATCGAGGCCGAGGAGCTCCCCCGCGAGCGGGTGCGCGGTGACTCGCGCCAGTTCGAGACCGCGCACGTCCATCGTGGCGTCTGCGGCGAAGATCGGGGGCATCGTCTCGCGCACGAAGCGCTCGAGCACACCGGCGATAGCTTCTGGCGTGGTCGGGCGATGCCCGGATGCGATGACCAGCGCCTCGGGCTGCGCCCCGGAGGACGCGGCGCTATCTGGGGCCTGCTGGGGAGTCTCCATGCGCCCAACACTACGGGCGCGGGCTCCCCCGACCCTGGCCGCGTGCCAACACCAAGTAGGATCGATCCTCGACGCGACCCAAGCGGACGCGACAGTTCACTCCGGCTCGACGAGCCCGAGCACCATTTTCGAGAGAAACGCAGCTATGGACAGCAAATTGATCGCGTGGAACGGCGACGTGCAGCCAGAAGCCGTCGAGATCCTCACGGGAGACGGCGGACTCGTCGTCGTCCCGACGAAGGTCGGCTACATCATCATGACCTCCGACAAGGAGGGACTCGAGCGCAAGTTCGAGGCGAAGGAACGCAACCGCAACAAGCCTGGTGTTGTGCTCTGCGGCTCGCTCGAGCAGCTCCGCGCGCTCGCGCAGCTCACGCCGGAGATCGACGCGTTCTACGAGCGCCACTGGAACGACGACATCCTCCTCGGCTGCATCCTGCCCTGGAAGGAAGAGGCCGTCGCGGCGCTTCCAGATGACGGCACGAAGGACCTCATGATGGATGGCCGCGGCACGAGCTGCTTCGTCATCAAGTTCGGCGTCCCCGGCGAGAAGCTCGCCAAGGAGCTCTACGACAACCACGGACGCTTCGCGTTCGCGAGCTCCGCGAACCCGTCTGGCAAGGGCAACCGAGGGCTCGTCGAGGGCATCGGCGAGCGCATCCACGACCGCGCCGACCTCATCATCGAGGCCAACGACTACGTCGCATCGATCCAGCCTGACGCGACGACGGAGACCCGCCACGAGCAGGGCGTCATGATCTCGATGGTCGACGCCGACGGCACGCTCATCCCCGAGCAGGGTGGCCAGCGGTCGATCTCGCCCGCGCCCGTCGTGATCCGCAAGGGCCTCGACATCAACCGCATCATGGCGATCCTCGCTGAGTCGTTCAACAGCTGGGACTTCCGTCAGGGCGAGTACTACTGATTCGCGCTCGTCGCGCGGGCGCATCACTACCCTCGTGACCGACCGATTCGCTTCGTGAATTGTCGGACGGGCTCGCTACGCTTCATGCGTGCGAGCCCGTTCTTCTTTTGCTGACCTCTCCCGCCTGATCGAGACGAGGCCCATCTCGCGCGGGCGCCTGCGCCGCGTCCTCAACGCACCACCCTCCGCCGCGACGACGCGGGAGTGGTGGGCTTCGCTGCCAGCGACCGAACACAGCCGCCTCCTGAAGCAGGTGCCGCTGCTCGTCGGGAACCTCGACGGCATCCCGTGGTCGGTGCGCGTGCGGGCGAACCGTGAATCGCTCGGGCGGGCCATCGCAGCGCTCGAGTCTGGCGCGTCCATCGAGCGTGCGCTCGGCAGCGCGAGCGCGTTCGCGGGCGGTGAGATCAAGAGCATCTTGGCGGATGCGAGCAGGGGTAAGCTCCGCGACCGCGAGCGGCTTGTCCACCAGTTGAAGGAGCTGCACAGCGGCCGCGGCTTCGTCGACCGCGCTGGCAAGCCGAGGTTCGTGTTGGCGTTCGACCCGGAGCGCGACTCGATCGTCGAGTACGTGGGGTCTGCGATCTCTGAGTCGGAAGATCCGTTGGCGTCTCCGTTTGCCGATGGCGTCACTTCGGTTGGCGTGTTCGTGCCCGGCAACGAGGCTCGTCTGCTGGACTTCGAGGGCAAGGCGCACACCATGTCGGAGCTGCTGAAGCTCGCGCCCGCTGGCAGGGCTGGGCTCGTCGTGTGGCAGGGTGGCCGGTTTCCGCGTGGCCCGTTGGCGCTGTCGGCCGCGATGGCAGACGGCCTGGCTCGCAAGCTCGGGGCGTTCGTGAACTCGATTCCGCGAGATGGGCGGGTGGCGCTGACCGCGTTCGGCTTCAGCTTCGGCGGGGGCGTGACGGGTCGGGCGATGTCACTCGGGATGCGGGTTGACCGGGTTGTGCACGTGTCGAGCGCGGGCTTGGGGCACGGGGTGGCGTCGCTTGAGGATCTGCCGGCGTCGGCGCGTGTTCCGCACTACTCGCTGCTGGCGCCGGTGGATCCCTCGGTCGGGCCGATCCTCGGCATCAATGTGCATCTCCCGTTCTTGGGGCGGTCGGGGCATTTCGGGCATGGCGCGGATCCCGCGCACGCGCCGGGGGTGGTGAGGCTCGAGACGGGTGTGCTCGGTGGGGCTCAGGAGAAGCGCGCGTCTGGTGCTGCGCTGTCGCTGGGTGACCTGCTGACGGGGCATACGACGATCTTGGAGCAGTGGGGCACGACCGCGAAGCACAACATGGCGGCGGTCCTCATGGGCGAGGGTGCGCAGGTGGAGTTGGCTCCTGATGCTGGCGCCTTGGGGCGTATCGCACAGCGTCTCTTGCTGCCGTACGCGCCGTTCTTGAGGGTGCGGGAGCCGGAGCTGCGTCGGGTCGGGTGACCTGACGCAGCCGAGCCGGTCTGGGTTGCTGAGCTGGCCTGCTGAGCTGGCCCTGCTGGTTCAGCGTTGCTGGTTCAGTTCTGCTGGTTCAGTTCTGCTGGTTCAGCGTTGCTGGTTCAGCGTTGCTGGGTCAGCGCTGCTGGTTCAGTGTTGCTGGTTCAGCGTTCGTGGTTCAGGGGCGCGTGTTGGGTGCGTGTGCGTGTGCGGTCGGAGTGCTGTTTGGCTTCGGGGACGAGTGTTGTTTCGAGTCTCGTGGTGAGTTGGGTGTGTGGCTTGTTGGTGCGGGGTGTGCTCGTGCTGCTCTGCCGAGCCTCGTGTTCGAGGGAGTCTCTCGCTGCGCTGGTGCGGTCGCGGAGGGCCGTGAGTCTCGTGGTCGCCGCTGTTGCGGCTGGGCTGGCGGGTTCGTGGGCGAGGGCTGAGATTCGGGTGCCGTCGCGGCGGAGGTCGTCGATGGTGGCGAGCACGTCGCTGCCGAGGTCGGCCCGGTCGAGGATGTAGTTCGCGTCTCGGTCGAGTGCGCTGAGCCATGCTCGCGCGCCTTCTTGGTCGATGGTCTCGAGTCGCCGCCCGGCGTCGACGGCGGAGCGGGCCTTGGCCCCGTCTTGCGCTTCGGGCGAGCTGGCCATGGTCGTATCGATGTCGGCGGCGTAGAGGGTGCGGCCGGCGCGGTCGACGACGAGAACCCGGTCGACGTGCCCCTCCGTGATGGCACGCTCAAGCGACTTGGGCATCTGCTCGGCGGCGACATCGTGGAATGCTTGCGGCGTCCAGCGGCCGACGCCCTGGTCGCGCACCTGCTCCGCGTAGCGTGACAGCACGCCGAGCCGTGAGACTGCCTCGGGAACGGCGAGCGCGCGCACCTCGACACGGTAGCCGGCATCCCGGAACTCCTTCGCGGTCGCCACGACCGCATCCGGTTGCCGGAAGGTCGTCTCGAACACCACCGACGCCTGCCGCTCTCGCAGGTAGTCGCTCGACATGCGCGCCCAAGCGCCCGCCGCCTGCGCCGTCACTTCTGGCATGCGCAGCGGTTCCTCGCGCATGAGGCGAACATACTCGGGATGAAACACACGAAGGTCATCGCCCACAACTGAGATCGCGCCGACGTGATCCAGCTGAGCACGGCCGACTGCTCGCGTTTTGCCCGCTCCGGGCTGCGCTCCGACGAGCACGAGAGTCGGCTCCTCAGTAGCCCGGCGCACTCGCAGCGCTTCGATTTCAGGCTGAATCGACCGCTCGAAGATTCTGCGGAGTTCCTCCCGAGTCAGCTCAGGCTGCAGAGTCATTGTTCTTCGGCCTTGAACCGCGCGACGAGTGACGCCCGCAGCCTCTGGACCGCCTCGAGAGAGTAGGTGTCGACCTCGTCCACTTCGGCACGAACGCCGATCTGTTTCTCGAGCCAACGCTGCCGGTCTTCCTCGGCGCCGGCCTCGTTCTGGCGAGCCACGTACAAACCCCTGAGCCGATTCGCGGCCTCGCGCATGGCGTCGTAGATCATGGGGTCGTAGTCATCGACGGGTCCCATATCGGTGTCTTCGGTCACGGTCGTCCTCTCTCTGTCGGTGTCTTCGACGCGCCCCGCGTCGGCGTCATCAGCTCGCGCCCCGCATGGTGCCGTTGCCTTGGCTGGTGCTCACCTCAGCGCGGTATCGCTCGAGGAGCTCGTTGCGCTTGCGGACGATGCCCACGTTCGACTGAGCGTCGACGGCGGCGATCTCCTCACGCAGAGCGGCGAGCTTGTTCTGCCATCGGCGATACTCGGGGGCGCTTCGAGCGCGGGCCGCTCTCGCGGCGTAGAACGCGGCCAAGCGGCCGCCCGCATCCAGCAGCAGGTCATACACCTCGGGCGAGTACCCTCCGGGGCTCGGCAGCCCCTGTGGGTCACCAGGCGAACTGTTGAAAGTGTCCTTGCTCGGCACGTTCATCCTTCCGATTGCGTACTCGCGAACGTAGTCGCGCGACGGCAGTCGAAACGATGCCCTGACGAATCTGTGGATAACCCTCGTCGGCCTCTACGCCAGAATGCGCTGCACCGCGCGAACGGGGATCCTGAGCCAAGCGGGCCGCTGGGATGCCTCGTAGATCACTTCGTAGAGCGCCTTGTCGAGCTCGAACACCCTGACAAGAGCGGCGGCTTCAGCCGCGCTCAACGGCTGGTTGCCCCACGAGTCGCCCCTCGCGAACACGCCAGCTGCGTCTCCACGGTCACGCGCATCGTCCGACTGCCGGCGAGCGGCTCTTCCCACGAGGGTGATCGCCCCCGTGTGCCGCCCGATCCTGGACTCGCCGCTGACGGCGGCCGCGTAGCCGTTGAGGAAGGACTGGCGTGCCCGCGCGGCCCAGTCACCCGCGATGTCGCGGCCCGTCGTCATCTCGAGCGAGCCGGCGACGTAGTCGAACGACCTGAGGATGCCCGCGATGTCGCGCTGCGGCGCATCCGCCGTGTTTCGCTGCTCGATGCTGCGCAGCGGCTCCCCCTCGAAGTCGAGGAACACCCAGCCGCGGCCCTCGACGGCGAGCACCTGCCCCAGGTGCAGGTCACCGTGCACGCGCTGCAACCGAGGCCAGTGCATGTCCGCAGCGTGCGCGTACACCTCCTCCGCCGCCCCCCGGAGACGTTCCAGCGCTGGGGCCACCGCGATAGCCGCATTCAGACGCTGGCGCATCGCGGCGACCTCAGCCTGCACCTTCGGCGCGGTCGACTCGACGCTCGGCAGCACCTCGCGCAATGTCCGGTGCACCTCCGCGGTCGCCTCGCCCAGCGTGTACGCGGCGTCTCCGAAGTCGTCGCCCGTCTCAGCCGCGCGCAGCGCAACGCGCCACGCGTCCTCGACGCCCGGCAGGAACTCCTGAGCGAACACGAAGTTGCCCGATGCGCGGCCATCTCGAGTTCGAGGATCCGGCCAGTACCCCGACAGGTGCCCGACAGCCGGCGGCACACGCACGGACCCCGCAGCGGTGAGCGCAGACTGCAACGTCACCTCGGGGTTCTCGCCGTCGTGCAGCATGCGGAAGACCTTGAGGATGAGGGGCGCCGCGTCGGTGCCGTCAGGCAGACGCATCTCGCAGATGATCGACGTGTTCGACTGCTCGCCGGACAGCACCCGACTCGTCACGAACTGCCCGAGAACGGCTCCGGGCATCGGCAGGCCGTACGCCGCGATGTCACTCCGACCACCAGCCCCCGTCGCATGCCCCTCACGCTCGAGCAGGGACAGGAGCGCCTTCGCGAACGCGATGTCGTGGGGTCCGTCGACGACCGCGCTCACACGACCCGCCGCGTTGCTGATCGAACCGATGTACCCGAGGGCAGGCACGCGCGCATCCACCTCGCGCAGCACGATCGGGACCTGGTAGACAACCGGCTCATCGCCCGAGGAGTCGAGGATGCACGGCACGGTCACGAGATGCACACCCGCTTCGCCGTTCGGGTTGGCGAGCACGTAGCTGCCGAGGTGGGTGAGCTGCGGTGCCCGCCCATCCCCGCCCGAGTACCACCGCTGCTTCGGCATCCAGTCGCGAAGCATGTGGATGAGATCGGTCATTGCGCCTCCGGTTCAGATCACCAGCCTACCGACCGGACGCCTCCAGGCGGCGCGCTCTTTCGGCCACGATCAGCCGCGTTTGCGGCTGAGCACCACGGTGAACTTCGCGCCCCGCGCGCTCTGCGTGCTCGGACCGACGATTCGCTCGAGCGCGGCCCTGTGCGCGAGTCCGGAGTTGAACACCGTCAGCATGAGTCCACCCGGCTTGAGCATGCGCGTCGCCTGTTCGAACAGCGGATGCGCCATGTCCTCGACCACCTCGTGGCGGTCGTGGAACGGCGGGTTGAGCAGCACGACGTCGATCGAGCCGGTCTCGATGCTCGAGCCCGCGTCTTCGCGCCGAACCTCGACTCGATCCTCGACGCCCGCGAGCCTGATCGTCTCGCGTGCCGAAGCCGCGGCCGCCCAAGAGCGATCGCTGGCGATGACCTCGAGCTGTGGCCTGAGCTTGGCCAGCGAGACGGCGAGCACTCCGGTACCACAGCCGAGGTCGACGGCCAGGCCAGCCTGGGGCAGCACGTCGACGGGAAGGTCGCGCAGCACGGCGAGCAGTTCGCGCGTGCCGAGGTCGAGGCGAGGCCCCGCGAAGGCACCGCCGTGGCTCGCGATCGCGAAGCCCAGCTCGTCGGAGCTCTGCACGACCGGGTACGCGGAGGCCGCCCCGAGCATCTCAGGCTTTGGTGCACTCGCGTGCAGCACCCGCGACTTCTGCCTTCCGAGGCTCGCAGAGACGGCGTCAAATGAACGCTCCAGCGTCTCGTTCATGCCGCGACTCATGTGCTTGATGCGACCACCTGCGACGATCCGCACATCCGGATGCGCGTGGGCGGCGACAAGTCGGACGATCTCGTCGAGCTCGGCGAGCGACTTCGGGAGTCGCAGCAGCACGAGCCGCACGCCCTCGAACAGGGCAGGCTCCAGCCCGAAGCGCACGGCCTTCAGCGAACGGAAGCTCGCGCGCACGGCATCGTCGCTCGCACGCTCGTCGGTGACAGCGTCGTGGAACGTGCGCACGGTGTCGAGATCGAAGCGCTCCGCTGCGGCGACCGCCAGCGCGCCGGTAGCGTCGCCGACAACCGCGAGGGGCGCCTTGGAGCCGCCCATCGCAGCAGCCTCGTCGAGGATGAGCCGGTCGACAGGGTCGGGCTCGACACCGGAGAGGGCCCTGCCCAGTACGGAGTCCCCCACGCCTAGGCGACAGTGTCGATGAGAGGCTCGGACTCTTCACCCGTGATGTAGCGACGGCCGGAGACCTCCACCACATCGATGGCGACGTACTCGTTCTTGGGGGTCGCGATCAGCGGGCGCACGTCGAGCTCGTAAGCCCTCTCGAGCTCTGCCTCCGTGCTGAGCACACGAGCCACACCGCGCGCGACGACGCTCGTCGCGAAGCCGTCGCCAAGCGCATCAGCCTGGAACACGACCTCTTTCGCGATGGATGCACCAGCGAGCTTGAAGCCAGGCGCCGACTTGAAGAAGATCTCGCCGTCGCCCCCGCTCCTGCTTCCTTCGCTGTAGACGATATTGAGCGGATAGATCTCAACGCGGCCGTTCACGGCGAACGCGATTCGCCCGAACGTGGTCGCTCGCAGAAGCCCGCGGCTTTCCTCGTCGCTCAGGACGGTGATGAGTTGCTCGTCTTCCATGCCTCCATCATGGTCGCTCGAGGCGCGGCGCGCGCACCTTTTCCACAGGCGGTCGCGCTGGGCCGTGTCCGAGGAGCGGGACGGACTGGGACCTGTCCGCCCCGCATCCGCTCAGGCTGAGACGAAGAACAGGCGCTTGTTTGCGAACTCCCCGATGCCGATGGGGCCCATCTCTCGCCCGAAACCGGAGTTCTTGACTCCACCGAATGGCAGCTCGGCCGCCTCCGCCGCGATGGTGTTGACGTGCGCCATCCCCACCTCGAGTTGCTGCGCGACGCGCGTCGCGCGAGCCTCGTCGGTCGAGAAGACGGAGCCGCCGAGCCCGAGCGCGCAGTCGTTCGCGAGCTCGAGTGCCTCCTGATCGCTGGACACCCGATACACGGTCGCGACCGGGCCGAAGATCTCGACACCGTACGACTCGGAGTCGCGGGGAACACCGGTGAGGACGGCGGGAGAGTAATGAGCGCTCGGCCCGTCAGAGAGCACTCCGCCGGCTACGAGCGTCGCGCCCTCTGCGACGGCCTTCTGCACCTGAGCGTCGACCGTCTCAGCTGCCGCACGGCTCGACATCGGCGCGAACGCACCGTCGGCGAGATCCAGCTGGTCACCAGGCACGAGCCCCGTCGCGAGCTTCTTCAGCTCCTCGACGAACTCGTCGTAGATGTCATCCATGACGATGAGTCGCTTGTTCGAGTTGCAGACCTGACCGACGTTGTAGACACGGAAGTCCCAGGCCTGCTTCGCGACGGCCGCGACGTCATCGGAGTCGAGCACCACCATGGGGTCGATGCCGCCGAGCTCGAGCACGCACTTCTTCAGGTTGCTGCCCGCCTGCGCACCGATGATCGCACCCGCCCGCTCGGAGCCCGTGAGCGAGATGCCCTGCACTCGGTCATCCGCGATGAGCGTCGCGATCTGGTCGTGCGACGCGAAGACGTTCTGGTACCCGCCGACCGGAACGCCCGCCTCCTCCATGATCTCCTGGATCGTCAGGGCGGAGCGCGCGCAGATGTCGGCGTGCTTGAGGAGGATGGTGTTGCCGAGCACGAGGTTCGGTGCGGCGAAGCGGGCGACCTGGTAGTACGGGAAGTTCCACGGCATGACCCCGAGGAGCGTGCCAACTGGCCGGTGCTCGATGAACGCCTTGCCCGGGATCGTGCTCGGGATCTCGTAGTCGGTGATGAGGCTCGGCCCATGCACGCCGTAGTAGTCGATG
The DNA here is from genome assembly GCA_052099095.1 of Pseudoclavibacter sp. Lineage (GTDB taxonomy): Bacteria > Actinomycetota > Actinomycetes > Actinomycetales > Microbacteriaceae > Pseudoclavibacter. The sequence continues at coordinate 113,405 of JBQDTF010000013.1, forward strand.
ATCGACGCCGCGAACTCGACCTCGTCGATCGACTCCTGCACGGACTTGCCCATCTCGACGGCGATGAGGTTCGCGAGTTCCGCCTTGCGCTCGAGGAAGATCTCAGCGACCCGTCTCACGACGGCGGCACGGTCCTGGACGCTGCGCTCGCGCCATTCGCGGTAGACCGAGTCGGCGCTCGCGACGGCCTGCTCGATCTGCGCATCCGTCGCATCATCGAACGTCTCGATGATCTCGCCGGTCGCGGGATTCTGCACTCGGTACTTGGACATGTCGCTCCTCGGATCGGCCGTCTTGGCAGAGCCAGTCTGACGCAAAACGCGTTGCCAGTTTGGTCGAATAGTGCCCCATCACTCTACAAAGTCGCCACTCGAGCGTCCGTGGCCGTCCGTAGTCTGACCATGCTTCTGTTCCACAGACACAGCCAGCCCCACCAGCCCAGCTCAGCAAGCTCAAGGAGTATCACGTGGACTCTGCCCTTCCCACGATCCAGCACTGGATCGACGGCGCCCTCGCGACAGCGACCCCCGCCCGTACAGCCCCGGTCTTCAACCCAGCTCTCGGCGTGGCCACCGCGCACGTCGCGCTGGCGGAGCAGGCGGAGATCGACGCGGCCGTCGCCGCGGCGAAGGCGGCTTTCCCCGGCTGGTCGAGTGCATCCGTCGCCAAGCGGCAGGGAGTGCTCTTCAAGTTCCGTGAGCTGCTCAACGAGCGGAAGCTCGAGCTCGCGAAGATCAT
>JBQDTF010000014.1:0-113066 GCA_052099095.1 Pseudoclavibacter sp.
ATCCAGGCCTTCACGCGCAACCCGCTCGCCGACCCCGGCATCCTCGGCGTCAACGCCGGGGCCGCGTTCGCGATCGCCATCGGGGTGGCGTTCCTCGGGCTCCGCGACATCTCGTCCTTCGTGTGGCTCGGCTTCCTCGGCGCCCTCATCGTGACGGTGGCCGTCTACCTCATCGGCTCCTCGGGCCGGGGCCCGGCCGACCCCATCCGGCTCACCCTGACCGGGGTGGCACTCGGCGCCGTGTTCTCCGGAATGACCACCGGCATGACCCTCAGCAACCCGGATGCCTTCGACCGCATGCGGTCATGGAACGCGGGCTCCCTGCTCGGCCGCGGCTTCGATGTCCTGCTCCCCGTGCTCCCGTTCATCGCCCTCGCCGTGCTCGGCGCCCTGCTCCTCGCTCCCGGCCTCAACGCCCTCGCGCTCGGCGAGGACGTTGCTCGCGCCCAGGGCGCCAACATCGGCGCGATCCGAATCGGCGTCATCGTCGCCGTCACCGTGCTCGCGGGAACCGCGACGGCCCTGGCCGGCCCCATCTCGTTCATCGGCCTCATGGTGCCGCACGTCGCTCGATGGATGTTCGGTGTCGACCAGCGCGTCATCCTCGTCATCTCCGTGGTGCTCGCCCCGGTCATCGTGCTCCTCGCTGACGTGCTCGGCCGCGTCCTCATCGCCCCCGCCGAGATCCCCGTGGGCATCGTCACCGCGTTCATCGGCGCCCCGATCCTCATCGCCCTGGCCCGCCAGCGGAAAGCGAGCACGCTCTCGTGACCCTCACTCGCACCCCCGACCGCCTCGAGCCCATCGACCTGGGCTATCGGCAGTTCCGCGTCGAGGCGGGCCCCATCGCCGTCTCGGTCCGTCTGCGGAGCCTCGTCGTCGGCACGACCGTGGCCGCCACCGTGCTGGCCCTCGGGATCCTCGCCCTGGGCCTCGGCACGTACCCGCTCACTCCCGACGCCGTCGTCCGGGCCCTGCTCGGCGGCGGCGACGCGCTCGACCGCACCGTCGTCTACGAATGGCGACTCGCTCGGGTCATCGCGGCCATCGCCCTCGGCGCCTTCCTCGCCGTCGCAGGTGCCCTCTTCCAGACCGTCACCCGGAACCCGCTCGCGAGCCCCGACATCCTCGGGCTCTCCAACGGCGCCTTCACGGGCATGCTCCTGAGCGTCGTCGTCTTCTCCGCATCCTGGCCGCTCATGACCGCAGGTGCGGTGATCGGCGGCCTCGTCACGGCCCTCGTCATCTGGGCGTTCGCGGCCCGCGGCGGAGCGCAAGGATTCCGCCTCATCGTGATCGGCATCGGCGTCTCCGCAATGCTGGCCTCCGCGAACACGTGGATGCTGCTCGAGGTCGAGCTCGAAACCGCGATGTTCGCCTCCGCGTGGGGCGCCGGAACGCTCAACGGCGTGACCGGCCCACCCGTGGCTGGTGCGATCGCGATCGGCATCCCGCTCTTCGCCGTGCTCCTGTTCCTCTCGCCACAGCTGCGTCAACTCGACCTCGGAGACGATGTGGCGGCCGCGACCGGGGCACGACCGCAGCTCGTGCGCGCGCTCGTCCTCCTCGCCGCAGTGGGCCTCGTGTCGATCTCGACCGCCGTCATCGGCCCCGTCGCGTTCATCGCTCTGGCAGCTCCCCAGATCGCCCGCCGCCTCGCGCGGACCCCGTACCTCTCACTGCCGCTCGCGGCGCTCGTCGGCGCCCTGCTGCTCCTCGTCTCCGACCTCGTCGCCCAGCACGTCCTTTCCGTCACGCTGCCGGTGGGAGTCGTGACGGTCTCCGTCGGCGGCCTCTACCTCGTCATCACCATCGTCCAGGAGATCCGCCACCGTGCCTAAACCCCAGACGCCAGCCAGCGCGCCCAGCCAGGGAGAGCCCGCCTCGCTCCCCGGTTCGTCGCGCCTCAGCGCGGCAGACATCACCCTCGGCTATGACGGCAGACCGATCATCGAGCACCTGACGGCCGAGATCCCAGACGGCTCCTTCACCGTGATCATCGGACCGAACGCGTGCGGCAAATCGACGTTGCTCCGCGGCCTCTCCCGCCTCCTCGCACCGGACGCCGGCCGGGTGGTGCTGGACGGCAAGGCCATCACGAGCATGCGAGCGAAGGACGTCGCTCGCCGCCTCGGCCTGCTGCCACAGTCCGCCCTGGCGCCGGACGGCATCACCGTCGCCGACCTCGTCGGCCGAGGCAGGTTCGCGCACCAGCGCCTCCTGCGGCAATGGACGGAGTCCGACGAGCGAGCCGTCCGCGACGCCCTCGACGCGACGGGCACGCTGCCGTTGGCGTCACGACGCGTCGACGAGCTCTCCGGCGGGCAGCGACAGCGGGTCTGGGTCGCGATGGTCCTCGCGCAGCAGACCCAGCTCCTCCTGCTCGACGAGCCGACCACGTTCCTCGACATCGCGCATCAGGTCGAGCTCATGGAGCTCTTCGCGCACCTCAACCGGCAGGGCCGTACGGTCGTGGCCGTGCTGCACGACCTCAACCACGCCGCGCGCTACGCCGACCACATCATCGCGATGCGCGATGGGCGCATCCTCGCCTCAGGCACGCCCCGCGAGGTCGTGACCAGCGAGCGGGTCGAGGAGATCTACGGCCTGCCGAACGTCGTCATCGAAGACCCCATCACGGGCGGGCCACTCGTCGTTCCGCGCGGGATGCCCCACCCGCGCCCGACCGAGAGCCCCAGCGCAGGGACGAGTTCCCCGGCCTAGTTCGCGTCGACCTCATCGAGACCGTCGAGCCAACGTCCGATCACGGCCCTCGCAGCGGCAGTGAGGCGTGGGGCGAGCTCCAGCGCATCCGCGCGGATCTCGCGCGGGTCGAGCTCGTGGATCGCAAGCTCGTAGGCGTTCGCGATGAGCCACGTCTCCACCATCTGCGGGTCGACCTCGAGGTGGAACTGCAGCCCAAGCAGGTTCTGCCCCTTGGCGAAGGCCTGATTCGGAAAGCCGGGGGTCTCGGCGAGCCGCTCGGCCCCGGCGGGGATCTCGAACTGGTCGCCGTGCCAATGCAGCACCGGCACGTCGCGAAGGCCCTCGAGCACCGACCCTGCACCCTCGCCCGTGAGCGTCAGCGGGGAGAAGCCGATCTCAACCTTCCCCGTCGGCGCAACCCCCGCCCCCATCGCCGCCGCCATGAGCTGGGCCCCGAGGCACACGCCCAGCGTGGGCCGGTCCGCCTCGACCCGCGCCCGAATCGCCGCGATCTCGGGGGTCAGGAACGGGTAGCGCTCCGCATCCCCCACCCCGATCGGCCCGCCGAGCACCACGACCAGGTCTGCTGAGACGAGCTCCTCAGCCGTGATCTTGTCCTGCCCGGCCTCCAGGTAGCGGATGCTGTAGCCGCGTTCCGTGAGCACCTCACGGAGCAGGCCGAGGTCTTCGAAGACGACGTGACGGATGACAAGCGCGGTGCGAGACACGGTGAGCTCCTTCTGGGTGCGGCGAGGGTGGCGAGAGTGCGAAGACTTCGGAGTGCAGCAGGTCAAAGAGTGGGAGCCGGGGCGATGCGCGCATAGGCCGCGAGCACGGTGCGCTCGGACCGCACGAGGTACTCGTCGAGGGCCTCAGCCGCCCCGTCCGTGTCGCCGGTGAGATGGAGCTCCAGCACGCGCTCGTTGAGGTCGATGTACGGAGCGTGCAGGTACTCGAGGTCCTCGAGGAACCCGAACGCGAGGCGCAGCTCGGCCGACACGTTCGCGTAGACGCGGTCGAGCCGCTCGCTGTCCGCGAGCGCGACGATCGCCGTGTGGAAGTCCATGTTGGCGGTGCCGACCGCGGACCAGTCCCCGGCTTCGCGGCCCGCGACGGCACGCTCGACCGCCTCCCGCATCCTCGCGCCTGCCGGGTGGCGCCCGGGTGCGGCCCTCAGGGCCTGCACCTCGATCATGCGCCGCACCCGGTAGATGTCGAGGATCGACGCGAGGGAGGGGATCGCGACGAAGACGCCCGCGTTGGGGCGGCGGGTGAGGAGCCGCTCGAGGGTCAGCATGCGGAATGCCTCGCGGAGGGTGTTGCGGGACACGTCGAGCCGCTCGGTCATGGCGCTCTCGGAGAGGCGCTGGCCAGGTGCGATCTCGCCCGCGACGATCATCTGGCGGAGGCTCGAGGCCGCGCGTTCCGCCCGGTCGAGGGTCTCGTCGGCTGCGTTCACGCTTCGAACTCTACCGGCGGGTGTGCACCGAAGTCGGGCCGGGCGATTCCCTGAAACAGGCCCGATACATCTTGTAACAAGACATTTACGCGTCTATCGTTGAACAATCTGTTGCTCAGCGTTGAACAACCGTAGGGTTGCGGCAATCACTCGCTGCTCCCCTACCGAACTGGAACGAGTCATGTCCCCCACACTTCCTCCCGCGTCGCCCACCGGCTCGCCCGCAAACTCCTCCGATGCCGACCAGGCGAGCACTCCCGACAAGCTCAAGCAGTATGCGAAGGCTCGGCGCAATTCGCTGGTCGGCGCCCTCTTCCTCATGGCCACGTCAGCCATCGGCCCCGGCTTCATCACCCAGACGGCGACCTTCACCCAGCAGCTCGGGGCGGCCTTCGCCTTCGGCATCCTCATCTCGGTGCTCATCGACCTCGCCGTGCAGCTCAACATCTGGCGCATGATCACCCTGTCCGGGAAGCGAGCGAGCGACCTCGCGAACGACGCCCTGCCTGGCAGCGGCTACGTGCTCGCCGTGCTCATCGTCATCGGCGGTCTGGTCTTCAACATCGGCAACATCGGCGGCGCGGGTCTCGGCCTCAACGTGCTGCTCGGTCTCGATGTGAAGGTCGGCGCCGTCATCAGCGCGGCCATCGCGATCGCCATCTTCCTCATCAAGCGTGCCGGCATCGTCATGGACCGCGTCGTGATCGTCGCTGGCATTGCGATGATCGTGCTCACCGTGGTCGTTGCGATCATTGCCCAGCCCCCGATCGGCGACGCCCTGCGCCAGACCGTCATCCCGGACACCATCAACTTCGCGACCATCACGACCATCGTCGGCGGCACCGTCGGCGGGTACATCGTGTACTCAGGCGCACACAAGCTCCTCGACTCCGGCAACGCAGGCCCCGAGCACATCAAGGAAGTCAACCGAGCCGCTGTGACCGGCATCCTCATCACCGGCGTCATGCGCTACGTGCTGTTCCTCGCCATCCTGGGCGTCGTCGCGAGCGGCGTCGTGCTCGACACGACCCTCAACCCGGCCGCTGACGCCTTCCAGGCTGCTGCCGGCGAGGCGGGCCTCCGCATCTTCGGTGCCATCTTCTGGCTCGCCGCCCTCACGAGCGTCATCGGTGCCGCCTACACCTCGGTGTCCTTCCTGCCCGTCTTCTCGAAGCGCATCGCGGGCCGCGCCGCCGACTTCTGGACCGTTGGCTTCATCGTCGTGTCGCTTGCCGTCTACCTCTCGATCGGCACCCCTCCCGCGACGCTCCTCGTGTTCGTCGGCGGCTTCAACGGCCTCATCCTGCCGATCGGCCTCACGCTGTTCATGTACATCGGCTGGTTCCGCCCGTCGAAGCTCGGGGGCGCGAAGTACCCGAAGTGGCTGCTCGTCGTGGGCACGGTCGCGACCCTCATCACCTGGTACATGGCCGTGAACGCCGTGGGTCCCATCTTCGATCTCCTCAGCGCATAAGGAAGGCTGCCCCTATGAACGCACGCTCCATCGACCTCAACAGCGACCTCGGCGAGGGCTTCGGCCGCTGGACCCTCGGCGACGACCAGGAGATGCTCGGCATCGTCTCGAGCGCCAACGTCGCCTGCGGCTTCCACGCTGGCGACCCGCGCGCCATCCGCTCCACGGTTCGTGGGGCAGCGGATGCGGGGGTCGCGATCGGCGCGCACGTCGGGTACCGCGACCTGGCCGGGTTCGGACGCCGCAACATCGACGTCGCCTCTGACGACCTCGTGGCCGACGTCGTCTACCAGATCGGCGCTCTGCAGGCCCTCGCGGCCGCCGAGGGGACCAGCGTGAGCTACGTGAAGCCGCACGGCGCGCTCTACAACACGATCGTGCACGACGAGCGCCAGGCCGCCGACGTCGTCGAGGCGGTGCGCCTCGTCGACCCGAGCCTCGTCTTGCTCGGCATGCCGGGCTCTGCCGTGCTGCGCCTCGCAACCGAGGCGGGCATCCCCACCGCGATCGAGGCGTTCGCCGACCGCGCCTACACACCGCAGGGCACCCTGGTCTCCCGGCGCGAGCCGGGCGCCGTGCTGCATGATGTCGACGAGGTCGCGAAGCGCATGGTTCGCCTCGCGAGCGAAGGGCTCCTCGAGGCCATCGACGGCAGCACCCTCGAGCTGCGCCCCGACTCGATCTGCGTGCACGGCGACAGCCCGGGGGCCACCGACATGGCCAGGCAGGTGCGCCTCGCGCTCACCGAAGCAGGCGTCGAGCTGCGCCCGTTCGCTCCTGCGCACGTCGCACTCGCAGCCTCGGGCAGCTGAGCCAGATCGTGAGAGTCCTCACCGCCCGCGACGACGCGGTCCTCATCGAGTGCAACAGCCTCGAGGAGACCATCGCGCTCTTCGACGCCCTGACGGCCCTCGAGCTGCCTGGTGTCGGCGAGATGGTGCCAGGGGCCCGCACCCTGCTCGTGCCCTTCCGGCCAGCCAGGGTGACTGCAGAGGAGATCGAGGCCGCCGCCAGGAGCGCCGACCTCAGCGGCGTCCGCACCGGTACACCGCGACGCCTCGAGATCCCGACGCGCTACGACGGTGAGGACCTCGCGGAGGTCGCCGAACTCCTCGGCGTCACGGCAGACGAGGTCGTGCGCCGCCACACGAACTCGACCTTCACGGTTGGGTTCGTGGGCTTCGCGCCCGGCTTCGCCTACCTCACGGGCGACGACCCCGTGCTGGATGTGCCGCGCCGCTCGACCCCGCGCACGCGCATCCCGGCAGGCTCGGTCGCCCTCGCCGGAACCTACAGCGGCGTCTACCCGCGCGAGAGCCCCGGCGGCTGGCAGCTCATCGGCACCACCGACGTTCCCATGTGGGACCTCATGCGCGACCCCGCCGCATTCATGGCGCCAGGCGACATCGTCACGTTCAGCGTCGACGCCGCCACCGAGCGGGCGCGCGCAACCGTGACCGCGAGCAGCAGCGTGACCCCGACGGACAGCGTGACATCCGCGGACACCGTGACGCCCGCGGACGCAGACGCGCCCCGATCGGTCGAGCAGGCGCATTCTGAAACTCCGGCCCTACGCGCCGAGTCGTCGGCACTCGAGGTGCTCTCCCCTGGCCTGCAGACGCTCTTCCAGGACCTCGGGCGCGACGGCTACGCGAGCATGGGCGTCTCCGCCTCTGGGGCACTGGATGCACCAGCCCACCGGCAGGCGAACCGCCTCGTTGGCAACGAGCCGGGCACCGCCACCCTCGAGGTCGCCTACGGCGGCCTCACCGTGCGGGCTCGAGGGCCGCAGGTGGTCGCTGTCACGGGGGCCGAGGTCGAGCTGACCGTCAGCGGGGCGATGCCGCGCCGAGCGCCCTTCGGCGCCGCGTTCGCCCTCGACGACGGCGACGAGCTGCAGCTCGGCTCGCCCGTCGCCGGCGTGCGCAGCTACGTCGCCGTGCGCGGCGGCTTCGACGCCCCACGAGTGCTGGAGAGCCTCGCGACCGACATCCTCGCGGGCCTCGGACCCGACGCGATCGAGTCCGGAGACCTGCTCGGCGTGCGCCAGCCGGATGCTCCGCTCGCTCCCGCCATCCCGGTCGCGGACGCCGCGCCGCGAGAGCTCCCCGCCCCGACCGGCGGCACCGTCGAGCTGCGCATCGTGCTCGGCCCGCGCGACGACTGGTTCTCCGCCGACGAGATCGATCGCTTCACCGGCCAGGAGTGGCAGGTGACTCCCCAGTCCAACCGAGTCGGCGTCCGCCTCGAGGGCGAGGCCCTCACCCGCAGCAAGAGCGGTGAGCTGCCAAGCGAGGGCTGCGTCAGCGGCGCCTTGCAGATGCCCCCGAACGGGCAGCCCGTGCTCTTCCTCGCCGACCACCCCCTCACGGGCGGCTACCCGGTGATCGGAGCCGTCGTCACCGCCGATCTGCCCATCGCCGGCCAGCTGCCGGTCGGCGCCGCCGTGCGCTTCCGCATCGTGGACCCGAGCACCCACCACCCACGCACCAGAACCCCAGGAGAACTTCGATGACCCGCATCAGCAAGGTCCTCATCGCGAACCGCGGCGAGATCGCCGTGCGCGTCGCCCGCGCGTGCGCCGACTACGGGGTCGCCTCGGTCGCCGTCTACGCCGACTCGGACGCCAACGCCCTCCACGTGCGCCTCGCCGACGAGGCCGTGCCCCTCGAAGGCGCCACCTCTCGCGAGACGTATCTCGACGCGGCCAAGATCCTCGCCGCCGCCAAGGCGACCGGAGCCGACGCCGTGCACCCGGGCTACGGGTTCCTCTCCGAGAACGCCGACTTCGCCCGCGCCGTCGAGGGCGCTGGACTCGTCTGGATCGGGCCTCCTCCAGCCGCCATCGAGCTCCTTGGCGACAAGATCTCGGCCCGTCGCCTCGCCGAGAGCGTCGGTGCGCCCCTCGTCGCCGGCACAAGCGGCCCGGTCGACTCCCCGTCCGAGGCGAGCGCCTTCGCAGAAGAGCACGGGCTCCCCATCGCCATCAAGGCGGCGTTCGGCGGTGGCGGGCGCGGACTCCGTGTCGCTCGTCGCCTCGACGAGGTCGAGGAGCTCTTCGCCGCAGCGGGCCGCGAGGCCGTCGCCGCCTTCGGCCGTGGCGAGTGCTTCGTCGAGCAGTTCCTCGAATCGCCGCGGCACATCGAGGCCCAGGTGCTCGCCGACGAGCACGGCAACGTCGTTGTCGTGGGCACGCGCGACTGCTCCCTGCAGCGACGCAACCAGAAGCTCGTCGAGGAGGCCCCCGCGCCGTTCCTCACCCCAGAGCAGCGAGCGCGCATCCACACCTCCGCCCGTGACATCTGCGCCGCCGCGGGCTACCGCAGCGCCGGCACCGTCGAGTTCCTCCTCGATGCCAACGGCGTCATCTCGTTCCTCGAGGTCAACACGCGCCTGCAGGTCGAGCACCCAGTGACGGAGGAGACCGCAGGTATCGACCTCGTCGTGGGCCAGCTCCGCATCGCGGACGGCCTCGCGCTCGGGGCAGCGGACCTCGAGCCTCGCGGGCACGCGTTCGAGTTCCGCATCAACGCGGAGGACCCGGCCCGCGGGTTCCTGCCTGGGCCAGGCACGGTCACGCTCTTCCGCGCCCCGTCGGGGCCCGGCGTGCGCGTCGACTCCGGCGTCGAGACCGGCTCGATCGTCTCCGGGCAGTTCGACTCGATGCTCGCCAAGCTCATCGTCACCGGAGCGACTCGCGATGAGGCGCTCCGCCGGGCCCGCCGCGCGCTCGCCGAGTTCGAGGTCGAGGGCATACCGACCGTCCTGCCCTTCCACCGCGCCGTGCTCGACGACCCCGACTTCATCGGAAGCGACGGATCGGACGGCGAGCCCACGTTCGCCGTGCACACGCAGTGGATCGAGACGACCTTCGCCGAACGCGTCCCCGAGCAGGAGCTTGCCGTCGAGCCCACCGATCCCTCCGTCGTCTCGACCTGGATCGAACTCGACGGGCGCAGGGTTGCCATGCGGCTTCCCGCGACGCTCTTCGCGGCGGGAGGCACGGCAAGCGCTGCGGCGCCGACCGGTGCAGCAGCTTCACGAGGGGCAACGGATGCGGGTGCCGGGTCAGCGGCGTCCGTGACGGCGCCCATGGCAGGCACGCTCCTGCGCTGGCTCGTCGACGACGGCGCGGAGGTCGAGGCGGGCACCGCGGTCGCCATCGTCGAGGCCATGAAGATGGAGACGCCAGTTCAGGTCAAGGCAGCGGGCGTGCTCCGCCACCGCGTCGACCCGGCCAGCCCGATCGCTGCCGGCGAGGTCCTCGCGGAGGTCGAGTCGAGCTGATCGCCAGCTGGCGGCGCCGAGATTGTCGGTGGATGCGGGCAGACTGGAACGCATGAGCGAACCAGCTGCCCGCGCCCACCATTCGATCGACTACCTCGAGTTCGGCGTCACCGACCTCGCTGTTGCGAAGCAGTTCTACGGCGACGCGTTCGGGTGGACCTTCAACGACTACGGCCCTGGCCCCAACTACGTCGGCATTCGACGCCCCGGCGGCGAGGAGACCGACGAGGTGGGCGGGTTCCGCCTCGACCCGCAGGTCACGCCAGGCGGTGCCCTGGTGCTGCTGTACTCCGACGATCTCGAGGCGAGCATCGCCCTCGTGCGTGCGGCTGGCGGTGAGATTGTCAGCGGTCCATACGAGTTCCCCGGCGGCCGCAGGTTCCATTTCACCGACCCTGCTGGCAACGAGCTCGGCGTCTGGTCGACGAGCTAGCGAGCGGCAGGATCAGCCACTAGCGCCCGGCGCTGATCGCGGCGCGCACCTCGTCGAGTACCTGCATGATCGCGATCGACTCGTCGAGCGGCATGCGGGGGCTCTCGAGTTCACCGGCGCCGAGGCAGCGCTCGACTTCGAGCGCTTGGAACTGCATGCCCCGGCCCACGTGCTGCGGCTTGTCGAAGCGCAGCAGCTCCCGCTGGGGTCTGCCACCGTCGAACACCGTGAACGACGTTGAGGCGTAGAACACCGGGTCGAGGTCGATCCAGCCGTCCGACCCGACGATGGATGCGCGGTTCGAGCCGGGCGCATCCATACGGGTGAGCGTCGCCGACGTGCGGGCGGGGCCGTGCCGCATGAGCACGGACGCGGAGAGGTCGACGCCGAGCTCCGAGGCGTCCCCGTCGACGAGCATCGATGTGACCGGCCCGAGCAGCTGCGAAGCCATCGAGATTCCGTAGACGCCGAGGTCGGCCATGACACCGCCCCCGAGCGCAGGGTCGCCGTGGCGACTCGTGGCCGACACGTCGAGGTTCTGGAAGTGCGAGCTCGTGACGCTCACGAGCTCGCCGATGGATCCCCGCTCGAGAACGTCGCTGATCGCGTCGGCCGTCGGCAGGAAACGCGTCCACATCGCTTCCATCGCGAAGACGCCCTTGGCGCGGGCCGCCGCGACCACCCGCTCGGCTTCCTCCGCAGTGCTCGTGAATGACTTCTCCACGAGCACGGGCTTGCCAGCTGCAATGGCGAGCAGCGCCTGCTCGGCGTGAAACGACTGGGGCGTCGCGATGTAGATGACGTCGATGTCACCGGCCGCGACCAGCTCCTCATAGCTGCCGTAGGAGGTGGGAATCGAGTGCTCGGCCGCGAACTCGGCCGCGCGGTCCGCATCACGCGCGCCCACCGCACCGACCTCGAGACCCTGCGCCTGCAGATCACCGACAAAGGTCTTCGCGATGCTGCCAGCCCCGAGAATTCCCCACCGAACACGCGTTGTCGTCACGGGTGAACACCCTATCCCCGCGACGAGCGGCCAGGCAATGGTCCGAACTCGTACCCTGCGGCAGTCACTCCTACCCGCGGATCACTCCGACCCGCGGATCATCTCGGCGAGACGGTCGGCGATCCTCTTCCGCGTGTCCTCCCCGAGCGCATCACTCCCCGAGATGGCGTCGTAGAGCCACAGCCCGTCGGCAGCGAGGCGCGCGATGACCTGGTCGAGCTCACCGCGTTCGACGGCTTCCGTGGGCGACGGCGCCCAGCGCCGCATGACGTCATTCCAGACCTCGGTGTTGCCGCCACGTTCCGCCTCGAGCATGAACAGCAGCTCGGCCCGCGTCGCCGCCTGCGCGGAAGCTCTCGCGTAGGCGGCGAGCCGGTCACCGGCGTCCGCATCGCCTGCAGGCCCCTCGAGCTGCGCGCTCATGGTCCGCTCCCACTCCGCCGCGAGATGCGTGTGGATGGCGGCAAGCAGCGCCTCTCTCGTCTTGAAGTGGTACATGAGCCCACCCTTGGTGAGCCCCGCCTCGGCGGCCACCGACTCGAGCGTCACCGCTGTGACGCCGGAGCGCTCGACCACGCGCGCCGCCGCCTGGAGGATCACCTCTCGATTGCTTGGTCGCATCCGTCGCCTCCGTTTTCTGCCTCTGGCTGCCGACCACCGAGGGCTTGGCAGCCGTCGTCGAATCTAGTGGCTGTCGTGGACCGTCGCCTCGGAGCCCGGCCCGTGGTGCTTGAGCAGCACGCCCGTGATCGTCGACCCGAGCAGGAGCACCGTCGCTACGATGACAAGCACCACCGCGTATGCCCCGTCGTATGCCGTGGTGGCGTCCGCCATGATCAGGGCCCCCTCCTGCCCCGACCGGGCTGCGACGTCGACCGCCTGCGCGAGCCCCTCCGACGCTTCAGTCGGGGCTGCCGAGCTCGACTGCATCGACGCACTGAAGAGCGCGGCGACCGTGCTGCCGAGCACGGCAACGGCCGTGAGGCTGCCGAACTCGTAGGCAACCTCCTCGACGGACGATGCCATTCCGGCGCGATGCACGGGCACATTGCCGACGATCGCCGTGGAGGCGACCGCCATGGCCGCACCGACCCCGGCCCCGACGAGCACGAGGGCTCCGACCATGGGCGCTCCGCCGGCGTCGAACGCGAAGAAGGCCCACAGCACGCCGAGACTCGCGGCCAGCATGCCGCCCGAGATGAGCGGGAGCAGCCCGATGCGGTGGAGATACGCGCCTCCGAGCAGCGAGGTCGGAAGGGAGCCGAGCGCGAGAGCGGCGACGAAGAGCCCAGCTTCGAGTGGACTGAACCCGCCGAGCAGCTGCAGGCGCTGCGTCGTCGTGAGCTGCAGGCCGGCCACGGCGAAGAGCGAGAGCCCCGCCCCGAGGAGGCCTGCCACGAAGGCGCGGTTCCGGAAGATCGAGAAGTCCAGCAGGGGATGCTCGAGGGCGCCCTGCCGGCGCGTGAAGAGCGTGAATCCGGTCACGGCCGCGAGCAGTGCGACCGCGATCACGATGGGGTTCGGCGGCAGGTGCCCGAACTCCTTGATCGCGACGACCGTCCCGACGAGACCGACCATGGCGTAGATCGAGGAGACGAGGTCCCAGCTGCGGCTCCGGTCCGCCGTGTCCTTCGGCGCGAGGAGACTCGCCGCGACGAAGGCGACGACGACGACGGGCACGTTGATGAGGAAGACCGAACCCCACCAGAACGCTTCGAGCAGGAGCCCGCTGAGGATGGGGCCGAGCGCCATCCCGATCACTGAGATGCTGCCCCAGACCGCGATCGCGAAGTTCCGCTCCTTGGAGTCGGTGAACGTGACGCGGATGAGCGCGAGCGTGGCGGGCATCATCGCCGCCGCCCCGACAGCCAGAAGGGCCCGGGCGAGGATGAGGATGAGGGCCGTCGGCGAGAACGCGGCGAGGACGCTCGCGGCGCCGAAGATCACGAGGCCGATGAGGAACATCCGCGTGTGGCCGACCCGGTCCCCCAGCGTCCCCGAACCGAGCAGGAGACCCGCCATGACCAGCGGGTACGCGTTGATGATCCAGAGCGACTCGGTGCCGTTCGCGGCGAGCTCCTCCGTGAGGGTGGGCAGAGCCGTGTAGAGGATCGAGTTGTCGAGGGTGATGAGCAGCAGCGCCGCCGCGACGACGGAGAGCAGGAGCCAGCGTCTTGTGCGAGTCATTGAGGTGTCCTTCACGTCAGCGGCGTCTCCGCGACGATCCGTAACTATACCATCCGGAAGGTACAGTTAAAGAGGTGTACCTCACCCCCGCAACGTGAATTACCATTACGGCGATGCTCAACTCAGAGCGTCATGCACGTCTCCAGGAGAACCCAATGCGCCAGCTCATCATCACCGCCTTCGTGTCCGCCGACGGAGTCATGGAAGCACCAGGCGGAGAAGAGGGCTACCGCAACTCCGGATGGACCTGGCAGGACATCGACTTCGACCCGACCGCGTACACGATCAAGGGCACCGAGCAGCTCGAGGCCGGCGCACTCCTCCTCGGGCGCAAGAGCTACGAGGCGTTCGCCCCAGTCTGGCCCGGCATGACCGACGAGTTCCCGCGGTACAACTCGATGCCGCGCTACGTCGTCTCGACCACGCTCGAGTCAGACGACGCGCGCTGGCCCGCGACGATTCTCCGTTCCCTCGACGACGTCGTCGCGCTCAAGGAGGGCGAAGGCGATCCGATCATCGTGCACGGGAGCGCGGAGCTCGGCCAGGCCCTCGCTGACGCCGGCCTCGTCGACCGCTACAACCTGCTGGTCTTCCCGCTCTTCCTCGGGGCAGGGAAGCGCCTCTTCAGCGACGCCGACCGGGCAACGCAGCACCTCACGCTCGTCGAACACGAGGTCTACTCGAACGGCATCCAGAAGCAGGTCTTCGACGTCGTCAGATGAGGGCCGAGGCAGGCAGCGCGGGCCTCAGTCGCTGAGGCCCGCGCGCCTCGCCAGCACTGCAGCCTCCATCCGCGAGGCGACCCCGAGCTTCGCAAGCACACGCGAGACGTGCGTCTTCGCCGTCGACGCGCTGATGTGCATCCGCTGCCCGATGCCGACGTTCGAGAGCCCCTCGCCGAGGGCTGCGAGCACCTCACGTTCCCGAGCGGTGAGCTCCTCGAGACCAGGCACTTCCGGCATCTCCCCCGAGACCGGCTCACTGGTCTCGGCGAATCGGTCGAGGAGACGCCGCGTCACCTCGCTCGACAGCGCACCCTCGCCGCGCGCGACCGCTTCGACCGCCGCCTGCAGCGCCGGCCCGGTCGTGGACTTCAGCAGGAAACCGGCTGCCCCGGCGCGGACCGCGCCGAACACGTACTCGTCGAGATCGAAGGTCGTGAGCACAAGCACCTGCGCGAGCGACTCGGCGACGATCACCCGCGTCGCCTCGATCCCGTCAATGCCAGGCATGCGCACGTCCATGAGCACCACATCGGGCCGAAGCGCCCGCGCGTTGCCGATCGCGGCGGCCCCATCGGCAGCCTCGCCAACAACCTCGATGCCGTGCGCCTCGAGCAGGAGCCGCAGCCCCGCCCTGATCGCCGCGTGATCGTCGGCGATGAGCACCCTCACGCGCGTGGCGACTGCTTCGGTCATGGTGCCCTTCCTCCAAGCTGTTCGCCAAGCTGTTCGCCCTTCGTCGGGCTCACCCTCGCGATCCTCGGCAGCAGCGCCGCGACCCGCCACCCGCCACCCTCCGCGAGCGGGCCCGCCTCGAGGCTGCCTCCCAGACGCTCGACGCGCTCACGAACCAGCCCGAGCCCGTTCCCGGTGCCGGGTGCACCCTCGACGCACGTCCCTCCTCGTGCGTTGACGACCACCGAGATCGCGTCCGCCCGATCCTCGAATCGCACCTCGACCGTCGCCCCTGGCGAGTGCCGTTCCGCGTTCGCGACCGCCTCAGCCACAACCCGAGCGAGGGCCTGCTCCGTCGCGGCGGATGCACTCGGCACCGGGCCGACGACCGCCGCGTCGACCGCTTCGGCCGCGGCGACGATCTCGGCCACCTGGGCCAGACGCGGCGGTGCGGCAAGGTCGCTGCCCTCGTCAGCACCGCTCCGCAGGATGAGGATCATCGAACGCATCTCGTCGAGCCCGTCGAGCGCGGAGCTGCGGATGGTCTGGAGTGCCCCGGCCTCCCGAGGTGCGACCCCGTGACCGGCGAGTGCCGCCTCAGAGGTGATCGCGATCGCGGCGAGGTTCGCCGCAACCACGTCGTGGAGGTCACGGGCCATGCGCTCGCGCTCGGTCCGCACGGCTTCCTCACGTTCCAGCACGAGGAGGCGCTCGGCGTCGTCCGCGCGCGCCTCCTGCACCCGAGCGAGCTCCGCGCTCTGCCGCACCGAGGTGGCCCACCAGAGCGGGGTGCCGAGGATGGCGAGCGCCTGCACGCCGAAGAAGAACGCGCTTCTCGCCGACTCGCCAAGCAACATCGGAACAAGCGCGGCGGCGACCACTGACACCGCGACCAGTCCCTGGACCAGCCGCACCGAAGCTGGCGCACCGAACCTGCCGGCGACGTAGAGCGCGTCGAGGACCAGCACGGAAACGGCGAACACCCCGCCCACCACGATCGTCACCGAGGCCAGCGTCACGCAGGCGAGCAGCACGACGAGCGGGAAGCGGCGCTTCTGCGTCAGCGCCGCCGCGCCGAGACCGATCGCGAGGAGGATGAGCCCGAGCTGCTGGCCTGAGTCGAAGAGCGCCAGAACGACGGCCACGGCTACGACCGCGATCGTCGAGACGGTGTCCTCGTCCGGGCGCGGCAGGCCTCGGAGGCGCGAGAGTTCCGCAGCGCCGGCCCTTCGCGGTGAAGTCATGGCACCATCCCAGCACACGGCCGCCTCTGTGGTGTCGCCCGAACGATGTAGTGGACCGTCAAACCGGACGCCCTTCGACCGACGCAGCGTCGCCTCCCCGCGCGGGAGGCTTGCCCCATGACCTCGGAACTCCTGCTCTCGCTCCTCGGACTCGCGCTCGTCGACAGCCTGAGCGCGGGCACGCTCCTCATCCCGATCTTCTTCCTGCTCGCGCCCGGCCGCATCCGGCTCGCTCGCATCCTCACCTACCTGGTGACGATCGCCGGCTTCTACTTTCTCGTCGGCCTGGCACTCACCGCTGGCGCCTCCGTGTTCCTGGAGAACGCGGCGGCTGTGCTCGAGACTCCCGCCGCCTACGCCGTCCAGCTCGTCCTCGGGGCGGGCCTCCTCGCGGTCGCGATCCTCATGCCGACCAAGAAGAAGCCCCCTGTTCCCGCGGAGGTCACGCCGGGAGCCACCGCGCCGCGCAGCGCAACCGGCACGCCACCCGTCTCGGCAGCCCAGCCAGAACCCGTCGCCCAGGGCAGGCTCGCGCGGTGGCGCGAGCGCGCGCTCGGTGGCGGCTCCCCCGTGGCCGTCATCGTGCTCGCACTCGCCGCTGGCCTCGTCGAGCTCGCGACGATGATCCCGTATCTCGCCGCCGTCGGCCTGCTGACCGGGTCTGGCGTCGGCTTCGGTGGTGCGGCCACGCTGCTCGCCGCCTACTGCGTGGTCATGATCGTCCCGGCGCTGCTGCTCCTGCTCGCCAGAGTCGCCGCGCGACGCGCAGTGGAGCCGCGGCTTCGCCGGCTCGCGGACTGGCTGAGCCGCAACGCCGCGGAGAACACGGCGTGGATCATCGGCATCGTCGGCCTCCTGCTCTTGCGCGACGCCCTCTCGCACCAGGCGAGCTTCGACTTCTGGCCTTTCTCCGGCTGACCGGCGCGCGCTCCAGGGAGCGCTCAGCGCACGCTGAGCTCGATGAGCTGCGCCTCCACGGACTCACGCAGCGGTGCCCCGTCGAAGCGGCCCGCCCGGTTGCCGCCGGCATCGAGCAGCAGCACCGTCGGGGTGACGACGATGTCGTAGGGCAGCACGAGCTCGGGGCGGATGCTCGTGTCCACTTCCGCGAACACGACTCCGGCGGACGTCGCTGCGACGTCCTGCAGCATCCATCTCGTGAGTGCGCATTCTGGGCTGTCCGGTGCCGTGAAGAGCACGATCGTCGCGCGTCGGCCTGGAAGGACGTCTTCCGGCAGCAGCTCGAGATCAAGCTCGGACTGCTCGGGCTCCGGCTCGCCTTCGCCGTCGAACCGGCTCACGCCCCGCCTCGCCAGCCACCCGACGACGGCGACGATGAGCACGAGCGCCATGATCACGAGCAACACCACTGATCCATCCACGGGCTCAGCCTCGCATATCCGGGAGTCGAAGGGACAGGGCAGTCGCGGGTCGCGGCGCTCGGAGCCGCGCGGTACCCCTTATCTGCTCAGGTGCAGCAGTTTTATCTGCTCAGGTGCAGCAGTTGCGCCTCGAGCTCCGCGCGCCTCGGCGGGCCTCCGATGCGAGCCACCCTCCTCCCGGACTCGTCGAGCACGAGCACGGTCGGCGTCTGCCGGATGTCGTAGCTCCTGGCGAGGTCCTGCCGGTCGGTGAGGTCGACCTCCGCGACCACGACGCCGGGGGTCTGGGCGGCGAGCTGGTCCAGCATCCGCTTCGTCGCGGGACATTTCGCGCAGAATTCGGTCGAGAAGAGGACGAGCGTGGCCTGCCCGCCCGGCTGCGCCCCCTCGGCGAGGAGGCCCAGGTCGGATGTTCCCGCTGCCGTCTCGGGGGCGCGCTTCAGTCGCCCGTTCGCGCGCTGCACGACCACGCCGATGACGGTGGCGACCGCGACGAGCGCGCCGATCACGAGCGCAGCGACCGAGGCATCCATCGTGAATTCTCCCCTAGCCCTGGGCGGCCCGAGGCCGGATGACGCCGACGCGGAGGAGCAGCACGTACAGCTGGCAGCCGAGGCAGTAGCCGAACACGGCGTTGAGGAAGGCGGCGATGAACGCGGCCCCCGCCGCGATCGGCACCGCGAGCGGAACGCCGAGCACATGCAGGACGATGCCCACGAGCGTCACAGCGAACCCGACGCCCTGCGCGAACGTCGGCGGGGCCGCGTCCTCCGTCTCCGTCGGCGGGGCGAGGCGAGGTCGGATGACGGCCCCGAAGAAACGCCCGTACGGGTGCCGCTGGATGCCGGCGAACGCGCCCCAGGCGAAGAGCGCCGAGAGCGCGACGAGCAGCAGGAAGCCGGGCTGCAGGAGCCGGTCGGCGAAGGTCGGCGCGGCTGGTGCCGTGAGGCCGAGGAAGACCGTGACGAGGAGGAGCACGGCGGTGATCGCCGCGCCGAACCGCGGCCCACGAGGGTCGATGCGAGTCTGTGCCGACATGATGCTCCAACGTCAGGGGATGCTGTGCGCACAGGCTAGGTCTGCGCGGCGCAGAAGGGAACGAGTGTGACGCTCCGAGACGACCAGCTTCGGAGCCGCCGAAGTTGAGATGATGCTCCCCATGAAGACCTTCACTCTCCCGCAGACCGACGTGCGAGCCTCGAGCATCGTCCTCGGCCAGATGCGCATCATGGACCTCGACGACGAGCAGCTGCGCACCCTCGTTGGCACGGCAATCGACTCGGGGGTCAACGTCATCGACCACGCCGACATCTACGGCGGCGCGCGCCACGCCTGCGAGCGACGCTTCGGCGAGGCCGTCCGCTTCTCCCCCGCCGAGCGGGAGAACGTGCTCATCCAGTCCAAGGTGGGCATCCGCGAGGGGTACTTCGACTTCTCGGCCGAGCACATCCTGCGCACCGTCGACGAGTCGCTCGAAGCCCTCGGCACCGAGTACCTTGACGTGCTCCTCCTCCACCGCCCCGACACGCTTGTCGAACCAGATGAGGTCGCGGCTGCGTTCAACGAGCTCCACACGAGCGGCAAGGTCCGCCACTTCGGGGTCTCGAACCACACACCGGCCCAGGTCGAGCTGCTGAAATCCGCGGTCACGCAGCCGCTCATCATCAACCAGGTGCAGCTCAGCATCACGCACGCCCCGATCATCGCCTCCGGCATCGCCGCGAACATGGTCGGCCTCGACCAGTCCATCGACCGCGACAACGGCATGCTCGACTACGCGCGCCTCAACGGCATCACGCTGCAGGCCTGGTCGCCGTTCCAGAAGGCGTTCTTCGATGGCGTCTTCCTCGGCGACCGCGAGAACTTCGCAGAGCTCAACGATGTCCTCGATGCGCTTGCCGACAAGTACGGCGTGACGCCGACGGGCATCGCGACGGCCTGGATCACCCGCCACCCCGCGAACATCCAGGTGGTGCTCGGCACGACGACCCCGTCGCGCGTCGCCGAGTCCGCCGCGGGCTCCGACGTGCACCTCACTCGCGAGGAGTACTACCGCATCTTCACGGCGGCTGGCCACACGCTGCCGTAGTCCGCGCGGTGCCGAGGCGGTGAATGCGCTGCCGGCACCAGCCGCCCCTGTGGCGCCAGTCGCGCCTGGGGTGCACATGGTCGTGGCCCGGTGCTGCCTCCGAGATCGGGGAACAGCACCGGGCCACCGCTTCCTGCAAGCGTGAGCCCGCGACTGTGGTGGGCGGGCGCGAGCCGTCAGTCGACCGCGAGGGCTGCGACGGGCGAGACGCGCGTCGCTCGACGCGCGGGAAGCAGCGACGCGGCGACCGTGATGAGGAGGGTCACGAGCAGCACGCCCACAACGGTGACCCACGGGATGCTCGGCAGCACGAGGCGCCCGACCAGCGACCCGAAGGTGGCCTGCGCGCCGACCCAGCCGTAGAAGACGCCGAGCAGCAACCCGAAGAGGGCTGACGAGGCGATCATGGCGACGGCCTCGGTCACGATCATCCGGCGAACCTGCCCGACCGTGAAGCCGAGTGCTCGCAGGAGGCCGAGCTCGCGCCGTCGCTGCATGACGCTCAGCGAGAGCGTGTTGACCATGCCGACGGCGGCGAGCAGCACCGAGAAGCCGAGGAGCACGCTCATGATGGCCGTCGTGACGTCGATGATCTGCTCGAAGGCGGCGTACATCTCCGGCTCCATCTGCCCGAACTCGAGCGTGATGGCGCGGAACGTCTCGGTGGCGACAGCGAACATCGTGACCAGTGTGATGCCGATGACGAGGCCGATCACCGCGCGGCTGCTGCGTGCCGGGTTGCGCACGGCATTGGCCGAGGCGAGGCGTGCCACGGGGCCGCGTCCAAGTGCCCGACCGCTCACGCTCATGAGAGGAGGCAGGATGACCGGGGCACCGATCACGACGCCGACGAACGAGACCATGCCGCCCACGACGCTCACGAGGACTCCGGTCGGGCTCGACAGCCCGAGGAAGACTCCCCCGACGAGCATGGCGACGCCGAGCGCGATGAGGATCAACGCGGTGACGCTGCGTCCGCGCCCGGCCCTCAGCTCCTGCATCGTCGGCTCGGCTGCGGATGAGGTGGCCGCCATGGGCGACACCGTCAGGACCCGACGCGAGCCGACCCACGACGCGATGATCGTCGCCGCCGTCACGGCCAGCATAGGAGCCAGCACGGCTGGATGCACGATCGGGAAGGGGAACGGGTCGAGTACTCCGTTCGAGATCGCGAGTTGCGCGCCGAGGGCCGTCAGCCCCACGCCGAGCGAGGCGCCAGCGACGGCACCGGATGCGCCCTGCACGAGCCCTTCGCGCACTGTGCGTGCGCGCAGCGACCGACCTGACGCCCCGATGAGGCGCAGGAGCGCGATCTCCTTGGTGCGGCCAGCGATCACGGTCGCGACGGAGTTCGACGTGACCACGGCCCCCACGAACAGGGCGATCGTGAAGAAGAGCGCTGCGACGGTGCCGAGCACCGTCGCGAGTGGCCCGATCTCGCTGAGACCCGACGCCTCGAAGAAGGCGGCGAGGTCGGCGACGATCATGATCATGACCGTGCCGAAGGCCGCCGACAGGGCCGAGACGAGGACGACCGCTGCGCCGCCGCTGCTCTGCTGCGACTCGGGCGCGCGAGGCGCCTTGACCGCACGCTCGGCCTTCGTGGCGTTCTGACTGGCGACGGCGCTCACGCTGCCGTCTCCATGGAGAGCATGAGGTTGGAGATCTCGGCGGCGCTCGTGCGCGGCCGGTCGGCGACGACTTTGCCGTCGGCGAGGAAGATGACCCGGTCGGCATGGCTCGCGGCGATCGGGTCGTGCGTCACCATGGCGATGGACTGGCCGTACTGGCTGCTCGCCGTCGAGAGCAGCGAGAGCACTTCGCGGCCCGTCCGCGAGTCGAGGTTTCCGGTTGGCTCGTCGGCGAAGATGAGCTTCGGCCTCGTCGCGAGCGCCCTGGCGATCGCCACTCGCTGCTGCTGCCCGCCGGAGAGCTCGTACGGGCGGTGCGCGAGCCGCTGCGAGAGCCCGAGCGTCTGGATGAGGTGCGAGATCCAGGCCTCCTCGTCCTGCGAGACGGTCCGACCGTCCAAGTCGAAGGGGAGCATGATGTTGCCGCGCACATCCAGCGTCGGCACGAGGTTGAACGCCTGGAAGATGAAGCCGACCGCGCGTCGCCGCAGCACCGTCAGCTCTCCGTCGTTCATACCGGTGATCTCGGTGTCTCCGAGGAACACTCGCCCGGACGTGGCACCGTCGAGGCCTGCCATGACGTGCATGAGCGTCGACTTGCCAGAGCCGCTCGGGCCCATGATGGCCGTGAACTCTCCGCCTCTGATGCCGAGGCTGACGCCGTCGAGGGCGGCGACGTTGCCGTGGGAACCGTAGATCTTCCGAACGTCGACGACGCTCGCGACAAGTGGGGGTGTGGTGTTCATGACCTCGACGCTACGGAGCCCGCTCACACCGTCGCGTCCGCCCATGGTCGCGCCCGCATGGTCCTCTGGGATGACACGGGCGCTGGCCGCATCCAGCCAGCGACCGAGGTTCCCCCAATACGCTTGCCGCATGGTCTCCCCCACGCTCGTCTGGTTCCGCGACGACCTGCGCCTCCACGATCACCCAGCTCTGCATGTCGCCGTCGAGCGAGGCGGACCCGTCATCGCGCTGTACGTGCTCGACGAGGAGTCCCCCGGTGTGCGCCCGCTCGGCGGCGCGGCGAAGTGGTGGCTCCATCACAGCCTGCTCTCCCTCGCCGACAGCCTCGAGGAGCTCGGCGGCGCCCTCGTGCTCCGCCGCGGGCGCGCCGAGGACATCGTGCCGGGCGTCGCCCAGCAGGCTGGCGCAGAGCTCGTCGTCTGGAACCGCCGCTACGGCGGGGCCGAGCGCGAGATCGACGCCCGCATCAAGCAGAGCCTCCTCGACGGCGGGTTCGAGGCGCACAGCCTGCCGGGTTCCCTCCTCACGGAGCCCTGGCAGATCCAGACGGGCCAGGGCGAGGCGTACCGCGTGTACACGCCGTTCGCCAACGCCTGCCAGAGCCGCTTCCAGCACGAACCGCCACGCGCCCCGCTTCCGGCTCCGGATGCGCTCGCCCGCGGCTCGAAGGCGACCTCGCTCGACTCCGACACGCTCGAATCCTGGGGGCTGCTGCCCACGCGTCCAGACTGGGCCGAGGGCTTGCGCGAGGAGTGGACCCCGGGTGAACGAGGTGCACACGAGCTGCTGGGGGCCTTCCTCGACGGGACAGTGACGGACTACAAGAACGACAGAGACCGGCCCGACCTCATCGGCACCAGTCGGCTCAGCCCGCACCTGCGCTGGGGCGAGCTCTCCTCCGCGCAGGCCTGGCACGCGCTCGACGGCCTCACCGGCGAAGGGGCCGCCACCTTCCGTCGCGAGCTGCTCTGGCGGGAGTTCGCCTGGCACACGCTCTACAGCTTCCCCGAGCTGCACACGCGCCCGTGGCGCGAGTCGTACGAGGCCTTTCCGTGGCCTGAACTCGACCATGACGCCCTCGCAGCCTGGCAGCGCGGGAACACCGGCATACCGATCGTGGATGCCGGCATGCGCGAGCTGTGGCGAACCGGCAGCATGCACAACCGCATCCGCATGGTCACCGCCTCCTTCCTGACGAAGCACCTGCTCACCGACTGGCGTCGCGGCGAGGAGTGGTTCTGGGACACGCTCGTCGACGCCGACCAGGCCTCGAACCCGTTCAACTGGCAGTGGGTCGCCGGCTCCGGAGTGGATGCCGCGCCCTACTTCCGCGTGTTCAATCCCGAGCGCCAGGCCGAGCGCTTCGACCCGCACGGCGTGTACGTGCACCGATGGGTCCCCGAGGCTGGCAGCGACGCGTATCCGGCACCGATCGTGGGGCTCAAGGAAGGGCGAGAGGCCGCGCTCGCGGCCTGGCGAGAGGTTCGCTGACCCGCCCCCGCTTGTCGGGAGCAGGCCCAGCCCGAAGTTGTCGGCGGCCGGTGCTAGATTGCCCGCACGCTCGACCGTTGACGCACCGAGATCGCCCGGTCGCGGTCGAGCTGAACACTCAGGGGAATCAGGGGAATCATCATGGTTGAGTATCGACTCGAACTCGTCGGGCTGCCTGTGGCAGACGTCGACCGCTCGCGCGCCTTCTACGGCGACACGCTGGGCTGGCCCGTCGACCACGATCAGGTCGTGAGCGACGAGATCCGCTTCGTGCAGGTCACGCCTCCGGGTTCGGCATGCTCGATCGCGTTCGGCAATGGCATCAGCGACATGCCGGCAGGCTCGCTCCGCGCGCTCCAGTGCGTCGTGACCTCCATCGAGGAGGCCCATGTCGACCTCAAGGGCCGCGGCGTCGAGGTGAGCGACATCGACGATCAGCCCTGGGGGCGCTTCGTGTACTTCGCCGACCCAGACGGCAACACGTGGTCTATCCAGGAGCTGCCCGATTACTCCAACATGTCCTGACCGATCCGAAGAACCACCGATAACCAAGCAAGTTCCATCGCACACGAAAGGGATGCACAGCATGGCTGAAAAGAAGAACGGCTACGAGGAGTTCAAGGTCTCGGGAGAGAACCTGCTCGGCAAGGTCAAGGAGCTCATCCACGAGGGCAACGTGCGGCGCGTGTTCATCAAGAACGACGACGGCACGACGCTTCTCGAGATCCCACTCACGGCTGGCCTCGCCGTGACGGTCGTCGCTGCCGCGCTCGCGCCGGTGCTGGTCGCCGTCGGCGCGATCGCGGCGCTCGTGACGCAGGTCACGGTCGGCGTCGACCGCCGCGGACCGGACACGCCCGAGTCAGGCTCCGACACGGCAGGTGTCCCAGCAGAGGCTGACGGCGTGCCGAAGAGCGACGTGGCTGCTCCCGCCCCTTCGGCGAGTGCCACCGACCCGGACCTGGGCCCGACCACGGCCTAGTTCCTCCCGACCGGTGGCCCGGCGTCAGCATGCTCCTGACTCCGGGCCACCGGTTCCAGGAGTGTGAAGCTCACGCTTGCTACTCTGTGGTTCCCCAGAGTCGAGAGGCGCGTGCAGAGTGCCAGAACCAGAGACCCTCAGCCCGAGGTCAGCAGCCGAGATGGCCGTCGCTACGACCCTCGCCGAGCAGCCAGGCGACGCGGCCGAGCTCGGTGCCCGCCTGCGCGTGCTCCGCGAGGAGGCCGGCCTCTCCCTTCGAGAGCTGGCCCGCCGCTTGGACATCTCTGCGAGCGCGGTGTCGCAGATCGAGCGGGGGGTCATGCGCCCGAGCGTCAACCGGCTGATCGCGATCGTCGGCGAGCTCGGCGCATCCATCACCGACGTCTTCGAGGGCGGCACCAGCTCGTACGCCGAGCGGTCGAGCTTCGGCAGCTACAGCCTGCTCCGGAAGGGCGAGATCGCCCCCGTCACGCTCGAGAGCGGCGTCATCTACCGGCGCCTCTCCGGCTCGCGCACCTCGGGCATCGACCACTTCGAGTCGACGTTCCCGCCGATGACCTCCGCGAGCGCCGGCGACGCGGCGTCCTTCGCGACGCACGCCGGAGTGGAGTCTGGGGTTGTCATCTCGGGTGAGCTCACCGTCGAGGTGCACGGAGACACCGTGACGCTCCGCGCTGGCGACTCGATCACCTACTCATCGGAGACACCGCACAGAGTGAGCAATCGCAGCTCGGTGCCGTGCGTGGCGAACTGGGTCATCGCACGTGCTCCGCAGTCCGACCCGAGCAACCCGTTGTTCTCGGAGGCGCGAGCGGCTCACGGCTAGCCGGAGCGTGAGCTGACGAAACGCATCGAAACCTCTCTTTTACCTCGCTGAAATCTCCCACCGTGCGTGAAGGGATAGCTTTACGGCTATCGACCACGGAGGGAACGAACTGTGCGCATCAGCGAGTACAACAGGCTCAGCGAGGTGAGAGCCGTCGAGTTCGCGGCGACCCTCGTCGCAGTGCCGAGCTTCACCTCGGCACTCGTCAGCTCGCGGCCCTTCACCTCGAAGAGCGCGTTGCGGGCACGTGCCGCCGAGCTCGCAGCAGGCTGGGGCGACACGGAGGTGGAGCTCGCGCTGGCCGGCCACCCGCGAATCGGTGAGCGCGCTGCGGCCAGCGAGCCGGGAGCACGGCACTCGGCGCGTGAGCAGGGCGCCGTGGCGCACGCGGACGACGACGTCCTCGCACGCATCGCTGAGGGCAACCGCCGCTACGAGGCTCGCTTCGACCGCATCTTCCTCGTCCGTGCTGCTGGCCGCTCCCCCGCGGAGATCCTCGCGCAGCTCGAAGCGCGCCTCGACAACGACGACGCGACCGAGCTTGCCGTCGTCGCATCGGAGCTCCGTGACATCACCCTCCTGCGACTCGACGAATCGGTGACCGAATGACCAGCCAGATCACGAGCCACGTGCTCGACAGCTCCGTCGGACTCGCCGCCGCGGGCATCCGCGTCCGACTCCGCACCCTCGACGGCCTCGAGCTCGCGCAGGCGGTGACGGATGCCGACGGCCGAGTCTCCGAGCTCGGCCCGCCCCTCCTCCCGGCCGGCACGTACGAGCTCGTCTTCGAGACCGGCGCCTACTTCGCCGACCGGGGCGTCGAGACGTTCTACCCGCACATCACCGTCGCGATCACCGTCGCCAGCACGACGTCGGTGTCCGGCGACGGGGCGGCCCCGCACTACCACGTGCCGCTCCTGCTCAGCCCATTCGCCTACTCGACCTACAGGGGGACCTGACCATGACCGACGTGACCGTGAGCCTCGGCGCCAACAAGTACGGCAAGGCGGAGAACCGCCTCGTCAAGATCACCCGCGACACGGATCGCCACGAGATCGAGGACCTCAACGTCACGAGCCAGCTCAGGGGCAAGGCGCTCGTCGGCTCGTATCTCGAAGGCGACAACTCACTTGTGGTCGCCACCGACACGCAGAAGAACACCGTCTACGCGTTCGCGCGCGAGCACGGCGTCGGGTCACCGGAGAGCTTCCTGCTGAAACTCGGCGCGCACTTCGTCGACGAGTTCGAGTGGATCGAGGGCGGCCTCTGGCAGGCGGAGCAGTTCGCGTGGGAGCGCATCCTCGTGGATGGCGACGAACACGACCACGCGTTCGTGCGCAAGGGACAGGCGACACGGCTCGCGACCGTGCAGAAGATCGACGGCGCGACCCACGTCACGGCTGGCCTCAAGGACCTGACGGTGCTCAAGTCGACGGGCAGCGAGTTCCGCGGGTTCCCGCGCGACAAGTACACGACCCTCGCGGAAGCGAGCGACAGGATCCTCGCCACCTCGGTCACCGCCCGCTGGCGCTACACGCCGGACGCCGTCGAGGCAGAGCCCGACTACAACGCCCTCTACGAGGGAATATCGGCAGCGCTGCTCTCGACGTTCGCGACCGTGCACTCCCTCGCGCTGCAGCAGAGCCTCTGGCAGATGGGGAAGGCGGCGATCGAGCAGTTCCCCGAGATCGCCGAAGTGCGCTTCGCGATGCCGAACAAGCACCACTTCCTCGTCGACCTCTCGCCGTTCGACCTCGACAACCCAGGCGAGGTGTTCTTCGCCGCGGACCGCCCCTACGGCCTCATCGAAGGAACCGTCATCCGAGACGGCGTCGCACCGGCGCCCGAGGCGTGGACAGACACGCCCGCGTTCATCTAGCACCAGCGCCCACCGCGCACCCGCTCAAGCGCTCCGCATCCGCTCCACCTGGCAGCGCTGTTTGTCGACCCGTTTTTCGTCGACCCGTTTTCATCGACCCAAGAGAGGTCACCCCATGTCTCCCGAACCCAGCACATCCCCGACCACGCCATCAGCAGAACCAGAATCGGCAAGAGCCCAGGCCCGGCCGGAGGACGAGCGCCTCAGCCCGGGCAAGACGATCGGCTACGGCGTCCAGCACATCCTCGCGATGTTCGGCGGCGTCATCGCCGTACCCCTCATCGTGGGCGGGGCCGCCGGGCTCGATGTTGGCCAGAAGGCGCTCCTCGTGGCCTGCGCGCTGTTCGTCAGCGGCGCCGCGACCATCCTGCAGACCATCGGGGTGCCCTACTTCGGCTCGAAGCTCCCTCTCGTGCAGGGCATCTCCTTCGCCGCCGTCTCGACGATGCTCGCCATCATCGGCAGCAACGGGGAGGCAGGGCTCCAGACCGTGTTCGGCGCCGTCATCGTCGCCAGCGCGATCGGTCTCATCATCGCGCCGTTCTTCGCCAGGATCGTCCGGTTCTTCCCCTCGGTCGTGACCGGTTCGATCATCACCGTCATCGGGCTCTCCCTCATGCCCGTCGCCGGGCGGTGGGTGACGGGCTCCGACCCGACAGCCGAGGGCTTCGCGTCTGCCGACAAGATCGGGCTCGCCCTGTTCACGTTCGCGGTCGTGCTCGTGCTGAGCAAGATCAAGGCGCTCTCCCGCCTCGCCGTCCTTCTCGGGCTCGCGGTCGGCACGGTCTTCGCGCTGCTCATGGGACAGGCCGACTTCGACGCCGTCGGGTCGGCATCCGTCTTCGCCTTCCCGCAGCCCTTCGCGTTCGGGATGCCCATCTTCGAGATCGGCGCCATCGTCTCGATGACGATCGTGATCCTCGTCATCATGGTCGAGACCACGGCAGATGTGCTCGCCGTCGGCGAGGTCGTCGGCACGAAGGTCGACTCCCGCCGCGTCGGCGACGGCCTGCGCGCCGACATGGTCTCCTCGCTCCTCGCGCCTGTCTTCAACTCGTTCCCCGCGACCGCGTTCGCCCAGAACGTGGGACTCGTCGCCCTGACCGGAATCAAGAGCCGATTCGCCGTGGCGGCGGGCGGAGGGCTGCTCGTGATCCTCGGCCTGTCGCCGATGGCAGCTGCCGTCTTCAGCGTGATCCCGAGCCCCGTGCTCGGGGGCGCCGGCATCGTGCTCTTCGGGAGCGTCGCGGCGAGCGGCGTCCGCACGCTCTCGAAGGTCGACTACACCGGCAACAACAACATGATCATCGTCGCCTCCTCGCTTGCCTTCGGCCTCATCCCGGTCGTCTCCCCACAGTTCTGGCACGCCTTCCCTGACTGGTTCGTGACGATCTTCGACTCCGGCATCAGCTCTGCGGCGATCGTCGCGGTCGTCCTCAACCTCTTCTTCAACGTGTGGCTGCCTGGCACCCCGAAGGAGCCTTCGAACCTCGCCGCGGCGCCTGCCCTCCGGGTGCAGACCGAGGAGCTGCGCGTCCTGAACTCGGGTGGCTCCCTCGACGAGCACTCGTATGAGCCCGACACGTCGCCCGTCGAGCAGACCACGCGCGCACGGAAGGCGGGCCCGCGCGAGGACTGAGCACCGAGGCGGGGCCGCTGGCATTCGGAATGCCTCCGGCCCCACCGCGGTTGCATCCGGTGTCCAGGGTGATCACCCACGTCGACCCAGCGGAAGGCGACCACATGAAGGTGTTTCTGACCGGAGCGACCGGCTACATCGGATCGAGCGTCCTGCGGGCGCTCCTCGCGAACGGCCACGTTGTCACCGCAGCGGTGCGCAGCGAGGAGAAGGCAGCGATCGTGCGAGAAGCGGGCGCGAAGGCAGTTGTCGTCGACCTCGCCGACCGCGCGGCGCTCGCCCCGCTGCTCCGGCAGGCCGAGGGGGTCATCCACACTGCGTCCGCCGCAGACGTCGACCCGACGTTCGTGCCCATAGTGCTCAACGAGCTCGTGCACTCCACGACGCAGTTCGTGCACACGAGCGGAATCTGGCTGTTCGGAGACAACCCCGCCATCACGGAAGCGTCAGAGCCGAACGCTCCCGAGATCGTGGCGTGGCGCATCCCGATCGATCGCCAGGTCATCAACAGCAACGTCAACACCGCGATCGTCGCTCCAGCTGTCGTCTACGGCGGACAGGGCGGCCTCCCGCAGCTCCTCGCGAGCGACGGATCCGCTCCCGTCACCCTGGTCGGCGACGGCAGCCAGCGGTGGACACTCGTCCACGTGGACGACCTCGCGGACCTCTACGTGCGTGTCCTCGAGAAGGGCGCGGCCGTCGGCTACGTCATCGCAGCCAACGGCGAGAACCCGTCGGTTCGGGAGATCGCCGCCTCGGCGGGCACCGAGGTCCAGCTGCGTGCAGAAGAGCCGGATGCGAGCCGCGAGCGACTGGGCGCACCGTTCGCCGACGCGCTCCTGCAAGACCAAGCCGCGACCGGCGAGTACGCCAGGGAGGCGTATGGCTGGGCGCCGTCGCAGGGCGGATGGCTGACGGCCGAGCGCGGTTGAGATCGCTGCGGGTCGGCCCGCGCCGCGACGACCTCGCCGGCCGACTCCGTAGGCTCTCCCCATGAGCTCTCTCGAGGCGCCGGATGTCGACCGCCGCAGCCTGCCGCTCTACGAGGCGGGCTCCGTCGAGGTGCCGTACGTCATCGACGGCATGAACGAGGCGATCACGCGCAACACGTTCTGGGAGGAGCACTCTCACCCGACGCATGAGCTCATCTGGAACACACGTGGCGCATCCTCGCTCACGGTCGGCCCCCGTACCTGGACGATCACGCCTGCGGTCGGACTCTGGATTCCGGCCGGAGTCCGCCACACGGCATGGACGCCGGCCGGCACCTGGTACCGGACCGCCATGTTCAGCGTGCAGACGACGACTCCCATCGCGGCCGAGCCGGTCGCGGTCGATGTGACCGACCTGCTGCGGCTCCTCCTCGACCGACTCGCCGAGTCCGGACTCGACGACGAGTCGCGGTCGAAGACGGAGGCGATGGTGCTCGACGTGCTCGAACCCTCCCCGCATGAGCTGCTGCTGCGGGTCCCGGATTCAGAGCTCCTCGCGCCCATCGTGGAGGCGCTCAGGGCGGATGTCCGGGAGACGGGCACGCTCGAGGAGTGGTCGCTCGAGCTCGGCGTGAGCGCGCGCACGATCACGCGCCAGTTCCAGTCGGAGACTGGCCTCGGCTTCAGCCGCTGGGTCGCGGCGTCGCGCATCCAGCGCTCGATCGTGCTCCTCACTGACGGCGAGAGCATCGACGACGTCGCCGCCGCGGTCGGGTTCAGGTCGGCCAGCGCGTTCGGGACGGCATTCCGCCGCGTGACCGGCACGAGCCCCGGCCGCTTCCGCGCGCTGTGACCGTGCTCACTCGACGCAACAGGCTGTCCGTTTCGCGAAGAATCGTGTCGGTTTGCCTCGATTGCAATGCAGGGCCGCGTCCTTTAGCTTTGGTAAGGCACGCCTAACAGGGCACGATCTCGAGCCTGTTCGGCGGCCGCTGACTTCGACTCCGCGCCCCACCTTCTCGCCGCCTCGCGGCGGTGTTCAGCGCGCGGAAAACCCCTCAGCTCCACCCTCGAAAGGACATCATGCCCCGCGCCTCCAAGCTCGTCGCCCTCGCCGCGACCGCGCTGCTCACGGCGGGCCTCGCCGCCTGCTCGACGACCCCGGCAACCGACGCCCCCGCGGGCGAGGCGAGCGGCGACTTCACGCCGATCACGATCGAGCACGCGCTCGGCACGACCGAGATCACCGAGAAGCCCGAGCGCATCGCGACAGTCAACTGGGCGAACCAGGAAGTCCCCCTCGCACTCGGCGTCGTCCCCGTCGGCATGGCCCGCGCGGACTTCGGCGACGACAACGGCGACGGCATCCTCCCGTGGGTCAGCGAGAAGCTCGAGGAGCTCGGCGGCGAGACGCCCGTGCTCTTCGACGAGACCGACGGCGTCGACTTCGAAGCCGTCGCCGACACGAACCCGGACGTCATCCTGGCCGCCTACTCGGGCCTCACGCAGGAGGACTACAACACCCTGTCCGAGATCGCACCGGTCGTCGCCTACCCCGAGACGGCCTGGGCGACGTCGTGGCGGGACATGATCCGCCTCAACAGCCAGGGCATGGGGCTCGAGGCCGAGGGCGACGCGCTCATCACGGAGCTCGAGGGCGAGATCGAGGCCACTGCGGCCAAGTACCCCGCCATCCAGGGCAAGAAGACGATGTTCCTCACCCACGTCGACGAGACCGACCTCAGCCAGGTCAGCTTCTACACGACGCATGACACCCGCAGCGCCTTCTTCGAGGACCTCGGCATGGCCTTCCCGCAGAGCCTCATCGACGCCTCGGCGAGCACAGACCAGTTCTCGCAGACGATCAGCGCCGAGCAGACCGACACGCTCGCCGATGTCGAGATCATCGTGACCTACGGCGGCGAGGAGCTCGTGCAGACCCTGCAGGGCGACCCCGTGCTCTCGCAGATCCCCGCCGTCGCAAACGGCTCGATCGTCAACCTGCCAGGCACCGAGCCCCTCGGGACGGCCGCCAACCCGACCCCGCTGTCCATCTCGTGGATCCTCGACGACTACGTCGCGCTCCTCTCGCAGGCAGCAGAACAGGTCAAGTGACCCAGACCGCTCCTCCCGTAGCCGCCGGAGGTGTCGCCATCGTGCGACGCCCCCGGCGGCTGCGGGCGTTGTGGTTCCTCCTCGCGATCGCCTCGCTCGGCGCGCTCGTCGTGGTCTCCGTCATGATCGGATCACGCGACGTGAGCTGGGCGGATGCAGTGGCCGCGCTCGGCGGGTCGACGAACGGCTTCGACGAGGCGGCCGTCGCCAAGCGCATCCCGCGCACCTTCCTCGCCGTCGCGGTCGGCGCAGCCCTCGGTGTCTCCGGTGCCGTCATGCAGGGCGTGACCCGCAACCCCCTCGCCGACCCCGGCATCCTCGGCGTCAACTTGGGTGCGTCCCTCGCGGTCGTCACGGGCATCGCCTACTTCGGGCTCACCTCGGCGTCGAGCTTCATCTGGGTCGCCATCACGGGTGCCGCCCTCGCGGCCGTGTTCGTCTACGTCGTCGGCTCGCTCGGCCGAGGCGGCGCGACGCCGCTCAAGCTCGCCCTTGCGGGAGCAGCGACGTCGGCGGCCCTCGCCTCGTTCGTGACCGCGATCATCCTGCCGCGCGGCGACATCAGCCAGAGCGCCAGGTCGTGGCAGATCGGCGGCGTCGGAGGCGCGACCTGGGACAGCATCTCGCAGGTGCTCCCCTTCTTCATCGTCGGCTTCCTCATCAGCCTCGTCTCCGCGAGAGGGCTCAACTCGCTCGCCCTCGGCGACGACCTCGCGGCAGGTCTCGGCGAGCGGGTCGCCATCACGCGCGGCGCGGCGGCCCTCGGCGCGGTCGTCCTGTGCGGTGCCGCGACCGCCGTCACTGGACCCATCGCGTTCGTCGGCCTCGTCGTGCCTCACGCGTGCCGACTCATGTTCGGCGTCGACCACCGCTGGGTGCTGCCGTTCTCGGCCGTCGTCGGCGCAGCGCTGCTGACGGGTGCCGACGTGCTCGGTCGCATCCTGACGCGCCCCTCCGAGATCGACGTGGGCATCATCACGGCAATCATCGGAGCCCCCATCTTCATCTGGATCGTCCGCCGCTCGAAGGTGCGTGCCCTATGACCGCGACGCAGGCCTCGAACTCGGCCTCACCACTGTCTTCGAGGCCCACGTCGCCGACGTCGCTGGCCCCCTCGACCTCGAGTGCCGCGATCCAGGCGACGGCACGTGCCGTCGCCAAGAGCCGGAGCCGTCGTTCGGCCAGGCGCCGCCTCACGATGCTCGTGCTCGTCGCCCTCATCGCCGTCGTATTCGTGTTCTCGCTCATGTACGGGCAGACCTTCTACGGGCTCGATCAGGTCATCGCGGTCATCGCGGGCCAGGATGTGCAGGGCGCGACCTTCACCGTCGGCCGGCTGCGTCTCCCCCGCGCGGTGCTCGCGATCCTCGCGGGGCTCGCGTTCGGCCTCGCGGGCGTCACCTTCCAGACGATGCTCCGCAACCCACTCGCGAGCCCGGACATCATCGGCATCTCGTCAGGCGCGAGCGCCGCGGCCGCGTTCGGCATCGTCACGCTCTCGCTCGGCGCGAGCGAGGTCTCGTTCTTCGCGATCTTCGTGGGGCTCGGCGTGGCCATTCTCATCTACGTGCTGTCGTTCAAGGGCGGCGTCACGGGCACCCGCCTCATCCTGATCGGCATCGGCATCGCCGCGATGCTCGACAGCATCACCAACTACGTGCTCTCGCAGGCCGCGCAGTGGGATCTGCAGGAGGCCCTGCGCTGGCTCAACGGCAGCTTGAACGGCGCGTCCTGGAACGCGATACTCCCCGTCGCGATCGCCATCGCCGTGCTCGTACCGATTCTCCTCGCGCAGAGCCGCAACCTCTCGGCGACACAGCTCGGCGACGACACCGCGGCTGCCCTCGGGGTGAGTGTCAACCGGACGCGGCTCGTCGTCATCGTCACCGCGGTCGGGGTGCTCTCGTTCGCGACAGCGGCCGCGGGCCCCATCGCGTTCGTCGCGTTCCTCGCCGGCCCGATCGCGGCTCGGCTCTTCGGCGGAGGCGGGTCGCTGCTCATCCCCGCCGGCCTCGTCGGCGCCCTGCTCGTGCTCGTCGCCGACCTGGTCGGCCAGTTCCTGCTCGGCACCCGGTACCCCGTCGGGGTCGTCACCGGCGTGCTCGGCGCTCCCTTCCTCATCTTCCTGATCATCCGCACGAACCGCGCGGGAGGCTCGCTATGACCGTCGACCACACCCTCACCGTCGAGAGGCTCACGCTCGGCTACGGCGATCGCGTCGTCATCGACGAGCTCGACCTCCTCGTGCCACCCGGGAGGGTGACCGCGATCGTCGGTGCGAACGCGTGCGGCAAGTCGACGCTGCTGCGCTCGATGTCGCGGCTCCTCTCCCCACGAGACGGGCATGTGCTCCTCGACGGCAGGGAGGTGCACAAGACGCCGGCGAAGCAGCTGGCGCGGATGCTCGGGCTCCTCCCGCAGTCCCCCATCGCCCCGGAGGGCATCACGGTCGCGGACCTCGTCGGCCGCGGCCGCCACCCCCACCAGAGCATCCTCTCGAGGTGGAGCCACGACGACGATCTCGCCGTCGCCGCGGCCCTCGAGGCGACCGAGACCACGGCCCTCGCCGACCGACACGTCGACGAGCTCTCCGGCGGGCAGCGGCAGCGCGTGTGGATCGCGATGGCCCTCGCCCAGCAGACCGACCTCCTGCTCCTCGACGAGCCCACGACGTTCCTCGACGTGAGCCACCAGGTCGAGGTGCTCGACCTGCTCACCGACCTCAACACAACCCGCGGCACCACCATCGTCATGGTGCTGCACGACCTCAACCTCGCCGCACGCTACGCGGACCACCTCATCGCGCTTGCCGACGGAAAGCTCCATGCCGCTGGCGAGCCGAGCGACGTGCTCACGGTCGACACCGTGCGCGCCGTGTTCGGCCTCGAGAGCCTCGTCGTCGAGGACCCGGTCTCCGGCCGGCCGCTCATGGTGCCGATCGGACGCCACCACTCTGCGGGCGCATCCGTCACGTACTCCGAAGGTTCATCCGCGACAATTGGAGCTCGCACAAGCGTGTGAGTGGAGCGAGCCGGCGCAGATCCGTCTTGCCGGACCAGGGACGGAGATGCCGAGCATGAGTGACGCACGTGTCGAAGTCCTCGCCTCCGTCTCGCCCCCTGCCGAGAGCGGGACAGGCTCGGCGTCGCCCGCACCCCTCGCGGAACGCGCAGAAGAGGCCGTGCCTGCGGGCTTCCCGTCGCCAGCCCAGGGCTACTACTCCGGGCCGGTCGACCTCAACCGGCATCTCATCAACGACCCCGCCGCGACCTTCATCGTGCGCGTCAGCGGCGACAGCATGATCGGCGCCGGCATCTTCGACGGCGACGAGATCATCGTCGACCGTTCCCTCGAACCGCACGACGGCAATGTGGTCATCGCGGTCGTCGACGGTGAACTCACCGTCAAGCGCCTGCGCTTCGATCACGGCCGCGTGCGCCTCGTCCCCGAGAATCCCGCCTACGCCGACATCGTGCTCGAAGAGCTCAGCGAGCTCACCGTGTGGGGCGTCGTGACGAGGTGCCTCCACCGTGTCTGAGCCGGTGCCCGTGTCCGCGCCCGACGGGACGCCCGGTGGGGCCCAGCCCGCCATCGCCATCGTCGACGCCAACAACTTCTATGCCTCCTGCGAGCGAATCTTCGACCCGAGCCTCGAGAGCAAGCCCATCGTCGTGCTCTCCAACAACGACGGCTGCGTCATCGCGCGGTCCGAGGAGGCGAAAGCGGCGGGCATCCCCATGGGTGCTCCCTGGCAGGCCATCGCCCCCGAGGCCGCCATGAAGGGCGTCGTCGCCCGTTCGAGCAACTACGAGCTCTACGGCGACATCAACGCCCGCACCATCGAACTCCTCGGCCGCTACACCCCGTCCCAGGAGGTGTACTCGATCGATGAGAGCTTCATCAGGCTGCCAGGCGACCGTCGCGAGGCCGTCGCCGTCGCGCGCGAGATCAGGGTCGCGATGCGCAAGCTCGTCGGCATTCCCGTGAGCATCGGCATCGCTCCGAGCAAGACCCTCGCCAAGCTGGCGAACCGCGGCTCCAAGTCGGAGCCATCGCTCGGCGGCGTCTGCCACCTCGGCGCCTACGAGCGCGAGCAGCTCACCGGCATCCTCGGCTCGATCGACGTCGGCGACGTGTGGGGCGTCGGCCGCAAGATGGCCGCGAAGTACCTCGGGCTCGGCATCCGCACGGCCCTCGACCTCCGCGAATCATCACCGACCGCCATCCGCCGCCGCTACGGGGTCGTGCAGGAGCGAGTCGTGCAGGAGCTGCGCGGCATCGACTGCCTCCCCATCGACGAGGTGCCATCGGAGCGCGAGCAGATCCAGTTCTCCCGCTCGTTCGCCGTGCCCATCTCGACCGTGCAGGAACTCGAAGAAGTGCTCTCCGTGTACACGCAGCGGGCCTCCGCGAGGCTCCGGTCGCAGGGATCGCTCGCGAGAGCCATGAGCTGCTACGCCGCCACCTCGCCGTTCCGGGAGGGACACGCATCGCACGCCGTGTCGGTCGCCTTCCCAGAGCCCACCGACGACCCGTTCGTGCTGTTCCGCGCCGCGGCCACAGCCCTCGGCCCGCAGCTGCGCAGCGACCTCAAGTACGTGCGAGTCGGCGTCTCCCTCTTCGAGTTCGTGGCCCGCGACTCCTACGCTGCCCTCGACATCTTCGGCGAGCGAACCGAGGACCGACGCGTCGGCGAGGCGCTCGACGCCGTCGCGGCCAAGTTCGGCCAGGAGTCGCTCGGCCTCGGCGTCGCCGGCCTGCGCGCGGGCCGGACCTGGACCATGCGCCGCGAGATGATCTCCCCTCGCGCCACGACGCACTGGGACGAGCTGGCCGTCGTCAAGGCCGAGTGAACGCGGAGTGCGTGCGCGGTGCGCCCGCGCATTCTCCGCGTGGGAATAGCTGCGAAGAGCGGCCTGTTGCATTGCGTGTGACGACAGCAGAGCAGAACGCAGCCCAGCACACTCCGCAAGCCAGCTCAGCGCAGGCACCGATTCGCATCGACATCTGGTCGGACATCGCATGCCCCTGGTGCTACATCGGCAAGCGCAAGCTGGAGAGCGGCATCGAGCAGTTCTCCGCCTCCGGCGACTCCCCGGCCGTGGAGATCGAGTACCACAGCTACGAGCTGTCCCCCGATACGCCGATCGACTTCCACGGATCGACCACGGAGTACCTCGCCGAGCGCAAGGGCCTCCCCCTCGTGCAGGTCGAGCAGATGCTGGACCGTGTCACCGGCATCGCGAAGGACGTCGGGCTCGACTATGACTTCGACTCCGTGCAGCACGTCAACACCGTGCGCGCCCATGAGCTCATCCACTTCGCGAAGGCGAACGGCCGCCAGCTCGAGGCGAAGGAACGGCTCCTCAAGGCCTACTTCGTCGAAGGGCGAGACCTCAGCAGCATCGAAGTGCTCGCAGACCTCGCTGCCGAACTCGGCCTCGACCGCGCAGCGGCCGTGCACGCCCTCGAAGAGCGCGTGCACCACGACGACGTCCTCTCCGACCAGCAGCAGGCTCAGGCGTACGGCATCCAGGGCGTCCCGTTCTTCGTCATCGACGGCAAGTACGGCGTCTCAGGAGCACAGGAAGCGGCGACCTTCGCCGACGTCCTCGCCAAGATCACCAGCGACCGGGAAGCGGCGACCGCATGACCGAAGCGACCAGCACGCCGATGATCACGAGCGCGGCGCTCGACGCCGCGCGAGCGGCGAACGCAGAGGCGACAGCCGAGGCAGGAGCACCGCTGCCCGACGGCTTCACGATGCTGGGAGACGCGGGGACAGCCTGCGAAGGCGACTCCTGCCTGATCTGAACGGCGCCAGGCTTCCGGTGTGATGGACTCTCCCCCATGGGATTCACGAGTTTCGCGGCCGTTGGGGACAGCTTCACCGAGGGAGTCGGGGACGAGCTGCCCGACGGGCACGTCCGCGGTTGGGCCGACCTCGTCGCGCAGGGCCTCGCCGTCTCCTCGTCAGCCCAGGTCACCTACGCGAACCTCGCCATCAGAGGTCGCCTCCTCGACGCGATCCTCGAAGAGCAGCTCCCGGCCGCGATCGCCCTCAAGCCGCAGCTGCTGAGCCTGAACGGGGGCGGAAACGACATCCTTCGGCCCCGCGTCTCCATAGATGCCGTGGCCCAGCGGCTCGTCGACGGCGCCAAGGAAGCCCTGGACGCGGGGATCCACGTCATCCTGCTGTCAGGAGCCAACCCCTCAGACCACCTGCCGATGGGCAAGCGCATCGGTGCCCGCGGCGACGCGCTCGCGGCCGCCGTCCATGCGAAGATCCCCGCTCAGCCTGGCCTCACCTTCGTGGACAACTGGGCAGACCCGGAGCTCCGGCACCTCGACTACTGGTCCCGGGACCGCCTCCACATGGGTGTGGCCGGCCACCGGAGGGTCGCAGCGAACGTCCTCACCGCCCTCGACGTCCCCGCACCCGACTTCGGGCCTCAGGCGGCGAGCATCCAACGCCCCCGCAACTCCGAGTACTGGCGTGAGTACGTGCTCCCGTGGATCGGCAGGCGCCTCACCGGCAAGTCGTCCGGCGACACCCGCAAGCCGAAGTACCCGACCCTCGACCCCGTCATCACGGATTAGCCGCAGAGCCCGCGGACCAAGCGCCCGTCGCCACGAACGACACACCCAGCCGACCACCCGGACGACCCACGGACGACGACGCGGCTCTGCTTCCAGCCGCCGCCGGTCGTGGCATCTCCGGAAGAAAACCCTCTCGTTCAGGCTTCGTGCCGTATAGTGGTGGAGTCAACGCATGATCACCCCGCTTCTCGCGGACATTCCAGATCCTGCCAGTTGCCATCCGCGCCACCGGATCCGTGGCCACCAGGACCCAAGTCCGAGACGCCGTTCCACTCGAGAGCACACCTCTCGCGAGGATGCTCTGCACAAGAGCACACGGCTGACCAGCACGCGCCCAACCGGCGCACACATGCTTGAAAGAATGCGCCCCGCCAACGCAGGCGGGCTGCGCCGCAACGAAACGAAGAATCGCATCACACTCGCAATACCATTCACCCTGCCCGCACCTCGAGTCTCTTGGCGACAAGCCGACGACGACGTGTACGCGGCAACCATCAGCGACGAGTTCGCTGGCTTCATCACGATCGCAGACACGGGTCTGCACACGCTCCAGGGCCCGCAGGGCCAGAGCATCGGCGACTACGGCACGCTCGACGAAGCCCAGGAGGCGCTCGCCGAAGCCCTGTTCCCCGTGGAGCATGACCAGTCCGACGTCGCCGCAGCACGCCCACGTCGTCGCCGCACGGGACGACAGACCGCCGTCACCGCCCGCATCGCCAGCTAGGACTCCAGGTGGCGGGGCTCCGTCTCCGGACGCCCCGTCGCGTGCTTGAGGGTGTCTAGCTTTCCCCGGGAGCGTCACTCTCCCCGGGAGCGTCGCCGTCGGCCACCCTGACCGTCGGCGGCGCAACGGCCGGGTCCGTCGCGTCCTGATGCGCCTGGCCAGTCAGCGCCGGGTCGGGCCTCCAGCCGTGCGCATGGAAGTGCGTGCTCTCTCCGGAGCCGCCCTCGTCCCTCCACCGTTCCTCGCCCTCGGGAACTCCCTCGTCCAGGTTGACTTCACCCATGATCGTCGCCGCCTCACTGCGCTCGGATCGCCGCGGGCAGCTGACTGCCACCCGACTGCTTCGAGGGAAGCACTCGAGGCTCCGAATCGGATGCACGCGGGACGAGCAGTCGCTGCGGAAGCATGCTGGGCTCGGGCTTTCTCGCCGTGGGCTGCGCTAGTCCGCGAGCGGCTCGATCGCCGAGATCTTCGCGGACCACGGGCAGTACACGTCGCTCGTGACGGTCCCGTCCTCGACATACGCGGGCAACCCATCGCAGACCTCCGTGGTGAAGTCCGCGAACTCGAGCGTCGCCGGGTCGATGTGCCAGGTCCACGGCTCGTTCACCGAGGCGTCGTCGCGCACGACCGTCCCGACAGGGATCGCCGACACGTCCTCACCGTCCAGGAGCTTCTGGGCGTGCTCGACGAGCTCCGGCGTCGCGAGCTCGATCTTGTAGGTCTGGTCGACGACCTGGAATGTGGCGACGGCGCGCGACGGCGGCCCCTCGGACTGGGGTGAGCACCCGCTCAGGCTTGCGACCGCCCCTGCCGCCAGCAGGATCGCGAGTGCAGCGGATGCGGTGCGACGGGTCTCGAACATCAGGAACCTCCGTTGTCGGGGACGTGCTGCTCGAGCCAGCGCTCGAGCTCTGGCAGCGATTCGTAGGCGATCGTTCCGTGGCTCGCACCGGGCACGGTCACGGCGTGGACCTTGACGCCGATCGACTCCTCGTGGTCCACGAACGCCGCCGTGTCGGCCGGCAGCACCAGCTCGTCCGCGCTTCCCTGCGCGATGAAGAGCGGCGCCTCGAACGGCTTCGCCCCGGCGGAGTTCTCCTCGAGGAGCGTCGCCCAGGGCTCGACCGCCGTCGGGTCGTGCAGCGTGAAGTTGCCGATGAGCGGCTGCCCGATCTCGTGCAGCTCGGTGAGGTTGCTGAGGAGGCAGAGCGAGTTCATCTGCGGTGCCTTCTCGATGGCGGCGGGCGTGAGGATGCTCGAGAGTTCCACCCCCGGCACATCCGCGTATGCCGCGGCGAAGGCGGGGAAGGCGTATGAGCCGATCGTGACGCCGGAGATGTCGTCGAGGTGTGAGCCCATGAGCTTCGTCAGATCCGCAGCCGGGGCCGCAGCGGCGACGGCTGCGATCCGCAGCTCGGGTGCGTACTCCGGGGCCTCCTGAGCTGCGAACAGCACGGCTTGCCCACCCTGCGAGTGCCCCCACAGCACGACGTCGCCGCCGGCGTGCACCGCCTCGATCTGCTGCGCCGCGCGGACCGAGTCCAGCACGTTCCGGGCCGCCGTCTCCCCCACGAGGTACGAGTCCAGGCTGGCCTGCTTGCCGTCGCTCGTCTCTATTCCCATCCCGAGGTAGTCGGTCGCGACAACCGCGTAGCCCCGATCGAGCATGAGGCGCATCCCCTCGATGCCGATGAACGGGTCGAAGGCCCGTGACGGCGCACAGGAAGGATCGGTGCCGGTCGTGGGGTGCCCCCATGCGAGGACTGTGCGTCCGCCGGCGGGCGCCTCCCCATCCGGAACGACGACAACTCCCGTGACGAGCGCGGGAGTCCCGTCGAGGTCGGTCGACGAGTACATGATGCGCCACGCTTGGGAGCCGATGGGGGTGCCGAGGAGCTGCTCGCTGCGCACGAGGGTTCCTGGCTCGCTCGGCGCATCCCCGCCCGGCTGCTCGTAGAACGCTGCCAGCTCACCCTGCTCGATCGTGTCGCCGCTCACGCGCAGCACTTCCGCACCGACGATGATCGCGACGACGGCGAGCACTCCCGTCAGGATGAACGCCGCGACTCGCTTCGGAGACCAGGCACGCGCCCTACGGGGTCGAGTGGGACTCGCAGCACCAGGCGACGTCGATCGATCCCGAGCACCGTGCGGTGGTTTCGGTGACGTCTCTGCCACGTGCGATCCTGTCCTGAACTGTCCGGGTGCATCCTGCTCGACTGCGACCAGAGGCGAACGACCAGCGAGCAGCAGCGAGCGACACAGCCTGCGGGGATTCGCGGGCTCCGAGTTCAGTTTCGGCCCAGCCGTGCACCCGGTCAAGCAGAAGGCGCCGAACCGAGCGCACGCGGCGCACGCCGCGCACCCTGGTGCCCCTGACGTCCTCGCTAGCCTCCGACACGCGTGGGAGACTGCGCCTCGTCCTGAGCGGTGGCTGGCGCCCCAGCCCCGTTGTCGAGGGCCTCGCCACCTCGCGCGCCTCGCGCCCCTCGGCGGAGCTCACCTCCTGGCATGACGCCCGCAATCAGCAGTGCACCGAGACCCGCAAACGTCACCGCGGCGCCTGCCCACAGTGGCGACGCGTAGCCGAGACCGGCCGCGATCGTGAGCCCCCCGACCCACGCTCCGAACGCGTTTCCCACGTTGAAGGCCGCGATGTTCGCGCCTGACGCGAGCGTCGGAGCGTCCCCAGCGAAGTTCATGATGCGCATCTGCAGTCCGGGTACGGTCGCGAAGCCGAAGCCGCCCATGAGGACAAGCAGCGCGAGTGTCGCGACCTGATTGGACGCGAGCAGCGCGAACGCGACGAGGATCACGATGAGCCCGACGAGGAGCACGAGCAGGGTCCGCCCGAGGTTCCGGTCTGCAGCCCTCCCACCGATGATGTTGCCGGCGAAGAGCCCGACCCCGAAGAGCACGAGCAGCCACGGCACGGTGGAAGCGGCGAAGCCCGACACCCCGGTGAGGGTGAAGGCGATGTAGCTGAACGCCCCGAACATTCCGCCGTAGCCGAGCACCGTGATGATCATCGAGGCCCAGACCTGGCCGGAGCGGAAGATGCGGAACTCCGCGAGGACGCTGCCTCCTGCGCTGCGCCCGGCCGTGGCTGGGATGAGCAGCGCGATGCCGATGAGGGAGACGACACCGATCACGGCGATGACCCAGAACGTCGAGCGCCAGCCTGCGGCCTGCCCGATGAACGTGCCGATCGGCACTCCGAGCACGTTGGCGACCGTGAGGCCCGCGAACATGAGCGAGATGGCTGCCGCCTTGCGGTTCGCGGGGACCAGGTTCGCGGCGACGACCGCCCCGATACCGAAGAACGCGCCGTGGCTGAGTGCCGCCACGATGCGCCCGAGCATCATCATCTCGTAGCTGGGCGCCAGCGCCGAGAGCATATTGCCTGCGATGAAGATCACCATGAGTCCAACGAGTGCCTTCTTGCGGTCGATGCGCGTGAGCGCGACCGTCAGGCCGATCGCCCCGACGGCAACGGCG
Organism: Pseudoclavibacter sp.; assembly: GCA_052099095.1. Lineage (GTDB taxonomy): Bacteria > Actinomycetota > Actinomycetes > Actinomycetales > Microbacteriaceae > Pseudoclavibacter. Next base: position 42,732 of record JBQDTF010000014.1, read on the forward strand.
AGCGCGTAGCCGGAGATCAGGTAGCCGGCGACCGCCTCCGAGACGGCGAAATCGGCGGCGACCTCGGGGAGCAGTCCCATGATGACGAATTCGGTCAACCCGATCCCGAACCCACCGAGGGCGAGCGCGAAGAGCGCGATAGGCATGTTTCCTCCAGCGATATACGGCGCGTGCAGTAGTTGCACGCGCAACGAATGAGATGGTTGCACACGCGCTATATCCGCGCAAGTGGGGTACCATTCGGAGAGCACGTACCGAGGAGGACACATGGGAATCGCCGATGACGCGGTCGAGATCCGCGCACGCGGGTGGCGCACACTCGCCGCCCTGCACGGACTCATCGAGATGGAGCTCGAGCGCTCGCTGCAGCGTGAGCACAAGCTGTCCGTCGTCGAATTCACCGTGCTCGACGCCCTCAGCAGGCAGGACGGGTGGCACATGCGGATGCGGCAGCTCGCCCGCGCCGCCGCGCTCTCGAGCAGCGCGACGACGCGCCTCGTGACCCGCCTCGAAGACAGGGAGCTGCTGACCCGCATTCTCTGCGACGACGACCGGCGCGGGATCTACACCGAACTCACGCCCCTCGGCCGCGAGCTCCTCGAGCGAGCCCGCCCCACGCACGACTCGGTGCTCGAGCAATCGCTCTCCGAGGCCGCAGAGGTGCCCGAGCTCGCCCCGCTCGTCGAAGCGCTGCACGCCGACGCGCTCGTCTAGTCCCAGCGAGTCGCCGTCCCCGCGCGCCGCAGGAGTGCGCGACCATAGAGCAATGACCGCAACCCTCGTCGCCAAGGACCTCGCCGGTGGCCACGACCACCGGACCCTGTTCTCCTCCCTCAACCTCGTCGTCGCCCCCGGTGACGTCGTCGGCGTCGTGGGCGCGAACGGCGCGGGGAAGTCGACCCTGCTCCGCCTCCTCGCGGGCATCGACGAGCCCCTCGAAGGAAGCGTCTCGCTTTCACCAGCCGATGCCTTCATCGGCTGGCTCCCCCAGGAGCACGAGCGCGTCGCGGGTGAGACCGTCGCCCAGTACGTGGGTCGCCGCACCGGCACCACGGAGGCGACCAGGGAGATGGATGCGGCGGCCGAGGCCCTCGCGGAGGAAGCCGAGCCCGGCGCCCCTGACCCAGGCGAGGTCTACGCGGTCGCCCTCGAGCGCTGGCTCGCGAGCGGCGCGGCGGACCTCGAAGAGCGCCTTCCTGCTGTCCTCGCCGAGCTCGGCCTCGAGTTGAGCGCTGAGGCCCTCATGACGTCCCTCTCCGGCGGGCAGGCCGCACGTGTCGGGCTCGCCGCCCTCCTCCTCTCCCGCTTCGACATCGTGCTCCTCGACGAGCCGACGAACGACCTCGACCTCGACGGTCTCGAACGGCTCGAGGCGTTCATCCAGGGCCTCCGAGGCGGGGTGGTGCTCGTGAGCCACGACCGCGAGTTCCTCGCCCGCAGCGTGACGCGCGTCCTCGAACTCGACCTCGCCCAGCACAGCAACCGCGTCTACGGCGGCGGGTACGAGGCGTTCCTTGAGGAGCGCGCAACCGCGAAGCGCCACGCGCGCGAAGAGTACGAGGAATTCGCCGAGAAGAAGGCCGACCTCGTCGGACGCGCCCGCACGCAGCGCGAATGGTCGAGCCAGGGTGTCCGCAACGCGATGCGCAAGGCCCCGGACAACGACAAGATCCGCCGCAAGGCCTCCACCGAGTCGAGCGAGAAGCAGGCGCAGAAAGTGCGCCAGATGGAGAGCCGTATCGCCCGCCTCGACGAGGTCGAGGAGCCCCGCAAGGAATGGCAGCTGCAGTTCACGATCGGCACGGCGCCGCGCTCAAGCTCCGTCGTCTCGACGCTGTCGCGCGCCGAGCTCCACCTCGGCGACTTCGCGTTCGGGCCGGTCTCCGTGCAGGTCGACGCAGGCGACCGAATCGGCATCACCGGGCCGAACGGCGCAGGCAAGTCGACCCTCCTCCGCCTCCTGCTCGGGCGCATCCAGCCAGACTCAGGGTCGGCGAGCCTCGGCTCGAGCGTTGCCATCGGCGAGATCGACCAGGCCAGGGCGGCGCTCACCGGCACGGCTCCCCTCGCCGAGCAGTTTGAAGCCCAGGTGCCGGACTGGCCGAGCGCCGAAGTGCGCACGCTGCTCGCCAAATTCGGTCTGAAGGCGGACCACGTCGGGCGGCGCGCCGATGAGCTCTCTCCGGGCGAGCGCACCCGGGCGGGGCTCGCCCTCCTGCAGGCTCGCGGCGTGAACCTGCTCGTCCTCGACGAACCCACCAACCACCTCGACCTCGTGGCCATCGAGCAGCTCGAACAGGCACTGGAAAGCTACGAGGGCACCCTCCTGCTCGTCACCCACGACCGACGGATGCTCGAGACCGTGCAGCTGAACCGCGCCTGGCACGTCGACGGCGGGCAGCTCACGGAGCGGTGACTCCGACCCGACGCTTGCCTACGTCCTGCTCAGGATCTTGGTCCCCATCGCTTGCCATGTGGAGCAATGAGTTGCGCACCTTCGGGTCTTCGCATCCGTGGTCGTCGAACCAGACGCACAATCAAGTCAGGTACTCCTGCGCCTGCCCGCCGGCCTACACGTCATGGCTTTCAGAGGCCCTTACCCAAGTGGTTTCGCCTATGGATATGGCAGTAGCGGCCCATCACATGTCGTGGACGCAATCCATAGCTTTCGAGGTGCCCGTAAGGAACAACCGAATCAAGGCACCGATGCATTGATCAGACCACAGAGCGTCTTTGACTCGTGCCGAACGAGTGGCGAGAGCGGTTGAAAGACCTGGCGGTCTGCAACGCGCTTCGAATCCGGGAAATTCGACACAAGGACACAAGTGCAGACTAATTCGCGTGGTTGAGACCAACGACCGTCAATTCGGAGGATACCGTGGCGGAGCGTTTCCATTGCGGCTGAGCTGTTGGCCGCCAACGGTAGGTGAACATGAAATCCACATCCCGAAGGTGGGCTGCACTGGCGGCTCTGGCGGTCGCGACAACTCTGATCACGGCGACTCCCGCTTTTGCAGACCCAGACCCGGACGCTCCGACGGCATCCGAATCCAAGGAAGCGATTAGGTCGACGGCCCCTGAGGTATTGGAGGACGTCCACGAGGATGTCGAGGTCGCAGGCGAACTCGCGCAGGCGAGTTTCGACGTCGAGGACGGGGGCACTCGTGTCGTTGAGCTCGACGCGACATCCGGCGAGATTTCGATCGAAGGCATCGAGAGCGAAACAGTCACACTCAGTCTGGTCGTGAGTGAGACCACGACTGAAGCTCCTGAGTCGCTCATCACCGAAGACGGCGCGCTGTACAGCGATCACGCGATCGGGATCAGTTCGACGTCCTACATCAAAGCGGGAGGTTCGGTCCAGGTTCTTTCGACCATTGCGACTCCTGAAGCCGCAACTCGGATCCCCTTCGAATTCTCGTCCCCGTCACTCGCGAAAATTGAGCTAGTGGATGGCATCGTGGTCCTGCGTGATGCCGACGGAAACATGCTGGGCGGTGCTGCCCCTGCCTGGGCCAAGGATGCGCATGGCCTCGATGTTCCGACTCACTACGAGGTGGACGGAGCATCACTGGTGCAGGTTGTTGACCACGCGAGCGGTAAATACACTTACCCGATTGTGTCCGATCCCATTTGGGGCACGGACCTTTTCGACTCTGTGCGTCCTGGGCTGAACAAGCACATCCTACGTCCTTCGGGCTGGGGCAGGGCGATCCAGAACGGGGCCATCGGGGGCCTCTACATTGGTGAAGCGCTGATGCGCGATGAAGGATTCAAAGAGTTCAAGGCTCGCTCGTCGATCCCCCAGTTCATCTTCCCGTCAGTCAAACAACAGTACGATTGCCATGTGCGCTATGCCGGAATCGACTGGGTTGGTGGACCAACCTGGGACCTCGAGGTCACCCGCCCAGTAGTCAGTCCAGACCTCGTTCGGTATGAGGTTGGACGGCATGGCTGCAACTGGAACTACTCGGACGGACGCGCCTAGTGCCAGGAAGCCTGGCGCTGAGGACCGCCGCCAGCGCGATGCTTGCTCTCTCAGCGGTTTGCGCGCTCACTGCCTGTGATCCGCTGCGCCACGAGGTCACGTTGGCAGGTGTCTGGGACGCTGAAGCGCCTACCATTCTGACTTCACAGAGGGACGTCACGTCAGAAGTCTGCGGCGTCATAAGCACCTGCGTTGAGGCCTTAAAGAGCGATCAAGCAGAGGTCTTTAAGTTCGCCTCAGCTCGAGACGCCTCGGAAGAGATGACAGGTACCGACATCCAGGTTCGAGGGATCTTCATCATCCGCTGGACAGCTGATGTCCCAGCAAAGGATAAGCAGTTCATCCAAGATCTACTGGAAAGCTCCGGAAATATCTCAACTGAATAGCAACGGAGGTTTTCCGCTTCCACGCCTTGATCACCCTTCGGTCGTCGATCTCCTGCGGCGCCATTCCGCGCCAGAGGCCCCCCGAAGCTCGGCCCGACCCGTATCGGCAACAGGCTCGCCATACTCGCTCCACGCACGTGCAAATGCCTCGCGTCCGAGATCATGCAGACGCCCTCGAAGAAGACGGTCGGGATCGTCAACACAAACGCCGCGAGCCTCGTCCTGCCGCGCCTCGCGAAGCAACTCGAGGACCTCCGCACCCAACGCGCGGAGATCGCCATCGAGGTTGAGCATCTCGTCGACGCGCACCCTCTTCAGCCGGTCCTGATGAGTATGCCGGGAGTCGGCGTCAGGACCGCAGCGAGGCCCCTCACCGAGGTCGCCGGGAAGTCGTTTGCGTTAGCCGGTCACCTCGCGTCTTACGGGGGCCTCGCGCCCGACACGAGAGGCTCCGGGCCCTGATCCGGGAGAGCACACCTACCGACGCGGGAACAAGATCCCAATGGGGTCTTGTTCCTGTCAGCCTTCGCCGCACGCCGAGACCCGGTTTCCGGTCCTGCTACCGATCGCACAGCCGGGGGCCGCGCCCCACCGATTAGGGTGACTCGCATGGCCACCGTCATCCTCGTCCGACACGGACGCACCACAGCGAACGCGAGCGGACTGCTCGCGGGACGCACCCCAGGAGTCCTCCTCGACGAGACCGGTCGGTCGCAGGCCGCAGCCGCCGGGGCCAGACTCGGGGCGGTGCCGCTCGCACGCCTCGTGACGAGCCCCCTCGAGCGTTGCGTCGAGACAGCCGCGGCGATCCGCGCCCAGCAATCCACCGACCCGTTCTCGGACTCGCATCTCGAGCCCATGCTCGACCTCGTCGACGAGGGCATCACCGAGTGCGGCTACGGCGCCTGGCAGAACCGGAAGCTCGCCGACCTCGCGAAGGAAGAGCTCTGGGCGACCGTCCAGACGCAGCCCTCTGCCGTGACCTTCCCCGACGGCGAATCGATGGCGACCATGCAGGCGAGGGCCGTGGCAGCGATCCGCCGGCACGACGCGGAGGTGGAACAGCAATTCGGACCCGGCGCCGTGTGGGTGGCAGTCAGCCACGGAGACATCATCAAGTCGGTGCTCGCCGACGCGCTCGGAATGCACCTCGACCTGTTCCAGCGCCTCGCCGTCGGGCCCGCATCCACCTCCATCATCAGCTACGGCAAGGCACGCCCGAGCGTTCCGGTCATCAACTCAGATGCCGGGGACCTCTCCTGGCTGGCCCCAACCCAGAGTTTCGCGGCAGGCGCATCCAATTCGGGGGACGCGACCGTCGGTGGCGGCGCGGGCCGAGCCGCCTGAGCATAGGCTTGAGCACATGACGACCCTCGTGCACGAATTCGACTGGCCGGACCGATTTGTCGTCGGAACGCTCGGCAAGCCCGGCGAGCGCACCTTCTACCTGCAGGCTCGCGACGGATCCCGCGTCGTCAGCGTCATCCTCGAGAAGGAGCAGTCGGCGCTGCTCGCCGAGAAGGTCGACGAGATCCTCGACCAGATCATGCTCGAAGACGGAAACCGCTACAGCGTGCCGAGCTCGACACCCGTCGAGCTCATCGACGAGGAACCGCTCGACACCCCCGTCGACGGCCGCTTCCGCGTCGGCACCATCGGCCTCGGCTGGGAGCCCGCCACGGCTCAGGTGGTCCTCGAGGTGATTCCCGTCGTCGAGGTCGAACTCGAGATCGACGCAGACGCAGACACCGAGGCCCTCGAGGCCGAGCTCGCGCGCATGGCTGGCCTGGACGAGCTCGTGGAGGCCGTCGAGCCGGAGGAGCTCCTCCGAGTCCGCATCCCGGTCGGCTCCGCCCGCGCCTTCGCGAAGCGCACCCTCGAGATCGTCGGCGCCGGCCGTTCGCTCTGCCCGCGCTGCGGACTCCCGATGGACCCGGAAGGCCACGACTGCCCAGCTGACGACGGCCTGTGACCGAAGCCGAGGCGGGCGGGCAGGTGGTCGGCGGCGAGACGCCGCAGGCAGACGCAGCTGATGCCGAATCGCGGTCCGGCCGAGCACTCGAGCTCACCGCCCGCGTCATGAGCGCGTCGAACGCGACGTTCGTCGGCACGTACTCCGCGCCGGGCGCTGACCCCGTGGAAGTCGTCTACAAGCCCTCGCGGGGCGAGAAGCCGCTCTGGGACTTCCCGGGCAACGACCTCGCCAACCGCGAGGTTGCCGCCTACCTCGTCTCGGAGGCCCTCGGCTGGAACATCGTGCCGCGCACGTGGCTCGGTGAGGGCCAGTTCGGCCCTGGGATGCTCCAGCTCTGGCAGGATATCGACGAGACCCAGGAAGCGGTCGACCTCGTCGACGCGACCGAGCTCCCGGAATCGGGATGGCGGACCGTCCTGACCGGAGAGGACGAGACCGGCCGCGAAGTTGTGCTCGTGCACGAGGACTCCCCGGCGATGCGCCGCATGGCGATCTTCGACGCCGTCATCAACAACGCCGACCGCAAGGGCGGCCATGTGCTCGCCATGGCCGACGGGCACAGGTACGGCGTCGACCACGGCCTCTCGTTCCACGTCGAGCCGAAGCTGCGCACCGTGCTGTGGGGGTGGGTTGCCGAGCCGTTCACGGATGACGAGGCGGCGAGCGTCAGGGAGCTTCGCGAGGCCCTCGATGACACGCGCGACGGTGGACTCGGCACCCAGCTGGCCGCGCTGCTCTCCGGCTCCGAGCTCGACCAGCTCGCCGCCCGCGTCGACCGGCTCGCAGAAGAAGGCGAGTTCCCGGCGCCAGAAGGCGATATGCCCGCCGCGCCCTGGCCGCTCTTCTGACCTGCGACTGACCGCCGCTGCCTGGCCCCCAGATCTGGCACTTCGAGGCGACTCCAACCCTCCCGGCTTTGCGTGACGCCATGACAAGCCCAGAAAGCGCAGCCCAGCCCGAGTTCACTCTCAACCGCACGGTCGACGCGTCCCGAGAGCGGGTCTGGCGGGCGTGGACGCACGCCGACGAGCTCACCTCCTGGCACCATCCTTCCCAAGTTTCGACACCTCGCGAGACGATCGTGCTCGACGTGCGCGAGGGCGGTTCGTATCGCTACACGATGGTGAACGACGAGAACGGTGACGAGTACCCGACCGGCGGCACCTACCTCCTCGTCGCCGAGCCGGAGCGACTCGTGTTCACGTGGGGCCTCCCGGACGATGACCCGGCCAGGTCACCCGTCGTCGCCGTGACGCTCGCACCAGATGGGGAGGGAACGGAAGTCACGCTGCAGGTGCGTGGCATCCCCGGTGAACCCGGCGATGACAACGTGTACGACGGCTGGAGTCAGGCGCTCGAGAATCTGGCGACGCATCTCACGCCCTGAACACTGCAGTTGGCCCGACACGGCACTCCACCCTGCTGTAAACTATCGATAATCGATAGAAATGTATCGCTAGACAGCAGGGGGCTTCGCCGTGGGCACCGTCACCATCTTCATCCTCAAAGCCGTCATCGCGGTGTCCCTCGCCGGCTCGCTCGCCGTCCAGGTCGTCATGCTGCCGCTGATCTGGGCCGATCTCGCGGACGCTCCGACGGCAGTCCGCGTCGCGCTCATCGCGCTGGCGGCGACCTTCATCCTCACCCTGCAGGTCGGCGCCGTGTGCATCTGGCGCCTCCTGACGATGGTCCGGCACGGTTCCGTCTTCACGCACGGCGCATTCCGCTATGTCGACACGATCATCGGCGCCATCGCCGTCGCCGCCCTCCTGATACTCACGCTGGCGATGCTCTTAGCGCCGGGCTCAGCACCGCCCGGCCTCGTCGGCCTCCTTTGCGGCGCAGCCCTCGTCACCGGTGGCGGGGCCCTCCTCATGATGGTGATGCGCATGCTCCTGAGGCTCGCGACCCAGCGGGAGGCGGAGGCGCAGAGCCTCCGGGGCGAACTCGACGAGGTCATCTGATGGGCATCGCCATCGACATCGACATCATGCTCGCGCGTCGGAAGATGTCCGTCGGCGAGCTCGCCGACCGGGTCGGCATCACACCCGCAAACCTGGCAGTCCTCAAGAACGGTCGCGCGAAGGCCGTCCGCTTCACGACGCTGGAAGCCCTCTGCGAAGCCCTCGACTGCCAGCCTGGCGACCTCCTCAGGTGGGAGCCCCCGCAGTCGGCGGACGAAGAGGCGACGAACTAGCCCAGGCGAGCCGGGCAGCTAGCCGCGCGGCTTCAGCACGACCTTGATGCAGCCGTCCGTCTTCTTCTGGAAGACGTCGTACATGCGGGGTGCATCCTCGAGGGACACGCGATGTGTCACGAGGTCCTCGGTGCCGAGCGGGTCGCTCCCGTCCTCCACGAGGGGCAGCAGATCTGGGATCCACCGCTGCACGTTGCACTGCCCCATGCGCAGCGTGAGCTGCTTGTCGAACATCGTCATGAGCGGCATGGGATCGGCCGTTCCCGCGTACACGCCGCTCAACGAGACCGTTCCGCCTCGCCGCACAGCGTCGAACGCCAGCATGAGCGCCGACAGACGATCGACGCCCACCGTCTCGATGACCTTCTTCGCGAGGCTGTCGGGCAGCAGGCCTGCGCCCTTCTGGGCCAGCCCAGCGAGCCCGGACAGGCCAGCACCATCGCCGACCCCGTGCGCTTCGAGGCCAACCGCGTCCACGACCGAATCGGGGCCGCGGCCGCCCGTCGCCTCCCGCAGCGCGTCCGCCGACGACTCGTCGTAGTCGAAGACCTCGACTCCGTACCGCTCGGCAAGAGCCCGCCGCTCCGGCACCGGGTCGACACCGAGCACTCGGTACCCGAGATGCTTGCCGATGCGAGCCGCGAACTGGCCGACGGGCCCGAGTCCGAGCACCGCGAGCGTTCCGCCCGATGGCACGTCGGCGTACTGCACGCCCTGCCAGGCCGTGGGCAGGATGTCGCTCAGGAACAGGTAGCGCTCGTCCGAGAGCGCATGCCCGACCTTGATGGCATTGTTGTCTGCGCGGCGCACCCTCAGGAACTCAGCCTGACCGCCAGGCACCGAGCCGTACAGCTCGGTGTACCCATAGAGCGCCGCACCGGTTCCCTGGTCGCGATTCTGCGTGACGTCGCACTGCGTCGACAGACCGGAGTGACACATCTCGCACTCGCCGCAGGCGATCACGAACGGCACGACGACCCGGTCTCCGACGGCGAGCTTCGTCACGCCCTCGCCCACCTCCTCGACGATCCCCATGGTCTCGTGGCCGAGGATGTCGCCCTTCTCGAGGAACGGCCCGAACACGCTGTAGAGGTGCAGGTCCGATCCGCAGATGGCGGCAGACGTCACCCTGATGACGACATCACCCGCGTCCTCGACAACGGCTTTGGGGACCGTCTCGACTTCGACTTTGCCGTTCGACTGCCACGTGAGTGCGCGCACAGGAGTTCCTCTCGTTGGGGGATGATCCCCTGAGGCTACGGATGCCGGGCCTCTCCCCCGACGGGGTTGACTTCACAGCTCGCGCTGACGCCGCGATGACCGCGATGGCTGCGACGATCGCAGTCGCTGAGACATTCGCCGCCACGTCATGGAGACGGTAGCGTCGGTCAAGTGAGCCGAGAGAAATCGCACTGGAGCATCGTGCATGCCGAACGGCAAGCCCTCGTCGCCGATCTCGAACACCTCAACGATGCAGACTGGGGCGTGCCCTCGCTCTGCACCGGCTGGACGGTACACGACGTCCTCGCGCACCTCGTGAACGACGCGACGACAACTCGCCTCGGCTTCGTCTCGCAGCTGGTGGCGGCGCGTTTCGACTTCGACGCCCTCAACCAGCGCGGCGTGGAAGCCGAGCGCAGAGCGCATCCGCGCCACACGCTCGCGCGGTTCCGAGAGGTCGCCGGACGCACCACGAGCGCCCCGGCCCCGGCAGCGACGCGCTATGTGGAAGCCATCGTGCACGGCGAGGACATCCGCAGGCCGCTCGGCATCCCGCACACCTACCCCGTGACCGCCGTCCTCGAAGCGGTCGCCTACCAGCGCAAGACGCCCGTCTCGATGGGCGGCGGGCGCGAGCTCGCGGCTGGCCGCCGACTCGTGGCGACGGACGCGGGCGCCACCCCCGAACTCCCCCTGTCGCTCGGCCAAGGGCCGGCCGTCAGGGGAACCGCCATCGACCTGCTCCTCTGGCTGAGCGGTCGCGACATCGCACCGGAGGCGATCTCATGAATCAACACGAAGCATCGACCACTGCGGGAGCCCACAGCGCCTCGGAGACGAGCGAGGTCGCCACCTCCCTCGTGCTCGGGGAAGCACTCGTCGATCTCTTGCCAGGCGACACGCAGTCGCCGGAGGGGCGGGCTCTGCCAGGCGGCTCCCCCATGAACGTGGCCGTTGGCCTCGCCCGCCTCGGACACGCCTCGCAGCTCGCTGCTCGCCTGGCCGAGGATGAACTCGGGGCCCTGGTGCTCGCTCACCTCGAAGCATCCGGCGTCTCCCTCGTCGAGGGCGCACTCGACGGCCGACGAACGTCGACGGCGAAGGCCACCCTCGACGAGCACGGCAGCGCGAGCTACGAGTTCGACCTCGACTTCTCGCTGCCGACGCCAGACCTCGACGGCGTCGAAGTCCTCCACACGGGCTCGATCGGTGCAGTTGTCGAGCCTGGTGCCGCCGTGGTCCGCGCGGCGTTCACGGAGGCGAGAGCGGGCGGTGGGATCCTCACGAGCTACGACCCCAACGTGCGAGCGGCCATCATGGGCGAACGCGCCTCGGTGCGAGACCGCGTCGAGGCGCTTGTGGCACTCAGCCACGTCGTGAAGCTCAGCGACGAAGACGCGGAATGGCTGTACCCGGAGCTGTACCCCTCAGATGTCCTGCGACGCTTCGTCGAGCTCGGTGCGCGCCTCGCCGTCATGACCCGCGGCGGCGACGGGGCCCTCGCGCGCACCGGCAAACGCGAGCTGACCGTGCAGGCACCTCCCGTCCGGGTCGTCGACACCGTCGGGGCGGGTGATGCCTTCATGTCAGGGCTGCTGCACGCCCTCTCGACGTCGAGCATCCGTCGTGGGCTCGTCGACGGCGACTCCGACGACTCCTGGGTGGAGGCGGCCCTCGCGACCGCGGCGCGCAGCGCGGCGGTGACGGTCGCCCGCGCAGGCGCGAACCCGCCGTGGCCGCAGGAGCTCGCGAACGCATGATCGTGACTGCCGCGGCCGGCCACCGGCCGCGGCACCGCAGCGGCTTGTCGACACAACAGGACAACGCGCGCTTCGGGCCTAGACTCGTGGAGTGCTCGAGCTGCTCCCCCAACTCCCCGCCATCTCCTGGGCATTGCTCGCAGTCGCCGCATTCGCCGTCGGAATCTCGAAGACCGCCCTGCCAGGAGTCACGACTCTGTCGGTCGCGACGTTCGCCGCCGTGCTTCCAGCCAAGCAGTCGACCGGCGCGCTCCTGGTGCTCCTCATCGTCGGTGACATGTTCGCGCTCTGGACCTACCGGCGCCACGCGGATTGGCCCACCCTGGTCAAGCTCATCCCGGCTGTCGCCGTCGGCCTGCTCGCGGGTGCCGCTTTCCTCGCCTTCGCGGACGACAGCTGGGTGCGACGCGTCATCGGCATCATCCTGCTGGTCCTCGTCGCGATCACCGTATGGCGCCGCTACCGAACCCCCGAGACGCCAAGCGACCGCGCGGCCAAGGTCGCCCGAGCCGGCTACGGCTCGCTCGGCGGATTCACGACCATGGTCGCCAACGCTGGCGGCCCGGTCATGTCGATGTACTTCCTCGCGGCGAAGTTCCCCGTCAAAGCCTTTCTCGGAACTGCCGCGTGGTTCTTCGCGATCGTCAACATCGCCAAGCTGCCCTTCTCAATCGGCCTGGGCCTCATCACCCCCGGCACGCTGATGCTCAATCTGCTCCTCGTGCCCCTCCTCATCGGGGGCGCCTTCCTCGGCCGCTGGCTTGCGCCTCGCCTGAGCCAGAAGCTCTTCGATCGCATCGTCCTCGTCTTGACGATCAGCGGCGCCGTCTACCTGCTCGTCTGACGGCGAGGGCTCTACCTGCTCGTCTGACTACCGGGCGTGCGCCTACGAGCGCCGGAAGAGCGCCTTGAGGCGTGACACGTGACGGTCGGTGAAGTCGTTCGAGAGCTTCATCGTCTCGGCGGTCAGGTTCCCGCCGGCCATGATCGACCGGAGCGTGGCCTCGGCTCGCTCCTGCTGAGTCGGGGCCCGCTGCTCTCCCGGAGCGGCGGGCCCGTCGGCACCGCGCTCGGGCTCGCGTTCACGCTCGCTCGGGACCTGCTCAGCATCAGCCATGTCCGCAAGGCTACACAGACGTACCCGCACCGGCGCTCGTCACGCGGCCCCGGCGGCGCTTCCCTCACAGACCCCGCCGAACTCGCGCAGCCAGCGGACGCCGACGTCGCGAGTGCGCAGCACGCCCTTGTACTCGGCCATGTCATCCGGCAGCTCCTCGAGCACCTCCACCGTGCGCGCCGCCCACCCCGGCACCGTCGCGAGGGCGGAGAACGGCAGCAGGTAGCTGCGGATGAGGAACATGATGGCGTTCGATTCCGGCAGGCGAATGAGGTGCTGGACCTCGGTCCGCAAGTGAAGCCGGTCGCCGACTGCTGCGAGGGGCCCGTCCACAAGCGCGGAGCGGTCAGGCCCCCACTCCGGGTACGTCTCCGTCGACGTGTCCAGCTTGCCGTCGACCGTGAGCGTCCAGTTGGTGCGACGGTAGCTCTGACCGGGCTCGAGTCGCAGGAGGAAGGCCTGCGCCCGCGGGATGACCCCCTCGTCGTGCACCCGAGGGACCGGGCCGTGGATCTCGAGGAACGACATCCCCACGTCGAAGCCGAACGACCAGTCTGCAGCGAACGTCACGAGCCCGGCGTCCGCCCAGAGCTCGCCGTCGCGCTCGTCGAGGAGCACGACGTCCTCCTGCACCTGCTGGCCGATGAACCCGAGCGGGCCCTCCGGCATCGACGACGCCTCCCCGACGGCGAAGCATCGGTCGATGCCGAGGAGCCCGTTGTGCCAGTGCCAGCCGCCGCCCTCTCGCGTGAGGCTCATGTGCTCCGGATACGAGGCTGCGAGCTGCTCCATGAGCACGAACATCGCATCCCACGCGGCCGGGACCATGTGCGGCAGGCATTGCAGGCGCGATGGATCGGAACGCAGGATGCGGGCTCGTTCGGCGAGCTCGCCCAGGTAGGCGTGATCGATATCGACGGGGTGCTCGCCCCACGAGCCGGCCGTCGTCGCGCGCGGAACCGACGCCGGCTCCACGTTGGTGCTGTAGCGGTACGTCTCCTTCGGGAACGGGAATGGGAAACCGGCGACGGCGACCGAATGGTCGACCTTGCGGGTGTTGGATGCGGTCACAGTTCGAGCTCCAGGATCTCGCCTCTCGGGCGGGAGACGCACGGCATGAGGCAGTCACCGCGGTCCTTCTCCTCATCGGTGAGGAAGCTGTCGCGGTGCTCGATTCCCGCGGCCTGCGCCACCCCTGAGCCTGCGCGCACGCGGACGGCGACGCGGCACTCGCCGCACACCCCCTGCCTGCAGAGGTTCGGTACCGGCACGTTCTCGGCGAGCAGGGCGTCGAGGAGGGTTGTGCCCGATTCCACTCGAATCGTGCGACCGAGGCCGAGGAGCCTGGCTTCGAACGGTTCGCCCGGTTCGAGGGCGGGGGCCGTGAATGCCTCGGCATGGATGCGCGACTCCGGCCAGCCGGCCGCCCTGGCGGCGCTCGTCACGTTCTCGATCATGGCGACCGGGCCGCAGACATAGAGGTGCGCGCCGAGCGGCTGATCGAGGAGGGCGGCATCGAGGTGCTCGCGCAGCGCACGTCGGCTGCCGCAGACCGTGAGGCGTCCCCCGCTCAGCTGCTCGAGCTCGTCGCGGTGCGCTCCCCCGCCCTGCCCATACGCGTAGACCACCTCGAAGGACCGCCCCCACTCGGCGGCGGCCCGCGCGTGGGAGAGGATCGGTGTGACGCCGATGCCGCCCGCGACAAGCAGGTGGTGTCGCGCCGAGAGCACGGGCGGGAACGCGCTCGACGGGACGCTGACCGTGACCCTGTCTCCGACGCTGCGGTGGTGCAGCCACCTCGAGCCGCCGCGCCCCGCGCCGTCGAGGCGCACCGAGATCGTGTACTGGTCTGGGCGCCGCCCGGGCCCCGTGAGCGAGTAAGAGTTGCGTGCCGGTGGCGCGCCTGCTGCCGCGTCGCCGACCTCCACGGCGATGCTGCTGCCCGGCGCAAACGACGGGAGGGATCCTCCGCGCGGGTCGCGCAAGGCCAGCGCACGCACACCTACGGCGAGCTCCGTGATGTCGGCGACAACAAGCTCAAGCGTCGCAGCACTCATGCGAGCGCCAGCTGGCTGTGGTCTCGCGCGGGCTGCGGCGTGGCCGCGAACTCCGCATCAGCGAAGTAGCCCAGGTACGCGCCCTGGCGGCGGGAGAAGTGGTAGTACACGGTGAGGGCGAGGCCGCAGCCGGAGCACGCCACCGTCGTAGCGTCTGTGGCGAGCGTCTTCGACTGGCAGTGCCCGCAGTAGACGAGGCGCTGGCCCGCACCTGGCTCAGGGCCAGGCGAAGCCACGACAAGCGCGATCTCCTCGTCGAGCACCCCGGCCTCGTGCAGGACCGCGCGGAGAGCCCCGAGCGCAGGCTCGTCACCGATGACCCGGAACCGCCACCCGGTCCTTGCCTGGGCGAGCGCGGAGCTGATCCGAGCCTGCGAGGCCGGCGAAGCCGTGTCCTCGAGTTCGACGACAACGCCACTGCCATGCTCGGCCACCGCGAGGTCAGCAGCCCGCGCGCCGTCGAACCGGCAACCGTCGGCCGATGCTCCGACGACAAACGTGATCGTGCGCGCGTGAAGCACTCCCTCGAGCTCGCAGCCGTTCGTCTCGCGTCCTCCCGTTTCCAGGAGTCGTCCCGCTTCCAGGAGTCGACGCCACCGCGCGGAGCTCGTGGCGGCGGCGCTCACGCCCGCCGCCGTGTCTGGGCCCGCCGCTGTGTCTGGGCCCGCCGGTGCGTCACCGGTGCGCGCTCCCGTGGTCGTTGCGCCGCCCGCTCCCAAGGTCGTTCCCATCGTCGTCAGGGTGCGACGGAGCGGTGGCCGACATAGAACGCCAGCGCCGAGTCCTCGGTGCTGAAGAGGATGCGGGAGCCCTTCGGAAAGAAGATCGCGTCTCTCGGCCCGGCGAACGACACCTGGCCGGTGTCGACGTTCTCCAGTCGGAAGGTGCCGGAGATGACGACCTTCATCTCGTCGTAGTCATAGAAGTAGTCGAGGGGCGCATCCGTGTGGGTGAGCGCGAAGTAGCCCGCCGACATCGCAGAACCGTCCGGGTTCGAGTAGACGTCTGCGATGTAGCCCTCGGTGCCCGGGTACTGCTCGAGCGGCATGCGCGGCAGCGCAGACCAGAAGTCGGAGGTCACCCGGAACGGCGGGACTGCAGTGCTCACGGCGTCTGTGCTCAGGAATTCTGTGGTCATGCACCAAGTATTCAGTGAACACAGTTTCACGGGTGTAAACACTGGTTGTCGATCGTGTGCCGGGCAACCGACGGCCACGAGGCGCCACCGTCGGTCGCTAGTCGTCAGGCCGGTCGAGTTCATCCAAGGCAGCAAGCGCCTCATGGGCGCGCTCCAGACGAGCGGCCTCCGGCTCGTCCCACCACCGCGGACCGCGCTCCCCCAGGCCCCGCTTGGCGAGCCCGACCCGCTCGCGCGCAGCAGCCACGGCAGCCCCGTCACCTCGACGCTTCGCCGCGCCTACCCCGGACCGCCCTCGACCGAGGTGCGACTTGAGGCGCTCCACGAGCTCCGCCGGGAGGCTCGGGTCGGTGCGTGGCCAGCGTCGCCCATTCACGACCAGCCAGCGCTCGTCGTCACCCGCCGAGGCGGGCTCCGCTTTTCGCTCAGACGCTGAGGTGTCGGGACGCTCGATGGCCATACGCCGACACTACGCGGGTACGGCCATCGAGCGTCGCGCAGGCAGACGGTCGTCGATGCAGTCAGCCTGCACGGAGCGCGGTGGCGAGGTCAGAGAGCGGCCCGGCGCTCCGTGATGCCCACAGCACCGTCGACCCGACGCGGAATGCCGAGCGGATTCGCATCCTTGAGGGCATCCGGGAGCAGCGAATTCGGGAACCCCTGGTAGGCGACCGGCCTGAGGAAGCGGAACGCCGCCGCCGCGCCGACCGACGTCGTCGCGGGCGCAGTCGTCGCAGGATACGGCCCGCCGTGCTGCTGCGCGTAGGTCACCGAGACACCCGTGGACCACTGGTTCCAGAGCACGCGTCCGGCTTTCGCTTCCGCGAGCTGCACGAGCTCACGCACGCTCGCCTCGGTTGCATCCGTCTCCTCGCCAAAGATGGTGACCGTGAGCTGACCTGCGAATTCGTGGAGGATCCGCACCCGGTCGACCTCGTCGCTGTAGGTGACGACAACGGCAGCCGGCCCGAAATGCTCCTCGGTCAGCTCAGCCGAATGCTCGAGGAAGGTCGCAGAGTCGGTGCTGTACAGCGAGACCCCGCCAGTGCCCGCCGGAGTTGCGTCGGCGTGAGCGAGTGTCGTCAGGTCGGGATTCGCCTGCAGCCATTCGAGAGAGCGCTCGAATCCGCTCTCGATCCGAGCGTTCAGGAGCCTGTGGGTCTCGAGCTGCTGGATCTCCTGGAGTTCCGCCAGCAACGGACTGCCCGCAGGCACGACGAGGACCCCCGGCTTGGTGCACAGCTGCCCGGAGCTCCCAGCGACCGCGGCCAGGAAACCCGCCGCGATCTCGGTCGCTCGCGCATGCGCGGCAGCGCGCGTCACGAAGACCGGGTTGACGCTCCCGAGCTCCCCGAAGAACGGAATCGGCGCTTCGCGCGAGACGGCGAGATCGAACAGGGCCCGACCCCCCGCGATCGAGCCCGTGAACGAGGCGGCCTTGAGCGCGGGGTGCAGCAGGGCCCTTCGCCCGTTCTCCGTGCCCGTCACGAGAGCGAACGTCCCCTCAGGGGCACCGACCGCCCGCAGCGCAGTGGTGACGACTGCGGCAGTCGCGACCGAGAGCTCGACGTGGCCGGAGTGCGCCTTGACGACGACGGGGCACCCCGCCGCGAGGGCGGAAGCGGTGTCGCCGCCCGCGACGCTGAACGCGAAGGGGAAGTTGCTCGCAGCGAAGACCAGGACCGGCCCGACCGGAACGAGCTGCCGTCTCAGATCCGGACGAGGAGCGCCCATCGGCCAGTCGACGTCGGCATGATCGATGGTCGCCTGGGAGAGCTGGCCGGCATCGAGCTCGTCCGCGAAGAACCTGAGCTGGAAGGTCGTGCGCGCCAGCTCGCCCTTCAGGCGCCCCTCGAGGAGGTTCGTCTCCCGCATGGCGATCGAGATGAGGGTCCCAGCTGCGTCATCGAGCGCGTCAGCCACGAGGCGGAGGGCGATAGCCCGCTCAGCCGCCGGCGTCGCGCCCCAGATCCAGGAAGCTGCGGAGGCGAGCTCAACGAGCTCGTCCACGTCAGTCGCCGTCGCCACTTCTGCTGCCGTGGCCGCTGCCGTGTCGATCTCAGTCACGTCGAGGCCGCCCGTCACGCCGTCGCTCCGCTGAGCGCCCCGGTCGAGGCCCCCGTGAGCGCTGACGTGCGCTCGACAAGCGACCGGAGGTCGTTCGCATCGACGTCCGTCAGCCGCTGCAGAGGCGGACGGACGGCTCCGCCGTCTCGTCCGACTGCGTCGAGCCCCGCCTTGACGATCGAGACTCCATAGCCCTTCTCTCGGTCCCGGATGTCGAGGTACGGGATCACGAACTCGTTGAGCTTCTCGTACACCGTCTTGCGGTCGTTCGCGAGCACATCGCGGTGGAAGTCGAGGGCGAACTCCGGCAGGAAGTTGCAGAGTGCGGACGAGTACGTGTTGAAGCCAAGCTGCAGGAGCGGGAGCGCGAAGGTCTCCGCGGTGGGGAGCCCGCCGATGTACATGAGGCGATCCCCGAGGCGGGCGTAGATGCGGGCCATGGCCTCGATGTCGCCGATACCGTCCTTGAAGCCGACGAAGTTCGGGTTGCGCTCAGCCAGCAGCTCGACCGACTCGGCGGAGAGGATGGCGTTGGCGCGGTTGTAGACGATGACGCCGAGGGATGTGGCGCGGCACACTGCCTCCACGTGCGCGACAAGCCCGGCCTGGGACCCCTCGGTCAGGTACGGGGGCAGCAGGAGGATGCCGTCGGCGCCCTGCACCTCGGCATCGGCTGCCTGCTGCTTGGCCACTGCGGTGGCACCGGTAGCGGGCGCCACGATCGGCATGCGGCCGCCGACCTCGTCGACCGCGATGGACACGACGCGACGAACCTCATCGGTCGTGAGCGAGAATCCCTCGCCCGTCCCTCCCGCGACGAACAGGCCAGCCAGGGAGAACCCCGACTGCCAGGCGAGGTGCTGACGGTAGCGGTCTTCGTCGACCTGGAGGGCTTCGGTGAAGTGGGTCACGGGGAAGGTGAGCAGGCCGCCCTTGAGTGTGGCGGCGAGATCTGTTGGGTGCAGTGCTGACACGGTGTTGCCTTTCGTAGGTCCGCGGCGGAACTGCGCCGACGCCGCGACTCGGTAACGAAAGGCTAGGCACTGCCATTGATGCCTGTCCAAGTGTATTCCGACATCATCAGATGCCCTGGGGGTATCGACTACTCCGGGAAGAGACTCGCGGCCTCCAGCGCCGCCAGAGCACGGTGAATCAGCGCACGATGCTCGTCACGACGCCAGATGGCGTGGAGCTCGACGGGGTACGGGTCGTGCGTCAGGATGGGCTTGAAGCTCACCTGACTGAAGCCGATCATCGAGGCGGACTCCGGAACGATGGCGATGCCACGGCCGGCGGCGACGAGGCCGACCATGGAGAGAATCTGACTCACCGTGTAGGTGTACTTCCATCGTGAAACCGGGAGCATTCGCACGACGATGTCGTAGAAATAGCGAGCGTTCACGGGGTCGTGCATGATGAGGTCCTCGTTGGCGAGGTCGTCGACCGTCAGGGGCCGGCTGCGCCGAGCGAGCGGATGCTGCGCGGGGACCGCGACGACAAGCCCCTCGCGGATCAGGAGCTTGGAGGAGTAGACGGCCGGGTCCACCGGCGGCCGCGCCAGTGCGAGGTCGATCTCGCCCTTGCCCAGCGCCGCGAGCTGGTCGCGCGTCACCATCTCCCGGAGGTCGACGCTGACGTCCGGCAGGACTTCCTCGAGGCGGTTGATCACGGCGCCGAGCAGCACGAAGGAGCTCGACGCCGTGATCCCCAGACGCAGGACACCGCTTGATCCGGCCGCGACAGTCCTGGCGATCTCAGGCGCCCCATCCGCAACGGCGATCAGCCGGCGAGCCTCAGCCAGGAACGCCTCACCGGCATCCGTGAGCTCGACTCGCCGGTTGCTTCTCGCGAAGAGCTGCACGCCGATGGTCGCCTCGAGGCGCTGAATCTGGCGGCTCAGCGGCGGCTGCGTCATGCGGAGCCTGTCCGCGGCGCGACCGAAGTGGAGCTCTTCCGCCACAGCGATGAAGGCGCGTACCTGATCAAGTGAGTAGGAGATGCCGAAAACCTACCACCCCCGAAGCGGCGAGGCGGCCGCGCGAGCTAGGCGGCCGGGCGGAGTCCGACCACGAGTTCGATCTCCACCAGCGCGTCCGCTGGCAGTCTTGGCACGCCGAGCGCCGTGCGAGCATGGCGCCCCGCCTCCCCGAGCGCAGCGACCAGGAACTTCGACGCGCCCTCGATGACGCTGGGGTGCTGCACGAAGCCCGGCGCACTCGCGACGTAGCCGTTCACCTTGAGCACCCTGGCCACCCGCTCGAGCCCGACGGCCCGATCCAGCTGCGCGATCGCGTTCGCGGCACAGAGCTGCGCGGCCGCGATTCCCTCGTCGATCGTGCGATCCTCACCAACAGCCCCCTGGAACGCGACAGCCCCGTCCAGCTTCGGGATCTGCCCCGAGACGAAGGCGATATCCCCCCACACCACAACCGTGTCGTAGGTATAGGACGCGTCCGCGGGCTCGGGGAGCTCCACCCCCAACCCGACGAGCCTCTCCTGCACCTCGCGAGCGAACGCCGCACCGTCTTCTGTGGTCATCTCGTGGATTCCTCTCCTCATGTGATTACGTTCTCGTTACGGACCGATTACCGGGCACGCTACGTCGCGCGCCGCTATCAAGTCCAAGACCACCTCGGACCCAGTCAATACCTTGCCTGCATGACGCGAAGCACTGAGGGCGAATGTAAATCGATACCCTTACGGCAAGATTCCATGCTCAGTGGGTGTTAGACAGGCATCGTCGACGGCTTCAATACTGAGTCAACACATCAGGCACCTCACCGCCGAGGTCAGCCGATCACATGCCACGCAGGAAGTCCCCCTTCCCCCAATCGCACCGCAATCGAATTGGAGCAGCCATGAACCAGGCCGTCAAAGACTGGAACCAGGCGCCGAGCACCGCCGCCATCGCGGCAGCGGGCCCTCAGCCACCGCGCGACGCACAGTCGCCTCGCAGCACGAGGCGTCGACTTCCGGTCGGCGTCAGCAACGCCCTCAAGGCGGTCGTCGGACTCCTGGGAGTGCTGGCGATCTGGGAGGTCGTCGTCCTCGTCTTCCAGCTGCCGTCCTACCTCCTCGTCGGCCCGCTCTCTGCCTTCGCCGAACTCGCGGCCCGCCCCGAGTACTTCCTCTCGAACGCGTTCATCACGCTCCAGGAAGCCCTCGCCGGATTCGCGCTCGGCACCGCCCTCGGCGTCGTGTGCGGCGCGATCCTCTACTACATCCCCGCGATGAGGCACTTCCTCTACCCCACGCTCATCGCCATCGACACGATCCCCAAGGTCGCGCTCGCGCCGCTGTTCATCGTCTGGTTCGGCTTCGGCTTCGAGTCGAAGGCCTTCGTCGCGATGGCGATCGCCTTCTTCCCGCTCGTCATCAACACCTTCGACGGCCTGGCCTCAGTACCCCACGAGCTCAAGGAGCTCGCCCACATCAACAAGGCGAGCAAGTGGATGCAGGCGACCAAGATCGAGTTCATCTACGCGCTGCCCTCGATCTTCACCGGCGCGAAGATCTCGATCTCCCTCGCCGTGGGCGGCGCCGTCGTCGGTGAGTTCATCGCCGGCTCGGCCGGCCTCGGCTACGTCATCCTCCTCGCGAACAGCCAGGTGGACCTGGCCTCCATGTTCGCGGCCTTCATGGTGCTCGCCGCCATCTCGCTTGTCCTCTTCTACCTCATCAATCTGCTCTCCGTGAAGCTGCTGCCATGGCGCAGCAACCTCAAATAGCCGCTCTCCCCACCCCTTCCACAACTCGCCAAGCAGGCACGGCAGGCACGACACCGCCGTCGCACACTCCCATGCCGCAAGGCAGAAACGATCTGAGGCCACCATGACCACCACACGCACTCGGCGCACACTCCTCGCTGGCGTCGCCCTCGCATCCACCGCCCTCGTCCTGAGCGGATGCTCAGGAGCTGGCGCATCAACCGGCAAGGAGGTCACCCTGATGCTCGACGTCGCCGCCCTCCCCAAGCACGCCCCCTTCTACGCCGCCGTGTCAGAAGGATTCTTCGAGGAGGCGGGGATCGACCTCGAGATCATGGCCGGCTCCGGCTCGGGCAACACCGTCACCTCGGTCGACACGGGACGCGTCGACTTCGGCTGGGCCGACTACGGCGTCACGATCCTCAATCAGGGCGAGGGGGCCAAGGTCAAGCAGGTGAACCTCGTCCAGGGCCAGAGCGCCTACGCGACCATCGCCCTGCCGGACAGCGGCATCGAGGACTGGGATGACCTCAAGGGCAAGACCGTCGCGACGGAAGCCGCCGGAGCCCCCGCCAAGATGTGGCCAGCCGTCGTCGAAGCCGCGGGCCTCAGCGAAGGTGATGTCGAGATCGTGGCCGCCACCGGCGAGTCCAAGATCCCCGGCCTCCTCGCCAAGCAGTGGGACGCCAACATCTCGCTCTTCGTCTCGGACCAGCCAGTGCTCATCGGCCAGGGCATCGACCCCGTCGTCCTCAAGTGGGCCGATGTGGGCGTCAGCTACTACGGCAACGGCATCGTCGCCTCCGACGAGACGCTCGCGAACGACCCCGAGCTCGTGAAGAGCTTCAACACCGCGCTCTCCCGCGGCCTCATCTGGTCCTGCCAGAACCCGTCGCTCGCTGCAGCCGACTTCATGGAGCAGGTCCCCGGCTTCGAGCAGGCCACCGTCGAAGCCGCGATCGACGCGCAGTGCAGCGTCACCTGGACCCCGGAAAACGAGGAGCTCGGCTTCGGCTCCATGAGCGACGAAGGCGTGCAGAAGTTCATCGACCTCGCCGGCACCTACCTCGGTCTCGCCGACCCAGACTCGCTGAGCCCAGCCGACGTCTACACCAACGAGTTCATCACCCCGATCGCCGTCGACGAGGTCATCACCTCGCCGCGCGCCGAGTAACCCGACCGGAACCTGGAGAAGACCATGACGCAAGCACCTGTCATCAGTGTCAAGAACGTCGGCATGACCTACGAGTCCCGCGACGGAATCAGCAACACCGTCCTCAAAGGCTGCGAGTTCGACGTCGCCCCCGGCGAATTCGTCTCGATCGTCGGCCAGTCGGGCGGCGGCAAGACGACGCTCCTGAAGATCATCTCCGGCCTCGTCTCCAATACCGAAGGCGAAGTCCTCGTCCGCGGCAAGGACGTCAGCGACGCCCTGCGCGACATCGCCATGGTGTTCCAGAGCCCAGTGCTCCTCCCCTGGCGGAACAACCTCGACAACGTCATGCTGCCCATGGAGTTCCGCAAGAAGGCGACGAAGGAGGCCAAGGCGCACGCGCTCGAGCTCCTCGAGCTCGTCGGCCTCGGAGACAAGGCGAAGAAGTACTCGTCAGAGCTCAGCGGTGGCATGCAGCAGCGCGTCGCCATCTGCCGTGCCCTCGTCTCCCACCCGGAGATCCTGCTCATGGACGAGCCGTTCGGTGCACTGGATGCGATGACGCGCGACAGCATGAACATCGAGCTGCAGCGAATCTGGCAGGAGACGAAGCGCAGCGTGCTCTTCGTGACGCACAGCATCCCCGAGGCCGTCTGGCTGGGAGACCGCGTCGTCGTCGTGGGCGACCGCCCTGGCCGCATCATCGCCGACATCCGCATCGATCTCCCGCGACCGCGCACCAAGGAGCACCGCTACTCCGACGCGTTTGCCGAGTACGTCTCCGAGGTCGAATCCCTCATCGGCGTCTCAGGCGCCATCAGCTGATCTCCGCACCCCTCCAGCCCCAACTCCCCCGAAAGGAAGGACCCCCATGCTCCGTATCCTGAGCAACGCACAGACTGTCGAAGAGCGCTACGGCTTCCGCCCCCAGGACAGCCTGCTCTTCAGCGCCATCCGGCTCGACTCCCACCCGTTCGTCACTCCCCTCATCGTCGAGGGAGGCGACGAGGAGATCCTGCTCGTCCGCCAGCAAGAGCAAGGCAACGTCCTCTCCGCCGGTGTCCCGGCTGAGCGCATCCGCTTCTACGAACCGTGGGTGACGATCGACGCTCGCATCGTCGAGGACTGGCCAGCCTCACCTTCGCTCCCGGCCCTCGTGAAGGAACTCTCGGGCGACGACGGCATCGAGCTCGACTCCAACGCCCCGTACGTGCACTACCTCGCCCTCGCCGGCGAGGTCGCCGTGACCGTCACCCCGTCCGAAGCCCCGGCCGTCACCGTCTACGAGGTGGATCAGGACCTCGTGAAGGCTCGGTTCGCCCAGTGGCGCACGCAGGGGGTCGCGGTCGCCAGCCGACTCATCGCGGATGTGCCCCACCTCGCGGGACTCGAAGCCGACCTCGGAGCAGACGTCGACACCCGGTTCGAAGGCCTCGCCAGCGTCGGCGAGGAGCTCGGGGTCACGGCAGCGCTCCTCTCGTCCCCGCCGAACTTCTCCGAGGCCACGGGCACCCGCGCCCAGACCGACGAGATCGCCCTCTGGCTCGCAGAAGGCAATCGTGTCCTCGTGATCGCGGAGGCCTCCAACCGCGGGGTTGCAGGAACGCCGCTCGGCAGCTTCGAATCTGCCGCCGACGCCATCCACCACTTCGCCGGCGACGCCCACCTGGCGTTCGAGGAGCAGTGGGAGACCACGGCGCTCGCGCTCGCGCTCACGGAACGAGGGATCACGCTCGTCTCGGCCTCTCGCCCCCTCGGGTCCTGGCGCGATGTGCGCGACAACGAAGACCTCGCGTTCCACGTCATCGCCGCCCGCGCGAGCGTCACGGCCATCGAGGCGGCTGTCGCGTGGGCTCACGAGCAGCTCGATGCTGGGATCGAGACCAACGAGCGCGAGATGTACGGCGTGTACCTGAGGTCGCTTGACGCGTTCCGGCTCGACAACGGCATCCCCTTCGCCATCGAGCCGTATTTCACGAACCTGCACTCCTCGAGCCGGATGCTCTTCCCGGGCCCGCCCGTCGACTTCCCTCTCAACGCCGCGACCAAGTGCATCCAGCTGGATGCCGGAGTCAAGGTGACGATCGACGGCGTGACCGTCGCCACCTCCGATATGGCTCGCTCGGTGCTTCGCAGCGAAGAGGGGAAGGAAGCCTACGAGATCCTGACCAAGGCGGTCCGCGAGGGCATCATCGCGACCCTCCGTCCAGGTGTGATCTGCGAGGACGTCCACGCGAGCACGCTCGACTACCTCGAAGGCGTCCTGCCTCGGATGATCGAGATCGGCCTCCTCGGTCCCGAGGTCGACTTCAACACGGAGTACCGCAAGCGCAACGTCGGTCACCTCATGGGCAAGCAGGAGTCGTTCGCCAACGAGCTGCGCCCCGGCTACACGCACGAGCTCGCCGTCGGGTCATACGGGGCCGCCGAGATCCCCTGGCGTTACGGGGAGCACGCGATCGGCACGGAGGACCTGTGGTTCATCGGCAGCGAGCGCACCTACAACCTCACGCTGGCTGACTAGGTCTTCGCGACGACGGCTTCGCCGGGTTCCCTCGCCTCACGGCAACGGGAACCCGGCGAACGTCGTTTCGGGGCGCAGGCGCACGCGACGACACGAACCTCACCAGAGCGACCGATCGGTGGGTTTCGTCATACACTTCAGAGTCGATTCAGGGGGACCGATCCCCCAGGCAAGCCCTGGGTCGTGAGGCGAGAATCCTCGTCTCCGAAGTCACCACGCAGCGAGAATCAAGGTTTCTCGTGCGCCCACCCTCTGAGGAGCATCCATGACCACCGATGTTGCAATCGCCGACGTCGCGATCGAACGCGACCCAACCGTATCGAGCCGTCTCGCCGCCGAGTTCTTCGGCACCTTTCTGCTCGTGTTCGGCGTCATCAGCGCCGCGATCTTCGCCGCGGCCAACGGCGTCGCCGAGACCGGCATCGGCTGGGTCGGCGTCTCCCTCGCCGTCGGCATCACCGTGATCGCCGGCGCGTACGCCGTCGGCCACATCTCCGGCGGCCACTTCAACCCCGCCGTCACGATCGGAGCGGCCGCGGCAGGCCGCTTCGCATGGAAGGACGTGCCCCTGTACGTCGTCGCGCAGGTCCTCGGCGGCATCCTCGGTACGACCTTCGTGTTCCTCATCGCCGCCAACGGCCCCGACGGTTTCCTCGCGGCAGCCCAGGAGGGTGGCTTCGCGTCGAACGGCTACGGGGAGGCCTCGCCAGGTGGCTTCGGGCTCGCCGCCGTCATCGTGACCGAGATCGTCGCGACGGCGCTCTTCCTGTACGTCATCCTCGGCGTCACCGACCGCCGGGCGCCGAGCGGCTTCGCGCCCCTCGCGATCGGCCTCGCGCTCACGCTCTTCCACCTCATGACGATTCCCGTGTCGAACGCGTCGCTCAACCCGGCCCGCTCCATCGCAACTGCCGTGTTCGGTGGCTCGGTGCCGCTCTCGCAGGTGTGGGTGTTCATCCTCGCCCCCATCGTCGGCGCCCTCATCGCGGGCTTCACGTACAAGCCGCTCTTCGAGGGGCTGCGCAAATAGCAGCACCCTCACCTCGCGGGGCGGCGACTGCAGATGCTCTCGCCGCCCCGCTTGCCTGTCCCGCATTCCGTTCGAGCCCGGAATGGGGGTCCGTCGAAGTCCGCTCTGGCCTCCACGTTTCGCCGCACGCAGCCTCGTTGCGCCCCGTGACCGGTCGTGACGGCCCCCTCTCCCTCCCCCTCGCCCTCGCGCATGGCCACGCCTACCTTTGACCTCCATCCGCACCCAGAGGGAAGGACGGCCATGACGAATCCCAAGCTGCTCGGCATCGATCTGGAGGGCGAAGGCGCCCACCCCGCCGCCTGGCGCGCCGCGCTCTACGACCCGGCCATCTCGTTCACGCCAGCGCGCATCGCCAACAGGATCAGGGCCATCGAGCGAGGCGCGTACTCCTTCGCCATCATCCCCGACGGACCAGGCACGGGCTTCCCGGGCGTTCAGGCGCGCCTGGATGCTGTCGAGCTCGCGGCCTTCGCATCGGCTGTCACCTCGCGGTTGGCCCTCGTGCCTGCCGCGAACCCGCTCCATACGGAGCCGTACCACCTCGCCAACCAGCTCTCGAGCCTCGAGCTCGGCTCGAAGGGACGGGCCGGGTGGCTCGTGCGCGCCGCCGACTCCCCCGCGCACGCCGCCGCCTACGGCCGCGAGGACATCCTCGACGACGAGGCCGCCTCGCGCGAGGCACGGGACGTCGTCGACGCCGTCCGCCTCCTCTGGGACACCTGGGAGGATGAGGTCCTCATCGCCGACGAGGCCACGGGCCGCTTCCTCGACCTCGAGAAGTGGCACCACGCGGACTTCGAGGGCGAGTCGTTCTCCATCAAGGGGCCAGGCCTCCCGCCGAGACCTCGCCAGGGTCAGCTCCCCGTCTGGGTCGAGACCAGCTTCGACGGGCCCGATCCGCACCTCGCCGGACTGGTCGACGTGGCGATCGTCAGCGAGTCGAGTGTCGCCGGGATCGCCGCGGCGGCACGCTCAGCCCGGGAAGCGGGAGTGCCGCGGGTCATCGCGACCGTCGAGGTCGCCGTCGACACGCGTCTCGCCTCGGCAGAGGAACGCCTCAGGGAACTGGACGCCCACGAGGTGTGGGTACCTACATCGAGCCCTCGCATCGTCGGCTCGGCCGAGTTCGTCGCCGCCTCCCTCGCCGAGGTCGTGCGCGTCGTCGACGGCATCACCATCCGCCCGGCTGTCCTCAGCGAGGACGCCCCCGTCATCGCGAGCGAGGTCAGGGAGCTGCTCGCTGAGGAGGTCGCGCTCCACCGACCGGCCGCCTACGAGACGCTCCGGGAAGCGCTTCGACTCGACCGCCCCGAGAACCGCTTCGCCGGACGGCGGGCGTCCGCGGGATCCGCCGTCGACTCCAGCGCTTCGACGCTCGTCGGGAGCACCCGATGACCGGCCGCGAGGACTACGCCCGCCCGGATACGCGCATCCACCTCAACGTCTTCCAACCCTTCGGGCCCGTCTACGAGTGGTCGAAGACCCCGAGACCGCGCGACTTCTACGAGTTCGACTCGTACGTGAAGCTCGTGAAGGATGCCGAGCGGGGCCTCTTCACCGCCCTCTTCCTCGGTGAGAGCCTGCGGCTGCGCGAGCACCTCGGCCGCCTCAACGACATCGCGATCACCGGACGACCGGATGCGCTTGTCCTGTTCGCGCACCTCGCGGCCCACACTCGGAACATCGGCCTCGTCGCGACACTCAACACGACCTACACCGACCCTGTCGACCTCGCCAGACGGATCGCCACCGTCGACCTCCTCAGCGAGGGGCGCGCCGGCTGGAACATCGTCACGACCGACAACGGGTGGACGGGAGAGAACTTCCGCCGCGGTGGTTTCCTGCGGCGCGAGGATCGCTACCGGTACGCCCAGGAGCACGTCTCCGCAGTGCAGGCGATCTGGGACGGCTTCCCCTCGTCGGCGCTCGCGCCGTCCAGGGGCGACCCCTCATGGGCGAAGCGAGGTGCCGTGCGACCCGTCGACCTCGACGGCGAGCGCATCCGCCTGCGCGCGGCTCCCCAGGTGCCGCCGAGCCAGCAGGGGCAGACCGTGTACTTCCAAGCCGGCGACTCCGAGGAGGGGCGCGACTTCGCGGCGAGGTGGGGCGAGGGCATCTTCACCCACCACGTCGAGTTCGACGAGGCCGTCGCCTTCACAGCCGACCTCAGACGGCGGGCCAGGGAGCTCGGCAGGCCAGGCGACGACCTCAAGGTCTTCCCGGGCGCACGCATCGTTCTCGGAAGCACGCGAGCGGAAGCCGAGGAACGCGATCGACACCTGCGCGACTACGCGCTGGGCGACCGTCGCGTGCGCCAGGTGATCGAGGAGGTCTGGCAGGAGGACCTCAGCCACGTCGACCTCGACGGTCCGCTGCCCGCAGACGACCCGGGTGCCGAGCGCCAGAGCCGAACGCACGGCATCGTGCACACGGGCCACGAGCCGTCGAGCAAGGTGCGAGAGTGGCGAGCGCTCGCCGAGGAGCGCGACTTCACGATCCGCGAGCTCGTCCACCATCTGAGCGCGACCCGGACCTTCGTCGGGACGCCGAACTCCGTGGCCGACGAGCTCGCCCACCTCGTTCGCTCCGACGCGTTCGACGGCCTGAACGTCGCCCCGGATGCGTTCCCAGACGGGCTGACCGACATCGTCGACGACCTGGTCCCTGAGCTCCAGGAACGCGGCATCTACCCGAGCGCCTACCCGGCGACGACACTCCGCGGCAACCTCGGTCTGCCGGAGACGGTCGCGCACCGAGTCCCCGCCCTGAGCGACGAGCAAGCGCGCGTCGCGTGACCGGCGCATCCCTCTTCGCCCCGTTCACGACGCGCGGGCTGACGGTCGACAACCGGCTGTGGCTCTCGCCCATGTGCCAGTACTCGGCGGTCGACGGCGTGCCGGGCGACTGGCATCTCGTGCATCTGGGGGCGAGGGCGAGCGGCGGTTTCGGGCTCATCTTCACGGAGTCGACGGCCGTGCTTCCCGAGGGACGCATCACGGCGGCCGACACTGGCCTCTGGAACGACGAGCAGGAGGCCGCCTGGGCTCGCATCGTCGCCTTCGTCCACGAGCGCGGCGCACCGATCGGCGTGCAGCTCGGGCACGCTGGACGCAAGGCCTCAATCCCGGTGCCCTGGTCCGGCCAAGCAGGGACCGTGCCGCGAGAGCATGGAGGCTGGCAGCCGCTCTCAGCGGGGACCGACGCCTACCCGGGCTTCGCGAGGCCGCGGGCAGCCACGCACTTCGAGCTCGCCGAAGTCGTGCGCGCGTTCGCCGACTCGGCCCGCCGGGCAGTCCGTGCAGGGTTCGACGTCGTCGAGATCCTCGCCGGCCATGGCTTCCTCCTGCATTCCTTCCTGTCCCCGCTCACGAACACGCGAGACGACGCGTTCGGCCTCGACCGCGAACTGCTCCTGCTCCGGGTCGTGGATGCAGTCCGGGAGGCGATCGGGCACGCCGTGCCGCTCTTCGTGCGCCTCTCGACCCTCGACTGGGTTGCGGGTGGCATCACGGTCGAGGACAGTGCAGGCACGGCGCGAGCGCTGAGGGAGCTCGGCGTTGATCTCGTGGATGCATCGTCAGGGGGCCTTGTGCCCGCCGACATCCCCCTCCGCCCCGGTTATCAGCTCTTCGCTGCCGAGCGCACCCGCGCAGAGGCCGGCATCCCCACGGGCGCCGTCGGCCTCATCACGGACCCGTTCGAAGCGGACCGGATCGTGCGGGAGGGACGAGCAGACGTCGTGTCGGTCGCGAGGCAGGGACTCAGGGACCCCGCGTTCGCGCTGCGCGCAGCGCATGAGCTCGGAGCTGCTGCGTCGTCCGCCTGGCAGCCGCAGTACGAGCGAGCCGCCTGGGCCTAGGCCAAGGGCCGGCCGGGCCTCCTCCAGCAGAGTCGCGCAGACCTGGGCAGGAGTCGCCCGTTCGGCGCGCACCCGGTCACCGCGTCATCGAGCGCTCTCAGCTGCAGCTTCACCGGTCGACCCGGCCGCATACTCGCCGAGGCCGTTCGCGTCCCGTTCCCACGCGTCGAGCACGGGCGTGACGATGCGCCAGAGCTCCTCGGCGACATCACCGCGCACCGACAGCAGCGTGTTGCCGGCCAGCATGCCCGCGACGACCCTCGCGTACGGGTCGGCGCTGCTGTCGTCGGCCGGAGCGCGAAGCGGGATGCGCGTGGGGGTTCCTTCGTCGCCTCCCGGCGTCAGGACGATCTCCTGCCTGGCATCGCCGATGCCCTTCGCCGAACGCAGCACGAAGGGCACATCGCGCCACCTGGGGGTGTCGACCCGCAGCGTGATCTCGGCGAGCGTCTCGGTGTGCCTGCCCGGGTCCACATCCTCCTCGTCGGCGTAGGCCGGCAGCTGCTCGCCGCCGACCTCGCCCGCCGTGTAGCGAGCGCGAGCGGCGGAGACGGGGGTGTCGTTCCAGAGGCGGACAGCCCGAAGCGCTTCCACCACCGCGTCGTCGACGGCGCCGGCGTGCTCGCCTGGCTGCTCCATCGCCGCGAGCGCGAGCACGAGCAGCAGATGACTCTGCAGCATGTCCCGGAGCGCCCCTGTCCCGTCGTAGAAGGCGCCGCGCCCCTCGATGCCAAGTTCCTCCTCGAAGATGATCTCGACCCGGCCGGGCCCAGCATCAGCATCAGCATCAGCATCAGCATCAGCATCGCTGAGGGTGCGCGGAACACCCGCACTGGGGAGTCCGCTCCGCTCGATGAGCTCTCGCGACCGGATCAGCTCGACGGCCGCTGGCGTTCCGAGGAAATGGTCGATCCGCCACAGTCGATCTTCCGGCACGACCTCGGCGAGCGCTCTGTTCAGCTCGCGCGCGTCAGCCTCGCTCTCGCCGAACGGCTTCTCGATCGCGATCCTGAGGTCACTCGGCAACTGCAGCTCGGCGAGAGCGGCTGCGACCTTCTTGCCCATCGCCGGTGGCAGGGCGATGTACAGCAACGGCGAGCTCGGGCACGCCTCGAGCAGCTCACGCAGCGCGTCGGCCGAGGACGCGTCGGTCTGCACGAACTCCGATCTCGACACGAGAGCGTCGACCGTCGAGCGCGAGACGCCGGCTCCATCGAGGCTCCGCTCGACGACGCCACGCCACTCGTCGCGGGACTGCGCGGTGCGCGCCGCCCCGACGATGTGGAGCTCGACTCCAGGGCTCGCCTCAGCCACCCTCGCGATTCCCGGAAGCAGGAAGCGTTCCGTCAGGTCACCGCCGGCGCCGAGGATCGCGATGGTCCGCGCGATCTGGCCGTTGACGGCAACCTCTGGAATCTCCGCGCTCGTGTGCATGCGACCTCCTGTGCTGGTTCGTTCGGGTGAATCGGTTCGGGTGAATCGGTTCGGGTGGGCTCGTTTCGGCGCGAGACTACGCGCTCACGCCAGGGAATCCGCCCGGCCCCGGCCACCCTCAGGACCTCGAGGACGACGAACGTGGCACCACGGCGTACTCGAAGTCGCCGATGTAGCGGAAGACGTCGCCGAGCAGGGGTGCACGCAGGCGCACATCCACGCGCTGACGACCGTTCCCGTCCGGGTGCGCGCGCTCGTCGAGCGTCATGGTCACGAGTCTCGGCAACGGCACGCGCAGGGTGCGAGTTCGAACACCCACCCCACACCCCCGGGCCCGACCCCTCCTGCTCAGGACAGGCACGCTCCGCTCCAGGACAGGCACCCTCATCCTGAGCCCCAGTCGCGTCGAGCGCATTCGCAGACCTCCGTCGTGAACACGGAGTTCGAGGTCAACCTCCAGACCCCGCCCCCGCCCGAGCCTGTCGACGAGTCGAGCAGTTCCGTCCTCGCCCTGGACGACGCGCATCGTGTCCTCCATGACCCGAGTGACCCGAGCGAACTCGAACTCGCGCCGCGCGGAAAGCCCGCCGGTCGCGTCAGGAGAGTTCACCACCGTGAACGGCACGTCGCGGCCGCGCTCCGGGAAGAGGATGCGCCGCCACGCGAGCCAGGCGAACACGGGCCGCAGCACGCGGTGACGAGGCCCAGCCCACGAGTACACGCCGCGTCCGCGCCCCTCGTGGTCCGCCGGGATGAGACCGAAATAGCGGCCCAGCTGCGGGTGCAGCTGGGCGACTTCGTCGCCGAGGACCAGCTCGTAGACCGATCGCTCCCCAGGAGCTGACCGCCCGACCTCGCTGCTCTGCCCCCAACCACTCCTCTGCTCCCATCCGCTCCTCTGGCCCCATCCGCTCATCTGGCCACATCCACCCATCAGGCCCGGCCCACCCATCCAGCACGCACGGAGCCCGCGAGCGCCAGGAGCTCACGAAGCGGGGCACGCACGACGGGAATCCGAGTCAGCGGAAGCGTCATGCGCAGCAGGTTGAGAGCCCGGTCGAGGATGCGTCGCGTGCGCGCGCGGTCGGGCGACGAGTCGTAGACCCACAGCAGGGCGAGGAGCAGATGGCTCAGCACGAGGGCCTGGGGCAGTTCTGTCTTGAACTCGTCGGGGAGCGGCGACTTCGCGCCTTCCACGGCGCGTTCGAAGAGTCCGCGGATGACCGCGAGCGCGGGGGCCGATTCGTCGGAGAGCGGGTTGATGGGCGAGCGTGGCGACACGGCTGCGGCTAGGAACTCGGGGGCGTGTGGATGGTAGGGCTCGAGCTGCTCGAGCCCAGTGCGGTAGACGATGGCGAGACGGTCGACGAGGTCGCGGACCCCGTCGAGCTGCGGCTCGGCAGCTTGCGAGTGCGCCTCCTGCACGTCCAGGTAGAGCTCCTGCACGAGGTGGTTCTTGGTGGCGAAGTGATAGTTCGTGGTGCCGACTGAGACTCCGGCTTCTTCGGCGATGCGCCTGACGGTCGTCGCGTCGTAGCCTCGCTCGCGGAATGAGCGGAGCGCGATATCCCGGATCAGGGCGCGGGTGCGCTCGCGCTTGGTGAGCTGTGCGGCTGCGGCATTCGTGTTCGGCTCGCTCGCGACTGACCCTCCCGGTTGCGCCACCTCGTCGCCGATTCCAAAACTGAACATGTTCAGAAAGTACTACACTCAAGCACATGGAACACCAGAGCCGCGCCAGCCAGATGGGCAATCAGGGCGAGCATCCACGCGTCGTCATCGCCGGGGCGAGCGGGTTCGTGGGTCGCGCACTCGCCGCCGACTTCGAACGAGCAGGGTGGGACATCGTCCGCATCGGGCGGCATGAGGCGGTGCGCTGGGGCGACACCCACGCGATCGGTCGCGCCGTCGACGGCGCCGAGGTGCTCATCAACCTGGCGGGGAAGTCCGTGAACTGCCGCTACACCGACGCCAACAGGAACGAGATCCTGCGCTCACGCGTCGAGACCACCAGCGCACTCCGGAAGGCCGTCGCGGCAGCGCCCACCCCTCCCCGGGTCTGGTTCAACGCCTCCACTGCCACCATCTACCGCCATGCCACCGACCGACCGAACACGGAGTCACGCGCTGAGCTCGGCAAGGGCTTCTCCGTGGACGTCGCCCGCAACTGGGAGCGCGCCTTCTTCGAGGGCGAGCTGCCGAACACCCGCCGCGTCGCCCTCCGCATGGCGATCGTGCTCGGAGACGGCCCGGCCGCGAGCAAGCTGTTCACGCTCGCCCGCCTGGGGCTCGGCGGCCCGAACATCGACGGCTGGGCTCCGAACCATCGCCGCTACCGGGGAATCGGTCCGACGCCGAGCGGAGATGGACGAGCCCCGCAGTACCGCACGCACGGGCGCCAGAAGTTCAGCTGGGTGCACATCGACGACGTCATCGGGGCCGTTCGGTTCCTCCTCGACCACGAGGACATCGACGGGGTCGTCAACGTCAGCAGCCCGAACCCGAGCGACAACCGCACGCTCATGGCGGGCATCCGCAGGGCTGTGCACGCTCCCCTCGGCATCCCGTCCTGGCGGTGGATGCTCGAGCCGGCCATGGCGATCCTCGGCACCGAGCCGGAACTCATCTTGAAGAGCAGGTGGGTGACGCCCGAGCGGCTCACGGAGGCCGGCTACCACTTCAAGCACCCGGAACTCAACCCCGCACTGCGCCAGGTCGCGCGGGAGCTAGGCTGAGCCGGCCACCCCCACCCCTCGCCAGGTTCGGAGACCTCTCCCCTCGATGACGCACGCCACCGCACGCCTCGCGCACTTCGCAGACTTCTTCGCGTCCGGTCGCGACCGAACCGCCCCGGCAGACGCTGACGCCGGCGAGGTCGACGCTAGGCCCATCGGCCTGGCCATCGGCAACTGCCAGGCCGAATCGCTGCGCCTTGCACTCGGCGACGACGTGCGCGTCGTGCGAACCCCGCCCGTGCATGAGCTCGACACCAGCGACCTGCCGCACCTCGACGCGTGGCTCTCCCGGGCGAGCTTCCTCATCTCGCAGCCGATCCGCGACAACTACCGGGGACTGCCCGTCGGGACCAGCCAGCTCAGAACACGACTGCGCGCGGGCGCCCGCGAGGCCATCTTCCCCGTCATCCGCTTCGCCGGCCTCTACCCCTTCCAGGCCATCATCCGCCCTCCCTCGGACACCTCGCTCGTTCCGCCGCTTGTCCCCTACCACGACCTCCGCACGCTGGCCGAGGCCGCAGGTGTCGAAGCGCTGCCCGGCCGCGCCTCGACCGCCGCGATCGCGGCCGTCGCGGCAGCGTCGATCACGCAGCTGCGGTCCCGTGAAGAGCGCCACGGCACCGTCCCCGTCTCCGACCTCTTCGCGCACCCCACGTTTTCGCAGGCGCGCACGATCAACCACCCGGGGAACCCGGTCTGGCTCGAGACCGCGCGCCGGGTGCGCGAACGGCTCGGGCTCCCGGAGATCGAGGTGTCGCTTGATCGCGAGATCCTGAACTCCATCCATGCACCGCGAGAGCAGTCGGTCATCGAGGCGTGGGGACTCGATGACCAGCCGACCGAGTCATGGACCGTCGACGGGGCATCCATCTCGACCGAGCGCGTCCGCTCGGCGCACCTCGACTGGTACGCGGAGCATCCGGATGCCGTCGAAGCCGGATTGGCGCGGCACAGCGCGACCATGGGAGCGCTGAGGGCGGCGTGAGCGCCCCACCCCTGCTGCTGCACCGCGACGACGAGACCCACGGCGTCGACCAGTACGCCCGCGCCGTGGCGACGGCCGTCGCCAAGCTCGACGCCGCCGTCACCTACCGCAGCGCGCACGGACTCGACTCCGCGGAGCTCGCGCACGTGCACTTCACGGACCGCCTCTGGGGCAGCACCCCCGAACGCGCGGCGGAGCGCTTCGAGCGTCTCGCAGCACGGGGACCCGTCAGCGTCACGCTCCACGATGTCCCGCAGACGTCCGACGGCGAGCGGGGCTTCCCCAGGCGCACCGATTGCTACCGACGCGTCGTGGAGGCGGCCGCCGGCACCGTCTGCAACAGCGCACACGAGCAGCGCCTCCTCGAAGTCGCCCTCGGCCGCCGCGTGCAGGTGCACGTCGTGCCGCTGCCCGCGCAGCCCCCGCAGCCGCGGCCAGCGGACTGGCTGCCGAGCAACGAGGTCGCCGTGCTCGGCTTCTACTACCCGGGCAAGGGACATCTCGAGGTGGTGGAGGCCGTTGCCGCGCTCCCCCTCGAGGCTCGACCGCGGGTCGTCGCCCTGGGATGCGCTTCAGCGGGGCACGAGCAGGAACTCATCGACCTTGGAAGGCACGCGGCTCGACTCGGGGTCGAGTTCACGAGCACCGGCTTCCTCTCACCAGAGGAGCGTCTCGCGCGCAGCCGCGACATCGCAATCCCGATCATCGCGCACCAGCACGTCTCGGCGTCCGGCTCCCTCACCGACTGGCTCTCCGCTGGTCGCAGGCCGCTGACGGTCGATTCCGACTACTTCCGCGAGATGGACACGATCCGCCCCAACACGATGCAGCTCGTGCGCACGGGACGCCTCGCCGAGGCCCTGCAGGCAGCGCTCGAGCATCCCGACTCGACGTGGCTCGATGACACGACGTCGACGTCCCCGAGCATCGAGGAGATCGCACGCGCGTACCTCACCTGGTGGGCGGCCCTGTGACGCCAGGCGCCAGGCGCCCTCCGCCGTTCGGCCACAGCGTTCCTGGAAATCGCTGGGACCTCGTGGATGCGCGCGAAGCCGCGGAGGCCGCCTCCGCCCGGTCGGTGTCGGTCATCATCGCGCACTTCGAGCAGCAGCCCGAGCTCGATCGCACCCTCGCCGCCGTCGCGCGGCAGACGCATCCTGCGCACCTGCTCGAGGTCATCGTCGTCGACGACGGATCGCGCGTGCCGCCCACAGTGCCCCACGGCGTTCGCCTGCTGGTGCAGGAGGACCTGGGCTTCCGGGCAGGCGCGGCGCGCAACCTCGGAGCGCGAGCCGCCACCGGAGACATCCTCTGCTTCCTCGACGCCGACACGTCCCCGGAGCCCGAGTACGTTGCCCGCATGGCGGCGCTCCCCTCCGTGCTGCCAGAGGCCGTTGTCGCCGGCCACCGCAAGCACGCCGACTTCGCGGGAGTGGATGCGCGGACCCCGGTCGAGACAGCGGGTCAGGCACGAGAGCTGCCGGAGCCCGATTGGCTCGCCTCCGCCTATCGCACCTCTCGGAACCTGCTCGACGCGGACGATCGCTCGTACAGGTTCGTCATCGGCGCCGTGTTCTCGTGCTCGAGCTGGTTCTTCGCCGAGACCGGCGGCTTCGACGAGGACTTCCTGGGGTACGGCGGCGAGGACTGGGAATGGTCGCACCGCGCGTGGCTGGCTGGCGCCGTGCTGGCATTCGAGCCGTCCGCCGTCGCCTGGCATGACGGGCCGGACTGGGCGGGTCGGAGCGCCGGGGACGCGGACCGGCAGACGCAGAAGAACCGAGAGACGCTGTTGCTCGCGCAGAAGATCGGCGTCGACGGCTCCCGACCGCGCGCCCTCGCGACGGCCGCGCCCGATGTCGTCGCAGTGCTGCGAGAGGCGACAAGCGAAGGCGCGGCCTTCGTCTGCGTCGACACCCTGCTCAGCCTCCTCCCCCACGCCCGCGTCGTCGTCCCGGCCCACGTGCATCCGGTGTTCGCGGCTGACCCGCGCGTGATGCCCGCGACGGGCCGCGTTCCACGTGGGCGGATCCGCATCGACCTGGGCACGGCCCTGCACTTCGGCGAGCCAGGGCACCCACCCGCGGAGACGACCTCCGCGGAGGCGCAGACACAGACACCGACGCGCACCCCGGCACCACTACCTGCGTCGACGTCCGCGCTGCAGCGCGCGGTCGCGCGAGTCGGCGTCTCGGACCTCGGGGCCGTCAGCCTCGGCGCCCACGTCCTCGTGCGGTCGGAACGCGCCCTGCGCCGCGAGGAGCGGTGGGGAGCTTCGGCCAGGTGGCGCACGGAGCGCGTCGACGACCCAACGGTGAAGGCTGTCCCCGTCGACGTCAGCGTCGCGGCCCACCTCGGCGGGTGGCTCGCGCTCGACGACTGAATCGCGACCCCTGCGTCAACCGCGGAGGTCCCGGCGCCGCAGCGCAACGACGGCGCCCGCGATGAACAGCGCGCTCACGCCCCAGAGTCCGCCGACACCTGCGGCGCTTGGTCCCTCCATGAGCGGCGGCTGGTGGAAGGCCCAGGCGTATGGCGAGAGGAGGTGCAGCCACTCGAGGTCGGCGAGCTGATTGGCGACGGCGTTGAGCGCGTAGCCGACGACCGCGATGCCTGCCGCGGCCGCGAGCGCCCAGACCCGACGGCCCGTGAGCGCGCCCGCGAACAGCCCGGCCGTGCCGCTCAGCAGCGCGAGCCCGAGGAGAGCAAGGCAGGCGCCGCTCAGCTTCCACCCGTCGAGCCCGAGCTGGGCGGAGCCGTTGAGCGCTGCGATGACGAAGCCAGCGAAGGCGACCAGCCAGGCGAGACGCGCGAGCAGCGCGAGTGCCGCCTGTCCGGCGTAGGAGGCACGGCCGATGGCGTGGGCGAGGTCGAGCTCGAGTCGTCCGCTCTCCTCGGCACCGGCGATCGCTCCGGAACCCCAGCTCGCGGCCGCGATGGTGAGCAGCAGGAATCCCATGAGCCCGAAGAACGTCGCCTGCGTGTATCCGGCACCCGAGCCGATCTGGTCGTAGCCCAGCGAGCTGACGAGCTCGGTGGGCAGGCTGTCGATGATGGCCTGCATCTCGCCGTTCCCGCCGATGCTGGGATACAGGGGCAGGTAGAGGAAGAGGACCGCGGCGAGCCCGGCCGTCCACAGGGCCGAGCTGCGCCACGATTCCCGCAGCATGCGAGCGAGTACGGGCATCACCCTAGACATGTCGACCACCGTGGCTTTCCCGCCGGTTCGCGCCCCGGGATGCTCTACGTAGACGCTCGCGATGGGAGTCACGCTGCGACTGGGCCCCGTACAGCCGCAGCACCGACTCCTCGAGGTCGGGCTCCTCGACGGCGAGGTCGGCGACGGTGTGCGCCGCGAGGAGCTTGACGAGCCCGTCGATGTCGCCTTCGACCGTGGCCGACACTCGGATCGAGTCCCGCGCGGTCGAGGCGTCGAAGGCGACGTCGTGGAGGTTCGGGAGCCCGGACAGCTCGGCGCGCAGCGAGCGCTCGTCCGCGCCGAGGAGCCCGGCGTGCACTCGGCGCACCGCGCTGAGCCGCAGCGAGGCGACGTCGCCCTCGGCGACGATTCGGCCCTCGCTGAGGACGGCCACAGCGTCGGCGGTCTGCTGGATCTCGCTGAGCACGTGCGAGCTGAGGAGCACGGTCCTCCCCGCGTCTCGCGCCTCTCGCACGAGGTGCAGGAACTCGCGCTGAACGAGCGGGTCGAGGCCGCTCGTGGGTTCGTCGAGGATGAGCAGCTCCGGGTCGTGCATGAACGCCTGCACGATGCCGATCTTCTGCTTGTTGCCCTTGGAGAGGGTCCGCACGGGACGCGCGAGGTCGAGGCCAAGACGCTCGGCGAGCGCGTCCACGCGCCCAGGTTGCACGGGACCCGACACGCGCGCGTAGAACTCCAGCATCCGGCCAGCCGTTGTGCGCCCATCGAGCCGCAGCTCACCCGGGATGAAGCCGATGCGCGCCCGGAGCGCGGGACCCGCGCGCTTCGGGTCGACACCGAGCACACGCACCTTGCCCGCGCTCGGCCTGAGCACGTCGACGAGCATCCGCAGCGTCGTCGTCTTGCCAGCGCCGTTCGGGCCGATGAGGCCGAACACCGAGCCCCGTTCGACGCGAAGGTCGAGCCCGTGGACGGCGACCCGGCCCCCGAAGCGCTTCTCCAGGGCTGTCGTCTCGACCGCGAGGCCGAGCCCGCGAGGCTTCGCGCCTGCCCCCGCCTCTGCGGCGGCGCTCGCCGTGCTGCCGGCCACAATGGCCTCCCGTCGGGCCCCGCACCTCGCGGCGCCTGCGAAGATCATCCACCCGTCGGCGTGAAGCCGCTACCCGCCGCGCTCGTGTTCACCTGGGAGGTTGCTCCGTCACCTCGGCTCGGCAGATGGCGGGCGAAATTCTCGAATGTAGGGAAAAATGGGAAGGTCGCCCTCACCTTGGGCGCCGCGCAGACGACCTTCCGCGAATACGGACGACCTCACTGCACCGCACAGCCAGGAGGCCACCAAGTGACGAGCGCGCAGACGACAGGGCCGCGTCGCCTCATCGTGCAGACGGCGATGAGCGTCAAGCGCTGGCTGGCGCCGGCGACCGTCCTGTTCGTGGCTCATCAGCTGTGCGAGGTCGCCGTTCCGGTCATCGTCGGTCTTGTCATCGACCGCGGCATCGTCGACCGCGATGTGCCCCAGCTCGCCGTGTGGCTCGTCGCGCTCGTCGGCGTCTTCGTGCTGCTGGCCTGGTCGTACCGGGCTGGCG
This sequence comes from Pseudoclavibacter sp., assembly GCA_052099095.1. Taxonomy (GTDB): domain Bacteria; phylum Actinomycetota; class Actinomycetes; order Actinomycetales; family Microbacteriaceae; genus Pseudoclavibacter. The sequence continues at coordinate 82,814 of JBQDTF010000014.1, forward strand.
TCTACTTCCTCGTCCACGGCATCCAGCGCGCTCACCACGCGCTGCGGATGCGCGTGAGCGAACGCAGCCTCGACCCGCGTGGCTTCGGCGACCGGCAGCGGCCCACGGGTGAGCTCCTCGGCATCGGCGGCACGGACGTGCAACGCGTCGCATTCGGCGGGCTCCTCTTCGTGCATCCCGTCGCCGAGCTGGCGGCCGTCATCGCCGCCGGTGCGGTGCTGATCAGCATCGCGTGGCCGCTCGGCGTCGCCGTCATGCTCGGTGGCCCAGCGTTCCTGCTCCTGCTCGACCGCTTCGGCAGGCACCTGCGCTCCAGGGCGGAGCACCAGCAGCGTCTCACCGCCGACTCCGCATCGCTCGCAGCGAACGCCATCGCCGGATTCCGCACGCTCACCGCCCTCGGCGCGACCGGGCGAGCGTCTCGCAGCTACGCCGAGGCCAGCGAGCGGGCACGCGTCGCGGCGATCGCCACGCGTCGCGCGGAAGCCTGGTTCGTCGCCGTCTCGAGCACCGCCACCGGCATCTTCGTCGTCGCCATCGGCGTCATCGCCGCGTTCCTCGCCTTCCAGGGCGTCATCACGGTCGGCCAGCTCATCACCGTCGTCGGCGTCGTGCAGGTCGTCATGGGCCCCATGGAGGCGCTCGCCGTCAACGTCGGCGCCGTGTGGGCACGTGCTGGTGCATCCTCGAAGCGCGTCCTATCGCTGCTGCAGGCCCCGTACGCGCGCGAGACTCGGGTGGGCGAGCAGGCAGCCGACTCCTCGGGTGAGCGAGGTGCGTTCCCGCCCCCTGCGCTCTCGGTCGCCGGGCTCACGGGCGAGCACCTCCGCGACCTCGCGTTCTCAGTCGAACGAGGCGAGATCGTCGGTGTCGTCGCCGACGCCCACGAGGCCACCGAGCTGGTCAGCCTCCTCGGCGGGCGCATCCACCCGTCGCAGGGCTCGATCGCCGTCGACGGCCTTCCCCTCGCAGAGGTCGACACCGACAGACTCCACGAGCTCGTGACCGCCGCCCCGCACGCCGCGCACACGGTGCCCGGCACAGTTGCGGCCAACGTGATCGGCATCGGGAGCGCCTCGGCCTCCCCGGACGACGCGCTCACGGCAGCCGCCTTCGAGGACGTCCTCGAGCAGCTTCCGCACGGAGCCCGCACCCCGCTCGGCGGCGCCGGCCGCACCCTCTCTGGTGGCCAGCGGCAGCGGCTCGCGCTCGCCAGAGCACTCGCAGCCCCCGCCCCAGTGCTGGTCCTCCACGAACCCACCGGCTCAATCGATGCCGTCACCGAGCAGCACATCGGCGAGCGGATGCGCGCGGCGACGGCGACCCGCGCGACCGTCGTGGTGTGCTCAAGCCCGCAGCTGCTGGTGCGGGCCCACCGCGTCCTCGTGCTGCGAGGCGGTGCCCTCGCCGCGGAGGGCACCCACGACGAGCTGCTCTCGACGCACCCACCGTACGCGGAGGCAATCGGATGAGCGCGGAGGCCCTGCAATGACCCCAACCCCGAAGGCCCCCTCGCCGACCGTCGCGAACGGGTTGCCCATCGCAACGGGAGCGGGCTCTGCGCGTCTCGCGTGGCGCCTGCTGACGCTGCGCCCCTGGATGCTGGTGCTCGCGATCCTTCTCCTCGGCGCGGCGGCGGGCGCCGCGCTGCTGGTGCCAGCGGGGCTTGGTCGCCTCGTCGACGCCGTCACCGGCGTCGACCACAGCCTCCTCGCCGTCGCGCTCCTGCTCCTCGCCGGCGTCGCCGGGAGCGCCGCCCTCGGCGCCCTCGGCTCGATGGCGCTCGCCGCCGTCCTGGAGACAGCCCTCGCGCGTCTCCGAGAGGACTTCGTCGCGGCTGCCCTCTCGCTCCCCGCCGTGCTCGTCGACGAGGTGGCCGACGGTGAGCTCGTCTCCCGGGCAACCGATGACGTCGACACCGTCGGCGAGGTCACGACCGGCGCGGTGCCCGCCGTCGTCTCGGCCAGCCTCGCGGTGGTCGCGACCGGCATCGGCCTCGCCGTCCTGAACCCGCTGTTCCTGCTCGCCATGCTGACCGTCGTGCCGGTGCACGCTTTCGCCCTCTGGCGCTACCTCCGCAAGGCTCCCCGCCTCTACGCCGCCGAACGCGTGGCGATCGCGTCGCGCTCCCGCGAGATGGTGTCAGCCATCCAGGCGCTGCCGACCGTGCACGCCTACGGGTGGGGCGGGGCGATCACCGAGCGCATCCGGACCCGCTCGTGGAACGTGCTCAGATGGGCACTGCGCACCCGCATCGTGCAGAGCCGCTTCGGGTTCCGCATGAACATGGCAGAAGCCGTCGGGCTCACCTCAGTGCTGATCGTCGGCGCGTGGCTCGCGTTCAGCGGAGCCGCGACGATCGGGGAGGTGACGACGGCGGCCCTCCTCTTCCAGGCGCTCTTCGGACCCTTCATCGCGCTCCTCATGCTCGTCGATGACCTGCAGTCGGCAGGAGCGTCCCTCGCCCGGGTCGCCGGCGTCATCCAGCTCGCGCCAGCCCCCGCCGCGGCCCCGCTCCAGGCTTCAGCCGCAGGGGCGGCGATCGCCGGCGCCGCTGCGTCCGCCACCGGGGAGCCAAGCGCTCCCGACCTCGAGCTGCGCGGCGTCGTGGCTGCCTACCCTGGCCGGCCCGCTGTGCTGTGGATCGACGAGCTGCGTATCCCGGCCGGCCAGCGGATCGCCGTGGTCGGATCCTCCGGTGCGGGCAAGAGCACCCTCGCCCGCGTGCTCATGGGCCTCGTCGAGGTGCGCGAAGGGCGAGTCGACGTCGGCGGCCTCGACCCCGCGCTCATGGGCGAGGTAGAGCGCGCGCGTCGCATCGTCATGGTCAGCCAGGACGTGCACGTCTTCGCGGGAACCCTCCGCCACAACCTCCTCATCGGCAGGGCGACGGCAGGTGACGAAGAGCTGCGGGATGCACTCGACACGGTCGCCGGTGCTCGCTGGCGGCACACGTTCCCTGACGGCCTCGAGACGCTGATCGGCGAAGGCAACTCCGAGGTGAGCGGGGCGGATGCGCACCGCCTCGCCCTCGCGCGTGCGCTCGTGACGCGCGCTCCGATCGTGATCCTCGACGAGGCGACCGCCGACGCAGACACGACGGACGCCCGCGCACTCGAGGCCGCGGCCAGGCGGGCCCTCGATGGACGCACCGTCGTGACCATCGCGCACCACCTGACGCAGGCGAGCAGCGCCGAGCGCGTACTCGTCATGGAGCACGGGCGCATCGTCGAAGACGGCACGCACGAGGAACTCCTCGACGCCGAAGGCCCGTATCGCGAGCTCTGGGCGGCCTGGACCTCGCATCGCTCGCGCTGAGAGCGCGTCCCACGGCAGACCAGCCGAGCCGGTCACGCGCCCGAGAACCGACGCCGCTGACGCCGATGCCGACACCGACGCCGACGCCGACACGGACGCTCTACAGCGGACCGAGCACGGCGGCCGGGTCGGCGTCGAGCGCGAGCGTCTCCAGCACGTCGAGCAGCGCTCGCTCCTCGTAGCGGAAGTGCGACTCCATGATCGCCGCGATGCCCTCGAGGTGCCGGTCGAGCACGGCAGCTGACTCCCCTGCATCCACGGCCACTTGGAGTCCACCGATCAGGTGCCCGATCATCGAGTGGTCCTGCTGCAGGGAGGCGAGCGTGTCTCGCAGCTCTGGGTGCGCCCTCGCGATCGCGGGGAACAGCTCACGGTCCTCGCCTCGATGGTGCCCATCGAGCGCCGTGCAGAATCCGTGACAGTACAGCAGCAGGTCTCGCGCGGCTGGCTCTGCCGGTTCGCCGCGCTTGACCGCCTCGTGGGTGACGGCGAGCGCCTTCCGCAGCCGACCGTGCACGGCCCGGAGCTCAGCGCTCCAGGCGACGAGCCGCTCCTTCTCCTGCGCGCTCATCTGGGTCCGCCCTCAGTCACGGGAGGGCGAAGGGTGTGACGAGATCATCGTCGTTCTCCTTCGATTCGGCGCCTCCATGCCTGACACGAACTGCCACCGGCACGCGACATCGGAAGAGAATATCGAACATCGCTCCGCCAGGACATGCTCAAACTCCGCGATTCCCGGGGCCTCCATCTGGCGGGAGCAGGACGCGAGGTCTGTTATCGCGCGCCTATCGCTCGCCGCGGACCCGCAGGATGTCACGGATCTCTTCGAGGGCCTGCATGTGTCGGCGTTCGTACTTCGCTGGCTTCGCCAGAAGCTGCAGGCTCGCGATCGTCGCCAGGACCCCGGCGAGCGCGATCAGGACGTTGGCCAGGTCGAACTGCCGAGTCACGGCGAACAAGATCCCGCACGTGGCCAGGGCAATGACCGCGATTGCCATCAAGACCGTCGCCCATCGCAGCCGAGGTCGTCTCTCGATCCTCCGCCGTTCAAGCCGGAACGTCCGCTCTTCTCGCAGATCGTCACTGCTCATATCCCGGAGCAATCGACTCTTGCCGGAATGGTCATGAAAATTCGCATCGCCGCCGATGCTCCAGCCGTCACCGAAATCTCGCATTTGGTTCCCCCCAAGATCAAGAACGCCCAGACGTGGGCTCCGCGGAGCGTAGCGAACTCCCGACTCACCACGATCACCCGGATTCTCGTTTCGGCGATTGTGTTCGTAAGTTCGGGAATTCAACCCCTCTGAAGTCGATTCGCGGCGCTGCTCCGCCTGGGGCCGTCGTACAGGCGCCGATGGAGATCTCCCGGAGGCTGCCGCCCCTGCGGGGCCCGAGAGACGGCAGGCACACCAGTACGCTCGAGAACATGCGAGCCCCCGACAGCAAGACACTCAGCGAACGCTGGACATCCCAGGAGCTCTCGACGCTGCGCACCCAGCTCGCGCGGCTCTCCGAAGTCGTCCCAGGGCCGCACCGCCTCACCCCGAGCTGGCACGACCCGGCGACCCCGGCGACAGATCTGCGTGGGCTCCAGGCCGGCAGCCTGGGTGTGCGCTTCACGCACCTCGAACTCTCGGAGGTCGACGCCAGCGGCCTCACCGGTGGGCTCAGCATCACCGACAGCACGCTCACGCATGTCCGCTTCCAGGATGCGAAGCTCACCGCGCACACACGACTCGAGGGGTCCTTCCGCGCCTGCTCGTTCGCCGGGGCGAGCATCCCGCAGGCCTCGATCGGCCCCGAAGTGTCCGATTGCGATTTCCGGAACGCGAAGCTGCGTCGCCTCCGCGCCGTACCCGGAACGGTCTTCTCGAACTGCACGTTCGACGCTGCGGAGCTGTCTGGCGCCGAGTTCACGAACACTCGGTTCCTCGACTGCAGCTTCACCGGCACGAAGTTCAATGCCGCGACCGTGTTCCGGGGCTGCACATTCGTGGGCGCGGTCCCGAAGTTCGGGAAGGCGAACGAGACGGGCACGAAGACCGAGCCGCTCACCAGCTGACGGGTCATGTCAGCTGGTGACCGCCGGCCACGCCCGAGCCAGCCTCAGCTCCGTGAGTCATAGCAAAGTCATACGTGCTGGTCCGGCCTGAAGCCCACCTCACCACGACTCCCCATCGCGCGGCCCGAGCCTGAGAGGTTCATGGCGCGTGGCGTGAAGCTCGGGTCTCATACGGCATTCATGCCCCGGGGCAGCCCCCGGGTGTCTTCCGACCGGCGCGGCCAGCTCTTCTCAGCTTTCCGCTCGCCAGCGTTCCTAGCGTCAACCGCATGTCATCTCCAGCGAACGCTGCTCTGCTCATCCTCCGCATCGCCCTCGGCGCCACCATGCTGCTGCACGGAATCCAGAAGCTCACGACCACTGGGATCGGCGGCGTGCAGGAGATGCTCGCGGGCCTCGGCGTCCCCCTCGCCGACATCGCCGGTGCGGCCCTGCCGTTCGTCGAGATCGTCGCAGGAGGCCTCCTCATCGTGGGCCTCTTCACTCGTGTCGCCGCCGCGCTCCTCGCGGTGGTCTCCTTCGGTGCCATGTTCACCGTGCACTTCAGCGCAGGTTTCTTCGCCCAGGACGGCGGCTACGAGTTCGTGCTCGTCCTGGCGCTCCTCGCCATCGCGCTCGTCCTGACGGGTGGCGGACGCTGGGCCGCGGATGCGCTCATCCGCCGCCCACGCAGCGCTCGGGCCGAGCACTCGGAGCGACGCGCAGCCACCCAGCCAGCCTAGGAAGCTAGCTGGCCTAACAAAATGTTGCGGGTCGTCATGGCCCAGAGGCCGAAGTCACGATACGGTCCAATCCACCGGCTTCCCCTGCTCCGAACTCCCTCGTACACGGGCGCGATAGCCCGGCGCGCGAAAGGCGGCTGCAGTGCTGGAATCCTCCACTCCTCTCCTCGTGGGCCCCGACGTCATCGGCGGCCCCGAGGGGTACCGGAACGTCACCGACCTGCTCGTGCGACGCACCGAGCTCGCGCCTGACCACGCCGCGTTCGAGGTGCCAGCAGACCCCGCTGATCCCTCTGCGCCGTGGCGTCAGGTCTCCACCCGCGAGTACACGGATACGGTGCGTGCTGTCGCCAAGGGGCTCGTCGCCCTCGGCGTTCGACCTGGCGATGCGATCGCCATCATGGCCCCGACCCGGTACGAGTGGGCTGTCGCCGACCTGGCCGTGTGGTTCGCGGGCGGGGTGGTCGTGCCGGTCTACGAGACCTCGGCGCCCACGCAGGTCTCCGCGATCATCCACGACGCGCAGGTGGTCCTGGCGTTCGGCGGCAGCGCTCACCACGTGGGCCTCCTGGAGGCACCCCTCAATGAGCGGGTCGAGGGCACGCTCGGCGTCTGGTCGATGGATTCGACCTTCGGCTTGAACGAGGGCCGCGACCTCGAGCGGCTGGCGGTCCTCGGCACCGGGGTGGCAGACGAGGCGCTCGAGGAGCGTCGCCTGTTCGCGACGCCCGACTCCCCCGCCACGATCGTCTACACGTCCGGCACGACCGGGGAGCCCAAGGGCGCAGTGCTGACGCACGAGAACTTCCTGGGCCAGGTGCTCAACATCGCCGCCGCGTACGGCGAGGTCGTGCACCCTGGCGGCAACACCATCATCTTCCTGCCGCTCGCGCACGTGCTCGCGCGAGGCCTGCAGCTCATCTGCCTCGCGAGCGGCATGCGCATCGCCCACCTCGCGGACCCGGCGGCCGTCGTCGGCACGCTCGGTCAGCTGAAGCCGACGTTCCTCGTCGTGGTTCCCCGCGTGCTCCAGAAGATCCAAGCGGCAGCGGGCGCGAAGGCCGCAGCGAGCGGGCTCGGCAAGGTCTGGGCTTCCGCGGAGCGCACCGCCGTGGACTGGGGCGAGTTCCGCGAGACGGCAGCGCCGTCGGAGCGCGCTCCGCTCGGGCTCCGCCTCCGCCACGCGGCCTTCGACCGGGTGTTCTTCCGCCGCCTCCGCCAGGTCATGGGCGGCCGCGTCACCCACGTCCTGTCTGGCGGCGCAACCCTCGACGCCGACCTCTCGCTGTTCTTCGGCGGCATCGGCGTTCCCGTCATCGAAGGCTACGGCCTCACCGAGACCACAGCTCCCCTCACCGGCAACCTGCCGAGCGACATCCGCTCCGGCACCGTCGGACGCCCCCTCCCCGGGTCGACGGTTCGCATCAGCGACGACGGAGAGATCCTCGCCCGCGGCATCGGCGTCTTCAGCGGCTACCGCAACCCCGAGCACAACCGCGACGCGTTCGTCGACGGCTTCTTCAGGACCGGTGACCTCGGCCGACTCGATGAGCAGGGGCGCGTTGTCCTCGAAGGGCGCCTGAAGGACGTCATCGTCACGTCCAACGGGAAGACCATCGTGCCGACGAGGTGGGAATCCTCCGTCGAGTCCGACACGCTCGTCTCGCACGCCGTCATGATCGGCGAAGGACGCAACTACCTGTCTGCGCTCATCATCCTCGACCCGGAGGCGCTCGCCGAGTTCTCCGCCGAAGTCGCGGCCGCAGCCCACCCGAAGCCGGAGCAGCACGAGCTGCTCACCGTCGTGGATGCGCGAGTGCGGGAGCACGTGCAGCGAGCCGTCGACCAAGCCAACGAGCTGGTCGCGCGCAGCGAGCAGGTGCGACGCTTCACCCTCATCGCCACCGACCTCGACGACCCGACCTTCGTCACGCCGACGCTGAAGCTCAAGCGGGCCGCCGTCCTGCAGCGCAGCACGGACGTCGTCGACGCCCTCTACGCTTCCTAACCGACCCCATCCCCCTGGCGTTCAACGCCTCGAGAGGCACCAGCATGAGCAGCGAGACCACCGCGAGCGGCACAAGCACCGCGGGAAGCAAGAACCGGGCGACGGTCATCACGATCGCCATCGCCATCATCATCGGGGCGCTCGTGGCGCTCGCCGGAAGCCAGGGCGGCGCACAGCTCGCAGGATTCCCCCTCTACGGCTGGGCCGTCGCGGCCGCCTTCCTCATCCAGGTCGTCGTGTACCTGCCGTCGGCTGCGGCCAAGACCGAGCGGTTCTTCGACCTCACTGGCAGCGCCACGTTCATCGTCGTCACGATCGGCCTCCTCATCGCGTCGCCGTCACCCGATGCGCGCGCGTGGATCCTCGGCGCGATGGTCATTCTGTGGGCCATTCGCCTTGGCTCGTTCCTGTTCGCGCGCATCCACCGGTCCGGGTCGGACGACCGCTTCGATGACATCAAGGGCAACAAGCTGCGGTTCCTGCGCGTCTGGGTCATGCAGGGACTGTGGGTGAGCCTCACCGCAGCGGCCGCGTGGATCGCGATCGCAGGCGGCACCGAAGACCGCGAGCCGATCGGCTGGCTCGCCTTCGTCGGCATCGCCCTGTGGGCCGCGGGCTTCGTCATCGAGGTGACGGCAGATCTGCAGAAGAACGCGTTCAAGGCGGACCCTGGCAACAAGGGCCGATTCATCCGCACGGGACTGTGGTCGCGTTCACGCCACCCCAACTACTTCGGCGAGATCCTCCTCTGGGTGGGCGTGGCGGTCGTGGCGGCCCCTGTGCTCGTCGGCTGGCAGTGGATCGCGCTGATCTCCCCGATCTTCGTGACCCTCCTCCTCTCGCGCGTCAGCGGCGTGCCCCTCCTTGAGGCGAAGGCCGACAAGAAGTGGGGCGGCGAGGCCGACTACGAGGAGTACAAGCGCACGACGCCCGTGCTCCTGCCGCGGCTCACGAGTCCGAAGAGCTAGCTTCCGGTCCAGAGCCGCGCTTGGCGGCGCGGTACAGGATCGCCCCGACGGTGATGCCGAGCACCAGCCCGACGCCGAGGCCGATGGCCCAGTTGTCGAGGATGAGGGCGAGGGCAACGCCGACCGGAAGTCCGACCGCGATTCCCGTCCCCATCTGAGTGGACCCGTTGGAGCCCTCACCTCGGGTGTTGTCATGCTGCATCCTGCTCATGTCATCTCCCTTCGTCGTTTCCGTTGCGTTCAACGCTACGGAGACGACATCGGCCCGGCTTCCCCCGAGCGGCCGACATCACTCCCCCGGACGTCGGAGAACGCGCAGTCAGCGAGTCACTGCGCCACTGCGTCACTGAGCCACACCGTCGCCCAGTCGCTCAGCCGCTCAGTCGCGCGGTTGCTGAGTCGCGCGGTCGGCTGCGGCGGCGGGCTCCCGGACGAGGTCACGCATCTGCTCGCGCAGTCCTCGCCGGGCCCGCCTCCCGCTCGCTACTCGACGCGCCCTGCGGCTACCCCCGACTCGGGGCGCTTCGCCAGCACCCGCTGCCGCAGCGCGCAGGCGACCGCGATGACGGCAACCAGGCCGACCGTGGCGAGGAACTGCTCCCTGGCCCCCGCGCTGAAGAGGGTGAGCGTGACGATTCCCGCGAGCAGCACGCCGGCGAGCACCGTGAGCACCGGGAACCCGGGCATGCGCGCCGCGAGCTGCTCGCCGCGCGCATCCGCTCGCCTGCGCAGCACGAACTGAGACGCCGTCACGGTCGCCCACAGCACGACCAGCGTCGAGCCGACGATGTTGAGCAGCGTCGGGAGCACGGTCTCCGGCGCGAGGAAGTTGAAGATCACGGTGATGAAGCCGAACGCGACCGAGCAGAGCACGGCGATGCGCGGGGCCCCGTTCGTGGCGATGCGGCTCACCGCCACCGGGGCGAAGCGCCGCTCGGAGAGCGAGAGGATGATGCGCGAGGCGCCGTAGAGGTTGGCGTTGAGTGCCGACAGCAGGGCCACGACGACCACCACGGACATGATGACGTCGACACCCGGGATGTGCGTGAGGGCCAGCACCGCGGCGAACGGGCCAGCAGCGACGGTGTCGCTGTTCCAGGGCAGGCAGGTCACGATGATGAAGATCGAGCCGATGTAGAAGACGAGGATGCGCCACATCACGCTGCGCACCGCGCGGCGGATGCTCACGGCGGGGTCACGCGACTCCGCGGAGGCGATCGCGATGATCTCGGTTCCACCGAACGTGAACATGACGACGAGGAGCGCCGCCGAGATGCCGAGGATCCCCTCGGGCGCGAAGCCGCCATGGTCGACCAGGTTGCCGAGACCGGGCGATGGAACGCCGGGCAGGAGCCCGAACATCATCATGGCTCCGATGCCGAGGAAGATGATGATCGCGGCGACCTTGAGGATCGCGAACCAGAACTCGAACGATCCGTAGTGGCGCACGCCGAGCAGGTTCACCAGCGTGAACCCGGCCATGAAGACGAACGCCCATACCCCTTGCGGTACGGCGGGAGTCCACGCCGCGACGATCGCAGCTGCACCGGTCGCCTCTGCCGCGATGACGACGACGAGCTGCACCCAGTACAGCCAGCCGAGGGTCGCACCCGCGGTCGCCCCGAAGGCCTTCTCAGCGAACACCGAGAACGCCCCGCTCTGCGGATCGTTGGCGGCCATCTCGGCGAGCATGAACATGATGAGGATCACCAGGAACCCGGCGACGGCGTAGGAGATGAGGACCGCGGGACCCGCCACGGCAATCGCCTGACCGGACCCGATGAAGAGCCCCGCCCCGATGGCGCCTCCCAGGCCCATCATGGTGAGTTGTCGCGGCGAGAGGGACTGGTGCAGGCGTCTGCCTGTGGCGAGTGCGCTCTCTTGGCTGCGTGGAGTTGCTGTCGACGTCGTTGTCGTCATGTGCTCGGTTTCCTTAGGCGTGAACGGGAGTGTGAAGTGTTGTGGATGCGGGAGCGGACGCGATGGCCCGCACGATCGCGGCGATCGAGGCGGCCTCGCCGATGGAGATGCGGATGCCCTCGCCGGGGAAGGCCCTTGCGGAGATCGAGTGCGCTGCGAGCGCCTCGTCGATGGCTGCCGTCGCATCACCGGTCTTCAGCCAGACGAAGTTCGCGGAGGAACGGACCACCGGCAGACCAAGCTGCTCGAGCTCGGTCGTGAGCTCTGCCCTCCGCGAGATGAGGGTGTCAACCCTGGCCTGGAGCTCGGCCTCCGCTTCGAGCGATGCCACCGCGGCGGCCTGCGCCAGCGCCGTCACGGCGAACGGGATGGCCGTCTTGCGCACCTGTTCGGCAACCTCTGTCGGCGCAATCGCGTAGCCGACTCGGAGCCCCGCGAGCCCGTACGCCTTCGAGAAGGTGTGGAGGACGGCGACGTTGTCGTAGCGACGGAACAGCTCCAGGCCGACCGCCGAGCTCGGATCGGTGTTGAAGTGCACGTACGCCTCGTCGATGACGACCAGGACGTCGGAGGGAACCATCCGCAGGAACGCGTCGAGCGCATCCGCCGAGACGGTCGTTCCTGTCGGGTTGTTCGGGTTGCACACGAAGATGACGCGCGTGCGGTCGGTGACCGCAGCTGCCATCGCCGTGAGGTCGTGTGCGGACGCGTCATCGAGCGGCACCTCGACGGGCACCGCGCCGGCAACCCTGGTGAGGATCGGGTAGGCCTCGAACGAGCGCCACGCGTACATGACCTCGTCGCCGGGGCTCGTGAGGGCGTGGATGATCTGCGCCGCCACTTCCACAGACCCAGCCCCGAGCGCGATCTGCTCGGGCTCGACGCCGAAGCGGGTACCGAGCGCGCTCACGAGTTCAGGCGCGGAGATCTGCGGGTACGTGCTGATCGAGGCCCCGAGTGCATCCCGGATCGCAGCCTCGACGGAGGGCAGCGGTGGGAACGGGTTCTCGTTCGACGAGAGCTTGAACGGGGTGGTGTCTGCTCGGGCGATCGGTGGCTTGCCGGCCCGGTAGGGCGGAACGAGCTCCAGGCCTCGACGGAAGGTTCTGATCATGAACGCTGTCTCTCTCACTGCGGTGTGCGAATGTTCAGCATCACCGTAGGCTCGAGATTCGAACCCAGCAACATGCTCAGCCAGAGGCACACAATCTGTACGATTCTGCTGAAGTTAGGGCCCGTCAGCTATACAGATAGCTCACCCCGGAGGACATCATGGATCACCTCGACCTCGCGCTCATCGAGCTTCTCGACGCGCATCCCGGACTTCCCGTCGTCGAGTACGCCCGTCGCCTCAGCGTGGCCCGCGCGACCGTGCAATCGCGCCTCGATCGCCTGCACTCGCGTGGCGTCATCGAATCCATGTCGCCACGCATCAGCCTCGTCGCGCTCGGCTACCCGGTGCTCGCCGTGTGCACGATCCAGATCCGGCAATCCAGCACCCACACCCTCGTCTACGAGAGCCTCCAAGCCATCCCGGAACTGCTCGAGCTGCACACCATCACGGGCGAGGACGACATGATGGCGAAGTTCGCGGCGCGCTCCACGGACGACCTGCAGCGCGTCTTCGACGCGATCTCCGCGATTCCAGCGATCTCGCGCACCAAGACGTCGATCGCGATGAAGAGCTACGTCAACGACCGCACACGCCCGCTGCTGAGGAAGATCGTGCAGGGCGGCGAGTAGCCGCGCGAGACGATCGAACTCGAGCTGGAGCCGCCGCGCAGCTCAGCCGCCGTTCTTGCCGCCCACGCCGTAGACGATGATCGCGGAGATGGGGATGGCGAGGAAGAAGACCCACGCCCAGCCCCATCCTCCGGCGAGGAAGCCGATGAGGAGGAACGCGGCGAGGGCCAGAAGCGGCACGATGGCGACGATCGTGACGCCGGTGCGGCCGCCGAGGGGCGTCTTGCGGGCGAGTGGGTTGGAGTTGTCGTCGGTGCTCATGAGAAGGCTCCGGTGGGGGTCGAGGAAACCTGGCTATGGATGCGCGGCGACGGCATGCACAGTGGCTGACGCTCGAATGCACTCGAGCAGGAGCCTGACGCCGCGAGATTGATGGAGCACTTCATTGTGCGCGCGTCGACCTCCCGGCGTCTAGACCCCCACCTCGGTTTCCTACCGAGAAGCCAACTTCTCGGAGAGCGCGGCGAGTGCGTCGGTGACCGCACCCCAGCCCTCGGCGAAGCCCAGCTCGGCGTGGAGGGCGCGCGCCGCAGCGTCCGCGTGGCGTGCAACCGCGACGTAGTCCGTGCCCTCGGGGTGCTCGTTGAACGAGATCTCGACTGTCAGGCCGATCGGGGCCGGCACGGCCGGGCGCAGGGCCGACGTCACAGCGTTGGTGAACACGAGTCGCGAACCCTCGTCGACGGCGACGAAGATGCCGTCCGTGTGGGGCACGAAGGCCGCACCATCCTCGCTCATCTGGGTGACGAACGCGCCGCCGGGCCGGACATCGAGCCGGTCGATTCGCGATTGCGTCGGCGCGGGTGTCCACCACAGCGCGAGCAGCTCCGGCTCAGTCCAGGCGCGCCAGACGATGTCTCTCGGTGCGCGGATGACTCGGCTCAGCGTGAGGTCGAGCTCGGGGTCGAATGCTTCAGCTGTCATGGATGCTCCAGGTCTTCGATGACGAACAGCCCGATCCTGGCAGATTGCGAGCTCGCAGTCGACCTGGATCGGGCCGAATCATCGTTCATTTCCTGAGGAGGCTGACCTCGGCTCCGACGCGCGAGACGACCTCAGCAGCGCACTATTCGACGAGCTTGCCCTCGACGGAAACCTCGCCGATGAGCTCGGCGATCTCGGCCGGAACCGGCGGGATCTCCTCGCGCGTGATGCCGCCCTTCGGCGACCACACGAGGTTGACCTGCATCGCCGGGTCGAGCTCGGGGAAATCGCTGCGGTTGTGGCAGCCACGAGTCTCTCGGCGCTCGAGCGCGGCCTCGAGGGTCGCGCGGGCCGCGAGCGCCGAAGACTTGAGGTCGAAGGCGTGGGCGAGGTCCTGGAAGCCGGCGATGTCAGGGTGGATACCGACCTCCTCCATGCGAGCCTCGATGACGTCGAGGGCGGCGATCCCGGCCTTGAGTCCCTCCTCGTCGCGCACCACGCCCGCGTATTCGGTCATCGTGTCGCGGATGGCGCGCTGCAGGGCGCGCACGTTCTCGCGCCCGTCGGCGGTCAGGAGGTCATCGATCTCGCCGCGGGCCTGCGCGACGGCCTCTCCCGACCGGAGCTGCGCATCCAGACCGGCAGAGTGCGCCACGGCGGCCTGGCCGACGATCCGGCCGAAGACGAGCAGCTCGATGAGCGAGTTGCCGCCGAGACGGTTGGCGCCGTGCAGGCCGCTCGAGGCCTCGCCGATCGCGTAGAGGCCGTCGACATCGGTGCCGTGATCGTCTGGGCGCACCCACACGCCGCCCATCGAGTAGTGGGCGGTCGGGGCGATCTCGATCGGCTTCGCCGTGATGTCGAGCATCTGCAGCTCGAGCATCTGCTGGTAGATGCGCGGGAGGCGGTTCATGATCGTCTCGCGGGGCAGGTGCGAGACGTCGAGCCACACGCCGCCGTTCGCGGTGCCCCTCCCCTCCTTGATCTCCGTGTAGGCGGCGAGGGCGACGCGGTCACGGGTCGAGAGCTCCATGCGCTCCGGGTCGTAGCGCTCCATGAAGCGCTCGCCGAGGCCGTTCGTGAGGATACCGCCCTCACCGCGAGCCGCTTCCGAGACCAGCGTGCCGGCCGCATTCTCGGGCTCGATGATGCCTGACGGGTGGAACTGGACGAGTTCGGGGTCGCGGAGTCGACCGCCCGCTTCGACGGCGAGTCGGAACGAGTCGCCCGTGTTCTCGTCGCGACGCGAGGAAGTTCGGCGCCAGATTCGGTTGTGCCCGCCCGCGGCGAGGATCACCGAGTCTGCGTGGATGAGGTACCTGGTTCCGTCGTTGATGTCGAACCCGTAGGCGCCGAAGACAACGTTGTCGCGCACGAGGATGCGGGTGATGTAGACGGTGTCGAGGATCGGGATGTCGAGCTGCTCGCTGCGCGCGACGAGCGAGCGCTGGATCTCGAGGCCCGTGTAGTCGCCCGCGAATGCGGTCCGACGGAACTTGTGGGCGCCGAAGAAGCGCTGCGAGATGCGGCCGTCGCCCTCGCGCTGGAAGCCCATGCCGTAGCGCTCGAGGTCGCGGATGCCCTGCTCGGCGCCGCGCGTCACGATCTCGACGGTGTGCGGGTTGGCGAGCCAGTAGCTCTCCTTGATGGTGTCTGCGGCGTGCTGCTGCCAGCTGTCCTCCGCATCCATGGTCCCGAGGGCGGCGTTGATGCCGCCGGCGGCGAGGGAGGTGTGCGCGTCGTGCTTTGGGCGCTTGCCGACGGCGAGCACATCGACGCCCTGCTCGGCGACTTCGATGGCGGCGCGCAGGCCGGAACCTCCGGTTCCGATGACGAGCACGGTGGTGGAGATCTGGCGTTCGATGGACTTGGTCGCGGTCATGCGAGCAACGTTAGGGAGCACCGCGCGATTACTCCAATGCATAGTTTCGCTCGGGATGATGCGCTTAGGCTATGACCATGAACTTGGACCAGCTCAGGAGTTTCGTCGAAGTCGCCGAACAGGGCCACTTCACGCGGGCGGCAGAGGCCCTCCATCTCGCCCAGCCGTCACTGAGCCGGCAGATCTCGACCCTCGAGCAGGACCTCGGAGCTCCGCTCTTCAACCGCACTCCAGGCCGCATCGCGCTCACCGACGCAGGAGAGTCGCTCCTCCCCCTGGCTCGACGGATGCTCGCGGACGCCGAGTCGGTGCGGCGCGAGATGGCGGAGCTCGCCGACCTGCAGCGGGGCACGGTGCGCCTCGGCGCGACCCCGTCCCTCTGCGTGAGCCTCGTGGCCGATGCGCTGCAGTCCTTCCACGCATCCCATCCGGGTATCGAGCTGCACGTCTCGGAGAGCGGCTCGCAGGGACTCACCGAGCAGCTCGCCGAGGGGGTGCTCGACCTCGCGCTCATCACGACCCCGGAGTCCCGTCAGACGCCTCGAGCGACGCTGAGCAGGATCCCGCTCCTCAACGAGGAGCTGCTCGTCGTCTCCTCGCTTCGGGGTGACGCCGCCCTCGACTCCTCCACCCTGACGCTCGAGCAGCTCGCCGCGAAGCCGCAGGTCGTCTTCCACCGGGGCTACGACCTGCGGGCCACGACCGAGGCCGCCTACGTCGAAGCTGGCCTGCAGCCGAACGTGGTGGTGGAAGGTCCGGAGATGGATGCGGTTCTTCGCTTCGTCGAGCTCGGCCTCGGGGTGGCGGTCGTGCCGGCCATGGTGCTCCGCGGCAGGCAGGGCTTCCGGTCAGCGAGGCTCACGGGTTCCAGCCTGCAGCGCACGGTGAGCCTCGCGCACCGCAGCGACGTCCCCCTGTCGCGGGCAGCGCGCGCCATGGCGGCGACGATCGAGAGGATCGCCGCCGCAATGGTCGGACAGACGCCGGGAACGAGCAGCGTGTAGGCCCGGGAGCCGACGAGCTAGCTGCAGCGCTTCGTGTTGATCCCGGAGACGAGGTCGGCTGTGGTCCCGACGATGATGGAGTTCGCGCCCGGGTACTTGGAGGTGACCGACCATGCGGCCGCCGGGATGCAGGCCTGCTTGGAGAGCACCAGCGGATACCCGGTGCTGGCCGTGACCTGCAGCGCCACGAACGTGTCCTCTGCGCTGGCCGAGCTGGCGATGGTGAACCCCGAAGGTCGGATATTGCCGACGTCGAAGTCTTGGAGCAGCGCCGCATTGAGGGAGAACACCTCCGACGCGTTGAACCGCGCTGTGTTCGCGACCTTGGCCTTCACCTCGTTGAACACTCCAGCCGTGAGCGACGACTCCGTGCCGATGACACGAGCGGACGTGACCTTGCCGGTCGCGAAGTACGCCTTGAAGGAGCTGCTGGTCTGCGTCTTGCCCGTCAGGAGGAGCGGCGCCTTCGCGAGCGTCGCTCGCCCAGCACCGTTGGCGGCTTCCGTCTGGTTGCCGCTGTTCGCGACGTAGACGTTCGGATCGTTCGGGAAGAACCGTTTCGCCACCAGGACGGAGGTCTCCTCGCGGTCGGCACTCCCCACGACCTCGAGCCGAGGGGTGAGCTTCCCGAGCGCGGTCTTCTGCGCCTCGGAGACCTGTCCGATGACGAAGATCGCCGAGGGTTTCAGTCTGGTCAGCTCGGCGGAGACGTTCGCCGGCAGGGTGTCGGGCTTCGTGAGCAGCATGCTGCCGCCGATCTTCGCCGCAACCGGAGCCGCGAGGAGTGCATCCACACCGCTGTCACCGTTCGCGATCACGAGCTTGCTGCCGACCGTGTTGAACTTGCCTGATGCTGTGACGGCATTCGCATACGTGTCGGTTGACCCGATCCGTTCCGCGACCCCGGGCTCCACACCAGGCGTCGGTGTGGGCGTGGGCGTGGGTGTGGGCGTGGGCGTGGCAGTCGGCGCGCCGAATTGCGGCAGCACGGTGCTCGAGGTGATCTCGCCCCATTTCGTGAGCGTCCACGGGATCTTGTTGATCAGGTCGACGTTGCCGTGCGCGTTGTGGACGATGCCGCCTGGCAGGTATGGGTTCGGCTTGCCCTGCGCTGTGAAGGTGACGGGGTGCTGCAGGTTGAGTGCCATCGTCCAGAAGTTCTGGTCGGTGACGATTCCTCCGTACTCCTGCAGGTTCTTGACGACGACCTTCTCGAAGCTCGAGAGTCCAAGCGCCGCGATCTTCGCGTTGGTGGCGGCGTCGTTGGGAATCCAGAACCGTTGCCCCATCTTCGGCGCGTGGGCCTCGCTGAGCTTCCCGTCGGTCTGATAGGCGGGCCACATGGCCGTTCCGGCCAGGGTGGAGGGGAACGTCCAGCTGGTGATGTGGTTGATCGAGCCGGCAGCGATCTCCTCGGCGCCCGCCATGAGGAACTCGTTCATGACGCCGCCGACGGAGCTCGTGCCTCGCTCCGTCTTGAGCCACGCGTTCTGATCGAACCAGTTCGTCGACTTCGGCGAGTTGAGTGTGGTGAGGTAGCCGCCGCCCATGAGCCAGGAGCCGTCGGCCTGCTTGTCGGCGACGTAGTAGCCGCGCACGATGCCCGTTGCGATGTCGACGACCGTCATCGACTTGTCGCCGCCAGGAAGCGGCCCGCCTGGCACGGCGTGGGCCGGGATGACGACTTTGCCGTAGTTCTTAGCCGTCGTGGCGAACGGGGTGATCTGGAATCCGTACGTACCACCCGTCGCCGATGCCGTCGCCTTGCCTTCCATGACTGGGTGGATTTCCGGGTAGAGCGCGTAGCTCTGCATCTTGACCGTCACCCAGTTGGCGTCTGCCTTCGAGCTGTCGACCGTGTAGATGGGGATCGTGAAGTTCTCGCGGTTCGTCGAGGTCTTGATGCGGCCTTTCCAGTAGTCGCTGAGATAGCGGTCCGGCAGCGTGTCGACCATGGCGGCGGTCTGCGCGGAGAGCGACGAGACCGGGGCGGTCTGCGGCGTGGTCGTCGCGTAGCTGCCCTTGGCGACGTAGTTCGCGGGCGACATGACGTCCTGGTTCACGACGCCGAAACTCGCCGCCTGCGCGGGGGTCGTGCCGAGGAAGGTCAACAGTGAGGCGGAAAGGAAGACAGCTGCAGCGAGAGCGATCGCCTTTTTCATGGGCACATCCGATGTGTGTGATCGAGCGGTGGGCCCCCTGCCGTTGATCGTAGGGTGAAACCCGGGGTGAAATCTGCCTTCTGTGCAAAATCACATGGTTCATGCTCTGATCTCCACCGGCTACCGTCTTGCCATGGCCATCCTCAGCGGACGACTCCCTCCCGGCGGATGCACGCTGAGGTTCTCAGACGCCGGGAGCAGCGGGAGCGACGCCGTCGTCCTCCTCCACGGCGCGGGTGTCGATCACACGATGTTCGAGCACCAGGCCGATGCCCTCCGACGAGCTGGCCTTCGCGTCGTCCTCGTCGACCTCCGCGGGCATGGACAGTCGAGGCCGAACTCGACGCCGCTCTCCCCCGAACTGCTTTCGAGCGATATCGAGCACCTCATCGCCCACCTAGCGCTCCGCGAGGTCTCGCTCGTCGGGCACTCCCTCGGGGGCAACCTGGCCCAGGAGCTCGTTCGCCGCTCCCCTCACCGCTTCAGAAGCCTTGTCGTCCTCGATTCCACCTGGAACTCGGGCCCGCTGACTCGCGTGGAGCGCGTCGCGCTCCGACTCGCGGCGCCGATCCTGCAACTGGTTCCCGCGAGGACGCTGCCCAAGCTCATGGCGAGCGCGTCGGCGACGACGGGAACCGCGAGATCGAGGCTGGGCAGCACGTTCGGGGCAATGTCGAAACGCGAGTTCATCGCCGTCTGGCACGTGACGACCGAGTTCGTGCATCCGGACGCCGACTACCGCTCGCCGATATCGACGCTGCTGGTGCGCGGGGGCGACGACACGACCGGCAACATCGCGAGCGCCATGCCGGCATGGGCTGCCGCTGACCACCTCACGGAGATCGTCATCTCACACGCGGGACACGTCGTGACGATGGATGCACCAGAGCAGACCTCGGAGGCGCTCGTGGAATTCCTCACCCAATTGGGCCCCTGACCCTCAGACGCGAGCGAGACCGAGACCGAGCCGCAGCATCCATCGCGATCGCCGCGGCGTTCGCCGAAGGCTCGGCGGCACGGGGCTCAACGACGTCGGCCGCGGCGACCGCACCACCTAGGAAGGTGAATGCGGCCACCGCGGCCGGAGATGCGCGAGGCGTCTCGGATGACGCGGGGAACGCGGAGGCTACGCCGTGATGGCGCGCCCGCCTGGTCCGCGGTACTGCGAGGAGCCGTAGCCCACGATGAAGTAGCCGATGAGCGAGAACATCCACAGCAGGAAGAAGCTGAAGACACCGCCGCGACCGAACGCCTTGCCGATGCGCATCGCAACGAAGATGGAGAACACGATGTTCACGATCGGGATGATGTACAGGAGCACGGTTGCGCCGTGGTAGCCGGCGATCTTGACGAGGATGTAGATGTTGTAGATGGGGATGATGGCGCCCCAGCCCGGGTAGCCGGCCTTGCGGAAGACGGGCCACAGGGCGGCGATGAGGAGGATCCAGCCGATGAAGCCGCCGGCGGTGCCGCCTGGCGAGAGCGCTTCCCACTGCCAGGAGTCCATCTGCGTGGAGTTTTCGAGGGTCAGCATTGTGAGGTCCTTGAGGTGCGTGAGGAGTTCGAGAGCTCCCTGGGGGTTGAGAGCTGGCCAACGCTACCGCGTGCCGCCACGATCCTGTGAGGTTTCGCTGCGCGACGGGCACAGATTGTCTGTCGTCCGCGTCTGAGCGCCGCGGCGAATCCTCGCCCGCACGCCACGGAGCAGCAGGGCGAGGAGCGTCGCGAGTGCGGCAGCCCCGAGGGCGGGCGGCGCGAACTCTGCCGCGAGCGGAACGAGCAGCGTCCGCGCCAGGTCAGCCATGAGGAGGCCGTCGCCGAAGGCGTTCCTCGTGCCGAGCGCGTACTGCATGGAGCCGAGCACCGCGGGCACCAACCAGACAGCGACGAGCGCCCCGAGCCACGCGCCGACTCGGGCCAGCGAGGAGACGCCCAGCACCCCGAGCACGGTGCCGACCGCGAGGCCGGGGGCCCAGCGGACGAGCTCATGAGAGGCGGTTCCTCCTCCCGCTGGACCGACTGCGAGCATGTACCAGAGGCCGAGCCACTCCCCGATGGGAATCACGCCCAGGCAGAGGCCCAGCGCCGAGACGGGCGCGCGCGGGGAGGTGGCGAGCCAGTAGACCGCCTGCGCAGCCCCGACCGCGGCCAGCGTGCCGAGCGACATGCCACCGAAGTAGAGGAGAGCCCGCACGCTCGAGCCGAGTGCGAGACCGCCCGCGAGCGCGACGGCGCTCTGGATGACGGCAATCAGCTGGACTCCAGCCAAGGCGATGGCTGCCGCGCCGCGAACCTCGGACGCGCGCTCGCGAAGCAGCCGAACCGCAAGGCCTGCGAGCGCCGCGCCGAGCACGAGCAGCGCCACGAGGCCAACGGCGAAGTACTGGTGGATCGGGAGCAGCGCGAACGGCATGTCACCGGGCAGCGTGTCGGCTGACCAGAGGTTCTGCCCTGGCAGATTGGCGCCGGTGGCGAGCCAAGGTGCCATCCCGAAGACCCCAGCGACGGCTCCGATGACTCCTCCGACACCAGGGCTTCTCATGCCGTCATCTTCGCACCGACCACCGCCCACCGACGCCAGCTCAACTCCTCATCTGCGCGTCGCGCCCACCGAGGCGGAGCTGCGGCCACCCGCCCACATCGCGCAGCAGCTGGCGGTCGTGGGTGGAGAGCACGACCGCGGCCGGTGTCGCTCCGAGCGCCTGCGTCAGCTCGTCCACGAGCGCCATCGAGAGGTGGTTCGTCGGCTCGTCGAGGAGCAGCACGTGTGGTCTCGCTGCCAGTACGAGTGCGAGATCCAGCCTCCGCTGCTGCCCCATGGACAGCTCTCCCACCCGCTTTCCGGCTTCCCTGGACCTCAGGAGTCCAAGCTGTGCGAGGCCGACGGCTTCCCCCGCGGCGAGCGCGCCGGATACCTCGAGCTGGCCGAGGTGCAGCTCGAACAGCTCCGCCGCGCGCAGCTCCGAAGGGAGCGAGGACTCTTGCGTCAAGGCGCCGACTCGGGTGCCTGGCTGCACGCGCACGGTCCCGGAGTCCGGGAGGAGTCTGCCCGCGATCAGGCTCAGCAGCGTCGATTTGCCTGCACCGTTCGGCCCGGTGATCGCCAGTCGGCTTCGGCCTGAGAGCTCGAGCGAGACCCGTGCGGCGAGTCGCCCGCCGGCCGTCACCCCGTCGACGGTGACCAGCTCGGCCCCCGACCGCGCGCGGAGCTCGGGGAACCGGAACTGCTGGGGCGGTTCCGGAATCGTCAGGGCGTGCGCCTCGAGTGCCTCCTGCCTGCGGTGGACGCTCTGCGCGAGTCCCGCGGCTCGGGTTGCTCGGCCGTGCTTGTTCGATCCCTTCTCCGGGCGCCACCCCGTGACGAGGCGATTCTGTGCGGCACTCAGGCTGTCCTGCAGCCGGGCCTGTTCGACCTGCTGCCGCTCGTAGGCCTGCTCCCAGCGCTCGCGCTCCACGATGCGCCCCTCCCGGTATCCGGCGAACCCGTTCCCGTACACGCGCGGCAGCTCATCCGGCGTTGGGTCGAGGTCGACGATCGTCGCGGCGACCTCAGCCAGCAGCGCCCGGTCGTGGCTCACGATGACCACCCCTCCCGCCCTGGAGCGAAGCTGATCGGTGAGGAAGTCGAGGCCAGCCCGATCAAGATGATTCGTGGGCTCATCGAGGAGCAGGAAGTCGTGGTCGGCGCCGAGGAGGCAGGCAAGGCGCACCCGGTAGCGTTGGCCGACCGACAGCTCCGCGAGGAGGCGTGCAGGCTCGGTCTCAGCGCCGAGGGCTTCGAGGGCGATGAGGACGCGACGCTCGGCGTCCCAGGCGTCGAGTGCTTCAGCGGCCTCGAGGGACGCCGCATAGCGGTCCTCCGAACCGGGCTCGCCGAGGGCGAGTCCCGCTGACGCCCGGTCCAGGTCGGCCAGCGCCGCGAACGGCTCCGCTATGGCATCGGCGATGGCCTGTCCGACGGTTCGATGGTCGTCAGTGCTCATCTCCTGCTCGGCGACGGCCAGGGTGCCGATTCGTCGAACCGTGCCGCTGGCGGGCGCGAGCGTTCCCGCGAGCACGTGGAGGAGCGACGATTTGCCGCGACCGTTCTCGCCGACGATCGCGATGCGGGAGCTCGGCGTCACGACGAGGTCAACCGAGGTGAGGACTCTCGTCGCCCCGCGGAGCAGGGAGACGCCGGATGCTGTGAGTTGCGCGCGGTGGCGCGCTGGAAGAGAGATGGAGGTGGCGTGCATGGTGATTCCTTCGAGGAACGCGCACAAGGATGAGCCGGCTGCCGCCAGGTGGCGGCAAGCGGCTGGGTGCGCGGAAACGGCGACCCGAGGGGGTCAGAGCAATCGGCCGCCGCGGGCTCGGAGGGTCTCAACCAGGGATTCCTGGACGAGAACGGTCTCAACGAGCGCGGTGGGCCTGCTCAGCCGCTAGGAGAAAAGCAAAAGGAACACATGACGACGGTACCAGTGCGGTCCCGGCTCGTCGAGGGCGCGCAGCTCGCCAGTGCACCGAGTCGGAACAGGCCGCCAAGAGGGCCGAGAACGCGCAGCCTGTCAAGGCGACGAAGCGCCCCGGGCACGGATGCGCGTGACCGCGACATCCGAGGCGAGGGCAAGGGCTCCGGCGAGCGCGTAGACGAGGAGATCGCGCGGGTCGAACCCGGATCCGAGGATCAGCCTCGCGGGGGCGAAGGTCTCGGCGGCGCGCGCGGGTACGTCGGTGAGCTGCAGAAGCTCGATCGCGAACGACCACCCGACCGCGACCACGGCGAGCGACCACGGTCGGGCGCGCGGTGCGAGCAGCATGACGCCGAGGTAGATCGCGACCGTGTAGAGGGCGTCGCCCGCGATGTCCGACGTGGAGCCGTCAGGCAGCGCGAAGTGAGTGGCGAGGCCGAGGGCGATCGTTCCGACCAGCAGGGCGACGGCGATGATCCGACGATGGCGCGAGCTCGCCCGCATCCCGCCGTCTCTTCCGGCCGGTCCTGGCCGACCGCTCACACCGCGCCGCTCGGCGTCTCTGTGCGGCGTGCGAGCGCGGCGACGGCCCGGAGCCCCGAGACGACGGCTCCGTTGAGGGTCTGCTCGAGCCCGGTGTGCTCGCCGGCGATGGCGACCCGCCCGGCTGGCAGGTCGAACGCGTCGAGGTCGGCCGGAGTCCAGTCGAGCGATGCCGCCGAGTATGAGCCGCGTGTCCACTCGTCTGCGCTCCAGTCGGTGAGCAGCACGTCGCCGTCGATGACCAGTTCGGGGCGCATCGCGTGAAGGTCGGCGACCCAGGCGCCTGGCCCCTCGGCCGTGCGCAGGGCGTCGAGGGTCGCGCGGCTCCCCGCGAAGCAGGAGAGGGCGGGGATGCGGTGCTCGCCGTCGGCGGACAGGGAGCGCCACGACCACCAGGTCAGGTCTCGGCTCTGCAGGGCGACATCGCCGTCGACTGCGCTGAACGGCACCCCGAGCTTCGCTGCCGTGCCCATGATGCGGTGCTGGAGGGCGGTCTGCTGTTCCTCCAGGAGGTCGAACCCCAGCCTCAGTTCGCGAAGGATGGGCAACGGCACTGCGATGATGGCGGCGTCGCCGTGCAGCTGGGAGCCGTCGGCCAGCGTCACCTCGACCCCAGCGTCGGACTGGTCGACCGCGACGACGGGATGCTCGAGCCGCACCGTGCTTCCGAGCCTGCGCGCGAGCTCGATCGACAGCGACTGGTTGCCGCCCACGAAGCGCCCGCCATCGTCGATGAACGGCTGCTCAGCATCCGGGTCGTGCAGGAACGCGGAGGCAGCGCTCACGAGGTTCGGGTCGCTCGCGAGCGACGTGACCATGCGCCGGTACACGGGGTCCAGCTGATAGTCGGGGCCAAGCGCTGCACGGTGCGCGTCCTCCACGGACACTCGCGTGAGCCCGTCGCCGAGCATCCGGCGGAGGGTCTCGGTGATGTTCGCGGTGGTGGCCTCGAGCTCGGCAAACGATACGTGCCTGCCGTCCACGGTTCGGCGCGCGTACCGCACGTTGTGGCTCAGGATGGGCACCCCGACCTCCGCTGAGAGCCGACGGATGGCGAACTCGGTTGGGAAGACGTATTCACCGCCGCGCTCGGTGAGCTGCCCGTTGCCGAGCCGCTGCGACCACGTGCGGCCCCCGACCCTGTCCCTCGCCTCGAGCACGGTGACCTCGTGGCCGAGCTTCCGCAGCTCCCAGGCGGACGTGAGGCCCGCAAGTCCCGCTCCGATGACGATGATGCGCATAGGTGCTCGCGGCCCTTCCTGGAGAGCGACCGCTCGCCGGCCGCCACCCGATTCTCGCGCAGCTCTCGTGCATCCCCCCTCTTTGCCTCCTGAGTGGGCGAGTCAGTGCTGGAGTTGAGCGAGTCAGTGCCGGAGTTGAGCGAGTCAGTGCTGGAGTTGAGCGAGTCGGCCGTCGACGAGGTGCACGGAGGAGTGCAGATCGGGGAGGTACGTGAGGTCGTGCGTGACGAGCAGCGTCGCCGTCGCGAGCTCCTCCGTCAGGCGCAGCACGAGGTCGATGATGGCGGCTCCTCGCTCCTGGTCGAGCGCGCTTGTCGGCTCATCGACGAGGAGGGCGCTCGGGTTGTTCATGAGGGCCCTCGCGATGTTGACGCGCTGACGCTGCCCGCCGGAGAGCTGGTGCGGACGCTTCGTGCGGTGCTCGGCGAGACCGACGGCGGCGAGCAGCTCGTCGGCGTGCGCGGATGCGGCGGGCCGACGGCGGCGACTGCCGGGCTCCCCCAGCTCGTTCATCACGAGGAGCTGTTCGCGGGCG
Source organism: Pseudoclavibacter sp. (assembly GCA_052099095.1). Taxonomy (GTDB): domain Bacteria; phylum Actinomycetota; class Actinomycetes; order Actinomycetales; family Microbacteriaceae; genus Pseudoclavibacter. The sequence goes on from JBQDTF010000014.1 coordinate 108,297, forward strand.
GTGAGCGAGGGAAGCAGGTTCGCCTGCTGGAAGACGATGCCGATGCTGGACCGGCGCAGGGCGGCCGACTCCGAGCGGCTCAGCGCACTTGCGTCGACATCTCCGATGAGGACGCGACCCGAATCGGGGCGGATGAGCGTGGCGGCGACGGCGAGCAGGCTCGACTTCCCGGAGCCGCTCGGTCCCGTGATTCCGGTGACGGTGCCGGGGCGAGCCGAGAGGCTGACGTGGTCGAGCGCGGTCAGCCGACCGGCCCCGTCCGGGAAGGTGAGGGTGACGTTGTCGAGGGCGATCATCGGTTGCCTCCAAGGGCGGTGAGGGGGTCGGCTGTGGTGACGGATCGCAGCGCGAAGGCCGCGCCTGCGATGCCGAGCGCGATCATGATCGCGGCGGGGAGGAGGGTCGTGAGCGGGCTGAGGAGGAACGGCAGGGCCTGACCCGCGACGCTGCCGAGGATCGCGACGATCGCGACACCCACGCCGATCCCGGTGAGGAGCACCAGCAGCGCCTGGCCGAGCGCGTCTCGCGCCAGCGATCGAGTGCTCGCGCCGAGAGCCTTGAGGACGGCGATGTCGCCCTGCCGCTGCATCGTCCAGACCGTGAAGAAGGCGCCGATGACGAGTCCGGAGATGCCGAAGAGCATCGCGACCATGAGCAGCAGCGAGCCGACTTCGGAGCGGAACGCCGAGAGCGCAGTGAGCGAGCCGACGAGCGTCTCCGTGGTGACGCCGGTCTCCGCGTCGACGGCCGGCCAGTCGGGATCGCCGGACACGGCGAGTACCGTCGCGAAGGCACCGGGCGAGCCGGTCGCCTGGGCCAGCATCCGCCAGTCGTCGATCGTGACCTCGACGACCGGAGTGTGGCTGTACCAGGAGTCCGGGCCGACGGTCTCGACGCGGAAGGTGGAGCCCGCGATCGTGACGTCGTCACCAACGGCGACGTCGAGTTCCTGGGCCGCGGGCTCGGAGAGCGCGATCGCACCGGCCTGCGTCGGCGAACCTGATGTGAACCCGGTGGGCACGCCGAAGACCGCGACCGCGGCTCCCGTGGTCGAGCTCTCGGCGCGCAGCTGGCTGATGCCGAGCGGGTCGACGCTGTCCACTCCCGTCATCGCGGCGACCGCATCCGCCTGGTCGCTCGTGGGCGACGAGGTGGAGAAGCTCGGTGCGTCGTCACCGGCCGGCAGCGTGAACGCGATGCGTTCGGCCGGCAATGCGAGGACCGCGGAGATGTTCTGGGTGGCGAGGCCGCCCGTCAGCCCGCTGAGGAAGCCGACGAGCACGGTGATGAGGGCGACGACCGAGCCGATGAGGACGAATCGGCCCTTCGCAAAGCGGAGGTCGCGGAGCGCGACGAACATGGTTTGTCCTTTCCCGCCGCCAGTTCCGGCGGCTCAGGCAACCCTCCCTCTGGCACGCTCTGCCCGGCATCGGCCGTCGGCACACTCCTCCCGCGCTGCACGGTGGAGGGTCTGCTCCAACTTTCGAAGGATGCCCCGCCGCGGGCTCGTGTCTAGGCTGAGCGACATGTCTCCCACGGCGCTCACCCCGGTCTTCGTGGGTCTGCGCACGGGGCTCCACGTGCTGCTCTTCGGTCTGCTCGCGCTTGTCGTCGTGCGTGCGCTGCTCGTTCCAAGCCCGGTCACGTTGATGATCGTCGGCGCGGCGGCGCTGTTCGGTGCGACCTATGCCCTCGGCATCTTCACGGGCGCGCGCACCAGGCCGGCCTCGCGTGCTGGGTCACGCCGCCTCCTCTGGCTGGCCGCGCTGACCATCGAGTGGATGCTGCTCCTGGGCCTCTCCCGCGAGGCCGCCTACCTCGTCTTCCCGCTCTTCTTCGTGTACCTGCACCTCCTTGGCCGCCTGGCAGGCATGCTCTCGGTCGCCGCGACGACCGCCATCGCCGTGATCGGACTCGGCTTGCACGAAGGCTGGTCGGTGGCCGGCATCATCGGCCCGTGCATCGGAGCTGGCGTCGCCGTGCTCATCGGCCTCGGCTACAAGGCCCTCGCGAAGGAGGCCAGGGAGCGAGAGCAGCTCATGCGCGAGCTGCTCGAGACCCAGGCGCACCTGGTCGCGACGGAGCGCGAGGCCGGCACGCTCGCGGAGCGCGCGAGGCTGGCCAGGGAGATCCACGACACGGTCGCGCAGGGGCTCGCGAGTATCCAGATGCTCCTGCATGCCGCCGAGCGCGCCGAGCCGGAGGGACCAGGGGTGGGCCACGTTCGACTCGCGCGGGAGACGGCAGCCGACAACCTCGCCGAGACGCGGCGCTTCATCAGGGAGCTCGCCCCGCCTGACCTCGACGGCATGGACCTCGAGCAAGCGCTTCGAAGGCTCGCCGGCGCCACCGCTGCGACGCACGGCCTGCGCGTGGAGGTGACGACGAACACGACTGCTCTGCCCATGCCAGTGCAGACGGCCCTGCTGCGCATCGCGCAGGGCGCCCTCGCCAACGTCGTGCAGCACGCGAAGGCGAGCGTAGCGACCGTCACGCTCGAAGAGTCTCCAGCGGGCCTCATCTTCAACGTCGCCGATGACGGGCAGGGCTTCGACGCGTCCGCGAAGGCACGGGCCGCGAGGCCCGGCAGCGATTCCTTCGGGCTCGTCGCCGTGCGCGAGCGCGTGCAGCAGCTGGGTGGAACGTTCGATGTGGCCTCCGCCCCCGGGCAGGGCACGATCCTCACTGTCACGATCCCGAAGGAGACCAGCGCATGATCAGAGTCGTCATCGCCGACGACCACCCGGTCGTCCGGGCGGGCCTGCGAGCGCTCCTCGGTATCGAAGCCGACATCGAAGTCGTGGCTGAAGCGTCGAGCGCTGACGAGGCCGTGCGGGCAGCGGCGGATGAACGCCCAGACCTGGTCCTCATGGACCTGCAGTTCGGTGCTCGCGAGAACGAGAGCGGCGCGTCCGCGACGAGACGCATCCGCGCCCTCCCCACTCCCCCGCCGGTGCTCGTCGTGACGAACTACGACTCTGAGGGAGACATCCTCGGTGCCGTCGAGGCGGGTGCCAGCGGGTACCTCCTGAAAGACGCGCCGCCCCATGAGCTGCTCGCTGCGGTGCGGGCCGCGGCCAGCGGGGCGAGCGCGCTCGCCCCGCCCATCGCGTCCCGCCTCATGGACCGGCTCCGCGCGCCGCAGCAGAGCCTGTCGCCTCGCGAGATCGAGGTTCTCGAGCTTGTGGCTGCGGGCCACTCGAACACGGAGGTCGCAGCCATGCTGTTCGTCACGGAGACGACCGTGAAGTCGCACCTCGCCCACGTGTTCACCAAGCTCGGCGTCACCTCACGCACGGCGGCGGTCTCCGAGGCGAGGGCGCAAGGCGTCCTGCGCTGACTACCTCGGCGTGCTGGCGCGCTCGTGGGTTCGTGTGGCTGGCTGACGGGCTCGTGTGCAGGCGTGGTGGCTGGCCGACTGGTGTGCAGGTGTGGCTTGCTGGATCGCGTGCTTGTGAGCTGGTGTGTCTCGCTGGCTGGCTCGTGTGCAGGTGTGTGTGGGTAGCTGGCTCGAGTGGTCGCGTGCTTGAGTCCTTGAGTGCTCGAGTGCTCGAGTGGTCGGGTAATCGGGTAGTCGGGTAGTCCGGTGGTCCGGTGGTCGCGTGGTCGCGTGGTCGCGTGGTCGGGTAATTGTGTGTCTGGCCTGCGCTCGGCGCCCCGGCTGTTCATCCCCGCCTAGTCTGGAGCGATGATGCGTGACCGATTGTCGAAGCCGGCCGCCGCGATCGTCGTGGCGGCTGCGCTGCTGTCGCTGTCCGCATGCGCAGGGCCAGAGGCCCCAGATTCTCCTACGACGTCGCCTCCTGGCGGTCAGACGCGCGCCGAGCTGATCGACACGCTCGACGGTATCGCCGGTCTCTCGTTCTCCGGTGTCGAGGGCTCAGAACCCAATATCAAGGGCAACACCGGATTCACCTTCCAGGTACGCCTGGAACCCGACTACAGGCTCGCCGACCCGGCAGGCCTCGTGGAGTTTCTCGCCGAGTCCGCTTGGTCGGTCAACGACGACCCCATGCCGAACACAACGGTCGAGATCAACTACACGGGAGCCTCGGACGACCAGGTCGACCTCGCCGCGGTTGCCCGCGCCGAGGGTTGGCTCGCCCCGAGCGGAGGTGGCGCCGGGGCAGCCCCGAACGGCTTCTCGCGCGTCGTGATTCCCGTGGCGGACTACGCCACCGAGAAGGGTGTGCCGGAGAACGTTGATCGGCTCGGCCCCTGGCCCGGAAACGTTCCGGAGACTCCCCCGAATCTCGTGCTCCCTCTCGCGGATTAACCCGCGCCTCGCATCGCGCGGCCGAACGCCCCGGTGACCGGCATCTCAGCGGAACGCCCTGGCACGCCACAGCACACCTGCACTCCCCAGCACGCCACAGCACGACTGCACTCCCCAGCACGCCCCAGCACGACCCGAAGTCTCCGCGTCCCTCAGCGTTGCTGACGCATCGCGTCCGTTGCCCAGAGCAGAAGCCGCGAGACGGCGAAGCTGCGAAGACTAAACGCTCAGAACGCTCAGAGAATCTCGTCGAGACCGCATGAGGGCGAGCGCAGGCGGCAGTTCACCCGCGACGTGGCGGGACTAGAACGGTGGCGTCGTGGACCTGTGAGACCAGATTGGTGGGGCGTCTCCGCCAGGGCGCGGATGCATGTCTGGCCTCAGAGGTGTGGGCTCGCCTGGCCTCGGAAGTGTCGGCTCGCCTGGTCTCAGCAGGTCGTCGGTGGGTCTGAAGATCACGCCGTGGGGTTCTGGTCTGCTGATGTAGACCTTCC
>JBQDTF010000015.1:0-112867 GCA_052099095.1 Pseudoclavibacter sp.
ACCGCAAGGTCTGGCTGCCCTCGGGCGGCTCGCTGGTCATCGACCGCACCGAGGCCATGACGGTGGTCGACGTCAACACAGGGAAGTTCGTCGGTTCGGGTGGCAACCTCGAGGAGACGGTCACCAAGAACAACCTCGAGGCTGCCGAAGAGGTCGTCCGCCAGCTGCGTCTGCGCGACATCGGCGGCATCATCGTCGTCGACTTCATCGACATGGTGCTCGAATCGAACCGCGACCTCGTCATGCGACGCCTCATCGAGTGCCTCAGCCGCGACCGCACGAAGCATCAGGTCGCCGAGGTCACGAGCCTCGGCCTCGTCCAGATGACCCGGAAGAAGCTCGGCCTCGGGCTGCTCGAGACGTTCAGCGAGCCGTGCGAGTCCTGCGCTGGTCGTGGCGTCATCGTGTTCCACGACCCCGTGCTCAAGCACCGCGGTGGAGCGCCTGACAGCAATGCCAACAGCAAGAACGGTCGCAAGGGGCGTGGCGGAGGTCAGCAGCGTGAGCAGCAGGCTCCGCGGGCTGTCGCACCCCCGGCGGCGACCTCCACCCACGGCATCACCGACGAGGCGCGCGGTGCGCTCTCGAAGATCGCCGCATCCACCATCAACGGCCAGAAGCCGGGTGAGCATGAGGCGGAGCAGGCTCCGGCAGCTCAGCCGCAGGTCGGAGACCAGGCATCGGCCGTCGAGGAACGCGGCACCGACGAGCAGGGCGGTCAGCAGGGGCAGGCGGGTCAGCAGGGAGAGGCGCGGCGCTCGCGCCGTGGGCGCAGGCGCGCGAAGACGGATGCGCAGGCACCGGCCCCGTCGCCTGCCGCGGAAGCGTCGAACAGCGAGCCTGCGGCCATCGACCGCAACGAGGCACAGCAGTCGGATGGCGATGACCGCAAGGCTCGTGCGAGCGAGAACCTCTTCGACTTCGACTCGGCCAAGAGCGCCGAACCGGCCCAGACCAAGCGCGAGGCCGACCCGGCTGCGCTCCGTGAACTTGACTCGCTGCTGGATGCGCTGGTCACCCCAGAGGGTGAGCAGCAGTCGACAGCGGTCGAAACGACCGAGGCACCCGCCACGGTCGAGGTGACGTTCCCCGCCGCCGCGCCTGAGAAGGTTCAGGATGCGCCGACGAGGTCTGCGCCGAAGGCAACTCAGCCGGTCACGGCTGAGCCGCCGAAGGGTGCTTCGGGGCGTCCGCGCCGCCGGCGCATCACGACGCCTCCGCTCTCTGCCGAGTAACGTGGCAGAGTAGGGCGGCCGGGCGCGAAAGCGCCCACCGGGTGGGTGCGCTTGCGCGCACCGACCCTGCCGGGTAAAGTGGTTCGCTGTTGCACGTTTGCATTCGTGCTGGCATTCCCTCGCCCGGTTGCAGGGCAGAGTCAGCTCGCCGCAGCGAGCAGGGCTTCCAGAGTTTGAACACACAGCGTCCGACCTTGTCGGGCTCGGAGAAAAGGTACTGAAGTGGTATTCGCAGTTGTGCGCGCCGGTGGACGGCAGGAGAAGGTAGAGGTGGGCACTGTGCTCACCACGAACCGTGTTGTTGCCGACAAGAAGGGCAACGTCACGCTTCCGGCTGTGCTGCTCGTCGACGGTGAGACCATCACGAGTGACGCAGAGAAGCTCGCTAAGGTCACGGTGACCGCAGAGGTGCTGAACGACCTCCGTGGCCCCAAGATCGTCATCCAGAAGTACAAGAACAAGACCGGTTACAAGAAGCGTCAGGGCCACCGCCAGGAGCTCACGCGCATCAAGATCACCGACATCAAGTAAGTCGAGGAGCAGACTTCAATGGCACATAAAAAGGGAGCGAGCTCGACTCGCAACGGCCGTGACTCGAACGCTCAGCGCCTCGGCGTGAAGCGTTTCGCGGGCCAGACCGTCAGCGCGGGCGAGATCCTCGTCCGTCAGCGCGGCACGCATTTCCACCCCGGCGCCCTCGTGGGCCGCGGTGGCGACGACACGCTGTTCGCCCTCTCGGCAGGCATCGTCGAATTCGGTGCAAAGGGCCGCCGCAAGGTGGTCAACATCGTCGCTGGCGAATAACAGCAAGCACAGTCCCTGATTCCAGGGCGGTGTCAGGATGAGGGGCGGGCCACGGTCCGCCCCTCATCCGTATTTCCACGACTTATCGTTCTACAGGAGCTCCTCATGGCCACCTTCGTCGACCAGGTGACGCTGTTTCTCCGCGCTGGAGAGGGTGGCAACGGCTGCGTCTCTGTGAAGCGCGAGAAGTTCAAGCCACTCGCCGGCCCCGACGGTGGTGACGGCGGCAACGGCGGCAGCATCACGTTCTTCGCCGATCCGCAGGAGACGACGCTGCTGTCGTACCACCACAAGCCACATCGCTCGAGCGACAAGGGCGGCTTCGGCATGGGGGACTGGCGAAACGGCTACACGGGTCAGCCGCTCGACCTCCCCGTTCCCGTCGGCACCGTCGTCCGCGATGCCGACGGCGTCGAGCTCGCCGACCTCTCCGAGCCCGGCATGCGCTACGTCGCTGCCGAAGGCGGACAGGGTGGGCTCGGCAACGCGTCGCTCGCGAACACCAAGCGCAAGGCTCCGGGCTTCGCGCTCCTCGGAACACCCGGCGAAGAGCTGCAGGTGCAGCTCGAGCTCAAGATCGTCGCCGACGTCGCCTTCGTCGGCTACCCGTCGGCTGGCAAGTCGAGTCTCATCGCGGCGATGTCCGCGGCAAAGCCCAAGATCGCCGACTACCCGTTCACGACCCTCCACCCGAACCTCGGGGTCGTCCAGGCGGCGCAGTACCGCTACACGGTTGCTGATGTGCCGGGCCTCATCGAGGGCGCAAGCGAGGGCAAGGGCCTGGGGCTCGACTTCCTCAGGCACGTCGAGCGCTGCTCAGCGCTCCTGCACGTGCTCGACTGCGGGACGCTCGACCCGGGTCGCGACCCCATCAGCGACCTCGACGTCATCCTCGAGGAGCTCGGGAACTACCCGGTGCCGGAGGGCCAGAAGCCCCTGCTCGAGCGCCCCCAGCTCATCGCGCTCAACAAGATCGATCTCCCAGACGGGCGCGAGCTCGCCGACTTCGTCCGCCCCGAGCTCGAGGAGCGCGGCTACCGCGTCTTCGAGATCTCGACCGTGAGCCACGAGGGTCTCAAGGAGCTCTCGTTCGCACTCGGCGAGCTCATCGACCGCGACCGGGAAGCGAAGCTCGCCGAACTGGCGATCAAGCCTCGCATCGTGCTGCGTCCTCGCCCCGTCGATGAGAAGCCCTTCGAGATCCGCGTCGAAGGCGGAACGCACGGCAACACGTACCGCATCCTGGGCGAGAAGCCGCAGCGCTGGGTCGCCCAGACGGACTTCGCCAACGACGAGGCCATCGGCTACCTCGCCGACCGGCTCAACAAGATCGGTGTCGAGGAGTCTCTCTTCAAGGCTGGTGCGGTAGCGGGTTCCGCAGTCATCATCGGCCCGGGTGCTCAGGGAATCGTCTTCGACTGGGAGCCGACACTCACGAGCGCCGCAGAGCTCACCGTCTCGCCTCGAGGTACCGACAGCCGCCTCGAGGAGAACAGCCGCACCACCACGCGAGAGCGTCGCGAAGGCTACTACGAGCGCATGGACGGCAAGGCTGCGGCTCGTGCCGAGCTCGAGCGCGAGCGCGAGGGTGGCGTGTGGAAGGTCGACGAGTGAGCCCGCGAACATGGGTAGGATGGAAGGCATGATCGAGCTGATTCCCGCCGTGCTTGCAAACGCTGTGCTAGCTGAAGAGGGGCACCACGTCGTCAACGAACTCGTGATGCCGCCCATCATGTTCGGTGTCGTCACGCTCGTCGCCTTCGTTGCGCTCATCATCGTCACGTACGCGTTCCGCAACACGTGGCACAGCCACCCGGTCGACTCGAAGGTCGTTCCGTACGAGCCCTTCAACCACGCTGGCGTCATCGAAGCTGGCTCGGAGCACTCGAAGCACTAGCGCGAAGAACCGCGCACCCTATGCCGCACACTGTCGAGACTTCCCCCGTCCCCGCGCGCCGTCGTGTCGGCGTGATGGGTGGCACCTTCGACCCGATCCACCACGGGCACCTCGTGGCGGCGAGCGAGGCTGCTGCGCACTTCGAACTCGACGAGGTGCTGTTCGTGCCGACGGGGAAGCCGTCGCACAAGTCGCACGTCACCCCCGTAGAGCACCGCTACCTCATGACCGTCATCGCGACGGCCTCGAACCCGCGGTTCAAGGTCAGCCGCGTCGATGTCGACCGGGACGGTCCGACGTACACGATCGACACCCTGCGTGACGTGCAGCGCCTCAGGCCAGACGCCGACCTGTACTTCATCACAGGAGCAGACGCCATCGCGCAGATCCTCGGCTGGAAGAACTCACTCAAGCTCTTCGAGTTGGCCCAGTTCGTCGCCGTGTCCAGGCCCGGCCATGAGATGCGAACCGATGGCATTCCCGCGGACAAGGTGGCGACCCTCCAGATTCCCGCACTGGCTATCTCCTCGACCGACATCAGGGCGCGCGCCTACGAAGAGAAGCCCGTCTGGTACCTCGTTCCGGATGGTGTCGTGCAGTACATGGCCAAGCACCGGCTGTACACGGCTGAAGAGATTGATGCGATATGAGTGACGCTCCACTGACTCGTCGTGAGCTCCGCGAACTCGAACGACGCCGAGAGAAGGGCGAGGAGACGCCGCTGCCCACCCTCACGCCCACGGTGTCGGTCGACGACGCGCCAACCGCATCCGGTGTCGCTCTCGAAGCGCCACTCCACATCGAGGGTCTGTCGCCCGAGACGGTGCCGAATGAGACCCGTGCTGTCGAGGAGCCCGCCGAGGAGCCTGTCGAGGATTCCGTCGAGGAAGCAGAGTTGCCTGGCGACTCGTTCAACCGCAGCCCTGCTGCCGTCGAGCAGGAAGCCCAGGAGGACGGCACGAGCGGTGACTACTTCCGTCGTCTCGTGATGGCGAGCCATTCGACCGACGAGACGCCGACGGGCATGATCGTCATGCCGGAGATGAGCTCACCGGACATCACCGGCGCGCTCAGCGGCGCGGGTGATCTCATGATCACGGGCAAGATGCAGGTCTCTCGTGAGCTCTCGAATTTCGGCACGCTGACGGGTGGCCTCGACTCTCCCGAGATCGATGTTGACGAGGACGACGGTGGTGACCAGCAGCGCGCGAAGATCGTCGAGGAGCACACCCCGATCGCAGCCAGTCGTGCCGTGCGCGAGCCGGGCATGCCACTTGCGCCGCGTCGAGGTCATGGGGTTCGACTCTCGATCTGGGCTGTCGTCAGTGGATTGGCCGTCGCCGTGGCTGGCGTTGTCGCAGTGATCCTGGGTATTGTTCAGGGTTGGTTCTGATCAGCTGGCGAGCGCATCGCCTCTCGGACACCACGATGAGCTCTTCTGGGCTCTCAACGAAAGGCACCGAATGACCGCGAGTACGCGAGCAATCGAACTGGCAGACGTCGCAGCGAAAGCTGCTGACAAGAGACTCGGCTTCGACATCGTCGCCCTCGACGTCTCGAACAACATGCCGCTCACGGACATCTTCCTCCTCGCCTCCGGCCGCAACGAGCGCATGGTCCTCTCCATCGCCGACGAGATCGAAGACGCCATGCGCGACATCGGGCAGCGCACGCTTCGACGTGAGGGTCGACGCGAGGGCCGTTGGGTTCTTCTCGATTTCAACGACATCGTCGTGCATGTCTTCCACGAGGAGGAGCGCATGTTCTATGGACTCGAGCGGCTCTGGAACGACGCCCCCGTCGTGAAGCTCGACGTCGGCGACGACTCGGGCTCGGATGAGTCAGAGCAGGCAGAGCAGAACTGACCAGCGTGACGCCCCGCAGGTCGCTGGGAGGATGGGCGTGGCTCATCCTCACCGGCTTGCTGGCGGGCTTCCTGTCGGGGCTCTTCGGCGTCGGCGGGGGAATCCTCATCGTGCCGGCGCTTGTGTACCTGGTGCGGCTCGATACCCGTCTGGCGGCCGGCACCTCTCTGCTGGCGATCCTGCCATCTGCGATCGTCGGCGTCGTGACCTACGCGATCGGCGGCAACGTCGATCTGCTGCTCGCGGCGCTCCTGGCCGTCGGCGCGATCGTCGGCGCACCCGTCGGCTCCTGGCTGCTCGAGAAGATCTCGAAGCGAACGCTGCAGTGGGCGTTCATCGCGTTCATCGGCGTGGTCATCGTCTCGTTGTTCCTCGTCGTCCCGTCGAGGGACGCCGCCGTGCACATCGACGTGCTCGGGGGAGTGCTGCTCGTCTTCCTCGGACTCTGCACGGGGGTGCTCTCGGGACTGCTCGGCATCGGGGGCGGCGTGGTCGTCGTCCCGATGCTCGTTGTGCTCTTCGGGTCGAGCGACCTGCTCGCGAAGGGGAGCTCGCTGCTCATGATGATTCCGACCGCCCTCTCTGGCACGATCAGCAACCTCAGGCGGAAGAACGTCGATGTCGGCGCTGGCCTCGCGGTCGGAGGGGCTGCGTGCCTCACGACCAGCCTCGGGGGCTTGAGCGCCGCGGCCATCTCACCATCGCTTGCCAACATCCTCTTCGCGGCGTTCCTCGTTGTGATCGCCGTGCGCATGGGCTTCGACGCGTGGCCACGACGTCGCGCGAAGTAGCGACACGCGCTGGCCGCCTCGATTTGGTGCGCCCCAGCTTCTGAGCTATTATTTTCGAGTTCCCGGAAACGGGTGCGGGTCTGTGGCGCAGCTGGTAGCGCACCTGCATGGCATGCAGGGGGTCAGGGGTTCGAATCCCCTCAGATCCACCAACGGAAGCCTCTAGCTCATGACGAGTTAGAGGCTTTCTGCGTTCGTGCCGCCCTCCTCCTGTCGGCAGCCACCTTCCCGGTACTCGAGACGGTGATGCGCCGTGCGTGAGGTCTGCTGTCTGGAGGCACTGCTCGTGACGATGCCCCACATGGAGGCGAGTTGCCGGGCCCCTGATGGTTATCACGCGATCGTAGTAGAGGCGGTCCTGGCGTCGGCCTCGTGAGGGTGCTTCGACGGAAAGGCGCGCGTCTGGGATGAGGTGTGGGGGAGGATGGGGCGCATGGCGAGACGCATCTTGAGCGACAACGCGCGAGCGAACTGGAGCACGCTCATCGCGATTCCGTTCGCGGTGGCCTTCTACCTCCTCGTGGCGAGGAGGCTCGGGGTCGAGATCGATGACTACTGGCGTTATCTGGTCAGCATCTTCATCGTGTTCTGGCCCTTGTTCGGTGCCGTCTACGTCGTCTGGACGCACCTGGCCTACCGCAATGCCGACACGGTGGCGCTGCGTGTCGCGTCGCGGCGCGAGCGTGCCACTCGGCGCCGCTGGTGGCACAAGTTCGTTGGGTACGGCGGTGCCGTGGACTGGACGACGGCGGGAGCCATGGTGGCGGTCGCTCTGACGATCGCGATCGCGCAGGATCCGACCTTCCGCGACCAGACGATCTTCGTCGTGCTCGGACTCGCGACGGTCGCTGCCTCCTGGGCGCTCATGGTCTACTCGTTTGCGCTCGAGTATCTGCGCCTCGATGCCGAGCCTGAAGCGGATGCCGGAGGAGTGCGTGCAGGCAGGGCTGCTCGTCGCAGTGAGATCGTGTTCCCGTTTCCCGACGAGCCCAGATTCGGCGACTACCTGACGCTCGCCGTTCTGATGTCGACCATGGCGGCGACTGCTTCGGCCGAGATCACGTCGCGCCGGGGCTGGCGCACCGCTCGCACGAACGTGGTGGTCGCGTTCGCGTTCAACTCGGTCATCGTCGCGATGATGGTCTCGGTACTCTTCGGCGGGCTCGCGGCCTGACCCGGGCGGCGGAGTCGGGCATCCGAATCACAGCTGGGGAAGAATGACGAGATTGCCGACCTTGTGACCTGAGTCGACGACGGCGTAGGCCTCTCGGATGCTCTCCAGTCCGCCTGCGATGCTCGTCACGGGGTCCAGCGCCCCGGCGGCGGTGAGTGCGAGCAGCTCCGCCACGTCAGCGGTGCGCTCCGGGATAGGGCCCGTGATGACCTTGCCCCGTGCGGTGATCGTGTCTGCGAGGCCCGCGACGGCGAGGATGAGGTGCCCGCTGGGAGTGAGCAGGCGTCGACCCGACTGCGTGCTCACGTTCCCGACCGAGTCGAGGACGACGTCGTAGCGGGTCTCGATGTCCCCGATCGGGGTGACGCTGTAGTCGACATGCTCGTCAGCCCCGAGAGCGAGCACGAACTCTCGGTTGCGATCGCTGGAGACTGCCGTGACGTGCGCGCCGAGGTGCTTCGCGAGCTGCACGGCGCTTGAGCCGACTGCCCCGGACGCCCCATTGATGAGGACGCGCTCGCCCGGCTGGAGGTGGGCGCGCTCGCGCAGGAACTGGAGGGCGGTGCCGCCGCCGAACAATAGCCCGGCAGCGTCTTCGAACGACACCTGCTCCGGGATGAGGGCGAGTCGGTCGACGGGGACACGTGCCAGTTCTGCGTGGCCACCGAGTCCGGCGCCGATCATCGCCGCAACGCGGGTCCCGCGCGTGAACTCGTCGCCGCTCGTGCCGGTCGCCTCGATGGTGCCGGCTATGGCCATGCCGAGCACCTTCTTGCGTGGCCCGCGGAGCCCGATTCCGACGCGGGCGAGCGCGCCGAAACCTGCGGGGAAGTGCCCGCCGCGCATCCGTGCGTCTCCCGAGGTGACGGCTGCTGCTTCGACGCGCACGAGGACCTCACCCTTCCGGACGGCCGGGGTGGGCAGCTCGGCGATCGCAACGGACTCTGGGGGTCCGTACCTCGTGACAACTGCAGCTCTCATGACATTCCTTACGCCTGTAAGTCTGGTGGGTTCAGAGTAGCCTTACGCTTGTAAGCCCGCAAGGAGGAGAAATGGCAGACCGAGTACCGCTCAGCAGGGGTCGCATCCTCGAAGCGGCAGTGCGCGTCGCGGACCGAGACGGGCTCGCGGCCGTGAGTATGCGTGGTGTCGCTCGCGAGGCGGGCGTGGAGGCGATGTCGCTGTACCACCACGTCGCCAACAAGCAGGCGGTGCTCGACGCGCTGGCCGGGTGGGCATTCGAGCAGATCCCCCTACCGGCTGCGGAAGGGGACTGGCGCGCGGACATGGCTGAGAGGGCGCGTGCGGCCCGTGGCGTGCTCGGCGCGCATCCCTGGGCGCTTGGCCTCTTGGAGTCCCGTGCGAACCCAGCCGTCTCCGTGCTGGCGCACCACAACGCGACGCTCGGCTCGCTTCGAGCGGGAGGGTTCTCGGTGCTCCTCGCCTCCCACGCGTACTCGCTGCTCGACGCGTATGTCTTCGGGTTTGTCCTCACCGAGCAGAATCTCCCGTTCGCGGAGGGGCAGGACGCGGAGGAGTTCGTCGACGCGCTCGATCTGCCGGGCGACGACTACCCGCACCTCGCTGAGCTCATCGGGGAGAGGGTCATTGGCGGATCGTATGACTTCGCCGACGAGTTCGAGGTTGGTCTCGAGATGATCCTGGACCAGCTCGAGGCAAGGCTGACCCTCGAGGGCCGCGCCTAGGCCGCTTCAGCGGACGACGCGGAAGCCCTCGGTCCCCTTCGGGGTGCGCTCCGAGACTCGCGACGAGGTGACCTCGGCGAACTGCGGGCCGTCTGCCATCCAGGCGAGCAGGGCATCGACCTGGGTCTCTTCGCCTTCGAACTCGGCCTCGACGCGACCGTCGTGCAGGTTGCGGACCCAGCCGCTGACGCCCAGGCGCTGCGCTTCCTGTGCGGCGCTGAAGCGATAGCCGACTCCTTGTACGTTTCCGGCCACGATGACGTTGACTCTCCGCATGGCCGTATTGTCCTCTGAATATGGGAATTTCGGGAATGTGCCCTTCGGCGTGGGGCCCGAGCCACAGGGCATTCCCACCTGGGAACTCAGCGCTCGGCATTCGCGCGTGCATCTATGGCTGCGGCTCGAACGCGGGACGAGTGCGCAATCGAGACCAGAACTTTTCGGATGAGGGGTTCGCCAGTCAGCAACGGACTGTCGCGGTAGCTCCACATGCTCTTGACGGCGCCCATTGTGGAGCTCACAAAAACCAGGATAGGGATGGCGAGCGGGGCATCCACGTCAAGGCTGAAGGAGAGCAACCCAGACGCTAGGCAAGCAGCCGTGTAACCAATCCTCGAGGCCGTGCTCTCTATGTCCACCATGCAGCCCATGCCAACGGAGAGCACGAGCACGCCGAGATAGACGCCGGCAGGGGTCGAGAGAAGATCTAACATTTTGCACCCTTCCCGGGGGGCTTGAATCACACTCCGGTGGTCGACGGAATCATTAGCAGCGGACGTGCAGGATGGCCAGGGGTAGCGGTGCCACTACTACGTGCAGGCAACCCTTCGGGAACTGCCGGTTCGCAGTCGTGGCTTGCGCGTGCAGGTATCCACACCAGGTGGGGTCTGCGACGATCGGGTAGGCAGTCTCTGCATTCGGTTCCACCAGCTGGACCAGTGCACCGTCTCGCCAATCGCCGTCGCTCTTTCGTCAGTCGTTTCCTCTGCTGCCGCCGGCCCGGCACAAGCTCCAAGGACCATTGCTGCGGCAACCACTCCGATCACTGCTCTCGACGAAGAATCCGCATTTTCTCTCACCGACCTCATTCTTTTTCTGGACTCCGTACGTAAAAGAATGTAGCAGACATAGAACCGCACTGGCGATTGGCTTGTGAGCGTGAGGTTGGGCGCGACTGCCCGTCCCCATGCTTACGCGTCAGAAGATGCAATTCGCAGCAATATGCCGACTCCTGGACGGAGCGCTGAGTGTCGTCTTCCTGTCGCAGCGGGTCCGCTCGCCCTCACGTGGCTCACTCGGGTGTGCGAGGTCGGAGGCCCAGACCTTGAGGTGCTCAACATCCCGAGACCGGGTACGCCACCAGCGTCCAGGGAGCGCGGTTCGCGCTATGGGGAGAACGCGGCTGCACTGGATCTCACGCGAGGTGGGAGAGCCCACCGACGTCGTAGCCCGTGTCGGGGAGACAGCCCAGCTCGGTGAGCAGCTGGGGCATGCTCCGGAGGTGAACGTCCTGCGGACGGTTCGTGGCGATCGAGGCCCTGGCGCTGCCACCAACAGCGAGCGCCCGCACGCTGACGAACGCGGGTGCCTGGCCGGTGACAGGGGCCCCATGCACGCGGCTCCAGTCGGCGAGCAGCCCACCTTCCGGGTGCCCGTCGATGCGCAGCCGCGACGGTTCTGTGCGCAGGCCGCGGCCGGACACCTTGAGCGCCGCCTCCTTGGCGGTCCAGATGGCGATCCGGGCCGCGATGCCCTCGAGCTGGTCGCGTGCGGGCATCCGAGGACGCTCCTCGGGGTGCAGCGCGTACGCGTCGAACTCCGGCCACAGCTGGCTCGGCACGGTCTCGATGTCGACGCCGATCGCGTCGGCAGGGTCGGCGATGGCCACCAGGACCCGTCCGGCACTTGTCGAGGAGCTCAGCGAGAGGTCGGCGCTGGTCGGTCGTCCGTGTTGGAGGTCACAGTCGGGGCATAGGCGCGAGATCTCGAGTTCGCTCGCCTGCTCGAGCGGGACGCCGCGCCCCCAGGCGGCCAGGAGCCGCAGGGCGGCTCGTCCCGCGAGCGTGCGACGACGCAGCTCCTCGGTCCGCCGCGTGCTCGCGGCGGCGCGGTCGTCGTCGCTCGCGCACTGGGACGCGACGTCGAGCACCTCGTCGACTCCAGCGGCGAGCACGGCGATCATCGGCGGCTGATCCGGCGGTACTGCCACACGGCGATCGGAGCGAAGATCGCGATGATGGCGACGCTGCACAGGAAGGCGTAGAGGACTGCGTTCTCAGCGGGCCAGCCGCCAGCGGCAGCGAAGCCGCTCGGCGCGGCGTTGCCGAAGAGCTCTCTCACGGCGCTCGCGACGGCCGTGACCGGGTTCCACTCGGCGAAGGCTCGCAGCGGGCCTGGCAGCATGTCGGCCGAGACGAAGGCGCCCGAGATGAAGCACACGGGGAACAGCCACAGCAGACCGAGGCTCTGCGCGACCTCGACGCTCTTGGCGGTGAGCGCGATGGTCGCGCCGATCCACGAGGTGGCGAAGGCGAACAGCAGGAGCAGGGCGAACGCCACGAGCACTTGCAGGGGCCCTGACTCCACGCGCCAGCCGATAGCGAGCCCGCAGGCCAAGATCACGGCGATCGAGATGATGCTCGTGACGAGGTCGGAGCTGGTGCGCCCCAGGATGACGCCGACCCGAGACATGGGAAGCGTGCGGAGTCGGTCGATGAGCCCCGACTGCAGATCCTTGGCCAGGTAGACCGCGGTGAACGAGGAGTTGAAGGTGAGCGTCTGGGCGAGGATCCCGCCGATGAGGAACTGCCGGTAGTCGGCCCCGCCGAGCGCGCCGCCGAAGACGAACGCGAGGATGAGCACGAAGATGATGGGCTGGGCGATGCCGGTGACGAGTGCGCCAGGCGTGCGCTGCACGTTGAGGACGTTCCTGCGGGCGACGATGCTGCCGTCGCGGAAGGCTGCTGTGATGGCGCTCATGCGGTGACTGCCTCTCGCTCGTCGTGCGTCTGCGTATCCGCAGTCCGCTCGTCCGGTTTCTGGCCCGTGATCTGGAGGAACACCTCGTCGAGGGTCGGCTGGCGGAGCGCGGCCTCGCTCGTGCCGATGCCCGCATCCGCGAGCGCAGTGAGCACGGCTGACAGGTCGTTGCTGCCGCCAGGCGCCTTGGCTGTGATGCGGACGCCGCGGTCGTCGATGGACGCGTCGTGGCTGGTGCGCGCGACGAGGGAGAGGGCCTGCCTGGCGTCGCTTGACGACTCGAGCACGAGGTCGATAGCCGCCCCGCCTGCCCGCGCCTTGAGCTCGGCTGCTGTCCCTTCTGCCACGATCCTGCCCGCGTCGATGACGGAGATGGCGTCGGCGAGCTGGTCTGCTTCTTCGAGGTACTGCGTGGTCAGGAGCACCGTCGTTCCAGCGGTGGCGAGTGTCTGGATGGCATCCCAGGTGTCTCGGCGGCCGCGGGGGTCGAGGCCGGTCGTCGGCTCGTCGAGGATCACGACGGGAGGGCGCGCGACGATGGCGCCCGCGAGGTCCAGGCGGCGTCGCATGCCACCCGAGTACTCACCGGCTCGCTTCTTGGCGGGCACGTCGTCGAGACGGAACTCGCGGAGCAACTCGTGCGCGCGGGCACGAGCGTCTCGCCTGCGCATGCCGTAGAGCTGGCCCACCATGGTGAGGTTCTCGACCCCGGTGAGCTTCTCGTCGACGGCCGCGTACTGTCCGGAGACTCCGATGCTGCGGCGCACATCCTGGGCTGCGTGCTGCACCGAGTGGCCCGCCACGTCGACGTCTCCCTCGTCCGGGTCGAGGAGCGTCGTGACGACGCGGACTGTTGTGGTCTTGCCTGCTCCGTTCGGCCCGAGGAGAGCGTGGACGGCGCCCGCCGGGATCTCGAGGTCGACGCCGTCGAGCGCAGTGAAGTCGCCGAAGCGCTTGCGGAGACCGCGAATCGAGATCACGAGACCGCCAGAGCGCGCTCGCGCACCGGGGTGATGTCTCGCCAGTTCTCGGTCACGTAGTCGAGGCATGCCTGCTTGGGGGCCGGCCCGTGCACGACGACCCAGCCAGCGGGAACGTCGGCGAAGTCTGGCCAGAGGGAATGCTGCTGCAGGTCGTTGACAAGAACTCGGAACTCTGCGGATGTGTCATCGAACGGGTTGGTCATGATGTTCCCTTCTCTCTTCACGCGGGGTTCGTGCGGGATGCGTCGCGAATGGTTCTCAGGGTGCTTCGGAGCGAGGTCGCTATCGGTTGGCCTTCTGCGCGTGTGAATTCGACATGAGGTGGTCGAGCTCTGGTGCGATCTCTCGCAGGGAGGCGTCGTCCAGGAGCGCGGAGTGGCGCGCGTGGATCGGGGTCGTGGTCACCGATCCGCTGGTGTGCGGCGCCCAGGCCTCGGGAGCCGGCCTGTCTTCGGGGACGTCGACGCGTGCTTCGAACACGTGCATATCCCCGTCGAATGTGGGGACTGGAGTCGTGTCGAGGAGTGCTCCGACGCGTAGGAAGCCCCGCACCATCCGCTCGATGCTGCGCGCGGGGATGTCGGCCAGCGGGTTGCCTGCCTCCGCGAGGAGGGAGCGGACCGCGTCGGCGTCGAGCTCGTCGGCAGGGGCCTGCACGTCGTTGGCGTCGAGGAATGCCCGCCACATGCGATCGCCACCGTCGACTCCGGCGACGGATGAGTGCTCGGTCGGGTAGGCGTCGAGGATCGCCAGCAGTTCGACCTCGTCGCCACTGCGCTGGAGGTGCGCGGCGAGGTGCTGCGCGAGTCGCCCGCCGAATGACCAGCCGACGATCCGGTACGGGCCCTCCGGCTGCACCGACTTCATGGCGGCAACGTAGTCGTCGAGCAGGTCTGCGAGTGACGCGTGCTCGGTCTCCTCAGGAGCATCCGGGGCGATGCCTGGCAGTTGCAGGCCGTAGAGGGGGCGTTCGCCTTCGAGGTGGGCGAGGAGACCCGCGAACTTCCAGGAGATTCCGCTGGCGGGGTGGACGGCGAAGAGCGGCTGGCGTGCAACGTCGTCGGTCGCTGCGTCTTGCTCAGCCGCGTCTCGGGCTGGGCGCAACGGCAGGATCGTGCGCAGGCTCTCCGCGATGTCTCCACCGCCCTCGCTTGCGAGAGCGGCGAGGCCCTCGACTGAGGGGGCCTGGAAGATCGCCTGCACGGGAAGGCTGGTCGTGAGGGCCTCGTTGATGGCGCGGATCGTGGGCTGCGCCACGAAGGAGTGCCCTCCTAGGGCGAAGAACGAGTCGTCGGCTCGCACGTTCTCGACACCGAGGGTGTCGGCGAATGCTGCCGCGACCGCGATCTCGGCCCTGGTGCTTGGCATGCGCCCTGCTCCGCCTGTCGCACGGAACTCCGGGAGGGCATCCCGATCGAGCTTGCCGTTCGCGGTGAGTGGGATGCGAGGGATGACCTCGATGCCCACCGGATGCATGTAGTCGGGAACCTTGCCGCGAACGGCTGCGAGGACACTGCTCGAGAGGAGCTCACGAGCTTCGTCGGTGCGCTCCGCGGTCGGCGGCTCGCTCGGGACGATCCAGGCTCCGAGCGCGAGCTGCCCGGCCGACTCGACGGGAAGGACCACGGCCTGGGCGACGCCGGCCTGGTCGACGAGCACACGCGTCAGCTCTTCTGGTTCGACGCGGTGCCCGCGGATCTTGAGCTGGGCGTCGCTCCGGCCGAGCGACACGACTCTGCCCGGCTCGTGGTCGAACGCGTCCCGTTGCACGACAAGATCTCCCGTGCGGTACATGCGGCTGCCGTCTCGGGCGAACGGGTCCGCGACGAAGCGGTCGGCGGTGGCCGCCGATCGTGCCTTGTAGCCGTCGGCGAGTTGCGCACCAGCGAGCCAGAGTTCACCGATGCTGCCGACGGGGCTGGGGCGCAGCCGGTCGTCGAGGACGTAGCCGGCGACGTCGCTCGTGGTCGAACCGAGCGAGGGGGCTGCGGTCTCGGTGAGGTCGGCGAGCATCGAGTCGACGCCGACTTCGGTCGGCCCGTACAGGTTCCAGGCGCGGGTCGTCGTGCGTCGACGCAGCCAGGCCCACAGCTCGGCGCTGATTGCTTCGCCGCCGAGCAGCATCGTGAAGGCCTCTGGTTCTGGCCGAGAGTCGAGCCAGCTCTCGAGGTTCGTCTGCTTCGTCAGCGCCTCGACGTAGCTCGGGGTCGTCTCCCAAGCGCCGATGCCTCGCTCGGCGAAGAGCTGCACAAGCGCCTCGGGGTCGCGACGAGTGTCGTCTGCGACGACGTGCAGCTCGTGGCCGCTTGCGAGCCACAGGATGGGGTCCATGGCAGCGTCGAAGCCGACGCCCGTCGTGTGGGCGACGCGGATGCGCCGGACCGTCGTGTCGGGGAGGAGCGTCGAGCGGTGGTTGCGCAGGAGGCTCGCGAGCGCCCGGTGAGGCACCTGGACGCCCTTGGGCACTCCCGTCGTTCCCGAGGTGAAGATGAGATAGGCGGGGTCGTGGAGCGAGGTGCGAGGGAGCGCGGAGCCGTCGTGGGGGTGGTCGCCCAGGAGATGCTCGAGGCTGTCTTCGAGGACGATCTTCGGCTCAGCGGCCTCGATCATGGCGCTCACGCGTTCGCTCGGGTACTCGGGATCGATCGGCATCGCCACAGCGCCCGCCCGCCAGACGGCCAGGAGGGCAGCGACGGTGTCGACCGAGCGTGGGAGGCGGTAGGCGACCACGTCGCCTCGCTGCACGCCCTGTTGGCGGAGGCCCTGCGCCAGTCGATCGACGCGAGTCGCGAGCTCGTTGAAATCGAGTTGCCCGTCGGGGGCGACAACAGCCGTCGCGCTCGGCGTGCGAGCTGCGGAAGCGTCGAACGCCTCGAGCACGCAGCGGGGCTCCGCGTCTGCGTCGCCGTCCTCGTGCCTCGGCCAGGCCGGAAGCCGTTCCGGCGTGCCCGGGATCCGGATGTCGCTGAGTCGTGCGTCCGGCGCCTCGGTCGCTGCTGTGAGGTAGGCGAGCAGTCGCTCGACGAGACCGCGGGCTGCTGGCTCCCTGAAGAGGGCCGAGTTGTACTCGAGCACACCAGCGACGTCCGCGCCGTCCCCAGCGGGGCGGAGCGTGAAGGACAGATCGAACTTGGCGCCGCCCGTGCTCTCTGGGTCGACGGGAGAGACGGCGACACCGGGGAGGGTGAGCGGGAGCTCGCTGTGCTCCTCGACGGCGAGCATCGTCTGGAAGATGGGGTGGCGTCCCAGGACGCGATCCGGTGCGACTGCCTCGACGATGCGCTCGAACGGCACCTGCTCGTGGTCGATCCCGAAGAGTGCAGCCTCACGGGCTGCTTCGACGGCCTCCGCGAGCGTCGCATCGTCCCCGAGCCGCACGCGGAGTGGAAGCGTGTTGACGAAGAACCCGATGAGGTCGCTGAGGTCCGCGTCCTGCCGACCCGCGGACGGGGCGCCGATCACGACATCGGATCCCGCGCCGGTTCGTGCGAGGAAGCCGGCGAGCGCGCCGAGCCAGCCATGGAAGCCGCTCGCTGATCTGCCGGCGGCGACAGAGCCGAGTGCGCCGGCCACGTTCGCGGGCACGGTGAAGGCGAACTGGCCTGCTGGCTGCGCACTTGCCGGAACTCGTGCGCCGTCCGCGGGGAGCTGCAGCTCGGACGGTGCACCGGCGAGGTGGTCGGTCCAGGCCGCGACCTGGTCCGACTCGTCTGCGGGGTCCTCGACTGCGCGGATCATGCGGGCGAAGTCCGCGAACTGGGAAGGCAGCGGTCGCTGGAGTGCGGCGGAGCCGCCTCGTCTCGCGGTGTAGGCCGTTGCGAGGTCGTGCGCGAGGGGTGCGAGCGATGCCCCGTCCGTGGCGATGTGGTGGAGCACGATCTCGAGCAGCCAGGACTCCTCACCGAGCGGAGAGAGGCCTGCGCGCAGCGGAAGCTGACGCGTGAGGTCGAACCCGGTCGTCGTGTCGATCCGCTCGTGATCGAGCACACCGTCCTCTGGCTCGTGGATGCGCTGCACCGGCGCGCCGTCGACCTCCGGGTAGGTGGTGCGCAGTATTTCGTGTCTCGCGACGAGGTCGTCGACCGCACCAGCCATCGCCTCGAGGTCGAGTGCGCCGTCCAGGCGCGCGCTGAGCACGACGTTGTAGTCGCCTGACGTGGGCGCGAGTCGGTTGAGGAACCAGAGTCGTGCCTGGCCGGGGGAGAGGGGAAGCGGCTCCCCGGCGACACGTGGGTTGGCCGCGTTCCATTCGTTGAGCGGCGGACGCGCGGCGGGGGTGGCTACGGGCCCGGTCCTGGTGTCCTCGCCCGTGCGGCCGAGCAGGGCCAGGAGGCCCGCCGGTGTCGGGGCGTCGAAGATCGCACGCAGGGGAGGGGCCGCGCTGAAGCGCGTGCGCAGTTCGCCGGCGAGCGCGACGGCGAGCAGGGAATGCCCGCCGAGGCGGAAGAAGTCGTCGTCCAGTCCAACCTCGTCGAGGCCGATGACGGTCGCGAACGCCTCGCACATGCTGTGCTCGTCTGGCGTCGTCGGCTTCCGCGAGCCCGCCGCCGATTCCGGGGAGGGGAGCGCTGCGAGATCGACCTTGCCGTTCGGCGTCAGGGGGAGTCGTTCGAGCACCGTGACGGTCGCTGGAACCATGTACTCGGGCAGCTCGGCTCGTGCGCGGTCCACCACGATCTCGGCGTCGGCGTCTCCGGCCACCCACGCGACGAGCCTCGCGCTGTCCGGCCCGGCCGGGGCATGGATGCTCGCCACGGCTGCCTCGACTCCGTTGGTGCGTTCGAGGGCGCGTTCCACGTCGCCGAGCTCGATGCGGTAGCCGCGCAGCTTCACCTGGTCGTCGTCGCGGTGGAGGAACTCGAGTTCGCCCGATGGGTGGCGGCGCACGATGTCACCGGTCCGGTAGAGGCGAGTGCCGTCGCCGGCGGGGTCGGCGATGAAGGCGCTCGCGGTCTCAGCGCTGCGTCCTCGGTAGCCGTGCGCTTCCGAGGCTCCTGCGAGGTGGAGCTCGCCTGGCACGCCATCCGGAACGTCGCGGAGGAAGCCGTCGAGCACTCGCGCGGTCACGTTCGCCACGGGGCGGCCGATGCGCACGGCACCTCGCTCGCTCAGGCGGGTCACGACAGCGTCGACCGTGAACTCGCTTGGGCCATAGAGGTTCCAGGCCTCGATTCCGTCGGCGTCCAGGAGCGCATCCCAGAGGGCTTCGGACACGGTCTCGCCGCCGAGCGCGAGCAGCAGCGGTGTCGCTCGGTTCGCTGCCTCGTCGAGGAGACCCGTGCCGATGAGCTGCCGAACATAGGAAGGAGTGGTTTCGAGGACGTCGATGGCTGCGTCGGCGATGCTCTGCACGAGCTCGTCTGCGCTGCGCCTCGTGGTCGTGGTGGTCATGACCAGGCTGGATCCTGCGGCAAGCCACAGGATCGGATCCCAGGCGGCGTCGAAGCCGAGACCCGCGACGTGGAGGACGCGCGGTGCGCGCCCACCGAGGCTCGCACGCAGCGGTGCGATCATCGCGTCGGTGTGCTGAGCGAGGACATTCGCCAGGGCCGAGTGCGGAACCTGCACGCCCTTGGGCGCGCCGGTGGTGCCTGACGTGAAGACGAGGTAGGCGGGTTGCTCCGGGCTCGGCAGCTCAGGAAGGCCGAGGTCGTCGGTGCCGAGCTCGCCAAGAGCGGCGGGCGCGATCGTCCGGCTCCCGAATGCCGCGGCGAGCTCGCTCAGACGCGCCTCGTCAACCGCGACCAAGACTGTGGGCGTGCTGGCTTCGAGGATCTGCTGAACGCGAGCATCGGGGTAGTCGATGTCGATGGGGACGGCAGTCGCGCCGCTGCGGAGGGCGGCGAGGACAAGCGTCACGGCGTCGCCTGAGCGAGGAAGTGCGATGGCCACACGGTCGCCGGGGCGAACGCCCGAGGCGACGAGCCCGCGGGCCGCTGCTGCCACGCGTTGGCTGAGTCCGGCGAAGGTCAGCGTCTCGGCGTCGTCTTCGAGGGCAGGCTCGTCTGGGGCTGTTCGGATGCTCTCGGCGAGCACGTCGAGCACGGTTCCTTCGACCTTCAGTCCGCGGCCGCTCGCCTGCGCGTCGATGCGCTCCTTGGTCTGAGCATCGATGGCTGGGATGTCAGAGAGCGGACGCTCGACGGCGTCGATCATGGCGGCCAGCATCCGGTCGACCGTGTCCCTCATCCGCTCGATCGTCGATTCGTCGAAGAGCGCGAGGTCGTAGGCGAGAGCGGCCTCAAGGGGGCCCTCATCCCCTGCGGGAGTTGAGAAGTCGAGCATGAGGTCGGTCTTGACGCCGGCTGTCGTGACCTGACTCGGGACGGTGACGGTGACCTCGCCGAGGTCGAGCCGCGCCGGTTCGGTGTTCTGCAGCGTGAGGAGCACCTGGAAGACAGGGTGCCGGTCAGCCACGCGGGCCGGCCGGAGAGCGTCGACCACGGCATCGAACGGCACGTCCTGGTGCGCGTACGAGTCCGTGTTGCCAACGCGCACTCGCTCGATGAGCTCGCCGAGGGTCGGGTTGCCCGCGAGCGATGTGCGGAGCGCGATGGTGTTGACGAAGAAGCCGACGAGTCGCTCGAGCTTCGGGTCGACGCGTCCGGCGACCGGGGTCCCCACGATGATGTCCGTGCCAGCACCGTGCTGGCCGAGCGCGGCCGCGACGGCCGCGTGCAGCACGATGAAGAGGCTTGTGCGGTGTTCGGCCGCAACCGCGCGGAGCGCGAGATGGCGCTGCGCGTCCACCTCGAAGGCGAGGTGTCCGATGTCGCTCGGCCGTGCGCCGCGCTCGCGGTCTCGCGGGAGGGCGATCTCCTCGGGCGCATCGGCCAGCGTGCGCCGCCAGAAGTCGAGCTGGGTGCTCATGGCACTCGAAGGGTCGTCCTCCGACCCGAGCGATTCCCGCTGCCAGAGCGTGTAGTCGGCGTATGAGACGGGGAGCGGCGCCGGGAGGTCGCTCCCGGTGGGGCCAGCCGCGTGGCTCGAATATGCCGCGGAAAGGTCGGCGGCGAACGGGGCGAGCGACCAGCCATCGGAGGCGATGTGGTGCATTGTCGCGACGAGCACGTGGCTCGTCGGCGAGGTGCGCAGGAGTACTGCGCGAAGGGGGACTTCACGGGTCACGTCGAAGGGGCGCAGCGACTCCTGGCGGATGATGTCGTCGACGCTGTCCGCCGGCACCTCGACGGAGGTGAAGGCGGGTGCACCCTCCTCGATGGCGAGGATGCGCTGCATCGGTTCCCCGTCGAGGTAGGGGAAGACCGTGCGCAGCGGCTCGTGGCGCTCAGCGACGTCACGGAAGGCGCTGCGGAGCGCACTCTCGTCGAGGTGCCCGTCGAGGTGCAGCACGATGGGGATGTTGTAGGCGCTCGATGCTGGCTCGAGGCTGTTCAGGAACCACAATCGGCGCTGAGCGAGCGAGACCTGCAGCTCGTCGCCGTGAGGTGTCGGCTCGAGGGGGAGCGCGCGCGCTGCGCCATCGTCCGCCGCATCGCTGGACGCGAGCCCTGCGACGGTCGGCCGTTCGAAGACATCCCGAACGGTGATCTGGCGATCGAGGCGGTCGGAGAGCAGCGAGGCGAGCTTGGTGGCGAGCAAGGAGTGCCCGCCTGCGGCGAAGAAGTCCTCGTCGACGCCGATCGATGCGATGCCGAGCACCTCGGCGAACGCCTCAGCGACCGCGCGCTCCGCTCGTGTTCGCGGCTGCTGCACTGGGTCGCTCGTGCCCTGGTCAGGTGCGGGCAGCGCTCGTCGGTCGAGCTTGCCGTTCGCTGTCATGGGGAGCTCGCTCAGCGCGAGGACGCTGCTCGGAACCATGTAGCCGGGCAGCTCGGCCTTCATACCCGCTTTGGTCTTGGCCGCGAGGTCACTGTGGACGCCATCGCCGGTCACGTAGCCCACGATGCGGGCTGACGCGCCATCTCCGACGACGATCGCCGCTGCCGCGGAGACGCCGGGCTGCCTGCGCAGCGCCGCCTCGACCTCGGCGAGCTCGACCCGGTAGCCGCGGATCTTGACCTGCTCATCGATGCGGCCGAGGAAGCGGAGCGAGCCGCTGCGACGGCGACGTACGACGTCACCAGTGCGGTACATCCGTGTCCCGTCGCCAGCAAAGGGGTCGGCGAGGAAGCGCTCGGCGCTGAGGCCAGGCTGCCCGACGTAGCCTGCCGCGACGTTGGCACCCGCGAGGTAGAGCTCTCCGATGGCTCCGTCGGGAACGGGCGTCAGAGAGGCGTCCAGAAGATAGTGGCGGGTGTTGCGCACGGAGGTGCCGATGTGCGGTTCGGAACCTTCCACGATGGGCGCGATGAGGCTGTCGACGGTCGTCTCGGTCGGTCCGTAGAGGTTGAGCGCATGGACGTCGGGTTGAGCAGCGAGCACATCCCAGAGCGCGGGACCGACGGCCTCGCCGCCGAGCGCGATCTCGGTGGGGTACCTGTCCTGGTCGAAGAGCCCACCCGCGATGAGCGCCTCGGCGAACGACGGGGTGGTCTCGATCGCGTCGATGCCGTGATCCGCGAGGTAGACGGCCAGGCGCTGGGGGTCCCGGCGCACTTCGTCGTCGATGAGGTGCAGTTCGTGACCGGCGAAGAGCCACAGCAGCGGGTCCCAGGCGGCGTCGAAGGACAGGCCGGCGGTGTGTGCGACCCTGGCTGGTCGTCCGAGGCGCGCTGCTGCTGGGTCGAAGATCTCTGCACGGTGGTGCTCGAAGAGGTTGCGCAGGGCGAGACGGTCCACGCCGACGCCCTTCGGGCGCCCCGTGCTCCCCGACGTGAACACGACGTAGGCGAGTTCAGTGGCGGAGACCGGTGTGAGCCCGCTGGGGTCGCCTGACTTCTTGCGCCAGGCGACGGAGGTATCTGCGTCGATCGGCAGGGTTGCGACGCGCCAGGACGCACCGTCCGCGAGGTCGCGCTGCTCCTGCGCCTTGCTCGTGAGGAGGAGTGCGGGTTCCGAGTCCTCGATCATGTTCCCGACCCGGTCGATGGGGTACTCCGGATCGAGGGGCACGTACACACCACCGGCCTTGAGTACCGCGAGCACCAGCACCGGCAGGTGCTTGCTTCGCTCGATGCGGACCGCGACCGTTCGCCCGGGCCCCACGCCCTCGCTGACGAGATGGTGGGCCAGGCGGGTGGAGAGGTCGTCGAGCTCTCCGAAGCTGATGGCGCCGTCTGCGGCCACGACGGCCGTCGCCGAGTCGCGCACCGCTGCCACTTTCGCGAAGGCGCGCAGCACGGACTCCTGACCGATCGGGATGTCGTCGCCGGAGCCCTGCTCGAGGAGCCCTGCGATCTCGTCCGCCCTGACGACGCTGGCGTCCGTGACCGTGGTCGTGCCCGGTTCGTCGAGGACCTGCGACAGCAGCTCGAGCATCCGCCCCGCGTGCTCGCTGAGCACCTCGCGCGAGTAGAGGTCTGCGTCCCCCTCGAGCTGGAGGGTCGGTTCTGCCGCCTCGCTCGTCAACCCCGAGATGACGATCGAGAGGTCGTGAACGGGGCCCGTCGACAGGATGTTGACGGTACCGCGGGCACGGCCGAAGATGAGCTCGTCGATGACCGGGAGCAGGTTGACCGACGGACCGGCGAGAGCGTGCGTCTGCGCGACTTCCTCGACTCGGAACTGCTGGTGGGCCACGGCACCGCGCACCGCGTCTCCCGCGCTCGCAATGACCTGGGAGAGGCTCTGTCCGGGGGCCACCTCGACGCGCAGCGGCAGGATGCTGGAGAGCATGGAAGGCGTCGTCTTGGCGACCTTGCCGCGTCGTGCGGTGACCGGGAGCCCAAGCGAGACGCGCGGTTGGCCAGTCATCTTGGAGAGGTAGAGGGCGACGAGTCCAACCGCCGTCTTGGGCATGTCCCTGCCGAGCGCTCGAAGACGCACGGCATCCGCCTCGGGGATGCGCGTCGAGACACGGACGACGCGCTTCGCGGCCCGGCCCGTTGTCCCCTCGAGCCCGGTCACGACGCTGTCGTCGGCGAGCTGAGCGCGCCAGTACTCGGCGTCGGCGGCGTGCTGGTCGGAAGCCTGGTACTCGTCGAGATGCGCCTGCAGCTCGGGCAGCCCGGGCAGCGGTGACGGCGTTCGGGCGGCCAGGTGCGCGATAGGGGCAGCGAGCAGTGCACCGAGCACACCTCGAGGCGCGCTCTTCTCGAGTCGCGTGTACGCGCCCGCGAGGTAGCGCAGGCCGACCACGGCGGAGTAGCCGTCCAAGAGCACGTGGTGCACACGCTGGAAGAGCAGCCAGTGCTCATCCGCGACCCTGAACAACACCGTGCCGAGCAGATCACCGCCCGTCATCTCGCGCGGGGTCCCGAGCTCGCGGTCCATGCGCTCGCGCGCCACCCTGATCGCCTCATGCTCGCCGAGGTCCCTCAGGTCAGCGACCTCGAGGAGGTCGGCGGTGGGAGAAGGCCGTTCGATGACCGCATACGGTCCGTCGCCGTCTTCGACGAGCACGAGGCTCATGGCGTCGAGGTCGGCAACCGTCTTCGTGAACGCGATGCGGAGCAGGCGCTCGTCGAGCTGGCCGCGCAGGTCGAGATACTGCCCGATCTGGTAGCTGGGGTTCTCGGGATCGAGTTGCTGCGCGTACCAGATGCCCAGCTGCGCCGGGGTGAGGGGGACGCGAGCGGATCCAGCCTCGCCCAGGTGCCTGGCGGGCTCGGACTTCGCGTTGGCTTCGGTGGGCTGGCTGGTCTCGGTCACTTATGCGCTCCTCATAGCGGTGCCGAGGTCTCCCTCGGCACCTGATCTCCTGCGTGGCCTCCGGCTGGTCGCCGGGGCGGGCCTCCCTCAGACGGAGGTGCGCCCGCTACTGGAACTGGCCGATCTGCAGGGAGTTGAGGAGGCCGCCGAGGTCGATGAGCGGACCGTCGATGAGCGGGCCGTTGATGAGGGCACCGCTTGCCGTCGTCGAGAGGGAGCTCGTGGGTGCGAGGTCGGTGGCGCTCGCCGGAGCGGCCGTCAGAGCTACTGCGCCGAGCGAGAGGGCCGCGGCCGTGGAGAGGCTGGCGATGGTGCGAGTCGTCGTCTTCTTCATGTCTTGCTCCTCAGTTCGCTGTGTGCCGGGTTGGTCACACGAGGTCGTTCGGAGCGCGTCCGGCGGCGGTTTGGCAACAATCCCGCGCCTCTCGGGCGTTTCACAGCTAGCCTGAACTCGTGTTCGACTGGCTGATCGCTATCCCCCCTCTTCTTGTTGTCCTCCTCGTTGCTGGCATCGTCACGCTCGAGAGTCTCGGCTTGCCCCTGCCCGGCGAGAGCGTGCTCATCGCTGCCGTGCTCATGAGCATCGCCGGCACGGGGGTCGACCCCTGGCTGCTCGCTGCCGCCGCGGCCATCGGCGCGATCGTCGGCGACTCGATCGGCTACTACATCGGCAAGCGCTGGGGTGCGCGGTTGCTGCGCTACCTGTCCCAGAGGTACCCGAAGTACTTCGGCGTCGCGCGCATCAATGCGGCCGTCGGGCTCATGCAGAAGTGGGGCGCCTATGCGGTCTTCTTCGGCCGCTTCGTCGCGCTGCTCCGCGTCTTCGCAGGACCCCTCGCCGGGGCCATGGCCATGCCGTACGGCCGCTTCCTCCTCGCGAACGCCCTCGGCGGTATCGCGTGGGCTGCCGGCGTGACAGCCATCACCGTCACTCTCGGGAAGAGCGCACTCGCCATCATCCACGCGTTCGGCTGGGTCGCGCTCGCGGCTGTCGCCGTCCTGATCATCGTGATCGTCGCGATCGTCGTCTATCGCGCGCGTCGTCGACCAGAGGGGGCGGAAGCGGCCAGCGAGACCGAGCAGGAGCTCGACCTGCTCATCCCTGCGGCGCAGGATGCGCAGGAAGGGGCGCCTGGAGGTGCCGCGGTTCGCGATGCGCTCGGGGCAGCGGTCAGGCCACTCGTCACGTTCGCGCGCCGCGCGCCGTTCACGACCATCCTGGTGCTCGTCATCATCGCGGGCGGCGTCGCGACTGGGGCGATGTGGCACCTGTCGCGCGCGCAGCCCTGGTACGGCGATGTCGCGTTCGGGCTGCCGCCGCTCGCGGCCGGCATGTGGTGGACCCCCATCACCGGGTCGCTCCTCGGCAACGGCGCCTGGCACTACGCCCTGCTGATCGTGCAGCTGCTCATCGTCGGCGGCATCTTCGAGTTCCGCTTCGGCTGGAAGCGCACTGCCCTCGTCTTCCTCGGCGGGCAGGCCCTCGCCGTGCTCGGCACGCTCGCCATCGTCGCGGCCCTCGCGCCGACCGGGTGGGAATGGGCCACGCGCCTCGCGGATGACCTCGACGTGGGTGCATCCGGTGGCATCGCCGCCCTCACCGCCGCCCTCGTCTGGGTACTCCGCCCGCCGTGGCGGCTCCGGCTCGGCCTCGCGCTCGGCGCACTCGTCTCCCTGCGGCTCCTCTATGTCGGCGACCTCGCCGACATCGAGCATTTCCTGCCCGTCGCCGTCATCTTCACGATCTACGCGGTGCAGCGACACCGCGCGACCGGCCTCGCCACGAGCACGCGCGAGGACCGGCTCATCGCGTTCACCGCGCTCATCGGCCTCGGCGCCGCCCAGGTCGTGGCGGCGGTCTTCTCGCTTGACGGTCCGCTCGGCAAGTCGACCGCCGAGACCGAGACGTGGGTGGGCGTCGCGATCGATGTCGTCGTCATCCTGCTCGTCGCCAACGGAATCAGGCGAGGTCAGCGCTTCGCCTGGATCGTCGCGGTCGCCCTGGGCATCTTCAACCTCCTCGAGCTCGCGCTGATCGTCCTCTCCATCGTCGTCTCTGGCAGCCTGGACGAAGAGCTCACGATGAGCTTCGCGGGTTCCCTGCTGTGGGTGCTGGTCGTGGTCTTCCTCATTGTCGCCCGGCGCTCCTTCGCCGTGCGAGTGCGCCCGTCGAAGAACTCCATCTCCGGCGAGAGGCGGGGCACGCTCGAAAATGCTCGCGAGATCCTCCCGAAGGTCGGAGGAAGCACGATCTCCTGGATGACGCTCTGGCCGCGCAACCACTACCTGCTGAGCGCGAAGAAGGACGGCTACGTCGCCTACCAGGAGTACTCGGGTGTCGCGCTTGCGCTGGGAGACCCGGTCGCGCCGGCGGGCGAGCTCAGCGAGCTCATCCACGATTTCGCGTCCCGCGCCGAGCTCGCCGGGCACACGCCAGCCTTCTTCTCGGCCACCCAGGCGACGGTTGATGCGGCTCCCGCGAGCTGGCAGCGTGTGCAGGTCGCGGAGGACACGATCATCGATCTCCCCGGCCTCGAGCTCAAGGGGAAGCCATGGCAACCTGTCCGCTCAGCTGTCAACCGGGCTGAGCGCGAGGGCATCCGCTTCAAGATGACGACCCTCGCCGAGGAGCCATGGGCTGTCCTCGCTCAGGTGCGCGCGATCTCAGAGGACTGGGTCGGCGACAAGGGGCTCCCGGAGATGGGCTTCACCCTGGGCGGGGTCGACGAGGCGCTCGACCCGGCCGTGCGCCTCGGCATCGCGATCGACGACGATGGCAGCGTGCACGGTGTCACGTCCTGGCTGCCAGTCTACGGCCAGGATGGCGAGGTCCGTGGCTGGACGCTCGACCTCATGCGCCGACGGGACGGCGGCTTCAAGCCCGTCATGGAGTTCCTCATCATCTCCTCCGCTCTGGCGTTCAGAGATGAGGGTGCCGCCTTCGCCTCACTCTCCGGTGCCCCGCTCGCGGGTTCGGGGGAGGCGGAGGCGACGCCGCTCGACCAGGTGCTCAGCCAGGTCTCGGAACTCCTGGAGCCGCTCTACGGGTTCTCCTCGCTGCACAACTTCAAGACGAAGTTCAATCCCAGGTACGAGCCCATGTATCTGCTCTATCGGGATGAAACCGATCTTCCACGCATCGGCATCGGGCTGACGCGCGCCTACCTGCCGACGGCGACGACGGGTCAGCTCATCAGGGCGGGGCTGGGCGCGGGCAAGTAGCGCTTGGCGTCCATCCGGCCGAGGCTGGCTGCCCGGGCCAGCCAGTTCGCTCGCGTCTCCGGAGTCGATGTCTTGACGGGGGAGAAGCGCGTCACGGCTATCGGCGCCAGGCCGACGAAGCCGAGCACGTGCGTCTTGAGCTGTCTGATGGGCGTGTTGCCAGTGAGGCGCAGGTAGTAGCCCGGGCTGTCAGCCGTCATGATGATGCGCGCGCTGCGACCTTTGAGGAGGCCCTTGGGGAGTGGGCCCGAGGCGTCGTAGGCCATTCGCGGCAGCAGGAGCCTGTCGAAGAACCCCTGCAGGAGAGACGGCACCGATCCCCACCAGACCGGCGTGACGAGCACGATTCGCGTGGCGTCCTGGATTGCGGCCCAGGCCTCCTGGAGATCTGGCTCCAGCTCCTGGCGCTTGGTGTAGCCGAAGCGCATGTTCTGGTCGAAGGCGAGGTCTCGCACTGCGAGGATCCTGGCGTCGCCGTGCGCATCTGCGTAGCGCTTCGCGAGCGCGGCGCAGAGGGAGTCGGGGTTGGGATGGCCGTCGATGACGAGGGTGTGCATTCTGGCTCCAAGGCCTTGAAGTGGACAGTGTCAAGATGTGGCGCAAGTCAGCCTAGCTATGATGTTGCTCATGTCAAGATCGGATGCGCCGTACCATCACGGAAACCTCGGGCCCGTGCTCGAGGCTGCGGGAGTCGAGCTCCTCACGCAGAAGCCGCACTCGTCCATCAGCCTCCGCGAGCTGGCCCGCGAGGCCGGCGTGAGCCACAACGCGCCCTACCACCACTTCGGCGACAAGAACGGGCTCTTCAAACGACTCGGCGAGGTGAGCATGCAGAGGCTCGTCGACCAGTTCTCCGCAGCGGATGCGCCGGGCCTCGATGCGCGCAATCGAGCGCTGGCACTCGCTGTCGCCTACGTCGAATTCGCCGTCGACAATCCGCACGCCTTCGCGCTCATCTACGACCCGGAGGTGTGCATCCCTGGATCGCCGAGTCCCGCCATGGCCCCCCTCATCCGGCAACTGGAGGACACCCTCGCGCACGCTGCCGCAGGTCTTGATCCGGCCGCGGGCGCTGAGCGGGTCGAGGCTCGCGCCATCGCGCTCTGGGCAACCGTTCAGGGCCTCTCGCATCTCGTGATCGCCGGCCATCTCACCCGCGCGCAGATCAGACCGGCGCTCGCTGAGTCGCTGCACTCCTCGTCACCCGGCCGGAGCGCAGATGTGAGGCGAGAGTCAGGACAGTGACTCGAGCACCGCTGCGATGCGGCGTTCGCGCGTCGCTGCCGCCTTGGCCGCCTCGACCTTCGTGACGTGGGCCTTCCTGGCGCTCGGCGAGAGCGCGTCGAAGAGGTCTCGCTGGCCAGACGCGTCGAGCGCCGCAGCGAGATCGGACGGCACCTCGGTGGTTCGAGGCTCAGTGTCGAGTTGCAGAGTCACCGTGATGGTGTCGCCGCCCTCGATTCCGGTCTCCTTGCGCCTGTCGGAGCTGAAGGGGATGAGGTAGCGCCCGCCCATGACTCCGACGGTGCTCGCATAGGTATAGCCGTTGACGCTCACGATGACCGGCGGCTTCTTGCCAGCGCCCAGCTGCTCGATGAGCTCCGCTGGTACTTCGATGCCGGTGTTCCTGCCCATGAGGCTCATGGTCGTGGTGAATTCCATGACCAGATTGTTCCACGTGATTCCCCGCCCGGATACGTCGGAATGTCGGCGGCTTGTGCCACGATCGGAGCGCGCGATGACGCTCGTCGTCGCAACGAACGAAAGGCCGGATCATGGCAGCCATCCTCAACCCGTATATTCACTTCATCGACAACGCTCGCGAGGCGCTCGAGTACTACAAGGTCGTGTTCGGGGGCGAGCTCGTCATGAGCACGTTCGGCGGCTCTGGCATGCCGATGGACCCCTCCGAGTCCGAGAAGATCATGCATGGGCAGCTCACGACCGCCAGCGGGTTCACGATCATGGCCTCAGACACCCCCGCGTACATCGTGCCGTCGCCGGGACGCACGGTCGAGATCTCGCTCAGCGGCGACTCCGCTGACGAGCTGCGCGGTTACTGGGACAAGCTGGCAGACGGTGGCGAGATCGAGCAGCCGCTGGTCCAGGCTCCCTGGGGAGACACGTTCGGGATGCTCGTCGATCGTTTCGGCATCGCGTGGATGGTCAACATCCTGGGAAGCTGACGAGCGTTTTCCACCCGGTGCGTGGGCCGAAATGCGATCGGCCTGACTGCGCCGTACACTTGACGCCGACCTACTGCGAGGTGAGTGACCCTGGTGCCATCGAGTTTCGACGTGACGTCGCTTGCTTCTCTCGATACTTCCGCGTTGCCGCGAATCGGACGAGCTGTTGGGCGCGGAAGCGCGCACGCCAAGCTCATCCTCTTCGGCGAGCACGTCGTCGTCTACGGAAAGCCCGCCGTCGCACTGCCCCTGCGCGCTATGCGCATGCGTGCGACTGCCTGGCGCGAGGGCACCGAGCCCCGCTTCGAGTCGGACCACTACACGGGGCCGCTCGCGGCGGCACCTGAGATCGTCGAGGCGCCGAGGAAGGCGATCGAGGAGACGCTCCGGGCGATCGGGGGAGAGCTTGAAGGCCTGACGGTCGCGGTCCGGGGGAACATCCCGCTTGGCCGCGGCCTCGGGTCGAGCGCGGCGGCAGCCGGTGCCATCGTCGACGCGGTCTCACGGCTCCACAACGTCACGCTCTCTGGCGGTGAGCACTTTGCGCTCGTCCAGCTCGCCGAGCAGGTGGCGCACGGCAAGCCGAGCGGTCTCGACGCGCTCGCTACCACCATCCCGTCGCCCATCCGGTTCCAGAACGCGAGCGCTGTGCCCGTACCAGTGGCCCTCGATGCGTGCTTCGTGAT
This sequence comes from Pseudoclavibacter sp., assembly GCA_052099095.1. GTDB lineage: Bacteria > Actinomycetota > Actinomycetes > Actinomycetales > Microbacteriaceae > Pseudoclavibacter. The sequence continues at coordinate 30,242 of JBQDTF010000015.1, forward strand.
CGCAGACACCGGTGTGCACGGCTCGACGCGTCAGGCGGTCGACGACGTGCGCACGTCGCTCGAGCGCGATCACGACGCGACGATGGGGATCATCGACACCCTCGGTGAGCTCTCCGATCTGGCCATCACCGACCTCGAGACCAACAACGCTCGCTCGCTCGGGACGCGCATGTCGGAAGCGCACGAGCTCCTCTCCAGGCTCGGCGTGAGCCACCCTGCTCTCGACGAGCTGGTCGCGGCCGCAACGGGAGCCGGCGCGTTCGGGGCGAAGCTCACGGGCGGGGGGCTGGGCGGGTGCATCGTGGCGGTTGTCGAGCGCGGCCGCGCGTCGAATGTCGCGTCGGCGCTGCAGAGCGCTGGAGCCATCCAGACCTGGAACGTGACCAGCACTGGCACGCCACTGTGAGTGCGACCGCCGTCGCCTACCCGAACATCGCGCTCATCAAGTATTGGGGCAAGCGCGATGAAGCGCTCATCATCCCGCAGACCTCGAGCTTGTCGCTGACCCTCGCCGTCTACCCGACCACGACCACCGTCACGCTTCTGGCCGATGGTGAGCAGCACGAGGTCCAGCAGGATGGCAGTCAGATGCCAGAGGCGGCCGCCGTCAAGGTCGCCCGATTCCTCGACCACGTCGCCGAGCTGGCTGGCAGCACTCGCGCAGCGCACGTCGAGACCAGCAACGCGGGGCCGACCGGAGCTGGCCTGGCATCGTCGGCCTCCGGGTTCGCTGCGCTGGCAGCCTCGGCGGCAGCGGCGTACGGACTCGATCTCTCGCCGCGCGAGCTGTCGCGGCTCGCAAGGCGCGGTTCGGGCTCAGCTTCTCGCTCGATCTTCGGCGGGTTCGCCGTCTGGAATGCCGGCACTGACGACTTCAGCTCGTACGCTGAACCGGTGCACGACGCGCACATCGACGCCTCCATGGTGCTCGGCATCGTCAACGCGGGGGCGAAGCCCATCTCGAGTCGAGATGCAATGAGGCGAACGGTGGAGACGTCCCCGTACAACGCGCCGTGGGTCGAGACCAACCCGACCGAGCTGGCGCTCATGCGCGATGCCCTTCGTCGGGGCGACTTCACGGCAGTCGGAGAGATCTCCGAGCGCAACGCGCTGCGGATGCACGCCGCGATGCTCGGCGCGGTCCCGCCGGTGCGCTACCTCACAGCCGGGAGCATGGCCCTGCTCGATGCGGTCGTCGAACTCCGCAGAAACGGCCTCGAGGCCTACGCGACCATGGACGCTGGTCCGAACGTGAAGACGCTCTGCCGGTCGAACGAGGCTGCAGCGGTCCGAGAAGCGCTCGCAGCCGCTGCCCCTGACACGGAGTTCGTCATTGCCGAGACCGGCCCCGGAGTCTCCGTCTCGAACCCAGGGGCGCAGACGATCAGTGCCTCCGGAGTCTCACGGTGATCGTCGCCGAGGCGCCCGGGAAGCTCTTCGTGAGTGGCGAGTACGCGGTTGTCGAGCCCGGGCGGCACGCGGTCATCGTTGGCGTCTCCAAGCTCATACGCGCGAGACTTCGCCCTGCGGCCATCGACGCGGGCTCCACGGTCAGCACACGGCACTTCGGATCGCAGCCTGTTCACGTGCTCATCGAGGGTGACAGGGTCGAGATCGAGGCGCCCGGTGCGGAGCTCGTGAGGGAGTGCATCCGCGTCGTCGTGCAGCTCGCCCGAGAACGGGGCCTCGAGGCCGGGCCGTTCGCGCTCGAGATCGAGAGCGAGCTCGACGACGTGAGCGGACGCAAGTTCGGACTCGGGTCGAGTGGCGCGGTGGCCGTGGTCACCGTGCGGGCCGTCGCCGAGCACTTCGGCATCGAGCTCGACGACGAGGCGGTCTTCCGACTGGCCAGCCTCGCCACGATCGAGCTGCGACCCGCGGCCTCGTGCGCTGACGTCGCGACGAGCACGCTCGGGGGCTGGGTCCACTACGCGTCCCCCGACCGCCTCGCCGTCCGCGAGCTCCGTCGCAGTCGCGGCGTGGACGTGAGCCTGAGCGAGCACTGGCCGGGCCTTCTCCTCGAGTCCCTGCCGGATCCGAGCGCCATCGTGCTCCACGTTGGATGGACGGCGGCGCCGGCTTCCACCGCCGAGCTCGTCGGCTCGTTGCACGCAGGCGACTGGCGATCGACCCCCGGGTACTCCGCGTTCCTGGGGGAGAGCGATCGCATCACGATGGCGCTCGTCGCGGCGGTCACTGCCAATAGCGTCGAGCCGGCGCTCCTGGCGATCCGCGACGCGGAGGCCAACCTCGAGGCTCTCGACGAGTTGAGTGGCATCGGGATCCGCACCCCGGCCCTGCTGGAGCTCATCGCGGCGGCCCGCGAAGTAGGCATACCGGCAAAGACCTCGGGGGCGGGTGGCGGAGACTGCGGTATCGCGCTCGCGCCCGCCCGCAATGAGGCACTGGACGCAGCCTGGCGGTCCGCCGGCATCGAGGTCCTTGATCTGCACGTCGTACCGCACCGTCGAGTTGGAGTTCGCGAACATGGGTAACCGCAAGGACGAGCACGTCGACTTGGCCCTCGCTCAGCGTGCAGGCATGACGCGCAACGACTTCGACGAGGTCCGCTTCGTCCACCACGCGCTCGGTGGTGGTGATCGTGCGTCGGTCTCGACGGCCGTCGAGGTCGCCGGCGTGACCTGGCCTCTGCCGTTCTACCTCAATGGCATGACCGGGGGCAGCGAGCGCACCGGCGCCATCAACCGCGACCTCGCGGTAGCCGCGCGCGAGACCGGTATCGCGATGGCCGCGGGCTCGCTCTCCGCGTACCTCAAGGACGCATCGACGGGCCCGAGCTTCCGCGTCATCCGAGACGAGAATCCGGACGGCTTCGTGATGGCCAACGTGAACGCCACAGCGAGCCCGGACGATGCCAGACGCGCGGTCGACCTGCTCGAAGCGGACGCGCTGCAGATCCACATCAACTCGGTGCAGGAGACGGTCATGCCGGAGGGCGACCGCGACTTCGCTGCCTGGCCCGCGGCCATCGAGGCGATCGTGCGGCGCGTCGGCGTGCCGGTCATCGTCAAGGAAGTCGGATTCGGGCTCAGCGCGCGCACGCTCGCGCGGCTCGCCGAGCTCGGGGTGCAGTACGCCGACGTCAGCGGACGAGGCGGCACCGACTTCGCGAAGATCGAGAACTCTCGGCGACGTCTCGGCGAGTACGCGTCGCTCGTCGGCTGGGGGCAGTCCACACCGGAAGCGCTCATCGAAGCGGACGCCAGCACGGCGCCTCTACCTATCCTGCTTGCCTCAGGGGGCGTGCGCACACCACTCGACGTGCTGCGGTCCCTCGCGCTGGGAGCGCGCGCAGTCGGCGTCTCCGGGCACTTCCTCGAAGTGCTGGTCGAGAACGGTGTCGAGGCGCTCGTCGAACACATCCGCTCATGGCAGGAGCAGCTGGCGGCCCTGCAGACCATGCTCGGAGCAGCCACGCCAGGCGAGCTCAGCCAGCAGGAGCTCATCCTCCACGGTGCGCTCTTGGACTTCTGCGCCTCGCGCGGTATCGACCCAGCAGCCGTCTCGCGTGCGCGCGGGCGCGGCACCCTCCCATCGAAAGGACAGCGATGAGCACTGAGCTCCTCGACCACGCACCAGTTCCGCTCAAGTGGGTTGGCCCGGTTCGCGTGACCGGAAATGTCATGGAGGGTGAGCAGCTCGTGCCGCTCGCAACCTACGAGCAGCCGCTCTGGCCCTCGGTCGGCCGTGGCGCGAAGATGTCGATGCTCGTTCCGGACGGCATCAAGGCCACGCTCATCGATGAGCGAATGAGCCGTTCCGTGCTCTTCGAGGCCGACGACGCCGGCGTCGCTCTGAAGGCGCTGCGCGAGATCGAAGCTCACATGCACCTCCTCAAGGAGGTCGTGGCGACGAGCAGCCGCTTCGCGCGCCTCATCGACCTGCACGCGCAGATCGCGGGCAACCTGCTCTTCCTCAGGTTCGAGCTCACCACCGGCGACGCGTCCGGCCACAACATGGTGACGCTCGCTTCCGAGCGGCTCATGGACTTCATCCTGCGGCGGTGGCCCGAGCTCCGCTACGAGTCGATCTCAGGGAACTTCTGCTCTGACAAGAAGGCGACCGCTGTCAACGGCATCCTCGGTCGAGGCAAGAACGTGGTCACAGAACTCGTGCTCCCGAGGCGCACGGTCGAGCGATGGCTGCGGTCCACACCGGAGAAGATCGCGCAGCTGAACGTTCGCAAGAACCTCATCGGCACGATGCTCGCGGGCGGGCTGAGGACCGGCAACGCGCACTACGCGAACATGCTCCTCGGGTTCTTCCTCGCGACGGGGCAGGACGCGGCCAACATCGTCGAGGGATCGCAGGGCATCACCCACGCCGAGGTGCGCGACGGGGACCTCTACTTCTCCTGCACGCTGCCCAACCTCATCGTCGGCAGCGTCGGCAACGGCAAGGGGCTCGACTTCATCGAAGCCAACCTCGAGCGGCTCGGCTGCAAGGAAGATCGCGAGCCGGGGGCGAACGCTCGGCGACTGGCCGTACTGTGTGCTGCAACCGTTCTCTGCGGCGAGCTCTCCCTCATGGCCGCCCAGACGAACCAGGGCGAGCTCATGGCATCGCACATCAAGCTGGAACGCGCCGCGAACTGAGCGACGCGCGGAAACGAGCCAACACTATGACCACACCAATAGGCATCCACGACCTCGCGTTCGCGACGGGGTCCCGAGTGCTCGATCTCTCGGTCATCGCCGAGCGACTCGGCACCGAGATCGAGAAGTACACGATCGGCATCGGCCAGGAGCGGATGAGCATCACTGCTGCTGACGAGGACATCGTCACGATGGGCGCGTCCGCTGCCAAGCAGATCATCGACAGGCACGGCGTCGACGACATTCGCACGGTGCTCTTCGCGACGGAGACCGGCATCGACCAGTCCAAGGCCGCTGGCGTCTACGTGCATCAGCTGCTCGACCTGCCTGCGACGTGCCGGGTCGTTGAGCTCAAGCAGGCGTGCTACTCCGCGACCGCGGCGCTCCAGTTCGCCACAGCCCTCGTGGCTCGTGACCCTCGCCAGCGGGTGCTGGTCATCGCGAGTGATGTGGCCCGCTATGAACTCGACTCGAGCGGCGAGCCGACGCAGGGCGCAGGTGCTGTCGCCATGCTCGTCGCCGCTGACCCCGATCTCGTCGTCATCGAGCCAGGGTCCGGGGTGTTCACGAGCGACATCATGGACTTCTGGCGTCCCAACGGGCGAGTGACGGCTCTCGTCGATGGCAAGTACTCGATCCGCGCCTATCTTCAGGCCGTCGAGAACGCCTGGAACGATTACGCGGATCAGGGTGGATTCCCGATCAGCGAATTCGATCGATTCTGCTATCACCAGCCGTTCACGAAGATGGCGTCGAAAGCCCACCGCCACCTCATCAAGACGGCCGGAGGCGACCTCGACCCTGATGTCCTCGACGCGCAGATCGCACCGACACTCAAATACAACAGAATCATAGGAAACACCTACACGGCATCGATTTACCTTGCCCTTCTCAGCCTCCTCGACAGCGAGGAGGACCTGGCGGGTGCGAGGATCGGCTTCCTGAGCTACGGCTCGGGAAGCGTTGCCGAGTTCTTCGCCGGCACGGTTCAGCCGGGATATCGCGCGCGCTTGCGTTCAGATGAGAACCGATCGGTCCTCGCAGCACGTGTTCCGATCGATGCCGAGGAATACCTCACGTGGCATGAGCGGCGTGACCCGACCGAGCTTGGGGAGTTCGCGCTTCCGAACGAGACCCCAGGTCCATTCCGTCTCGCGGGCTTCACCGACCTCAAACGGGAGTACACGGTCACGCAGTAATTCCACTGGTGGACGGGGCTAGCATTCGTGTATGAGCGAGTACATCACCGTCGGAGTCGCCGGAAACCTTCCTGGAATCGTTGCAACACGGTGGGCGGCAGCCCGTGCGTCGCGCGGGCGGAAGCACCTGCGTCTCGCGCATATCGTCGACCCGAGAATCGCGGGAGCGGGCAATCCCGACCTGCTCATCGAGGCAGAGGGCGCTGCGGCTCGCATCCTCCAGGAAGCCACAGAAGCGGCGCTCTCGGTCGACCCGGCCCTCGAGGTGGACACCGTCGTCCTGACGGGCGCCGTCATCGAGACCCTCACGGAGCTCTCGAAGTCCTCTCGACTGCTCGTCGTGGGCAGCAACAGGGGAGACGGCCCTGGGCGAGCGAGCGGCACGCACAGCGTGCGCGTGGCCGCCGCGAGCGAATCGCCGGTTGCGGTGATCCCAGACGTCGACCTCTCCGCGCGGCGCGGCGTCGTGGTCGGTGTCGACGGTTCCGATCTCTCTGAGCATGCGCTTGCCGTTGCGGCGGAGGAGGCGAGCCGCGTGGGCGAGCCGCTCATTCCCGTGCACGCGTGGCACGCTCCGAACGTGTACGGTGGCGGCGTCATCGTCACTGGTGACTTCTTCGACGAGTTGCGCCTCGCCGCTGAGGAGACGCTCTCTCTCGCGCTGGCTGGCCTCAGGGGGCGGTACCCGGACCTGGAGATCACACCCGTCGTCGTGGAGGGCATCCCCGACATGGCGATCCTCGACGCTGCCCACTCTGCGTCGCTCGTGGTCGTCGGCAGCCGAGGCCGAGGAGCCTTCGCGCGTCTCCTGCTCGGCTCGGTGAGCCACGGTGTGCTCGCGCATCTGGAAACGCCGACGATCGTCGCCAAGTAGCTTCCCCGAGAGGCAACTGGAACAGAGAAAGAGGGCCGGACGGCATTTGCCGTCTGGCCCTCTTTCTCTGTGCGGTCTCGCCGAGCGAGCGTGCCAGGCTCGGCTTCGACCTTAGGAGTTCGCTGCCTCGAAGTCCTCGATGATCGAACCGGGAATGCGTCCGCGGTCGGAGATCTTGTGGCCCTCAGCACGTGCCCAGGCGCGAATAGCGGCAAGGTCGCGCTTCGGTCGGCTGGCGTTGGAGCCCGCGGACTTGGTCTTCCGGGCCTTGGCTACCGTGCGAGCTGCCGAGACGTAGTCGGCGAGTGCGTCGCGGAGCTTCTTGGCGTTCGAATCCGAGAGGTCGATCTCGTAGTCGGTGCCGTCGAGTGCGAATTGCACGGTTTCGCCTTCGCCCTCGCCGAGCGAAGTCGAGTCGATGTCGTCGACGAGCTGATAGATGACTTTCCGAGCCATGGGAACCCCTTCGTTAATTGCAGAGCGAATACATGGTAGATGATTCTCCGGTGATTTGAATCCAGGTTCGAGTCATGGAGTGAGTTCGCATCCGAATTAGCCCGCAGGCTAGGTGGCGACACGATGAGAGTATGCACGACCGAAGGCATTTCGGTTGCTGTTCGAGGTGCGTTCGAATTCGCCCACGGGCGGGTGCTGGGCTCTGTGGGCGATGTCCACGGCCGACGGGCAGGATACGATCTCGACAGCTATGAATGTTCTGCAGGGATTCGCGGTCATCGCCGTCATCGTGACGGTGGGCGTGTTCCTGGCACGCAGCGGAGTGCTCGGCCAGACCGGGCAGACGGGTCTGTCGAAGCTGGCCTTCAACGTCGCGACTCCCGCCCTGCTCTTCACGCTCATGGCGGATGCGCACCTCGAGGTGCTCTATTCGAGCCAATTCGTCGTGACCGCGATCGCGATGACGGCTGTCGCGCTCATCTACAGCGGAGTCGGCGCCCTGCGCAGGTGGGGGCTGGGGACCACGACGTCTGGCGCGATGGCGGCGAGCTACGTCAACGCGGGCAACCTCGGTATCCCGATCGCCGTCTATGTGCTCGGGGACGCGACGCTCGTCGCGCCGGTGATGCTCGGGCAGCAGCTCATCATGGGGCCGGTGTTCATGACGCTCCTCGACATCGCTTCGCGAGACGACGACGCGCCCCGCCTCAAGTGGTGGCAGATCGTCCTGCGTCCGTTCCGGAACCCCATCGTGATCGGGGCGCTCGGCGGGATCGCAGTGAGTGCATCCGGCATCACGATCCCGGCGTTCCTGCTCGACCCGCTCGAACTGCTCGGCGGCATGAGCGTGCCTGCCATGCTCCTCGCCTTCGGCATGTCCCTGTGGGGCAACGCGATCCCGTTCCGTGAGCCGGATCGGGCGCCTGCGATCGTCGCCACCGTGCTCAAGGTGTTCGTGCATCCGGCTCTCGCCTGGCTCATCGGCGCGTGGCTCTTCGGGCTCGATGGTGCCGCGCTGCTCATCGTGGTCGTGACTGCGGCGCTCCCGTCGGCGCAGAACGTCTTCACCTACGCGAGCAACTACGGGGTGGGGATGCGCGTGGCGAGGGAGACGATCCTGGCGACGACGTTCCTCTCGGTGCCGGTCATCTTCGTCGTCTCTGTGCTCCTCTCGAAGTAACTCGGCGAGATTGCCGCTGGCGCTTCGAATTCGAGGCGGGCTAGCTTTGTCGCATGGAGCTCTGGCGCGGTGATCTGCGATGGCCGATCAAATCGACGTTCGTCGAGTATGTCCGTCGCTCCGGCGGGGACGTGCTCGTGGAGGGCGGTGCCTTCGTCGATGACGAGGAGTTCGGCTACCCGCGCGGCCCCGCAGACTCGGCGTGGCTCGCGGGGGAAGCTCCCGTGGGCAGTGCGAGCTTCGTGGGCGCAGTTCGTCTGACGGGCCATGGCGGAATGCTCGACGTGACGTTCCGCAACCCCCAGCTCGTCTTCGATGGCGATGACGCGAGGCTTGTCGTGCAGGGCGAGGATGGGGCCGCCATCGACTTCGCGAGCTGCGAGATCGGCACGCCCCTGGTCCGGGACGACGTCGCAGAGTGGCTTGGGGTCCGCGTGATCCTGACTCCGGCAGGGTCGAACGTCTTCAACGGCATGTATCGCCCGTACTCGGAGATGGACTCGCTGAACTTCACGCTCGCCCTCGGTCGGGCGCAGTCACCGCGCGAAGAACGCGCCTAGCCAGACGGCTACCTGGTCTCGTCGGGCGCCTTCTCGGGGGCTTGGGTGAGGTCGAGCAGGATTCCAGCCTCGGTGAGCTGCTTCGCGAGGCCGGCCCCATCGGGTGCATAGACCCAGGGCACTGGCGCGTTCTTGCGCCAGTGAGCGCTCGCCGCTCGACCGCCCGCGAGCACCGCCTCGCTCGTCGAGAGCTGCCTGATGGCGATCGCGAGCACTCGATCCGGGTGTCGGCTCGTGAACTCGCCGTAGATCTGCTCGTCGTGCTGGCCGTCGTCGCCGACGAGGATCCACTTGATGTCCGGGAACTCGCGAGCGAGACGGTCGAGGTTGGAGACCTTGTGCTCGAGTCCTGACCGGAAGATGCGCTCGGGCGTGGGCCCCCAGTCGGTGAGGAGCAGCGGCCCAGCCGGGTAGAGGTTGCGCCCGAGGAAGCGCGCGAGCGTGGGCGCGACGTTCCATGGTCCCGTCGAGAGGTAGACGACCGGCGTCTCGCTGCGCCCGAAGGACGTCAGGATGCGCTCGGAGAACACGTTCATGCCGGGTGTTGGCGTTCGAGCGTGCACGTCGAGCACGAACGTGTTCCAGGCCGCGAGCATCGGGCGGGGGAGCGCCGTGACCATGACCGTGTCGTCGATGTCGGACAGCAGTCCGACGCGCTGCTCGTCGGCGACGATGAAGACGGGAGCCTCGCTCGTCTGGCGGTCGAAGCTCTCGAAGGTGATGGTGTTCCATCCAGGTGCGAGGTTCGCAGGCAGGTTGATGTCGATGATGCCGCCGCGGTCGGCCTTGACCTGGTGCCTGACGCCATCGATGATGACCGTCGCCGGCACGTTGCCAGCCGAGACTCTCGCGAAGCTGCGCCAGCCGCGCACGACCGACTCGCGGCGCTTGCGGCGCAGAAGCCGGGAGAGGCTGAAGCGCCGCCGGTTGCCTGGGGGTGCCATGTGGACCCGTGCCAGGGCGCGGACCCACGAGGTCGTGCCGTATCCCGTGTAGGGCTCGAGGACCGTGAGATACCCCCGCTTTCTGACCAGTTTCACGCGCACGAGCCGGACGCGGTCCTCAATGCGGAAGGCGTTCGCGATGACTGCCCGTACAGGCCTGAGCCCGAGGAGCCAGCGTTCGAGCGGGGACTGGGCGTCGGAGGTCGGCGTCACCCGCTCATCCTCGCACGCCTGCGGTCTCGGCGTCTGTGCTGTCTGAGTCCGTGCTGTCCGATTCGCTCCCCGCGGTACTGCTGCGCTCGGCGTGCGCGCGTGCGGTTGCCTCGTCGAGGTCGCGGTTCATGACCTTGCCGATCGAGCGCTTGACGAGCCACATGATGAAGAGGAAGACGACGATGATGCCGACGAAGAGGTAGCCGGCCCAGTGCAGCGATGAGGAGAGCTCACGGAAGCCAGCGGATGCGCCGGCGGCGGCGCTCACGTAGGCAGTCGACCAGATGACGCATGCGGGAATGGTCCAAGCCAGGAACCGGCGGTAGCGCATGCCGCCCATTCCAGCAGTGAGTGGGACCAGGGAGTGCAGTACTGGCAGGAACCGGGAGATGAGGACGGCTGGACCTCCTCGTCGCTGGATGAGGAGCTCGGCGCGTTGCCAGCGCTCGTCTCCGAGCCATCTGCCGACGCGGGAGGCGCGGATGCGGGGGCCGAAGGTGCGGCCCAGCCAGAACCCGAAGGATTCCCCGAGGAGAGCGCCGATGATGGATGCGGCGATGGTCAGAACCCAGGGGAGCGGTGCGTCGATGCCGGTGCTGAGTGCAAGGAGGACGGTCTCGCCTGGCACGATGAGGCCGATGAGCACACTCGTCTCGAGCATGATCGCGACGCCGACCAGCACGATCCGCCAGACGGGTGGCACGGATTCGATGTACTGGAGCGCGGTCTCGATCAGCTCGTTCATGCTCTGTTTCCCGCATTCATGACCGCGACTCTAGGGCCCCAACTTTGGCGTCCCCGGGGATTGTGTGCCGTTATCATTTCGTTACATGTACTACATAATGTAGAAATGCCAGATGAGGAGCAGAAAGCACCCTAACTTAGGGTGGCCTATTCGACACGATGTAGTAGTCCGGCGGCGTAGCATTGTGCCCAGGAATCGCGCTGCGATCCGGGGCATCGCGCCCGACCCAAGACGCATCAGGAGGCCTCGTGGACGCCCTGCTGGATCCACTCATTCTTGCGCGGTGGCAATTCGGTGTCACGACCGTCTACCACTTCCTCTTCGTGCCCGTCACGCTCGGGCTCGTCCTCGCGATCGCGATCTGGCAGACAGCGTGGGTTCGCACCGGCAAGGTGACCTACCTGCGTCTCACGAAGCTCTTCGGCAAGATGTTCCTCATCAACTTCGCCATGGGTGTCGTGACAGGCATCGTGCAGGAGTTCCAGTTCGGCATGAACTGGTCCGACTACTCGCGCTTCGTCGGCGACGTCTTCGGAGCGCCGCTCGCGTTCGAGGGCCTCGTCGCGTTCTTCCTCGAAGCGACCTTCATCGGCCTGTGGATCTTCGGCTGGGACAAGCTCCCGCCGAAGCTGCACCTCGCCACCATCTGGCTGACCATGATCGGCACGTGGACCTCCGCTTACTTCATCCTCGCTGCCAACGCCTTCATGCAGAATCCGGTCGGCTACGAGATGAACGAGGCCAATGGTCGTGCGGAGCTCGTCGACTTCGGCGCGGTGCTCACCAACCCGGTCGCTATGGCAGCCCTGCCGCACACGATCTTCGCGTCGCTCATGGTCGGAGCGGCCATCATCATCGCGACCGCGGCTTGGCACCTCAAGCGAGACCAGAACCACGACGTCATGCAACCGGCCCTCAAGTTCGGCCTCTGGTTCATGCTGGTCGGTGGTGTCGGCACGATGCTGAGCGGTGACCAGCTCGGCCTCGCGATGGTCGAAGCGCAGCCCATGAAGATGGCTGCCGCGGAAGCGCTCTACACGACCGCCACCGGGGCGAATGCGTCCTTCTCGATCTTCACCTGGGGAACGCCAGACGGTTCCTCCGAGCTGTTCTCCATCCGCATCCCGTACCTCCTCTCATTCCTCTCCACGCACACGTTCGACGGCACCGTCGAGGGCATCAACGACCTGCAGGCGCAGTACACCGCCCTCTACGGGCCGGGCGACTACGCCCCGATCATCTGGGTGACCTACTGGTCCTTCCGCTGGATGATGGGCTTCGGCATGGCCTCCATCGCCGTCGCAGTCGCCGGTCTCTGGGTCACGCGGAAGAAGGCGAAGAACCCGCCGAAGACGTGGATGTGGAACGTCACGATCCTCACGGTGCTCTTCCCGACGCTCGGCATCACGGTTGGCTGGATCTTCACCGAGATGGGGCGTCAGCCCTGGCTGGTCTTCGGTCTGCTGAAGACCGAGGCGGGAGTGTCACCCAATGTGAGCGGGCTCAGCGTCCTCATCTCGCTCGTCGCGTTCACACTCGTCTACGCGATCCTCGCCATCGTCGAGGTCAAGCTGCTGCTGAAGGCCGCGCAGGAGGACCCGCCCAGTTTCGATTCCAATGCTGATGGCACCGTCGACGACGTTGCCGACGTCAAGGTGAAAGCGAGCGTCTACTGATGGATCTGCCCGTCCTCTGGTTCTGGATCGTCGCCTTCTTCTTCGTCGGCTACTTCGTGCTCGATGGGTTCGACTTCGGCGTCGGCATCGCCCTTCCGTTCATCGGGAAGGACGACACCGACCGTCGCGTGCTCATCAACACGATCGGCCCGATCTGGGACCTCAACGAGACCTGGGTCATCGTCGCAGGGGCCGCGCTCTTCGCGTCGTTCCCCGAGTGGTACGCGACGATCTTCTCTGGCTTCTATCTCCCGCTGCTCCTCATCCTGCTGGCGCTCATCGTTCGAGGCGTCTCGTTCGAGTACCGCCATCAGGGCAAGGGCGTCGAATGGACCAGGTGGTTCGACTGGATGATCTTCGTCGGGTCGGCGATCCCAGCGCTGCTCTGGGGAGTCGCGTTCGCCAACATCACACAGGGCCTCGCGCTCGACGAGAACTTCAACTACATCGGGTCGTTCTTCGACCTGCTGAACCCGTACGCGCTGCTCGGTGGGTTCACGACGCTCACGCTGTTCTTCTACCATGGGCTGGTGTTCATCACTCGGAAGACCGAAGGTGACATTCGCGACCGTGCGCGATCGCTCGCGCTCAAGGTCGGCGTGGCCGTCGCGGTGCTCGCGATCGCATTCCTCGGCTGGACGGTTGCCGCACACTTCTCGGTCGCGGGTCTCCTCCTCGCGCTGATCGCGGTCCTGGCATTCGTCGGCTCCTACGTCAGCACGCTGCTGCGACGCGACGGCATCGCCTTCGCGCTCGGCGCCCTCACGGTAGCCGCCGCTGTCCTGACCCTCTTCGCGTCGCTCTTCCCGAACCTGCTGCCGAACACCCTCGACCCGTCCAATCCGCTGACGATCACGAACGGCTCGTCGAGCGAGTACACGCTCGGCATCATGAGCTGGGCAGCGCTCATCATCGTTCCGTTCGTGCTCGCCTACCAGGCCTGGACCTTCTGGGTCTTCCGCAAGCGCATCAGTCGGAAGACGATCCTCGGCGATGCACACGAGGAGCCAGCGGCCGTCGCCGCCTGACACGTGAAACCTCTCGACCCCCGACTCCTGAGCCACGCCGCGTCGGCACGAAGCTTCTTCGTGCTCGGCGCGGCGCTCGGTGCGGTGCAGACCGCCTCGATCATCGGCTTCGCCTGGCTGGTGACGCACCTCATCGTGTCCGCCATCGCCGGACAGCGCGTCGAGGAGCTGCTGCCATGGTTCGCTGCACTGCTCGCGGTGATCGTCGTGCGCAGCGCCGCGACCTGGGGGATGGAGGCGATCTCGGCCCGCGCGGCCGCGAAGGTCAAGAGCGAACTGCGCTCGAAGCTGTTGGCGTCGATCGCGAAGCTCGGCCCCGCCTGGCTCGCCGGCACGTCGAGCTCCCGGCTGACGACGCTCGCGGGGCCAGGACTCGGTGCACTCGACACGTACTTCGCGAAGTACCTGCCGCAGCTCATCCTGACGGCGATCGCGACGCCGGTCCTGATCGTCGTCATGGCGATGTGGGACCTCCCATCCGCCATCACCGTCATCATCACCCTGCCACTCATCCCGATCTTCATGATCCTCATCGGGTGGGCGACCGAGAAGGTGCAGCAACGCCAGTGGACAGCCCTGTCGACACTCGCGACGGGCTTCCTGGAGGTCGTGGAGGGCCTCTCGACGCTCAAGATCTTCGGTCGGGCTCAGCGGCAGCCGGCGCGCATCCGGCAGGTCACCGACGACTACAGGGTCGCCACCATGAAGGTCCTCCGGCTGTCGTTCATGTCGGGTTTCGCGCTCGAGCTCCTCGCGAGCCTCTCCGTCGCATTGATCGCGGTCACGATCGGCATCCAGCTCATCAATCGCGACATGACACTCGAGGTCGGCCTCTTCGTGCTGCTCCTCGCCCCTGAGGTGTACCTCCCGCTGCGTCAGGTCGGCGCCCAGTTCCACGCTGCCGCAGATGGCGTCGCAGCCTCCGACGACGTGTTCGCGGTGATCGAGGAAGCAGACGAGGCACCTGGCGAACCGCAGGCGCTCTCGGGAGCACGTGCCGAGACGCGGCCCGCGCGCGAGCCCGGAACCGGCCGAGACCTGGTGTTCAGCGACGTGACGGCCGGCTACGACGGTCGCACGGTCCTCCGCGACTACCATCTCGTCGCCCCGGCCGGTGAGGTGACCGCGATCGTCGGCCCCTCCGGTGCAGGGAAGTCGACGTTGCTCGCAGTCGCGCGCGGCGCGATCGCAGCCCGGGGGTCCGTGACGATCGGCGGCGAGCTGCTGAGCGGTGACGCCCGCAGGGCCGCCATCGCGTGGATGGGCCAGTCGGCGTCGTTGATCGAAGGCACCGTTGCCGACAACGTGGCGCTCGGCCAGCCCGATGCGAGTCCAGACGAAGTGCGTCTCGCCCTAGCCGCGTCCGGCCTCGAGTTCCTCGGGAGCGAGCGGATGCTGGGAGTGGCGGGTGCAGGTCTCTCCGGCGGGCAGTCCCAGCGGGTGGCCCTCGCGCGAACGCTCCTGCGCGCGCGGCGACTGGACTGCCCCGTCGTGCTCTTCGACGAACCGAGCTCGGCGCTCGATGCCGAGACCGAACGGCGCATCGCGGCAGCCTTCAGGAGCCTCGCCGATGAAGGGCGCGTCGTCCTCGTCGTCAGCCACAGGCGCGCGCTCGTCGCCTCAGCCGACTCCGTGCACACCATCGAGCGACTCGAGGCGGTGGCCAGCGCATGACTCGCATCCAGGAGCGCCCGTCCGCCGATGAGCGCCGCATTCTCCGCCTCGCGATGCCCTCCGCGCGACGCATGTGGCCGTCGATCGCCATCGGGCTGCTCAGCGCGATCTGCGCGGTAGCTCTGCTGGCGACGAGTGCGTACCTGCTCACGCGGGCATCGGAGATCATCCACATCCTGCTGCTCGGGATCGCGATCGTCGGGGTGCGCGCTTTCGCCATCGGCCGTGCGGTCTTCCGGTACGTCGAGCGGCTCCTCGGACACGACGCCTCGTTCAGACAGCTGGCGGAGCTTCGGGTCGGCGTGCTCGAGCGACTCATCCCCTTGGCGCCAGCCGGTCTCGCCACGCACCGCCGCGGCGACCTGCTGACACGGCTCGTGAGCGACGTCGACGAGCTGCAGTTCTTGCCGCTGCGCGTCGCCCAGCCGCTCATCATCGCCGGCCTCACGTCGACGCTCGCCGTCATCGGCATCTGGCTCGTGAGCGCGCCCGCGGCGATCGTGCTCGCCATCTGTCTCCTGCTCGCGGGCATCGTCGCCACGACGACCAACCTGGCCATCTCGGGTCGTGCTGATCGCGAGGCCGCGCCGCTGCGTGCGGCGCTCAACGATCGCATCTACGAGACCGTCTCCAACTTCGAGACGCTCGAGGCCTACGGCGCCCTGGACGCCAAGCTCGCCGAGGTGGAAGCCGCGGACGCCGGGCTCCGTGATGCGCTCGTCGCGCGGGCCCGGGGGAGCGGCGCCGTCGCAGGACTCGTGATGCTGTTCTCCGGTCTCGCAACGGCAGGCGCGCTCGCGGTCGGCATCAACCCGACGGTCGATGGCAGCCTGCTCGCACCCATGCTGACCCTCATCGCGTTGGTGCCCATGGCGCTGTTCGAGATCTTTGCCCAGGTGCCCCAGGCGGTAGCGGCCTGGCGTCAAGTCCGGGCCAGCGCGGCCCGAGTCGCCGACGTCGCTCCTGGCGAGGCGCCCAGCAGCCTGCCTGATGCCCAGCCGCTCCCGGCGCAGCGCGACGACCCGAGCCTGCCGGTCACGCTCTCACTCGAGAACGTCTCCGCATCCTGGCCGGGCGCGAAGGGACCCGCGATCCGCGGCATCTCCCTCGAACTGGCACCCGGCGACCGGCTCCTCGTGGAAGGCGAATCCGGCGCGGGCAAGACGACACTCGCCAACGTGCTCGTGCGATTCCTCGACTACGAGGGCTCTTACCGCCTCAACGGGGTCGAGGCGAGGGACTACGCTCCGGCGCAGGTGCGAGGAGCAGTCGGACTCATCGAGCAGCGCCCCCACATCTTCGACGAGAGCATCAGACAGAACCTCCTGTTCGCGAAGCCGGATGCCGAAGACAGCGAACTCGAAGCGGTCCTCGCCCGTGTCGGGCTCGGAGCCTGGCTCGACGAGCGCGGCGGACTCGAAGCCAGAGTGGGAGAGCACGGAGCTCTCGTCTCCGGTGGCCAGGCGCAGCGGATAGCGCTCGCACGAGGCATTCTGGCGGACTTCCCGGTGCTGGTTCTCGACGAGCCGACGGCCAACGTCGACCCGGGTTTGGCCGACAAGCTCGTCGCGGAACTGCTCGATGCCTCCGGCGCTGAGCGCTCGGTCGTGATCATCTCGCACACGCCCGTCGACCCGGCCCTCGTCACACGCGCGCTTCGCCTCAGCGGCGAGTAGTCTTGGGCGTTGGTGTCGAACGCGAAGAGCCCCATGCCTCGCGAGGGAACCCGTTGAATGTGACGCGACCCACCCTCCGTGCAGCAACCGGCAAGGCGATGAGACCTATTCACCGCTGAGCAACCTGCAAGAAAATGGAAGAGGAAATCTGTGACCGAAGCGACAGGCGCTGAGCCCCAGGAATACGACTTCAAGGCTCTCGAGGCGAAGTGGTCGGCTGAGTGGGACCAGCTTCAGCCTTTCGCGACGAACCTCGAGGGCGACGACCGCCCTCGCAAGTACGTCCTCGACATGTTCCCGTACCCGTCCGGCGACCTGCACATGGGCCACGCCGAGCAGTACGCGCTCGGCGACGCCGTCGCACGCTACTGGCGCCACCAGGGGTTCAACGTCCTGCACCCCATCGGCTGGGACTCCTTCGGACTGCCAGCAGAGAACGCCGCCATCAAGAACGGCGGCGACCCCAAGGACTGGACGTACGAGAACATCTCGCAGCAGCGCGCGTCCATGAAGCGCTACGCGGCGTCCTTCGACTGGGACCGCGTCATCCACACCTCCGACCCCGAGTACTACCGCTGGAACCAGTGGCTGTTCCTGCAGATGTACGAGCGAGGCCTCGCCTACCGCAAGTACTCCGACGTGAACTGGTGCCCCAACGATCAGACGGTGCTCGCCAACGAGCAGGTCATCGACGGCCACTGCGAGCGCTGCGACGCGATCGTCGTGAAGAAGAAGCTCAACCAGTGGTACTTCAAGATCACCGACTACGCAGACCGACTCATCGACGACCTCAACCAGCTCGAGGGTCACTGGCCGCAGAAGGTCATCACGATGCAGCGCAACTGGATCGGGCGCTCGCTCGGTGCCGACGTCGACTTCGTCGTCGAGGGCCGGGATGAGCCCGTCACCGTCTTCACGACGCGGCCGGACACCCTCTACGGTGCGACGTTCATGGTCGTCGCTCCAGACTCCGACCTCGCATCCGAGCTGGTCGAAGGCGCGAGCGAAGAGGTCCGCGAGCGCTTCGCGAAGTACCTCGCCGAGACGCGCGCGCTCGACTCCATCGACCGCCAGTCGAGCGACCGTCCGAAGACCGGTGTCGACCTCGGTCGCTTCGCTATCAACCCTCTGAGCGGCGAGCGCCTGCCGATCTGGGCGGCCGACTACGTGCTCGCCGACTACGGCACCGGCGCGATCATGGCCGTGCCGGCGCACGATCAGCGCGACCTCGACTTCGCGCGCGCCTTCGACCTGCCGGTCAAGGTGGTCGTCGACATCACGCAGGCTGTGACGGGCGTCATCCCGATCATCCCGGAAGACGGGTCCATGCCCGAGTTCGAAGACCTCCACCCGGCCAAGACCGGCGAGGCGCTGTCCGGCGACGGCCGCCTCACCAACTCCGGGTCGCTCGACGGCCTCTCGAAGCGCTCCGGCATCCAGGCCGCCATCGAGCTCCTCGACGAGCGGGGCACGGGCCGCGCCGCGAAGAACTACCGACTGCGCGACTGGCTCATCTCGCGCCAGCGCTACTGGGGAACGCCCATCCCGATCCTCCATGGCGAGGACGGCAAGGAGGTGCCGGTTCCGCTCGACCAGCTGCCCGTGCGCCTGCCGGAGGCCGAAGGCCTCGACCTGCGCCCCAAGGGAGCCTCGCCGCTCGGCGGTGCGACCGACTGGGTGAACACGGTCGACCCCGAGACGGGCGAGCCGATGCTGCGCGACACGGACACGATGGACACGTTCGTCGACAGCTCCTGGTACTTCCTGCGATTCCTCTCGCCGAACAACGAGCTGGCCGCCTTCGACGAGAAGACGGCAGCGAGCTGGGCTCCCGTCGACCAGTACGTGGGCGGCGTCGAGCACGCCATCCTGCACCTGCTCTACGCGCGCTTCATCACGAAGGTGCTCTACGACCTGGGCCACGTCGACTTCACGGAACCGTTCTCGGCGCTGCTCAACCAGGGCATGGTCGTCATGGACGGCAAGAAGATGTCGAAGTCGAAGGGCAATGTCGTGAGCCTCTCGGCGGAGCTCGACCAGTACGGCGTCGACGCCGTCCGGCTGACGATGCTCTTCGCGAGCCCGCCGGAGGACGACGTCGACTGGGCGGACGTGTCCGTTGCGGGTTCGGGCAAGTTCCTCGCGCGGGCCTGGCGTATCTCGGGTGAGGTCACGAGCCCCGTCGGAGTCGACTTCGGCGAGGGCGACCGTGGGCTGCGCCGCGAGACGCACCGCTTCCTGGCTGACATCCCGCAGCTCGCGAGCGGCTTCAAGTTCAATGTCGTCATCGCGCGGCTCATGGAGCTCACGAACGCGACACGCAAGGCCATCGACTCGGGCGCGGGCCCGGCCGATCCCGCCGTACGCGAGGCAGCAGAGGCCATCGCGGTCGTGCTGGACATGTACGCCCCGCACACGGCGGAGGACATGTGGGAGCGCCTCGGCCACGAGGGCAGCATCTCGCACGTCAAGTGGCCCACCGCCGCTCGCTCGCTGCTGACGCAGGACCAGGTGACGGCGGTCGTGCAGATCAACGGCAAGGTCAGGCACCGCCTCGACGTGCCCCCGACCATCGACGAGGCGTCGCTCGAGCAGCTCGCGATCTCGTCGCCGAAGGTGCAAGCCGCACTCGACGGCAGGGAGATCGTCAAGGTCATCGTGCGCGCCCCGAAGCTCGTGAACATCGCCGTCAAGGGCTAGCTGTCCTCTGACGCTGACGCTGACGCTGACGCTGACGCCTTGATCGTTCTTCGTCTCGGGATGGGTTCCTCACTTCGGGATGGGTTGTTTCCCATCCGGAAGTGAGAAGCCCATCCCGAGATTCGTGGATGCGTCGAGCGGCGTGATGTGCGGCCTCACCGTGGCCACCGCGGGGTGACTCTGCAGACCTCTCGGCTGTGAGGAGCCAGCTCTCCACAACTCCCGAGAGCATCGCGGAGCGGGGGAGGCTGCGGTCGTAGCGTGCGAGGGTGTCCGAATCCGAGCTGGCCGACCTCTTCGAGCGACCGCCCCGACCCCGTCTGAGGATCGGGGTCGGTGCCGCGGTGGTGCTGGTTCTGGCCGTGCTCGCCGGCGCGATCGCGATCGCGATCGCGGCCTTCCGCCCGACGCCGAGCCTCGGCGCCATCGGAAGTGCTTCGCCGACTGCGGGAGTTGAGCTGAGCTCGACGCACGCGCCGGCAGGGGAGGCGGGGGCGACGCCGAGCAGCGAGACGCTGCTCGTGCACGTCGTCGGGGCGGTCGCGAGCCCCGGCGTCTACGAGGTCTCGCCCGGCATGCGCGTGGTCGACGGCATCGCCGCGGCCGGGGGACTCTCCGGCGATGCTGATCCGTCGCAGCTCAACATGGCCCGCACGCTCGTGGACGGCGAGCAGCTGCGCGTTCCCCGGTTGGGAGAAGCGCCGACGGAACCCGTGACCGCCGGAGGCGACTCGTCAGGGGCTGCGGGAGCATCCATCCCTGGCGAGCTGGTGAACCTCAACACCGCGACGGCGACCGAGCTCGAGGAACTGCCGCGAATCGGACCCGCGATGTCGTCGCGCATCATCGACTACCGCGAGCAGAATGGCGGATTCACCGCTGTCGAAGACCTCAAGGAGGTCGCCGGTATCGGGGATGCGACCTACGAGGGCCTCGTCGAGCTGGTCACCGTGTGAGCGTCCACGACGACGGTGATCCTGACGGCCTGCGCGATGACCGCCGCGTTCCCGGCCTGCTTGCACCCCGAGCGGCGGATCGCCTCGGGATGAAGGATGCGCGACTCCTGCCCGCGGCGTGCGCGATGTGGGGCGTCGCTTGGGGCTGTGTGACGTTCCCAGGCGCCGCCTGGAGCGTCGCCGTCATCGCGGCGGTGGCTGCGATCGGCTCGATCGGTGCGGCCGCGCACTGCCGCCGGCGGAGCTCGGTCCGTGCGAGTGGGGTGTTCGCGACCCTTGCCGTGCTGGTCGCCGCAGTATCTCTCGTGGCCGTGAGCGTGGCCGCTCAGCTTCCTGTCCGCGTACCGGAGGCTCTCAAGGCTGCCGCTGGGGAAGGAGCATCACTGCGGGCGAGCGGCACGCTCACGACCCTCGTGGGGGAGAACGCGGTCGAGGACGGGGCGGCGCACGGCGGGTGGTTCGGAGCGCAGCTCGAGGCAACGCCGCACTTCGAGGTGCTGCTCGATTCGTTCGAGGTCAACGGCAGAGCTGGAGGCGGTGGCGCCTCGCTGTTGGTCTTCGGGCAACTCAGCGTGCCGGAGGGGACGGATGGGCCTGTCCCAGGGATCGGCTCGCGGGTGGCGCTCGAAGGCGAGCTCGGTCCGGCGGATGCGGGCGACAGCGTCGCAGCCATGCTGTTCTTAGACCGGCCAGCGGAGGTGACCGAGGCCCCAGGCGGTCTCCTCGAAGTCACAGCGAGGGCAAGGGACGCGTTCGTGGATGCGGCACGTGGCTTGCCCGGCCCGGGCGCGCAGCTGCTCCCGGGGCTCTCGGTCGGTGATACACGCCTCGTGACGTCCGAGCTCGACGGTCAGATGAAAGCGGCCTCGCTCACGCACCTCACCGCGGTCTCCGGGGCGAACTGCGCAGTCGTCGTCGCTGCCGTGCTGGTGGTCGGTCGCCTCCTCAGGCTTCAGCGAGGCGTGCGACTGGCGCTCGCCTCGCTGCTGCTTGCCGCATTCGTGGCACTCGTGACGCCGGAGGGGAGCGTCATCAGAGCAAGCATCATGGCCGCGGTCGTGTTGGCGCTCGAGGCCACGCCGCGACGCGTGAGCGGGCTCGCCCTGCTTGCGCTTGCGGTACTCGTGGTGCTGGTCGGGGACCCGTGGCGCAGCCGAGATTACGGGTTCGCGCTTTCGGTGCTCGCGACCGCGGGGCTCCTGACGCTCGCGAACCCGATCGGCGAGCGCCTCGCGCGCGTCATGCCTCGACAGCTTGCGCTGCTCCTCGCGGTGCCGGCTTCTGCGCAGCTTGCCTGCCAGCCGGTCCTGCTGCTCCTCGCTCCCGAGCTGCCGCTCTACGGCGTCGTCGCGAATGTGCTCGCCGCCCCAGCGGCGCCAGCCGCGACCCTCGTTGGCCTCGTGGGCTGCGTGCTGCTCATCGGCGCCCCCTGGCTCGGTCACCTGCTCCTCTGGCTGGCGTGGCTGCCCGCGCAGTGGATCGGTCTCGTGGCCGCGTCCGTCAGCGGCTGGCCGGGTGCGCTGCTGCCGTGGCCTGGAGGCCCCCTCGGCGCGATGCTCTGCCTCATCGCGGTTGTCGGGGTGGTCCTGCTCGTCCAACGCTGGAGGGCGTGGCTCGCGCTCCTGCTCTGCATCGCGCTTGTCGCCTACCTCGGCACGCTAGTTGGTCAGGCTCTGCACCTGCGTCGGAGCATCCCGAGCAACTGGCGATACGCCGCCTGCGATATCGGGCAGGGGGACGCGCTGCTCGTTCGCACGAGCGAAGGCTCCGCGCTCATCGACACGGGCGCCGAGCCAGACGCTCTGCTGGATTGTCTCGATGCAGTCGGCGTCGGAGAGCTCGCTCTGCTTGTGCTCTCTCATTTCGACCTGGACCACACCGGTGCGGCCATGGCCATGGTGGAGTCCGGCATCGGCGTCGGCGCCCTCGTCGTGCCCGATACGAGCGAGGCGCGCGATGAGCCGCTCGTCGCCGAGCTGCAGGCGTCCGGGACGCAGGTGTCCTACGCGGCGAGCGGAGACTCGTGGACGCTCGGTGACCTCACCTGGAGCGCCCTCTGGCCGAAGCGCGGTCGCGGCGGCGAACCTTCCGGGGTGGGTGGCAATGATGGAAGCCTCGTCACCGTTCTCGAGCCTGACGCGACGTGCGTCTCCGCCTGCCTCTCGCTTGCGGCACTCGGCGATCTGGGCGAGGAAGCGCAACGGGACCTCCTGCGCGAGCACCCGCATCCGCGCTCCGACATCGTGAAGATGGCACACCACGGCTCGCGCGACCAGAGCGCGCAGCTGTACCAGGAGCTGGGGGCGTCGGTGGGGCTCGTCTCGGTTGGTGCCGACAACGGCTACGGCCACCCGACGGACGCGGCGCTCGGGATGCTCGAGGACGCCGGCACGCAGGCGCTCCGCACCGACGAGCTCGGCACCATCCTCGTCGGGGCTGGGGATGGCGACCAGTCGGACGCCCCAGTGGTCGCTAGCATTGCCACATGGCACAGGCGAAGCGGGCGAGTACCCCCAAGAGGGCGATCCCCGTCCTGACCCACCGAGAGGTGCGACCGGCAGGCATCGTGCTCGTGAGCGGCCCGGAGGACTACTTCGCGGAGACCGCCATCACGCGGCTCCGAGACGTGCTCCGCGCCGAATCGCCAGACCTCGAGATCACCGAGATCGATGCATCCGGCTACTCGAGCGGCCACCTCACGACGCTCGTCAGCCCCTCTCTGTTCTTCGAGCCCCGACTCGTCATCATCCGTGGCGTGCAGCAGTGCACGGACGCGCTCATCGCCGACGTCGTCGACTACACGAAGATGCCCGTCGAGGGCGCCACGCTCGTGCTCAGGCACGGCGGGGGAGTGCGTGGCAAGAAGCTCCTCGACGCGGTGCGCGCGGCCAAGGACGTCGCGGTGGAGATCGACTGCCAGAAGCCGAAGCCCAGCGAGCTCGTCGACGTCGTCGTCGCAGAGGTCCGCAATGCCGGCCGCCGCATCGAGCCGCAGGCAGCGGCGCTCCTCGTCGCCGCGTTCAACACCGACCTCGCCGAGCTCATCGGTGCTGCCCGCCAGCTGCTGACCGTCACGAGCGACACCATCACCGATGAGCACGTCGACAAGTACTTCGGTGGCCGTGTCGAGACGACGGGGTTCAAGATCGCCGATGCCGCGCTCGCCGGTCGAGTCCGCGACGCGCTTGCGCTCGTGCGGCACGGATTCTCGACGGGGCTGCACCCCGTGCCCATCGTCTCCGCGGTCGCATCGAAGCTGCGCATCATGGCGAAGGTGCAGGGGCTCAGCGGCTCGGACGCGCAGATCGCGAGCCGCGCCGGGGCTTCCCCCTGGCAGGTGGGTCAGGCTCGCCGCGAACTCCGCGACTGGGACGACGCGTCACTCGGGCGAGCCATCACGCTTGTCGCCGAGACCGACCACGCCGTCAAGGGCGCAGGCAAGGATCCGCAGTTCGCCGTGGAGCGCATGCTGCGCTGCATCGCCCTCCGAGACGTCTGACCGCCGCCGCGCACGCTGACCAGCTTCCGTGGTGGAACGGCGTCCGCTGGCGAGCGGGTTCGCGTGGAGCGCCTCTGAGCACGCGTGGGTCAGGAGGTCGGATCGTCACCTGGAGGCGGGCCCGAGATGCAGCGACCCTAGAGCTTCGCTGCGACCCGCAGGACCGTGCCCCAGGTGCGGACCGTCGCCGGTCCGCTCGACTTATCAGAGCTCTTCGGGCGGCCCAGGCGCTGCAGCACGGGCGATTGGATCTGCCCGTTGGGGCAGGAGACGAAGATCTCGCGGCCGTGCACGGCCCAGCGGTCCTCCTCGAGGTCGACGCCCTCGAGTGCGGCCGCGACGCGGTCCTCCGGTGACTCCGCGCAGAACACGACGACGTAGCGGCTCGGATGCGGGTCGAGGGGCCGGAACGGGTCCAGCTCGACAACAGCTCGCCACTCCTCGGCGTCGCGCACGAGTGTCGGGACGTCGAGGTCGAAGGCTGCCGCCATCTCTGCACGGAGCCTCGTCTCGAGTTCGGCGTTCGTGACCTCGGCAGGGCTGTCGAAGAGCACGTTGCCGGTCTGGAGCACTGTCGCGAGGTTGCTGTGCCCTGCTGCCTCGAGCGCGACCTTGAGGTCTGCCATGGGGAGCTTGCGGTGCTGTCCGAGGTTGATGCTCTGCAGGAGAGCGATACGACGAATCGACCCCCGCACCTCGGAAGAGGGTACGGGGGTCGATGTCGGCATGACGGGAGGCTTAGAGCGCTGCGACCGTCTTGGCGATGGCCGACTTGCGGTTCGCTGCCTGGTTCTTGTGGATGACGCCCTTGGAGACGGCCTTGTCGAGCTTCTTGGCAGCGAAGGTGAGCGCGAGCTCAGCCTGCTCCTTGTTGCCCTCGGAGACAGCCGAGCGAACGCGACGGATAGCCGTGCGGAGCTCGCTCTTGTAGGCGCGGTTGCGCTCGGTCGCCTTGCGGTTGGTGCCGATGCGCTTGATCTGCGACTTGATATTTGCCACGTTGCTTCTTTCTTACAGGAAGGTGTACTGGAACGGTGCCGCACGGAAGAGGGCCGTGCCGCCAATCCGCGCCGAGTGGGCGACGCGTAAGCCAAACAGAAACTCTACCAGGCTTCAGGCGACGTCGGTACCCGGCAGTGTTTTATACCGAATCCGCGATGGTGATCTCCAGCTCGGCCGGCGCATCCGCGTTCGTGCCGAAGACGACCGTTCCGGTGGCGACCTTCTCGATGAAGAATCGATCGTGGCTCACGACGATGACGGAGCCGGGGAAGTGCACGAGTGCGCGCTCCATGACCTGCGTGCTCGGCAGGTCGAGGTGGTTGGTCGGCTCGTCGAGCACGAGCACGGACGCGCCGGAGAGCAGGCATTGGGCCATCGCGACCCTCGCCCGCTGCCCACCGGAGAGCGTGCCGATGCGGGACTTCAGTTCCGCTTCGCTGAAGCGGAACATGCTGAGGAATCGGGTGACGGACTTCTTCGTGGCCCTCAAGGCGATGCTGTCCGGCATGGCGTTCACCGAGTGCGACACGGTGTCCGACTCGTCGAGCTCGGCAAGCACCTGGTTGTAGGAGACGACCTTGACGCCGTTCGGCCAGTCGACGCGGCCGATGTCGGCCTTCTCCTCGCCCGTGAGGACCCGCAGGAGCGTCGACTTGCCGCTGCCGTTCGGGCCGATGACGGCGATGCGGTCGCCCCGGTGCACCTCGAAGGTGACGTCGTCGAACAGCGTGCGCTCGCCGTAGCTCTTGCCGAGTCCTGAGACGCGCGCGAGGACGTCCTTGACGTGCAGCGAGCCGTAGATCTCGGTGACGATCTCGTCGACAGGACGAGGCGCGCGCTTCTTCTTGATGCTCGAGAGTCGCTTTCCGAGCGTCTTGCCGCCCGCCTTGGCGGCCTCGCGCCGGTCGGAGATGCCTTCCGCCTCGAAGGCGAGCAGTTCGGCCTCGTGCACGAACTGCGCCTGGAGCGTCTTGAGCCTGAACTGCTTCTGGATGACGTACTCGCCGAAGTCGCCCGGGTACTCGTGCAGGTGCAGGTTCTCGACCTCGAGGATGCGCGTGACCACTGCATCCAGGAAGGTGCGGTCGTGCGACACGATGATCGCGGCGCCCCGGAACGAGCGGAACCAGGTCTCGAGCCACTCGACACCCGCGACGTCGAGGAAGTTCGTGGGCTCGTCGAGCAGCAGCACGTCTGGCTGCTCGAGGAGGAGCTTGGCGAGGGCCGCGCGGTTGCGCCAACCGCCGGAGAGCTTCTCGATAGGGCTCGTGCGGTGGTCCTCGTTGAAGCCGAGCTTCGTGAGTGCGGTGTCGATGTGGCGCTTGTAGTCCCAGCCGTCCGCGCGGTCCATCTCCTCGAAGAGCTCGGACTGGCGAAGGATGAGGCGATCCAGCGTGTCGGCGTCCGGCTCGGCGGCGATGGCTTCGTCGATCTGGGCGAGCTCCGCCTCCATCTCGTGGACGTGCGAGAAGAGCGTCTCGAGCGTCTCGAGGATCGTCGACGAACCGTCGAGCTCGGAGAACTGCGAGAAGTAGCCGATGCGCACGCCGTCATCGATCGAGACGGTTCCGGTGTCTGGAGACACCTGCTCGAGGATGAGCTTCAGGAGGGTCGACTTGCCCGAGCCGTTCTGGCCGATGAGTCCGACCCGGTCGCCCCTGTCGAGGGTGAGGAAGACCTCTTTGAGCACGGGGGAGGGGCCGAAGCCGACCTCGACGTCGTTGAGGCGGATGAGACTCATGCAGTTGTGCCTTCCTTGGCCGTTCTCCGGCGGTGCGTGTGCTGGCTGCGCGCTCGAGCACCGAGCGATGAACGCTGGGCTCGCGGCTCATGGGAGAATAGGCGACACCATGTCACCACGCGCCTCCACTCCGCTCGAGCCGGCTCAGACCGACCCCGCCCGGATCCGCAATTTCTGCATCATCGCCCACATCGACCACGGCAAGTCCACCCTGGCCGATCGGATGCTGCAGCTCACGGGCTCCGTCGATGAGCGCGCCATGCGTGCACAGTACCTCGATCGCATGGACATCGAGCGCGAGCGCGGCATCACGATCAAGAGCCAGGCTGTCCGCATGCCGTGGGCGGTCGAAGGCGACACCTTCGCGCTGAACATGATCGACACGCCCGGCCACGTCGACTTCTCCTACGAGGTCTCTCGCTCGCTCGCTGCCTGCGAGGGCGCCATCCTGCTGGTGGACGCGGCGCAGGGCATCGAAGCCCAGACGCTCGCGAACCTGTACCTGGCGATGGAGAACGACCTCGAGATCATCCCGGTCCTCAACAAGATCGACCTCCCCGCAGCCGACCCTGACCGGTTCGCGGCTGAGATCGCGAACCTCATCGGCGGCGACCCCGACGACGTGCTTCGGGTCAGCGGCAAGACCGGCATGGGCGTGGAGGAGCTCCTCGACCGCGTCGTCGAGCGCATCCCGGCCCCCGTCGGGGTCGCTGATGCACCTGCCCGCGCGATGATCTTCGACTCGGTCTACGACGCCTACCGCGGCGTCGTCACCTACGTTCGCGTCGTCGACGGCGAGCTCAAGGCGCGCGACAAGATCAAGATGATGTCGACCGGCTCCACGCACGAGATGCTCGAGATCGGCGTCTCGTCGCCGGAGCCCACCGTGGCGAAGGGCCTCGGCGTGGGCGAGGTCGGCTACCTCATCACGGGTGTGAAGGACGTTCGCCTCTCGAAGGTGGGCGACACCGTGACGGGCAGCACCCGCCCGTCCGACGACCCGCTTCCCGGCTACACCGAGCCGAAGCCCATGGTCTTCTCTGGTCTCTACCCGATCGATGCCGGCGACTACCCGGAGCTGCGCGAGGCGCTCGACAAGCTCAAGCTCTCCGATGCAGCCCTCAACTACGAGCCGGAGACGTCCGTGGCGCTCGGCTTCGGCTTCCGCGTCGGCTTCCTCGGCCTCCTCCACCTCGAGATCGTCACCGAGCGCCTCATGCGCGAGTTCGATCTCGACCTCATCACGACCGCTCCGTCGGTCGTCTACGAGGTGAAGACGGAGGACAAGCAGCTCCACACCGTCACGAACCCGAGCGAGTACCCAGAAGGCAAGATCCTCGAGGTGCGCGAGCCGATGATGCGCGCTGCGATCCTCGCGCCGAAGGACTACGTGGGCAAGATCATGGAGCTCTGCGAGGGCAAGCGCGGAACGCTCATCAGCATGGACTACCTCAGCGAGGAGCGCGTCGAGCTTCGCTACTCGATGCCGCTCGGTGAGATCGTGTTCGACTTCTTCGACCAGCTCAAGAGCCGAACGCAGGGGTACGCCTCGCTCGACTACGAGCCGATGGGCGACCAGGTCGCCGACCTCGTCAAGGTCGACATCCTCCTGCAGGGTGAGCGGGTCGACGCATTCAGCGCGGTCATCCACAAGGACAAGGCGTACGCCTACGGGCTGCTCATGACCGAGCGTCTGCGCAAGCTCATCCCGCGCCAGCAGTTCGAGGTGCCCATCCAGGCGGCGATCGGTGCCCGCATCATCGCCCGCGAGACGATCCGCGCCATCCGCAAGGACGTGCTCGCGAAGTGCTACGGCGGTGACATCTCGCGCAAGCGCAAGCTGCTCGAGAAGCAGAAGGCCGGCAAGAAGCGCATGAAGATGGTCGGACGCGTGGAAGTGCCGCAGGAAGCATTCATCGCCGCCCTGAGCGGCGATGTCGAGAAGAAGAAGTAGCAAGTAGCAGCAGTCTTTACCTAGTGGAAGTAGCCTGAGAGACGTGATGGAACAGGACAACCCTTTCGGCCAGGTGCTCGTCGCACTCGTGACCCCGATGACGCACGACGGAGAAGTCGATTGGGCGGGTGTCGAGAAGCACATCGACGACGTCATCTCGGCCGGTGCTGACGGCATCGTCGTCACCGGGACGACCGGCGAGACGTCGACGCTCACCGACGCGGAGAAGCTCAAGCTGGTCGTCGTCGGCAAGGAGGTCTCTGCCGGGCGCGCGAAGATCATCACCGGCGGCCCGTCGAACGAGACGGCTCACGCCATCCAGCTCGCCAAGCAGTCGGCGGATGCGGGAGCCGACGGCGTCATGGCCGTCACCCCGTACTACAACAAGCCGACGCAGGCTGGTGTGCTCACGCACTTCCGCATGATCGCGGACGCAACCGATCTGCCGCTCATCCTCTACGACATCCCGGGCCGCACCGGCATCCCGATCACCTACGAGACGATCCTTCGCCTCGCGAAGCACCCGAACATCATCGCGGTGAAGGACGCCAAGGGCGACCTCGCGCAGGTGTCGCGCGTGCTCAACCAGACCGAGCTGCTCTACTTCTCGGGCGACGACGCCAACACGCTGCCGCTCCTCTCGATCGGCGCGACGGGCCTCATCGGCGTGACCGCGAACATCGCGTCGCAGCCCTACCGCACGATGATCGACGCCGTCAACGCCGGCGACCTCCGCACGGCGACGGATGCGCACAAGCGGCTCGAGCCGCTCGTCCGCGCCACCATGACCCACGTGCCCGGCACCGTGGCGACCAAGTACATCCTGCACGGCCTCGGCCGCATCCAGTCCCCGCGAGTCCGGCTGCCGCTCGTCGGCCCGGAGGAGTGGGAAGCCGCCCTCATCGAGGACGAGCTCGACCTGGTTCGCGACGTCGAAGGCGCGAGCTTCACGAACTTCCGGCCTGACCGCAACGCGGCCGCGGGTGGTGCGCTTCCGCGCATCCCAGGCACAACCCGCTGATTCGACCCTCACCTCACCAGCGGCAACGCTGACTTCCTAAGGCGCATATGACAAAGACTGAACACCTTCCCAAGCTCGCTGCAGGCTCCATGCGGATCATCCCGCTCGGTGGCCTCGGCGAGGTCGGCCGCAACATGGCGACCTTCGAGATCGACGGCAAGATCCTCATCGTCGACTGCGGCGTGCTCTTCCCTGAAGAGACCCAGCCTGGCGTCGACCTGATCCTGCCGGACTTCGATTCGATCCGCGCTCGTCTGGACGATGTCGTCGGCATCGTGCTGACCCACGGCCACGAGGACCACATCGGAGCGGTGCCGTACATCCTCCGACTCAAGCCGGACATCCCACTGATCGGCTCCACGCTGACGCTCGCGCTTGTCGAGGCGAAGCTCAAGGAACACCGCATCAAGCCGTACACGCTCACGGTCGCAGAAGGCCAGGTCGAGGAGCTCGGTCCCTTCACGCTCGAGTTCGTGGCCGTCAACCACTCGATCCCGGATGCGCTCGCCGTGCACATCACGACGGACGCCGGCACGGTGCTCCACACGGGCGACTTCAAGATGGACCAGCTGCCGCTCGACGGTCGCCTCACCGATCTCCGTGCGTTCGCGCGCCTCGGCGAGGAGGGCATCGACCTCTTCATGGCCGACTCCACCAACGCCGAGGTGCCTGGCTTCACGCCGACGGAGCGCAACATCGGCCCGGTCATCGAGGATGTCATCTCGCGGACCAAGGGCAAGGTCGTCGTCGCGAGCTTCTCGAGCCACGTGCATCGAGTGCAGCAGGTCATCGACGCGGCAGCGGCCAACGGCCGTCGCGTCGCGCTCATGGGTCGTTCGATGGTCCGCAACATGGGCATCGCGTCCGAACTCGGCTACCTCAACGTGCCGCAGGGCGTCCTCATCGATCACAAGAAGGCGCTCAAGCTCCCCGACAACGAGATCGTCTTCATGTCGACGGGCTCGCAGGGTGAGCCGATGGCCGTCCTCAGCCGCATCGCGTCGAAGACCCACGCCATCGAGGTCGGTGAGGACGACACCGTCATCCTCGCGTCGAGCCTCATCCCAGGCAACGAGAACTCGGTGTTCCGGGTCATCAACGCGCTCATCAAGCTCGGGGCGAACGTCGTGCACAAGGCGAACGCCAACGTCCACGTCTCCGGGCACGCCGCCGCTGGCGAGCTGCTCTACTGCTACAACATCCTGCAGCCGCGGCAGGTACTGCCGGTGCACGGCGAGATCCGCCACCTCGTCGCCAATGCCGAGATCGCGAAGAAGTCTGGCATCGCGGATGAGAACGTGCTTGTCGTCGAGAACGGTGCTGTCATCGACATGCGCGACGGCGTCGCGCGGCAGGTCGCTCAGCTCGACATCGGATTCATCTACGTCGATGGCTCCACGGTCGGCACGATCACGGATGCCGACCTCAAGGACCGCCGCATCCTCGCCGAAGAAGGATTCATCTCCATCTTCACGGTGGTCGAAGCGGCGACAGGCAACATCCTCGTCGGGCCCGAGATCCACGCGCGTGGGTTCGCTCCGGACGAGGCCGTCTTCGACGACATCATCCCCGGCATCCAGAAGGCGCTCAAGGAGGCCGTCGAGGCAGGCAACTCCAACTCCTACCAGCTCTCGCAGGTCGTGCGGCGCACGATCGGCCGCTGGGTCAACACCAAGCACCGTCGTCACCCGATGATCATCCCGGTGGTCATCGAAGCCTGACGTCAGTCCTCGAGGGCCGTCGATCTCGACGGCTCTCGGGGCGTCATCCTCGATCCTGTCGGTGGCCGCAGGTACCTTGGGCACCATGGCCACAACTCCGTCCAACACCAAGCGAACCCCCGCGCCCAAGAAACGGGCGAGCGCGGCAGCCGCGAAGGCTCCGGCGGAGACCGAGAAGCCGGGCATCGCGACCCGGGCGTGGATGGCCGCGGCGAATGTCGCGGGCCAGACCGCCCGCGCGCTCGGACCTGAGACGCTCGAGAAAGACCAGCGGCGCGACGGATTCCCGTTCCTGCTGTTCCTGCTCGCCGTCATCGGCGGCGTGGTCGTCTGGTTCTTCCCCGGCAACGACGTCGCGATGGGCCTCAACGACTTCACGTTCGGCGGGCTGTTCGGTCGCGTCTCCTACGCGCTCCCCGTCGTACTCGCATTCTTCGCGCTGTGGCTCTTCAGGCACCCCTCCTCGGTGAGTGACAACGGCCGTATCGGTGTCGGGCTCTTCCTCGGGCTCGTCTCGAGCTCGGCGATCTGCCACGTCATCGCCGGCAACCCCGACCCGGCAAGCGGCATGCCGGCTCTCGCGCTCGGCGGGGGAGTCTTCGGCTGGCTGCTCGGCGGTACGCTCGGCCTGGTCATCACGCCGATCGGGGCGGCCATCGTCGCCGGTCTCCTGGTCCTGCTCTCCGTCTTCATCATCACCAAGACCCCGCCGCACAAGGTCGTCTCCCGCCTGCGCGAGCTGTGGGCGTGGATGTTCGGCATCGACGAGGAGTCGGCTGCCCACGCGCGGTCCACGAAGGCGAGCAAGGCAGCCGCCAACGACGAGGAGAGCCTGCTCGGCGAGGACGAGCGCGGTCGCGCCTCCGAGTCGGAGCGCCTCCCCTGGTGGCGTCGCAACGACTCGGGGCGTGAAGAAGACGTCGACTACGAGGAGCAGCCCTACGAGACGGCGGTCGCCGACACCAAGAGGCACGAGCACCACCGCATCGACCCGGAGGCCACGACCACCGTGCTCCGAGGACTCACGTCGGAGGACTCGGACAACGTCGTCACGGGCCCGCAGCCGACGGCGGTGCTTCCCGGACTCCGGATGGACGACGCGACCGATGTCATCGACGTCGCCGAGCCGACCCTGTTCTCAGCCACGGGCATCCAGGACGACTCGACGCCCACCGATCCCGACGAGTTCGCCGACCTCTTCGGCGCTCCGGCGCCTCAGGCGCCGTCAGCAGCGGCGACCCCTTCGGCCGACGTGCCCTCCACCGCTGCCGAGGACGACGGCGAGCAGTGGGACTCCCGCGACGCGGATGCCTCAGGCCAGGGGTACAGCCTCCCCGTGCAGACGATGCTCTCGCGCGGAGCACCCGCCCTCGCCCGCACCGAGGCGAACGACCTCATCGTCGAGGCGCTCAATTCGACGTTCGCCCAGTTCAAGGTGGACGCGAAGGTCACCGGGTTCTCGCGCGGGCCGACGGTGACCCGCTACGAGGTCGAGGTCGCGCCAGGCGTCAAGGTCGAGCGAGTCACGCAGCTCTCGAACAACATCGCGTACGCGGTCAAGAGCAATCAGGTGCGCATCCTCTCGCCCATTCCAGGCAAGAGCGCGATCGGAGTCGAGATCCCCAACTCCGATCGCGAGGTGGTCTCGCTCGGCGACGTCCTGCAGTCGCCGGAGTCGATCGCGGCACGACACCCCATGACGATCGGCGTCGGCAAGGACGTCGAGGGAGGGTTCGTCCTCGCCAACCTCGCCAAGATGCCCCACCTGCTCGTTGCCGGTGCCACGGGAGCCGGAAAGTCCAGCTTCGTGAACTCGATGATCGTCTCGCTGCTCATGCGCGCGACGCCGGCCGAGGTCCGCATGGTGCTCGTCGACCCGAAGCGAGTCGAGCTCACCCCATACAGCGGCGTCCCGCACCTCATCACGCCGATCATCACGAACCCCAAGAAGGCAGCCGAGGCGCTGCAGTGGGTCGTGAAGGAGATGGAGATGCGCTACGACGACCTGGAGAGCTTCGGCTACCGTCACGTCGACGACTTCAACGCCGCCATCCGGTCCGGAGGCATCATCCTGCCCGAGGGGTCGAAGCGGAAGCTCAAGCCCTACCCGTATCTCCTGGTCGTGGTCGACGAGCTCGCAGAGCTCATGATGGTCGCGCCCCGCGACGTCGAAGACTCGATCGTGCGCATCACGCAGCTTGCACGAGCCGCAGGAATCCACCTCGTGCTCGCGACCCAGCGTCCGAGCGTCGACGTCGTGACGGGGCTCATCAAGGCCAACGTGCCGAGCCGTCTCGCGTTCGCGGTCACGAGCTCCACCGACTCACGCGTCATCCTGGACCAGGTCGGGGCCGAGTCCCTCATCGGCCAGGGAGACGCGCTCTTCCTCCCATCGGGGGCAAACAAGGCCGCGCGTGTGCAGGGTGCCTGGGTCAACGACAAAGAGATCACCGAGATCGTCGCGCACGTCAAGCGCCAGGCGCAGCCCGAGTACCGGGCCGACGTCGCGCAGGTCGTGGAGAAGAAGGAGATCGACGCCGACATCGGGGACGACCTCGAGCTCCTGCTCGCTGCGGCTGAACTCGTCGTGAACTCGCAGTTCGGGTCCACGTCCATGCTGCAGCGCAAGCTTCGTGTCGGCTTCGCGAAGGCCGGCCGGCTCATGGACCTCATGGAGTCACGCGATATCGTCGGGCCTTCGGAGGGATCCAAGGCCCGCGACGTGCTGGTCACCGCTGAGGAGCTCCCAGGCGTGCTCGCGCGGATCCGCGGCCAGGACCCGGGCGCGAGCGCTCCAGCTCCAGCGACGAGCGCGGCGCCAGTGGCCGGGGCTGACGGCATGGCCGCGTCGTTCGATGCCGTCGCCGCCCAATACGATGGCCTGGAAGAAGTCGAAGGCGAGAGCGACGACGAAGACGCCTGGAGTCTGACAGGGCGCGACTAGCGAGAGGCAGCACGATGACCGGTCGAATACTCCGCGGGGGCGACGGGCCGGTGAGCAACTGGTGCGTGCCGAACCTCATCACGATCGCGCGCATCCTGCTCGTTCCCGCCTTCGTGTGGTTCCTCCTGCTCGATGGCAGCAGCGACGGTCCATGGCGCTGGGCGGCGGCGGTGCTCTTCATCGTGGCGATCGCAACCGACAGCCTCGATGGGCACATCGCGCGCAGTCGAAATCTCATCACCGATCTCGGCAAGCTGCTCGATCCGATCGCAGACAAAGCCCTCACGGGGACCGCGCTCGTCATGCTCTCCGTACTCGGCGAGCTTCCGTGGTGGGTCACGATCATCATCCTCGTGCGTGAGCTCGGCATCACCTTCTGGCGCCTGGCCGTGGCCAAGAAGCGCGTGCTCCCCGCCGGACGAGGCGGGAAGCTCAAGACCCTCGTCCAGGCCATTGCGATCTCCCTGGCCCTCTTGCCGCTCTGGGTCGTCTTCGGAGACTGGGTGCACTGGCTCAACGTCATCTTGATGTCTGCGGCCTTCATCCTCACGGTGTGGTCGGGAATCGACTACCTGTGGGAGGCGTATCGTCCACAGAAGAGGAAAGCGCCCGAGCTGCGGGCCGATGAGGGGAGCACCGAGCGATGACCGGCGGAATCACACCAGCACTTCCACAGACCGTCGAACTCGGGCGTGTGCTCCTCGAGGCAGGGCTGAGCATCGGCATCGCGGAGTCGCTCACGGGCGGAGCCCTGGTGGCCGAGCTCGTGAAGATCCCCGGCATCTCGGCATCATTGGCTGGCGGCATCGTGGCGTACCGCACCGAGCTCAAGCACTCCTTGCTCGGCGTCGACGAAGACCTCCTGGCCGAGCGGGGGCCCGTCGATCCGGATGTCGCCGCGGCCATGGCGCTCGGCGCCCGGACTGCTCTCGCCGCGGGACGCGGGGACCGCCTCGATATCGGCCTCTCCACGACGGGGGTGGCCGGGCCGCAGGCTCAAGCGGGCAGGGCGCCCGGTGTCGTGTTCGTCGGCATCTCCTCGCTCTTCGGCGACAAGGTCGTCGAACTCGACTTCTCATCGCTGGTTCGCCTCGACGATCCCGCCGGCAGCCGCCAGCGTGTGCGCGGGGCGACGGTCGAGGCTGCTGTTCACAACGTGCTCGAAATGCTCGTGGAACACTGACGCGGTATCGTGAACGGAGCCGCTTCGAAGGTTGAGTCGAATCGCCTCAACATTCGGCTTTCTTTCAGGAATACCATCGATGTTTGCTTGGTTGTTCTCAGCGTGACGAAGTCTCCACGAAGTCTCGTAAGTTACAGTTCTTGGCACACGGCAGTAAGGAGGACCCCGCTATGGTCCTAGCGCGTCAAGAGATCGGTGAAGTCCTGCGCGATGTGCGCCTGCGCAAGGGGCACACGCTCCGGCAGGTCGCAGGTCGCGCCTCGGTTGCACTCGGCTACCTGAGTGAGGTCGAGCGCGGGCAGAAGGAAGCCTCGAGCGAGATCCTCGCTTCGGTGGCAGAAGCCCTCGAGACCCCCCTCTCAACCATCTATCGCGAAGTGGGCGACCGACTGGCCGTCCATGAACGCTTCGACACGAGCATCCCGGACACGGTTCCGGACGACCTCCTGCTCGGAATGCGGAAGCCGCTCGTCACGCGTTAGCGAGACGGCTTCCCACGACTGCGCTTCGTCTAGAGGAGTGCTCGACGGCGCCGCAGCAACAGCTGCGGCGCCGTCGGCGTACGCTTGGGGGATGCGCAAGAGCGAATTCGACAGGGCCGTGGTCGATGAATTCGGTGAGGCCTACGGGCGCTCGCTGATGCGAGACCTCGTGCTCGGCGCAGTTGGCGACCGTACGGCGCAGCAGGCGCTGGATGATGGGATCGAACCGCGCGAGATCTGGCTTGCCCTGTGCGTCGACACTGGGGTCCCCGAGGCGAGACGGCACGGCGTCGGCACGATCGACCCCCGCGCTCGGGACTGATCAGCGGCGTCCAGCATCCGCCTCTTCCGTCCGACACGCCTCTCGGATGTTCGAAGTCGTGTTCTAAGGACGTAGGGTGTTCACGTCGGACTCCTCGGAGACTTGTCCACAGGTCGAGGCACTCGATCATCGAATGTCGGTGGTCGCCTCTACCGTGAATGTCGAGTAGCCAAGGAAGCCGATCCGCCTTGTCGTCAGCGCTCTCCATCAGCGCGCGACAGCCGAGAGGCGACCGCCACATTCCGAGAGGACCACCACCATGCCCAACCCAGCAGACCGCGAAAAAGCACTTGACGCCGCACTCGCCCAGATCGACCGCCAGTTCGGCAAGGGGTCGGTCATGCGCCTCGGAAGCGACGAGCGTGCCCCCGTCGAGACGATCCCGACCGGTTCGGTTGCCCTCGACGTCGCACTCGGCATCGGCGGACTTCCTCGTGGCCGAATCGTTGAGATCTACGGCCCAGAGTCCTCGGGTAAGACAACGCTGACCCTCCACGCCATCGCGAACGCGCAGCGTGCGGGCGGCATCGCCGCTTTCATCGATGCTGAGCACGCGCTTGATCCGGAATACGCCAAGAAGCTCGGAGTCGACATCGACGCCCTTCTCGTCGCCCAGCCGGACACCGGCGAGCAGGCGTTGGAGATCACCGACATGCTCATCCGCTCTGGGTCGGTCGACCTCGTGGTCATCGACTCCGTCGCCGCACTCGTGCCGAAGGCCGAGATCGAGGGCGAGATGGGAGACAGCCACGTGGGTCTTCAGGCACGCCTCATGTCGCAGGCCCTTCGCAAGCTCACGGGTGGCCTGAGCCAGACGAAGACCACCGCGATCTTCATCAACCAGCTCCGCGAGAAGATCGGCGTCTTCTTCGGCAGCCCCGAGACGACCGCCGGTGGAAAGGCACTGAAGTTCTACGCCTCGGTCCGCCTGGACATCCGTCGTATCGAGACCCTCAAGGACGGCACCGAGGCGGTCGGCAACCGCACGCGCGTCAAGGTCGTCAAGAACAAGATGGCGCCGCCCTTCAAGCAGGCCGAGTTCGACATCCTCTACGGCGTCGGCATCTCACGTGAGGGGTCGCTCATCGACTTCGGCGTCGAGCATGGTCTCGTGCGCAAGTCGGGTGCGTGGTACACGTACGAGGGTGACCAGCTTGGCCAGGGCAAGGAGAACGCACGCAACTTCCTTATCCAGCACCCAGAGATCGCCGAGGAGATCGAGCGGAAGATCCTCGCGAAGCTCGGCGTTGGCCAGCCTGCCGATGCAGCTGCAGAGCCTGCTGAGGCACCGATCGCGCCCGTCGCCGAGGCGAAGGTCGCTCAGCGGCGCGGCGCATGACCGACGAGCTCGCTCCGGTGACGCCACTGTTCGGCGCTTCATCCGCGGGCCGTCAGCGCTCGTCGGAGGCTGATGCGAGTGCAGCGAGCACAAGTCCGGAGCCACCGGCTGCCGTCTCCTCACACGATGAGGAGCCGGTGGCCCGGC
Source organism: Pseudoclavibacter sp. (assembly GCA_052099095.1). Lineage (GTDB taxonomy): Bacteria > Actinomycetota > Actinomycetes > Actinomycetales > Microbacteriaceae > Pseudoclavibacter. Next base: position 68,094 of record JBQDTF010000015.1, read on the forward strand.
CCCGACACTCGGCGAGTACCAGTCCGAGGCTCGTTTCCATCCCAGGCGGGCAAGGCGATGCACAGGCTTTCACGGCCGTCGTGCCCGCCGGGATGGACGCGGAATCGCGAGAGCGACTCGTCAGCGAAGCGCAGGAGACGCTGGTCCGTGCGCTTGCTCGCAGCGACCGGTCGACGGAAGAGGCACGCCGCCTGCTCCGCGACTGGCGAGGCGAGGACCCCAAGGGGGCGCAGGCCCCCGAGGACGGCACGGACGAGGCCGCCGAGTACGAGGAGTCCCTCCGGCTCGACGACGACGAGATCGAACAGGTCATCGACCGGTGCACCGAGCTCGGCTACCTCGACGACCTCCGCCTCGCTGAGCTCGTCGTCCACAAGTCGCGAGACAAGAAGCGGTCGGGGATTCAGGGAGTCGAGCGGGCGCTTCGTGAGCGCCACATCTCGGCCGAGGCGATGCAGGAAGTGCTCGCTGAGGTCGACCGTGACGACGAGCTCGAGCGGGCCAAGGAGCTCGCCGTCGAGCGAGCGCGGCGTGTGAAGGGCGTGGAGCCGGACGCCGCGATCCGGCGAATCGCCGGGTTCCTCTCGCGGCGCGGCTACTCCTCTGGCGTCGCCTTCGCCGCGGCACGCGAAGCAGTGCAGGGTGGGTCCAGGCCGAGCCGCCCCTCAAGCGGGTCAGCCGGCGTGTTCTTCGGCGCTACTCCCGTCGAGTAGGGCCAGCGCAACGCGCTGCCCCTCGGCATCACGGGCCACCTCGAGGCGGACAAGCGCCTCCTCGAGAGCTCGTCGCGCCGCGACAGGAGCGCCGGCGCGGTCGTGGGCCTCGGCGAGCACGAAGCCGACGCGACCCGCGGCGCGCAGGTCGCGTTCCGCCTCGAGCGTCGAAATAGCAGCCATCGCGTGCGCAGCGGCTGCCGACGGATCGTCGGCCCTGAGGGCCGCCCGAGCCAGGCGAACTCGGACAATCGCGGGCTCCTGCTCGTGCTCGGCCACGGGCGCCAGGTGCAGGGCGGCGATCTGCAGGTTCGCGTCGAATCCGGCGAAGACCGCGGCACCAGACGGGAACGAGCTCGACGCCAGAGCCAGCAGCGACTCCGACCGTCCCGCGAACGGCACAGCGACCGCCGCCTGTCCGCTCGAAGCTGCGGCCGAGGCGACTACCTCGTCAACCCAACGATCCCACGCGAAATCGCTCTGCCGGTACTGGTCGCGCAGCCCGGCGTCGCAGACGACCAGCAGGCCATGGCGCGGTTCGACGACCGGCACCTCGCCGTGCAGCTCGCTCGGGAGCGAATGCCAGTAGGCCTCCTCTCGAGGAGCATCGCGCCAGCGTTCAGGTTCGTCGTTCAGCGAGATCGTCAGCGCTTCAGCTCGCGATGCTCCAGACTCATCCGTGACGATGGTCGTCGTCGCAGCCGACGCACCGCCGCCGACCCTCAGCACCAGGCCATCCACGCCGTTCTCGCCGCCAGCAGGGCCCACGTAGAGGGCGCCGCTCGGTGCCGAGATCGAAGCCACCCGTGCACCGCTCGCTTCCACGCGGCCGGCTTCGGTCTGCAGCAGGCCTCGCTGGAGAGCAAGAGAAGTCGCCGGCGTGACGCCGTCATCCGTGGTCATGGCTCGCATCCCGCCAGCGTAGCGGTGGGAGTGCCCGGCCGTGAAGCGAACGTAGAATTGGCGGATCATGAGCGAGACAGCCACACCCATAGCGTCCTCTCCAGCGGCACTGAAGCCGGACGGGTCACCGAGAAGCTACGAAGTGCGCACGCTCGGCTGCCAGATGAACGTGCACGACTCGGAACGCATGTCCGGTTCGCTCCGTGCCGCGGGGTACGTGGAAGCAGACGGTTTCGAACCGGACATCGTCGTGATCAACACCTGCGCCGTGCGCGAGAACGCCGACAACAGGCTCTACGGCAACCTGGGGCAGCTCGCCGCGATCAAGCGACAGCACGAAGGCATGCAGATCGCCGTCGGCGGGTGCCTCGCTCAGAAGGATCGTGGCACGATCCTGGAGAAGGCCCCATGGGTGGACGTCGTCTTCGGCACGCACAACATGGGGGCACTCCCCAAGCTGCTCGAACGAGCGCGCCACAACGAGGAAGCGCAGCTCGAGATCCTCGAAGCGCTCGATGTGTTCCCATCGACGTTGCCGACGAAGCGAGACTCGACCTACTCCGGCTGGGTGTCGATCTCCGTGGGCTGCAACAACACGTGCACGTTCTGCATCGTGCCCTCGCTCCGCGGCAAGGAGAAGGACCGCCGGCCGGGCGACGTGCTCGGCGAGATCCGGGCACTCGTCGACGATGGCGCGATCGAGGTCACGCTCCTCGGGCAGAACGTCAACTCGTACGGCGTGGAGTTCGGAGATCGGCAGGCCTTCAGCAAGCTCCTCCGCGCAGCCGGCGAGATCGAGGGCCTCGAACGTGTTCGATTCACGAGCCCGCATCCCGCCGCCTTCACGCAGGACGTGATCGACGCGATGGCAGAGACCCCCAACGTCATGCCGCAACTGCACATGCCCCTGCAATCAGGATCAGACCGCATCCTGAAAGCCATGAGGCGCTCGTACCGCAGCACCAAGTTCCTCGGCATCCTCGACAGCGTCCGAGCGCAGATGCCGCACGCGGCCATCACGACGGACATCATCGTCGGCTTCCCAGGCGAGACCGAGGAGGACTTCGCGGAGACGATGCGCGTCGTCGAGGCCTCCCGATTTGCGAGCGCCTTCACCTTCCAGTACTCCATCCGGCCTGGGACACCGGCGGCGACGATGCCCGACCAGGTGCCGAAGGCAGTTGTCCAGGAGCGCTACGAGCGACTCATGAAGCTGCAAGACCGGATCAGCCGCGAAGAGAACGAGAAGCTGATCGGCTCGGTGCAGCGAATCCTGGTGAGCGCGGCAGAGGGCAAGAAGGACGGCGAGACGCACCGCATGTCCGGGCGATCCGAAGACAACCGACTCGTGCACTTCTCACTCCCAGTGGGCGCCGAGCGTCCACGCCCTGGAGACATCGTCACCGCGGAGATCACGGCAGCCGCCTCGTTCCACCTCGTCGCGGACACCACGTCGCAGAGTCTCGACATCCGCCAGACGCGCGCTGGCGAGGCCTGGGACCGGTCGCTCGCGGACAGCTGCGCAGTTCCGGCGCCAGGCGGAACCCCGCCGCGCGTCTCGCTCGGCCTCCCCACACTTCGTCGAGGCTGAGCATGTTCATCGCCATCGGCGGAGCCACGGGCACCGGGAAGTCGCAGCTCTCGCTCGACGTGGCGGCACGGCTCCGCGCTTCCGGTCGCGGAGCCCAGATCATCAACGCCGACGCCATGCAGCTCTATCGGGGAATGGATGTCGGTACCGCGAAACTGGCCGAGGACGAGCGCGAGGGCGTGCCGCACCATCTCCTCGACGTTCTCGACGTCACCGAGGATGCGAGTGTCGCCTGGTACCAGGAACGCGCGAGGAGCCTCGTCGAGACGGTCGAGGCCGAAGGCGATGTGCCCATTCTCGTGGGTGGCTCAGGCCTCTACATCGCTGCAGTCTGCTTCGACCTGAGGTTCCCTGGGACCGACCCCGCCGTGCGCGCGCGGCTCGAGGCAGACCTGCAGAACGAAGGTCCGGGGCCGCTCTACGCGCGTCTCCGCGAGCTCGACCCGACGGCGGCTGCAAGTCTCGACGCGCGCAACGGCCGACGACTGGTGCGAGCGCTCGAGGTCATCGAGGTCACCGGCGAGCCATTCAGCGCCCAGCTTCCCGACCAGGAAGCAACGTGGCGGGACGTGACGTTCGCGGTTGTCGAAGAGCACCGCGAAGTGCTGACGCCACGACTCGACGCCAGAGTTGAGCGGATGTGGGCATCCGGTCTCCTCGAGGAGACGGAAGCGCTGGCCGAGATCGGCTTGGAACGTGGCTCCACCGCCAAGCGTGCGATCGGCTACCAGCAAGCTCTCGCCGAGTTGCGCGGCGAGATGAGCCGCACCGAGGCGATCGCAGAGGCGCAGCTCCTGACGCGGAAGTACGCCAGACGCCAGGTCTCCTGGTTCCGGAGGTACGAGCGCGCGATCCGCGCCCACAGCGGCGAGGGGTTCGCGGCACAGCGCATCCTGCAGGCCGCTGGCTTCTGATCCTCCGCTTTTTGCACACGAGCAGATACAGAGTTCCGTAGCATTGACCCCATGACACAACTCGCGTTCACCAAGGCGCAGGCCACCGGCAACGACTTCGTGCTCGTCTCCGACCCGGATGGCGAGCTCGACCTCGGGCCGCAGCGCGTCGCGCGGCTGTGTGACCGCAACTTCGGTGTCGGCGGCGACGGCCTCATCCGCGCGGTCCGCTCTGCGCACCTGGCCGAGGGTCGCGAGCTTCAGGCCGCGTATCCCGCGGCGGAGTGGTTCATGGACTACCGCAACGGCGACGGCTCGATCGCCGAGATGTGCGGAAACGGCGTTCGTGCCTTCGCGCGCTTCCTCACCGAGACGGGGCTCGCGACGCTCGAGGAGGGCGAGCGCCTCGAGATCGGGACCCGCGCGGGCCTTCGCGTCGTCGAGCGGCAGGGGACAGGCTTTCGAGTGGACATGGGCACGTGGCAGCTTGAGGGTGGGGAGCCACTTGTGACCGTGCCGCACATCGGCGTCTCTCGACCGGGCCTCGGCATCGACGTCGGCAATCCCCACGTGGTCGTCGCGCTCTCGAGTGAGGAGGAGCTCGACCGTCTCGAGCTCTTCCACGCACCGCTCATCGAGCCAGCACCCGAGCTGGGCGCGAACGTCGAGTTCGTAGTTCCGCACGATCAGCTCGTCCAGGACGGGGTCGGACACATCCGGATGCGAGTGCACGAGCGTGGCGTGGGCGAGACGCTGTCCTGCGGCACTGGAGCTGTCGCTTCCGCGCTCGCCGTTCGCTACTGGGCAGGTGCGGGTGCGCCTGATGCGTGGTCCGTGAGGGTGCCTGGTGGCGTCCTCGAGGTCAGCGTCGCGTCTGTCGACGGCACCGAGCACGTCTTCCTGGCCGGACCAGCCGAGATCGCCTTCACGGGCGTCATCGAGGACGAGCTCGCTACTGAGCTCGCCGCACCCGCAGCACTCTGAAGCCGGCGTCTGTCGAGTGTCGCTCGACAGCGAGCTCGGGACCGAACTGCGCGGCGATCCAAGCCTGAAGTGAGTCCCCGCCGAGCTTCTTCGCGACGACGAGCCAGGCTTCGCCGCCGGCGTTCAGCCGAGGCAGCCAGTCGCTCAGCAGCTGGTGGAGTGCGTCTTTGCCGATCCTGATGGGTGGGTTCGACCAGATGAGGTCGAAGGTGGTCTCTGCTGGTACGTCCGCTGGCAGCGTCGGCCGGACTCGGTCGAGGCCGAGGCTCTCGGCGTTCTCGCCGGTGAGGAGCAGGGCGCGTTCGTTGACATCGACGGCCCACACGTCGAGCTCGGGGGCCTCGAGAGCGAGTGCCAGGGAGATGGCGCCCCAGCCGCACCCCAGATCGAGGGCGGTTCCGCTCGCTGGTGGCATTGGAGCGGCATTCAGCAGCGCCAGCGTTCCGCGGTCGACGTGCTCGGGGCTGAAGGTGCCTCCTGCCGTGACGAGGGTCACCGCGTGGCCGCGAAGTCGGACCTGGATGCTCCGTCGCTCAAGCGGGCCGTCAGGGGTTGCTGAGAAGTAATGCTGAGCAGTCACCCCTAGACGCTAGCACCGGCGTAGAATCGTACGAATATGCGAGATTCTGAGACTCCTCCAGGCGAAAGCAACGACGCGATCGACCGAATCCTCCGAGCCGCGAAGGAACCGGGCGCCACGATGACCCTGTTCTCCGCCGGTCGGGCCCAGGCGCTGCAGGACGGTGCCAGCACGAGCTACGACGGCGAGGCCGATGGTGACCAGCTCGAGCGTGAGGCGCGCCAGTCGCTGCGACGCGTCGAGAGCCTGCGGACGGAGCTCGAGGACGTCACCGAGGTCGAGTACCGCAAGGTTCGCCTCGAGCGCGTCGTGCTGGTCGGCGTCTATCGCCGGAATTCGCTGGAGGAAGCGGAGAACTCCATGCAGGAGCTCGCCGCACTCGCTGAGACTGCCGGAGCCGTGGTGCTCGATGGTGTCCTCCAGCGACGGCCGAATCCCGACCCCGCCACGTACCTCGGCCGTGGCAAGGTGGCAGAGCTCAAGGAGATCGTCGCCGCTCTCGAGGCCGACACGGTTGTCGCAGACACCGAGCTTGCGCCGAGCCAGCGTCGGGCACTCGAGGACGAGATCAAGGTGAAGGTCATCGACCGTACCGCCGTGATCCTCGACATCTTCTCCCAGCATGCCAAGAGCCGAGAGGGCAAGGCCCAAGTCGAGCTCGCGCAGATGGAGTACATGCTCCCGCGCCTCCGCGGCTGGGGCGAGTCCATGTCACGACAGGCCGGTGGCCAGGTCGGCGGTGGCGCTGGCATGGGATCGAGGGGGCCAGGCGAGACGAAGATCGAACTCGACCGTCGGCGCATCCGCACGAAGATGGCGAAGCTCCGCCACCAGATCGCGGACATGAAGGACGCGCGCGACGTCAAGCGCGCGACTCGCGAACGGAATCAGGTTCCTGCTGTTGCCATCGTCGGGTACACCAACGCGGGCAAGTCGAGCCTCCTCAACCGCATCACGCACGCGGGAGTCCTCGTCGAGAACGTGCTCTTCGCGACGCTCGACGCGACGGTGCGCAAGGCATCCACGGAAGACGGTCGCCCGTACACGATCGCCGATACTGTGGGCTTCGTGCGCAATCTGCCGCACCAACTCGTGGAGGCGTTCCGATCCACGCTCGAGGAACTGCAGGCGGCAGACGTCATCGTGCATGCCGTGGACGCCTCTCATCCGGATCCGGCCGCTCAGCTCGCCACGGTGCGGGATGTGATCGGCGAGGTCGAGGCGCGAGATGTTCCGGAGATCGTGGTCTTCACGAAGGCCGACCTGGTTGACAACGATCGCCGCCTTGAACTCCAGGGGTTGGCGAGCGACGGCATCTTCGTCTCCGCACACACCGGCGAGGGCATCGAACTGCTGCTGGCCCGTATCGCCGAACTGCTGCCGACTCCAGAGGTGACCATCGACGTGCTCGTGCCGTTCGAGCGGGGAGACCTCGTGTCCTACCTGCACGAGCGGGGCGCAGTGCTCGAGCTCGACCACGAAGAGAGCGGCACGCGGCTCAAGGCGCGTGTGCACCCCGACCAGCTCGGACTCTTCGAGGCCTTCACGGTCGCGAGCTGACCTGGCCCTAGGGCAGCTGAAGGAGATACAGAAGAGCGGCAGGCCCATCGGGCTTGCCGCTCTTCTGTGTCTTCAGGCGTCTGGTGAGGGGGTCAGATCGACCGGAGCACCGCGACGACCTTGCCGAGGATCTCGGCCTCGTCGCCGAGGATCGGCTCGAAGTCGCTGTTGCGGGGGAGCAGCCAGATGTGGCCATCGCGCTTGCGGAAGGTCTTGACGGTCGCCTCGCCATCGAGCATGGCCGCCACGATGTCGCCGTTCTCCGCGGTGCGCTGCGAACGCACGACGACCCAGTCGCCGTCGCAGATCGCCGCGTCGATCATCGACTCCCCGACCACGCGAAGCAGGAAGAGCTCGCCCTTGCCCACGATCTGACGGGGGAGCGCGAAGACGTCTTCGACTTGCTGCTCAGCCGTGATCGGGATTCCGGCCGCAATTCGGCCCACGACAGGAACGTAGGCCGCCTCTGCGGTCTCATTCGTGTCTCCGTCGTCGGTGTGATCGAAGTGCACGAGCACTTCGAGGGCGCGCGGCATGCCGGGGTTCCGCTTGATGTAGCCGAACTTCTCGAGCTGGCCGAGCTGGTGGGTGACGCTCGAGAGCGAGACGAGGCCGACGGCATCGCCGATCTCGCGCATGCTCGGCGGGTAGCCGCGCGTGCGCACCGACTCCATGATGCAGGTCAGGATGCGCTCCTGCTTCTCGGTCAGTTTTCTGTAGATGTCACTCGCTGGCTTCTTGGCCATGTCGTCTCCGTCCGCTCTCCGACACGGAATGTCGGTGGCAGGTGATGCACTGCCTGATAGCGCCAACCCTACCGAGGGTGCACGCAGCTTCGAAACATTTCTTCGAGTGTTGTGGATGAAAGTTCGACAGATTCGAACTGGAAGCCTTGACTTGGCACTTTGTTCGTAGCTATATTCAGTACATACATTCGACCACTCGAAGATGTGGACGAATCAGGAGGAATCATGAACACCACTGCTGCTGCACCGCTTCGCCTCACTGTCCGAGGCCGTCGCGTCCTGCTGGCCATCGCTGCGCTCCCCGTTGCTGCGGCCATCGCGCTCGGCGCCACGCATATGACTTCCGCCGCGGCCTCGAGCGAGTCGGCTGATGTCGAATTCGAGTACGTCACCGTCGGTGCTGGCGACACGCTCTGGGGTATCGCAGAAGAAGTGGCCGGCGACGCCGACGTCAGAGACGTGATCGTCGAGATCTCCAAGCTGAACGCCCTCGAGAATGGCACGGTTCAGGCTGGCCAGCGCCTCGCGCTTCCACTCGACTGAGCTTCCGAACCGGGGTCGGAGCTCGCGCCGCGTCGTAGGCTTGTGCGGTGACCTCGTTCGAAGACCTGCCCATCCGCGACGACCTTCGTGGACTCACCCCGTACGGTGCCCCTCAGCAGCCCGTGCGCGTTGCCATCAACGTCAACGAGAATCCGCATCACGTACCTGAGGTCGTCGCGAGACGCATCATCGAGGCCATCGCGCGGGAGCTCCCAGGCCTCAACAGATACCCTGACCGCGAGTTCACGGCCCTGCGTCAGCAGCTCAGCGTCTACCTGGGTCACGGCATCACGCCAGAACAGGTGTGGGCGGCCAACGGCTCGAATGAAATCATGCAGCAGCTGCTGCAGGTCTTCGGCGGTCCGGGCAGGAGCGTGCTCAGTTTCACCCCCAGCTACTCGATGTATCCCCTGCTCAGCAGAGGAGTCGGGTCGAGGTGGGTTCCGGTCGCGCGCGCCGCTGACTTCACGCTCACCGCCGAGCTCGTCACCGAGGCGATCAGTCGCGAGCAGCCTGACATCACGATCATCTGCAGCCCGAACAACCCGACCGGAACAGCGACCGATCTGAGTGTGATCGCCGCCGCCTATGAGGCGACCGACGGAATCCTCATCGTCGACGAGGCGTATGCGGAGTTCCTGCCGGATGGCGAGGAGACTGCCCTCTCGCTCCTTCCTGGCCGCGAGCGACTCGTCGTCTCCAGAACGATGAGCAAGGCCTTCGCGTTTGCTGGCGCGCGCGTCGGGTACTTCGCCGCTGACGCAGCCGTCGTGGATGCTGTCCGCCTCGTCCGTCTGCCCTACCACCTCTCGGCGATCACGCAGGCTGCTGCGACTGCTGCTCTCGAATGCTCCGAGATCATGCTCGAGCAGGTCGACGCCATCCGCGAGCAGCGCGATCGGCTCCTCGCGGAGCTGCCCCTCCTCGGCTACACGCCCTGGGAGTCCGGCGCCAACTTCGTGCTGTTCGGAGGCGTTGCGGATCCTGCCGACACCTTCGCTCAGCTGCTCGAGCGAGGCATCCTGGTTCGCGACGTCGGCATCCCGAACACGCTCCGCGTGACGGCGGGAACCCGCGCCGAGACCTCGGCGTTCCTGGCGGCTCTCGCCGAGATCTCGAATGCCGGAAAGGCCTAGGCTGGAGCGATGACCACGACGCCACGCACTGCGACCGTCTCGCGAGCAACGAGCGAGTCCTCGATCGAGCTCAGCCTGGACCTGGACGGCACGGGAATCGCCGACATCCAGACGTCCGTGCCGTTCTACGACCACATGCTGACCGCCTTCGCGAAGCACTCGCTGACCGACCTCACCGTCCGCGCCACGGGCGACACGGAGATCGACGTGCACCACACCGTCGAGGACACGGCGATCGTGCTCGGCCAGGCGATCCGCCAGGCGCTCGGTGACAAGTCAGGTATCGCGCGATACGGAGATGCCCGTGTCCCGCTCGACGAGTCGTTGGCCGAGGCGGTCGTCGACATCTCGGGCCGTCCGTTCCTCGTGCACACGGGGGAGCCAGAGGCCTTCGTCTATCACCTCATCGGCGGCCACTTCACGGGCGCCATGGTGCGTCATGTCTTCGAGGCGATCACCTTCCACGCTGGGCTGACCGTGCACGTCGAGGTCATCCGCGGACGTGACCCGCACCACATCGCTGAGGCTGAGTTCAAGGCGTTCGCGCGCGCGTTCCGCGCCGCGAAGCGCCGCGATCCGGAGGTCGTCGGCATCCCCTCGACGAAGGGCGCCCTGTGACCGAGGTTGCTCGCCCGCGCGTCGTCGTCGCCGATTACGGCTCTGGCAACGTGCATTCGGCGGTCAAGGCCCTCGAGGCAGCCGGGGCTGACGTCGAGCTCACGGCCGATCGCGCCGCCGCCTACGAGGCCGACGGCTACGTCGTGCCGGGAGTCGGCAGCTTCGCGCACGTCATGGAAGCCATCAACCGTCAACGGATCGGAGAGATCGTCGGCAGGCGCCTCGCCGGCGGGCGACCGGTCCTCGGAATCTGCGTCGGGATGCAGATCTTCTTCGACGGCGGCATCGAGGGCGGTCAGCGTGCGGAAGGCCTTGGGGAATGGCCGGGGGAAGTGACGGAGCTCCGCGCTGAGGTGCTCCCGCACATGGGCTGGAACCTCGTCGAGCCGCCAGGTGACTCGAAGCTGTTCGCTGGCATCGCCGACGAGCGCTTCTACTTCGTGCACTCCTATGCGGCGCACGAGTTGCCGCTTGAACCTCACCCGAAGGCCCGACCCGTGCTGGTCACGTACGCCGAGCACGGCGAGCGCTTCATCGCAGCCGTGGAGAACGGCCCGCTGTCGGCGACGCAGTTCCATCCTGAGAAGTCCGGAGAGGCCGGCGTGCGCCTTCTTCGCAACTGGATCGACACGTTGCCCGTGCGGGGCTAGCTCGACCGCTTCGGCGTGCGGCGAGACCGCCTGCCGATACGCTATTGCCCGGACTGCAAGGGCATCCCCTTCCGGCGTCGACGCCCAGGCGCCTCAGAACGAGAACAAGGAACCAACGCTCGTGAGCGAATTCAACACGTCACCGGAGCTCGTGCTCTTCCCCGCAATCGATCTCGCCGGAGGTAAGGCGGTTCGTCTCGTCCAGGGCGAAGCCGACTCCGCAACCAACTACGGCGACCCCGTGGATGCGGCAGAGGACTGGATCGAGCAGGGTGCGGAGTGGATCCACCTGGTCGACCTGGACGCCGCCTTCGGGCGCGGCGAGAACCGCGGCGTCATCAAGCGCGTCATTCGCGCGTCCAAGCACGTCAATGTGGAGCTGTCTGGCGGGATCCGGGACGACGAGTCGCTCGAGCGGGCAGTCGAAGCCGGTGCGAGCCGCATCAACCTCGGCACGGCGGCGCTCGAGAACCCCGAGTGGGCGGCGAGCGTCATCGCCCGCTACGGCGAGCTGATCGCCGTCGGCCTCGACGTGCGCGGCACGACGTTGGCGGCTCGTGGCTGGACGCGGGACGCGGGGGACCTCTGGACGGTTCTGGAGCGCCTTGAGGAAGCCGGCTGCGCGCGCTATGTCGTGACCGACGTGACCAAGGACGGCACCCTTCAGGGCCCCAACTTGCAGCTTCTGAGCGACATCCTCGACCGGACCGATCGCCCCGTCGTCGCCTCTGGTGGCGTCTCGAGCCTCGATGACCTCGTCGCGCTCCGTGGCCTCGTTCCGCAGGGACTCGAGGGCGCCATCATCGGGAAGGCACTCTACTCGGGGGCGTTCACCCTGGTCGAAGCGCTCGACGTCTCATCCTGAACCGGGGAGTGCCAACCCATGCCGTCACTGCCTGAGCACTTCCACCCGAGCGAGGCCGACTCCGCGGGCCAGAGCTGGTCGGGGCGGAGCTTCAGCGAGAACCCGTTCCGTGATGACGATGGGACGGCGCCTGCCGAGTTCCTCGAGGCCTTGCGCCGCTTCCGTGCACGAGAGGCTGGACCGGAGGCGGTTGTCGACGCGCTGCGGGAAGCCAGAGTGCTCATCCCGCTCGTGGCGAGGCTCGGCGAGGCCGATGTCAACGCGCAGGGCGTGACGGTGGACAAGAGCGCTGATCTCTCGATCGTCACTGTCGCTGGTCCTGATGGTCGCACGGTGCTTCCGGTGTTCACCTCGGCGCAGGCCATGAAGAGCTGGAACCCCGCGGCTCGCCCGGTGCCGGCGCTCATGCAGCGCGCGGCGATCTCGGCGGCGGCGGAGGGCAGCGACCTGATCGTCGTCGATGCGACGAGCGAGACGGAATTCGTCGTCCGTCGTCCTGCGGTGTGGGCCATCGCTCAGGAGCAGGAGTGGGCTGCGCCATGGACGAACCCCGTCGTCACGGCCGAGCTCTCCCGGGTCATGGCTGAGTTGATCGATGTCCGAGGCGTTGATCTGGTGCCCGGCGATCCCGAGGCCCGGTTGGCGGGCCCGGAGCTGCGGGTGGTGCTGCACGTCGCAGCGGACGTGGGCCGTGATGCGCTTGCCGAGCTCTCTCGGAGAGCGAGCGAGCTCCTGCAGGGCAGCGAGTCGTTCCGTGCGGAGGTCGACTCGCTCGGCATTTCCTTCGCTCGTTCGAAGAGGGCTCAGCAGAACGAAGCGCCGGTTGCGAAGGCTGCAGATTCTAAGCGCTCCTGGTGGCGACGCAGAGGGGATTGACCAGGCTCAGCATGTCGAGGAAGGCTTGCCTGTAAGCTCCCGCGAAAGTAATTAGATACTCTTATTGCTAGCCGTCCGAGCTAAAAGGAGTGATGCCGAGTGATCCGTGAGCCTCTGGCGAGCCCCCGTGGCCAGGGTTCGGACTTCGATCTCGCAGCACAGCAGCTGCTCGAGGTGAGAAGGCGAATCGAGCAGTTCCTCGACGGCCGCATCCAGGCCGCCAGTGCCATCGATGAGGGGCTCGCGACACTGTGGCGCATCACCGCACGCAGCGCGGAGGGCGGCAAGCTCTTCCGGCCTGCCTTGGTGATGCAGAGCTACCTGGCGTACACGGGTGCCGTTGAGGTGCCGGAAGCGGTCATCGAGCTGGCGACGGCAACTGAGCTGCTCCACCTCGCTTTCCTGACGCACGACGACGTCATCGACAACGACACCATGCGCCGAGGGGTGCGGAACCTGCTCGGGAGCGTCGAGGAGATCGTCGGCGGTTCGGAGTTCGACGGAGAGCGTGGCTCTCGCCTCGGCCAGGCAGCGGCGATCCTCGTCGGCGACCTGCTGCTCTCGGAGGCGCACCTGCGCGTCGCACGCATCGACCTCCCTCACTCCGTGCGGCTCCGCGTGCTCGACGCGGTCGAGCGTGCCTTGGCGGTCTCCGTGGCTGGCGAGTTCAGCGACGTGAGCCTGTCGGTCAGATCCGACCATCCGGCGTTGGCTGAGGTGCTGTCGATGAGCTCGAACAAGACCTCGGCGTACACGGTGCTGCTGCCGCTCGAGCTCGGCCTGATCGCGGCCGGCGGTGAAGACGTTGTTGACGCTCGTCTCATCGCGCAGTTCTCGGATGCGGCCGGTCTCGCCTTCCAGCTCCAGGACGATCTGTTCGGCGTCTTCGGCGACCAGCACAAGCTCGGCAAGGCCCCGTACTCGGACATTCGCGAGGGCAAGTTCACAGCGCTGATCGCGCTGGCCTGCGGGACTTCCGTCTGGGGTGAGCTGGAACTGCTCCTCGGGGATCCTCTGCTCAGCGAGATCGACGGTGCGAAGGCGCGTGACCTCATCGACGCATCGGGGTCGCGGGCAGCCGTCGAGCAGGAACTCGCAGCGCAGTTCGCCCGCGCGCGGGCGGCGGCGAGCGCCGTCGGCGCCTCGGGTCGTGAGGGCGACAGGAAGCTTGCCGAGATGATGGAGCGTCTGCTCATGCTGTTGGAGAGGCGAACCTCGTGATCTCGCCGCTTGAGCTCTACACGCGCACGGCCGAGAAGTCGGCCGCAGAGGTGATCTTCGCCTATTCGAGCTCGTTCGGAGCCGCGACGAGGCTCCTCGGGCGTCGAACGGTGAAGCCGGTGCGCAGCATCTACGCGCTGGTCCGGGTCGCCGACGAGATCGTGGACGGCGTCGGGGCGCTTGCGGGCCTCTCGCTCGAGCGGCAGCACGCCGCGCTCGACGGACTCGAAGCCGAGACGCTCGAGGCCATCGAATCGGGATTCAGCACGAACCTCGTTGTGCACGCGTTCGCCGTGACGGCGCGACGCTGCGGGTTCGGCGCCGAGCTGGTCGTGCCGTTCTTCGCGTCGATGCGCATGGACCTGGAGCCTCGCTCGCTCGATGTCGAGGAACAGCGCCGCTACGTGTACGGCTCCGCTGAGGTCGTCGGCCTGATGTGCGTCCGCGTCTTCCTGACGGGGGTGTCTCGGACCGCCCAGGAACGAGAGCGCATCGATGCGGCAGCGTGTGCGCTCGGTGCGGCGTTCCAGAACGTGAACTTCCTGCGGGACGTGGGGGACGACGCGGACAGGCTCGGCAGGGACTACCTGCCGGTCGAGGGACTTGATTCGGCGCCGCTCGACGAGCGGCGCAAGCTCATCTGGCTTGACCGCATCCGCGCGGATCTTGCGACGGCGGACGAGGGGATTCCCCTGCTTCCCCGTGACTGCCGGCGAGGGGTGGCACTCGCGAGCGCCCTCTTCTCTGCCCTGGCTGACCACATAGCGGCGACCCCGGCGCAACGGCTGCGCTCGACACGAGTCCGAGTACCGGGCCCGGAGAAGGCGCGGATCGCCGCACGAGTTCTACTGGAGACACGATCATGAGCACTCGCGCCGTAGTTGTCGGGGCCGGAATGGCGGGGCTCGCCACGGCGATCCTCCTCGCGCGGGACGGCTTCGCCGTCACCGTGCTCGAGAAGAACGCCAGGGTCGGCGGTCGCGCTGGTCTGCTCGAAGTCGATGGGTTCCGTTTCGACACGGGGCCGAGCTGGTATCTCATGCCGAGCGTCTTCGACCACTACTTCGAGCTGGCCGGAACGAGCACCGCAGAACAGCTCGATCTCCGGATGCTCGATCCCGGCTACCGGGTCTTCCCCGAGCCGTCGGCCGCCAGCGCCACGAGCGACCCCATCTCCATTCCTTACGGACAGGAGGCCGTGCGCCAGCTGGTCGCTGAGCTCGAGCCCGACGCGCTGCCGGCATTCGACGACTACCTCGAGACCGCGAGGCGCGCGATGGATATGGCGGAGGACGTCTTCCTCTACAACACGTTCGCCAACCCGGCCACGCTCGTCGGTGAGCGGGTTCGCCGCGAACTGCCCGACCTGCTGACCTGGCTCACCACCCCGCTCGAGAAGTTCGTCGAGGAGTCCTTCACGCATCCGCTGCTCAGGCAGATCCTCGCCTACCAGGCCGTCTTCCTCGGCACGGACCCGCGCCGCGCGCCGGCCATCTACCACCTCATGAGTCGCATGGACCTCGTCGAGGGAGTGCAGTACCCGATGGGTGGCTTCACTGCGGTGGTGGATGCTCTCCACCGGCTCGCGGTCGAGGCCGGGGTGGAGTTCGAACTCGAGGCCGAGGTGACGGGCATCGCGGTCTCGCATGGCTGGAGCAGGGGCGTGCACTGGCGGGATGCCGCTGGCGTGCGTCACTTCGAAGACGTCGAGGTTGTCGTCTCCGCCGCCGACCTCCACCACACGGAGACGCAGCTGCTGCCGGAGCCGTACCGCAGCTACCCCGAACGGGTGTGGAAGCGCACCGCGTCGGGCCCAGGTGCCGTGCTGGTCATGCTCGGAGTCGAAGGGGAGCTGCCGGCACTGCCGCACCACTCGCTGCTGCTCACGAAGGAGTGGGGCGAGAACTTCGATGCGATCTTCGGCAGGGGTGTCGCCCTTCCCGACCCGGTCTCCATCTACGTGTGCAAGCCGAGCGCAACCGATCCCGGTGTCGCGCCGGAAGGGCACGAGAACCTGTTCCTGCTCATCCCGGTGAAGGGCGACCCGAGCATCGGCAGGGGAGGGGCCGACGGTGCGGGGGACGCGGAGGTCGAGCGCATCGCCGACCTCGCGATCTCGCAGCTCGCCGAGTGGACCGGGGCCCCAGACCTCGCCGAACGGATCGTCGTTCGCAGCACGCTCGGCCCAGCTGACTTCGTGCAGGACTACAACTCGTGGCGCGGAGGCATCCTCGGCCCGTCCCATGAGCTCGCACAGTCGGCGATGCTTCGCGCGGGCAACGCCTCGCCCAAGGTCAAGGGCCTCTACTACGCCGGTGCCACTGTCAACCCGGGCGTCGGCGTGCCCATGTGCCTCATCAGTGCAGAGCTCGTGCTCAAGCACGTGCGGGGCGACCGCAGCGCGGGGCCCCTCGAGGTCGAGCGCCGGTGACGGTCGCGACCGTCCACCTGTGGGGAACCGGCAGCGCGAGCTCCGGCCTCGGGTTGACGGCGAAGACGACCGTGCAGCTCCTCGGGCGCCGTCGACCGAAGGGCCTCCGCTTCGCCCGCATCCTCGGCACAGCGAAGTCGACGAGCTTCTCCTCGCGCGACGCCGACCTCGGGCACTGGGCGCTCGTCTCCGCATGGGAGACGCGTGAGGCTGCAGACGCATTCGACCGCGGGTCGCTCGTCGGCGCCTGGGATGCGCGCTCGCGAGAGCGGGTCAGGGTGAGCATGCGCGCCATCCGTTCCGTGGGGCTGTGGGGCGGGCGCGAGCCGTTCGGACCGGCGGATGCCGAAGCCGAAGAGGGGCAGCGGGTCGCTGTCATCACGCGCGCGCGCATCCGCCCGTCGGCGGTTGGCCGGTTCTCCGGGACGGTGCCGCCCATCGCCGCCGAGCTCATGGCTGCGCGATCGCGCGGCCTGGGGCTCGCGTTCGGGATGGGTGAGCTTCCCGCCGGGCTGCTCGGGACCTTCAGCCTCTGGGAGTCGGCCCCGGCGCTCAGGGAGTTCATGAGCGGTGCGCAGGCGCACAAGGCCGCGATGCGCGACAGCCGGTCGGGCAGCTGGTTCGCGGAGGAGCTCTTCGCCCGGTTCGCCGTGGACGCTGTCGAGGGATGGACCGGCGCCGCGGCGTGAACTCGGCGCAGCAGCGACCACATGCCAGCAAGGCAGAAGACGTAGATCCAGAGCCACGACCGAGAGGAACGGACTCAAGATGACCGCCATTACACGACGCCTCATGTGGGTGACCCTTGCCGCAGGCATGTTCGTGCAGAGCCTGTTCGCCTTCACCGGAGGGGGCACCGTCCCGCTGACGATCGCCAGCGTTGCACTCCTCGCTGCGACCGGGGTGCTGCACGCGTGGGCGACGCGTGGCCCGAGGTTCGCTTCCGTGCTGCTCGGCGCAGCCGCGATCGGCTTCTTCGCCGAGGTCGTCGGCGTTGCGACGAGCTTCCCGTTCGGGCAGTACATCTACACGCCCTCGCTCGGCTTCTCGCTGTTTGAGGTGCCACTCATCGTGCCGCTCGCCTGGGTCACGATCGCGTATCCCGCGGTGGTCATCGCGAGGCGTCTCGTCGGCACTGCCCCTGGGGTGCTCCGCCGTGTTGCACGCGTCGCTGTCGCGGCCTGGGCGCTCACGGCCTGGGACGTGTTCCTCGACCCGCAGATGGTCGACTCCGGGCACTGGGGCTGGAAGCATCCCGATCCTGGCATCCCTGGCGTCGACGGCATCCCGCTGACGAACTTCCTCGGCTGGTACCTCGTCTCGCTCATCATCTGCGGGCTCATCGACGCCGTCGCGGCGCGCTCGCGGGAGGTCGAAGGCGCTCCGAGCGACGCCGTCCCCTTCACGGTGTACCTGTGGACCTACGCGACCTGCGTCGTCGGCAACCTGACCTTCTTCGAGCGTCCGAGCGTGGCGCTCGTCGGCGGCCTCATCATGGGGGCCGTCGCTCTTCCGCTTGTTGGCGTGCTGCTCCGGGACTGGCGTGCTCGGCGAGCGTCTGGTGCCCGTGTTGCGACGGGGGCCGCCAGCGGGGGGGCTGCGCGATGAGCCGCGTCGTCGTGATCGGCGCGGGAATCGGCGGGCTCGCCGCCGCGGCGCGCCTGGCGTCCCTCGGTCACGACGTCACCGTGCTCGAGCAGTCCGACGTGATCGGCGGCAAGCTCGGCACGCTCGAGCACGATGGCTTCCTCTTCGACACCGGGCCGTCGCTCGTGACGATGCCGTACGTCTTCACTGCCTTGTTCGAGGAGACGGGAGCTCCGCTGGAGACGGTGCTGGAGCTTCGTCGTCTCGACGTCGCGTGCCGGTACCGCTTCTCGGACGGCACAGAACTCGACATGCCGGGGCAGATCGACGAGATCCCGAAGGCGTTGGATGCGGCGCTCGGCTCGGGCGCGGGGGCGCAATGGTCCAAGTTCCTCCAGCGTTCGGCGCGGGTCTGGGATATCGCTCGTGGCCCGTTCCTCGAGTCACCCATCGATGCGGCCGGCATCGCGACGCTTGCAGCGAATCCGCGGTCGCTCGCGAGGGTGGCGCCGTGGCGCAGCCTGCGCGGCTTCGGAGAGCACGACCTCGCCGACCACCGACTCCGCGCCCTCCTCGACCGCTACGCGACCTACACGGGCTCGGATCCGAGGCGGGCCCCGTCGGCGCTTGCAACGGTGCCGTACGCGGAGCAGGCCTACGGGTCCTGGTATGTGCCGGGAGGCCTGTGGCGCCTTGGAGCGGCGATCGCTGACCGGGCGATCGAATGTGGAGCTCGCATCCGCACCGGGGTGAGCGTGACCCGCATCCTGCAGGACGGCAACCGGGTCGCGGGTGTCGAGACCGCGGCTGGCGAGCGCGTCGAGGCCGACATCGTGGTGGCGAATGCAGACGCGCAGACCGTCTACGGGGAGCTGCTGCGCAGCGAGGGGGCTCGACGTGCGGCCACTCGCCACGCGAAGCTCGACCCGTCCCTCTCGGGGTTCGTCATGCTGCTTGCACTTGACGGCCTCGATGCTGCAGCGTTCGACCACGGCAAGGCGACGCACCACCGGGTGCTGTTCGCAGAGGACTACGACGCCGAGTTCGATGCAGTCTTCGGCGTCGGAACCTGCGCGGAATCGGGGCCAAGGCCCGTCGAGCGCCCGACGGTGTACATCTCTGCCCCGGAAGACGCCGAGACGGTGCCAGGGCCGGGCAGCGGCGCGTGGTTCGTGCTCGTCAACGCGCCACGGCACGATCCGGAGCGCGGAGTCGACTGGGATGCGCCCGGGCTCGCGGAGCGCTACGCAACGTCGATCCTCGAGCTCATGGCCGAGCGCGGCGTCGACGTCCGTGAGCATCTGAGGTGGATGCGCATCCGCACCCCGGCAGATATCGAGCGCGACACCCGATCCCCGGGAGGGTCGATCTACGGCACGGCATCAAACGGTGCGAGGGCCTCGTTCCTGCGTCCTGCGAACCGTCAGCCGGTCGAGGGCCTGTATCTCGTCGGCGGATCCGCGCACCCGGGCGGAGGGTTGCCGCTCGTCGCGCTGTCGGCCGCCATCGTGGCGGACCTTGTCGGGCCAGTCGAGCTCAAGACGGCTGCGCCCGCGACGAGCGCCTGAGGGCCGCCTGCTCGCCTGCTTGGATCGGCGGGCGAGCAGGGCGTCTCGGGCTTAGCCGTAGACGGGGCCCGTGAGGTCCTCGCCTGGTCCCTTTCCGACCGCATCCGGGTGATCGGATGCTTCGCGGAACGCGAGCTGCAGCGAGCGAAGGCCGTCGCGCAGGGGGCGCGCGTGGTGATCGCCGAGGTAGGGGAGGCTCGCGGTGAGCAGGCCTGCGAGCGCGGAGATGAGCTTGCGGGCTTCGTCGAGGTCGAGCTCGTCCTCGCCGCTGTCCTCGTCCAGTCCGCACGCGACGGCGGCGGCGCTCATGAGGTGGATTGCGGTGGTCGTGATGAGTTCGACGGCGGGAACTTCGCCGATGTCGCGACGCAGATCACCGTACTCGGGCTCGGCTGCGGAGGGGTTTTTGAGTGAGGCGTCGGTCACGCTGGTCCTTTGTGCGGAGTTCTGGTAATGTGGCGAGCGGTTTCTGCTGTGCAGAGGCCGCGAAAGAGGATTCGTCCCACCCGCGCAAACCGCTCTAAGTAGGTTACCGGGTTGCTCCACTCCCTTCCTTGTATGGCTTCACGGCCGCACGGGAAGAGGTCGCAGGGTTTGTGAAGACTGCAGCGTTCGAAAGAACTCGCTGCAAGATGTGCAGACTCCGTGGCGTTGGGTGGAAACACGCTGCGAGCGCAGTGCTGTTGGTGTGACGCCTCCTTTCCACATTCAGTGAAGTCAGGAGCCTTCCATCAGCGAACCACGTACCAATGACCGCATCCGTGCCAGTGAAGTCCGCCTTGTCGGCCCGGGCGGTGAGCAGGTCGGAGTAGTCAAGCTCGAGATGGCTCTGCGCCTCGCGCAGGAGTCTGAGCTCGACCTCGTCGAGGTCGCCCCCAACTCGAAGCCTCCCGTCGCCAAGATCATGGATTACGGGAAGTTCAAGTACGAGGCCGCCCAGAAGGCCAAGGAAGCACGTCGCAACCAGGCGAACACCGTCCTCAAGGAGGTCCGCTTCCGCCTGAAGATCGACGCCCACGACTACGAGACCAAGCGCAAGCGCGCCATCGGCTTCCTCGAAGACGGTGACAAGGTGAAGGCCATGATCCAGTTCCGTGGACGCGAGCAGTCGCGCCCGGAGATGGGTGTGCGCCTCCTTCAGCGTTTCGCTGAGGAAGTCTCGGAGTACGGCACTGTCGAGTCAAACCCCATGATCGATGGCCGCAACATGGTCATGATCATCGGCCCGTTCCGAAACAAGTCCGACGTCAAGGCTGACGCTTCCGCAAAGCGGAACGCAGCACGTGAGGCGTCGCGGGCGGCCAAGCACGGGCAGCCGTCACCAGGCGAAGCTGCGAATGAACCTGCAGATGAAGCTGCAACAGAGTCTGTACCAGAGTCTGCAACCACAGAGGAGAACTAATGCCGAAGCAGAAGACCCACTCGGGCGCCAAGAAGCGCTTCAAGGTCACCGGAAGCGGCAAGATCATGAAGCAGCAGGCTGGCCTCCGCCACAACCTCGAGGTCAAGTCGCCAGGCCGCAAGGCTCGACTGAACCAGGACCAGCTGCTTTCCCCGGCAGACGCCAAGGTCGCCAAGAAGCTGCTCGGCCACTAAGCCGCCCGCACCCACACTTACTGAGGAGAATCAACACACATGGCACGTGTAAAGCGGGCAGTAAACGCCCATAAGAAGCGTCGCGTCATCCTTGAGCGCGCATCCGGCTACCGTGGACAGCGCTCGCGCCTGTACCGCAAGGCCAAGGAGCAGGTCATCCACTCGATGGTCTACTCCTACCGTGACCGTCGCGCCAAGAAGGGCGAGTTCCGTCGCCTCTGGATCCAGCGCATCAACGCCGGATCCCGTGCAAACGGCCTCACGTACAACCGCTTCATCCAGGGCCTCGGCCTTGCTGGCATCGAGGTCGACCGCCGTATCCTCGCCGAGCTCGCTGTGAACGAGCCAGCGACGTTCGCCGGCCTCGTCGAAGCAGCCAAGCAGGCGCTCCCGGCCGACACGTCGGCCCCGCGCGCAGCGGCGTAGTCAACATCACGGCCATACTGGCCGTATGAACATGCGGCCGAGAGTCCAGCTCTCGGCCGCATGTTCTTTTGTTTCAGCACGTGGTGTCCCTTGCCGCGAGGCGCGCACCTGCCCGCCGGGGCACAGCGCCCCCTGCACCCACTCGGCTCGATGAGCCTCCACTCAAGCAACGCAGCGCGCTTCGTGCGCAGGAAGAAGTCGACATCATGATCGAGAGTCCGCGCAACGCGCGAGTCAAGGAAGTCAGGAAGCTCGCGCAGAAGTCGGAGCGCCAGGAGACTGGCCTCTTCGTCATCGAGGGTCCGCAGGCCGTGCGGGAGGCACTGGTCTCGCGGCCGGAGCTCATCGAGGAGCTGTTCGTCACCCCCACGGCGCTCGAGCGGCACTCGGAGCTTCGCGGGCTCGCCGAGGAGGCCCAGCTCGAGGTCGCCTTCGCGAGCGAGGAAGCCATCGACGCGATGGCCGACACGCGCACGCCCCAGGGCGTCATCGCGGTCTGCCGCCAGTTCCCCTCGTCGATTCGGGATGCGCTGAGCGGCTCGCCGAAGCTCGTCGCCATCCTCGAAGAGGTGCGAGACCCGGGCAACCTGGGCACGATCATCCGTGCAGCAGATGCAGCTGGCGCAGACGCGATCATCCTCACGGGTCGCACGGTCGACCTGTACAACTCGAAGGTCGTGCGCTCGAGCACTGGTTCGATCTTCCACCTGCCGATCGCCGTGGAGGTCACCCTCGACGTCGCGACCTCGCGTGCCCGTGACGCTGGCCTCCGCGTCGTGGCCGCCGACATCGACGGCTCTGACCTGCTCTCGGCCCGCGATTCTGGAGAGTTGGCGCAGCCGACGGCCTGGCTCTTCGGCAACGAAGCCCGTGGCCTCGATGCTGAGCAGCTCGCCTACGCAGACGCGACTTTGAGCGTGCCGATCTACGGGCAGGCCGAGTCGATGAACCTCGCGACGGCCGCCTCCGTCTGCCTGTACGAGAGCGCGTTCGCGCAGCGCGCCTAGCAGCACATGGCCCGGAGGACGCCCGGGCTCTCTCGCGATCATCGCGGAAGAGCCCGGGCGTTCCTGCGTGATGCCCCCAGGGTGCCTGGGGACATCCGGGGGCGTCCGTCAGTCGCTGTCGAGCGAGGCCAACCAGGCGCTGTGCAGTTCGGCGTAGCGGCCACCGGCGGTCACGAGTTCGGCGGGGGAGCCGTCCTCGACGATCGTGCCGGCGTCCAGTACGAGCACGCGGCCGGCGTCGTTGACGGTTGAGAGTCGGTGGGCGATGATCACGGCCGTCCTGTCGTGCAGGAGGGTGCCGAGCGCCCTCTGGACGGCCCGTTCGCTGGGAATGTCGAGCGAGCTCGTGGCCTCGTCGAGAATCAGCACTTCCGGGTCGGCGACGAACGCGCGCGCGAAGGAAATCAACTGGCGTTGACCGGCTGAGAGCTTCACCCCTCGGTGGCTGAGGTCCGTGTCGTAGCCGCTCGGCATTCGCCGGATGAACTGGTCGGCGCCGATGAGTCGTGCCGCTCGCTCGATATCCTCTCGAGTGGCCCCCGGCCGCCCGAGTTCGATGTTGGAGGCGATGGTTCCCTGGAACAGGAACGGGTCCTGCGTGACCGTGACGACTCGCTGCCGCAGTTCGCTGTCCGGCAGTTCGCGGAGGTCGACGCCGTCGAGCGTGACCTCGCCGGCTGTGGGGTCGGCGAAGCGAGCGATGAGGCTCGCCAGCGTCGTCTTGCCTGCTCCTGTCGGCCCTACGATCGCGACGGTTTGGCCCGCGGCGATGTGCAGTTCGGTCCGCTGGAGGACAAGGGGCCCATCGCCGTACGAGAAGGTTGCGCCGCGCAGTTCGACCTCTCCGCGCGTCAGCGCCTGGGGCGTTGCCTGAGCCGGTGGCCGGGCGCTGCGCCGTGCGTTCCGTGGCGCGGGCTCTGCGACGCTGGGCCGTTCCTCGAGGACACCAGAGATCTTCTCGAGCGCAGCGATTGCGGATTGGAAGGTGTTGGCGAACATGCCGACGGCCTCCATGGGCTGGAACAGCTGCACGAGGTAGAGGGCTGCCGCCACGAGCACGCCGACGCCGATGCTGCCGTCGAGCGTCCGAAGGCCGTTGATGAGCACGAGCACGGCGAGCCCGATGCTGCTGATGAGGTTGATGCCCGTGAAGAGGTTCCCGAACGCCATGGCCGTGCGGCGTCCCGTGTCCGTGTAGGCGCCGTTCAGGCCGCCGTAGACATCGGCGTTACGCGCTTCCGCACGGAACGCCTGCATGGCGCGGATGCCCGTGATCGTCTCGACGAAACGCACGATGAGGCGCGCGGAGCGTTCGCTGGACTCGCGGTAGAGGCGTGACGAGACGACCTGGAAGCGCCTCGTGACGAGGACGACCGGGACGAAGACGGCGAAGGCGACCAGCGCGGACAGGGGGTCGAGAATGAGCAGCGCCGTTGCGATGAACGCCATGCGAGCCACGGCATTGACCAGGTCGCCGAAGCCCGACTCGAGGAGCTCGGCAAGCGCGTCGACATCGTTCGTCTGCCGACTGATGACCCGCCCTGACGTGTACCGCTGGTGGAAGTCGAGGCCGAGGCGGCCCGTGTGTTCGAAGAGCAGCGTGCGCACGCGCAGGAGCACGCGCTGGCTGAGGGCCGCGGCCCGGCGAGTGAAGAGGTTCGACAGGCCCGCATCGGCGATCGTCGCGACGATGAGGGCGCCGACGACGATCACGAAGGGCCCCGAGTCGCCTTCGAGGAGTCTCGGGAGTCCGGTATCGATGGCCTGCGACAGCAGCAGCGGGCCAGCCGCCGATGCTGCCTGGCTGACGAGCACGAGCACCCCGAGCCAGACGAGGCTGCCGCGGTGCGGCGCGAGGAGCTGCCCCATGAGGCGGAGTGAGCGTCGACGGAGGACTCGAGCGGTGCCGCGGTCGACGCTCGTGAGGTGCTCGACCTGCACACCGAGGGGTGCAGGTGGGGTGCGCTTGCTCACGCGACCACCTCGTCCGCGTGGTCGCCCTGCCAGAGCAGGCCGCGGTACACGGGGTCGACCGCCAGCAGGCTCCGGTGCTCGCCCACTGCCGATATGCGTCCATCCTGAAGCACCGCGACTCGGTCGGCGAGCGCGACTGTGGACGAGCGGTGCGCGACGACAAGCGTGGTGACCCCGGCGAGGGCGCTGCGGAGGGCTTCCGTAGCAAGGGTCTCCGTGCGGACGTCGACGGCGGAGAGCGGGTCGTCGAGGACCAGGACTCGAGGACGAGCGACGATGGCGCGTGCGAGCGCCAGGCGCTGCCGCTGACCGCCGGAGAGACTGTGCCCCTCTTCGCCGATGAGCGTGTCGAGACCGTCGGGGAGCTCGAGCGCGAACTGAGCCTGCGCGACCGCGAGGGCCTCTCGCAGTTCATCGTCGCTGGCCTCCGGGCGGCCGAGGGCGACGTTGTCCCTGACGCTGGCCGAGAAGAGCAGAGGCTGCTCGAAGGCGATGGCCACGTGGCTCCTGAGGTCGTCCCGGCGGACGCGTCGGATGTCGGTGCCGTCGAGGAGCACCTCACCGTCCGTGGGGTCGTGGAGGCGCACGGCGAGCTCGCTGAGCAGGCTCTTGCCGCTGCCGGTCGCCCCCACGAGTGCCAGCGTCTCGCCGGGCTCGAGCGTCAGGTCGATGCCCTGCAGCACCTCGTCGTCAACATCCGCATCCGGGAACCCGAATCGCACGCCCCGGAACTCGAGGACGCCCGGTCCGTCGGGAACGGGGAGAGGAGCGTCAGGG
This sequence comes from Pseudoclavibacter sp., assembly GCA_052099095.1. Classification (GTDB taxonomy): domain Bacteria; phylum Actinomycetota; class Actinomycetes; order Actinomycetales; family Microbacteriaceae; genus Pseudoclavibacter. Next base: position 93,339 of record JBQDTF010000015.1, read on the forward strand.
TCGGACACGGTCGTGGCCGTGTCGAGCACCTCGAAGACCCTGGTCGTCGAAGCGGCCGCGTCGAGGGTGTCCGCGAACAGGAAGCCGAGGGATCGCACGGGCCACGAGAGCATGAGCGCGGTGAAGAGGAAGGCCGAGAGCTCACCGATGGTGAGGCGGCCGCCGGCGACGGCGAGCACGCCGAGGGCAAGGGATGCCGCGACGGCGAGCTGGGGGAGCAGGATGAGCCATGAGCGCATGTCGGCCTGCCGCCTGGACTTCTCGAGCTCCGTTTCGCGCAGCGCAAGCGCCTCGGTCCGGAACGACTCCAGGAACTCGCCGCCACGGCCGAACGCCTTGATGACGCGGATCCCCTTCGCCGCCTCGCCGACGGTGGTCGCCAACGCCCCGGCCTGGTCCTGGCTGCGCCGCGAGAGCCGCCCGTAGACGCGCTGGAAGCGCAACGTGATGAGTGCGGTTGGAATGCTGAACACCGCGTAGATGGTGCCGAGCAGTGGGTCGAGCCACAGGAGGACGCCGATGCCAGCGAGAACCGTGAGCAGGTTCACGGTCAGCATGATGAGCCCGAAGGCGAGCCAGCGTCGCACGCGGTTCAAGTCGACCGAGGAACGTGAGAGGAGCTGTCCTGCCTCCCATTCGTCATGGAACGCCGCCGGCAGGTCCTGCAGTCGGGCGAAGAGGCGGTCGCGCACACGCCGCTCGACGCCGACCATCGGCGTCAGCACGAGGATGCGGCGCAGGTACCAGAGCAGTGCCTCGAAGCAGCCGACCGCGAGAAGTGCGAGCGAGCCCCAGACGACGGCCGCCTGCTCGCCAGAAGAGACTGGGCCGTCGACGATGAGGCGGATGATCTGCGGGCCGACGAGGCTCAGGCCAGCGGCGGTGAGTGCCGACGCGAACCCGGCGAAGAGGCTCCATTTCACTGGCCTCACGAACTCCCAGAGTCGCAGCAATTGTCGAAGTCCGGGCTCAGCGCGCATCCGGTACAGGCTAGTCGCGTCCGCGGATCGAACGGCGCGTCGGGGGAAGCGGACGACTCTTGGCGCAACGAAAAAGCTCCCCACGAGGCGAAACTGAGGGTGTCAGTTCCTCCTCGCGGGGAGCCTTCTCTGCGGTTAGACGCGGTCTCCGTCGTCCTTCTCGCGGAGATCGCTCTGGCGTTGCGCTTCCGCGCGATCATGCTTGGCTTTCTGGCGCTCGTCCTCCTCGAGTTCCAGCACGTCGGACTGCTGGACCAGGATGAGCTCCGTGTCGGTCACGTTGCCCGCGTTGGTGACGGGTTCCGGCGCCGCCCCGGCGATGACCTTCGGGTTCTGCGAGATGCGCTTCTGCACGACGGTCGCGAGCCACGAGAGCAGCACGCACGTTGCGATGTAGATCGCGCCGATCACGATCGTCACGGGAATGTACGGGCGGCCGTAGTCTGCCTGGCCGCCGATGAGCTTCGCCATGTAGAGGAGCTCGTTGTACGTGATGATCGAGCCGAGCGCCGTGTCCTTCAGCGTCACGACCAGCTGCGCGATGATGACCGGCAGCATGGCTCTGATCGCCTGGGGCAGCAGGATGAGCTGCATGACGCCGCTCTTGCGGAGTCCGATCGCGTATCCGGCCTCCTGCTGTCCGTTCGGCAGCGACTGCACACCGCTTCGGATGACCTCGGAGAGGACCGAACCGTTGTAGGCGATCAGCGCGATGACCACGGCCCAGAAGGGCTCCATCTTGATGCCGATGGCGGGCAAGCCGTAGTACATGAGCATCATGAGGATCAGGACGGGGATCGCGCGCAAGCCCTCGACCACGACCGTGAACGGGATACGTACCCACGCGTGGTCGGAGAGGCGGCCGATCGCGAGGACGAACCCGAGCGCGAGCGCTCCGACGGCGGCGACGAGGAACGCGCTGAGCGTAGCCCAGAGGGCCTGAGCGATTTGCGTCCAGATGGCCGCGTAGCCGAAGATCTGCCACTTGCTGGCGCTCAGGTTTCCCGTTGCGCTGAGGCGGTAGATGAGGAAGGCGACGATGGCGACGATGACGATGACCGTCACGATCCCGAGCAGCTTGTTGCGAGCTAGCGCGCGGGGGCCTGGGACGTCGTAGAGAACTGAGGTCTGGCTCATCGGGCAACCTTCCAGTGGCGTTCGAGCGCGTTCTGCACCCACGAGAGCAAGAGCACGAGGACGATGAAGACGATGGCGACCCAGATGAGTACCTCCATCGCGTTCTCACCTCGCTCGCTCATGTTGGCGCGGATGATGCCCAGGTTGACTGCGGAGAAACCAGCAGCGACGGTGGTGTTCTTCAGCAGAGCGATGAGCACGCTCATCATGGGCGGAACGACTGCGCGTGCTGCCTGCGGGAGCACGATGAGGGTCATGACCTGTCCGAACGGAAGGCCGATGGCTCGAGCAGCCTCTGCCTGTCCGACGGGGACGGTGTTGATGCCGCTCCGGAGCACTTCAGCGACATAGGTGGCGGTGTAGACGCCGAGTGCGAGGACTCCGAGCAGGAGGTAGTCGGTGCGGCCCATCGGGATGAGGACGGGTACCGCGAAGACGAAGATGAAGAATACGAGGGTGAGCGGAGTATTCCGCACGATGTTGACGTAGGCCGCGCCGACCGCACGTGCGATCGGGACCGGCGAGACTCGCATGGCACCCACGATGAAGCCGAGGACGAGCGCGAGGAGCGCGCCCCCGAAGAAGAGGATGAGCGTCCCGATGAGGGCCTCACTCCATAGGTCGAGGTGGTTCGTGAAGATATCGAACACGCTCGCCTTCCTTTCTGAGACAGGGCGCGAGGCGCCCTAGGTGCGAACGAGCGGCGGCGAGATGTCTCGCCGCCGCTCGCCTGTGGGATTAGTAGCGGTCGACCGCAGGCTGCGAGACCGTGGTGCCCGACTTGCCGAGGTTGTAGTCGAAGATCGCCTGCCACACGTCGCCGCCCTCTTCGAGGGTGGTGTTGATGTGGTCGCGGAGCGCGTCGTCGCCCTTGGCGAGGCCGATGCCGTAGAGCTCGGTGCTGAAGGGCTCGCCGACGACCTTGAGGTTGTCCGGGTCCTGTGCGGCGTATCCGATGAGGATCGCCTCGTCCGTCGTGACCGCGTCTACCTGCCCGTTGATGAGCTGGTCAACGCACTGCGAGTACGTGTCGAACTCGGTGGTCGTGACCTCCGGGTAGTTGTCCTTGATGTTCTGGATCGGGGTGGAGCCGGTCGCCGAGCAGACGGTGACGCCGGCGACGAGGTCGTCGACACCGGTGATCTCCGAGTCAGCTCCGACGAGCAGGCCCTGGCCGGTCTCGAAGTACGGACCGGCGAAGTCGATCTGGTCCTTGCGCTTGTCTGTGATCGAGTAGGTGCCGACGTAGTAGTCGATGTCGCCGTTGGAGATCGCCTGCTCGCGGTTGGCGGATGCGATCGGCTTGAACTCGATGTTCTCCTCGGTGACTCCGAGCGATGCGGCGATCCAGCGTGCGACGTCGACGTCGAAGCCGGTGCGCTCGCCGGTGACGGCGTCGAGGTAGCCGAGGTTCGGCTGGTCTTCCTTGACGCCGACGATGACCTTGTCACCGCGTGCCTTGATGGCGTCGAACGTGGGCGAGCCCTCGATCGTGACGTCGGTTGCGACCTCGAACACGGGTGCTTCACCGGTCGTGGTGCCTTCGTCGCCACCTGCTGCCGGCGGCGCCCCCTCGGCGCAGCCCGTCAGTACGAGTGAGGCCAGGATGCCTGCGCCGAGAATGGCGCTGAGCTTGGTCTTTCGCATTTCCTTCTCCTTCTGTTGGAAGTCTGTTGAGTCGTGCAGGACGGGTGAGGCGCGGATCCGCGCCGACCGTCAGTGGGTGATGAGCTTGGAGAGGAAGTCCTTGGCACGGTCGGTCTTCGGGTGCGTGAAGAAGTCCTCGGGGGACTGGTCCTCGAGCACCTGGCCGTCGGCCATGAAGACGACACGGTCGGCCGCCTTGCGAGCGAAGCCCATCTCGTGGGTCACGACGATCATCGTCATGCCCTCTTTCGCGAGGTCGACCATGACGTCGAGGACCTCGTTGATCATCTCGGGGTCGAGCGCGCTGGTGGGCTCGTCGAAGAGCATCACCTTCGGCTTCATGGCGAGCGCACGCGCGATGGCGACGCGCTGCTGCTGGCCGCCCGAGAGCTGGGCCGGGAACTTCGCCGCCTGGTGGCCGATGCCGACACGGTCGAGAAGCGCCTTTGCTTCCTTCTCCGCGTCTGCCCTCGAGAGCTTCCGGACCTTGATGGGGCCAAGTGCCACGTTCTCGAGGATGGTCTTGTGGGCGAAGAGGTTGAAGGACTGGAAGACCATTCCGACGTCAGCCCGCAGCGCGGCGAGTGCCTTCCCTTCCTTGGGTAGCACCTTCCCATCGATGCGGATTTCTCCCGAGGTGATCGTCTCGAGTCGATTGATCGTGCGGCACAGGGTCGACTTGCCGGAACCGGATGGTCCGATGACGACAACGACCTGGCCGCGCTCGACGCTGAGATTGATGTCCTTCAGGGCGTGGAATTCACCGTAGTGCTTCTCGACGTGGTCAACGACGACGAGGGGCTCGCTCTGATTTTGCATGGTGCGATTCCACCACAGCGTCAGACTCCGCCGTCGCCCATTTCTCGCTTTCGAAACGAGATGGTTACCTGATCGGTGCACGTCGGGCGCGATTTCGGTGCTCATGGGTACACCCGAACTCTGGAAGATCGCCGGATTCCTGCGGGTTTCTGCCGCGGCTCGGGATGAATCCGGATTCTCACGAAGACGCACGACTTGGCCGTCTCACGGCGTGAGAAACCATGATTTTGAGATCTGGAGCCGTTGTCCACACGGTTCGCTAAACTCGACCCTTGTGTCTGACGCCTCATCGAACCCCATCACGCAGGAAGCCGTCGGCTCTGCGGTCGACGCGGCGCTCGCCGCGATCGCCGCAGCGCCCGACCTGACAGCGCTCAAGCGAGTACGCGCGGAGCACCTGGCGGAGGGTTCAGCGATCGCGTCGCTGAACGCCGCCATGCGAGCCGTGCCCAAGGAGCTCAAGAAGGAAGCGGGCCAGCTCATCGGGCAGGCCCGCACCCGCGTCAACGAGGCGTTCGCTGCGCGCGAGGGCGAGCTGGCCCGAGCCGAGGCAGCCGCCCGCCTCGCATCCGAGACCGTCGATGTCACGCTCGCGCGCCCCGCACGCGCGACGGGGGCTCGGCATCCGCTCACGGTCCTGCAGGACCGCGTGAGCGACATCTTCGTCGGCATGGGCTGGGAGATCGCGGAGGGACCAGAGCTCGAGAGCGAGTGGTTCAACTTCGATTCGCTCAACTTCGATGCAGACCATCCGGCGCGCGCCATGCAGGACACGTTCTTCGTCGAACCCGCGGACCGCCACCTCGTGATGCGCACCCACACCTCGCCCGTTCAGATGCGATCCCTCATCGAACGCGGCGTGCCGCTCTACGTGCTTGCGCCGGGTCGCACGTACCGCACCGATGAGCTCGATGCGACGCACACCCCTGTCTTCACGCAGTTCGAGGGCATCGCGATCGACAAGGGGCTCACGATGGCGCACCTGCGCGGCACGCTCGAGCACTTCGCGACGTCGATGTTCGGCGACGAAGCCCGTATTCGGCTGCGCAACAACTACTTCCCCTTCACGGAACCCAGCGCCGAGATGGACATCTGGCACCCGGGCGCCAAGGGCGGCCCGCGCTGGATCGAGTGGGGCGGATGCGGCATGGTGCACCCGAACGTGCTGCTCGCGGCAGGGGTCGACCCGGAGGAGTACCAGGGCTTCGCGTTCGGCATGGGTGTCGAGCGCACCCTCATGTTCCGCAACGCGCTCACGGACATGCGAGACATGGTCGAGGGCGACGTCCGCTTCAGCACCCAGTTCGGAATGGTGATCTAGTCATGCGTGCCCCACTCTCCTGGCTCCGCGAATACGCGGAGATCCCAGCTTCGGTTTCCCCGGCATCGGTGCTCGACGCCTTCGTCCGCGTCGGGCTCGAAGACGAGGCCGTGCACGGCACTCAGCTGCAGGGACCGATCGTCGTCGGCGAGGTGCTCTCGGCTGAGCCGGAACCGCAGTCGAACGGCAAGACCATCAACTGGTGCCAGGTGCGTGTCGCGCCCGAGGGCCAGCTCGCCGCCGACGGCGGTGCGGATGTGCGCGGCATCGTCTGCGGAGCGCACAACTTCGGCGTCGGCGACTCGGTTGTCGTCACGCTCCCTGGCGCAGTGCTTCCCGGCGACTTCGCCATCGCAGCCCGCAAGACCTACGGGCACGTCTCGGACGGGATGATCGCGTCCCAGCGTGAGCTCGGCATGGGCGACGACCACGAGGGCATCATCGTGCTCTCGCGCCTCGGCGTCAGCGCAGCTCCGGGAACCGACGCCATCGAGCTGCTCGGTCTCACCGAGCAGGCGGTCGAGGTCAACGTCACGCCCGACCGCGGCTACGCCATGTCGATCCGAGGGCTCGTCCGCGAGTACTCGAACGCGACCGGCGTCGCGTTCAGCGACCCCGCGCTCCGGCCGCAGCTCGAGGCGATCCTGGCCGAGGCCATCGCGCCGGACGCCCAGGACGTGCGCGTGGCGGTCTCGATCGACGACGACGCGTCCGTGCGCGACCAGCCCATGGCTCCCGTCTTCGTTGGGCTCGTGGTCGAGGGCATCGACGCGACCCGCCCGACTCCGATCTGGATGGCTCAGCGACTCCGCCTCGCAGGCATTCGTCCGCTCGGCATCGCCATCGACATCACCAACTACGTCATGCTCGAGCTGGGACAGCCCATCCACGGCTACGACCTCGACACGCTGCGCGGCGGCATCCACGTGAGGCGCGCCAGTCACGGCGAGAAGCTCACGACCCTCGACGGCAAGGAGCGCACGCTCAGCGCCGAGGACATCCTCATCACCGACGACCGCGGCCCGATCGGGCTCGCCGGTGTCATGGGTGGCGAGGAGACCGAGCTCAGCACCGAGACGAGCAACGTCTTCATCGAGGCGGCCTCCTTCTCGCCGATCTCGATCGCCCGCACGGCGCGCAGGCACAAGCTGCCGAGCGAGGCCTCGCGCCGTTTCGAGCGACGCGTCGACCCACGCGTCGCTCAGCCGGCTGCGGCCCGCGTCGCTGAGCTGCTCGTCGAACACGCAGGTGGCCGCATCGTGCGTGCTGGCAGCGTCCACGAGCAGATCCCGGCCCCGGAATCGCTGACCCTGCCCGTAGACGCGGCTTCCCGCATCATGGGCGTCGACTACACGCTCGACGAGACGATCGGTGCTCTGCGTGCGGTCGGCTGCGAGGTCTGGGAAGAGGCGGAAGGACTGCTGGGTGTGACCGTGCCGAGCTGGCGTGGCGACCTCACGGAGCCCGTCACCCTCGTCGAGGAGATCGGTCGCCTGTGCGACTTCGAGCGCATCCCGTCCCGCCTCCCTGTTGCCCCTCCTGGACGCGGCCTCACCCGCGAGCAGCGTCTGCGTCGTGCCGCGGCCGATGTGCTCGCCGGGTCAGGCGCCGTCGAGGTCCAGAGCTACCCGTTCGTGGCCGAGGCGGACACGGTCACCTTCGGTCGGCCCGACGAGGGGGAAGTCGCGGCCGTCAAGCTCGCCAACCCGCTCGACCCGCGCGCGGCCTGGCTCCGCACGAGCCTCCTGCCCGGACTCCTCACGATCGCGCACCGCAACGTGTCTCGTGGCCTCACGGATCTCGCGATCTTCGAGACGGGCACCGTCTTCAAGCCGGAGTCCGGCGTCGTCTACGGTGTGGACGAGGTCCCCGCCGTGGCTCAGCGCCCCACCCCGGAGCGCCTCGCGGAGCTGGAGGCCGGTCTGCCACCGCAGCCTCGCCATGCGGCGGGTGTCGTGCTCGGTCAGCGTGAGCCGAAGCGTCCGGGTCACGCACCGGTCGCGGCGTCCTGGGAGGATGCGCTCGAGCTCGTCTCGCAGCTCGGCCTCGCGACTGGCGCTGACATCCTGGTGCGACAGGGCAGCCACCGCGCGTTCCATCCCGGACGTTGCGCCGAGCTGTTCGTCAGCCAGGGCCTCGATGAGGTTGTTGTCGGCTACGCCGGCGAGGTCCACCCTGACATCGCCGAAGGGGCCGACCTCCCGCGTGTCGTCGCGGCCTTCGAAGTCAACCTGGACGCGGTCATCGAGCTCGCGCGCCGAGAGGTCCTTCCCGAGCCGATCTCGACGTTCCCCGCCGCGACGCAGGATCTGAGCCTCGTCGTGGACGCGGCTGTTCCGGCTGCTGAGGTGTCGAACGCCGTGAGCGAGGGCGCTGGTCCCCTGCTCGAGCAGCTGACGATCGTCGACGACTACCGCGGAGCGGGCCTCGAAGTCGGGCAGAAGAGCCTCACGTTCGCTCTCCGCTTCCGCGCGACCGACCGCACGCTGACGGCGGCGGAGGCGAGCGAGGCGAAGGAGGCGGGCGCAGCCCTCGCCGCGGAGCGTTTCGGCGCGACCATGCGAGCCTGACGCACGAGCAACAAATAGCATTCGCCCGGCCCCTCGTGGGGCCGGGCGAATCTGCGTAGCGGGACTGTGCTGAGTCCGAGTCGCCGCTCGGGTCTGCGTCGGCGCGAGGACCTCAGCCCTCGCGCGAGACCACGGCTTCCTTGAGGCTCGCCTCGAGGGCGACCCAGGAGAGCATGGCGCACTTCACGCGCATGACGAACTTCGAGACGCCCTGGAAGGCCACGGCGTCTTCAAGCAGGTCCTCATCGGGCTCCGACCCGTCTCGCGTCCGCAGCATAAGGCGGAACGCTGCGACGAGTTCCTCGATCTCGGCGGTCGTCTTGCCGACCGCGAGTTCGCTGAGCACGGAGGCCGATGCCATGGAGATGCTGCAGCCGTCGCCCTGCCACGCGAGCGCAGAGAGCCCAGTACCTGCGTCGTCAAGCTTCACTCGAACGGTGATCTCGTCACCGCAACTGGGATTGCGCTCGAAGTGCTCGGCATCCGCATCAGCGAGCGGACCGTCGCCTGTGCGCTTCTTCGAGTGCTCGAGGATGAGCTGCTGGTAGAGGCCGTCGAGCGCGCTCACGCGTCCACTCCGAACCAGGCACGGATCTGGCCGACTGCGAACACGAGTCGGTCGACATCCTCGCGAGTCGTGTACAGGTAGCTGCTCGCTCGCGTCGACGCTGTGAGCCCCAGCCTGCGGTGCAGCGGCTGCGCGCAGTGATGGCCGCCTCGAACCGCGATGCCCTTCGAGTCCAGGAACTGGGTCACGTCGTGGGAGTGGACCCCCTCGACCTCGAAGCTCACGAGTCCAGCGCGGGGGACGCCAGCTGGTTCGCCGATGATGCGCACACCGGGTACCCCCGACAGCCCGGAGAGGAGGAGCTGCCCCATCTCGGCTTCGTGGTCTGCGACGGCATCCATGCCCACCGCTTCGAGGTACCGAACCGCCTCGGCCAGGGCGACGACCTGGGAGACGGGCTGCGTACCGGCCTCGAAGCGCGTCGGGGGAGCCATGAAGTCACTGGCTTCCATCGTGACGGTCGTGATCATCGACCCGCCGGTGCGTGCGGGTGGGAGCGCCTCCAGCATCTCGGCGCGCCCGTACAGGACGCCGACGCCGTTGGGGCCGAGCATCTTGTGGCCGGAGAACGCGGCGAAGTCGACGCCGATGGCGGGGAAGTTCACGGGCAGGTGCGGCACCGACTGGCACGCGTCGAGCACGACGATCGCGCCGGCCTCGTGCGCGAGATCGGTGAGACGCTTCGCATCTGCGATGAGTCCGGTCACGTTGGAGACGTGGGCGAAGGCGAAGACCTTCGTGCGAGGCGAGATGAGGGCTCCTGCATCCTCGACGCTCCAGGTTCCTCGGTCGTTCACGGGCACGTAGACGAGCGTTGCCCCGGTGTCGAGGGCGAGCTGCTGCCACGGAACCAGGTTCGCGTGGTGCTCTGCCTCCGTGATGAGGATCTCGTCTCCTTCGCCGATCGCGAGGCGGGATGCGCGTGGCCCCCCTCGGCCGGCACTCGCGATGCGGAGGCCACCCGTCACGAGGTTGATGGCGTCCGTTGCGTTCAGGGTCCACGAGATCTGCTCTGGTGCCGCGCCGACGAAGCGGGCGACGGTCTCGCGAGCGTCCTCGAAGGCCACGGTCGAGAGAGCGGCGAGCGTGTGCGCCCCGCGATGCACGGCGGCGTTCTCCGTCTCCAGAAAACGGCGCTCGGCCTCGAGGACCTGGGTGGGTCGCTGCGATGTGGCGCCCGAATCGAGGTAGACGAGGGGTTCGCCGTTGACCTCCTGATCGAGGATCGGGAAGTCCTTCCGCAGCTCGAGCACGCGCGCGTCGCTGAGAGCGCGGGGCTGCACTCCAGGTCGGGTGTCGTCCGTGGGGGAAGCTGCGTCTTCGGTGTTCAGTGTCACGTCGTCCTCTCGTTGGCTTCGTTCCGCCGACGCGTGAACGTCGTCGCCTCAGCCTGTCAAGCCTACGAGTGCAACGAGCGCTGTGCCCCCCGCATTCCCTCAGGAGCGCGTCTGGGGGCAGCATCCGCATGGCAGTCGAACTCGGGTGGGGGTGGCACGGCCTAGGATGAACGGCATGGCTTTCTCCGTTGCAGTAGCTGGGGCGAGCGGGTACGCAGGTGGCGAACTCCTGCGCATTCTCGCCACGCATCCCGAACTCGAGGTCCGCACCGTCACCGCGCACGCGAATGCGGGCGAACGGCTCCTCCGCGTGCACCCGCACCTCGCGAGCTACGCCGACCTCGTGCTCGAGCCGACAACCGCAGAAGTCCTCAGGGGCCACGACGTCGTCTTCCTGGCTCTGCCCCACGGGGCGTCCGGGGCCATCTCGGCGGAACTCGGCGAAGACACGCTGGTCATCGACTGCGGAGCCGATCACCGACTCGAGCGCGAAGAAGACTGGGCTGAGTACTACGGCGGCGACTTCTTCGGCACGTGGGCTTACGGGCTGCCGGAGCTCGAGCTCTCGGATGCCGCAGGCAAGCAGCGCGCGAACCTCGGGGGCGTGTCTCGAGTCGCAGTACCCGGCTGCAATGTCACCGCGATCACGCTTGCCCTTGCGCCGGCGCTCCACCGTGGCCTGGTGCGCCCGAGCGATCTGACTGCCGTCCTTGCTGTCGGCCCCTCTGGGGCAGGCAAGAAGGCCGCAGTGTCGCTTCTCGGGTCTGAGCTCATCGGCTCGGCGAACCCGTACGCCGTGACGGGTGGCCACAGGCACAACCCAGAGGTCAGGCAGAACCTGCGGCGCGCAGCAGGCGCAGAGGTCACTCTCGCCTTCACCCCGGTGCTGGTCCCCATGGCCCGTGGCATTCTGGCGACGACGACGGCGCGTCTCGCGGATGGTGTCGACGCGGCTGCTCTTCGCGCCGCCTACGAGGAGTCCTACGGAGGCGAGCGCTTCGTGCAGCTCCTCCCTGACGGCGAGTGGCCGCGCACGGGAGATGTGACCGGCTCGAACCGCGCCTCCATCGGCATCGGCATCGACGAGCGCGCGGGCAGGCTCGTCGCCGTCGCTGCGATCGACAACCTCGGCAAGGGCACTGCGGGCGCCGCGGTGCAGTCAGCGAACATCGCCTTGGGGCTCGACGAGTCCCTCGGCCTTCCCCTGGACGGAGTGGCACCGTGAGCGTGACCGCAGCAGCAGGCTTCCGCGCGGCAGGTGCCGCGGCCGGCATCAAATCGGAGGGGCGCCGAGACGTCGCCCTTGTCGTCAACGACGGACCGAGCGCAGCCTGCGCCGCGGTCTTCACGAGCAATCGATGCAAGGCGAACCCCATCCTCTGGTCGCAGGAGGCGATCAAGGGCGGTTCCATCTCGGCCATCGTGCTGAACTCGGGTGGCGCGAACTGCTACACGGGGTCCTTCGGGTTCCAGACCACGCATCAGACGGCAGAGGCCGTCGCCGCCAAGCTCGGCATCGGCGCGGGCGACGTGCTGGTCTGCTCGACGGGACTCATCGGCGTGGGCGACCAGAGCTTCCGCGACGGCGTGCTGCGCGGGGTCGAACTCACCGCTGACAACCTGGCCGACTCGACGGCGGCAGGCGAAGAAGCCTCGCTCGCCATCATGACGACCGACTCGAAGCCGAAGCGATCCGTGCGAGAGGGTGACGGGTACGTCGTCGGTGCCATGGCGAAGGGCGCCGGGATGCTCGCGCCCGGTCTCGCCACGATGCTCGTGGTCATCACGACCGACGCCGACCTCGAATCTGCCGCGCTCGATCGTGCCCTGCGCGCCGCGACGCGAGTGACATTCGACCGCGTCGATTCAGACGGATGCATGTCGACCAACGATCAGGTCACTCTCATGGCCTCCGGCGCGAGCGGAGTCACGCCAGACGAGAGCGCCTTCACGACGGTGCTCACCGAGGTGTGCGCCGATCTCGCGCGCCAGCTGCAACAGGACGCCGAGGGTGCGAGCCACGACGTGACGATCACGACCATCGGAGCGGCAACCGAGCAGGACGCGCTCGATGCCTCGCGAGCCGTCGCCCGCTCGAACCTCTTCAAGGCTGCCATCTTCGGCAACGACCCGAACTGGGGCCGTGTGCTCGCAGCGGTCGGCACGACCGACGCGGAGTTCGACCCGCAGGCGCTCGACGTCACGATCAACGGCGTCATGGTCTGCCGGGCAGGCACCCCTCATGAGCCCGCCGAGCTGGTCGACCTGACCCCGCGTGACACGACCGTCCTGATCGACCTGCATGCAGGCGTCAGCGAGGCGACCATCCTCACCAACGACCTGACGCACGACTACGTGCACGAGAACAGCGCCTACTCGTCCTGACGAGCAGCGCGACTCATGACGAGGAGGGGCACCCGCCGAGCGGATGCCCGATGAGCCCGACGGTTTCTGACCGGCCCGAAAGGGGCAGCATGACCACTCCCGACCTGTACGAGAAGGCGACCTCCAAGGTCGAGACGCTCATCGAGGCCCTGCCATGGATGCAGGAGTTCGCCGGTCGCGTGCTCGTCATCAAGTTCGGTGGGAACGCCATGGTGGACGCGGAGCTCTTCGAGGCCTTCGCCTCGGACATCGCGTTCCTCCGCTACGCGGGCATCAAGCCGGTCATCGTGCACGGCGGCGGCCCGCACATCTCCCGGATGCTCGGCAAGCTCCGCATAGAGAGTGAGTTCAAGGACGGCTACCGCGTCACCAGCGAGGAAGCCATGGATGTGGTCCGAATGGTGCTCGGAGGCCAGGTGGCGCGTGAGCTGGTGGCGGCGATCAACGAACGTGCGCCCATCGCTGTCGCCACGAGCGGTGAGGATGCCGGCCTCTTCCAGGCGAGGCGCAAGAAGCTCGTGATCGACGGAGAGACCGTCGACCTCGGCCTCGTGGGCGAGATCGAGACGGTCGACCCCACCGTGGTCAAGGCTGACATCGCGGCGGGGCGCATCCCCGTCGTCTCGTCGATCGCGAGCGACATCGACTCGCCGCGCAAGGCGCTCAACATCAACGCCGACCGAGCAGCGTCGGCGCTCGCTCAGGCGCTCGGCGCGGCGAAGCTCATCATGCTGACCGACGTCGCGGGTCTCTACCGCGATTGGCCTGACATCGACTCCCTCATCTCGGAGATCGACCTCGAAGAGCTCCGAAACCTCCTCCCGACGCTCTCGGCCGGCATGATCCCCAAGGTGCAGGCGTGCATCGAGGCCGTCGAAGGCGGCGTCGATCAGGCCGCCATCATCGATGGCCGAGTGCCGCACTCGATGCTGCTGGAGATCTTCACGACCGAGGGCTTCGGCACCAAGGTCTCCGCCTAGCGCACGTGCGCCACCTGCTCCGACTTCGCTCCATCACCCACCGAAAGGCCACACCGTGATTCGCCACTTCCTCCGCGACGACGATCTGACTCCAGCAGAGCAGCGCGAGGTGCTCGAGCTCGCCGCAGTGCTCAAGCGCGATCGATTCTCTGCACGTCCGCTCGAGGGGCCCCGCAGCGTGGCAGTGATCTTCGACAAGACCTCGACGCGCACGCGAGTGTCGTTCCACGTCGGGATCTCCGAGCTTGGCGGATCGCCGCTCATCATCTCGACGGCTTCCAGCCAGCTCGGCGGCAAGGAGACCGCGTCTGACACGGCTCGAGTTCTCGAGCGCCAGGTCGCCGCGATCGTCTGGCGCACGTACGCGCAGAGCGGCCTCGAGGAGATGGCGGGCGGTGCGCTCGTGCCGGTCGTGAATGCGCTGAGCGACGACTTCCACCCCTGCCAGCTGCTCGCGGACCTGCTGACCGTCACCGAGCACCTCGGCGACCCGGCGGGGCGCACGCTCGTCTTCCTCGGCGACGGCGAGAGCAACATGGGGCACTCGTACCTGCTGGCGTGCGCGACGGCGGGGATGCACGTGCGCGTCGCCGCGCCCGTCGGCTACCAGCCGCGCGCTGACGTCGTCGCCGATGCTGAGCGCATCGCCGCCGAGACCGGTGGCTCCGTGCTCGTCGGCGACGACATCGACGCGCTCGTTGACGGGGCCGACGTCGTCGTCACCGACACCTGGGTCTCGATGGGGCGCGAGGACGAGAAGCAGAGCCGCATCGATGCGCTCAGTGCATACCGGGTCACGGAGGCGACGATGGCGAAGGCAGCGGAGGGGGCCATCTTCCTGCACTGCCTCCCGGCTGACCGAGGCTACGAGGTCGATGCGGCCGTCATCGACGGGCCGCAGTCGGTCATCTGGGACGAGGCGGAGAACCGTCTCCACGCTCAGAAGGCCCTGCTCGTCTGGCTTCTCGCCAAGGCCGCGGCCTGACCAGCCCATCCACCGCACATAGACTGAACACAAGACTCAAACGCTAGGAGCATTGATGACGGAACGCGTCGTTCTCGCATACTCCGGAGGTCTCGACACCTCCGTCGGCATCGGTTGGCTGAAGGACGCCACCGGCAAGGACGTGGTCGCACTCGCGATCGACGTCGGCCAGGCCGGTGAGGACATGGAGAAGGTGCGACAGCGAGCGCTCGACTGCGGCGCTGTCGAGTCGGTGGTCATTGACGCCCGCGAGGAGTTCGCCAGCGACTACATCGTGCCGGCGCTCAAGGCGAACGCTCTCTACCAGAAGCGGTACCCGCTGGTCTCAGCACTCTCACGCCCGCTCATCGCGAAGCACCTCGCGAAGACCGCTCGCGAGCTCGGCGCAGACTCGATCGCGCACGGCTGCACGGGCAAGGGCAACGACCAGGTTCGCTTCGAGGCCGCTGTCGCCGCTGTGGCGCCGGAGCTCACCTCCATCGCCCCGGTGCGTGACCTCGCGCTGACGCGCGACAAGGCGATCGTCTACGCGCAGGAGCACAACCTGCCCATCGAGCAGTCGAAGAAGAGCCCGTACTCGATCGACCAGAACGTCTGGGGTCGTGCTGTCGAGACCGGGTTCCTCGAGGACCCGTGGAACCCGCCCATCGAAGACCTCTACACCTACACGCAGGACCCGGACCTGACCCGCGAGCCCACCGAGGTCACGGTCACGTTCGAGCAGGGCGTCCCGGTCAAGATCAACGGCGAGGCGCTGTCGCCGATCCAGGTCGTCGAGCTCATGAACAAGCTCGCGGGCGACCAGGGCGTCGGCCGTATCGATGTCGTCGAGGACCGCCTCGTGGGCATCAAGAGCCGCGAGATCTACGAGTCCCCGGCCGGTCTGGCGCTCATCGAGGCGCACGAGCACCTCGAAGACCTCACGATCGAGCGCGATGTTGCACGCTTCAAGCGCGGCATCGAGGCCGAATGGTCGAACCTCGTCTACGACGGGCTCTGGTTCTCCGGTCTCAAGCGCTCGCTCGACGCGTTTATCAACCACACGCAGGAGCACGTCTCCGGCGAAGTGCGCATGACTCTGCACGGTGGTCGCGCGGTTGTCACTGGGCGCCGCTCGGAGGAGTCGCTCTACGACTACAGCCTCGCCACCTACGACACGGGTGACACGTTCGACCAGTCGCACGCGAAGGGGTTCATCGAGCTCTGGAGCCTGCCGTCGAAGATCTCCGCGCGTCGCGACAAGCCGGAACTCTGAGCATGGTCGCATCCGAGGGCGAGTCGAAGTCCGGGGGAGTGACCACGCCGGGCGCGCTCTGGGGCGGTCGCTTCAGCGACGGGCCGTCCCCGGAACTCGCGCGCCTGTCGAAGTCGACGCACTTCGACTGGCAGCTCGCCAAGTACGACGTAGCGGGGTCGCGGGCGCACGCTGGTGCGCTCGCGGCCGCTGGCTACCTCGACGAAGCCGAGCTCACGGGCATGCTGGAGGCGCTCACCGAACTCGAGCGGCGCGTGGTGGCCGCAGAGTTCGTGGCTGCAGAAGATGACGAGGACGTGCACGGCGCGCTCGAGCGCGGGCTGATCGAGATCGCCGGCCCTGAACTCGGTGGCAAGCTTCGCGCCGGTCGCAGCCGCAACGATCAGATCGCCACGTTCGTGCGGATGTATCTGCGCGACCACAGTGCGACGATCGCGCAGCAGGTCGAGACGCTTGTGGAGGTGCTCGCGCAGCAGGCCGAGCAGAACATCCAGGTCATCATGCCCGGCCGCACGCACTTGCAGCACGCGCAGCCCGTGCTGCTCTCGCACCACCTGCTCGCCCACGCCTGGCCGCTCGTACGTGACCTCGATCGGCTGCGTGACTTCGATCGCCGTCTCGACGAGTCGCCGTATGGCGCCGGTGCGCTCGCGGGGTCCACGCTCGGCCTCGACGCGGTTCGCGTCGCGCGCGAGCTGGGCTTCGCGTCTTCTTCGCCGAACTCGATCGATGCCACGGCAAGCCGCGACCTGGTCGCCGAGTTCGCGTTCATCGCGGCGCAGATCGGCATCGACCTCTCGCGGCTCTCGGAGGAGATCATCCTCTGGAATACGAAGGAGTTCGGATTCGTCACGCTGCACGATGCGTATTCGACGGGGTCGAGCATCATGCCGCAGAAGAAGAACCCGGACATCGCGGAACTTGCTCGCGGCAAGGCGGGCCGCCTCATCGGCAACCTGTCCGGCTTGCTTGCGACGCTCAAGGCTCTCCCGCTCGCCTACAACCGCGACCTGCAGGAGGACAAGGAGCCGATCTTCGATTCCGTCGAGACGCTCGAGCTGGTGCTGCCGGCGTTCACGGGAATGGTCGCGACGCTCACGTTCCACGGTGAGCGGATGCGCGAACTCGCGCCGCAGGGCTTCTCGCTCGCGACGGACGTGGCCGAGTGGCTCGTGAAGCGACAGGTCCCGTTCCGGGTCGCCCACGAGGTGTCCGGTTCGATGGTCCAGGCCGCGGAGTCCAAGGGCGTCGATCTCGACGGACTGAGCGATGCGGAGATCTCAGCGGTATCCGAGCACCTGTCGCCTGAGGTCCGCGAGGTGCTTTCCGTTGACGGCTCGGTGGCGACCCGCGACGGGCGTGGGGGTACAGCTCCCGTGCGCGTCGGCGAGCAGATCGTCGAGCTTCGTGAGCGACTGGCCTCGCTCCGGTCCTAGGACATCGCGTGGGTACGGATCTCCATGCGGCCCTTCGCGAGGGACCGCTCTCGGCAGCAGATGCGCTGCTGGGGGCGGTCCTTTCGCGTTCGTCCCCGGGCGGGACGGTCTCCGTTCGACTGACCGAGGTTGAGGCCTACGCGGGTGAGGATGATCCGGGCTCGCACGCGTTCCGTGGTCGAACGGAGAGGAACGCGACGATGTTCGGCCCCGTCGGGCACCTGTATGCGTATCGCATCTACGGGATCCACACCTGCCTCAATGTCGTGGCGGGGGAGCCGGGTACATCGTCAGCGGTGCTGCTCAGAGCCGGCGAGGTGGTCGAGGGTGTCGAGCTGGCGAGGGCTCGGCGCGCTGCCGGTCGTCGTTCCAACGCTCCCATCAGCGACCACGAACTGGCACGAGGGCCGGGGAATCTCGTCACGGCGCTTGGCTCGACCATCGGGGACGATGGTGCGCGCTTCGACGCTGAGCCGTTTGCGCTTGTCCCTCGTCCGTCTGGTTCCGAGCGTGTTGCGGCGCGAGGTCTCCGCGTTGGGGTCGGCGCTCCGGGCGGGTCCCAGCCCTTCGACTGGCGCTTCTGGTTGGACGGCGAGGCATCGGTTTCCCGCTACATCGCGCACAAGTCGCTCCGCGCGGGGAGGGGCTGAGGCGGCATCGGCTTGATACGGTTGGCCGGTGACTACGCGTGATCTGACGACCCAGCACAACGACGCCACCTTCGAGCACGTCATCGACGAACTTGAGTGGCGCGGGTTCATCCACGTCTCGACCGACCTGGCCGAGCTCAAGGAGCGGATGAACGAGGGGCCGATCACGTACTACTGCGGGTTCGACCCGACCGCCCCGAGTCTGCACCTCGGTCACCTCGTGCAGCTGATCCTTCTCCGCCGTCTGCAGCTCGCTGGCCACAAGCCGCTCGGGCTCGTGGGAGGTTCAACCGGCCTCATCGGGGACCCCCGTCCCACTGCGGAGCGCACTCTCAACTCGAGGGAGACCGTCGCTGAATGGGTCGAGGGCCTGCGGGGGCAGATCGACGGCTACCTCTCGTTCGAGGGCGACAACGCCGCTCGCATGGTGAACAACCTCGACTGGACGGCGCCGCTCTCAGCGATCGACTTCCTGCGTGAGATCGGCAAGCACTTCCGTGTCGGTTCGATGCTCAAGAAGGATGCCGTCTCGGCGCGACTCAACTCTGAGGCGGGAATCTCGTACACGGAGTTCAGCTACCAGATTCTGCAGGCCATCGATTTCCTTGAACTGCACCGCAACTACGGGTGCGTGCTGCAGACGGGTGGAAGCGACCAGTGGGGCAACCTGACCTCCGGTGTCGACCTGATCCGACGCACCGAGGGTGCGAGCGTCCACGCTCTCGGTACCCCCCTCATCACGAACTCGGATGGCACGAAGTTCGGTAAGAGCGAGGGCAACGCGATCTGGATCGACGCCGCGCTCACCAGCCCGTACGCGTTCTACCAGTTCTGGCTCAACACCGACGACGCCGACGTCATCGCACGCGTCAAGATCTTCACGTTCCTGACGCGCGACGAGATCGCCGAGCTCGAGAAGCTCGTCGCGGATGAGCCGTTCAAACGCGTCGCGCAGAAGACGCTCGCCTCGAAGGTGACCTCGTTGGTCCATGGCGAGGAGGCGACCGAAGCCGTCATCGCCGCGTCTGCTGCGCTGTTCGGGCAGGGAGAGCTCTCCGCGCTCGACGGGGGCACGCTCCGCTCCGCGATCCTCGAACTCCCGAATGCGGAGATCTCGGATGGGTCGCTCGTCGCGCAGGCCCTTGTCGACACGGGACTCGCGAAGAGTCTCGGCGACGCCCGTCGCGGTATCGCGCAGGGCGGGGTCTCGCTCAACAACGAACGAGTGTCTGACGAGGCGGCGGTCGTGAACGAATCGGCTGCTCTGGCAGGCGGCGTCGCAGTGCTTCGCCGAGGCAAGAAGACTCTGGCAGGCCTGATTTTCCGCGCTTGATGGGGGATGGGGCTTGCTTCGACACGCCCGGGATGTGCCACGAGTTGTGTGCCGCCCCAGCCGTGCGTAAAGTAATCACTCGTCAGGCCAACGGAGCGAAACGCGAGAGCGGGTCGCACGGGCCGG
>JBQDTF010000016.1:0-112130 GCA_052099095.1 Pseudoclavibacter sp.
CAACGGTTCATCGTCGTCCGAGTACATGCCCACATCTTGGACCGCACCACCGACAATCCGTCACGCCGACGAGACTCCAGCGGGGAACCCCAGGTCATGCGGCGAGTCTCGACCCAGGTATCCGACACGTCAGTCGGTGAGAGACTGGCCCCTCGCTCCGACGATGGAGCGGAGCATGGCGCGGAGGATACCGAAGAACCCGAGCAAGCCGATCACGGCACCGAGCAGGTTGAACAGCTGCAAGCCAGGCGCGAGTGTGGGGCCGCCGCCCGCGACGACGAGCACGATCGCGAGAATCACCGCGGTCAGTGCCACTGCGGTGTCGATTCCTCGGCTCACGAGCCCACCGAGCCAGCTGCGGTCCTGCCGGTCGGAGAACGGACTGACTCGGACGCTCAGCTCGCCGTCCTCGAGCTTCGAGACGATCGTGTCGATCCGGTTCGGCATGCGCGCGGCGTAGGCGGCCGCGACGGCTGCCTTCGCCTGCGCTGTGCCGACGACCCGCTTGAGCGCCAGCAGCTGCTTGAGGAGCTTCGGAACGAACGGCAGTGCGCGTTGCACGAAGTCGAAGTCCGGCTCGATGACGCGCAGGCATCCCTCGAGCGTCGCGAAGCTGCGGAACGCCGACGCGAGTGTCGAGGGGAGTGCGAGGTGGTGCTTCCGGATGACGTCGAGCATCATCGTGAAGATCGAGCCCTCACCGCGCGGCCAGTGCTGGACGGAGGTCAGGGCGATCCCGATGTCGTGGCGAAATGCGTCGACGTCGAGATCCTCCGGGGCATCGACGATGAGGAGCAACGCGTCCGCGGCCGACACGTCATCGTCACTCGCGGCCGACAGCAGGAACGCCGCGAGGTGCTCGCGCTGGCTTCGCTGCACCACGCCGATCGCGCCGAAGTCGATGAGCCCGAGCGTCCCGTCGTCGCGGATGAACACGTTGCCAGGGTGGAGGTCGGCGTGGAAGACGCCGTAGACCAGGATCTGCTCGATCACGGTCTCCATGAGCGTCTGCGAGAGGGCCTGCCTTGCCTCAGGGCTGAGCGCTTCAAGGCGGTCAGCGGCCGCACTGAGCGGGCTCCCGTCCATGACATCCATCGTCAGGACCCTGCGTGTGCTCGCAGCGGAGTAGACGGACGGGATCGCGATCTCCTGGAGCTCGGGAGACCCCGCGTGGATGTCTCGCATCGTGCTCTCGATCATGTGCACGTTGCGTGCCTCGACACGGTAGTCGAGCTCCTCCTCGAGCGTCGTCGTGAAGCCAGCCGCCATGGCGGAGAGGCGCATCTCCTTGCCGAGCGCCGTGTGGGTCTCAGCCCGGTCTGCGAGACGTCCGATGATGTCGACGTCGGCCTCGACCTGCGCCCGAGCATCCGGTCTCTGGACTTTCACGACGACCGGTGTGCCGTCGACGAGGCGCGCCCGGTGCACCTGAGCGACGGATGCGGCTGCCAGGGGAGTCGAGTCGATCTCGCCGAAGATGGTGTCCAGCGGCACGCCGAGTTCGCTCTTCAGCACCGTCTCGATCTCGGGCCAGGGCACCGTCGTCGCGTTCGACTGCAGGCGCGCGAGCGCCGAGAGGTAGGGTTCTGGCACGAGGTCGCGTCGCGTCGAGAGCACCTGGCCCAGCTTCACGAACGTGACGCCCGCATGATTGATCGTCGTGACGAGTGCGTCCGCTCGCTGCTGCGAGGTCGTGCGTCCTTCCGTGGCGGAGGCGCGGCGCCCGTGCAGGAGCCAGCCTGCCCCATCTCGGGAAGCGATCGTGAGGATCTGCAGGTACCGCTTCGTGCGACTGCGGCGACGGATCGCCGAGCGCACGAGTTCGATGGGATTCGGAAATGCCCTCGTCGGGATCGTGGCCTCGAGAGCGACCAGCACCAGCACGCCGAGGGCGAAGATCCAGGAGACGGCAAGGAGGACGACGACGACGACAACTGTGTAGTTGGTCTCGCCGTTCTCGAGCTGGTCGACGCCCGTCTCTCGAATGATCCAGTTGCCGAACGGGATCGAGGACACCACGACCAGCGCACCCACGATGATCGAGCGGATGTAGCCGATCGGCACGCCGAGCACGCGGCGGGCCACGAGCCCCACCAGGATGGCGGCGAGGACTGCGACGGCGATCAGCAGGGCGTTGGCGAACACGGCGCTCCTCGTCAGGTGGGGGACTCGCCCAGGCTAGCGGCAAGGCCGTGACTCGGGCCATCCTCCGTGGTCGTCGCGTCTCGGGTCGCGAGTTCCGGCCTTCCTGCCTCAGCGCTGCAGGAAGGGGAGGTGCGGTGCCGCATCCTCGGCGAATTGCCGCAGGATGCGCCGCTGCGTCTCTGCGGGGTAGTCGAAGGGGAGCGCGATGACGAGCTCGTCGGCGGCGTGGATGCCCGCGTCGTCGATGAGCGCTTCTGCGATCTGCTCGCCCGTGCCGTGCGCCACGCGCCCGAACTGGAACGGCATGGGTCCGCCACCGACGTTGGCTGCACGTTCGGCGTCTCGCTCGAGCAGCCATTCGAGCTCGGCGCGTTCGGCTGGTGAGTCGAAGGGCACGATGGCACGGCTCACGGACGCGAACGAGGGGGAGGAGCTCACCGTCGCGTGCTCCTCGCGGTAGCTGCGGATGTACTCCGCCTGCGTGTCCTCGAAGCTGAGCTGGCCGATCTCCGTGTTCAGGGTGGACAGCTGCAGCCGAAGCCCCCGCCTGCCTGTCTTCCTCGCGCTGGTTCCTCCTCCGGCGCCATACGCAACGCGCTCACGGAGTCCTGGGCTGTGCGGCTGAGCGGTGAGCTCGTCGCCCGCCTTGGCGAACGAGAGGTCGGTCTCGGCGGTCGCGATGGTGCGGCCTTCGATGGCAGCGAGGAAGGTGTCGAGGCGGGCGTCGACCAGGGCACGAACATCGTCGCCGTCGATCTGGCCGAATGCCTGCGCGAACGTCGATTCCGTCGCCGCGTACCCGGAGCTCAGACCGAGTTCGAGTCGGCCCTCGGTGAGGAGATCCAGTGTTGCGGCGTCCTCAGCCAGCCGAACCGGCTGCTCGAAGCGCAGGGGAGTGACGCTCGTGCCGATCCGGATGCGCTTCGCGCGCTGCGCGGCCGCCGCGAGGAACGTGAACGGAGAGGAGAGGTACGTCTCGAGGTGCCGGTGACGCACGTATCCAGTGTCGTAGCCGAGATCCTCCGCGTACTCGAAGAGCTCGAGGCCTTCCTGCAGGCCGAGGGAGCGATTCGAGGAGACTCTCGTGTGCTCGACGAACGCGAGGAAGGAGAGGCGCTTCGGGGCGGTGGATGCTGGCTGCGTGACGGGATCGCTCATGGTGCCCTCAGCATCCCGCCGGCGCAGCACGCTGCCCGCAGTTCTCGTCATGCAGCGTAAGCGCCGGTAAGACGACGCAAGGGACGGAGCTGCGCTCGATCGTCAACAGATATATCAAAGATATAAAGGACTTCCGGTCGTCGTGCGTGGCGCCCGTTCCACGGGGAGCGAGAGCCCGCACGTCGCCGTGCTGAAGCCGGACTGGAAAGTTTTTTTCGACGGTCAGGCGAAACCTGAGGTACTCGTTCAGTGCGCGCCGATGTGCGCGCCGATGTGCTCGACGACGCGGCAGGAGAGTGGGCAACCAGTTCGCAATGTCATAATGTGCATTATCGGATGTAGTCAGACTTGGCTCGGCGTGCGCGAGTTCGGCGCTGGTGATCAAGTAGGCTGTGAGTGCACGGCGAGTACTTCTCCGTGGCAGACTTCGTGGCTTGTGCCACATCGAGATCTTGGGAGCAGACACTCGTGAGCGTTCTGATTGCCATCGGTTGCATCATCATCTTCGGCGCAGGTATCTGGTGCTACGGCCTGGCGTTCCAGGTTGATGGCGACACGCTTCGCCTCCTGGTGTTCCTGGCCGGCATCCTGCTCAACTCGCTCGCGCTGTTCATCCCCTGGCAGCTCGTAGGCCAAAGCCGCAAGTAGCGACCGAAGCTCCACGCGCGGTGTTCACCCCCAGCATCGACATCAGCGTTCGGATCAAGGCTCCTGCCGAGCTCATCTGGCAGGCCCTCGTCGATGAGGATCTTCGCGAGCTGTGGTGGGCCGACTCCGACTTCAAGATCAAGCGCGGCGCGAAGATTACGGCGCGTTCCCTGCGGCCGGGTAAGAAGAAACCCCGTATCACCTCGGGAAACATTACCAAGATCGATGCCCCAGAGGAACTCCACTTCACGTGGAAAACCAAATCGGGCGACTTCGAGACCGACGTCGTGCTCGTCGTCGTCCAGCAGAAGGACAAGAAGAGCAAGGTGCGCGTGCTCGAACAGGGCTTTCCCCGCGGTGACTACGCGGAGATCCATGTTGCGAAGTACCGAGACGGCTGGCGTGAGCACCTCCTCCAGCTCCAGGAGCTCTTCGAAGATGGACCTGGCCGCAAGCTCGCAGCCAACTCGCTCAAGAACTCCTAGTCGCTCCCCCTTCGACGCGTTCAAGGACGATGCCCGGACCGCGAGGTCCGGGCATCGTCGTCTCGCTCGCCTCGCGCCGTGCAGGCGGAGGCGGAGGCGGAGGTCGCTAGGCCTCGGTGACGAAGCCGGAGGTGTCGCCGATGAGCCGCAGGTTGTCGGCCGGTACTGGCTCGACGACGGCCTTCGTGACCTCGGCAGCGAACTCCTGCACGTTGTAGAGCTTGCCGGCCTCCTCGCGGCGCGCGGCGATCGCGCCCGGGTTGAGGCGGTCGAGCAACGTGGCGGTGATGGTTCCCTCGATCATGTCGCCGGAGACGACGACGAACTCGACGCCGCGCTCGGTCAGATCGGGAACAAGCGCGAGCAGGGCGTCCTCACCGGCGCGCTTCGAGCTCGCGACGGCCTCGTACTCTTGCATGGTCGGCGTGGTCCGGATGAAGTGCGCCTGGTGGCTCGTCACGAACACCACGCGTCCGCCATCGCGCATGAGCTCGAGGGCGCCCTTGAGCGTCTCGACCTGGGCGTCCCGGTTGAGCTTGAGCGCGTAGTCCTCGCCGAGCCCCGATTCCATGCCGCCGGACGCGTTGAGGACCAGGACGTCGAGGCCGCCGTACTCACGTTCGATCGTCGAGAAGAGCTGCTGACGGCTGGCCTCGTCGGTGAGATCGGCGCCAACGGCGATGGCTGTTCCGCCATCGGCGGCGATCGCATCGACCAGCTTGATGGCGCGCGCCTCCTTGTTGCGGTAGTTCACGACGACCTTGGCGCCAGCCTGCGCGAGGAACTTGACGGTGTCCGCGCCGATGCCGCGGGAGGAACCGGTGACAAGCGCGCGCTTGCCCTCGAGAGCTCCGGCGGCCAGCGGATTGAGAATCTGTTCAGCCATGTCTCCGATTCTATTGGGCTCGCACCGTTGCGAGCGCACTACGGTGGTCGCATGCAGCACCCCTACCTGGATGGCGCTCCCCCGCGCGTCCTCGCTCACAGAGGCCTCGCACTCCGGGCGACGGAGAACACGATCGAGGCGTTCCGCGCGGCCATCGCGGTCGGAGCGACCCACATCGAGACAGACGCTCGCGCATCTCGTGACGGGAGAGCGGTCCTCTGGCACGACGAGACGCTCGACGGGTTCGACGGCAGCGACCGGCGCGTCGCGGCCTCGCCCATGTCGGTGCTTGCAGGTCTCAGATCCACCGGGCCGACTCCAGGCGCGGCGCTCCTCCCCCTCGATGAAGCGCTCGACGCCTTTCCCACGACCAGGTTCAACGTCGACGTGAAGTCTGCAGATGCTGTCGCGGCCGTCGGCGTCGCCGTTCGTCGAGCTGGCGCGCAGTCGCGCGTCCTCATCACCTCGTTCTCCGCTCGTCGACTCCGGCAGACCGCTCGTGTGCTGCCACATGCCGCGCGCGGAGTCGCGAGCTCGGGCATAGCATCAGCCGTCCTCGCCATGTCGGTCCGTTCCGGACGGATGCTGCATCGCGCACTCGAAGGGGCCTCTGCCGTGCAGATCCCCCAGCGAGCCGCAGGCATCGACCTCCTCTCCCCCGCACGGCTGCGGGCGTTCCACCGGCACGTCCCCGAGGTGCACGTGTGGACGATCAACGACCCCAACACGATGAGGGAGCTCCTCGAGCGTGGAGTCGACGGCCTTGTCACCGACCGCGCAGATATCGCCGCAGAGGTTGTCGCAAGCCACACGAATGTATGAGTTTTCGAGGAAAAGCGAGACGCGCGGGAATACCTCGGCACAATCGCACGTTGGGACGATAGAAGTAGAACCGCACTGACGAGGAGAGGAGGTCAGCAATGGCTGATCGGAGTCTGCGCGGAATGCGGCTCGGCGCACAGAGCCTGCAGAGTGACGAGGGCGTTGTCCTTGTCGACCGCCAGGTGCGAACGTACGAGACGACACTGGGTGAGCGCTTCGCCGTCACCTTCGCCGCTGAAGCGGAGGTGCCCGAGGTCTGGGCGTCGCCGAAGAGCGGCAATGAGGGTCGTCTGCTGGATGAGGGCGGCGAGCAGGTCGCCTACGAGGCGCCGGAGCAGAAGCACCAGCGCACTCACTGGGACATGCTGCTCGAACGTCGCACCCGGGAGGAGCTCGAAGAGGTCCTCCAGGAGCGGCTCACGTTCCTGCGCTCACGGCGCGGAACCAAAGGCGCGAAAGACGTCTGACCCCCGCCGGTCGCTCGACGAGCGACCTTGAACGTCGAAAGGGACGAGGCCTCCGGCCTCGTCCCTTTCGTATTCGAGGTCGGCTGTGCGCGGAAGCGGGTGCGCGCTCGAGCTATCGCCGCGGGGTCCGCGGTGCAGGCGCGTGCGTTCGCTGCGTCTTCGAGCTGCCGGCGCCGATGAGGAGACCGAGCCCGAGCATCCCGAGCGTGATCTCGATTCCGCGTCCGAAGAGCACGGCAGGCGTGAGACCGTCGGCCAGGGGAACGTCGACGATCATGACGCCAGGCTCGTACCAGGGCAGCTCCGCGAGGACCTGGCCCTCCGGTGAGTAGATGGCGCTCATGCCGACCGTCGACGCCTGCACGAGCGATCGCCCCGTCTCCATCGAACGGAGGCGAGCGAATGCGAGCTGCTGGGCCGGCTCATCGGTCTTCCCGAAGTCCGCGTTGTTGCTCGGCGCGAAGAGCACCGTCGCGCCTCCCAGGACTGCGTCCCTGATGAGGACGTCGTCGACGATGTCGTAGCAGATGTAGGTGCCGGCACGAATGTCCCCGATCTCGAGGATGCTGTCGCGTTCGCCCGGCGAGTAGCCGCGACCGATCATGCCGATGAGGTCCGGCGCCAGCGAATACCAGAAGTCGCGGTCAGGGACGTACTCGCCGAACGGAATCGGGTGCTTCTTGTCGTACTGGTCGCCCCAGCCGGTCTCCGCGTCCCACACGAACTGGGAGTTGAAGAAGCGGTCGTCGGCCTGCGTCTCCCCCGGCTCGATGGTCACCGTGTTGGCGACGATAGGCGCGTCATAGGTGACGCTCAACTGATCGAGCGTGCGACGGACTCCGGGGGACGAGAGCGGGTTGAGATCGATCGACCCTTCCGGCCACAGGATCACGTCGACGTCGGCATCCTCCGGGATCGTCCGCGTGGCCTCGGCGTGACCGAGGAAGACGTCGCCTGGCTCGCCTTCGACGAAGTACGCGGCCTCGGGCGTGTCGCCCTGCACAGCCGCGACTCGGGCGGACCCGATCGTGTTCGTCGGGAAGATCGGGACAGCCGCGATGACGGCGACAGCTGTGGCCGCGGTTGCCCAGGTGATCGGGCGGACGCGTGAGCGGCCGAGTTCGAGGGCGAGTGCCACGAGGAAGACCATGACGAAGCCCATGCCGGACAAGCC
Source organism: Pseudoclavibacter sp. (assembly GCA_052099095.1). GTDB lineage: Bacteria > Actinomycetota > Actinomycetes > Actinomycetales > Microbacteriaceae > Pseudoclavibacter. The sequence goes on from JBQDTF010000016.1 coordinate 7,786, forward strand.
GAGCCACGACACGAGCTCGTCAAACGGGCTCGCGGACTGCGACTGGGCGACTCGACCCCAGGCGAAGCCGCCGTACGGCCAAGCCGAGTAGATCGCTTCACGCAGCGTCCAGAGACCAGCGACAGCTGCGGGGACGAGCAGCAACCGCTTGATGCCGCGTTCCCAGCGTGCGGTCGTTCGCCTGTAGGCAAGGGCGATGAGCACTGCTCCGCCTGCCCAGAAGAGCGACGAGAGCACGCTCAGGGCACTCCAGGGCACTGGCCCGAGAAAGAGGGAAGCCCAGGCGATCAGCGGGAAGTAGTACGAGAGTCCCGAGGCCAGGCCCACGAGGAGAGCGCCGCCAGCCGAGCGATGCATGAGCGAGGCGAGCACGAGGCCGATGCCGACGAAGGCGAGCGGCCACAGCGCCGGTCCTGGGAACGCGGCTCTCAGCAGCAGACCCCCGGCTATGGCGGCGAGCAGTGAGAGCCAGAACGACCTCACCCGACCCCCGAATAGGCGACGATCCCGCGGCGTACGCTGTTCGCCGCCTGACGCGCCGTCGTCCGGAACTTGCCCTCTGCCACCTTCTCGATCTGATCGAGCACGTCGAGCACCTGCTTGCACCAGCGCACGAAGTCGCCGGCCGCGAGGTTCGACTCCTCGAGCACACGCTCGAGCTCGGCACCGTGCGCCCAGTGGAAGATGGCGGGGGCGAGATTCGTCGCAAGCCGGGACGCACGCGGCACGCGGAAGCGCTCTGCGAGCTCGTCGAGCCCTTCCCAGTACTTCTCGGTCGTCTTCATCGCCTCGCGGAAGGCCCCGCGCGGCAGCTGGTACTCCTCGAGGCTCTCCTCCTCCCGGCGCGGCTCGTAGACGAGCACGGCGGCCATCGCCGCGAGTTGCTGGGGGTTGAGCTCGTTCCAGGCCTGCCGGCGCAGGCACTCGGCGATGAGCAGGTCGCGTTCTCCGTAGATGCGCGCGAGCGTGCGGCCGTGTGCCGTGACGGCGAGGTCCTTGTCGCCGTGCTCAGCTGGAGCGAGATAGCCGAGCTCGAGCAGCAGCTCGGTGATCCGGTCGAACACCTGGGCGACAGCACCGGTGCGGGACTCGATCTGCCGAGTGATCTTGTCGTTCTCGTGCTTCAGCTTCCAGTACCGCTCACCCCAGCGGGCATGCTGCTCGCGGTCAGGGCAGACATGGCAGGGATGACGCTTGAGCGAGGTCTGCAGCTGGGTCAGCTTCGCCTGTCGGCGTTCGCGCGCGGCGTGCTGGTGCGCCTCGTCGTGCGGGATCCGCTTGCGCTCGAGGTCGTTCAGCTCGCGGCGGATGCGTGAGTACTCGAAGAAGTCACCGAGGTGGCACTTCATGCCGTCCTCGTACCCCGCGAGGGCTTCGTCCTGCTGCCGGACGCGCTTGGCGAGGTCCACGACGGCGCGGTCGGCTTGGAACTGCGCGAACGACGATTCGAGCACCGAGCGCGTGCGGGCGCGACCGAACCGGTCGATGAGGTTCACCGCCATGTTGTAGGTCGGCTTGAAGCTCGAGTTCATCGGGTAGGAGCGACGCGAGGCGAGGGAGGCGATGGCCTGCGGGTGCATCCCGCCGACCCACTGCACAACCGCGTGGCCCTCGACATCGATGCCGCGCCGCCCTGCCCGGCCCGTCAGCTGGGTGTACTCCCCCGGCGTGATGGGAACCCGTGACTCGCCGTTGAACTTCTCGAGCTTCTCGAGGACGACGGTGCGTGCGGGCATGTTGATGCCGAGTGCGAGCGTCTCGGTCGCGAAGACCAGCTTCACGAGCTTGCGCTGGAAGAGCTCCTCGACGACTTCCTTGAACGCGGGCAGGAGTCCGGCATGGTGCGCTGCGATCCCACGCTCGAGGGCTTCCGTCCACTCGTAGTAGCCGAGCACCGCGAGATCCTCGTCGAGCAGGTTGCGGCAGCGGTCCTCGACGATCCAGCGGATCTCGTCGCGCTCCTCCCTGGTCGTCAGCGAGACGCCGGCGCGAAGCACCTGCGAGACGGCCTGGTCGCAGCCCTTGCGGCTGAAGATGAAGTTGATGGCCGGCAGCATGTCGGCATCGTCGAGCATGCGCGTCAGCCCGGCACGATCGACGCGTGGTGTCTGGAAGCGCTGCTCCTTCCAGCTGCTCCCCCGCCCCCGCCGTCCGACGCGATCGCGGTCGCGGCCGTCCTCGCGCCTGCCACCGCCGCCCTGCGTCGCCCGGACGAGGTCTGGGTTCACGCGGTCGGCGATGTCGCCGTCGCGCGTCTCGAAGAGGTCGTAGAGCCGGTGTCCCACGAGCACGTGCTGGAACAGCGGCGTCGGGCGCTCCTCCGAGACGATGACGTCGGTGTCACCTCGCACGGTCTGCAGCCAGTCGCCGAACTCCTCCGCATTCGAGACCGTCGCCGAGAGCGAGATGAGCCGCACCTCGCTGGGAAGGTGGATGATGACCTCTTCCCAGACGGCGCCGCGGAAGCGGTCCGCGAGGTAGTGGACCTCGTCCATGATCACGTAGGCGAGGTCATCGAGCAGATCGCTGCCCGCGTAGAGCATGTTGCGCAGCACCTCGGTCGTCATGACGACGATGCGGGCCCTCGGGTTGATGTTGACGTCGCCCGTCAGGAGCCCGACTTCGCTCTCACCGTAGCGGCGGACGAACTCGCTGAACTTCTGATTGCTGAGCGCCTTGATCGGCGCCGTGTAGAAGATCTTCGCGTTCGGCTGGCGCATAGCGAGGAACACGCCGAACTCGGCGACGACGGTCTTCCCTGCGCCGGTCGGGGCTGCGACGAGCACGCTTCGACCCGCCTCGACGCTCGCGCACGAGGCGATCTGGAACTCGTCCAGATCGAAGCTCAGCTCGCGCCGGAACAGCTCGAACTGCTGCAGCTTGGCGCGTGCCCGGCTCGCGGCGAAGCGCTCTGACGGACTCTGGGTCATGCAGCCGACGCTTCGGCTGCCGCCAGCTCGGCCTCGAACTTCTTGTGCTTCCGCGCTCGGCGCCGGTCGTTGATCATGGCGATGCCAACGGCCAGGAAGTACAGGCCGAGCATCGGGGCCATGAGGAAGAACATGGAGAGCACGTCTGCTGAGGGCGTCGCCATAGCTGCGAAGAGCGCGACGAGCAGCACGGCCGTCCGCCATCCCTTGAGAATCGCCGATCCGGTGATGATGCCAGCGAAGTTCAGCATGACCAGGACGACGGGGAGGACGAACGCGATACCCACCGCGATGCAGAGCGTCATGATGAGCTTGTAGTAGTCGCCAGCGCTGATGAGGCTGGAACTGTCTTCCGGGGCGAAGCTGACCATGACCTCGACGATGCGGGGCATGAGCATCCAGGCGACCCAGACACCGGCGAGGAACAGCGGAATCGCTGTTCCCACGAAGCCGATGGCGTACCAGCGCTCGTTCTTCTTGAGCCCGGGCACGATGAACATCCAGATCTGGTAGAGCCAGACCGGTGAGGACAGGATGACGCCGAGCCCAAGCGAGATCTGGAGACGCAGGTCGAACGCACCCGTGACGCTCTGGAAGTTCAGGTCGGCCGTGCGCCCTCGCGTCTCGGCGATGTCGTGGATGGGCGCCGCCATGAGGTTGAACACCCAGTCCGTCAGCAGGAATCCGCCGACCATGCCGAGCACGATGCCGATCGCCGCGATGATGAGGCGGTTGCGGAACTCGATGAGGTGCTCCGCGAGGCGCATGCGCCCGTCAGGATCGCGCTTGCGCGGCTTCTTCGCTTTCGACTTCGTCTTCGGGGCCTCGACCGGAGACGAGCCCTCGCTTGGCTCGAGGGTCACGTCAGTTGCTTGGACCAGTGGTGCCCCTGGCGTCGGAGCTCGGAGCGGCAGGTGCTTCAGGAGCCGGCGCCGCCGGAGCGGAGTTCTGGACGGGTGGCGTCACGGGAGCCTGCGGTGCTGCCGGGGCCTGCGGAGCGGCTGGCGCGGTGGACGCGGCGGGCTGCGAGTAGACGTCGGTCGCCGGAGGCACGTCGACCTCGTCGTCCTTCTTCATGTTCTTGACCTCGCCGCGGAAGATGCGCATCGACTGTCCGATGCTCTTCGCGAGGCCCGGGAGCTTCGGAGCACCGAAGAGCAACAGGACGATCACCAGGATGATGATGAGGTGTGGGCCAGTCAGATTCGGCATGGTGTCAGTTGCCTTTCACAAGGTGTTCATATTGGAACGGGTCTGCCGTCGTCAGGTCGCGGGCGCGCCCCAGGCGTGCCTCGCGACGCTGATCCTTGGTTTCGTCGAGCGCTTCTCTCAGCGCACCTCGCTCGACTTGGACCTCGCGGAGACCACGAACGATCGCGTTGCTCCGTGGCGGCGTGAACGAGACGAGCGTTTGCGCACGCTGCTCGAACGCTTCGAGGAGTACCTCGAGATTCGCCAGCTCGCCCTGCAGGAGGACGACCTTCTTGAAGAGCCAGTAGCCGAGTGCGCCGAGCACTGCGAGGAGGATGAGCACGAGGCCCACCCAGATGAGAACCCAACTCCACCACGGCATAGTGACTCCAACGATACCTGGTCTCAGGTGAATCGCCAGGCCACCGGTCTGACGCGTTTCCAGGTTCAGCTCTCGTCGTGCTCGCCGAGCGCGGCTTCGGCCCATGCGGCTACCGCCGCACGCGCCGATTCTGGCGCCAGGACGCGCATCTCTCCGGCATTCCCAGCGACGAGCCTGGCCAGATGCTGCAGAGACGCGATATGCACCCCGACAACGGCACGTCCGCGCTCGTTCACCTGTGGCGCTGGCTCCCCTGCCGGGAGGTAGTCGCGCACGAGCGGGAGCGCAGCTGCTCCGACTTCGAGGGTGACAAGCACATGATCGTCGCTCGGCGTGAAGATGGGTCTCGAGCGCTGAGCCTCCGGATGCGACTCGGCGAACACATCCGTGACGACCGCGTCGCGCATCCGGTCGAGCCTGAAGACCCGCGTGGCGCCGCGTTCCAGGCTCCAGCCGTGCAGGAACAGGTCGCCGCCGAGCGCCTCGAGGGTGAACGCGTCAACGTGTCGCACGCTCTCCTCGCCGTCCTCCCGCCGATAGCGGAACCGCAGTCGCCTGCCCGTCGCGATGGCGGCAGCGACCGCATCCCTCGAGGCCGGATAGTCCCCCGTCGCCCCGAACGCGAAGTGCGGTGCCGCGGCGCTCGCTCCGAGCTTCCCGAGGAGGTCATCGATTCGCGACTCGTCGACGAGGCGAGGGAGGCTTCGGAGGAAGCCGAGCCCCGCGATGACGGCGGCCGCCTCTCGATTGGACATGCGCGGAGCCTCCTCGAGGGCGACGAAGTGCGTGACCTCGATGAGGTCGTGCAGCTCGAGCGCGTCCCAGTTGATGTCGAAGAGGTCGAGGTGGCTGTAGACACCGGCCTCTCCTGGGGTTCCGGAGACCGCGATGAGCCTCACGGCGTCTCGCACCTGCTTCGGCTTCACTCCGAAGTGCGCCGCCGCAGTCTCGACGGGGACAGCCTCGTCCTGCTGGCGGAGGTACGGGACCAACGACACGAGGAGTGCGAGGCGGTCCGCCGAGACGAACGCGCTCATCGAGTGCCCTCCGCGTGCGACGAGGCGACCAGCGTCAGCCGCGAGGCGACGAGTTGCTTGAGCTCTGGCGGCGACACGACTCTGACCTCCGGGCCGAACGAGGCGAGGCGGTCGGCGAGCAGGCTCAGATCGGTGTAGCCGAGCTCCACCTCCCGCCAGGGCGCAGATCCCGTTGCAGCGCCGCCGCGAAGACGGATCTCGGCATCGGAGCCCTCACGAACCTCGAGCCTGGCGCGCTGCAGAGTCGCGAGCTCCGCGAGCTCCTCGAGCGCTCTCGTCGCGTGACGCTCTGGACTGACACCAGGATACCGAGCAGCATCCACGTCACCCAGCGCTCGGGGAGCTGAGACGATGCGCGACAGGAGGAACATGCGCTCGGACAGGCGATCCAGGTCGTAGGAGACGAGCAGCCAGTTGCCGTCGGCGAACACGAGCGCGAGGGGTTCCACGCGTCGCACCGACGCCTCTGCGTCACCGGGCTTCGCGTAGGAGAACGAGACGCGCCTTCCCTCCTCGATCGCGGTCGACAGCGGCTCGAACGCAGCATCCCGCGCCCGCAGCCGAGGCGCGACCCCGATGAGGTCGTCACGCGTCTGAGCGCCAAGGGCCTTGAGCTTCATGAGGCCGCGTCGAGACTCCTGCGAGACGGAACCCTCGCGCCACACCTGGGCGGCGAGCGCCAGGAGGGCCGTTTCGTCGGCATCGAAGGCGAGGCCAGCCGGCATCGCGAAACCGCCGCGCGGCACTCGGTAGCGGACGAGCTGGTTGTTGCCTGGCGCAGAAGGGTCATCGATGACCTCGACCGGGACCCCGAGATCTCGCAGCTCCGCCTTGTCTCGCTCGAAGCGCTTCTCACGGGCCGCGGTCGCGCTCGCCGAGTCGACGTCTCTGCTGTCGTCCACGTAGCCGTGGACCGTCTCGAAGACATCGCTCTTCGTCAGACCGCGCTCAGTGGTCAGGAGCGCGAGGATAAGCGAGAACTGGCGCTCCGCCGCGGCGGGGGCCTTCGTCCTGGATGTTCGCTCGTGCGTCACGCCTCGACTTTAGATCGTGCCGAGGATGTCGACGACGAAGACAAGCGTGGAGCCAGCAGGAATCGTGTCGCTCGCCTGGTCGCCGTAGCCGAGCGCCGGTGGGATGACGGCGATGACCTGCGAGCCGACGGTCTGTCCGACGAGCGCCTGTGCGAAGCCGTCCACGACTCCCGTGGTCGAGAACTGCGCAGGCGTGCCGCGATCCCACGAGCTGTCGAACTTCTCGCCGTTCGCGAAGAGGACACCCGTGTACTGGACGACGACGGAGCTTCCCTCGGCGACGACGGCGCCGGTTCCCAGCTTCCGTGTCTCGAGGACAAGCTCGTCTGGCGCGGCCGCCCCCTCGGCGATCGTGATCTGCGGGGCGCCCTCAGCGGCGTCCGTCACCGTGACGAGCTCCTGCGTCGACTGCTGCTCTGCTCCGACAGCCCGGGTCTCTGGGACCTCGATCACGTCGGCGACGACGAGCGCGGGCGGCGTGTCGGTCGCTCCCGCGTTCGCGGTCCCTTCGAGGAGCAGCGCTGAGGGGATGACCGCGACGACACGCGAACCGGATGCCACGCCATCGAAGAGTCCAGTCAGGTACCCGGGGATGCCTTCTGCGCTGAGGTCGAGAACCTGCCCGAGCGGACCGTACGGGCTCTGCTCGGACTTGGTGCCCGCGTCGTAGACGGTGAGGTTGGCGGCGACCGTCGAGTCGAGCGTGATCTGCTCGCCATCCCCCTCGATATCGACACGACGTTCCATCTCCTCGCCGAGGCCGGACACGTCACCGATCGTGATCGTGGGGGCGGCCCCGTACTCGCCGGTGACCTCGATTCCCTTGAGCGCATCGCCGCTCGCGACGGGGGTCGAGCTGCCGGCGCACGAAGCGAGGCCGAATGAGAGGAGGACAGCCGCTGCGATCGCGGGGAGACGTCGTTGCATGAATCAGCCTTGCTGGAGTGGGAGGAGCGTGGTGGTGGAGCCGGCGCCTATTCGGCGGCCAAGATGTCGATCACGAAGACGAGGGTGCGTCCCTGCGTGGCGGCGGCGTTGAGCGGACCCGGCTGGGACGCGAGCCGCTCTGGCGGGAGCACCACGACGAGCTGGGAGCCCACCGGAGTGCCGACGATCTCCGTGCTCAATCCGAAGAGCCCGTCCGTCCCCGCCATCGTGAGCTGGAGCACATTGTTGCCAGGTGTCCAGGTCGAGGCGACCTGCTCGCCGGTCGTCCAGTCGAAGGCTGAGAGCTGCATCGTGACGAGCTGTCCCTCGGCGACTGGCGAGCCGTAGCCCTCGATGCGCACGTGACGCTTGGGAGCAGCGGGCGCATCCTGCGCAGGCATCGTCACCCCGGGGGTCCCGTTAGGGGCGGTGACGACGGCGGGGATGCCGTCCTCTGGGGCCGCGATCCGACCGCCAGCGCTCGAGGGGTAGACGTCAAGCACATCGGCGATGGCGACGATCGTCATGGCCGGGTCGACCCCGGCCGAGGCGGTGGCCTCGCCGAAGAGCACGCTCGCGGGCATCACAGCCACGACTCGTTCGCCGGTCTGTGAGCACTCGATCGCCTGTGCCAGTCCGGGGAAGGTGTTCGCGATCGTCGCGACGCTCGTCGGCGCCGCTGCGCCGGAGGCATCGGAGACGGTGGGGCTGTACGGGACCAGGACCTCGCCGCCTGCACCATCGAGCAGCTCGAAATTCGCCCGCACGACACCTGAGGGGGTGACCGGGTCTCCAGTGCCAGCGCCGTCACGGGTCGTCTCCAACGCCGTGACGGAGAGCGGGTGCGTGAGCGTCGCGCCGCTCAGCTCCCCGAAGGCGCCCTCGGCCGAGACGCTGGCCGACGCGGATCCCTCGATGCCGGGCAGCTCGCAGGCTTCTGCGTCGAGCTCGCTCTCCGGCCAGCTCACGCAGCCCGTGAGCGCGACCGCCACTGTGGCCGCGGTCAGGGCTGCTCCAGCGAGTCGCATCCGTGTGCGGATCATTCGCTCTCTCCTTCTGCTTCCGTGCTGGTGCCTGTCGGCGCATCGGTCGTGTGCTCGTCCTGGCCAGCCGCGTCCCGCCCCTGCTCGGCGGTGATCGCCGCGCCTCGCTGCGCGAGACGTGCTCGCTTGCGGAGCACCTTGTCGCTCACCTGGCGGTCGCCCAGCGAACCGGGCGTCCAGATCTCCACGTCCTCATCGCTGAAGTCGGACTTCGAGGCGCGACGCTTCAGGTTCGGCAGCACTGCGCCGTCTGCGAGGCGGCGAGCAGTCAGGAGGAAACCGGTGTGCGCGATCATGCGGTGGTCAGGGCGCACCGCCAGCCCCTCGACGTGCCAACCCCTGACCATGGTCTCGTCGGCGTTCGGGTCGGTGAAGAGCCCGGTTGCCCGGATCGCCTCGGCGACGCGCGAGAGCTGGGTGACGGTGGCGACGTAGCAGAGCAGGACTCCGCCTGGCTTGAGCGCATCCGCAACCACATCGAGGCATTCCCACGGTGCCAGCATGTCGAGGACGGCTCGGTCGGCGGTTCCGTCCGCGTGCTGCTCGGGAAGCGCCTCGGCGAGGTCCCCGAGGACGAGGTTCCAGTTGTCCGGCTTCTCGCCCATGACGCTGATGACATTGCCTTCGGCGACCTGAGCGAACTCTTCGCGCCGCTCGAACGAGGTGAGCGAGCCAGTGCCCCCCAGCATCCGGAGGATCCAGAGCGAGAGCGCACCGGAGCCGACTCCCGCTTCGATGACACGCGCGCCCGGGCGGATGTCTGCCTTGGCGAGGATCGCTGCAGCGTCCTTCGGATAGATGATCGCCGCACCGCGCGGCATCGACATGACGATGTCCTCGAGGAGAGGCCGAAGCGCCAGGTACTGGCCGCCGTCGGTCGCAGAGATCACGGAACCCTCATCCACGCCGATGATGGTGTCGTGGTCGATCATGCCCTTGTGCATGAAGTAGCGCTTGCCCGGCTCCAGGTAGAGCGTGCTGACTCGGCCCTTCGGGCCGGTCAGCTGCACGCGGTCTCCGGCGCGGAAGGGTCCCCCGATGTCGGTGGCGGTCATAGCTGTGCTTCGCTTTCTGAGTCGGCGGCGTCATCGGCCGTCTGTGCGTTCTCGCGCTCTGCCGCCTCGCCGGCAACCTGCTCGACGAGTGCGCCGAGCGCCTCGAGCGTGATGCCCTCGAGCGTCGTCGTGACGAGGTGCGCGTGGTGTGGGTCGAGTGTCTGCCCGTGCGGGATGCCGATGGTCGCGCATCCGGCCGCCCTGGCGGCTTCGAGGCCTCGGCGGGAATCCTCGACGGCGACGCAGCGCTCCGGAGCGACGCCGAGCTGCTCGGCGGCGCGGAGGTAGGGCTCGGGGTGCGGCTTGCCGTTCTCGACTTCGTCGCCGGCGACCACGATCGTGAACAGCGGGTCGTCCAGTGTCGAGACGACGGCGTCTGCGAGAACCCGCGTGGAGTTCGTCACGAGGGCGTTCGGGATGCCGGCCGCATGCAGTGCCGAGAGGAGCTGCAACGCGCCGGGGCGCCAGTCGAGCTCCCTGAGGATGCTTGCCATGACCGTGGCGTTCATGTGGTCGACGATCTCGCCAGGCTTGAGGTCGACCCCCAGTCGTGCGAAGAACTCGGACGCGTCCGCCATGCTCGACCCGACCATGCCGAGCTCCTGCTCCTCGGTGAGCGGGGGCAGGCCGTGATCGGCGAGCAGGTTGAGCTGGGCGGTCTGCCAGTACTGCTCGGTGTCGACGATGGTGCCGTCCATGTCCCACAGGACGGCGGCGGGAAGATTCGAAGGAGCCACGGGGCGACAGTCTACGGGGCGGCAGGACAGCCACCGACGCCCTGCGCGTATCCTTGGACAACACTTCATCCATGGCGAGGAGCACGGTGACGGAACACAGCGAGGCCACCACACCTTTTGCGCGAGGCCGACTGCTTGTGGTCGCCCTGCTCGGCTGGAATGACGCAGGCGACGCCGCGTCGAGCGCCGTTCGCGCATTGCAGGAGGCCATCGGCGCCGACCGTGTGATCGAGGACATCGATGACGAGTCGTTCTTCGACTACTCGATCCACCGGCCGGTCATGCGCGCGGGGACAGAGGGGATCCGGAAGATCCAGTGGCCCAGCGTGTCCTTCAGCGGGCCCCCGCTCCGTGCGCCGGAGACGGCGGATGCTCCCGCCGAGAGCACGGAGCTGGCCGCGGATGCGGGCCTCTCGGTCAGCTCCGACAACGGTGAGAACGTCTTCGTGCTGATCGGCCCTGAGCCGACGCTTCGGTGGCGGAGCTTCACGAAGCATGTCGTCGACCTCAGCGAGCGAGAGGGCATCACCCGCATCGTGCTCGTCGGCGCGCTGCTGGCGGATGTGCCCCACACCAGACCGATCACGATCTTCATGTCGAGCGACGATGCCGCTGTGCGTGACGAGCTCGATATCGATCGCAGCGAGTACGAGGGTCCGACCGGCGTGCTCTCGGCGATCGGGGAGGAAGCCCGCTCGCGGGGCATGCTGGTGCTCTCGCTCTGGGCATCCGTTCCGCACTACGCCCACCACTCCCCCTCACCCAAGGCGACGCTGGCGCTCGTCGACCGCCTGACGGAGATCGTCGACGTCTCCATTCCTCACGGCGACCTCGTCACGGAGTCCGCCGAGTGGGAGGCCGAGGTCACCGAGGCGACGGCGCAGGATGAGGAGATCGCGCAGTACGTCGGCTACCTCGAGCGCACGCGGGACATGGTGGAGGCGCCAGAAGCGTCTGGTGAGGCCATCGCCCAGGAGTTCGAGCGGTTCCTCGAGCAAGCGGCTGGCAAGAAGCCGCAGCCAGGTCCCGCGGCGTTCCCGACGGATCTCTCCGGCACCGCCCAGCGCCCCATGGGCGTCGACCGAAGGTCGCCATCAGACGATGAAGCGCCAGAAGCGGGCGCTGCCGCTGCCGCGGGCGACGACGACGACGTCACGGACACTGACACGGACACTGACACGGACACTGACACGGACGCTGAGGAAGGACAGGACAAGCAGGCCTAGCTCGCGTTCCCCGGCGACCCGCCTGGCGCAACGCGGCTCGCTGTCCTCGTCCGCGGTGAGTCTCACGCCTAGTCCGCGGTGAGCTCCACGCCGAGGAGCGCATCCACGAGCGAGCTCACATCCGAGTCCCCGGCGGCTGGAGAGGACGCGACCCACTCGTCGACGATCGAGACCACGCGAGGCGTATCGAGGTCGTCAGCGATCGCGTCTCGCATGCGCACCGCGAACGTGTTCTGCTCGGCCGGGAGCGCGCTCTGCGCGGACCGCGCCGCGCGCTCGCGCCACGCGTGCAGGCGGGCGCTCGAGCGCTCGAGTTCCTCGTCGGTCCACTCCCAGTCGCTGCGGTAGTGGTGGGAGAGCATCGCGAGCCGGATGGCCATGGGGTCGACGCCTGCCGCGGTGAGCCGCGAGACGAGGACGAGATTGCCGAGGGACTTCGACATCTTGGTTCCGTCGTAGGCGATGAGACCGGCGTGCGCGTAGGTTCGCGCGAAGTCGGTGGCGGTGCCGTGCGAATCGGTTGCGACGAGCGAGATGGCGTGTGCGGCGGAGAGCTCGTGATGCGGGAAGCGGAGATCGCGTCCGCCGCCTTGCACCGAGATCGGCGCTCCAAGGGCCCTGGTCGCGATGACAGAGCACTCGATGTGCCAGCCCGGTCGCCCGAGGCCGACGACGCTCTCGAATGCCGGTTCTCCGTCGCGCGCGCTCCGCCAGAGGAGCGGATCGAAGGGGCCGCGCTTGCCACGGCGTTCCGGGTCTCCCCCGAACTCGAGGAAGGCCGCCTCCATCTCCGCTGCGGTGTACCCGGAGACGTCCCCCATCGTCCAGTCGCTGGCCGCCTCTGCCGCGGCGACGTCGTAGTAGACATCGCCGAGCGCCGTCGTGGCTTCCGGCTGCGCATCGGCGGGGACTGCGACTCGGTAGGCGAGTCCTGCCTCGATGAGCGCCGCGATGGCATCGCCGGTCTCGACGATGCTGTCTTGCACGCGCACGTAGGAGTCAGGCGGGAGGACACGCAGCGCCGCCATGTCGGAGCGGAAGAGGTCGGTCTGCGACGTGGCGATCTCCTGCCAGTCGCGTCCCGTCTTCGCCGCGCGCTCCAGGAGCGGATCATCCACGTCGGTGATGTTCTGGGCGTAGCGGACTTCGAGACCCGCGTCTCGCCAGGCGCGTCCGAGGGTGTCGAAGGCCAGGTAGGTCGCCGCGTGGCCCAGGTGCGTGGCGTCGTATGGCGTGATGCCGCACACGTAGAGCGTCGCGATCCCGTTCGGCGTGACGGTGTCCTGCACCTGCCCGCTTGCGGAGTTGAAGACCCGGATCGCACCACCTCCGCTGCCGGTTACCGACGGAACGGGAGGGATGGGCCACGAGGGAACGGTTCGCACCGGAACATCCTATGTCGCGCCCCAGCCTTGCCCGCTTCGCGAGACCTGCGTCAGCGTGTCAGGGCAGCGTCAGGCGGCCCCGCCGGTCGGATCCATGAGACCGAACGACAGCAGGATGATGATGAGCGTGCCGAGCGCGATGCGGTACACGACGAACGGCAGGAAGCTGCCCTTGTTGAGATACGCCATGAGGTACTTGATGACCACGAGGCCGACAACGAACGAGATGATCGTCGCGATGATCGTCGCGCCGACGGGCGCTTCAGCGCCTTCCGTCTCGCCGAACGCCGAGACGAGCTCGTAGAAGCCGGATCCGAAGACGGCAGGGACGGCCAGCAGGAAGCTGTAGCGCGCCGCCGATGGGCGGTCGTAGCCCATGATGCGACCGGCCGTGATGGTGCCCCCGGAACGCGAGACACCGGGGATCAGGGCGAGTGCCTGGGCGAACCCGTAGACGATGCCGTCTCTCGTGTTGAGATCCTGCAGCGCCTTCGCGCGCTTGCCGAAGATGTCGGCGAGTCCGAGGATCACGCCGAAGATGATGAGCGTGAACGCCACGATCCAGAGCGACCGGAACTGGTCGCGGATGAGGCTCTGCAGCAGGAAGCCCAGGATCACGATCGGGATGGAGCCGAAGATGATGAGCCAGCCCATGCGCGCATCCGGATCGTTGCGGGGGACGCTCCCGCGCAGGGAACCGAACCAGCGCGCGACGATGCGCTTGATATCGCCCCAGAAGTAGACGAGCACGGCTGCTTCCGTGCCGAGCTGGATGATGGCGGTGAACGTCGCGCCAGGATCCTGGACACCGATCCACTCGCCGACGATTCGGATGTGCGCGCTCGAGGAGATCGGCAGGAACTCAGTGAGCGCCTGCACGAGTCCGAGGATCACGGCGTCAAACCAGTTCATTGCCACTGCCTTTTCGGAGAGAGATTCCTGCTGCGGGCCCCGGTGCGGTCACGTTGGGCCCGGCGCACGCTAACACGAAACCCGAGTCAGCCGCGGAGGGCACCCCGGGGGCGAGCGATGCGGCGAGAGATGCGAGGAGAGAAGCGAGGGGCGGGCGCGCCGAGCTCGAGCGGGCCCGCCTCTCGATCAGTAGCTGCGCAGGAAGTCGCCGAGGACCTTGCGGCCGAACACCAGCGATTCGAGCGGAACACGCTCGTCGACGCCGTGGAACATCGCTGGGAAGTCGATGCCCTCTGGGAGGCGCAGCGGAGCGAATCCGTACCCGTCGATTCCGAGTGTCGCGAGGGCCTTGTTGTCGGTCCCGCCCGAGAGGAAGTACGGAACCACGACGGCTTCAGGGTCGTGGCGCTGCAAGGCCGCGGTCGCCGCGTCGACGATCGGGCCCGAGACAGGGGCCTGCGTGCCGATGCCGCGGAACACGGTCTCGATCTCGATGTCGTCGCCGACGATCTCCTGGATCTCCGCCAGCAGCTCGTCCTCGGCCCCTGGGAACGGGCGTGCATCGATGGCGACGCTCGCAGACTCCGGGATGACGTTGTGCTTGTACCCGGCGTCGAGCATGGTGGGGTTCGTCGTCGAGCGCAGGCTGGCAGTGAGGAACCCGGATGCGCTGCCCGTCGCGAGCACGATCGCGCCTGGCGTCGTCTCCTGCGGGTCCACGTCGAGGAGGCGCGCCAGCTCGTCGATCATCGACGTCGTCGTGTCGTTGAGGAGCACCGGCCACTCGTGCGAGCCCAGCTTCGCGACGGCCTGGGCGAGGCGCGTCACGGCGTTCTCCTCGGCAGGGATGACCCGTGAGCCGTGCGCCGCGCGTCCCTTGGCATGCAGCCGAAGCCACAGGAGCGCCTTCTCCCCCGTCTGCAGGAGGTACGCGCGCTTGCCGCCGACGGTGATCGAGTAGCCGCCGACCTCGGAGATCGCCTGGGTCGCACCGGCGAAGAGCTCAGGGTGATCGCGCGCGATGGGCTCGGAGCCGAACTGGCCGCCGTTCTCCTCGTCGGCGAAGAATGCGAGGACGAGCTCGCGTTCCGGGAGCTCACCTGCGCCGAGGATCTCCTCGACGGCGGTCAGGATCATGGCGTCCATGTTCTTCATGTCGACGGCGCCGCGCCCCCAGAGGAGTCCGTCCTTGATGACGCCGGCGAAGGGGTCGACGCTCCAGTTGCCCGCCTCGGCTGGCACGACGTCGGTGTGCCCGTGCACAACGAGGGCTGGCTTGTCGGAGTTGCGTCCGGGGATGCGCGTGAAGATGCTCGGCCGTCCTGGAGCCGCCTCGATCGTGGTCACGTCCAGGCCCAGTGACTGGAGGCGGGCCTCCAGATACTGCGCGGCCTCGGTCTCGCCCTTCGAGCGGCCTTCGCCGTAGTTGGTGGTGTCGAGGCGAATGAGGTCCTGGGTCGTCGTGACGGTGGGGTCGAGTTCGAGGGAGTCAGCCATGCCCCAACGCTACCGCTGCGAGAGGGCCGGAAATCCGGCGCGACGCGCCCGGGATGCACGCATTTCGGCCTCGATTAGCGTTTCGCCGGAATCCTGGTAATGTTTCTCCTCGTGCTCAACAGCACAACCTGCGCGGGTGGCGGAAATGGCAGACGCGCTAGCTTGAGGTGCTAGTGCCCGTATTAGGGCGTGGGGGTTCAAGTCCCCCCTCGCGCACAGAACGAAAGTGGCCCCTGACCTGGGATTTAGTTCCTAAGGTCGGGGGTCGTTTTCGTTGGAAGTGCTAGAAAAAGTGCTAAGGGCGATGTGCGAGTGGTTCAGGACGGCCACAGAAACGGGTGCTTAGCGGTTCCGTGAGGCGAGGACGCAGCCACCTCAGTCGATGAGAGCAGCGTTGGATAGGCTCGAAGTATGAAGTTGAGCACAGCGGCGCTTGTTGGCGTGATTCTCTCGATCGCCTTGGTCCTTGCGGGTGCTCTGGTTATCACCTTTACAGCCCTCGGTGTTGTCGGCTTCGTCCTCATCGTGCTCGGGACTTGTTTCGAGGTCTACGCGGTTACCCGCCCTCGACGCTCGGCTTAGCGGTTCGGAGTCTTACAATCGTCGTTCTCCTGGATCAGCCGTTCAGGTGGGCGGCGAAGCGGTCTACTGCCGAGCGCTGCATGGTCGGGGTGACGTGGGAGTAGATGTTCATCGTCGTGGTGATCGTTGAGTGGCCCAGGCGCTCCTGCACGACCTTGGGATGCTCCCCGAGTTCCAGCAGCAGGGTCGCGTGAGTGTGACGCAGCCCCTTGATCGTGACCCGATGCAGGCTGTCGAACTTCGCGGTCACCCACTTGAGGCGTCGATCCCATCGGCTGGTCATTGCGTCGGGTGAGCGGAGCTTCCCGTCATCGTCGCCGAAGACGTAGGCGTCGGCCTTCGCCAGCTCGAACGACACCTCCGCGCGGGTGACCTTGTACGAGGCGAGTACCTTCAACGTTTCGGCGTCCACGTCGATGACACGGGCCTGTCCGGTCTTGGTGGTCTTCGTCTTCGTCCAGTCGTCGGTATCGACGGCGCGACGGATGCTGACCCGCATCGTTTTCGCGTTGATGTCCGACCACTTGAGGGCGAGTGATTCCGAGCGACGCATTCCCGTGTAGGCGATGAGCCGCCACAGTGGGAACAGCTCGTCTTCCAACTCGTCGCGGTTCCAGGTGAGGAACGTCTGCAACTGCTCGGGCGTCCACGTCGCGATCTCGGGTTTCTGCGCCCGCACCTCGCTGGACTTCGGGGGCTTCACGGTGCGCTTCTTCTTCGCCGGGTTAACCGTCAGGTGCCCGTCGTCGATCGCGGCGTCGAGGATCGCGCCGAGCACGACGTGCACCTTGTGGACGCTGTTAGCCGACAGCGGCTCGCCTTTGCCGTACTCGTCGCGGCGGCCGTGGTCTTCGAGGTCGCGGTAGTGGCGCGCGATCCTCGTGGCGGTGAGCTTGTCGAGCCGGATTGTGCCGAGCTGGGGGCGGATGTGGTTGCGGATGATCTTCTTGTACCCCTTGATCGTGGACGCCGCGAGCTTCAACCCCGCCACCCACTCATCTGCATAGGTGCCCACGGTCGGCACCTTGTTGCCGAACTTCTCGTTCTGCTTCCGCTGCTTCAACGCCTCCTGCAAGGCGTCGTTCGCCTCGTCGGTGCTGGTGAATCCCGAACGGGTCAGCCGCCGCGATCCCATCTCGGGGTATTCGGGGTCTTTCAGGACGTAGATCTGGAACCGCCACCGCTTGCCCTTGTCGGTGTCGTAAGCCTGGATTGAGCCGGGCTGCCGTGAGCGCGAACGCCGCTGCTGCTTCTCACCCCCGCTGCCCTGCTCGGCGGGCTGCCTTTTCGCGATCATGACCGTGTGCTCCTTGCCCTCGTCGTGCCGGGCTGGTGCGTCTGGGCGTAGTTGTCGATGTAGTCGGCGGCGTTGAACACTCTCCCCTCGGGATCGAGCTGCACGCCGCGTTCCCGGATTGCGCGCGCTCGTGCTCTGGCCGTGTCCAGCCGCTCTTGGTAGGCGGCGATGGTCTTGGGGTGTGCCTGGGTCTTCTCGGGGTCTTCTTTGCTGGGGGCGGTCATGCCCGCGAGGGTGGTTTCGAGGTAGTGGATGCGGTCGGTGCAGATCACCCATTCCTGCTGCCAGTAGTTGAACAGCCCCTCATCGGTGAGCCCGAGTTCCCCGCGCATCCACCGATCAATCTCCTCCGGCTCGTACCCCTCCGGCACCCCGGTGAGCGTCGTCTGCTCGTCCGGCGGGGTCAGGAGCGCGGCGGGGGTGGTGCGCAGCAGGTAGGCGATCACGGTCAGGTCGTCCACGTCCACGCGGCGATCCCCGGCCTCCAGCTTGCTGATGCCCGAGGTGGAGAGCTTTCGCCCTGCGGCTTTCAGCCCGTCGGACATGGTGCGCAAGTCCATGCCGATCGCTTGCCGGGCGGCGCGGATGTTCTGCGCGACGTGCGTGTTCGTGATGCCTGCGGGGTTGCCCCGCACCCTCTCTGTTTCCATAGTAGAAAGCTACAACGCAATGCTTGACAGCGCAAGTGCGATTCTCTACGGTGGGAGGAACCACTTTTCTCGGCGCTGACACGAACGGATGGTGTGATGATGCGGCAGAGCACCCTCGACATGGACGACCTCCGTAAGCGGCGCAGCCTCGTCATCACCCGCAAAGAAGCCGCAGAAGCCCTCGGCGTCGATCCCCGCACGATCACTACGAGCATCAACGAAGGCACCATCCCGCATGTGAAGCTCGGGCGGCGCATCGTGATCCCCCGCGAGAAGTTCCTCGCCCTCTTCGCCGACGCCGCAACCGACAACGGCGAAGCCTGACAATCCACTGGCCGTGCCGAATCGGCACCCCCGCCCCTGGCCTCCCGGCGAATGTCAGCGGAGCAACGTAAACTAACCCAAGAACGCCGACCACAAGGAGGCACCCCGAATGGCTCTCAAGACTCCCGTATCCGAGGTCCATGTCCGGCGTGTGCTCGCGGAGGTCGAGGCCGGGCAAGTCACGGCCGGTGCAGTCGTCACTGAGGCGGATCGAGAGATTGCCCGCCGTCAGGTGCGCGGGGAACTGTCCGCGGATGAAGCGGTGCGCGAGGCGATCGCTGCGGCGCTTGACCGCTTCCCCGCGAAGTAACCCGTCCGGGCAGGAGCACCAGTGCCCGACCGCTACAGCTACCCGAACAGCCTCGTTCTGATCAACAGGCTCGGCATCACCGACTACGACCGCTGGAAAGCCGTCGAGACGGCCGCGATCCATCAGCGCATGGTCGAACTCACCGAGCACCCCATCCCCGGCCGGTACGACCTCGCCCACTTGCAGACCATCCACCAGCATCTGACCGCCGATCTGTATGTCTGGGGCGGTGACATCCGCGACACCGACACTCACCCCGGAGGCACGGGCATCGCGCATTGCCGTCCGCCGTTCATCGTGCCCGAGGCTGAGCGCGTCTTCGGCGAACTCGCTGCCCGCGACCATCTCCGCGGCCTGGATGCGGATGCGTTCTCCGACGGGCTGGCATGGGTGTGGGGTGAGACGACCGCGATCCATCCGTTCCGCGACGTGAACACGCGCAGTCAGCACGTCATGTTCAACCAGCTTGCCCGCGACGCCGGATGGGTCATCGACTGGTCGCAGATTCCCGGCGACGTGTTCGCCCACGCCCGCACCCTCGCGATTGTGGAGGATCACAGCGGGATCGACGCGCTGATCCGGCCGAACCTCCACCGGCTCGACGGGAGCATGCGACCTGGGGAGGCGTTGACGGTGGAGCAGGTGCGCAGCTTCCAAGCGCGGGGTATCTCGCGGACGCCGGACGTTCTGGATCGCGAACTCGACGCAGCTCGCCGCCGCCGTTCTCACTCGGCCGCGGAGTCGTTCGGCGCGGAGAAGCGCCGCCCGGAATCGCCAACACCCCACGGCGGGCTGTCTCTGTAGCGTCACCAGGCCAGGTCACAAGCTGCGTCCCGGCCCGTCTCGCCGCTGATCCGGGCCGGTCCTGGTCAGCCCGACGTTGCGGCGCGTGAGGGCCTCCTGACGGGCTTGCAGAGCCTCGCGCTCGGCCCGCTGCTGCTCTCGCCGCTGGGTGAGCCATTCGGCGGCCTCAGCGACGGGGCGCGCGTCCAACTCCGCGATGACCCGCCGCGCCTCGGCTGCCCGTCTCCTGGCGTGTTCGGCGTCGGCCCTGGGGTTGGGGATGCGGAAGGTGCCTCGCATCTGCCGTGCCTGCTCCGCCCCGTACACCTCGACGGTGAGACGATCCCGCTCGACGGCCTGCCGCTGGGCCGTCTGCTGCTTCGCGGCCTCGGTGTCGCTGAGGGCCTGTTCAGCCGCCCGCACCTCGGGGTGGGCGGCGGCATGTCCGCTTGCGATCGTCCGCGCCCACTCGGCGACGGGTCGTAAGAGAGACGGTGCGGTGCCCCATGTCTGGGTGACGTGCTGCTCGATCTTCTCGACCGACTCCTCCGCGGTGTCGATGTTCCGGGCGGCGGTGCGCCTGCGCCCGAACCACGCCGCCCGCGCCTCGTCGCGAGCGGCGTGAAGATGCGCGCGAGCCTTCACGAGCTCTTGCCCGTCCGCGCGGGTTCGCGTCTCTACCTCGGCGGTGACCGTTTTGCGGGTGTGCTCGGCGGTCTTCTTCGCATGGGTCACAAGCTCGGCGTGCTCTTCGGCTTCGACGTGATGCGCCTGCTTCTGTGCGGCGAATCGCGCAGCGGCATCCTCGAACAGTGCCGCGTGCTGCTCTGCGCGTTCGATGACCTGGGTGAGGCGTGCCCGCTCCGTCTGCACGAGCCGCACCGGCCCGTCCTCCACGAGCCCCCACACAGCATCTGCTGCGCGTTCGGTCGCGTCGGTGAGGCCGCGGTCGGCGCGGTCCCGTTCCATCGCCGCGACGAACTGCTCCCGCGCCTGCTCCTGGCTCTCGGCGACGACGTGCAACAGGTTCTGTTCACGGCCGCGGGTCATGCCGACGTAGACGCCTGCGGCGCTGGTCGTATCGGTGAGGATCGTGTGCGATGCCGTGACGGTCGCGCCCTGCACCCCGTAGGCGGTCGCCGCATACGACAGGTGCGCGTGCTCGGCCACATACTCGGCCGGGAGCCGCACGGTGCGCTGCCGCTTCCGCCCGCTCCCTGCTTCGCACACATGCAATACCCCGTCCTGTTCGACGCGTTGCACGATCCAGTTCTGCCGGTTCGCCACACCGATGTTGGCGTTGTTCTTGCGCGTTTGAATCACGTCCCCGGCACCGATGGGGAGGCCGTCGCTGCCGGTCGCGGTGCGCTGGTCGTCGACCTCGCCACGCGCCACCCGTTCCTCCCGGATGCGGGCGTTGACAGTGCGGGCCTCGTCGTTGGACGTGACCGTGACGGCGTCTCCCTCCCGGCTTGGCCTGGCGATGTGCTCGCGCACGTCCTCGTTGCTGGCATGCAGGCGAACGAGGCCAAGCGCGGTGAGCTGGTCGAACACCGCGCCGGGGTTGTCGCCGTCGCGCATCCGCACCGTCAGGTCGGCGTAGGCGCGGTCAGTGAAACGGTGCACCTCGGCCATGTCGAACGTGCGCCCGCGGAGCTGTGCGGCCATGTCGAGCACCCCGCCGCGACCCACGGCGGCGAGCTGCGCGCGATCCCCGACCAGCGCGACCGTTGCGCCCGCTTCATCGCAGACGGTCAGGAGGGCGAGGGCGGTGTCCTGGTCGAGCATCCCGGCCTCGTCCACGATCACTCGCTCACCCCGCACGAGCTGTGCGTCCTTGGGCGGGCCGCGGTAGGTGCGCCCGGTCTCGGGGTCGGTGTCGCCGGGTGCGAGGCGCGTCCATACGCCGTCACCGTTCCATCGCCACCCATGCGCGTGCACGAGCGCCGCGACCGATGTTGCAGGCACACCGAGTTCATCGTGCGCGACCTGCGCGGCGCGCAACGTCGGCGCAACCACCCGCGACACCCGCCCGTGTCGAGCAGCGACCTCAATTGCAATGGCGAGCATCGTCGTCTTCCCGCTCCCTGCTGCACCTTCTACAACCACGAGCGGATCGGTCGATGCGACCGCAGCGGCGGCGCGCTCCTGCCCGGCATCCAGCCCGCCCCTGCGCGCCGCCCGGCGCACGTCCGGGTACTCAAGGTCTTGTTGAGAGTTGCGCGCGGAGATGAGGTCGCGCAGCTCCGTCTCCGACTGCACCACCCTGAGCGATGTGAGATGCGCCACATGCTCCGGCGTCGGTGCGCCGGTCGGGAGGATCGAGAAGCAATCCTCCATCGCCAACGATGTTGCGATGTTCACGAACTCGCGTATCTCGGCGGGTGCTGCCTGCACGCCGTACTCGGTCATGATCCGGGTCGCGTGCTCCTGCACCGTATGTCTCGTCCACGCCGAACTACCTGCCGCGCAACGGTCCAGCGCCCGGTTCGCAACGGTCTGCACGGAGAGGTCATCCAGCGACGCCGGCGCACGACGCGCAGGCCGTCGCAACGTGGCAGGGTCGTAGCCGGCGTCGTGCAGCTCGGTCACCCAAGCTTGCTCTTCGCGGAGTGTGGTGGGCTTTTTTGCGGGCCGCTCGTGCGCCCATGCTTTCGCTGCGAGCCGGGCGGAGACAACCGGCCCCATCGCCTCGCCGGGATGGGCCGCCTCCCACTCCGCTTCGAGTCGTTCCAGGTGCTTGCGCACTTGCTCGCCGCGCTTGCTCATCACGCCGTTGAACCGCTCGAGCTCGACCACCTCACCCGACACGGGGTCGAGGGTCAGGCCGTGCCGATCCAGTGCCCCCGCAAGCTCAGGGTTCGCGGCGATGACGGCGGTGCCGAGCGCGCGGATCGCGCCTTGCTGTTTGAAGAGTGCCCCGGTGTCGAGGGCACGCCATTTCCCTGCCGCCCATACGCGGGTGCCGATCTGGAAGTGGATATGCCGGTGCGGATCACCCGCCCGGCTCGTGCGGTGCGACACCGCCATGGTTTGTAACTGCTGGACGGGCATGACCTCCTGCTTGCCGCGCGGCCCGACACGGGTCACGGAGTGCTGGGCGAGCCAGTGTTGAATCTCACCCACGGCGTCCTGCTGCGCCCGGTTGAGGGCGTCTGAGACCTCCGGGTGAAGAGCTGCGGCGATCGAGAGCGACTTCGGGGCATTCACGACCATCTCCGCGAACCGCGGCGACCCCTGCCGCCCCTCACCAGGGAGGCGCGGCCTGCCCATCGACCCACCCGTGAGTGGGTTCGTCCAGTCCACCCAGGCAGAGTACGTCTCCGGGTCGAGCCCGAGCGCGGCGGTCATCTTCCCGTCGCCATCAAGCGCGGTGAATGCCGCCACCGCTGCATCTGCGCCGAGGTAGTAGTCATCGGCGCGAGAGCGGTCGGCCTCGACATAACGGCGCGCATCGGCTCCGGTGCCCCGGAACAGGATCACGCCGCCATGCATGACACCCACCACCAATGATTTCTAGTACGGAAACTATGGTATCTACCACGGTAGCATACGTTCATTCAGAAGAGAAGAAGGTTGGGGAGTCGGGAGATGAACTGAGACAGCCTGGACGGATGGGGCTTAGGGGTATCTGAAGTTCTAGGGGGCTGGACTCTCGGGCTGGGATCACCTTGGCGTGGTGAGATGGAGTCATGGGCGAGCTTGATTCGAGGGCGGTGCGCGAGCACTCGCGTTCGTCCTGGGTCGGGGACTCGGTTACTGCGGTCGTGCTTGTCGTGGTGTTTTGGGTGCCGCCACTGTTGTCGGCTTCTGAGCTATGGTTGAGCGCCGCTGGTGCCGCCTTGGCTCTTGTTGTGGCCGTCTCGGTGATGATCCGCTGGCGGTTGCCGAGCATCGCTCCCTTGGCCGCGCTCGTTGCGACCGGCGGTGCATGGTTTCTGCAGGTGAGTTCTGATCCGATGCTCGCTGTCGCGTGGTGCCTGTATCCGCTTGCGCTGCGCCGTGGGCGTCGGTCGCGGATCATCGGTGGCGCGGCTGTCGTCGTGATGATCTTCGTTTCGCTCACCTATGGTGCTTCGCCGTCCGCTGCGGGTGTCGATCAGCGGATCATCTTCGCCGCCGTTGCGATTGGTGCGGCGTGGCTGTTGGGTCAGGCCGAAGCGAAGCGGCTGGAGGCTGTGCGGGAGTCGGCCGATCGGCAGGCGGCGTATGAGCGTGCGGTGCACCAGGCGTCGATGGCGCGTGATGTTCATGACGTGGTGGGTCATGCGCTGAGTGTGATCAGCGCGGAAGCGGAGGTATCTCGAAGTCTTCCCGGTGTCGGTGAGGCGGAGTTGCGGGAGAGCCTGGGCGATATTGAGCAACGCGCTCGCGGCGCACTGGAAGAGGTGCAGGCGCTTGTGCGTGCGCTCCGGGACGGGGAACCGGGCGCGGGCAGTGCGATGCCGATTCAGCAGCTCGTGGCCGCCGCGCGGGTCAGCGGGCTTGAGGTCGATACCCAGCTTGACGAGACCGGTCTGCCCGAAGCGACCAGACGAGTGGTGTCGCGGGTGGTGCAGGAGGCGCTGAGCAACGTCGTGCGTCATGCCAATGCGGAGCGCTGCGAGGTCGCGGTCTGGCGCGAGGGCGAGAGCGTACGGGTGCGCGTCGATGACGATGGGGTCGGACTCTCGGCCCGGTATCAACCCGGCATGGGATTGACGGGCATGCGGGAGCGAGTGGGCGCGCTCGGCGGCTCCGTGACGGTGACGAACCAGCTGGAAGGCGGAACCCGGCTCCAGGCGACCCTGCCGATAGGAGAGGGCGGATGAGCGCGCCGATCACGGTTCTTCTCGCTGATGACGATGCTGACTTCCGTCGCGTCTACCGTCGGCTGTTCGACAGCAGTGCGGAGTTCCGCGTTATGGGCGAGGCGGGCACCGGCACGGAGGCTCTTCGCCTGATGGCGGCGTTGCGGCCGGACGTGGCGTTGGTGGATGTGCAGATGCCGGACGGGTCGGGCCTGGACGTGGTGCGCGATGCAGTGGGGCTTGGCACACGGATCATCATGCTCACGACGTTTGACCTCGACGAGTACGTCAGTGAGGCGCTGCGGCAGGGTGCGGCGGGCTTCCTGCTCAAGAATGCTTCCACTCAGGAGGTGCTGGCGGCGGTGCTCGCCGTTCACGCAGGGCATAGCTCCCTGGCGCCGGAGGTCACCGCTCGTCTGGTGGATCAGTTCAGCGCCCGTCCCCGGCCAAGACCGCACGCGTTCGCGGACACGCAACTGAGCGACCGGGAGTTGCAATTGATCCGGCTGATCGCCCAGGGCCAGTCGAATCAGCGAATTGCTGATGAGCTGCATCTGAGTGTGGAGACGGTCAAGACGTATGTGAAGCGGCTGTTCCAGAAACTCGACGTGAGCGACCGCACGCAGTTGGCGGTGCTCGCTCACGAGGCCGGGCTGCTGCACGCGCGACGCTGACCCGATCTCCGGTAAGTGTCCACTTCCGGGGGTCACAACCGCGGACGCGGACACGTCACGGTGGAGGTAACCACAGAGTTGCCGACGCCGTGAGGAGCAGTACCGCGTGATCGAGATATCCGACGTATCGAAGAAGTACGGCCCCAAGACCGCCGTCGACCAGGTGACCTTCACCGCCAGGCCGGGCCGGGTGACGGGGTTCCTCGGCCCGAACGGTGCAGGCAAGTCCAGCACACTGCGCATCCTGCTCGGCCTTGACCGCGCCACCTCCGGCACCGCGCTGATCGACGGGAAACCGTACGCGACACTGCATCAGCCGCTGCGCACCGTCGGCGCGATGCTCGACGGGGCCTCGGCAGTACCCGAACGTCGCGGTGTCGATCATCTGCGGTGGATCGCGCAGTCCAACCGCATCCCCGCCCGGCGGATCGGCGAGGTGCTGGAGACGGTCGGTCTGACCGATGCCGCGAAGATCCGGGTCAAGAAATACTCGCTGGGCATGAAGCAGCGCCTCGGGCTTGCCGCCGCGCTGTTGGGTGAGCCGCGCGTCCTTGTACTCGATGAGCCGGTGAATGGTCTTGACCCGGAGGGCATTCGCACGATCCGTACCTTCCTGCGCCGCTACGCCGACCAGGGCAACACGGTGCTGCTGTCCAGTCACCTCATGGGCGAGACCGCAGAGACCGTGGACGACATCGTCATCATCAACAAGGGTCGCATCATCGCCGACGGCACCCTCGATGAGATCACCGAAGGGCATGGGTCGCTGGAAGAGGCATTCTTCGCCCTTACCGGCAGCGAACCGGGACAGAGCTGGTGATCGAAATGCTCAGCACCATCCGCTCCGAGTTCACGAAGTTCCTCACCCTCCCCGGCGTGTGGTTGGTGACCGGCGTCATCGTCCTGTTGTTCATCTACATGCAGCAAAGCTTGTACGGCGACAACACAGCACTGGTTGAAGCGGTGCGGCCGAACGGAACGGCGGATACCTACTTCGGTGTCGTGCCGGTCGCCACACAGATTCGCGGGTCGATCGGCACTGCGGTGATGAACGCCGGACTTCTGCTCCCCGTGCTCGGGGCTGTCATCGCGGGGACCGAGTTCAAAGCCGGGCAGCTCGGGTTGAGCCTCGTCGCGGTGCCCAACCGTACCCGTTTCGTGCTCAGCAAGGTGCTCGCCGTTGCTCTGTATGCGGCAGGCCTCGCTGTCGTGTTTATCATCGCCGCCTTGGCGCTGATCTACCTGGTGGTCAAGGACTGGAACACTGATGTGCTGTGGAGTGTGCAGACGTTGCAGGAGGCCGGGCGGGTGCTCTTGTTCATGGTGACGACCACGCTCCTCGGGGCGGCGATCACGCTCATCACACGCCGGACCCTCTCCGGGATCATCGTCTCCGTCGTGCTCATCACCCTGACGTTCGCGCAGGTGGTCGCGATGATCGCCCCCGCCGTTGACGCATTCCTCCCGTTGAGCGCCGCACGCAACCTCATGTTCCAAGACGCAACGATCTTGCCCGTGCCACTGACGGGCACCGAACTGCACGGCGCGCTTGTCCTGACCGCATGGGCCGTTGTCGGCGCGGCCGTGGCGGTGGTCATGATCCGCCGAAAGGACGCACGATGACCACCACCGCAGCACCCGCGCTTCCGGTGATCCGGCTCCGCGACGTGATCGCCGCGGAGGTCACCAAGATCATCACCCATCCCGCCGTCCCGCTCATGCTCGCGATCACCCTGGCCGTGAACTTGTTTCTCGGGATCATCGACGCGTCAGGGCTGATGTTCTACACCGGCAACGCCGTCGAGCCGTCCCGGCTGTCGTCGTTCGGGATCGTGATGCTCGCCCCGCTCTACGCCTTCCTCGTCATCCCCGTCTGGGCTTCCGCGACAGAGCACCACGGCGGGCAACTCCGCATGAGTCTCACCGCCACGCCACGCCGTGGCACCTTCGCGATCGCGAAACTCACCGCGACGACCACCGTGTGCCTCGCAGCCGCCGTCATCGCGATCGTCCCGGCACGCCTGGTCATCGGAATCTCGGCCGGGCTGAACCCGACCGAACTGGCGTTGAACTGCGCCCAATGGGTCGCGGTCTATCTGCTCATGTCGCTCATCGCCTTCGGGCTCGCAGGAATCCTGAGAAACACCATTGCGCCCTTGGGAATCATGATCGCCCTGCCCATCGTCGTCGCCACCGGCATCCTGCAATGGCCCGACGGCATCCGCTTCCTCCCCGATCAAGCCAGTCTCAGTCTCGTCGGCACGCCTGGCTACGACGTCACCGAACTCCCACCCGCGATCGCCGCATCTGTGCTCACCGCCTGGGGGTTGCTCGCGGTCGTTGCTTACACGGTCGCTCTGCTCCGCCGCGACGCCTGACCCCATGAAACCCGCACCACGCCGAACCACCTGGAAGGAACCCCACACCATGCAGAAGAAGCGCAGCACCATCATCTGGATCATCATCGGCGCAGTCGTCGTCCTCGCCGCCATCGCATTCCTGGCCCTCGGGAGCTAACCACGAGTCCGCGCCTGGCCGTGCTGCCGGACCTCGTTCCGCTGACGGGACCACTGGCGGCGGTCGAAGCCGTGCTCCGCACGCCCACAGTCCATGTTGCTCACGCCGGGGCGAAGATCATCCACATCATGAACGGCCGCGCCCGAATCGAGACAGCGCGCGGCGAACTGTCGCTCTCCCGCGGCGACGTACTTATCATCGCTGCGGGGTCCGCGTCGGCGACCAAGCCGGACCCGTGGCTGCGCTCGTGGACCGTCTACATCGATGAGACGTTCTTCCGCCAGCACATGCGTTGGGCGATCCCAGCGAACGTTCCGCTGGTCCAGGGTGTGTCGCCGTCATCCTGGGACGGCAGCCCGCTTCTCCTACGGCTTGACCCGATCATGCTTGCTCGGCTGGAGCCGATCTTGCGACGCATGAGTCTCATCACCGCGGCCGACAGCTACGCGGCGGTGGCGTCGGTGCTTGCGCTGTTTGCGCAGGCCGTCGAGGTCGTTGCTCCCGCGTTCGTCGCTACCGGCAGTCCTCCCCGCGATCCGCGCAGACACGACCGAGTGCAACGCGCCAGCACGCCTCCCGTCCGTGCAGAGGTGCTCGCGGCGATAGCGATGATCGAGGAGCGGCTTGCGTATCCGTGGCGGATGGGCGAGCTGGCGACTGCTGTTGCGCTATCGAGGTCTCAGCTCACGCGCCTATCTCACCGACACCTTGGGGCGACGCCACTCCAGATGCAAGCCGAGCTGCGTGTCACCGAGTTCACCCGACTCATCACGGAAACCGACCTGACGATCGCCGAGGCCGCACGCCGAATCGGCTGGAACGATCCGAGAGTGGCAACCATCCGGTTTCAACGGCGCTTCGGCGTCACACCGTCACGCTACAGACGAGGCGAACCAACAGCCATAATGCAGCATGCCAAGTCCAGCACCCAAGCACCCGAAAAGTGCTAACGAAAGTGCTAAGCAACCTGTAGGTCGGGGTATCGCGGTGGAGTTATCCACAGGTCACATGCCGCAGATCGTTGATTTTATGCGGCAGAACGCCGTACACGGTTTCGCGGCGCGAGGGGGTCGAGGTCAGTTCAAGTCCCCCCTCGCGCACAGGTTGAAAGGCCCGGGAGAATTCTCCCGGGCCTTTCGTGTTTTCTTGCCGCAGGTCGTCGCTGACACGCGGCGCCTGCGATGACGCGGCGCCTGCGATGACTCTGCGCGTAGCGAGATGCCGCGGAGGGAAACACTCGGCAATGTTCGCTTGCCATGACGGGTCCAGCGCGTGACGCTCGAGGTTGCCCATCCCCCGTCATCCCAGGAGTGCAGCAGTGTCAGCTGAAACCACGTCGCTCGTGAACAACGCGCAGATCGACCAGACCGAGCTCTCCGAGAGCTTCCGGTCCCTGTTCCGCCAGCACCCCTCTGGTGTCGCGGTTCTCACCGCCGAGAGCCAAGACGGTCCTGTCGCGATGACGATCACATCGCTCACGTCGGTCAACGCCTCCCCCGCCCTCGTGGCCTTCTCCCTGTCCAAGGCCTCCTCGGCAACGCCTGGCATCCTGTCCTCGTCCAGCATCCTCGTGCACTTCATCGACGAGGATTCGCTTGGCGTCGCGCAGGTCGCCGCGACCAGCGGCATCGACCGGTTCGCCGACCGCGACGCCTGGGGCTACCTGCCGAGCGGAGAGCCGCACTACACGGCAGTCAAGCGCTGGGCTCGAGGCAGCATCAGAAGCACGCTCGACGTCGACGGGGCGGTGCTCGTCGTGCTGGACGTCGTCGAAGCACGCGATGGGCGAGTGGACTCCGCACGAGAGGGAGGCGGGGTCGTGTACCGCAATCGGATCTGGCACCAGCTCGGCGCCCCACACAGCTGACAGGCTCGAGGGGGCCGGTCAGGTAGTTTGGGGTCGCAGCACGGTGACGAGCGATTCGCGCGTGAACTGCCCCGACGCTCCCTGACTGAGAAGGATCTCCTCGAACCATGCCCGGCCTCGCCACCGCAATCCTGCACGCCGCCAGCTCAGGAGGGGGCGCTGTCGAAGAAGCCACCGGAGGGATCTTCGGGGTCATCTCCGACTGGGCCATCGAGATCATGGGCACGATCGGCGCCCCGGGGGCAGGCATCGCCGTGGCCCTCGAGAACCTCTTCCCGCCGATTCCCTCCGAGATCATCCTGCCGCTGGCCGGCCTCGCAGCTCACCAGGGAAAGTTCTCGGTCGTCGAGGCCATCATCTGGACGACGATCGGGTCGGTCGTGGGCGCCTACGCGCTCTACTGGCTCGGCCGGTGGCTCGGCCACAACCGCATGGTGTGGCTCGCGCGAAAGATCCCCCTCGTGGATGCCGCTGACGTCGTGAAGACGACCAACTGGTTCAAGAAGCACGGCAAGAAGGCGGTCTTCTTCGGCCGGTTCCTCCCCATCTTCCGGAGCCTCATCTCCATCCCAGCAGGCATCGAGCGGATGCCCGCCTTGCAGTTCGGTCTGCTGACGCTCGCGGGCTCGGCGATCTGGAACACGGTCTTCGTCATGGCCGGCTACCTGCTCGGCGACTCGTGGGAGCAGATCCTCATCTACGCGGACGCCCTCAAGTACCTCGTCTACGCCCTCGTCGGAGGCGCGATCATCTGGTTCCTCGTCGTGAAGATCCGCGGACGCATGCAGCGAGGTGGACACTCCGCCTGACCGAGCACGGCTCGACACGCACTGAGCCCCGTAGGCACTCGCCTCCGGGGCTCAATCGTTGCTGGACTGCTCGGGTGTGCCCGGTGGGCTTTCCCGAGCGCCGAGGGGCCGTCAGGAGCGCATGCGCCGCCGGAGGACGTCGATGCGCGCCTGGATCTGCGAGACGGTCGCCTGCCCGACGGCCGGCCCGCCGCAGCTGCGCCGCAACTCGGCGTGCACGATGCCATGGGGCTCCCCAGACTGCTTCGCGTAGACCGAGACGAGGCTGTTGAGCAGCGTTCGCTGCTCTTTGAGCGTTCTGTGCAGCGGCTGAGGCGGCGCGGGCGCTGGCGGCCCCGCCTTGATACGCGTCTCCTGGATGCGTCCTTGCTTGGCCTGCCGCTGCGAGAGCACGGATCGCACCTGGTCTGCGTCGAGGATGCCGGGCAGGCCGAGGAACTCAAGCTCCTCCTCGCTGCCGACCTCGGCGGCGTAGCCGAAGTCTCCCCCGTCGTAGAGCACCTTGTCGAAGAGCGCCTCACTCGAGATGGCTTCGAACGTGAACTTGCCCAGCTCGTCCGAGGTCTTGTCTGGCCGCTCGGCGGCGGCCATCATGTCTTCCTCTGGCGCCCTCGAGTCCTCGGCATCGGCGAGCCGATCGAGTGCGTGATTGCGTTCCATCTCCAGGGCATGCGCGAGCTTGGTGAGCTGCGGCACGCTCGGCACGAACACCGTCGCGGTCTCGCCCTTCTTGCGGGCTCGCACGAAGCGGCCGATCGCCTGCGCGAAGAACATCGGTGTCGAGGCGTTGGTCGCATACACGCCAACCGCGAGACGGGGTACATCCACGCCTTCGGACACCATGCGCACGGCGACCATCCACCGCTCGTCGCTCCCGGAGAACTCGGTGATCCGGTCGGATGCTCCCTTGTCGTCGGAGAGGATGAGCGCTGGCTTCGTGCCCGTGATGGTCGTCAGGATCGCGGCATAGCCCTTTGCCGCGGCATGATCTGTCGCGATGACGAGTCCGCCGGCGTCCGGGACCTCCTGGCGCACCTCGCTGAGGCGCTGGTCGGCCGCCTGGAGGACCTGCGGGATCCACTGCCCCTCGTGGTCGAGCGCCGTGCGCCAGGCCTGGGAGACGATGTCCTTCGTGTTGTCCTCGGCGAGACCAGCGGACATCTCCTCGCCGTGCGTGTCCCGCCAGCGCACATTGCCGGCGTACGACATGAACAGGACAGGTCGGACCACGCCGTCTTCAAGCGCTCGACCATAGCCGTAGGAGTAGTCGGTGAGCGACGTGCGGATGCCGTCCTCGTTCGGCGCGTAGGTCACGAACGGGATCGGCGCCGAGTCGGAGCGGAACGGGGTGCCGGTCAGCGACAGCCGCCGATCGGCGTGGCCGAAGGCCTCGCGGATCGCGTCTCCCCAGCTGAGCGCGTCGCCGCCGTGGTGCACCTCGTCGAGAATCACGAGCGTGCGCCCGGAAGCGGTGAGGTGGCTGTGCACGCTCGGCTTCATCGCGACCTGCGCGTACGTCACGGCCACGCCGTGGAACTGGCGCGAGTGGATGCCCTGGTTGTTCCCGTAGCGGGGATCGATGCGGATGCCGACGCGCGCGGCGGCCTCGGCCCACTGCGTCTTCAGGTGGTCGGTCGGGGCCACGATCGTGATGCGGTCGACTGCGCGTCGCTGGAGGAGCTCGGTGGCGAGTCGCAGAGCGAACGTCGTCTTGCCTGCGCCTGGCGTCGCCGATGCCAGGAAGTCGCGCGGCTCGGATTCGAAGTAGACATCGAGCGCCTCAGCCTGCCAGGCGCGGAGCCGGCCGGCAGTGCCCCAAGGCGCGCGCTGCGGGAACGACGGCGAGAGGTGCTCGGCGGCGAACGTGCCGACCTGATGACCGTAGCGCGAGCCGTCGTGGCTGGAGGAGTGAGCTTCCTGGACGGCCTCGCGTTCGGTCATAGCTGCGTCGCCTTCCTCTCAAAGCTTGGGCGGTTCAGCGTCTCAGGGCTTCTGCCCATTCAGCTGCTTGGTGGTGGATCTTGGATGGGGCCGAGCCGGTGGCCAGCATGCAACCGGCGCACGGCTCGTTCATTGGACGGGTGCAGTCCTCCCGCGAGCACGTCTCGCAGCAGTCTCGCGAGCTCGTGTCCGGAACGGTATCCGCTGCCGCCGACAATCCCGAGCGCATCACGCGTCGTGGCCGCCGCGGCTGCGACTGCCTCGTACTTCGCCATCGTCAGGCGCGCGAACCAGGCATCGCCGTGCGGCGCCCCCTCGTCGACATCGCGAGCGATGGACTCAACGAGGGTACGCGCTGCGAGCTGTCGAATACTCATTCTGGCGATTTCTTCCCGAACCTGCACGTCGTCGGCGAGCCGGATCCCGCCCTGGGTCGAACTCGTCCGGTGCTTCGCCGCGTCGACGGCGAGCTCGAGCGCGCGGTCGCCGATTCCGACGTAGCAGGACGCGACCAGCAGCAGGAAGTTCGAGTGCACTGCGAAGATGTGCGGCTCGCCGTTCGGGCCGACCGGAAGACGAGCGATCACGCGTTCCGGTGGGATCAGCGCACCTTCGAGGGACGTGGAGCAGCTCTGCGTCGCACGCATCCCGAGCGTGTCCCAGTCGTCGTGGATGCGAACTCCGTCGTCATCTCGCCGCAGCACGCCGTGGACGAGGGCCGGGGCATCCCCCGTGTCGTCGCGGCCGAAGGTCACGAGCCTCGTCCAGACCGGCGAGAGCGAAGTGAAGATCTTCATGCCGTGGAGCCGATAGCCGCCCTCCGACTCTGGCTCTGCGCGCACGTTCGAGTCGTAGAGCACGGCGTCGTTGCCGATCTCGGAGATCGCAAGCGCGTAGGTCTCCCCGGCCACGATCTCACGCAGCATCCAGTCGAGGGCGTCCTCGCCAGACTCGTGCCTCGCTCGGGCGATGCCGGCGACAACGTGGTGCATGTTCACGGCGAGCGCCGTCGCCGGCGCAGCCGACGCGAGGCGCATCTGGCACCTCACCGCCTGTTCGAGGGAAGCCCCTGTGCCACCGAAATCGCGAGGAACGAGCAGGCGGAGATACCCCGTCTCGCGCAGGGCCTCGAGATCGTCGGTCGGAAACGAATTCTCCGCGTCGTGGCGGCTCGCGCGCTGGTTGAGCACCTCGAGCAGGTCATCGGCCAAAATGGATCTCGGGTCTGAAGCTGGCATGCCCACCACGGTACTCGTCAGGGCTTCGACCTCAACCAAGAAGTCGCGGCCAGCGAAGGTCTAGTCTTCAGTTCAGACCGAGGAGAGAAACGGCGAGATGTCAGAACGCGAACTCATTCCATGGAGCCGTTACGTCGCGCTCGGCGACTCGTTCACCGAGGGCGTCGGAGACCCTGAGCCCACGGCACCAGGAGGCCTTCGAGGCTGGGCGGACCGCGTCGCCGAGGAACTCGCCGCGCATCGCACGGACTTCGCCTACGCGAACCTCGCGGTCCGCGGACGGCTCCTCGACCAGATCGCCGAGGAGCAGCTCGGTCCTGCACTCGAACTCAAGCCGGACCTCGTGACGATCTCCGCCGGCGGGAACGACATCATCCGACCGGGCGCCGATCCAGACGCCATCGCCGCGCGCTTCTCCCGCCTGGTCGGCTCCCTGCGCAAATCCGGTGCAACCGTCGTCGTCTTCACGGGGGTCGACACGAAGTTCGCGCCGGTCTTCTCCTCGATGCGCGGCAAGATCGCCATCTACAACGAGCACATTCGCGGCATCGCCGAGTACCACGACTGCGTCGTCGCCGACCAGTGGGCGCTGCGCTCCATCCAGCGGCCGAGCATGTGGGTCAGCGACCGACTGCATCTCAACTCGTACGGCCACCACGAGGTGGCCCGCATGGTGCTCGCGTCGCTCAACGTCGAGAACGAGCTCGTCGCCATGCAGCCCGCCCCAGCACGGCCGGCCAGGTGGCGTGAGGCGAGGGCACAGGACATGGTCTGGGCTCGCGAGCACCTGGTGCCATGGGTGCTGCGTCGGCTGCGCAATGAATCGTCCGGTGACAACGTGCTCGCGAAGCGTCCGTTCGCGGAGCCCTTCTCGTTCGGCAGGGACGACGAAGCGCCTACCCCGTGAGCGCGTAGAGCGCGACGGCGCTTGCAGCCGCGACGTTGAGCGAGTCAACGCCGTGCAGCATGGGAATCGTCACGGTGGTCGTCGCCGCGCTGAGCGCACCGCGGCTCAGGCCGTCGCCCTCCGTGCCGAGGAGGATCGCGACGCGCTCCGGCCTGTTAGCGGCATAGTCGCGAAGCGAGACCGCGTTGTCGTCGAGGGCCAGGGCGGCGACGTCGAAGCCGGCATCCGAGAAGAGCGTGGCAGCCTCCTGCCAGGCCGGGAGGCGGGTCCACGGCACCTGGAACACGGTGCCCATGCTGACTCGCACGCTCCGGCGATACAGAGGATCGGCGCATTCCTGGGTCACGAGCACGGCATCAGCGCCGAGACCAGCCGCAGCACGGAAGACGGCGCCGACGTTGGTGTGGTCGACGAGGTCCTCGAGCACCACGACCGTCTTCGTTCCTGCCAGGAGCTCGGCCGGGTCGCGCAGCGCTGGCCGATGCATGGATGCGAGCGCTCCTCGGTGCATTCGGAAGCCCGTGAGCTGCTCGAGCTGCTCACTCGAGCCAACGTAGACGGGAACGTCGGGGAAGGGGTCGAGCAGCGGCTCGACGGTCGGCAGCCACTGCTCCATGAGGAGGAGCGATCGCGGCCTGTGGCCGGCCCGGAGAGCACGCTCGATGACCTTCGGCGACTCGGCGATGTACAGTCCGCCCTCGGGCTCGAGCCGCTTGCGCAGCGCCACGTCCGTCAGTCGGGAATAGTCGTCGAGGCCAGACTGTTCGAGTGAGCGGACGGATGGGGCCGCACGTGGCCAATCGGTCGACTGGAGAGGGGTCAGGCGCATGGAGGCAATCCTGTCAGAAACGGGTGGGGCCGAACGCGCACGCTCGCGAGCTGAGGGGCTCGCGCGTGCTGCGGATCTGCTGTCGGATCGGACGTTCGCGGTTCTGACGGGGGCGGGCCTGTCGACCGACTCGGGCATCCCCGACTACCGCGGAGACGGCAAGACGCCGCGCATCTCCCCGATGACCATCCAGCAGTTCATGTCCGATGAGGCGACCCGGCGGCGCTACTGGGCCGGTGCTGCGCTCGGCGCGGCTCGATTCTCAGGTGCTGAGCCCAATGCGGGCCACCTCGCTCTCGCCGAGCTCGAGCGCCACGGAGCCGCCACGGGTGTTGCCACGCAGAATGTGGATGGGCTGCACCTGCAGGCGGGGAGTCGCAACGTCGTCGAGCTGCACGGCAGCATGCGCACCGCGAGCTGCACGAACTGCGGGCACGAGATCTCGCGAGCGACGCTGCTTGCGGACATCCTCGCCTCCTCCCCCGGCATCGCTGAGCTCGCGGCCGACGCCAGCAGCCGTCCAGATGGCGATGCCGAGGCGAGCGGTGCCGAGATCGAGACGCTGCCGTCCTGCCCCGTCTGCGGCGGCATCCTGCAACCGGACGTGGTCATGTTCGGTGACGTGGTGCGCCCGGCTGTAGCTGAACGGGCCCGTCAGCTCGTCGACGGAGCCGATGCGCTGCTCGTCGCGGGGACGTCTCTGGTCGTGAACACCGGCCGCAGGCTCGTCCACCGCGCTGTCGCGGCCCACAAGCCGGTGGTGCTGTTCAACCGGGGCGATGCAGCTATCGCGCACCTCGCCACCGTGTACGTCGAAGGTGGCACCTCGGAGTCGCTCGCCGATCTCGCGGCCCGGCTCACACCGGACACCTAGACCAACACCGTGTCCTCAGCGTCTGCGCTGGTCCGCCACTGCACGGCAGGCATCGAGAAGCTCCGTGGCCGACCGTTCCCACGTGTACTCGGACGCACGGGCGACGCCGGCCGCTGAGGCGGATCTCCAGGCTTCCGTGTCGTTCTGGAGGCGTCGAGCCATGGTCGCGAGCAGGGCGGCGTCGTCTGCGGGGAAGTACCCGGCAGCTGCTCCCCCCACCTCGCGGAAGATCGGAGTGTCGCTCACCAGGATCGGTGTGCCGGCCGACATCGCCTCCACCAGCGGCAAGCCGAAGCCCTCGCTCTTGGACGCCGTCACGAGCGCCGTCGCGTTCCCGAGCAGCGCACGGTACTCCTCGTCGCTCACCCCCTGATGGGCGACGATCGAATCCTCGGGCGCGAGCGCTTGGAGCGCGGCGATGGTGCGTTCGTCCGCCTTCGAGCAGAGGTGCAGACGCCACCCGGGCAGATCCCTCATGGCGCGGGCGAGCGTCTCGACGTTCTTGTACGGCATGAACGAGCCCATGTAGACGAGATTCGGCTCGCTCGGGGGGCTCGACCTGGGCGCTGAGGCGAACGAGGCGTCGGGGGCGTTGGGGACGAGCGGAATCGGTCGCCGCGTGAGCCTGTTGGCCCGCAGTTGCGCACGCGTCGTCGCGGAGACGACCGCCACCTGGTCGGCGCCGAGCAGCAGCAGGCGCTGCGGCCAGAAGGACAGGTGATACACCCGCCACAGCGCACGCACGTACCAGGGAAGGAACTGTGGTGGCTTCGGGTGCTCGTAGTAGATGAGATCGTGGATGGTCAGCACGAGCCCGTAGTCTCGCCCGATCGAGCCCATCGTCTGCATCGGGCTCACGACGACGTCGGGACGAAGCCTGTTCACCTGGCGGGCCACGAGCGGCTCAGTCGGCGCGGTCGGTGCGCTGATGAGTTCGTGCGGGAGATCCGGCAGCATCGGCAGCTGACGTTCGTCCGAGATGAGCATCGTCACGGGGTGCAGCTCGGCGATCGCCCGGACGAGTTCAGACGAGTACCTCGAGATGCCGTCGTGTCTGTCGATGCGCACGTAGCGGCAGTCGAAGAGCAGCTTCACCTCAGCGCTCCGTCTCGTCGCGAGGGTCTGTCTCGTCGCGAGGTCGTGACGACGCTATGAACTCGGAGAGCAGGCGGGCTGCCGCGACGGGAGTCTCGTAGTGGACGAGGTGCCCTGTGCCGGCGATGACGTGCAGGGGCAGATCGGCGGAACGCGCGAGCTCGAGCTGCGCCTCGAGCGGCGCGATGTCGTCGAGGGCGCCGGCGATGAGCACGGTGGATGCGGGCAGCTCGCTCGCATGCGCGAGCACGGAATCCGAGACCGATGCACGGAAGGCTTCGAGGAGCGTATCCCTGTCCGAGAACTCAGAGAAGTGGCGCTCATGCTCCGCATGGATCCAGGCCCTGAGCGGCTTCGACTTCGTCTTGGCCATGACCTCGCTCATGACGCGAGTGATGAGGGGATGCGACAGCAGGAGCTGGCCAGCCGGCGCGGGGAGACGCGAGCCGAGCCAGTAGTAGAAGATCGCGAGCCTCGTCAGGATCGCCTGTGGGCCCTCCAACGCGGGAGACGCGATGGGGTTGACCAGCACGAGGCGACGCGACGCGATGGCAGACGGACGGCGGGAGATCACGAGCGAGCCGAACGAGTGGCCGAGGACGATCGCGTCGCCCCGCGGGTCCACCTGTGCGAGGAACGCTTCGAGCCAGGCGGAGTAGTCGTCGAGCGAGTGCCCTCGCGCGAGCGGCTCCGACTGGCCGAACCCTGGCAGGTCCGGCGCGATGAAGCGAACGTGCGGGAGGCGCTCCACGACCGGGAGGAGCCCGTGGTGAGTTCCCCGGAAGCCGTGCACGAGCACAACCGTCGCGATCGCGTCAGCGGCGGAAGGTCCGATCTCCCACCACGCGCACTCGGACCCGAGCACATGCGTCGTGCGGGCGAGCGACGGGGACTCGGGAGTGGCTGCGAGAGCGGAGGAAGGCATCGTGCAAGAGTGTACCGAGCAGGGCGGTTGGCTGCGCTCAGGCGCGTCCGTGCTCCGGCAGGCCCTGCATCTGGACGACGACTTCGAGGCGGGATGAGGAAGCAATGACCGAGTGGACGAAGCGGATCGCGGTGTTCGACCTCGAGACGACGGGGATCGACGTCGAGAACGATCGGATCGTCACGGCGTTCGTCGGTCTCATCGACGGTGAGGGCACTATCGAGCGCGGCACGGACTGGCTCGCCGACCCCGGCGTCCCCATCCCCGAACGAGCAGCGGCCGTGCACGGCATCACGACGGAGATGGCCCAGGCAGAGGGCCGGCCGGCCGCAGAGGTCGTCACCGAGCTCCGCGCCGCCCTCGACTGGATCGCACGACACCGTGTTCCCCTGGTCATCTACAACGCTCCGTACGACCTCACCCTGTTCGCCAGGGAGTGCGCGCGTCACGGCATCGAGCAGGTCGTGTTCGGCGAGCAGGTGGTCGACCCGCTGGTCATCGACCGCGCGCTTGACCGCTACCGCAAAGGCAAGCGGACGCTCACGGATACGGCGATCTTCTACGGTGTCGAGCTCATCGACGCGCATTCGGCGGGCGACGACGCCGTCGCCGCTGGGCAGCTCGCGCTCGCCCTCTCGGCCAAGTACCCGGCCGAACTCGACCTCCCGCTCCCCGAGCTGCATGCCAAGCAGGTCACCTGGGCTGCGGATCAAGCGAGGGACTTCGAGGCGTACATGCGCGCCAACCGAGACCCCGACTTCACGGCAGACGGAGCTTGGCCCGTGCGCACCGCTCGCTGACGGCTCTCTCGAGTGCGCGGGTGGAGCCCGCGCTCCCGCCAGCACAGCGCGAAGAAGGGCGGCACCGAAACGGTGCCGCCCTTTTTCGTGAGCAGTGCGCTCGTCTGCGATGCAGAGGAGACTACTTGCTGCCGCCGCCGAACTTGGCGTAGCGGTTCTTGAACTTCTCGACACGACCGGCGGAGTCCATGATGCG
Organism: Pseudoclavibacter sp.; assembly: GCA_052099095.1. GTDB lineage: Bacteria > Actinomycetota > Actinomycetes > Actinomycetales > Microbacteriaceae > Pseudoclavibacter. The sequence continues at coordinate 46,550 of JBQDTF010000016.1, forward strand.
CTGCTTGCCCGTGTAGAACGGGTGCGATGCGCTGGAGATCTCGACGTCGATGACTGGGTACGTGTTGCCGTCTTCCCATTCGATCGTCTTGGCGCTCGAGACCGTGGAACGGGTGAGGAACTTCTCCCCCGATGCGAGGTCGTTGAACACCACCGTGTTGTAGGTGGGGTGGACGTCAGCCTTCATAAGGGTTCCTTCAACGAGTTTGATGAGCAGAATCGGACCACGGGTCCTGAGCCAAAGAACAACTTTAGCAGATAGGGACGCGTGGGTGTCAGTTCGACGCGCGGGCGGCGTAGCGGCCGTCCGCGTTCGTGACGTGCAGGGCAAGGCCGAACGTGGTCTCGAGGTTCGCGCTCGTGAGCGCTTCGGCGATGGGGCCGGCCGTGACGACCTTGCCCTCACGGAGCAGGAGCACGTGGGTGATGCCGACAGGGATCTCCTCCACGTGGTGCGTGACCATGACGATGGCTGGTGCGAACGGGCTCTGCGCGAAGCTGGAGAGTGCCGCAAGGAGGTTCTCGCGCGAACCGAGGTCGAGCGAGGCACTCGGCTCGTCGAGGAGGAGCAGCTCGGGATCGGTCATGATCGCCCGCGCGATGAGCGTGCGCTTCTGCTCCCCATCGCTCAGCGTTCCGAAGTCGCGTTCGGCGAATTCTCCGAGATTCCATTCTTCGAGCACGCGCTGTGCGCGACGCTCGTCGATCTCCTCGTAGTCCTCGTTCCAGCGGCCCGTGACGGCGTAGGAGGCCGTCAGTGCCACATCGATGACTCGCTCGTCGCCGGGAATGCGCCGCGCCATGGCGCTGGAGGCGACTCCGATGCGCGGACGCAGGTCGAAGACGTTGGTGCGGCCAAGCCGCTCGCCGAGCACGTCGACCTGGCCCGTCGTCGGGTGCTGGGTTGCGGAGGCCAGCGAGAGCAGCGTGGATTTGCCTGCCCCGTTCGGGCCGAGCACCGCCCAGCGTTCCGTCTCATCCACGCTCCACGTGACGTGGTCGAGAATCGGACGACCGTTGCGAACGACCGTAGCGTCGTTGAATTCGAGAACCGTTGCCATATGCCTAAGCCTAAACGCGGCTCGCGCGCAGGCCCCGGCGGCGCACCGCGTCAGCCAACGAGCTGTTCGTAGATGGAGATGGTCTCGTCGCTGATTCGGCGCCACGTGAACTCGCGCTCGGCGCGCTCTCGTCCGGCCTTGCCGTAGCGCGCAGCCGTCTCCGGGTCGCTGACGACCTCCGTGAGGACCCTCGCGAGGTCGGCGACGAACTTGTCGGGGTCGAGGGGCGTTCCCGTCCCATCCGTGGCCTGCTCGATCGGCACCAGACGTCCCGTGACGCCGTCGTCGACGACCTCGGGGATACCGCCCGTCGCCGTGCCGACGACGGCCGTGCCGCACGCCATGGCTTCGAGGTTCACGATGCCGAGTGGTTCGTAGATGGAAGGGCAGGCGAAGACCGTCGACGCGGACAGCGCCGTCATGATCTCTCGCTTGCTCAGGTGCCTCGCCAGCCAGACGACGCCATCGCGCTCGGTCTGCAGCTGAGCGACGAGACCCGCGACCTCAGCTTCGATCTCCGGTGTATCGGGGGCTCCCGCGCACAGGATGACCTGGACCTCGGGCGGAAGCTCGCGGACGGCTCGCAGGAAGTACGGCAGCCCCTTCTGCCTGGTGATCCGGCCGACGAACACGACCGCGGGCCGATCGGGGTCGATGCCGAGCTCGCGAGCTGCGTCCGGGTCCTCGACGCGCTGCCACGCGTCGAGGTCGATGCCGTTGTAGACGACCTCGACCTTGTCGGGGTCGAGGTTCGGATACGCGCGGAGGATGTCGGCTCGCATCCCGTGGCTGACCGCGATGATCCGGTCGGCGTGCTCGTAGGAGACCTGCTCGATCCAGCTCGACAGGCGGTAGCCGCCACCGAGCTGCTCCGCCTTCCACGGCCGCAGGGGCTCGAGGCTGTGCGCGGTGATGACGTGCGGGATGCCGTGCAGCAGCTTCGCCACGTGGCCGGCGGCGTTCGCATACCAGGTGTGCGAGTGCACGAGATCGGCGCCTTCGATGTCCTTCGCGATCTCGAGATCGGTGCCCAGGAAGCCGAGCGCCGGATTCGCTGAACGCAGCGCCGGTGGCGTCGTGTACGCGTACGTCTGCTGCTCGTCGCGAGCCTCGCCGAAGCAGCGGACGTTGACATCGATGTCGCGCCTCATCGCCTTGACGAGCTCGGTGACGTGGACTCCGGCCCCGCCGTAGACGGCCGGTGGATACTCGCGTGTTACCAGATCTACTCTCACGGGCTACACGGTAGTACAGCGGGGCTGTGAACCCCTAAGCTCGAGTCATGTCACAGGCAAAGGTGTTCGGCATCGTTCTCGCTGGCGGTGAGGGGAAGCGGCTCATGCCGCTCACTGCAGACCGGGCAAAGCCCGCTGTGCCCTTCGCAGGCCAGTATCGACTCATTGACTTCGCGCTCTCGAACCTGGTGAATTCCGGGCTCCACAAGATCGTCGTCCTGACGCAGTACAAGTCCCACTCGCTGGACAGGCACGTGTCCCACACATGGCGCCTCCCCGCGATGCTCAACTCCTACGTCGCCTCGGTGCCTGCGCAGCAGCGTCTCGGCAAGCGCTGGTTCTCCGGCTCCGCAGACGCGATCAGGCAGAGCCTGAACCTCATCAACGATGAGTCGCCCGACATCGTCGTCGTGGTAGGAGCCGACCACGTCTATCGCATGGACTTCTCGCAGATGATCGAGGCGCACATCGCCTCCGGTCGCAGCGCGACGGTCGCCGCGATCCGTCAGCCGATCTCCCTCTCGGACCAGTTCGGCGTCATCGACGTCGATCCGGACGACCGCACGCTCATCCGCGAGTTCCTCGAGAAGCCGGAGGACGCGCAGGGCCTCCCAGACAGCCCCGGCGAGATCCTCGCTTCGATGGGCAACTACGTCTTCACCGCGGATAAGCTGGTCGAAGCGGTCATCCGCGACTCGACCCTCGAGGACTCGAAGCACGACATGGGCGGGGACATCATCCCGAGCTTCGTCGCGCAGGGCGACTGCGGCGTCTACGACCTCAAGGACAACGTCGTGCCCGGATCCACCGAGCGCGACCGCGACTACTGGCGCGATGTCGGCACGATCGACTCGTTCTACGACGCGCACATGGACCTCATCTCCACGCTCCCGATCTTCAACCTCTACAACGAGAAGTGGCCGATCTTCGCGCAGCAGCTGAACTCGCCTCCCGCGAAGTTCGTGCGTGACAGCCGGGGATCCACTGGCACGATGATCGACTCGATCATCTCGCTCGGTTCGGTCATCTCCGGCGCTCATATCGAACGCAGCGTGCTCGGACCGTGGGACAACGTCGAGTCGGGAGCTGCGGTCGTCGACTCCATCCTCTTCGACCGAGTCAACGTCCAGGCCGGTGCCGTCGTGCGACGCGCGATCCTCGACAAGAACGTCATCGTCAAGGAAGGTGCCTCCGTCGGTGTCGACCGAGAGCATGACCTCCGTCGCGGGTTCACGGTCACCGACTCTGGCCTCACGGTCGTGGAGAAGTTCGGGATCGTCGAGCCGTGACCCCGGGCACGATCACTCGCGCCCCGTTCCTGGTCCTCCTCGACGTCGACTCGACCCTCATCGAGGACGAGGTCATCGAGCTCATCGCCGACTACGCCGGTGTGACCGCGGAGGTGACCGAGGTCACGGAGCGAGCCATGGCCGGTGAGCTCGACTTCGAGGAGAGCTTGCGCCATCGCGTTGCGCTGCTCGAAGGCGTCTCCGCGGCTGACGTCGCCTCTGTCGTGGATCGGGTCGTCGTCACGGACGGCGTGTCCGAGCTCGTGGCGGGTGTGCACGAGGCTGGGGGCTACATCGCAGCAGTATCCGGCGGGTTCCACGAGATCCTCGATGAGCTCGCCGACAGGCTCGCGCTCGATCGGTGGCGAGCCAATCGGTTCGAGATCTCCGACGGCAAGCTCACCGGACAGGTCTCCGGTCCGATCATCGGCCGTGAGGCGAAGCGCGAGACGCTGCTCGAATGGGCAGCAGAGCTCGGCGTCGACCCATCGCGGACGGTCGCGATCGGCGACGGGGCCAACGACCTCGGCATGATGTCGGCGGCAGGTCTCTCGGTCGCCTTCGACGCGAAGCCCGTCGTGCGCGACCAGGCGCACGTCAGCCTGCCTGACCGTGACATGCGACAGGTGCTGCACGTACTCGGCCTCGCTGGCTGAAGACAGGACCCGCAGAGGAAGGGCCGGCCGGATGCACGCATCCGGTCGGCCCTTCCTGGTTCGCTCGGCGAGCGCGTGGTGCTAGTGCCCCATGCCGAGCCCGCCGTCGACCGGGATGACGGCGCCGGAGATGTACCCCGCGTCGTCGCTCGCGAGCCAGGCCGCGGTCTTGGCGATCTCGTCGACGCTGCCGTAGCGCGCTGCCGGAATCTGCGAGAGGTACTCCTTCTTCGTCTCCTCGGGGAGCACGGCGGTCATCTCGGTCTCGATGAATCCGGGCGCGATGACGTTCGCCGTGATGCCCCGCGAACCGAGCTCACGCGTGAGTGAGCGCGCCATGCCGACGAGGCCGGCCTTCGCTGACGAGTAGTTGATCTGGCCGGGCGACCCGAAGAGTCCGACGACGCTCGAGATGAAGATGACGCGACCGAATCGAGCCTTGAGCATCCCCTTGGAGGAGCGCTTGAGGACGCGGAAGACACCGGTCAGATTGGTGTCGACGACCTGCTGGAAGTCATCCTCCGACATGCGGAGGAGGAGATTGTCCTTCGTGATCCCCGCATTGGCGATGAGGACCTCGACCGCGCCGAGCTCCTGCTCGACCGCCTTGAATGCTGCGTCGACACTCGCCGAGTCGGTGACGTCTGCCTGCACGGTGAGCGCGCCCTCCGGGCCGCCCTCCCCCGAGCGCGAGGTCACCGCGACGCGGTGCCCCTGGCTGACGAAGTGTGCGGCGATGGCGTAGCCGATGCCACGGTTTCCTCCCGTGACGAGGACGGTTCTTTGGGTCATGCTGCTCCCTTGAGACGGTTCGCTCCAGTCTAGGGGCGAGGAGTAAGCTGAGCAGATCGCCGAGAGGAGCAACTGCCACCGTGCGATCAACAACAACGAACGTCACCTCCATGGCGGACAGCGAGTACGACGAGCGCGCCGCCCGCATGAGGAAGTACACCATCATGATGCTGATCAGGGTGGCCTGCTTCGTCGCGCTCATCTGGGTGCGCGGACCCTGGATGTTCGTCTTCGCGGCCGGCGCCATCTTCCTCCCCTACTTCGCCGTCGTCATCGCCAACGCCGCCACGCAACGGCGGACGCGCAAGGTCGAGCGCCCGAGCTTCCTGCAGCGCCGAGGCAAGCCGGATGCGTGAGGGCTTCGACCTGCTCGGGGCGCTGCAGAACGGCGGGCTCGACGCCATCGAGGCCGAGCCGCGATGCTCGCGCGCGGCGTGCAGCGCAGATGCGACGACTCGGCTCGTGTGGCGGAACCCGCGCATCCACGACGAGTCACGTCGCAAGGTCTGGCTCGCGTGTGACGAGCACGCCGGCTACCTGGAGGAGTTCCTCCGCCAGCGCGACTTTCCGGTGGTGGCCTCTGTGATCGCCGCTGGCCCCCTTGGCGAGCTGGACGGGCACGCGTGAGCGGCGAGCGTCGCTGGCGGTTCGCATTCTCGAAACGCTGGCTCGGCTATCTCGGGCTGCTCATCGTGTTCGCCATCGCGTGCGGCTTCCTGAGCCATTGGCAGTTCGAGCGTCGCGACGAGCGGGTCTCCGAGAACGCTCGCATCACGGGCAACTTCGACCGTGAGCCCGTACCGCTGGACGACGAACTCGCCACACTGGACGCGTTCTCGATCGACCAGGAGTGGACTCCCGTGCTCATGCAGGGCCGATACCTCACCGAGGAGCAGCTGCTCGCCAGGTCGCGCCCGCACAACGGGCTCCCCGGCTTCGAGATCCTGACGCCGTTCGAGACCCAGGACGGTCGCGTCTTCATCGTGAACCGCGGCTGGATCCCGACGGGCGACGCACAGGACTCCCCTGATCACGTCCCAGCTGCCCCGGAAGGAGACGTCACGGTCGTGGCGCGCCTCAAGCCGGGCGAGCCGGAGATCCCGGGTCGAAGCGCTCCCGCTGGCCAGATCGCGACCATCCACCTGCCGCAGTTCGCGGACGAGCTCGGAGCCGACCGCGTCTACACCGGCGCCTACGGGCTGCTGTCCGCAGAGCGTCCGGCGACCGAGACCGGCGCGCTCACTGCGAAGCCCGCGCTGACGGAGGGCAACCATCTCTCGTACGCGTTCCAGTGGATCATCTTCGCGATCATCGCGCTGCTCGGTCTCATCTTCGGCTTGCGGGCCGAGTACCGCGACCGCAACCCCGACGACCCGAAGGTCCGTCAAGCGCTCGCGCGCGAACGCGAGCGAGCTGGGAAGCGCCGCAAGACCGATGCCGAGATCGAAGACGAGCTCCTCGATCGTGCGGGCGGCTGAGCGATCGAGAACACCTGCGCACACGGCAAAGCGCATGCCCCCGAGCGGGGGCATGCGCTTCTTGCTTCGGTGGTGCGTGGGCCCCTCGTTCGAGAGGCCCACGCGGCCGTGACTAGTTCATCGTGATGAGGTCGAAGTAGTCGGGGGTCCAGTGGTCTTCGACACCGTCTGGCATGATGAGCACTCGCTCGGGGTTGAGTGCCTCGACGGCCCCCTCATCGTGGCTGACCAGCACGACCGAGCCCTCGTAATGGGCAAGCGCGTCGAGGATCTGCTCTCGGCTCATCGGATCGAGGTTGTTCGTGGGCTCGTCGAGGAGCAGCACGTTGGCACTCGATACGACGAGCATCGCGAGGGCGAGGCGGGTCTTCTCACCACCGGACAGAACCCCTGCTGGCTTGTGCACGTCGTCCCCCGAGAACAGGAACGAGCCGAGCACCTTGCGTGCCTCGGTCTCTGTGAGGTGGCTCGAGACGCTCACCATGTTCTGCAGGACGCTGCGGGCGACGTCGAGCGTCTCGTGCTCCTGGGCGTAGTAGCCGATCTTGAGGCCATGGCCGGGCTCAAGCGCGCCGGTATCCGGCTCGTCGACTCCGGCGAGCATGCGCAGCAGTGTCGTCTTGCCTGCACCGTTGAGCCCCAGGATGACGACGCGCGATCCGCGGTCGATGGCGAGGTCGACGGCCGTGAAGATCTCGAGGGAGCCGTATGACTTCGAGAGGTTGGAGGCCCGCAGGGGCGTCTTTCCGCACGCGGCCGGAGTCGGGAAGCGCAGCTTCGCAACACGGTCCGCGACGCGGACCTCCTCGAGCCCCGAGAGCATCTTCTCGGCGCGGCGCGCCATCTGGTGGGCGGCCGTCGCCTTCGTCGCCTTGGCACCGAACTTCGCGGCCTGCTGCTGGAGCACGGTCGCCTTCTTCTCGATGTTCGCGCGCTCCTTCTTCCGGCGTTCCTGATCGGCCTCGCGTTGGCGAAGGTAGTGCTTCCAGCCCATGTTGTAGACGTCGATGACCTGGCGGTTGGCGTCGAGGTAGAACACGCGGTTGACCGTGTCCCCCACGAGCTCCACGTCGTGCGAGATCACGATGAGTCCGCCAGCGTAGCCCTTGAGGAACTCACGCAGCCAGATGACCGAGTCGATGTCGAGGTGGTTGGTCGGTTCGTCGAGCAGCATCGTCTCAGCGCCGGAGAACAGGATGCGGGCGAGCTCGATGCGTCGACGCTGGCCACCGGAGAGCGTCTGCAGTTCCTGGTCGAGGATCCGGTCGGGCAGCTTGAGGTTGCTGGCGATCGCCGCGGCCTCGGCCTCGGCCGCGTATCCGCCGAGCGCGAGGAAGCGATCGTCGAGGCGCGAGTACTTCTTCATCGCCGCCTCCTGCTCGGCAGGGGTGCCCTCGGCCATGGCACCGGTCGCCTCATCGATGCCGAGGCGCAGCTCGCCGAGTCCCCTGGCGTCCAGGATGCGCGTGCGCGCCGTCTGCGTCGGGTCCCCGCTGCGAGGGTCCTGAGGGAGGTAGCCGATCTCACCCCGGCGCTCGATCTTGCCGGCTGTCGGCAGGGTGTCCCCCGCGAGGATCTTCGTCAGCGTCGTCTTGCCAGCGCCGTTGCGGCCCACAAGCCCGATCTTGTCGCCAGCGGCAACACGAAAGTTGACTCCCGACATGAGGGTGCGGGCACCCATGGTGATTTCGAGGTCGTGTACGGCGAGCAAGAAGTGAGTCCATTCAGTGGTGTGCGGGCGAGCTGTGTGGTGGTGGGCTGCAGTCGTTCGAGGTGGGTCACGGGGCAGCAGAGATGGCCCCGGAGCCGACAACCTTCCCAGTCTAGACGAGACGCGAAAGAGCCCCACCGAGGCGGGGCTCTTCGCGGTCAGACGACGGTCAGATGTTGAAGCCGAGGGCGCGCATCATGTCGCGTCCGTCGTCCGTGATCTTCTCCGGGCCCCACGGCGGCATCCAGACCCAGTTGATGACGAACCGCTCGACGGCGCCTTCGAGCGCCTGCGCAGTCTCGGACTCGATGACGTCCGTCAGCGGGCAGCCCGCTGAGGTGAGCGTCATCGAGATGACGAGCGCGTCTGAGTCGTCATCCCAGTTCAGGTCGTAGATGAGCCCGAGATCGACGATGTTGACGCCGAGCTCCGGGTCCACGACCTCCTTGAGCGCCTCTTCGATCTCGTCGTAGCGTGTCGCTTCGAGTGTCGTCAGTGCCATGGCGAGATCCTACGCCTCGACCTGCTGAGCGAGGTAGCGGTCGTAGCCCTCGTTCTCCAGGCGGTCTGCGAGCTCCGGTCCGCCCTGGTCGGCTACCTTGCCTGCGACGAAGACGTGCACGAAGTCCGGCTTGATGTAGCGGAGGATGCGCGTGTAGTGCGTGATGAGGAGCACGCCGAGGCCGGTGTTCTCCTTGACGCGGTTGACGCCTTCGGACACGATGCGCAGCGCATCCACGTCGAGGCCGGAATCGGTCTCGTCGAGCACGGCGAACTTGGGCTTGAGCAGTTCGAGCTGCAGGATCTCGTTGCGCTTCTTCTCTCCACCCGAGAAGCCCTCGTTGACGTTGCGCTCGGAGAACACGGGGTCCATGCGGAGTGCCGCCATGGAGGCCTTGACCTCCTTGAGCCACGGGCGCAGCGGCGGTGCCTCACCCGCGACGGCGGTCTTCGCCGTGCGCAGGAAGTTGGCGACCGTCACGCCCGGGATCTCGACGGGGTACTGCATCGCGAGGAAGAGGCCGGCCTTGGCGCGCTCGTCGACGGACATCTCGAGGACGTCCTCGCCGTCGAGCGTGATGGAGCCACGGGTCACCTCGTACTTCGGGTGGCCCGCGATCGTGTACGCGAGGGTCGACTTGCCGGAGCCGTTCGGCCCCATGATGGCGTGGATCTCGCCCTTGTTGATCGTCAGGTCGACACCGCGGAGGATTTCCTTGGTGCCCTGGTCGGTCTCGACTGTGACGTGGAGGTCGGATATCTGCAGCGTGGACATGTGCTAGCTCTTCTCCTCGAAGATTGGAGTGGGGTCGATGTAGATGTCGCCCTCTTGCACCTGGATGCGGTACACGGGCACTGGTTCGTAGGCGGGGAGGGTGCGTGGCCAGCCGGTCCTGAGGGAGAACTGGGAGCCGTGCGCCCAGCACTCGATCGAGTCGTCCTCCACGAAGCCCTCGGCGAGCGAGATGTCTCCGTGGGAGCAGCGGTCTCCGAGAGCGAAGAGCTCTCCGGCCGAGTCCCGGACGACGCAGATGGCCTGACCCTCGATCTCGAAGCGCTGAGGCGCCTCGACCTTCACGTCATCTGCCGCGCAGAGACGTACCGAGGTCATCGCTCAGCGACGAGCAGAGGGCTTGCACCCTCGTTGAGCTCGCGTTCGAGCGCATCCCGCAGATGCGTGGCGATCTCGTCGTTGCCGATCTGCTGGACGATCTCGTTCAGGAAGCCGTGGACGACGAGTCGTCGGCTCATCGCCTCGGAGACGCCGCGGCTCATCAGGTAGAAGAGCTGCTCGTCGTCGAAGCGTCCCGTCGCCGAAGCGTGGCCAGCACCCTCGATGTCGCCGGTCTCGATCTCCAGGTTGGGGACCGAGTCGGCGCGTGTGCCTTCGGACAGCACCAGGTTGCGGTTCTGCTCGTACGAGTCGGTGCCGGGCGCATTTCGACGGATGAGGACATCCCCGATCCACACGGCCCTGGCGCCTTCACCCTGGAGAGCACCCTTGTAGTTGACCCGGCTGCGCGTGTGCGGGGCGTTGTGGTCGACGAACACCTGGTGCTCGAGGTGCTGTCCGGCGTCCGAGTAGTAGAGGCCGTACAGTTCACCGTCTGCACCCTGTGCGTTGAGCTGCAGCGTGGGGTTCAACCGGACGATGCCGCCGCCGAGCGAGACCACGATGTGCTTGATGAACGCGTCGCGCCCGACGGAGAGGAAGTGCGTCGACAGGTGCTTGGCCGTGTCGTCCCACTCCTGCATGGAGACGACGGTGACGTTCGCCCCGTCGCCGACGAGGATCTCGACGTTCTCGGCGACCGTCGCCTCGCCCGTGTGGCGGAGGATGATGAGGCCCCTGGCGTGCGGCTTGATGTCGATCACGACGTGAGCCGCGACAGCCGAGCCGCCGAAGCCCGTGCGATCGAGGACGAATTGCTTGTCGTCTTCGCCAGCTACCTCCACGAGGAGGGCTTCCTCGAAGTTCGACCAGGCGTTGGCCGAGGCGCGGTCCTCCGGCTTGCCCGCTGAGCCGATGCGCGCATCCGAACGGGGAATCCAGCTGACGGAGACCCCGTCGGTCTCCGCGAAGTCGAGCTCGGACCGCTTGCCCGTGAGCTCTCCGTTGATGAGGGCGTCGAGCTTCGCGACGGGGGTGTACTTCCACTCGATCTCACGACCGCTGAGCGGCGCGAAGTCGGCGAAGTCGAAGGAGGTGAACCGCTCCGACCTCGTCTGCACCGGCACCTCGGAGCCTGGCCCGTGGCTATGCTTGTTGAGACCGAGCGGATTGATCTGCTCGCTCGTCACCTGCGTCGTCATCTAGCCGACCGATCCTTCCATGCTCATCTCGATGAGCTTGTTGAGTTCAAGTGCGTACTCCATTGGCAGCTCGCGCGCGATGGGCTCGATGAAGCCGCGCACGATCATGGCCATGGCCTCGGTCTCGGGCAGACCGCGGCTCATGAGGTAGAAGAGCTGCTCTTCCGACACCTTCGTGACGGTCGCCTCGTGACCGAGCTGGACGTCATCGACGCGGATGTCGATCGCGGGGTACGTGTCGGAGCGCGACTGCGTGTCGACCAACAGGGCATCGCACACCACGCTGTTCGAGGAGTGGTGCGCCTTGGCATCGATGCGGACCTCGCCTCGGTAGCCGGCTCGTCCTCCACCTCGCGCGATCGACTTGGACGTGATCGACGACTGCGTGTACGGAGCCATGTGGATCATCTTGGCGCCGGCGTCCTGGTGCTGGCCAGGGCCCGCGAACGCGACCGACATCGTCTCGCCCTTGGCGTGCTCGCCGACCAGGTAGATCGACGGGTACTTCATCGTCACCTTAGAGCCGATGTTGCCGTCGACCCATTCCATCGTCGCGCCCTCTTCTGCGATGGCGCGTTTCGTGACGAGGTTGTAGACGTTGTTCGACCAGTTCTGGATCGTCGTGTAGCGAACGCGCGCGTTCTTCTTCACGATGATCTCGACGACGGCCGAGTGCAAGGAGTCGGACTTGTAGATCGGAGCGGTGCAGCCCTCGATGTAGTGCACGTAGCTGCCCTCGTCGGCGATGATCAGCGTGCGCTCGAACTGACCCATGTTCTCCGTGTTGATGCGGAAGTAGGCCTGCAGCGGGATCTCGACGTGGACTCCCTTGGGCACGTACACGAACGAGCCACCAGACCACACTGCCGTGTTGAGCGCCGCGAACTTGTTGTCGCCGGACGGGATGACCGTGCCGAAGTACTCTTCGAAGAACTCAGGGTGCTCGCGGAGCGCCGTGTCGGTGTCCATGAAGATGACACCCTGCTTCTCGAGCTCCTCGTTGATCTGGTGGTAGACGACCTCGGACTCGTACTGGGCCGCAACGCCCGCGACGAGGCGCTGGCGCTCCGCGTCTGGGATGCCGAGCTTCTCGTAGGTGTTCTTGATGTCGTCGGGCAGGTCCTCCCAGGTCTGGGCCTGCTTCTCCGTCGAGCGCACGAAGTACTTGATGTTGTCGAAGTCGATACCGGAGAGGTCTGCTCCCCAGTTCGGCATCGGCTTGCGCTCGAACATCTTGTAGCCCTTGAGCCGCGTCTTGAGCATCCACTCCGGCTCGTCCTTCAGGCGCGAGATGTCGGCCACGACGGCATCGCTGATGCCTCGCTTCGCGGACGATCCCGCTACGTCGGAGTCAGCCCAGCCGAACTCGTAACGGCCGAGGCCCTCGAGTTCTGGGCGATCGATCAGGACATCTGACATGTCTGCCTCGTCTCTCTCATCTCTGAAGTCGTTCTGCACGCACTACTGCTTCTTGGGCTTGTCGCCGGTGATCGTCTCGTGCGTGGGGTCTTCGGCCGGTGGGCCCGCGGCTGCTCCGGCAAACGGCGTGCGTCTACCTCTCGTAGAATGGAACCCGCGAAGGGCCTCCATTGTTCCCTGCGCCGCGATTCGGGCACACGTCCCGAGCGAAGACAACAACTTCTATCCTACGCCAGACAAACTTGGCGTCTGAAAGGCAATCGTGACCGCGCAAGTCGCTCCCGTCCGTCCCCAACGCGCGGATGCCCTGCGCGCGCGATTGATGCCGACGAGCATCACGAGGTACACGCGATTTCTCGCGTGGGCGAGCCTCGTGGCGAACATCGCCATCGTCGGGACGGGTGGCCTCGTGCGGCTCACGGGCTCAGGGCTCGGCTGCCCCACCTGGCCCTACTGCACAGACGAGTCGCTCATCAACACGCCCGAGATGGGCATCCACGGGATCATCGAGTTCGGGAACCGCACGCTGACGGGCGTCCTCGCCATCATCGCGCTCCTCCTGTTCCTCGCTGTCCTCCGGGCCAGGCCGCGCGGGATGCGCCTCGCCGTTCCCGCCTTCGCGATCGGCGTGCTCATCATCGTCCAGGCGATCGTCGGTGGCATCACGGTGCTCACGGGCCTCAACCCCGACATCGTCGGGCTCCACTTCCTCATCTCCGGAGCCATGGTCGCCCTCGCCGCAGTGCTGCTCTTCCGCGTGCGCAGCGGCGAGCCGGTCCCCGAGGTCGGCGCGCGACTCGACACGAGTCGGTCCGGCCTCGTGCTCACGCTGAGCCTCGTCGTGAACGTGTGGGTCTGGGTCACGGTCTTCGTCGGCGCACTCACCACCGGATCCGGCCCGCACGCCGGTGACTCCGGCTCGGCGAGGAACGGCCTCGACCCGGTGGTCATGCAGCACGTCCACTCGTGGCCCGCCTACATCCTCCTCGCGTGCACGTTCGCCTTCGCCGTGCTCGCCGCAGTCCGCGGTTTCACGGCCACGCGCCGGGTCTCGTTCGCGCTTCTCGGGCTCATCGTCGCCCAGGCGATCGTCGGCATCTGGCAGGCCCGGACGGGTCTGCCCATCGGGCTCGTGATCGTGCACATGGTGCTGTCGGTCACGACGATCGCCGTCGCGACCACGGCAGTCGCGACCATCCGCCGCGAAGGTCGACCAGGGCAGCTCTGAAATCGAACGCGTGCCTCGGTGCGCGACGGAGAGAAGGCCCCGGCGAGCGATGCTCGCCGGGGCCTTCTCTCTGCTTGCCCTGTGTTTCCCGGAAGCCGCGTGATCCTCTGGGAGTTGCGTCTGCCTTACGAGAGCAGCGGGTCGATGCCGACAGCGACGAAGACGAGCGTCAGGTAGGTGATGGAGAGGTGGAAGACCTTCATGGGCTTCCCTCCCTTGCCGGTGATCGTGCGGTAGTAGAGCACGTGGGCCTCGTAGAGGAACCAGCCGCCCGAGAGCAGGGCCACCGAGGTGTACAGCCACCCCATGCCAGCGATCGGGACGAGGAGGAGCGAGCAGATGACGGTCGCCCACGCGTAGAGGACGGTCTGCAGCGAGACCGACAGCTCGCCTTCCGTGACCGAGAGCATGGGGACGCTGGCCTTGGCGTAGTCGTCGCGGTACTTGACCGAGAGCGGCCAGTAGTGCGCCGGCGTCCACAGGAAGATGATGGCGAAGAGGACGAACGGTGCCCAGCTGAGTGAGTTGGTGACCCCGGCCCAGCCGATGAGCACGGGCATGCAGCCGGCCACGCCGCCCCAGATGATGTTCTGCTCGGTGCGACGCTTGAGCACGATCGTGTAGAAGACCACGTAGAGCAGGATCGCGCCGACGGAGAGCGCCGCCGTCAGCGGATTCGCGACGAGCCAGAGGACGACGGTCGACAGGATGCCGAGCGCGAAGGCGAACACCAGGGCCTCGCGGTCGGTCAGCTCGCCGGTGACGAGCGGGCGCTTCGCCGTGCGCTTCATGAGCCGGTCGATGTCGCGGTCGATGTAGCAGTTGAACGCGTTCGCGCTCCCCGCCGACATGGCGCCGCCGAGGACGACGCCGAGCACGAGCCAGAGGTTCGGCACGCCGCCCTGAGCGAGGAACATCGTCGGTACCGTCGTGATGAGCAGCAGCTCGATGATCCTGGGCTTCGTCAGTGCCACGTAGGCCCGCGCCTTGCGCCCGAAAGACGTCCGCTGCGGGGGTGCGACAGCCACTAGTTCATCGACAGACAAAGCCACCAGTTCCTCTTCGCTCGAAATCTCCTGGCAATTCTATCTGCTCTTGCCGAGTGCAGCTCCCCATTCGCCCGGTGGGTCCGCCTGTCACGGTCGGCGCGGGGAGCCGTGAGGCTCGTCGCACGGAGAAACATGACCGGCAACTGGATACCGTTTCCCCGCGTGGGCCCGTCGTGGCGATAAGCTGTGAGGCGGCCCTTTCCCAACGACGACGGGACGCAGTGTGACGAATTTTGAGTGGTCCGAGCTCGATCGACGTGCAGTCGATACAGCGAGGATCTTGGCGGCAGATGCAGTTGAGAAGGCGAAGGGTGGTCACCCGGGCACGGCGATGAGCCTCGCTCCCCTCGCGACGCTGCTCTATCAGCACGTGATGCGGGTCGACCCGAAGGACCCTCACTGGATCGGTCGAGACCGTTTCATCCTCTCGGCAGGGCACTCCTCGCTGACGCAGTACTGCCAGCTGTACCTGGGCGGCTTCGGACTCGAGCTCGAGGACCTCAAGCAGCTCCGCCAGTTCGGCTCGAAGACGCCGGGACACCCGGAGTTCGGCCACACGGACCACGTCGAGATGACGACCGGGCCGCTCGGCCAGGGCCTCGCATCCGCCGTCGGGTTCGCCTACGCGCAGCGCTTCGAGCGTGGACTGTTCGACCCGGAGTCGGCTGCCGGCGAGAGCCCCTTCGATCACAGGGTGTACGTGATCGCCAGTGATGGCGACCTCCAGGAGGGCGTGACCAGCGAAGCCTCCTCGCTTGCAGGGCACCAGGAGCTCGGCAACCTCATCGTCTTCTACGACGCCAACCAGATCTCCATCGAGGACGACACCGACATCGCCTTCACGGAAGACGTCGCCAAGCGCTACGAGGCCTACGGCTGGCACGTGCAGACGGTCGACTGGACCGCCGGCGAGCAGTACCACGAAGACCTCGAGGCGCTCCACGATGCCACGCTCGCAGCACAGGCCGAGACCGGCCGCCCGTCGATCATCGTCCTCCGCACCATCATCGGCTGGCCGAGCCCGACCAAGCAGAACACCGGAGGCATCCACGGATCCGCGCTCGGCGAGACCGAGCTCGAGGCCGTGAAGAGCCTCGTCGGCTTCGACCCCAAGCAGAGCTTCGAGGTCGCCGACGACGTGCTCGCCTACACCCGTGGACTCGCGGACCGCGTGGTCCCCGTCCGCGAGGCATGGCAGCAGAGCTTCGACGCGTGGAAGAGCAGCAACCCGGAGCGGGCCGAGCTCTTCGACCGCCTCGAGGCGGGCGAACTACCGGACGACATCGCTGACGCGCTCCCCGACTACGCGGGCGTTGCCAAGGTCTCGACCCGCAAGGCCTCAGGAGACGCGATCAACGCGCTCGCCGCGCAGCTCCCCGAGCTCTGGGGCGGCTCCGCCGACCTCGCCGGCTCGAACAACACGACCATCAACGGTGCGGCGTCGTTCATCCCTGAGCAGTTCTCGACCTCGAGCTGGAAGGGCAACCCGTACGGACGAGTGCTGCACTTCGGCATCCGCGAGCACGCGATGGGTGCGATCCTCAACGGCATCACGCTCCACGGCAAGACGCGAGCCTTCGGCGGAACCTTCCTCATGTTCAGCGACTACATGCGCCCCTCGGTGCGTCTTGCCGCTCTCATGAACATCCCGTCGATCTTCGTGTGGACGCACGACTCGATCGCCCTCGGCGGCGACGGACCGACGCACCAGCCGATCGAGTCCCTCACAGCGCTCCGCGCGATCCCCAACCTCGCGGTTGTCCGCCCGGCCGACGGCCCGGAGACGGCAGCCGCATGGCTCGAGGTCGTCAGCCGCCGCGGCGGGCCGACCGGTCTCATCCTCTCGCGCCAGGACCTGCCCGTCATCGCGCGCGGTTCCGGTGACGCGAACGAGCAGGAGTTCGGCTCAGCGGCCGGAACGAGGCGAGGAGCCTACGTGCTCGCGGAAGCAGCCGGCGGGGCACCCGAGATCATCGTGCTCGCAACTGGCTCAGAGGTGCAGTACGCGCTCGAAGCCCGCGAGACGCTGCAGGAGCAGGGCCACCCGACGCGCGTCGTCTCCGTGCCGAGCTTCGAGTGGTTCGCAGAGCAGGATGACGCGTATCGGGAGCACGTGCTTCCAGCCGCCGTCGAGGCTCGCGTGAGCATCGAGGCCGGACTCGCCCTCCCATGGCTGCAGTTCGTCGGGCAGAAGGGCCGCAGCGTCTCCATCGAGACGTTCGGCGCATCCGCAGACCAGCCGGAGCTCTACAAGGCCTACGGAATCACTGCGGACGCCGTCGTGGACGCGGCGCTCGAGTCGCTCGCCCAGTAGCGCTCACGCAGCACATCACCGCACTTCTTCACCAGCTACGCGAAGGAACACCACCAATGACTTCAACACCAACAGCAGCACTCGCCGAAGCCGGCGTCAGCATCTGGCTCGACGACCTCTCGCGCTCCAGCCTCGAATCGGGCGCACTCGAGCGCCTGATCGCCGAGCGCGGCATCGTCGGCGTCACGACCAACCCGACGATCTTCGCCGGCGCGCTCAGCAAGGGCGAGGCCTACGACGCGCAGGTCGCAGAGCTCCAGGCGCGCGGCGCGAGCATCGACGAGGCGATCTTCGAGATCACCACCGACGACGTGCGCTCGGCGTGCGATCTCTTCCTGCCGATCTACGAGTCGACGGATGGCCTCGACGGCCGCGTCTCGATCGAGGTCTCCCCCGAGCTCGCACGCGACACTGCGGCCACCATCGAGGAAGCCAAGCGCCTCTGGGCCACCGTCGATCGCAAGAACGCGATGATCAAGATCCCGGCGACGGTCGAGGGACTCCCCGCGATCACCGAGGTCATCGCATCCGGCATCAGCGTCAACGTCACGCTCATCTTCAGCCTCAGCCGCTACCGCGAGGTCGTCAACGCGTACCTGTCCGGCCTCGAGCAGGCCCGCGAGCGTGGACACGAGCTGTCGACCATCCGCTCCGTCGCGTCCTTCTTCGTGTCGCGTGTCGACGCGGAGATCGACAAGCGACTCGTGGCCGTCGGCACCGACGAGGCGATCGCACTCAAGAGCCTCGCGGCACTCGCCAACGCACGCCTCGCCTACGCCGCGTTCGAAGAGGAGTTCTCGAGCGAGCGCGCGAAGCTCCTGCTCGCCGAGGGCGCGCACGTGCAGCGCCCGCTCTGGGCCTCGACCGGAGTCAAGGACCCCGCTCTGCCCGACACGCTCTACGTCACGGAGCTCGTCGCACCCAACACGGTCAACACCATGCCGGAGAAGACCCTCGAAGCCGTGGCCGACCACGGCGTCATCACGGGCAACACGGTCGCAGGCACGGCACACGCGGCGAACACGACCCTCGACGAGCTCGAGGCCATCGGAGTCAGCTACGTCGAGGTCACCGAGCAGCTCGAGACCGAGGGCGTGGACAAGTTCATCGTCTCCTGGCAGGAGCTCAAGGCCACCGTCGACTCGCAGCTGCAGGCTGCCGCGGCGAAGGCATAGGGGTCAGAGCCATGGGCATCAAGGTCAGCGCTGCCGGAGCGGCGAGCTCAGCAGCAGCCGAGAAGATCGGGACTCTCGTCGCCGATCGCTTCGCCTCGCGCCTCTTCGCTCAGGACGCAACGCTCTGGGGCGAGGCCGCAGAAGCCGAGTCGGCGATCCGACTCGGATGGACGCGTGCGCACGAGGTCTCCCGCGAACTCGTCGACGGCATCGTCGCGCTGCGCGACGAATTCGCCGCTGCCGGAGTGACTCGGTTCGTGCTGTGCGGCATGGGCGGCTCCTCCCTCGCTCCGGAGGTCATCACTCGGACCGCCGGGGTCGAACTCGTTGTCCTCGACTCGACCGACCCGGCGCAGGTTCGCACCGCAGTCGAAGAGGGCATCGAGCGCACCGCCATCGTCGTCTCCTCCAAGTCCGGCTCAACGGTCGAGACCGACTCCCAGCGCCGCGCGTTCGTGAGCGCCTTCGAGGCAGCGGGCATCGACCCGGCTGGTCGCGTCGTCATCGTCACCGACCCTGGGTCCCCCATGGAGGCGGCCTCTCGCGAGGCCGGCTACCGGGTCTTCCTCGCCGACCCCCACGTGGGCGGACGATTCTCGGCCCTCACCGCGTTCGGCCTCGTCCCCTCCGGTCTCGCCGGCGTCGACATCGCGGGCCTTCTCGATGACGCCGGTGTGGCGGCCGCGGCCGTCGCCCTGGACGACGAGAGCAACCCGGCACTCGTGCTCGGAGCGGCCATCGCGGCCAAGCGCTTCCTCGGAATCGTCGACGACGGTACGTCCATCGTCGGTTTCGGCGACTGGGTCGAGCAGCTCATCGCGGAGTCCACGGGCAAGGACGAGCTCGGCATCCTGCCTGTTGTGCTCACCTCGAGCGCTCCAGAGATCGACTCGCGACCGGCCGATCTGCAGCTCGTCCGCGTCGTGGCCGATGCTCAAGCGACCCCGGCCAGTGGCGATGACATCGCCGTCTCGGGTTCGCTCGGCGGCCAGTTCGTGCTCTGGGAGACGGCCGTGGCCGTCGCAGGTGCGGTCATCGGCATCAACCCGTACGACCAGCCGGACGTCGAGTCCGCGAAGGTCGCGGCACGCGGACTGCTCGAGGCGACGCCGGAGGCAACCCCGGCAGCGTTTGCGGCCGACGGAGTCGAGGTGCGCGGAACGAAGGCCGTCGTCGAGGGGCAGAGCACGCTGAGCGGCGCGATTGACGCGCTCGTCGCGCGCATCCCCGCCGATGGCTACCTCTCGGTGCAGGCCTACGTCGACCGGAACCGCTTCGGAGCCCTCGAAACCCTCCGGGACGAGCTCGCGAAGCGCTCCGGACGCCCTGTCACGTTCGGCTGGGGGCCACGCTTCCTGCACTCGACGGGACAGTTCCACAAGGGCGGCCCCAAGGTCGGCGCGTTCCTGCAGATCACCTCGGCGGAGCCGAACGATCTGGAGATCCCAGAGCGCCCCTTCACCTTCGGCACGCTCATCTCGGCGCAGGCAGCCGGCGATGCATCCGTGCTGGAGTCGCACGCGCAGCCGGTGCTGCGCATCGACCTCGGCGAATCCGGCAGCGGACTCGACGCACTCCTCAGCGCCATCTCGCGTTAATCGACGAGCGAGGCGGGGATGCGAACACCTTCGCATCCCCGCACTCGTGTCTGCAGGACACACACGGGGCCACCCGACACCCGTGCCTAGAAACTAAGGAGGCGACGCTGTGACGCCAGTCGACATCAGCGCTGACCACAATCCCCTCAGGTCCATCGACGACGGGCGACTTCGTCGCATCGCCGGGCCCTCGAGCCTCGTCATCTTCGGAGTCACGGGCGACCTCGCCCGCAAGAAGCTCCTCCCGGCTGTCTACGACCTCGCGAACCGCGGCCTGCTCTCGCCATCGTTCGGCCTGGTCGGCTTCGCTCGTCGGCCATGGTCCGATGACGAGTTCCGCGCCTTCGTCAAGGAGAACGTCGAACAGCACGCCAGGACGCCATTCAACGAGGACGTCTGGACGCAGCTTGCAAAGGGCATCCGCTTCGTCTCCGGCGAGTTCGACAACGATGCGTCGTTCGACTCGCTCAAGCTTGCTCTCGAAGAACTCGACGAAGACCAGGGCACCCGCGGCAACCATGCGTTCTACCTCTCGATCCCACCGCGGTCCTTCCCTGAGGTCACGACGCAGCTGCGCCGTTCTGGCCTCGCTGAGGAACGCGAGGACTCCTGGCGCCGAGTCATCATCGAGAAGCCGTTCGGGCACGACCTCGCCTCGGCCCGCGAGCTGAACAGCATCGTCGAGTCGGTCTTCGCGAGTGACGCGATCTTCCGCATCGACCACTACCTCGGCAAGGAGACGGTGCAGAACATCCTTGCGCTGCGCTTCGCGAACTCCATGTTCGAGCCCCTCTGGAACGCCAACACGGTGGACCACGTGCAGATCACCATGGCAGAGGATATCGGCGTGTCCGGTCGTGCCGGGTACTACGACGGTGTCGGGGCCGCACGAGACGTCATCCAGAACCACCTCCTGCAGCTCCTCGCGCTCACCGCCATGGAGGAGCCCCTCTCCTTCAACGCCAAGGACCTGCGGCAGGAGAAGGAGAAGGCCCTCGCGGCCGTCCGACTCCCCCGCGACCTGTCGCTCGCCTCGGCACGTGGTCAGTACGGCTCCGGTTGGCAGGGAGGCGAGTTCGTACGCGGCTTCCTGGAGGAAGACGGCATGAACCCGCAGTCGACCACCGAGACCTACGCGGCTCTCCGCGTGGAGCTCGACTCACGACGCTGGGCAGGCGTGCCCTTCTACCTGCGAACCGGCAAGCGACTGGGCCGCCGCGTCACGGAGATCGCCGTCACGTTCAAGCAGGGACCGCTCTACCTGTTCGACGAGGCTCAGCGCACCTCGCTCGGGCCGAACGCGCTTGTGATCCGAGTGCAGCCCGATGAGGGTGTCACCATCCGGTTCGGCTCGAAGATCCCAGGATCCGGCATGCACGTCCGTGACGTGACGATGGACTTCGGCTATGGCCACGCCTTCACCGAATCCAGCCCGGAAGCCTACGAGCGACTCATCCTCGATGTTCTGCTCGGAGACCCACCCCTGTTCCCTCGGCACGAGGAAGTCGAGCTCTCCTGGAAGATCCTCGATCCCGTCGAGGAGTACTGGGCGACGCAGGGCCAGCCTGAACTCTACAAACCCGGCAGCTGGGGACCGGCCTCGGCCACAGCCCTGCTCGCCCGCGATGGCCGCACCTGGAGGCGCCCGTGATCATCGAACTCGGCAACACCACGACATCGGCCGTCTCGAAGCGGCTCGTCTCGATGCGAGAAGAAGGCGGAGCCGTCGCACTCGGACGTGTGCTCACGCTCGTCATCTCGACCGGCGAGCGCCGAGGGGAGGCGGCGATCGCCGCCGCGAACTCGGCGTCCGGTGAGCACCCCATGCGTGTCATCGTCATCCACGTCGTCGATCGCGACGCCAAGACGTCCAACATGGATGCGGAGATCCGAGTCGGGGGCGACGCCGGCGCGAGCGAGGTCATCGTGCTCCACGTCTCGGGTCCAGCGGCTGACGACCCGGAGACCCTCGTGCAGGCGCTGCTCCTCCCCGATGCTCCAGTCGTGGCCTGGTGGCCGGACTCCGCGCTTGGAGCCCCGAGCGCCTCGTCGCTCGGTCGCATCGCGCAGCTGCGCATCGTCGACTCCGGGAGCTCCACGAACGGCGAAGAGACCGTCACGAAGCTCGCTGCTGGTTTCTGCGACGGCGACAGCGACCTCGCGTGGACGCGGCTCACCAGCTGGCGCGCGCAGATCGCGGCCGTCCTCGACCAGCCGCCATACGAGCCGATCCAGGAAGTGGAAGTGATCGGTCGTCCGTCCCAGACCTCGACGCTGCTCATGGCTGCCTGGTTGCAGCTCGCGCTGCAGGTGCCCGTCCATCTCTCGCAGGCAACCGACCGCGAACTCGGACGCGCGCAGCTGCGAGCGATCAAGCTCACGCGTCCGAGCGGAGTCGTCTCGTTCGAGCGAGTGAGCGACTCGGCAGTGGTGCTGACGCAACCTGGCCAGCCAGAGCAGAAGATCCCGATGCCGGTCCGAGACCTCCCCGATGTCCTCGCGGAGGAACTGCGCTCGCTTGGGCCAGACCGGGTCTTCGGCGAGGTGCTTGCGGCAGCCGCCGACTCCGAAGCCGAAGCTCGCGGTACTGAGGCGACGGCATCACCCCAGGAAGTCCCGGAGGAACAGGCATGACGCAGGCCTCACGGGTCCGCCACGTCGAGCCTTCGGTGGCGGCAGTTGCGGCGGCCGCCGCACGTCGGTTCGCGGAGCTCGTGGGCTCGACCACCGCGGAACTGCACATCGCCGTCAGCGGTGGATCGGTCGCTACCAAAGTGCTCCCCGCGTTCGTAGCGGCCGTCGAGAGCGCTGGCCTCGATTGGTCACGCGTCCATGTCTGGTTCGCCGACGAGCGCTTCGTGCCGACCGGCCATGACGACCGAAACGTCGTGGCCGTCGCTGAGGCGCTCAACGGGGCAGCCGGCTTCGAGCAAGCACGCCTGCACGCGACGCTCGCGAGCGATAGCGGAGAGTCCCTCGACGACGCCGCGCGTGCGTACGAGGCAGAGCTGCGAGCGCTGGTTCCGCCCGCAGACGGCGTGCCGGGGGGAATCCCCTCGCTTGACCTCGTCCTCCTCGGCGCCGGCGGTGACGGACACACCGCATCGTTGTTCCCCGGCACGAAGGGGCTCGACACCGCATCCGCGCTCGTCGAGAGCATCCGAGACTCGCCGAAGCCTCCGCCAGAGCGGGTGACGCTCACGCTGCCCGCCATTCGCGAGGCCGCGCGCGTCTGGGCCGTTGTCACGGGTGCCGAAAAGGCCGACGCCGTGCGACTGGCCGCCACAGAGGGCGTCAGCGCTGAGGAATCTCCGCTCGGCGCTGCGACGGGCCGACTCGAGACGCTGCTCCTGCTGGACGCAGCAGCAGCTGAGGCGCTCGGCTAGACGCCGCTCGACGAGCAGAAACGGCTCCGGCCGAGACCCAGCTCCTTCGTGGAACTGGCTCTCGGCCGGAGCCGTTTCGCTGCGTTGCTGCCAATCTGCTGCCCTGCTGTGCTCGGCCAGGATGGCCTCGGCCCGAGCAGACGAGAGAGATGTCAGCGCTTGGAAGTGGTCTTTCCGCGACGCTCGCGGAGCTTCACGAGCGCCTCGTCGAGGAGCCGCTCCGCTTCCTCGCTCGTGCGTCGTTCTTTGACGTAAGCGAGGTGTGTCTTGTACGGCTCGTTCTTCACCGCCGCCGGCGGGTTCTCCCTGTCCCGGCCGGCGGGAAGGCCGGAGATCGGGCAGTCGATGAGGTCGGGGATGTCATCTTCCGCGATCTCCGCGGAGTAGTGCCGAACGGTCTCGTTGCCGAGCGCGTCCCAGTAGGAGATCGACCGGCGCGCAGCTTGCACGCCGTGGTCCAGCTCTCCCATGGGGCCAGCGCCGACCCGCGATCCCCTGATCGCGGAGCCCCCCTGCGCCACTCAGCTCACCACGACGGTCTGGATGCGCGTGATGATTCCCATAGCGATGATGGCGAGCAACCAGATGACTGCGAGGGTCACGGTGATGCGGTTCAGGTTCTTCTCCGCGACGCCGGAAGCGCCGAGGTTCGATCCCATGCCCCCACCGAACATGTCGGAGAGTCCGCCGCCTCGTCCGCGGTGCAACAGGATGAACAGGATCAGCAGGACGCTGGTGATGGCCAGCACGACCTGCAGGATGACGAGGAGAATATCCACGGAATCCCTCTCAGATGAACGGACTCGGACGTGGCCCGTGTGAACAGGCCACGTCCGAGTATAGATGGTTGGTGTTCGCGACTAGGAACCGACGTGCTGACGGAACCGAGCGATGGCGCTGAACTCATCGACCTTGAGGCTGGCGCCTCCGATGAGGGCACCGTCCACATCCGGCTCACGCATGAAGCCGGCGATGTTGTCCGACTTCACCGAGCCGCCGTAGAGGATGCGCGTCGCAGCCGCCACGTCTTCGCCGAGGAGCTCCTCCAGTGCCGCGCGGAGTGCGTGCGCAACCGTCTGCGCCTGCTCGGGCGTCGCAGCCTGGCCAGAGCCGATGGCCCAGACGGGCTCGTACGCGACGACGAGGTCCGGAGTGCCCTCGACGCCCTCGAGCGCAGCCTTGAGCTGCGCCACGGGGACGGCGCTTGCGCCGAACTTCTCCAGGTCCTCAGAGGTCTCTCCGACACACAGCACCGGCACGAGCCCGTGCTTGAGTGCGGCCTTGACCTTGCTGCCGACGACTTCATCGGTCTCCGCGTGGAGCGTGCGCCGCTCCGAGTGGCCGAGGATGACGTACTTGCAGGCGAGAGCGCTCAGGAACGCGCCGGAGATCTCACCCGTGTACGCACCCGAGTCGTGCGCGGAGACGTCCTGGGCACCGTAGCTCAGGGAGAGCTTGTCGGCGTCCACGAGCGTCTGCACGCTCCGGAGATCCGTGTACGGCGGGAAGATCGCAACCTCGACGTCGTCGAAGTCGTGCTTTGCATCCTTGAGTGCCCATGCGAGCTTCTGCGTGAAAGCGATGGCCTGGAGGTGGTCCAGGTTCATCTTCCAGTTGCCCGCCATGAGCGGGGTGCGAGTCGTTACCATCCGAGAACCTGCAATCCGGGCAGCTGCTTGCCTTCGAGGAACTCGAGGCTGGCGCCGCCACCAGTAGAGATGTGGCCAAAATCGTCATCCGCGAAGCCGAGCGTGCGCACTGCCGCCGCGGAGTCGCCGCCGCCGACGACCGAGAGGCCTTCGACCTTGGTCAGTGCGTCAGCAACGGCACGAGTCCCCTCAGCGAAGGCGGGGAACTCGAACACGCCCATGGGGCCGTTCCAGAACACGGTCTTCGAGTCCCGGATGACCTGCGCGAATGCCTGCGCGGTGTCGGGTCCGATGTCGAGTCCGATGCCTGAGGCACCGAACGTGCTGTCCTCGATGCCATCCGCCGGGACGACTTCGTGGTCGGCGTCAGCCGAGAACGAAGCCGCGACGACGACATCGGTCGGCAGCACGATGGAGACACCGCGCTGCTCAGCATCGGCCAGGTATCCGCGGACAGTGTCGAGCTGGTCGGACTCCAAGAGCGACGAGCCGACCTTGTGCCCCTGCGCCGCCAGGAACGTGAAGAGCATTCCGCCACCGATGAGGATCGAGTCGACCCTCGGGAGGAGATGCTCGATCACGCCGAGCTTGTCGGAGACCTTCGAGCCGCCGAGCACGACCGCGTACGGTCGCTCGACAGCAGACGTCAGCCGTTCGAGCACCTCGAGCTCGTTCGCCACGAGGAGTCCCGCGGCGCTCGGCACGATCTGCGGCAGCTCGTAGACCGAGGCCTGCTTGCGGTGGACGACCCCGAAGCCATCGGAGACGAACGCGTCTGCGAAGCTCGCAAGCTGCTCGGCGAAGGCACGACGCTCGCCGTCGTCCTTGCTCGTCTCGCCCGGGTTGAAGCGGAGATTCTCGAGCACAACAAGCTGGCCGTTCTCGAGACCGGCAACAAGGCGCTGTGCATCCTCACCGACGGTGTCGGCGGCAAGGGGGGCATCGATCTCGAGGAGCTCACCAAGGCGCGATGCTGCCGGGGCGAGCGAGTACTGCGGTTCTGGTGCCCCCTTGGGCCGACCAAGGTGCGAGATCACGATGACCTGCGCACCCTGGTCGAGGAGGAGGCGGAGCGTGCCGAGGGAGGCGCGAATCCGACCATCGTCGGTGATCACGCCTTCCTTGAGCGGCACGTTCAGGTCGCAGCGGACGATGACCTTTTTTCCCGTGAGGGAGCCAAGGCTCTCGATTGTGCGAAGCGCCATGTTGGCGGTCCTTCCTCTGTTGCCGAAGTGGTTAGAGCTTGCTCGCGACGTACTCGGTCAGGTCGACGAGGCGGACCGTGTAGCCCCACTCGTTGTCGTACCAGGACGACAGCTTGACCTGGTTGCCGATGACCTTCGTGAGCGGCGCGTCGAAGATCGAGGAGTGGTTCTCCCCGACGATGTCGCGCGAGACGATGTCTTCCTCGTTGTACATGAGGAGGCCCTTGAACTCGCCCTCTGCGGCTTCCTTGTACGCGGCGTTGACCTCTTCGACGGTCACGGGCGTCTTGGAGACGACCGTGAGGTCCGTGATCGAGCCGGTCTCGGTGGGAACGCGGAGCGCGAAGCCGTCCAGCTTGCCCGCCAGCTCAGGAAGCACGAGGCCGATGGCCTTCGCTGCACCCGTCGAGGTGGGGATGATGCTGAGCGCTGCTGCGCGGGCGCGGCGGAGGTCCTTGTGCGGGCCGTCCTGCAGGTTCTGGTCCGACGTGTAGGCGTGGATCGTGGTCATGAGACCCGACTCGATGCCGAACTTGTCGTTGAAGACCTTCACGAGCGGCGCGAGGCAGTTCGTCGTGCACGACGCGTTCGAGATGACATCGTCATTCTCGGGGTCGTAGTCGGTGTGGTTGACACCGAAGACGAAGGTGGGGGCCGGTCCGGAGGCCGGAGCCGAGAGGATGACCTTCTTGGCGCCTGCCGCGATGTGCGCGCGGGCCTTCTCGGGGTCCGTGAAGTGGCCCGTGCTCTCGATGACGATCTCGACGCCAAGCTCAGCCCACGGCAGGTTGGCGGGGTCGCGCTCAGCCGTTGCCGTGATCTTCTTGCCGTCGACGTAGACGGCGTCGTCGTCGAACGAGATGTCGTTCTTCAGCTTGCCACCCGTGGAGTCGTACTTGAGAAGGTGGGCAAGCGTCTTGTTGTCGGTGAGGTCGTTGATTGCAACGAGCTCGAGGTTGTTGTCATCCTGCAGCAGTGCGCGTGCGTAGCTGCGTCCGATGCGTCCGAAACCGTTGATGGCGATTTTCGTCACGTGATGCTCCTTTTTCCTGTTGTTTCTCCGATTAGACAGGACTGTTTGGCCGGTGGGGCCGGGTGCACCATCGCACCGAGTTCGGGGGAACGGTCTGCGCGTCGAGCCCGTTCAACATCGTCAGCCTAGTCCCATGCAAGGTCAGCCAGGTGACCAAATGGGGTGAGCTGTCCGGCGCTGTGATCAGAGCTCGTCGAGGACGGGCAGATTCGACTCCGTGCCCGGGATGCCCCGGTCCGAAGCCTGCTTGTCAGCGAGCGCGAGCAGACGACGGATGCGACCGGCGACGGCGTCCTTCGTCATGGGCGGATCCGCGTAGCGGCCGAGCTCATCGAGCGAGGCTTCCCTGTGTGCCAGACGCAGCTGTCCCGCGTACTTCAGGTGGTCTGGAGCCCCCTCGCCCAGGATCTCCAGAGCCCGCTCGACGCGAGTGCAGGCCGTCACCGCTGCCTGGGCGGAGCGCCGCAGATTCGCGTCGTCGAAGTTGACGAGGCGGTTCGCCGTGGCACGTGTCTCGCGACGTTGCCGCAGGCTCTCCCAGCTCTCGACGGTCGCATGGGCGCCGATCACGGTCAGCATGGCACTGATGGCGTCTCCGTCACGGATCACCACTCGATGCACGCCGCGGACCTCGCGGGCCTTCGACGACACCCCGAGGCGACCGGCTGCCCCGACGAGGGCCATGGCCGTCTCCGAGTTCGGCGTGATGATGTCCAGCGACGCCGACCTGCCAGGGTCGGTGAGGGATCCCGCGGCGAGGAACGCGCCCCGCCAGACGGCTGTCAGGTCGTCCTGGCTTCCCGTCGTGAGTCGGTTGGGGAGCCCGCGAACGGTGCGCCTGCGCGCATCCATGAGCCCGGTCTGTCGCGCGAGCGTCTCGCCGTTCTCGAGCACGCGAAGGAGGTAGCTCTCCCCCGGCCTCGCGCCGGAGCCGGCGACGATGGAGATCTTTGCACGCACGCCGTAGAGCTCGAGCAGTTCGCGACCGAGGCGGCGGGCGAGCATCTCGGAGTCGAGCTGGGCCTCGACGGCGATACGCCCCGAGATGAGCTGCAGACCACCCGCGAACCTCAGGAGCGACGCGACCTCGGCAGCACGAGCCTGGGTTGTGGCTGCGCGCGTACGCAGAAGCTCGTGCTTGACATCGGCGGTGAGCGTCACCGGGGTACCTCCATGGATCAGAGTGAGTGGGCGCGACGAAGCGTCGTCGCGAATGCGAGATGGAACGAGAGTCACTCGCGACCGAGGTCGCGGTGTCGCACGCTGATGATCGTGTCATCGCGTTCGCGCAGCAGGCTCGCGATGCGCTCGGTCATGGCGACCGAGCGGTGCTTGCCGCCGGTGCATCCGACGGCGAGCGTGACGTGCCGCTTGTTCTCTCGCTCGTAACCCCGCAGCACGGGGTCAAGCATCTCAATGTAGTGGGTCAGGAACTCGTCTGCACCTTCTTGGTCAAAGACGTAGTCGGAGACGCGCTTGTCGCGCCCGTTGAAGGCACGGAGTTCCGGCTCCCAGAACGGGTTCGGCAGGAAGCGCATGTCGACGACGAGGTCGGCGTCCGTGGGGATGCCGTACTTGAAGCCGAAGCTCTGGACGGTCACGGCGACCTTGTTCTGGTCAGCCTCGCCGAAGCGCTTCACGATGCGGGTTACCAGCTGGTGTCCGTTGAGCTCCGAGGTGTCGATGACGATGTCGCTCGCCTCGCGGATCTCCTGGAGACGGCTGCGTTCGCGTGCGATGCCATCGAGGATGGTGCCATTGCCCTGCAGCGGATGCGGGCGACGGACGGCCTCGAATCGACGGACGAGCGTGCCGTCAGTGGCGTCGAGGAAGAGCACGTCGACCTCGTGCGTCTCTCGCAGTCCCCCGACGAGCGCCGTGAACTCCTCGAGGAGGTGGCCACCGCGCACGTCGACCGAGACGGCGAGCTTCGGGAGCGAGTCCCGCGCCTTTCCTGCGACCTCGATGAGGGGCCTGATCATCTGCGGGGGCAGGTTGTCCACCACGAACCAGTCGAGGTCCTCGAACGCCTTGCAGGCTGTCGAGCGCCCCGCACCGGACATGCCAGTGACGATCATGATGTGCTGGCGTCCTTCGCCGTCGATCTCCGCCGAACTCATGCGCAGGTCACCTCCCATGGACTAAAACACCAGCCTACATAGCCGAAGCGAGCGTCTCTCACGCTTCTGCGGATTGTTCTCGCGCGAAGCGCTCCGAAATAGCCGTCGCCGTCGCATCTCCGATGCCCTGCACCGTCGTGAGCTCGTCCACGGTCGCGGCTCTGAGCCGCTTGACCGAGCCGAACTTCTTGAGCAGGGCAGCGACTCGCGTCGGCCCGAGACCCGGGACGTCGGCCAGGACCGTGCTGATATCGGCCTTGCGCTTCGTCCGCTGGTGCCTGATCGCGAAGCGGTGCGCCTCGTCACGGAGTCGTTGCACGAGGAAGAGCGCCTCTGAGCCGCGCGGGAGGATGACCGGGAAGTCGTCGTCGGGAAGCCAGAGCTCCTCGAGTCGCTTGGCGATGCCGACGACGGCGATACCGCGGACACCCGACTCCTCCAGTGCCCGCTGCGCGGCGTTCACCTGTGGGACGCCACCGTCGATGAGCAGCAGCTGCGGGCGATACGCGAACTTGGCTCGCGTCGACTCCTGGCCAGAGGCCTTGGCCGGGTCAGCCGAGAGCGCCGCGTCTTCGGCGATGTCCGCCGGGGTCGCGTCGTTGCGCAGGTAGGCGAGACGCCGGGTGAGCACCTGGTGGATGGAGTCCGTGTCGTCCGTCGATGCGGCGATATTGAAGCGTCGGTAGTGCGACTTCCTCGCAAGGCCGTCTTCGAACACGACCATCGACCCGACGATGCCGGTGCCCTGCAGGTGCGAGATGTCGTAGCACTCGATGCGAAGCGGAGCCTCGGGAAGTCCAAGCGCGTTCTGCAGCTCGGTGAGCGCGTCCGACCGCGCGACGTAGTCGCTGCTGCGCTTGAGCTTGTACTGCGCGAGCGAGCCCATGGCGTTGATTGTGGCGGTCTTGAGCAGCTCGGACTTGGGGCCGCGCTGGGCGGTTCGCAGGTTCACTTTGGCCTGCCTCGTGGCCTCGAGCCACTCGGCGAGCGCGTCGGAGTCATCCGGGAGCGCTGGCACGATGATCTCTCCCGGCGGGAAGAGGCCCTCCTTGCCGTACACGCGCTGCAGGGTCTGATCGATGATCGTTCCGATGTCCGTGTCGAGTTCCTTGTCGAGCACCCAGTTGCGCACACCGCGGATGCGCCCGCCTCGCACGGTGAAGTGCTGGACGGAGGCGCTGAGCTCGTCCTCGGCGATGCCGAAGAGGTCGAGATCGACGTTGTCCGGCAGCACGACGGCGCTCTTCTCCAGCACGTTCTCGAGCGCCCCGATGCGGTCGCGGAGCCTGGCCGCGTCCTCGAACCTCATCTCGACCGCTGCGAGCTTCATCTCCTCCTGTAGCGTCGTCAGCAGGCTTCGGTCGTAGCTCTCCATGAAGCGCACGAACTCGTTGACGATGACGCGGTGCTCTGCGATCGTCACTCGTCCGCTGCACGGTCCGCCGCATCGACCGATCTGACCGGGGAAGCACGGGCGTCCGCTCTGCATGGCGCGCTTGTAGTTGGAGTCGTTGCAGGTGCGGATCGGGAACGCCTTGACCATGAGGTCGATGGTCTCGTTGACCGCCCACACCTTGGGGTACGGACCGAAGTAGCGGGCACCCCGGATACGCGGATTGCGCGTGACGAGCACGCGCGGCGCCTCGTCGCCGAGCGTCACCGCCATGAACGGGTAGCTCTTGTCGTCCTTGAACTTGACGTTGAACGGCGGCGAGAACTCCTGGATCCAGGTGTACTCGAGCTGCAGGGCCTCGGTCTCCGTGCGGACCACGGTCCATTCGACGCGAGTCGCGGTCGTCACCATGTGCCGCGTGCGCTCGTGGAGACGCTCGAGCGGCGCGAAGTAGTTGCTCAGCCGCGCACGCAGGTTCTTCGCCTTGCCGACGTAGAGCACACGGTCATCGTCCCCGAGGAATCGGTAGACCCCCGGGGCCGTCGGAATGTCGCCCGTCGCGGGGCGGTATGGCAGGACGTTCGCCATCAGCTCGCAGCTGCCTCCCGCTCGAAGATCTCCTTCAGGTACTGACCGGTGTGACTCTCGGCGATGCCGGCGATCTTCTCCGGCGTGCCGACGCCGACGACGGTGCCACCGCCGGATCCGCCTTCCGGCCCCATGTCGATGAGCCAGTCCGCTGACTTGATGACGTCGAGGTTGTGCTCGATCACGATGACGGTGTTGCCCTTGTCGACGAGACCGCCGAGCACCTTGAGGAGCTTTCGGACATCCTCGAAGTGCAGTCCGGTTGTGGGCTCGTCGAGCACGTAGACGCTGCGCCCGTTGGAACGACGCTGCAGCTCGGTGGCGAGCTTCACGCGCTGGGCCTCGCCGCCGGAGAGGGTCGTCGCCGACTGTCCGAGGCGCACGTAGCCGAGGCCGACCTCGACGAGCGTCGAGAGGTAGCGGTGGATGGCCGTGATGGGTTCGAAGAAGTCGGCGGCCTCCGCGATCGGCATCTGCAGGACCTCAGCGATGTTCTTGCCCTTGTAATGCACGCTCAGCGTCTCGCGGTTGTACCTGGACCCACCGCACACCTCGCACAGGACGTAGACGTCCGGCAGGAAGTTCATCTCGATCTTGAGGGTGCCATCACCGGAGCAGGCCTCACATCGACCGCCCTTGACGTTGAAACTGAAGCGACCAGGCAGGTAGCCGCGCGCCTTCGCCTCGCTCGTCTCCGCGAAGAGCGTGCGGATTCGGTCGAACACGCCCGTGTAGGTCGCGGGGTTCGAGCGTGGGGTCCGGCCGATGGGGTTCTGGTCGACGTGGATGACCTTGTCCAGCTGGTCGACGCCTGTGATGCGCGTGTGCTTGCCGGCCACGGCGCGGGCGCCGTTGAGCTTCGCCGCGAGGACGCGGTACAGGATGTCGTTGACGAGCGAGGACTTGCCGGATCCGCTGACTCCCGTGACTGCCGTGAGGATGCCGAGCGGGAAGCTCACCTGCACGTTCTTCAGGTTGTTGGCCCGTGCGCCGACGACCGTGAGCTCGCGCTTCTTGTCGTACTTGCGGCGCTTCTTGGGCGTCTCGATGCCGATGCGCCCCGACAGGTAGTCGCCCGTGATCGACCTGGTGTTCTTCTCGAGGTCGGCGACGGAGCCGCTGTGGACGACCTCTCCCCCGTGCTCGCCGGCCCCTGGACCGATGTCGACGATCCAGTCGGAGGTGCGGATCGTGTCCTCGTCGTGCTCGACGACGATGAGGGTGTTGCCGAGGTCCCGCAGCTTGACGAGCGTCTCGATGAGCCTGCGGTTGTCACGCTGGTGCAGCCCGATGGAGGGCTCGTCCAGCACGTAGAGGACACCCGTGAGTCCTGATCCGATCTGCGTCGCGAGGCGAATTCTCTGCGCTTCGCCACCAGACAGGGTGCCAGCGGCGCGTGCGAGGTCGAGGTAGCTGAGGCCGACCTCGATGAGGAAGTCGAGGCGAGCGCGGATCTCCCGGAGGACCTGCGCGGCGATCTTCGCCTCGCGGTCGGTGAGCTCGACGGTGTTCATGAAGTCGAGGCAGTCGGCCAGGCTCAGGGTCGTGGCATCCGCGATCGAGCGACCGTGCACCTTGACGGCGAGCACCTCGGGGCGCAACCGCGCGCCGTTGCAAGCGGAGCAGGGGATCTCGCGAAGGTACTGGGCCCATCGAGCCCGCGTCGCATCGGTCTCCGCCTCTGCGTACTGGCGCTCGATGTAGGGCATGACGCCCTCGAAGCCGGAACTGTAGGTCATCTGCCGACCGAAGCGGTTCCGGTACTTGACCCTCACCTCGTACTCGCGCCCCTCGAGGATCGCCTCGCGAACTTCCTCCGGGAGCTTCTTCCACGGAGTGGTCAGCTTGAACTGGATCTGCTCGGAGAGGCCGAGGAGGAGGCGCTCGTAGTACTGGTAGAGGCTCTTGCCCTGCGAGCTCCACGGCAGGATGACGCCGTCGGCGATCGAGTCGAGGGGATCGCCGATGAGGAGCTCCCGGTCGACGGACATGCGCGTTCCGAGGCCGTCGCAGGTCTGGCAGGCACCGAACGGCGCATTGAAGGAGAAGGTCCTCGGCTCGATCTCGGTGAGCGCGATGGGGTGGTTGTTGGGGCACGAGAGCTGCTCGGAGAACGTGGTCCAGGCGTCGTCGCCCTCCGCATCCACGAAGTTGATCTGCACGAGGCCGTCTGCGAGCCTCAGCGCCGTCTCGAGGGAGTCGGTCAGGCGACCCAGCACGTCTTCGGAGGCGACGAGACGGTCGACGATGACGGAGATGTCGTGCTTGAACGACTTCTTGAGCTTCGGCGGGTCGGTGAGCTGCACGCGCTCGCCGTCGACCATGGCGCGGGCGTACCCCTGGCCGGACAGCGACTGGAAGAGGTCGACGAACTCGCCCTTCTTCTGCTGGACGACAGGTGCCAGGACCTGGTACCTGGTGCCCTCTTCGAGCTCCATGAGGTGGTCGGCGATCTGCTGGACCGTCTGACGCTGGATGACCTCCCCGCAGACCGGGCAGTGCGGCACGCCGATTCGAGCCCACAGGAGGCGGAGGTAGTCGTAGATCTCCGTGATCGTGCCGACCGTCGACCGCGGGTTGCGGTTGGTCGACTTCTGGTCGATCGAGACCGCGGGGCTCAGACCCTCGATGAAGTCGACGTCAGGGCGGTCGACCTGGCCGAGGAACTGCCTGGCGTAGGCGGAGAGCGATTCGACGTAGCGGCGTTGGCCCTCGGCGAAGATCGTGTCGAAGGCGAGCGACGACTTTCCCGACCCTGACAGGCCGGTGAAGACGACGAGGCTGTCGCGCGGGATCTCGAGGTCGACGTTCTTGAGGTTGTGCACGCGGGCGCCTTGGACGCGCAGCTGCGAAGAAGGAGGAAGGACGGCCATAGCTCTTTCAGGTTCTCTATTCGTGTGGATGCTCTGGCGCCCGGCTTCTGCGGGCGGCCGTGGTCAGCCCTTGGTGACGTGCCCAGCACGCTCCATGGTCCGCAGGTCCTGCTTGAGTGCCGAGAGCTCGTCACGGAGGCGTGCCGCGAGCTCGAACTTGAGCTCGGAGGCGGCGTCGAGCATCTGCGCGTTGAGATCCGAGATCATGTTCTCGAGCTCCCTGGCACCAGATGCGGCGAGACCCTCGCGCTTGAGCTTAGGTGTCGTCTGACGCTTGTTGTCGCCCTTGCCTCTGGCCGCCAGGAGCTTCTCGGTGTCCTGGCCCTCGCGCATGAGCGACTCGGTGATGTCGGCGATCTTCTTGCGCAGCGGCGTCGGATCGATGCCGTGCTCCTTGTTGTAGGCGAGCTGGCGGTCGCGTCGCCTGTCGGTCTCCTCGATGGCCTTGGCCATGCTGTCGGTGATCCGGTCGGCGTACATGTGGACCTCGCCGGTGACGTTTCTGGCAGCTCGTCCGATGGTCTGGATGAGCGAGGTGCTCGATCGCAGGAAGCCCTCCTTGTCTGCATCCAGAATCGCGACGAGCGACACCTCGGGGAGGTCGAGGCCCTCTCGCAGGAGGTTGATGCCGACGAGCACGTCGTAGATGCCCGCGCGCAGCTCGGACAGGAGCTCGACTCGACGGAGTGTGTCGACGTCTGCGTGCAGGTAGCGGACGCGGACACCGTTCTCACCGAGGAAGTCGGTGAGCTCCTCGGCCATCTTCTTCGTGAGCGTCGTGACGAGGACTCGCTCGTCTCGGTCGGCGCGCACTCGGATCTCCTCGAGCAGGTCATCGATCTGCCCCTTTGAAGGCTTGACGACGATCTGCGGGTCGACGAGGCCCGTCGGCCGGATGATCTGCTCGACGAACCCATCGGCCTGAGCGAGCTCGTACTTGCCGGGAGTCGCCGAGAGGTAGACGGTCTGACCGACGCGGTCGCTGAACTCGTCCCAACGAAGCGGGCGATTGTCGAGTGCGCTCGGGAGCCGGAAGCCGTGATCCACGAGTGTGCGCTTTCGTGAGGCGTCGCCCTCGTACATCGCGCCGATCTGGGGGACGGTGACGTGCGACTCGTCGATGACGGTGATGAAGTCGTCTGGGAAGTAGTCGATGAGGCAGTGGGGTGCCTCGCCGGGCGCACGCCCATCCATGTGGCGCGAGTAGTTCTCGATACCAG
This sequence comes from Pseudoclavibacter sp., assembly GCA_052099095.1. Taxonomy (GTDB): domain Bacteria; phylum Actinomycetota; class Actinomycetes; order Actinomycetales; family Microbacteriaceae; genus Pseudoclavibacter. The sequence goes on from JBQDTF010000016.1 coordinate 81,835, forward strand.
AGCAGAAGCCGATCTGCTCCATCATCTCGAGGTCGAAGGACGTGCGCATGCGGAGTCTCTGCGCTTCGAGCAGCTTCTGCTCGCGCTCGAAGACTCCCAGGCGGTCGTCGAGCTCTTCGCGGATCTGTCCCATCGCGCGCTGCATGGCGTCGGCGCCCGCCACGTAATGCGAGCCTGGGAACACGCTCACGGAGTCCATGGAGCGGACCACGTCACCCGTGAGCGGGTTCAGGGCGGTGAGCGCCTCGATCTCGTCTCCGAACATCTCGATGCGGATCGCGAGCTCCTCGTACACCGGGATGATCTCGATCGTGTCGCCGCGGACTCGGAAGGTGCCGCGCTGGAAGGCGACGTCGTTGCGCTGGTACTGCATCGTGACGAACCGCCTGAGCAGCTCCTGTCTCGGGATCCGGTCGCCGACGTGCATCGCCAGCATGGAGTTGAAGTACTCCTCAGGCTTCCCGAGGCCGTAGATGCAGGAGACCGTTGACACGACGATGACGTCGCGTCGGCTCAACAGCGAGTTCGTGGTCGAGTGGCGGAGTCGCTCGACTTCCTCGTTGACCGAGCTGTCCTTCTCGATGAAGGTGTCCGTCTGCGGAACGTACGCTTCTGGCTGGTAGTAGTCGTAGTAGGAGACGAAGTACTCGACGGCGTTGTTCGGCATGAGCTCGCGGAATTCCGTCGCGAGCTGAGCCGCAAGCGTCTTGTTGTGCGCCAGGACGAGCGCAGGGCGCTGGAGCTTCTCGATGAGCCAGGCGGTCGTCGCCGATTTTCCGGTTCCAGTGGCCCCGAGCAGGACGACATCTGGTTCACCCGCGTTGATTCGGCTGGCAAGCTCGTCGATGGCCTTCGGCTGGTCGCCGCTCGGCGTGTACTCGCTGACGACTTCGAAGGGACGGACGCTGCGTGTTGCTTGCATAGAACAAGTGTACGTGCCGACGGCGACGTTTCGGGGCCTCCGCGATGCGCTCTGCGCGATCACGGAGGCCCCGATGTGCCGTCGACGCGGCCTAGTTCTCGCTGGAGAGCACGCCCTGCGTGTTCTCCAGGTGCGCTCGGATGAACCACTGGAACTTCTCGAGCTCGGAAACCTGACCGATGACGAGGTCCTGTGTCACGAGGTCGAGGTCGTCGAGTCGCTTGATCGCCTCGCGGTGGTCGGTGATCACGCCGACGTAGACGTGGTCCAGCGCCTCGAGGTGCTGCCTGGTGCCAGCCCTGAAGACCTCGTAGTCGCCCCATGTCCGCGCCTCGACAAGCGCGCCGGGGAGCCCGTTCGGCGGTACCCCGAGGGTTGCCATTCGCTCCGCCACCTCGTCGGCATAGCCGCGGACGAGCTCGATCTGCGGGTCGAGCATCTCGTGAACGCTGATGAAGTCGCGTCCGATGACGTTCCAGTGCGCGTGCTTGAGGGTCAGGTGGAGGTCGTTGAGCGCGTGCAGGCGGAGCTGGAGGAGTTCTCCGATCTCGTGGCCCTTGTCGAGCGAGAGTCCGGGAACCGTGTACTCGCCGTTCTCGGTCTGCTGGCTTGAGGCTGTCGTGGTCATGTCAGTCCTCTCTTGGGAGCGCATCTCGCGACTCCCGATCAGTGAGTCCCGTTCATTTCGGGGAACCACAACCATGTCAGCCGGGTCTGAACGTTTGGTCGGAGCGGCTGCCAGGGCTCGCTTCCGCGGTCGTAGACTGCCCGGATGCGCGCCGAACAGTCGAATGGCACCAAGCCCGCTGCTCTCGGTGGGCCGGCGCCGAGCTACGGGGTGCTCGTCGATGCGGTGCCGCTCGACCACGAGATCGAGATCCGGAGGTCGCGATTCATCTGCCGCCTCCAGCGCGTCGAGAACGAGGATGAAGCCAGGGACGTCATCGCGGGGCGACGTGCGGCGCACCGTCTCGCTCGTCACCATTGCAGCGCGTTCGTCTTGGGCGCAGGGCGAGGCATCCAGCGCTCCAACGACGATGGCGAGCCTGCCGGTACCGCGGGAACCCCCATGCTCGAAGCGCTCGTGCTCTTCGAGCGTGACCGGGAGGGTGCAGCCTCGGCGGATCTCAGCGACGTGGTCGCCGTCGTCACGAGGTACTTCGGCGGCGTCCTCCTCGGCGCGGGCGGGCTGGTGCGGGCGTACTCCGAATCGGTGTCGTCGGCGCTGCAGCAGGCGCGACTGGTGACGCGCGAGGCGCGAGCGATCTTCGGCCTCGAGGCCCCGCACGCGACAGCAGGCCGGTGGGAGAACGAGCTCCGCGCGCGCGGCATCCTCGTGTCTGGTACGGAGTACTCCGGCGCTGCGGCCCTCCTGAGCCTCGCGGTTCCTGATTCCGCCGATGCGCGGCGGCGTCTGTCGTCCGAGGTCGCCGCTGTGACGGCCGGTCGTGGTTCGCTGGTCTCGCTCGGTGCGGAGTGGGTCGACCTGGCGTGAGGCCCTCGTGCGAGAAGGCAGGAGCCTCTTCATCGGACCCTCGCGCGATGTTCGGCACGGTGGTGCTTCGAGGTGGTGCGGATCAGACTCCGTACGTCTGCGTCTCCGGCGCGCGGAGGGCGGCTCCAGCGAGCCGACGCCATTCGCTGTCGACCTGCTCGAGCGTCTCCTCAAGTGGGGCGCTCGTGTCGATGAGGACGTCGGCGATGCGCTGACGTTCCTCGTCACTCGCCTGCGACGCGATCCGAGCCCGTGCTTCTTCCAACGACATGCCTCGGCTCTCGACGAGACGCTCTTCGCGGATGGACGCGGGGGCATCCGCGACCCAGATCTCCTCGTAGTCGTAGTTGCTCTTGGATTCGACCAGCAGGGGGATGACGTGCACCACGAGTGCCGAAGGGTCATCGGCCAGTACTTCGTCGAGCCTCTCCCCCGTCAGGCGACGAACCTCCGGATGCACGATGTCGTTCAGCGCCCCGCGCGCCTCCTCGTCTCCGAAGACCAGCGCGCCGAGGGCCGGGCGGTCCAGCGTGCCGTCGGCGAGGATCAGGTCCTGCCCGAAACGCGTGGCGATCTGTCGGAGCGCGGGCGAGCCGACCGCGACGGCCTCCCTCGCGAAGATGTCCGCGTCGAGGATCACGCCGCCGAGCTCGGCGAGACGCTTGGCGATGGTCGTCTTGCCGGATCCGATTCCCCCGGTCAGAGCGATCGTGACCATGATGTGCCGTCCTCTCTTCAGCGGATGCCCTGCACGAGCATCTTGGTGGTCCCAACGCTACTGCGCGAAGGTCGCGACCACCCGGCAGGATTCGCGCGCCGCGCTCATCCGTCGTGCGTGCCAGACTGAGTCGCAGGAGGCACCAGACACATGCTTGAAATTCTGACCGGTCTAGGACTCGCGACGGCGAGCGGCCTGAACGCGTTCATCCCGCTGCTCGGTATCGGGCTCCTCGCCCGCTTCACGGACCTCATCTCGCTGCCGGCAGGCTGGACCTGGCTGAGCAACGACTGGGTGCTCGTCATCGTCGGAGTGCTGCTCGTACTTGAGCTGGTCGCCGACAAGGTCCCGGCCCTCGACCACGTCAACGACTGGATTCAGACGGTCATCCGCCCGACTTCCGGCGGCATCGTGTTCGGGGCGGGCACGGCCAGCTCGACCGCGGCTATCCAGGATCCTGCATCGTTCTTCACGAGCAACGCCTGGGTGCCCGTGGTCATCGGCATAGGCGTCGCGCTCGTGACGCACCTGACGAAGAGCAGCACGCGAGCCGCCGCCAACGTCGTGACGGCGGGCGCCGCCGCCCCGGTGCTGAGCGTGGGCGAGGATGCCATCAGCGTCGGCCTGCTCTTCTCTGCGATCCTCGTGCCCCTGTTCGTGCTGGTCATGCTCGCTGCGCTCGGGGTGCTCGCGTGGCTCCTGTTCAGGAGCTTCAAGCGGGTGCGAGACGCGAGAGCGGCGAACTCGAAGTCGGCTGCTCCCCCGGTGCCCCCGGCCCCCGGTTTCACTCGCTGATCCCCGCGGCAGCACGCGAGGGCATCATCAGCAACGCCCGGCCATGTGACTGGCCGGGCGTTGCTGTCTGTGCTTCGAGGCTCCTGGAGGCTTCGAGGCTCCTGGAGGCGCCTTCCGCTGCGCAGACGGCCGAAGGCCGGCCCCAGAGCTGGGACCGGCCTTCGGTGCAGTGATGCTGCTGGGAACTAGTTCCCTGCGAGCTTCTCGCGGAGGGCTGCAAGCGACTCGTCGTCGGCAAGCGTTCCTGCGCCGGCTGCTTCGCTCGTGAACGAGTTCGAGGAGCTCGACGGCGCGACGGCGCTGACGTTCTGCTCGATCTCGGCTGCCGAGGCGACCTGCTTCTTGTGCGCTTCCCAGCGAGTCTGGGCGAGAGCGTATTCCTGCTCCCAAGCCTCGCGCTGAGTGTCGAAGCCTTCCTTCCACTCGTTGGTCTCGGGGTCGAAGCCCTCGGGGTACGTGTAGTTCCCCTCAGCGTCGTACTCCGAAACCATGCCGTAGAGCGCAGCGTCGAACTCGGTGCCCTCGGGGTCGACGCCATCGTTCGCCTGCTTGAGCGAGAGCGAGATGCGGCGACGGTCGAGATCGATGTCGATGATCTTGACGAACAGCTCCTGGCCAACCGAAACGACCTGCTCGGCCAGCTCGACGTGACCGCTGGAGAGCTCCGAGATGTGGACGAGGCCCTCGATGCCGTCTGCGACGCGGACGAATGCGCCGAACGGGACGAGCTTCGTGACCTTGCCAGGTGCGATCTGACCGATGGCGTGCGTGCGAGCAAGCACCTGCCACGGGTCTTCCTGCGTTGCCTTCAGCGAGAGCGAGACACGCTCGCGGTCGAGGTCGACCTCGAGGATCTCGACGGTGACCTCCTGGCCAACCTCGACGACCTCGGAGGCGTGCTCGATGTGCTTCCAGCTGAGCTCGGAGACGTGCACGAGGCCGTCAACGCCACCCAGGTCGACGAACGCACCGAAGTTGACGATCGAGGAGACCACACCCTTGCGGACCTGGCCCTTCTGGAGGTTGTTGAGGAAGTTCGAGCGGGTCTCGGACTGCGTCTGCTCGAGGAGAGCACGGCGCGAGAGCACGACGTTGTTGCGGTTCTTGTCGAGCTCGAGGACCTTGGCCTCGAGTTCCTGACCGAGGTACGGCGTGAGGTCGCGCACGCGGCGGAGCTCGATGAGCGACGCGGGGAGGAAGCCGCGGAGGCCGATGTCGACGATGAGACCGCCCTTGACGACCTCGATGACGGTGCCGGTGACGACGCCGTCTTCTTCCTTGATCTTCTCCACGTCGCCCCAGGCGCGCTCGTACTGAGCGCGCTTCTTGGACAGGATCAGACGGCCTTCCTTGTCCTCCTTCTGGAGGACGAGGGCCTCGACGGTGTCGCCGACCTGAACGACCTCGGTGGGGTCGACGTCGTGCTTGATCGAAAGCTCGCGCGAGGGGATGACACCCTCGGTCTTGTAACCGACGTCGAGGAGGACCTCGTCGCGATCGATGCGAACGACGGTGCCCTCGATGAGGTCCCCATCGTTGAAGAACTTCAGCGTCTCTTCGACCGCGGCAAGAAAGTCCTCAGCAGATCCGATGTCGTTGATGGCGACCTGCTTGGTTGCCTTTTCGGTCGTGGTGGTGGTCATGTAGGTATTGCTCCAGGTGGGCTATAAGTCGGCCCGGATGCGCTGCTCGAGGCATGAAGCCAAGGACAACGGGGTTCATCCGGGAATACGGATACGTGCACACAGAAAAGTGCTCTGTCAGCCTAGTCGGCCAAGTCAAGCGAGGGCAAGTGCCGAGCGCGGCGAGTTCCCGCGTGTTTCGAGGCGAGTCGCGCTCCGCGGGCGATGGGCGCACCGAGGGTGCGAATCACGAGGCGCCCATCGGATCCGCGTCGGTGCCGTCCTCGTTCATGAGCTGCGACCGGATCAGGAATCGCTTGCCCTCTGGTGCCTCCAACGAGAACCCGGACCCTCGACCCGGCACGATATCGACGGTGAGGCGGGTGTGCCGCCAGTAGGTGAACTGCTCCCGCGACATCCAGAACTCGACGTGGCCCGCATCAGCGATGTCGACGGTGCCGAGCAGGACGTCAGCATCTCCCGTCAGGAAGTCTCCCGCCGGATAGCACATCGGAGATGAGCCGTCGCAGCAGCCGCCCGACTGATGGAACATGAGCGGGCCATGGCGCCTGCCGAGCGACGAGATCATGTCGACTGCTTCCGGCGTGAAGGCGACCCGCGAGAAGCCCTCGCCTGGAACTGACGGTTCGGCGGAGAGCACCGCCGTCCCGTTCGCTGCGCCCGGGTGGGTCTGCACGTCCTTGTGCATGTCGATTCCTTCCATGGTGGTTCCTGGGTCCGGAGCGTCCCGGCCCCGCTGCTCCCGTGACGGTACGTCCTGAGACTGTGGTCTGGGTGTGATCGCGACGGGCGGAGACGCTCCTGGCCGGTCCCTAGGCCACGACGCGGATGCCCAGCGTGTCGGTCGGCACGCTCTTGGTCTCCTTGGCGGTCAGCGCCGAGATGGCCGCGATCAGGCAGATGACGCCGGTGAATCCGGAGATCACGACCCAGCCGCCCTCCTGGACTCCTCCGAGCGCCGCGACGATGGACGGTGCGAAGCCGGCCATGAGGAAGCCCAGCTGCGTTCCGATGGCCATGCCGGAGAACCGGACGCGTGCGCTGAACATCTCGCCGTAGAAGGACGGCCACACGGCGTTGGCCGCGGCGTATCCGCAGGAGAAGACGAGAATCGCGAGAGCGAAGGTCAGCAGCGTGTTCCCCGAGGACATCGAGAGCATGTAGAAGGGCATGAAGACCGCGGAGGAGACGGCCCCGTAGACGAAGACGGGCTTGCGTCCGATGCGGTCGGCGAGGATCGCGAAGAGCGGTTGCGTGCCGAGGGCGACGATGTTGGCCACCACGACGAGCCAGAGGGTCAGGTTCTCGGCCAGGCCGACCTCCTTGCCGTAGGCCAGCGCCAGGTTGCCGAAGACCGTCGAGACGGCTGCGATGAAGGCGCAGAAGATCACGCGGAGCACATCGCGCCAGTGGTCGCGCAGCAGCGGGATGAGCGGGATCCGAGCGATCTCCCCCTGCGCCTTCGCGTCCTGGAAGGTCGGTGTCTCGTGCAGCGTGCGGCGGATGAAGAAGGCGACGATCACGACGACCGCGCTCAGCCAGAAGGGCACGCGCCAGCCCCAGCTGTACTTGATCTCGTCGGGAAGGGTCAGGACGGGGATGAAGACCAACGCGGCGAGGATCTGCCCGCCCTGCGTTCCCGTGAGCGTCCACGAGGTGAAGAAGGAGCGGCGGTTGTCCGGAGCGTGCTCGAGGGAGAGCGAGGCGGCTCCCGCCTGCTCGCCGGCGGCGGAGAGGCCCTGCATGAGGCGGCACAGCACGAGGAGTGCCGGTGCGAACCAGCCGATCTGGTCGAAGGTCGGGAGGCAGCCGATGATGAACGTCGAGATGCCCATCAGCACGAGCGTGAACATGAGTACCCGCTGGCGACCGATCCGGTCGCCGAAGTGTCCGAGGATGACGGCGCCCACAGGTCGTGCGACGTAGGCGAAGCCGAATGTCGCGAGCGACATCACGAGGGCTGCGTTGTCGTCGTCTGGGAAGAAGATGATCGGGAAGATCAGTGCGGCTGCGGAGCCGAAGATGAAGAAGTCGTAGTACTCGACGGCGCTTCCCATGAAGCTGGCTGCGGCCGCCTTCACCGGGGTCCGCTTGGCTGTTGTGGTCGTGGTCATTGCTGAGACCTCCATGTCTCGGATTGCGCCTCTTCTTCGTTGATGAGGCGTTGGAAGTGCTGGTGCATGCGGTTCGCGTCGGCCTCTCGGCCGGTCACGAGCCGGAAGGTGTCCACTGCCTGACCGACCGCCATGGCTCCCCCGTCGAGCGTTCGGCATCCGACCGCTCTGGCTGCGAGGATCAGCTGCGTCTCGAGGGGACGGTAGACGATGTCGGCGACCCACAGCTCTGGTCTGACCAGGGCGGTGTCGAACGGGGTGCCCGGATGGTCGTGCATGCCGACCGGTGTGCAGTGGACGATTCCGTCTGCCCCTTCGAGGAGCTCGGGGAAGGTGCTGAGGTCGGCACCTCGGATGGTCGGGGCGCCTTGGGTGGTGGCATGCCGAGCGGTGAGGTCCTGCGCGAGCTGGAGTGCTCGCGCTTCGTCCAGGTCGACGATGGTGAGCAGTTGCGTCCCGATCCGGATGAGCGCGTCTGCGACGGCTGACCCAGCGCCGCCAGCTCCGAGGAGGATGACGGACTGCGTCGGCGCGCCCGGCAGTCCGTCTCGGAAGGCACGCTCGAACCCGGTCGTGTCGGTGTTGAAGCCGATGCGGCCGGTGGGCGTGAGGAGGACCGTGTTCACTGCACCGAGAGCGCTGGCGAGCGGATCGATGCGGTCGAGCAGTGGGATCACGCTCTGCTTGCACGGGTGGGTGATGTTGAGCGCGTCGAAGCCAAGGCGCTCTGCCCAGTCGAGGATCTCGGGGAGCTGGTCCGCCTGCAGATCGAGTGCGGTCAGGTCGATGGGTCGGAAGAGCAGGGTCATGCCCTGCGCTCGTGACTCCGCCATGTGCATGGGCGGCGTGAGCGACGGGGTCACACCCGTGCCGACGAGACCCATGAGGGTGGCGTGGTTGCTGTTCAAGGCACTCCTTTGTCCCAGGCCGTTCAATGTACTAAACGGTGAGTACATGATTTACGCACTCCCGGGCGGGTGTCAAGGGGTGCAGCGAGTGTCTGGTGACTTAATTAACTATTTGGTACATTGCGGTATGCGTACCTCCATAGCCACCGTCTGTCTGGCCGGAACTCTCGTCGAGAAGCTGCACGCCTGCGCCGCCGCAGGCTTTGATGGCATCGAGATCATGGATGCAGACCTCACCGCCGCCTACGAGTCCCCCGAGGAGATCCGAGCGCTCTGCGATCGCCTCGGATTGACCGTCGACCTCTTCCAGCCGATGCGCGACTTCGAAGGCGTCGACGATGCCGTCCTCGAAGACAACCTGCGCCGCGCCAGAGCCAAGTTCGAGGTGATGCGTCGGCTGGGCGCATCCATGATCCTGCTCTGCAGCAACGTCGCCACGGCCACGATCTCCGACAGGCAGACCACCGCAGCACAGCTTGCCAAGCTCGCCGATCTCGCCGCCGAGTACCAGATCGACATCGCGTACGAAGCGCTGGCCTGGGGGCGCTTCGTCAGCGACTACCGCGATGCCTGGGCGCTCGTGCAGCTCGCAGATCGCCCGAACCTCGGCATCTGCCTGGACAGCTTCCACGTGCTGTCACGCGGCCACGACCCGGCGGCGATCGAGGGCATCGATGCAGAGAAGCTGTTCTTCCTCCAGCTCGCGGACGCTCCCGAGATGGACCTGGACGTCCTCTCCTGGAGCCGACACCACCGACTCTTCCCTGGTGAGGGCGATTTCGACCTCACCAGGTTCCTCTCGCACGTGCTCCGGGCCGGCTACCGGGGACCGCTCTCGCTCGAGGTCTTCAACGACACCTTCCGGCAGACCGATGCCAAGCGCACGGCTGCGCACGCGCTGAGGTCGCTGCGCTGGCTCTTGGATCGCGCGGCCGCCCTCAACCGCTGGGAGGGGCAGCAGCTCGCGGCGCCTCAGCCACCTCGAGCCATCGACTTCATCGAGATCGCTGGCGAGGATCTCTCCGAGGTCGAGGCGACGCTGCAGCAGCTGGGGTTCGCGTTCGGCGGTCGTCACCGGACGAAAGCGGTGCGCGTCTGGGAGGCGGGAGAAGCGCGCGTGATCCTCAACGAGCAGCGTCGCACGCCGGACGCGCGGCTCGCTGGCCTCGGCGTGGAAGTCGCCGATGCCGGGAAGGCTGCCGGCCGTGCGCACTCCATAGGAGCTCCGACGGTCTTCCGCCGCAGCTACGCCGGGGAATACGAGCTGCCCGGCGTCGAGGCCCCTGACGGCACCGAGGTCGCGTGGAACTCGCGCTCGGCGCGCGAGTCCTGGCTCCCAGAATTCGAAGGCGGCGCAAGCGACGATCTCAAGGCCGCGTCGCTGCACGGCGTCATCGACCACCTCAACATCGCCTACCCCTGGCAGGAGTTCGACGAGGCCGTGCTCTTCTACCGAAGCGTGCTGGCCCTCGAGGCTGAACCCGCCTCGGAGGTTCCAGGACCCCGAGGACTCGTCCGCAGCCAGGTCATGCGCACGGCTGATGGCGCCGTTCGCCTCGCCATGAACCTGGCGCCGCCGACCGCACCGCTCCAGCCACGCCACGTTGCGATCCGCGTGGATGACGCCGTCTCGGCGGCGAGGGCCGCGCGTGCTCGGGGCATGACGTTCCTCCCCGTGCCGAACAACTACTACGACGATCTGCAAGCGCGATTCGGCCTGAACGCGGACGAGCTCGCTGAGCTGCGTGACCTCGACCTCCTGTACGACCGTGACGAGAGCGGAGCCTTCATCCACTTCTACACTCCGACGATCGACGGACTCTTCTTCGAGATCGTCGAACGGCGTGGCAGCTACGACGGGTACGGAGCTGCAAGTACTCCCGTCCGGCTTGCAGCTCAGCTGCACCACGCGGGAAGATACTCGAATGACCGACAACAGGGTGAAGCAGCGAGACGCTGAGCGAACCCGGGCCGAGCTGCTCGCTGAGGCGACCGCGGCGTTCGCGGAGACGGGGTACTCCGGCACGAGCGTCGACGAGATCGCGCAGCGCAGCAGTACGACGAAGCGGATGATCTACTACTACTTCGGCAGCAAGGAAGGGCTCTACCTGGCGGTCCTCGAGGAGGCGTACCGCGGTATCCGCGTCGCGGAGCAGAAGCTGCAGGTCGACGGCCTCGCACCGGTGGAGGCCGTGCGCAGGCTCGCGAGCATCACCTACGACCACCACAGGGAGCACGCCGATTTCATCCGGCTCGTCGCCATCGAGAACATCCACCGTGGGAGGTTCATCCGTCAGCTCGACTCCCTGCGCGAACTCGGCACCCCGGCGTTGACGCTCCTCGACGGGCTCCTGGAACGAGGGCGTGCGGAGAAGGTGTTCCGCACGGACGTCGACGCCCTCGATGTCCACCTCCTCATCAGCTCCTACTGCGTCTTCCTGCTCGCGAACCAGTACACGTTCGGGTACCTCTTCGACGTGCAGCTCCAGGATCCCGCGCGACAGGACCACCAGAGGGACCTGCTCGGAGACGTCATCGTCGCGTGGCTGACCCGCGAGGAGTGATTCCCCGCGGGTCAGCGTTGCCAGCTCAGCTCGGGGATCAGAAGAAGCCGAGCTTGTCCTCGCTGTAGCTCACGAGGAGGTTCTTCGTCTGCTGGTAGTGGTCGAGCATCATGAGGTGGTTCTCGCGGCCGATGCCGGAGGACTTGTAGCCGCCGAATGCGGAGTGCGCCGGGTAGGCGTGGTACTGGTTCACCCAGACTCGTCCGGCCTGGATGTCGCGTCCGGCGCGGTAGGCGGTGTTGCCCATGCGCGACCAGACCCCGGCGCCGAGCCCGTAGAGCGTGTCGTTGGCGATCGAGATCGCATCGTCGTAGTCGGAGAACTTGGTGACCGCGACGACCGGGCCGAAGATCTCCTCCTGGAAGATGCGCATGCTGTTCTGGCCCTCGAAGATCGTGGGCTGCACGTAGTAGCCGCCCGCGAGGTCTCCGTCGAGTTCGGCGCGAGCTCCTCCGATGCGCACCTTCGCGCCTTCCTGTCGTCCGATCTCGAGGTAGCTGAGGATCTTCTCGAGCTGGTCGTTCGAGGCCTGCGCCCCGACCTGCGTGTCGGTGTCGAGCGGGTTTCCCTGCACGATCTTGCGGGTGCGCTCGGTCACGTCCTCCAGGAAGCGGTCGTAGATCGAGTCCTGGATGAGGGCACGTGACGGGCACGTGCAGACCTCGCCCTGGTTGAGCGCGAAGAGGGTGAAGCCCTCCTGGGCCTTGTCGTAGTAGGCGTCGTCCCGCAGTGCGATGTCCTCGAAGAAGATGTTCGGGCTCTTGCCGCCGAGCTCGAGCGTCACCGGGATGATGTTCTGCGAGGCGTACTGCATGATGAGACGCCCGGTCGTCGTCTCGCCGGTGAACGCGATCTTGCGGATGCGGGAGTTGGAGGCGAGGGGCTTGCCCGCCTCTGCACCGAATCCGTTGACGATGTTCACGACTCCGGGCGGCAGCAGGTCCCCGATGAGCTCGAAGAGCACGAGGATCGACGTCGGCGTCTGCTCGGCGGGCTTCAGGACGATGGCGTTGCCTGCGGCGAGCGCCGGGGCGAGCTTCCACACGGCCATGAGGATGGGGAAGTTCCACGGGATGATCTGGCCGACCACGCCAAGCGGCTCGTGGAAGTGGTACGAGGTGGTGTTCTCGTCGAGCTGGCTGAGCGTGCCTTCCTGCGCTCTGATGGCCCCGGCGAAGTAGCGGAAGTGGTCGATCGCGAGAGGGATGTCAGCGGCGAGGCACTCGCGGATCGGTTTGCCGTTGTCCCAGGTCTCGGTGACGGCGATGTACTCGAGGTTCTCCTCGATGCGGTCGGCGATCTTGTTGAGGATGATCGCCCGCTCTGCGGGGCTCGTCTTCCCCCACGCCGGGGCCGCTGCGTGGGCCGCATCCAAGGCCGCTTCGATGTCCTCGGCCGTGCCCCTGGCGACTTCCGTGAACGGCTGCCCCGTGACCGGAGTGATGTTCTCGAAGTACTCGCCCTTGACAGGCGGCACCCACTGGCCGCCGATGTAGTGCTCGTAGCGCGGCTTGAACGAGACGAGAGCCCCGTCCGTGCCCGGCTTCGCGTAAACAGTCATGAGGACTCCCTTGTCCTAGGTGCGCAGCATCACCACGCTGCGCGAGTGAACTCTTCCCTCGAAGCGTACGAGCCGCGACGTTGCATTCGCGTTGCAGTGCAGCAGCTCGGGGGTCGCTCGTCTCAGGACTCGAGCGACTCGATCCTGGCGACGAGTCGGGAGCGCGCAGGCGAGCGAGGGGGGAGCACGGCCAGCGCGGTGCGAAAGGCCTGAGAATCCTGCGCGACCTCGGGCAACTCGAGGTAGGCGAGCAGGGTGGAGGTGTCTGCGGTGCCGAGCACCTGGTCGCGGAGGGTCGCGGAGATCTCGGCTCGCAGTTCGCGGATGCCGGGTGCATCCGAGCTCGGCAGGAGCTCGCCGTGGTAGGCGGCGACGGCGGATGTCACGTCGCCCGCCGCGAGGAGCTGGAGCATCTCAGCGGCATCGCTCGTCAGTCCCTGCGCGACTCGGTACGGGCGGTGGACGAGGTCGAGGCCCCGTTCGGCGAGCAGGGGCCTGAGCCTTGCGAGCTCTGCCCTGAGGGTGACCTCCTTGGCGCTCTCGCCGTAGACCCGAAGCGCGAGTTCGCCGGCCGTGAGCCCGGACGCACGAGCGGCGAGGAGGGTCAGAATCTCGCCGTGCCTGCCGCTCAACTCGAGCGTCGGGCTGCCGGGTGCAGAGAGCCGGGCTCGCTGGACGCCGAGAGAGCGGATTCGGGCGGTCTCGATCTCGTGGGGAGGTGCCTTCGAGGATGCGACGCCGGAGGGCGTCCGGTGCCCTGCGAGGAGCACGGCGAGCCGCATCTCGGCTTCCGCGGCCGCGACGGCGGCGCGCATGAGGGCAAGGGAGTGCGGCCCGACGGCGCGTTCGTCCCCGGTGAGATCGATGGCACCGACGGCGACACCGGTGATGGGGTCGCGAATCGGTACAGCTGTGCAGCTCAGGAGCTGCACGGCGGGCGCGAAGTGCTCTGCTCCGGCGATCTGCACGCCACGCCCTGAAGCGAGGGCCGTGCCGGGAGCGCTTGTGCCGACGGCAGCCTCGGACCAGTCGGCTCCCGCCACGAAATCCATGTGCTCGGCCCGACGCAGCGTCGCGCTGTCGCCGCGTACCCAGAGCAGCCGACCCTGTTCGTTCGTGATGGCCACGATCAGCCCCGTGTCCCTGGCCGGCTCCACCAGAAGGCGGTCGAGCACCGGGAGGGCGTGCTGGAGCGGGCTTCGATCTCGTGCCGCTGAGAGCGGCTCGAACTCGTCGAGGTCGCGGGGCCTCGCGTTCGCGGGGCTCCCCAGGAGCTGCAGGGAGCGGAGCCAGGATTCGCGGACGACGCTGCGGAGCCCGGCCACAGCGGATCGCAGGTCCACTCCCCCGTCGACCCCGTCGATGAGGGAATGCGCGTCGGGGGGGGCCACCTGGTCTGGCCCGGGGCCCCCGCCCCCCGGGGGGGCCCCCCCCAACCCCCCCCGGATCCGCGCCCGCGAGTGCAACGATGCACTCGCTGCCGCGAGCCTAGGCCAGGCACCCTGAGAGGGGCCAGGCACCCTGGGGAAGGGCAGACCGCCCGAGCGCCGCCGGCCCCCGCCGGCGGGGAGCGCTCGGCGAGGCGCTGGGTCAGTCGGTGCTGAGCACCTCGCGGAGCGTGTCGAGCCCAAGCCCGCCCAGGTCGAGCGCACGCGAGTGCCACGCCTTGAGGTCGAAGTCCTCGCCCCCGCGCTGCTCGGCGTCGGCACGGAGCTCCTCCCAGATGCGCTGTCCGATCTTGTACGACGGGGCTTGGCCCGGCCAGCCGAAGTAGCGGTTCACCTCGAACTTGACGAAGCCGTCGGGCATGTTCACGTGCTGGCGCAGGAAGTCGAGCGCGTACTCGTAATCCCAGACCTTGTCGCCTTCCGGCACCGTCTTGCCGAGGTGGACGCCGATGTCGAGCACGACACGTGCCGCCCGCATGCGCTGTCCGTCGAGCATCCCCAGCCGGTCGGCCGGCTCGTCGAGGTAGCCGAGCTGCTCCATGAGGCGCTCTGCGTAGAGCGCCCAGCCCTCGCCGTGGCCCGAGGTCCAGTTGTTGCGCCGCCACGTGTTGAGCTGGTCGCGGTTGAGCGTCGCGCGTGCGATCTGCAGGTGGTGACCGGGAACGCCCTCGTGGTACACGGTCGTGAGCTCGCGCCACGTGTCGAACTCCGTGACGCCGGGCGTGACCGACCACCACATGCGGCCCGGCCTCGAGAAGTCCTCTGACGGGCCCGTGTAGTAGATGCCGCCCTCCTCGGTCGGCGCGATGAGGCACTCGAGGCGCCGCATCTGCTCCGGGATGTCGAAGTGGCTCTCGGCGAGCTCGGCGACCGCGCGGTCGCTGGTCTCCTGCATCCACGCCTTCAGCGCAGGCTTGCCGTGCAGCTTGCGGGCCGGGTCGAGCTCGAGGTGCGCGATAGCCTCCGAGACAGAGGCGCCTGGGAGGATCTCGTTCGCGATGGCCTCCTGCTCGGCCTTCATGCGGGCGAGCTCGGCGAGGCCCCACTCGTAGGTCTCGTCGAGGTCCACTGCGGCGCCGAGGAAGCCTCGCGAGGCGAGCGCGTAGTGCTCGCGACCCACCCCGTCGGTCTCCGTTGCCGCTGGCAGGAGCTCGTCGTCGAGGAACGCCGTGAACGTGCCGTAGGCCGCCGAGGCGAGCTTCGCCCCGCGGCGCAGCTGCTCGCGCAGCTCCTGCGGGACCTCGCCGTCGGTGGGCGTCGACTCCGCGAGCTGCTCGAAGAAGTTGCCCTCAGCGGCGTACTCGCCCGTCTGCACCGCGACCTCGCGAACCTGTCGCTTCGCGGGTACAACACCCGCCATGATGCCGGCGCCGAGGCGCTCGGTGTAGCCCTCCACAGCCGCCGGCAGGTTCTCGAGGCGCCGCGCGATGTCCTCGAAGTCGCTCACGGTCTCGCGAGGCATGAGGTCGAAGACCATGCGGATGTCCTGTGCGGGGGATGCGATGTTGGAGAGTTCGCGCAGATGCAGCTTGGCGTCGATCATCTCGATCTCGAGCCCGAGGCTGCGTCGCAGCTCGAGCGCCGTCACACGGTCGACCTCGTCGGCCTCGTCCAGGGCATCGAGCTTCGTGAGGACCTCGACGATCGCGGCGCGCTTACGAGGTGCCGCCGCCGAGGAGTAGTCGCCGTACTCGGACTTGTCGCCGTCGACGCCGAGCTCGACGCGAAGCTCGGGTGACAGCTCGATCTCGGTGGAGACCCAGGCCTCCGCGAGCCGGTCGATGTCGGTCTGCGGTCGCGGCTGACTGGTGGTCTGAGGAGGAAGAGCGGAAGTCGTCATCCTCCAAGCCTAAGCTCGCCCCTCTGTGGCCTCGCTCCATGGAGAGCGGGACCGCGAAGGGCGAGCAGAGGCGCGGACGGGTCGGTTAGTGGCCGGCCTCGTCCCAGTTCGGGCCGCGGCCGATCTGCACTTCGAGCGGCACGGTGAGGTCGGCGGCGCCGGACATCTCCTCGAGGACGAGCGCTTCCAGGGTGTCGCCCTCGCCCTCGGCGACTTCGAACACGAGTTCGTCGTGGACCTGGAGCAGCATGCGCGAGTTGAGCTGCTCGCTGCGGATGCGGTCCTCGATGGAGTTCATGGCGCGCTTGATGATGTCGGCCGCCGACCCTTGGATGGGCGAGTTGAGCGCTTGACGCTCGGCGTTCTCTCGTGCGATCCGGTTCGTGGAGTGCAGGTCGGGGAACGGGCGCCTGCGACCGAAGATCGTCTCCGTGTAGCCGTCCTCCTTCGCCTGCAGAACGACGTTGCGCAGGTAGTCGCGGACGTTGCCGAAGCGCTCGAAGTAGTCGATCATGAGCTTCTTCGCCTCGGCGACGTCGATCTGCAGCTGCTTCGAGAGGCCGAACGCCGAGAGGCCGTACGCGAGGCCGTACGACATCGCCTTGACCTTCGAGCGCATCGCCGGCGTGACGTCTGCCGGCTCCACACCGAAGACGCGCGAGCCGACGAACCGGTGGAGGTCCTCCCCCGCGTTGAATGCCTCGATGAGCGCTGCATCGCCGGAGAGATGCGCCATGATGCGCATCTCGATCTGCGAGTAGTCGGCGGTGAGCAGCGACTCGAACTCCGGTCCGTGCACGAACGCGCGGCGGATGCGACGTCCCTCGTCGGAGCGGATGGGGATGTTCTGCAGGTTGGGATCGTTCGAGGACAGGCGGCCCGTCGCAGAGCCGATCTGGTGGTAGCTCGTGTGGATGCGGGAGCTCTCGTCGATCGCCTTGAGCAGCGACTCCATGATCTGACGCAGCTTCACCGAGTCGCGGTGCTTGCGGAGGGCGCCGAGGAAGGGGTGAGGGCTGTTGCGTTCGAGATCGGCGAGCGACTCGGCGTCGGTCGAGAAGCCGGTCTTCGTCTTGCGGGTCTTCGGCATCTCGAGCGTCTCGAAGAGCACCACCTGCAGCTGCTTCGGGGAGCCCAGGTTGATCTCGGTGCCGCCGATGGCGTCGAACGCCTCCTGCTCGTAGGTGCGGATTCGCTCAGAGAGGTCGTCAGCGAGTCCCTGCAGGAATGCACGGTCGATCGCGACGCCCTGGAGCTCCATGCTGGACAGCGTCGCGAGCAGCGGCGTCTCGATCGAGGTGAAGACGTCGAGCGTGCCGGGTTCGAGCATGCCGAGCGCAGCCGTCGTCGCGCGCTGGGTGTACCAGGCGTCGCTCGCCACGAGCGACGACTCGTCGCCGATCTGCAGCTGGTTCGGGTCGCCCTCGGGAAGCTGCTCGTCGAGGCGCATCTGCACGAGCTCGGCCAGGCGCTTGGGTGCGTTCTGGGGGCGGTAGAGCCAGCCGGCGAGCTGACCGTCCTTGACCTGGCCGCCGACCTGCAGACCTGCGAGGGTCAGGGCCTTGAGCTGAGGCTTGGCGTCGAACATGAGCTTGGGGGCATCGCTCGCGAGCCACGCCTCGAAGGGCGCGTAGTCGACGCGCTCAGGGATCCAGCGCAGTTCCGTCGCCTCAGCCGCTGAGGAGACTCCGACGGCGACGATGCCGTCCTCTGGGCTGTGGAGCACCGTGAGCCCGAGACCCTCCGGGGTCGCGGCCACGGCCTTCTCGAGCCACTGCTCCAGCTCCTCGTCGAGGAGTTCAGGGCGAACCGGCGCAGCGGCGGCCTCAGCGGGCGCGATGTCCTCCCCTGCCTCGTCGGCGAGCTTGAGCACGCGGTCCTGCAGGGTGCGGAACTGGAGCTTCGTGAAGATCTCGCGGACCGCATCCGCGTCGATCAACCCTCGTGAGAGCTGCTCGGGCGCGACCGGCAGCTCGACATCGTCGATGAGGCGGTTGAGCTTGCGGTTCCTGACCGCATTCTCGCGGTGCTCACGGAACGACTCGCCGACCTTGCCGCCGATCTCGTCGGCATGATCGAGGATGCCCTGCAGCGAGCCGTACTGGGCGAGCCACTTGGCCGCCGTCTTCTCGCCGACCTTCGGCACTCCCGGCAGGTTGTCGCTCTTCTCGCCGACGAGCGCGGCCACATCCGGGTACTGCTCGGGACGGACGCTGTAGCGCTCCTCGACCTTGGCCGGGTCGTAGCGCGTGAGCTTCGTCACCCCCTGCGTGGATGGGTAGAGCAACGTGACGTCGTCGGTCACGAGCTGGATCGAGTCGCGGTCGCCCGAGACGACGAGGACCTTGAAGCCCTGCTCGCGTCCCTGCCTCGCGAGGGTCGCGAGGATGTCGTCCGCCTCGAAGTCCTCCTTCACGACGGTCGTGATGCCCATCGCGTGCAGGGCATCGCGAAGAAGGGGAACCTGGCCCTTGAACTCGACGGGAGTCGCATCTCGACCGGCCTTGTACTCCGGGTACTCGCGGGTGCGGAAGGAGCTGCGCGAGATGTCGAAAGCCACAGCGATGTGGCTTGGGTTCTCGTTCTGGAGCAGGTTGAGGAGCATCGAGACGAAGCCGTGGATGGCGTTCGTGTGCTGCCCCTCAGCGTTCACGAAGCTGTCGACCGGCAGGGCGAAGAACGCCCTGAAGGCAAGCGAGTGGCCATCGATGACCATGAGGGTAGGCTGATTTTGCGCTGACACACGGTCAGCCTACTTGCCGCCCCAGACACTGCGCCGATGCGCGCGTGTTGTGGGGCGTTCTTCGAGGAGGAAGCGTGATGACGCACCTGGAAACGCCGCCCACGACGGTCAACGGGCTCACGATCCCCGACCAGCACGAAGTGACGTTCGGCCGCGGCTTCGGCGCGCTGGCCGAGCGCATGGGGATCCTCTGCGTCGAGCTGAGCCCCGAGCGGGCCGTCGCCGTCATGCCCGTCGACGGCAACACGCAGCCGATCGGGCTGCTGCACGGGGGCGCGTACTGCGTGCTCGGCGAGTCGCTTGGCTCCATGGCCGCCAACGTGCACGCCGGCCCCGGTCGATTCGCGGTCGGCATCGACATCAACGCAACTCACACGGTCTCCGCGGTCGGAGGCTGGGTCACGGGCGAGTGCACGGCCATCCACCTCGGCGGTTCCATGACGGTGCACGAGATCGTGATCACCGATGAGAACGGCAAGCGCTGCTCGACGGTGCGCATCACGAACCTCATCCGCACGGCGAAGTAGCTCGAGGCAGAGCCGAAGGAGCCCTCACCGCGAGAACGCGGTGAGGGCTCCTGTTGATCGGGGCTCGGCTACTTCTTGGCCGAGAGCTGCTGGATGACCGCCTGGGCGACCTCCTGCATCGTGAGGCGACGATCCATCGACGCCTTCTGGATCCAGCGGAAGGCCTCGGGCTCGCTGAGTCCCATCTTCTGCGTCAGGAGTCCCTTGGCGCGGTCGACCTGCTTGCGCGTCTCGAAGCGCTCGTTGAGGTCGGAGATCTCAGCCTCGAGGGCGATGAGCTGCGCGTGGCGGGCCAGAGCGATCTCGATCGCGGGCAGCAGGTCGTTTTGCGTGAACGGCTTCACGACGTACGCGAGGGCGCCGGCCTCCGTGGCGCGTTCGACCAGTTCCTTCTGGCTGAACGCGGTGAGGAGCACAACCGGGGCGATGCTGTCCTTCGACAGCTGCTCGGCCGCGGAGATGCCGTCGAGCTGCGGCATCTTGACGTCCATGATGACGAGGTCGGGGCGGAGCTCTTTCGCGAGGGCGACTGCGGTCTCCCCATCGCCTGCCTCGCCGACCACGTCGAAGCCGTTGTCGCGGAGGATCTCCACGATGTCGAGCCGGATGAGCGACTCGTCTTCAGCGACGACAACACGTCGCGGGGCTTGAGAGGTTTCCTGTTCAGTCACGTAGTGAGCTTACGATACTGTGTCCGTGGTGTTGCGCCGGCTTGGCGGAATGGCAGACGCGGTGCACTCAAAATGCTCTGTCCGAGAGGGCGTGTGGGTTCGAATCCCACAGCCGGCACCAGACGAGAAGCCCCGGCTTGCCAGTGAAACACTGACAAGTCGGGGCTTTCTTCGCTGCTGATCGCTGGAGGCGACGCTAGTCGCCGGTTGCGGGCTTCTCTCCAGCTTCGGCTCGATTCGCGCCGATTCCGGACCACGTCGCCGTCGCATCCCAGAGGTTGAGGGTGTCGTCGACCAGGACATCGACCTCGACCTCGCTCTCCGGGATCGTCACGCCGTCGAGGGCACCCGCTTCGACGAGTCGCCGCACGAGCCTGTCAGTGACCTCCGTGAGGGCTTCCTCTCCCGCATCGGCTTCGGCCGAAGCGGTACGCATGTATGTCTTGACTTCGCTCATGCGCCCATCATCTCAGCCGAAGAAGAGCTTCGTGGATGCCGCGACGAACCCGGTCTGGCCGAGCTGCTCGCGCATGCCCATGTATTCCTGCGCATCCTCGCCCACGACGTAGGTGATCTGCTCGGTGCCGTCGGTCACAGCATCGAACGCGGCCTGGGCGACCTGCTCGGCAGATGAGCGAGTCGAGTCGCGTGCGGGGTCGCGGAAACGTCCCGTCGCCTTGATGAGCGCATCCATGTACTCGGGGTGGCCGGTCTGGTCGAGGCTGCGCCCGCCGAAGTCGGTGCGGATGCCGCCGGGCGCGATCGTCTTCACGCGGATGCCGAACGGAGCCAGCTCGTACGAGAGTCCCTCGCTCCAGCCTTCCGCCCCGAACTTCGCGGCGTGGTAGACGGAGTTGAACGGCATCGTCACCTTGCCGCCGATGGAGGTCGTCGTGAGGATCACTCCGGCTCCGCGCTCTCGGAAATGCGGGATGAACTCCTTCGTGACGCGCATGACGCCGAGAAGGTTGGTGGTGATGTTCTGGACGATCTGCTCGTCGCTCGCTGCCTCGAACGGCCCCGCGAGCCCGTAGCCGGCGTTGTTGAAGAGCACGTCGACAGGCTCTTCGCTGAGTGTCTCGGCGACCACGCGGACGATGGCGTCCGGATCGGTGACATCGAGCCGCTTGAGCGTCACTCCGGGGAGTGCGCCGAGTTCGCGCTCCTGCTCTGGTGTGCGCATGGTGGCGATGACTCGCCACCCCTTCGCGGAGAACAGCTCGACGGCCGCACGGCCGAGTCCAGTCGATGTTCCGGTGATGAAGATGGTGCTCATGGTGCCTCTTACTGTGTGGTGCTAGCGCAGCTGCGCGTTTCGGATCGTACTCCGAACCCCACCAGGTGGTAGGTCAGCGATCCGCCACCTTCACGGCGCGTGGCCTTGCGCCAGCTTTAGGCAACCCTTACCGTACGTATACCGCTTTGCCGCTGGGAAGCTCGCACCGCACCAAGTGCCGACTCCCGCAGACGAAACCTCCAACGTTGCAGTGTTCGCGTCGCCTGTTCCCCTCGCTGCTGTCCCCTGGAGGCATCTTCGTGTCGCAAAAAATCACTGGCCTGTACCGTCCCGAGCTCGAGAAGAGCGATTGCGGCGTCGGCTTCATCACGCGCAAGGACGGCGTGCAGCACCACGACGTGATCCGCCTCGGCAACGAGGCGCTCTGTGCGATCCCGCACCGTGGCGGCATGTCGGCAGAGGGTGTCGGCGACGGTGCTGGCATCAACGTCGACCTCTCCGTCGAGTTCTTCAGCGCCCTCGTCGGGCGTCAGCTCACGGCCGGCCTCTTCGGCGTCGGCAACTTCTTCATGCCGAGCGACGAAACGCAGCTCACCGCGGCCCACGAGCTGATCTCGGGGACGATGCGGGCAAACGGCATCGAGCCAGTGCTCGTCCGGGATGTCCCGGTCGACCCGACCGTGGCTCGCCCAGCGGCCGAGCACTACCAGCTGCCCATCGTGCAATGGGTCTTCGAGGCCGCCGAGGGGTGGAGCCGAGCCGAGATGGATGCGGCGGCCAACACAGCGCTCCTCGAGATCGAAGGTGTCGCGTACGCAGAGCCGGCTCTGCAGGGGCTCTACCCGCTGTCGCTGAGTGCGCGCACGCAGACGCTCAAGGGCCGCCTCAACTCGAACGAGGTCATTCCCTACTTCACGGACCTCCTCGACGAGCGCCAGTCGGTGCGCACGCTCTTCTTCCACACGCGCTTCTCGACCAACACGGAACCCCACCCGAGCATGGCGCAGCCGTTCCGCATGCTCGCGCACAACGGCGAGCTCAACACGGACCGCAAGAACCGCCTCTCCGAGAACGCACTCGCGACGGCGCGCGGGCGCGTCATCGTGCACCCGCCCGGACAGTCGGACAGCAGCCGGTTCGACCAGACGCTGCAGAGCCGTGTCTTCGACGACGGTCTCGAACTCGTCGAGGCGGTCGTCTCGACGATGCCGCCGGCGTGGGAGAACGACCGCACGCTGACCCCAGAGGTCCGCGACATGCTCGAGTTCTTCTCGCTGTACGAGGAGAAGAACGACGGACCGGCGGCACTCGTCTTCAGCAACGGCGACATCATCGGCGCGCGCCTCGACCGCCTTGGCCTGCGTCCGCTGCGCACCGTCGAAACCGACGAGTACCTCGTCGTCAGCTCCGAGGCCGGGCAGATCCAGTTCGTGCCAGGCACGATCATCCGACGTGGCCGCATCGAGGCGGGAGGGATGCTCTACTTCGACCACAGGCAGGGCCGCAGCTTCCGAACGTGGGAAGCCCTTGAGCAGCTCGCGCTGCGACGCGACTACAGCGCCGAGCTCGAAGCGGCTCGCGTCAACATCGAGGACATCGAGCTCCCGGAGATCAACCGAGGCAGCAACACGCTCGGCTACGACGGCGACCTCTCCCCAGCCGGCAGGTACGTGGCGTACTCGCTCAACCAGGAGAGCTTCAAGTTCATGATGGACCCGATGCTCGCCAACGGCACCGAGCGCATCTCAGCCATGGGCTACGGCAACGCGATCAACGCGCTCTCCGACCAGGAAGGCGGCCTCGCGAAGTACTTCTCGCAGCGATTCGCGCAGGTCACGAACCCGCCGCTCGACAGCATCCGAGAAGCTGACGGGATGACGCTCCGCGTGGCCCTCGGTGCGAAGCCCGACGGCGGCAACCGGACGAGGCAGATCGTCGTGCCCTCCCCCATCCTGAGCCACCTCAACATGGTCGCGCTCCGCGAGCAGCGCCTCGCGCCCCTCGAACGGTTCGAGATCCTCTACACCCCCGTGCAGGGGGACTCCGCGGCGAACGCCTCCTCGCTGCGAGACGCCGTCGAACGCGTCTGCGACGCCGTCACCGACTTCGCGCGGACCCAGGGCGGCATCGTCGTCCTCACCGACCGCAACGTGTCGCGCGTCTCCGCCGCCATCCCACTCATCCTCGTGATCGCGGCCGTCAACCAGCGCCTCATCAGGGAGGGGCTCCGCCTGCGCGTCTCGATCATCGCGGAGAGCGGTCAGCTCCCCTCCTCGCACCACATCGCGTCCGCCCTCGGGTTCGGCGCCGCAGCCGTCTACCCGCTCTGCGTGCGACTTCGCGCCGAGGAGCGCTACCCGAGCGGTGCCGCGTCGGTCGACACCATCACGGAGACCGACCTCGCGGTCGCACGTTTCGCGAAGGCCGCTGAGAAGTCGCTCATGAAGACCATGGGCCGCGTCGGCCTGTGCACGGTCGAGAGCTACATCGGCGGTGAGTTCTTCGAGCCCAACTACCTCGACACGAAGGACCCCGTCCTCGCCGACTACTTCCCCCACCTCGCCGCCCCCGTCGGCGGAGTGCGCTTCGAGCGCATCGCCCTGGCCGTCGCCGAGTGGCACGAACGGGCAGTCGCTGTCGCTGATGAGAAGCAGATCCCCCTTCTGGGGCTCTTCAAGGAGCGCCAGGAAGGCGCCGGCCACTCGTTCGGCACCACAGCTGTCCGCGGGTTCATCGACATGACGGAGGAGCCGCGCATCCTCGAGTCGCGCACCACCTCCACAACACGCGAACCCGCTGAAGCCTCGGCCGAACCGCACCCAGGACACGACTCCCTCCGCCTCCTCACGCTCGGTCAGCTCGGCGACGCGTTTGGCCTCGACGACAAGGCCTACACGTACAGCGGCTACGGAGCGCTCACGCCGGAGCAGATCGACGCGTTCGAGATCACTCCCGGCTACCGCGACTTCGTCACCAACACCATCCAGGAGCGCACTCGCCGCCCGTCAGCGCTGCGCGACGTGCTCTCACTGCCCGCAGATGTGCGGCTGGCCTCCACCCCGTCGGAATTCGCCAGGGAGCTGAGCCGGTTCTCCCTCGAAGGCAACAGCGACGTTCAGGTGCGCGGCCTCGAGATCGACCGCCTCGCGAACGAGCTGTACCGGCTCACGCTGACCGGGCCGCTCGGCAGCGACCAGGCGCGCTACGACGCGCTCGCCCAGGTGCTCTCGGCGCTCGACGCCGAGGCCATCGTCGAGACGACGGCGACGGACGCGCACCTCGAGATCCGGGTTGCTGCCGGATCCGCCAGCATCCTCGGCATGCTCAGGACAGCCCCCGACAGCATCGCCCTCGACGAGGTGCAGCCCGCGCACGAGATCGCACGGACGCTCGCGTCCGGTGCCATGAGCCACGGCGCCCTCGTCGCGACCGCGCACGAGTCGGTGGCGCACGGCACGAACATGGTCGGCGGAATGTCGAACTGCGGCGAGGGTGGCGAGCACATCACGCGGTACAACACGATCCGCGGCTCACGCATCAAGCAGTTCGCTTCCGGCCGCTTCGGCATCTGGGCCGGCTATCTCGCCGACCCGATGCTCCAAGAGCTCGAGATCAAGATCGGTCAGGGCGCGAAGCCCGGCGAGGGCGGGCAGCTGCCGGCCCCGAAGGTCACGGTCGACATCGCTGCCGCGCGTGGCGGCACGCCAGGCGTCGAGCTCGTCTCGCCGCCCCCGCACCACGACACGTACTCGATCGAGGACCTCGCCCAGCTCATCCACGACTGCAAGGCGGCGCGAGTGCGTGTCGTCGTGAAACTCGTCTCTTCGGAGGGAATCGGCACGATCGCCGTCGGCGTCGCGAAGGCAGGAGCCGACGTCATCAATGTTGCCGGCAACACCGGCGGCACGGGTGCCGCGGCGGTCACGAGCCTCAAGTACGCGGGCCGCTCGGCCGAGATCGGTGTCGCCGAGGTGCACCAGGCACTGCTCGCCAACGGTCTCCGCCAGAAGGTCGTCCTCCGCTGCTCAGGCGCTCACCAGATGGCGAGCGACGTCGTCACGTCGGCGCTCCTGGGCGGAGACAGCTTCGAGTTCGGCACGACGGCACTCATGATGCTCGGCTGCGTCATGGCCAAGAACTGCAACATCAAGTGCCCCGCCGGGCTCACCACGAACCCTGAGGTGTTCGACGGCGACCCGCGCGCGCTCGCGCAGTACCTGCTCAACATCTCGCACGAGGTGCGTGAGATCCTCGCGTCGCTCGGTCTGCGCTCCCTTGGCGAGGCCCGCGGACGCGGCGACCTGCTGCAGCTCCTTGCCCACCCGGCGAGCGTCGGGGACCTCGACGTGCGCGACATGCTCGCCAAGGTGCCAGAGAAGATCATCGCCGACCCCATCTACCTCGAGAAGGACTTCAGCATCGACGACTCCCTCGTCGAGCAGATCCGCGCCGCGCTTGTCGAACGGGCGGAGCCTGAGGTGCGGATCGAGGGCGTCGAGATGGGGAACCGCTTCAAGTCGGTCGGCGGGCAGCTCGCGATCGACCTCGAGCGGATCCTCAACTACGAGCTCGACGCCGAGACGGTGGCGGGTCTCCCTGCGGTCGTCGAGGACGAGCGAGGCAGGCGCTCGCTCGTCGACGGCAGCATCGTCGTGACGACGCAGGGGTCTGCCGGCCAGTCATACGGAGCATTCAGCAACGACGGCATGCGCCTCGTGCACACGGGCACCGCGAACGATGGCGTCGGCAAGAGCCAGGGCGGCGGCACGATCGTGATCCTCTCCCCCGGCGGCGGTGGATCGCAGCCGGGCGAGAACGTGCTGATCGGCAACTTCGCGCTCTTCGGCGCCACGGGCGGACGCACGTTCGTGCAAGGAGAGGCGGGTGACCGCTTCGCCGTGCGCAACTCCGGCGCGACGGCCGTCGTCGAGGGCATCGGCGACTTCGGCTGCGAGTACATGACCAACGGGGCCGTGCTCAATCTCGGCAGCGCAGGCAAGGGACTCGGCAACGGCATGAGCGGAGGCTTCGTCTACCAGTACGACGCCGACGGGTCGACCCGCGCCAACGTGAGCGCCGACTCACTCCTGGTGTTCCCCATCACGGACACGAGCCACGGGGACTTCCACGAGGCGGCCGTGAAGCTCCTGCTGCAGTGGCACCTCGACGCGACCGGCTCCCCGCTCGCCGCGCAGATCCTCCGCGACTGGGAGTCCGAGCGCAGCAGGTTCTTCTGCGGCATGCCGCGTGCCCTCCTCCTGTACCAGGACGCCGACGAGATCCTTGCGGCCAAGGGCCGGAAGGAACTGCTCGACGAGCTCTCGACCTCGATCGCGACGCAGCGCATCCGCCTGTTCAAGGAGGCCTACCGCGGTGGTCACCCTGTGATCGGCGGCCGGACACCCGGCGCTTCCGAGTCGGATCGTGACGACCGGTTCGCCCTGCTCGCCTCCTACGCGGTCCTCAACATCTCGCAGGACATCGCGCTCACCAGGGTGCCGGACGCGCAGGGGCCCGACGACCCGAGGGTCGTCGATGCCGTGCGCAAGCTGATCCTCACAGAGGACTTCTTCGTCATGCAGCGCGTGAACAAGTACCTGCGGGGTGAGCTCGATCGCTTCGAGGACGCGGAACTGGCGGCGCTCATCGCCGCGAAGCGCCTCGAGGACTACAAGGACGCCCTCCGCCTGCGCAACGTGCGCAGCATCGACGCGCCAGGAACCACGGGGTGGATCATGCACCAGAACGTCAAGAACCGCCGCCTCCTCGAGTCCGTTGGGACCGACGAGATCCTCGCCACCGCTGCCATGGTCGACATCGCCAGGGAGCTTGTCGTCACGGAGAAGCGCCAGCAGCCTTCCGCTGCCATCGCTGGACTCGCGGCGACGGCCGGTGGGCTCGCGTGAGCGCGCCGTTCATCCCGGTGGACGCGCCGTTCACCAGGGAGCAGCAGGCCTGGCTCTCGGGCTTCATGGCGGGTCTCGCCGCTATTCCGACTGCCGACAAGGAAGTGCAAGCGGCGACGCTCACGCTCGAGATCCTCATCGGGACGCAGACCGGCAACTGCGAGTTCGTCGCGGAGGACCTCGCGGCGGCTGCACGCGGCGCGGGACTCGCCGCGACGCTTGCCCCGCTCGACTCCGTCTCGCCTGAGGCGCTCGGCGGGGAACGCAACATCATCGTCGTCACCTCCACTTACGGCGAGGGCGAGATGCCGGACAACGCCGAGCTCTTCTGGGAGGAGCTCTCGGCCGAGGGGGCACCCCGCCTCGAGTCGGCGAAGTTCGCGGTGCTCGCGCTTGGCGACAGCAGCTACGACGACTACTGCCAGGCGGGCAAGCTCATCGACACGCGCCTCGAGCAGCTCGGGGCGACCAGAGTCGTGCAGCGCGTGGACTGCGATGTGGACTACGAGGAGTCGTCCGCGGCGTGGATCGCCGAGGTCGTCGAGCACTTTGCCGCCTTGCAGCCGAACACCGCTGCACCTGCACCGGCCGCGACGGCACAACCCGCTCGGGTGCGCTCGCCGTGGAACAAGAAGACCCCGTACCCGTCCAGGCTCGCGGTGAACCGGGTGCTGTCCGGGCCCAGGAGCTCCAAGGAGATCCGGCACTTCGAGTTCGACCTCGGCGACAGTGGCATCACGTACGCGGCGGGTGACGCCCTCGCGGTCGTCCCAGTCAACGAACCCGAGCTCGTCGACGAGCTCCTCGGCCACCTCGGGTTCTCCGGCGATGAGACGCTCGAGGGCGGCTCGACGCTGCGTGCCGCTTTCGAGCGGGAACTCGACATCACGGCGCCTTCCAAGGACCTGCTCGCGGAGCTCTCCGCCCGCGAGCCGAGCGGAGCCGTGGCCGAACTCGTTCAGCGGGGCGACAAGGCGCAGCTCGACAGCTGGCTGTGGGGCCGCGACACGCTCGACGTCCTTCGTGCGGCGCAGGGAGTCACGTTCGGTGCGGACGAGTTCGCGGGGCTGCTGCGGCCCTTGCAGCACCGCGCCTACTCGATCTCGTCGAGCCCGCTCGCGAGCCCGGACCGCATCCACC
The DNA here is from genome assembly GCA_052099095.1 of Pseudoclavibacter sp. Lineage (GTDB taxonomy): Bacteria > Actinomycetota > Actinomycetes > Actinomycetales > Microbacteriaceae > Pseudoclavibacter. The sequence goes on from JBQDTF010000016.1 coordinate 110,067, forward strand.
TGACCGTCGCCTCGGTCCGCTACGGGAACGAGGCCAGGCGCTACGGCGGAGTCTGCTCCACGTTCCTCGCGGATCGCGTCGGCGACGTCGATCCAGTGCACGTGTTCCTGCAGCCGAACGCCGCGTTCCGGGTGCCAGAGGATGACGACGCTCCCATGATCATGGTCGGGCCGGGAACAGGCATCGCCCCATTCCGGGGCTTCCTGCACGAGCGTGAGGCGCGTGGCGCGACTGGACGCAACTGGCTGCTGTTCGGCGACCAGCACCGTGAGAGCGACTACATCTACGAGGAGGAGCTCACGGGGCTCAGCGAGCGCGGTGTCCTCGACCGACTCGATCTGGCCTTCTCGCGCGACCAGGCGGAGAAGATCTACGTGCAGACGCGGATGCTCGAGCACAGCGCGGAACTGTATGCGTGGCTCGAGGAGGGCGGCCACTTCTACGTCTGCGGTGACGCTTCACGCATGGCCCGCGACGTCGACGATGCACTCCACGCGGTCATCGCGCAGGAGCGCGGTGTCACGGCCGAAGGGGCGGCAGAGTACGTGGGAGCGCTGAAGCGGCAGAAGCGCTACGTGAGGGACGTGTACTGAGCCATGCTGCCGGAGGACATCGCTGGTCAGGGTGAGGTCTGTGGGGCGAGCGGGAACTGCCCGTGCGCGCGGCGACGGCATGCCGGGTCCCGCGGGATCGGGCGGGAGGGTGCGGGTCCAGGTCGCGCTCACCAGGTGAGTACGCAGGGAGCAGGCACCCTCGACAAGCTGCTCGCTTCCCCCCATACGATGCTGCGCAAGGTGGAGCTGAGCCCTGAAGTGCTTGCCTACGGGCTCGTCGGCTTTGGGACGGCGACAGCCACGACTCGCAACCCGGTGTGCACGATGCATCAGATCGGCAGCTACGACCTCCCGACGGTCTGCGGCCGCGCGATCGTTCCGCCTTCCGCGTGGATCACGCTTCGGATTCGCCCGGCTCTGCTCGGTGCCGCTGTCATTGCCCATGACGAGGGCGTGCCGGGGGCGCTGCCGAGCCTCTACGTCTATTCGGGTGCCGGGCAGCTCGTGCATCGCGTGCTCGTCCATTCGGATGAGGATGCTGGCCTCCTCTCGGCTCTCGGACGTTCGCGGGGCCCGAGCGAGGCGCAGCTGAGCAACGCCCAGCTGTCGTGGGTCGAGGAGGGCGGCTGGCGCGAGGGCGATCAGCTCGCGCAGCTCGATGCCGTGTTCGACGGGGGTGGCCGCGAACGTCACGCGGCGCTGGTGGGTGGCGGCGCGGGTGTGGCACGCGGAGTGTGGGGTGTCGGCGGTGTCGGGAGCAGCCGTGGCGTTGATTGCGCGGTGATTCCCGCAGTCTTCGAGCATCTGAGCTCGGTTGGGCTGCCGGTGTGCGTGGGCGTGCCGTCGAGCGCAGTGCTGCAGCTGTGTGCTGGCCCGGTTCATCTGGTCGAGCGTGTCGGTGCGCTGCTGGTCGTCTCGTTGAGTGAGGGCGTCATCGAGGTTGACCTCGCTTCCGTGCGCTCGTGCCTGCTGGTGACCTCCTGGGGGCCGCGGGGTCGCACATCGACACTCGAGCTCTACGACGAACGCTCCCGGTGCGTGGCGGTCGTGACGCAGCTCGGTCTCGTCGGCGCGGACGTGCACCGCGCGTGGGAGCACATGCTGGAGTCGTTGCCCGCCTCGTGAGACTCGCGAGGGGCTTCGTCCGAGGCCGCCGCCGGGCGTTCCTGGGCGGGCTCTGGGGTCTCGGCACGTGGCTCGTGGCTCGCGGCTCGTGGCTCCTGACTCCCGGCTCGTGAAGGAGTCTCTCCAGGTGGTGGTCTCAGGATCTGCGAGTGAACTCCGGGCGTGGCGCTTCGGTGTGCTCGTACACGCGGCGGCGCGGGGTGCGGCGGCGGACGTGGTGCCCGACGGTCGCAACGACGCGCCACCGCCCGTCGGGGCCGTGGGTGACGTTCAGTCGCCCGCGGTGGACTTCGTGGTGGTGGAATGAGCACAGCAGGATGCCGTGGCTCGCGTCGGTCGGCCCGCCCTCGCTCCAGGGCACGGCGTGGTGTGTTTCGCACCACCT
>JBQDTF010000017.1:0-105783 GCA_052099095.1 Pseudoclavibacter sp.
CCGCCAAGCACGGCGGCATCAACCTCGGCTTCCCAGAAAACGACTGACCAGCCCAGCACGACTAGCCCACACTGCTAGCCAGACCATTCGCACCTAGAAAGACTCACGAGCAATGTCCTCACACGCAGCAGCTTCCCCCAAGGAAACAGCAGAGAACACCTGGTTCAGGGCCCGCGGAGCCCTCTCGCGAGACGGCTGGGAGAGCGTTGTCGATGCGACGCTCCCCGGCTGGGAACACACTGGCATCCGAGTCGCAGACCTCTCCGATGGTCTGCGCCTCGAGCTGCCAGCAGGCGACATTGAGCGAATGGTCATCCCCCTCCGCGGAGACGCGTTCCTCGAGCTCGACGGTGCGGATGCGCCCGCATCCGTCGAGCTCGAGGGCCGTCCCTCAGTCTTCGATGGGCCTGCCGACGTGGCCTACGTGCCAGTCGGGACCAGCGCAATCGTCACAGGCAGCGGCAGGGTCGCGGTCGCGGAAGCGCCGACCACCCAGGTCTTCCCATTCCAGGTGCTGCGCAAGGGCGACGTACCGGTCGAGCTGCGGGGAGCCGGACGCTCCAGCCGTCAGGTGCAGAACTTCGGCATCCCCGGTTCGCTGCAGGCCGCCAAGCTCATCGTGTGCGAGGTCATCACGCCGGCCGAGAACTGGTCGTCGTACCCTCCCCACAAGCACGACGAGCACCACCCGGGCCACGAGAGCCGCCTCGAGGAGATCTACTACTTCGAGAGCGAGCCCACCAAGAACGCGACGGTCCCCGAGGGCGCAGACGCCTTCGGCATGTTCGCGACCTACACGTCGCCGGCCGGCGAGATCTCTATCAACGAGATCGTGCGAACAGGAGACATCGCGCTGGTCCCGTTCGGCTACCACGGCCCCGCCGTCGCGGCCCCCGGCTACGACCTGTACTACCTGAACGTCATGGCGGGACCTGACGAAGCGCGCGAGTGGCTCATCAGCGACGACCCAGCCCACGGCTGGGTCCGCGAGCAGTGGACCTCCCAGGAGTTCGACTCCCGTCTCCCGTACGGCCCCCAGCGATAACTACCCACCTCCAGCGCACCAGCAACAGCTCAGTACCAACGCAGAAAGATGACGCAGATGTCAACCAAGCGAATGACCGTCGGTCAGGCCCTCGTCGAGTTCCTCGGCAAGCAGTACACCGTCGACGGTGACCTGCGCGAGCGCACGATCCCCGGCATGTTCGGAATCTTCGGCCACGGCAATGTCGCCGGCATCGGCCAGGCGCTCAAGCAGGCCAACGTCGAGGACCCGACCCTCATGCCCTACTTCCAGGCGCGCAACGAGCAGGCGATGGTCCACCAGTCGGTGGGCTACGCGCGGATGCACCGCCGCCGCGCGACGTACGCGAGCGCCGCGTCCGTCGGACCGGGCGCAGCCAACATGCTCACGGGTGCAGCCCTCGCGACGGCGAACCGCCTGCCAGCGCTGCTCCTGCCGAGCGACACCTTCGCGACCCGTGTCTCAGACCCCGTGCTGCAGCAGCTCGAGTTCCCGCACGACACGGGCATCCAGGTGACGGATGCGTTCCGTCCGCTCTCCCGCTTCTTCGACCGCGTGCAGCGTCCAGAGCAGCTGTTCTCGATCGCGCTCGCCGCCATGCGGGTCCTCACCGACCCAGCCGAGACGGGCGCCGTCACGATCGCGCTGCCTGAGGACGTCCAGGCGGAGCTCATCGATGTGCCGCTCGCCTTCCTCGAAGAGCGCGAGTGGCACATCCGCCGCCCCCTCCCGGAGGCCGGCCCTCTCGCCCGCGCCGTCGAGGCGATCAAGAACGCGAAGAACCCGATCATCGTCGCCGGTGGCGGCGTCATCTACTCGGGCGCCGAGGACGAGCTGCGCGCCTTCGTCGAGGCCACGGGCATCCCCGTCGGCACGAGCCAGGCAGGCGGAGGCTCCCTCGACTGGGACCACCCGCAGTACCTCGGCGGCATCGGCGCAACCGGCACGACGGCAGCCAACCGCCTCGCAGCACAGGCAGACGTCGTCATCGGCATCGGCACCCGCTACAGCGACTTCACCACAGCGAGCCGCACGGTCTTCCAGAACGATGGCGTGCGCTTCGTCAACATCAACGTGGCAGCCTTCGACGCGTACAAGCACGGCTCGCAGCTGCCCGTCGTGGCGGATGCCCGCGAGACCCTCGTGAAGCTCATCGGCGCTCTGTCCGGCTTCCGCGTGAGCGACGACTACTCGCGTCTCATCGCAGCCCAGAAGAGCGAGTGGGATGCGGCCGTCGACGTCGCCTTCGAGCCGAGCGGCCTCGACCTGCCGGGCCAGCCGGAGATCATCGGCGTTGTCCAGGAGTCCAGTGACCCGCGCGACGTCATCGTCCAGGCCGCCGGCTCGCTGCCAGGCGACCTGCACAAGCTGTGGCGCGTCCGCGACCCGCTCGGCTACCACGTGGAGTACGCGTTCTCCTGCATGGGCTACGAGATCGCCGGTGGCATGGGCGTCCGCCGTGGCGCCCCCGACCGCGATGTCATCGTCATGGTCGGCGACGGCTCCTACCTCATGCTGCACACGGAGCTCGTGACGGCGGTCGCCGAGGGCATCAAGATCATCGTCGTGCTCATCCAGAACCACGGGTACGCCTCCATCGGGCACCTCTCCGAGACGGTCGGATCCGAGCGCTTCGGCACCTGGTACCGCGCCTTCGACGAAGCGGGATCGAACTTCCAGGGCGACCAGATCCTCCCCGTCGACCTCGCCGCAAACGCGCGCAGCTACGGCATCGACACGATCGAGATCGAGCCGAGCGCGGACGCGATCACCGACCTGCGCGATGCGATGGCAAAGGCGAAGGCGTCAGACACCTCGACCCTCATCCACATCAACAGCAACCCCCTCATCTACGCGCCGGACGGCGAGGGATGGTGGGATGTGCCGGTCGCCGAGACCTCCACGCTCAGCTCCACGCAGAGCGCGCTCGAGGACTACAAGGAGCAGAAGGCCGCCCAGCGCCCTCTGCTCGGTTGACCGACTGGGGCCGGATCGGACCTCCCGCCACCGGCCCCTCAGCGCAAGACAAGCACCAACACGAACATCAACACGAACATCAACACGAACACCAACAGAAAGCAGACGACGATGTCGCAGAGCATCCGAATCGGAACCGCACCTGACTCCTGGGGCATCTGGCTCCCTGACCACCCGGGCCAGATCCCGTGGCAGACGTTCCTCGACGAGGTCGTCAAGGCCGGCTACACGTGGATCGAGCTCGGCCCGTACGGCTACCTCCCCACCGACCCCAACCAGCTCTCCGACGAGCTCGAGTCGCGTGGCCTCAAGCTCTCCGCCGGGACCGTCTTCACGGGCTTCCACAACGAGGACGAGAGCCAGTGGCAGCGCGCCTGGGACCAGGCCATCGCCGTCGCCGGACTCGCGTCCAAGCTCGGAGCCGAGCACCTCGTCACGATCCCCGACATGTGGCGCGACGACATCACGGGCCAGGCCAAGGAGCCCCGCACGCTCGACGCCGAGCAGTGGGCTCGCCTCGCCGCAGGGCACGACCGGCTCGGCAAGGCGCTCCTCGAGGAGTACGGCGTCAAGCAGCAGTTCCACTCCCACGCGGACAGTCACGTCGGCACGTACCGCGAGGTCGAGCGCCTGCTCACCGAGACCGACGCCCAGTACACGAACCTCTGCCTCGACACGGGTCATTTCTCCTACTACGGCGGCGACAGCCTCCGCCTCATGAACGCGTACCCCGAGCGCATCGGCTACCTGCACCTCAAGCAGGTCGACCCCGACAAGCTCTTCGATGTCCTCAAGAACGATGTGTCGTGGGCCGAGGCCGCCGCCGACATGATCATGGTCGAGCCGCCGAACGGCATCCCGGAGCTCGGCCCCATCGTGGCCCGCGCCGCCGAGATCGACCCGAACATCTTCGGCATCGTCGAGCAGGACATGTTCGGCTGCTCCGCAGACCGCCCGTACCCGATCGCCGAGCGCACGCTCAAGCACATCTGCGGCTCCACGCCGGCAGCCCGCGCGAAGTAGCGCCCGAGAAAGAACTGGAAGCACAGACATGACTTCAACTGACCTCCGCGTCGGCGTCGTCGGCGCCGGCATCATGGGCGCAGATCACATCGCGCGCATCACGAAGCGCATCAGCGGTGCGATCGTCTCCGCCGTCATCGAGCCAGATGAGGGACGCGGCACCGCTGCCCTCGAGAACGCCCCAGGAGCCCAGTGGTTCACGAGCATCGAGGACGCCATCGCGGCGAACGCCGTCGACGCGGTCGTCATCGCGACGCCAGGCAAGTTCCACGAGCCCGTCCTCCTGCCCGCCCTCGCCGCGAAGCTCCCCATCCTGTGCGAGAAGCCCCTGACGGCTGACTCCGCGTCGTCGCTGCGGGTCGTCGAGGCCGAGATGGCTGCATCCGACCGACCCCTCATCCAGCTCGGCTTCATGCGCCGCTTCGACGCCGAGTACGCCCGCCTGCGCGAGATCATCGAATCCGGCGAAGCCGGAGAGCTCCTGGCGCTCCGCGCCGTGCACCGCAACCCCGACGTGCCGGAGACGTACACGCAGGACATGCTCATCAACGACTCGGTGGTGCACGAACTCGATGTCATCCCGTGGCTTGCCGGCAGCGAGATCCGCAGCATCGAGATCAAGTACATGCGCCGCAACCCGAACTCGCCAGAGCGCCTGCGCGAGCCGATCCTCGTGCTCCTGGAGCTCGAGAACGGCATCCTCGTCGACGTCGAGATGAACGTGAGCATCAAGTTCGGGTACCAGGTCGCTACGGAAGCCGTGTTCTCGAACGGCCTCGCCCGCATCGGACAGGCCAACGGCGTGCAGACCTGGTCGGACGGCTCGTTCGCCAAGGAGGAGCACCGCTCGTTCGTGACGCGATTCGCAGCCGCCTACGACGTGCAGATCCAGCGCTGGGTGGATGCGGTCGCCCGCGGCACCATCGACGGCCCGGACGCCTTCCACGGCTACCGCGTGGCCCTCGCCTGCGAGGCCGGCGTCAAGGCATTCGACGGCGGCATCGTCGAGGTGCAGCAGGTCGAGCGTCCGGCTTTCTACGACAAGGCATAAGGAGACACACCCATGGTTCGCATCGCGCTGGACCCGACGCCGTTCCATCACGACGCCGGCTTCCTCGACTTCCCGGACATCGCGGCCCGCCTGGGCTACGAGTACCTGCAGATCACGCCGCACCCCGACTTCTCGTGGTTCTTCCGCCACCCGTCGGCCGACGACGAGTACGCGCTGAAGTTCAAGAAGCGGGCAGCGGATGCTGGGGTCAAGATCCCCGCCATCCTGCCGGTGCAACGCATCTCGGGACCGGAAGAAGCGGGCCGCCTCGCGGCGGTGCGCAACTTCTCGCGCGTCATCGAGCTTGCCTCGCTCCTCGAGATCCCCGTCATCAACACGGAGTTCAGCGGCGAGCCAGCCCAGTTCAACGAGTCGGAGGACGCGTTCCACCGTTCGATGGAGACGCTGCTGCCGATCCTCGAGCGCGAGGGCATCCAGCTGAACATCGACCCGCACCCCAACGACTTCGTCGAGGACGGTCTCGAAGGGTGGCGCGTCATCCGCGGCCTCAACAGCAAGAACGTGGGCTTCGTGTACGTCGCCTCGCACACGTTCCACTACGGGGACCGCGCGACGACGCTGCTTCCGGAGCTCGGTGAGCGTCTCGGTGCCGTGTACACGGCGGACACGTTCGACCACCACCGCTCGCACGGGCTGCGTTACATCTCGAACCCTCCCGGGAACGAGGCGCGCATCCACCAGCACCTGCGCATCGGCGACGGCGATGTCGACTTCGCTGAGCTGTTCGCGACGCTGAAGCAGATCGGGTACCTCGATCGTCCGGACGCGCTCATCGTCTCGAACGTCTTCGCGGAGGACGAGCGGGCCGACGAGGTCTCGAAGGTCCAGCTCGAGAAGATCCGGGAGCTTGTCGCGTCCTCCTGACGCCGTGTGGCCCCGCAGCTCTGAGCTGCGGGGCCACACTCGCCTTCGACAGAATTGTCAGGACATATTCACATCCTGTCATTCTTCGGTTACCATCAAGACACGCGTTCGCAGAAAACGCGCCCCGCAGCACCGCACAACCTTGCACCACCTCGCAGCATCCACGACAAGGACGTCCAAATGGCCTCATCGCATCCGGCGGGCAACACCGCCGAGAAATCACTTCCGCCCCTCACAGCAGGGCCGCATCGTTCGCGGCTCGGGCTGATCTCGATCGTCGCCTGCTTCGGCGGCCTCCTCTTCGGCTACGACACGGGTGTCATCAACGGCGCACTGAACCCGATGACCGAAGAGCTCGGGCTCACGCCACTCACCGAGGGCGTCGTCACGAGCTCCCTCGTCTTCGCAGCAGCCATCGGCGCGATCTTCTGCGGCCGTCTCTCCGACAGCTGGGGTCGCCGCAAGACGATCATCATGCTCGCAGTGCTGTTCTTCCTCGGCACGCTTGTCGTCGTCTTCACGCCGAACTTCGAGGTACTGGTCGTCGGCCGCATCCTCCTCGGCCTCGCCGTCGGCGGCGCTTCGACGGTCGTTCCAGTCTTCTTGGCAGAGTTGGCACCCTACGAGATCCGCGGTTCCATCTCCGGCCGCAACGAAGCCGCCATCGTCATCGGACAGCTCTCCGCGTTTGTCATCAACGCCATCCTGGGCAACACCCTCGGCCACCTCGACGGCGTCTGGCGCATCATGTTCGCCATCTGCGCGATCCCGGCCATCTGCCTCTTCTTCGGTATGCTGCGCATGCCGGAGTCGCCCCGCTGGCTCGTCGAGAAGGGTCGCGACGCCGAAGCACTCGAGGTCCTCAAGACCGTCCGCTCCCCCGAGCGCGCTGAAGCGGAACTCGCCCAGGTCGAGAAGGTCGCGATCGAGGAGGGGAACGAGAAGCAGGTCGGCTTCGCGGCGATCCTCAAGAACAAATGGCTCCTCCGCATCCTGCTCGTCGGCATCGGACTCGGCGTCGCCCAGCAGCTCACGGGCATCAACTCGATCATGTACTACGGCCAGATCGTGCTCATCGAGTCGGGCTTCGACTCGAGCGCGGCCCTCATCGCCAACATCGCGCCAGGCGTCATCGCGGTGGTCGGTGCGTTCATCGCTCTCTCCTACATGGACAAGTTCGACCGCCGCAAGACGTTCATCATCGGCTTCACACTGACCACGATCTGCCACCTGCTCATCGGCCTGTCTTCGATGCTCCTCGAGGTCGGCAACCCGCTGCGCCCCTGGGTCATCCTGTTCCTGGTCGTCGCGTTCGTCGGGTCGATGCAGACGTTCCTCAACGTGGCCGTCTGGGTCTACCTGTCCGAGGTGTTCCCGCTGCACATGCGCGGCATCGGCATGGGCGTCTCGATCTTCTTCCTCTGGGTCGCGAACGGCTTCCTCTCGCTGTACTTCCCCTCGCTCGTCGACGGGATGGGCATCACTGGAACCTTCTTCCTGTTCGGTGCGCTGAACGTGATCGCGCTCATCTTCGTCGCAACGCAGATCCCGGAGACCCGCGGCCGCACGCTCGAGTCGCTGGATGAGGACGTCACGACCGGCGCCATCTTCCTTCCGACTGCGAAGAAGTAGCTCGACTCCTTCGACCACGAGCGATGGGCTCGGCCGATACGGCCGAGCCCATCGCTCGTTCTCGTTACCGGCGACACGACGCGACGAATTGTGTAACAATTTTCCCGTGACCGCTCTTCTCCTCGTCCTGTTCGCCGCCGTCTGCTTCGGCACGACCGGGACCGCACAGGCGCTCGGCGCACCAGAGGTGAGCGCGTTCTCGTTGGGCTCCGCCCGACTCGCGCTCGGCGGAACACTGCTCGGAGCCTGGGCACTCTTCGCAGCGCAACGACGAAGCCGCATTCGCGAGAACATCCCGGGTGCGCCTCTCCGCGTCGGCACTCAGGCCTCGCGTGTCGCCTCACTCGGCCTGGTCGCCCTCGGCGCGCTCGGGGTGCTGCTCTATCAGCCCCTGTTCTTCGCCGGCACCGCCGGAAGCGGCGTCGCGGTCGGCACGGTGCTCGCGCTCGGCTCGGCGCCCGTCCTCACGGGGCTCCTTCAGTGGGCACTGGAGCGACGCTTCCCCGGCCTCAGCTGGGGTGTGGCGACCGGCATTGCCGTGCTGGGCGTTGCCCTCATCGCGGCGGCGGGCGCGGGCGACTCAGGTGGTGCGAACCTCGGCGGAATTGCTGCTTCGATCGGCGCCGGCGCGAGCTACAGCATCTACACGCTCTCGGCGAAGGCCCTCATGAACCGCGGCTGGAGCGCCGCCGGCACCATGGGCATGGTCTTCGGCGTCGCCGGTGTCATCAGCATCCCCCTGCTGCTCGCCAGCGGCGCCGAGTGGATGCTCACCCCGACCGGGCTCGCGACCGCCGCGTGGCTCGGCATCGTCACGACGACCATCGCCTACCTCTGCTTCGGGGCTGGACTCGCGAGGCTGCAGGCCGCGACCGTCTCGACGCTGACGCTCGCGGAGCCGCTGACGGCAAGCATCCTGGGGCTTCTTGTGCTCAGGGAGCAGCTCGCGGCACTCGAAACCATCGGCCTCGCGGTACTGGCAATGGGGATCATCGTTCTTGTACTGGGGTCGACGGGGGCGCTCACCAGGCGCGATCGGTCGGTAGCGCCGAAGTCGCCGCCCACACGCGCCGCGGCTACAGCAGCCGAGGCGCAGCAATGACCCGTGAAGCGGCTGCGCGAGGCGACGCCCACGCAGGCCAGCGTCCGACCGCCGCATCGAAGCTCGCCTCGACCCTGCGCGACCGGATTCTCGACGGCAGCTACGCCCGCGGTCAATCGCTCCGCGAAGAGCATCTGGCCGCGGAGTTTGAGCTTTCTCGTCACACCGTGCGCACCGCCTTGGCGTCGCTCGCAGCCGAGCGCCTCGTCCACTCCGCGCCATACAGAGGCGTCGAGGTGGCGCAGCTCGGCGACGACGAGATCCGGGCAATGCAGGATCTGCGCTGCGCGCTCGAATCCGAGGCCGTCCGCATCCTGAACGCCAGGCATCCTGAAGGCTGGCCGGAAGGTGTGCGAGCGCCCTTGCTTCGGCACATTTCACGACTGCGAGAACTCGAAGCGCACGACTCGAGCTCCTGGCGCCAGCTCGAGACAGCCCACGCGGCAGTCCACCAGAGCATCATCGATGCGGCGGACAGCCCGAGGATCAGTGAGGCCGCACGTTCCCTTGAAAGCGAGGTGCGATTGCTGCTTGCTGGAGCACACGAGCACTACGACCCAGAGGGCCTCGCCGACGACCACGAGGAATATCTCCGCCTCCTGGAGCGCGACGGCCCAGCCGCTGTGCGCATCCACCTCGACACGCTCACGGCCCACCTGCTCTCCTCCCCCCCCGACTAACCTCGCCCGCTCGACGGATGGGATCGACGTGCAAGAGGCACTGAAGCACCAGGCCTGTTCGTCATTCGACGATCGCAGGTGGTCAAGGAGGCCGTAGCCTACAAAAGCGAGAGAGCATGCCGCGAGCGCACCCGCGAGAGCCACAGCGAAGACATCGTCGGAGGTTTCGGCGGGTGTCAGCCAGAGCACGAGCAACGCGACGGCGGCGATGCCAGCGATCCACACCATGGCGCCCCTTCCGAGTCGCGACCGAGTCGCCATACAGACGCCGAACGGGCGGCCGATTGCTCGGACCGCCCGCTCGGGGATGCTGCGTGTGTGCCGCTGACTACTGACCGGAGGACCAGCTTGCGCGACGCGAGCCGCGCTCGCCGCCACGCGAAGGTGCGGCCGGCGAGGAGGTGCCGGCGCGACGCGGACGTCCCTCGCTGCGACGCTGGCCCTGGGCTGCGCCCTCGCCAGCCTGTCCGCGTGCTGGACGCGAAGCCGATGATCCCTGCGAGGAGGAGGTGGCTGCACGACCACGGCCGCCGCCGTTGCCAGAGCCACCACGCGACGATCCGCCACGTGCCGGGGCAGCGTCGCGCTTGCGGCGCGCGTTTGCCCCCTGCGACGTGCCGCGTCCCTGGCTGACCTCGACGTTGCCGGATCCCGGTCCGCCCGGAACGGGGCGGACGGTCGGGGCGACTTCGCCGATGAGCTCGTTCACGAACGGCGAGTTGACGTTCGCACGCTGCGGGGTGACGCCGATCTTCGCGCGGCGGAGGAGCATCTCCGTGTCCTTGCGCTGGCTCGGGAGCATGAGGGTGACGACGTCGCCCTCGGAGCCCGCGCGGGCCGTGCGGCCGGAGCGGTGCAGGTACGCCTTGTGCTCGGCGGGCGGGTCGACGTGCACGACCAGCTCGATGGCGTCGACGTGCACACCGCGCGCGGCGACGTCGGTTGCGACGAGCACGTTGACCTCTCCACCGGAGAAGGCGGCGAGGTTGCGGTCGCGCGCGTTCTGCGACAGGTTGCCGTGCAGGTCGACGGCGGGGATGCCGGAAGCCGTGAGCTGCTTCGCGAGCTTCTTCGCCTGGTGCTTGGTGCGCATGAACAGGATGCGACGGCCCTTGCCGCTCGCGAGAGCGTGCACAAGCGCGGTCTTCGCCTCTGGCGTCTCCGCCTCGTACACGTGGTGTGTCATGGCCGCGACGTGCGAGTTCGACTCGTCGACGGAGTGCAGGATCGGGTCGTTCAGGAACTTCTTGACGAGCTTGTCCACGCCGTTGTCGAGCGTCGCGGAGAAGAGGAGTCGCTGGCCGGACTGCGGCGTGGCGTTCATGATGCGCGTGACGACGGGCAGGAAGCCGAGGTCGGCCATGTGGTCGGCCTCGTCGAGCACGGTGACCTCGACGGCATCGAGGTTCACGATGCGCTGCTTCATGAGGTCGTCGAGGCGGCCGGGGCAGGCCACGACGATGTCGACGCCGTTGCGGAACGCGGTCTCCTGGGGGCGCTGCGAGACGCCGCCGAAGACGGTCGTCACGGTGAGGCCGGCGGCCTTTGCGAGGGGCTCGATGACCGCGGCGACCTGCGTCGCGAGTTCACGGGTGGGGAGCAGCACGAGTCCGAGGGGGCGGCCAGGGCGGCGCTTGCCACCGGATACGGCGCCGGCGAGGCGAGCGACGAGCGGGATGGCGAACGCGAGCGTCTTACCGGAACCGGTCTTGCCACGGCCGAGGACGTCGCGACCCGCGAGAGTGCTCGGGAGCGTGGACTGCTGAATGGGGAATGCCTCGTGCTTGCCTGCTGCATCGAGCACGCTCACGAGCGACTTGGGGACGCCGAGTTCGGCGAATGTTGAGGTTGTTTCCGTCATATGGAGGTGTTGCCTTTCAATCGGCACGCAGAGAACGCACAACACTCGTGTGCTGCGCTCTTGCGGCGATGATGCGGGCGAATGTGCCCGTTCGCCGCAACTCGTGAAATCGTGCCGAGGCGAAAAAGGTGCCCTCGAACAACAAACGGTACGACGATTGTGGGAAATAGGACCCACAAGCTGTAAACACTAGCACGCCAAGCCACTCCCAACCAGATGGAAGGCCCTGGAGCGGGAGTTTCGGCGGTCGTTCAGGACGCCTTTATTAGAATCACCCTGCGCATGCACAGGGGCGGATGCCTATCGCCCATGCCTGAGAAACGGTGACGAGATGAGCAGAGACCTGACGACGATCGTCTGCGATGGCTTCCGGGCCACGTTCGATCGCGAACCCCTCGGAGTCTGGTCCGCACCGGGCCGGGTCAGCATCATGGGTGACCACACCGATCTGCAGGACGGGGTCGGCTACGCCTGCGCGATCCCGCTCCGCTCGAGCGCTGCGATCGCCCCGCGCGAGGACGGCCGCATCCGCATCGTCACGGACCTCTCGACAGACGAGGCCGTCACCGATCTGCGGTCCATCTCGTCGGAGATCCCAGTTCGAGATTGGCGCGCCTACCCGCTCGGCACGGTGGCCAGCATGCTGCGCTTCGCCCGCGAGAACCCCCCTGAGGGCACGCGAGGCGATGGCGACGAAACCGACCCAGGAGTCCCCTTCTTCCTCGGGACAGGTCTCGAGATCTTCCTGACGACGGACGTTCCCATCGGGGCGGGCCTTGCCTCCTCAGCGTCCATCTGCGCGACGATCAGCACGGCCCTCAACGACTTCTGGGGTCTCGGCATGAACGTCGAGGAGCTCGCTGAGATCGGGCGCCAGACGGAGGCCGAGATCGTCGGCGCGCCCGGCGGCCTGACCGATCACATCACCGTGCATGCGGCTCGAAACGACGAAGACGTGTTCTTCGACGCACGTGGCTCGGATGTCTCGATCCTCGCCGCGACGAGCTCGGCGGAATCGGGCCTCACTCGCGTGCTCATCGACACCAAGGAGGCGCATCGGAACTGGTCGGCCGAGTTCGCCGCCCGGGCCGACGACTGTGCGCGAGCCGCGGAAGCCCTCGGCCTGCAGACGTTGCGGGAGGTGCGGCCGGCCGAGCTCGACACCGCCGCCGACAAGCTCGATGACGTTGTCTTCCGGCGCGCAAGGCACGTCGTCTCGGAGATCGCCCGCACGCTCGAGTTCACGAAGCTCATGCGAACCGGCGAGTCACCCGAGGAGCGCAATCACCTGCTCGCGGCCTCGCAGACCTCGCTGCGCGAGGACTTCGAGGTCTCTACGGCCAGAATCGACTTCACGGTCGAGCTGGCGACCTACCTCGGCGCGGCGAGCGCCCGCATGACCGGCACCGGCCTTGGCGGCTCAGTCTTCGTCATGCACCCGACCGACAAGGTCGATGAGCTGCGGGAGAGCGTCTTGAGCGCGTACGCCGAGCAGGGATGGGAGGCGCCCCTCGTGCTCGCCTTCGAACCTGAAGCCGGAGCCCGACGCGACCGCTGAGGCGAACCCAGGCGGTTGCCGCAGTCCCTGAAGCTGCGGGACTCAGACCAGACGGTCCGCGACCGACGTTGAGCCTCGCACCGTGAGCGTCGGCTGGATGAGCCTGCGGACTCCCCCGAATTCGCCCGCGACGACCGGCTCGCCCGGACTCCGGGGTCGACCCTCGATGCGGGCGAGCAGGAGTTCCGCCGCGACACGCCCGACATCGGCACTGCGGTCATCGACGGAGGTGAGCGACAGGTGGTCCGCACCGGCGAGGTGCGAGTCGTCGTAGCCCACGATCGACACGTCGCCGGGCACCCGCATCCCCAGCTCGTCGAGCGTCCCGAGGACCCCGAGCGCCATAACGTCGTTCGCGGCGAAGACCGCGGTGGTCGCCGGCCAGCGTTCGAACAGCTCGCGCGAAGCTCGACGCCCCTCGTCCTGGCCGGTGGCCCCCACGCCGCCGATGACTCGGGACTCCAGCCCCGCCTCAGCCATGGCCGCCTCGTAGGCGCTGCGTCGCAGCTCGGCAGCACGACCGCTTCCCGTGACGTGCCCGATCTGCGTGTGACCGAGCGCCCGAAGATGCTCGACGGCGAGGCGGGCGCCAGCCTCATCGTCGTTCGACACGAGGTCTGCGCCGACCGGCACCGTCGCCCGGTTGCCGGCGACCACGGTCGGAACCGGGAAGCCCTCCGCCGGCACCGAGTCGACGTCGCCGCCGATGACAAGCCCCTCGACCCCGGCGGCCAGGAAGCCGCTGATCGGGGACTGCTCGAGATGCGCGTTCAGGTTCGCGTCGGCGACCGTCACGTGGAAGCCGGGGCCGTTCAGCACCTCCTGCATCCCCTCGAGGAGGTCCACAAACCACGGATTCCTGAAGTCGTCGATCATGACGCCGATCGCACGAGTGCGGTTCCCGGCGAGCGCCGTGGCCGCCCGGCTCGGCAGGTAGCCGAGTTCCTGGATGGCCGTGCGCACGGCCGCGCGCTTCTCGTCGCTCACTCGCGGCGAGCTCTGGAGCACCAGCGACACGAGCGATTTGGAGACGCCGGCGCGCTCCGCGACGTCGTAGATCGTCGGTCGCTTCTGGCGAGGAGAGGGTGGCATTCGACACTCCGAAGAACGTTTTGTTTGACAGGACATTCTTTCATGACCTACCTTCCAGTGTAGCGCTCCAACACCGTCGTCGGTCGCCTGCGCTCACCCACCACAGCTCTCGCAGAAACACAGGAGAACCAATGTCCAAGTCACTGGGCGTCGCCGTCATCGGCGCAGGCATGGCGGGGCGCGCACACGCCGCGGCCTACCGCGTTGCATCCACCCTCTACAGCCCCACGCTGCCCGTGATCCGCCTCGTCTCCATCGGAGACGTCAACCCGGAGTTCGGCGCTCTCGCCGCCAAGCGGTTCGGCTACGAGCGCACCGACTCGTCCTGGCAGGCCATCGCGGCCGCCGACGACATCGACGTCGTGAGCGTCGTCATCGCCAACTCCCTGCACCGCGAGGTCGTCGAGGGCCTCCTCGCAGCCGGCAAGCACGTGCTCTGCGAGAAGCCGCTCAGCGACTCCATCGAGGACGCCTACGCCATGGCGGAGGCCGCCGAGCGCGCCGACTCCATTGCACGCGTCGGATTCACGTTCCGCCGCACACCCGGCATCGCATACATCCGCCAGCTCATCCAGGACGGCACGCTCGGCGAGGTCCTCCACTTCAGCGGCCGTTACTGGACCGACTACGCCTCCAGCCCCACCGCCCCCATGAGCTGGCGCTTCAAGGGAGGCGCCGGAACGGGCGCCCTAGCGGACGTCGGCAGCCACCTCGCGTACGTCGCCGAGTTCCTCTGCGGTGACATCCAGGAGATCAGCGGCGGCTGCCTGAGCACCGTCATCACCGAGCGCCCGCTTCCCCTCGGCGCCGTGCTCGGCCACGACCACACGGCCGTCAGCGACACCTTCGAGCCCGTCGAGAACGACGACTACGCCGCCTTCTCCGCGAAGTTCGAGCACGGCGTCGGCGGCTTCGAGGTCTCCCGCGTCGCGCCTGGCCACGCCAACAGCCTCATCTTCGAGGTCTTCTGCGAGAACGGCGCCGCGCGCTTCGACCAGCGCCGCCCCGCCGAGATCGAGCTCTTCCTCAAGACAGGCGAGGGTGCGCAGAACGGCTACCGCCAGGTCATCCTCGGCCCGGAGCACCCCTACATCGGCGGTGGCCTCGCGATGGACGCGCCGAGCGTCGGCTTCGGCCAGAACGACGCGTTCGCCTACCAGGCGCGCTCCTTCCTCGAAGAGGTCGCAGGCGTGCCGGAAGACGAGGCGCTCCCCCGCTGCGCCACGTTCGCCGAGGGCATCCACAACATGGAGCTGCTCGGTGCCGTCGCTGAGTCGGCTGCCGCCGGCGGCGCGACCGTATCCATCAACTCGTCCGCCGCGACCCCCGCGAAGTCAGGTGCCTGATGCGTCTCGGCGTCTACAACGCGATCCTCCACGACCGGTCGCTGCCTGAGGCGATCAAGGTCATCGCCGACCTCGGCCTCACGGGAATCGAGCTCAACTCGGGCGGGTTCCTCCCGGCAACCCACATCCCGAACTTCGACGAGATCCTCGAGAGCGACGAGGCGAGGGATGCGTTCCTGGCCCAGTTCGAGGGCACGGGCGTCTCGATCGCCGGCCTCAACTGCAACGGCAACCCGCTCCACCCCGATCGGGCGATCGGCGAGAAGCACGCCGAGGATATCCGCCGGTCGATCCGCCTGGCGGCACGACTCGGCCAGGACCGCGTCGTCACGATGTCGGGCCTCCCAGGGGGCGAGCCCGGCGCGACCACCGTGAACTGGGTCGTCAACGCCTGGAACTCGGCGGCGCTCGACGTGATCGACTACCAGCTGGACGTCGCGGCCAAGTTCTGGGCAGAGATCGACGAACTCGCCCGCGAACACGGCGTGAAGGTTGCGCTCGAGCTGCACCCGCAGAACGTGGCGTTCAACCCGGCGAACTTCCGCGAGCTCATCGAGCGGGCGGGCACGACGAACATCGGGGTCGAGCTCGACGCATCCCACCTCTTCTGGCAGCAGATGGACCCGGTGGCCGTCGTCCGAGACCTGGGCAAGTGGGTCTTCCACGCGGCCGCGAAGGACGTTCGCGTGAACCCGGCGGCCGCCATCTACGGCGTGCTCGACAACCAGTTCCGCAAGCTGTCCGCCGACGAACCACGCACCAACCTGGGTGGCGACGAGTGGGCGAACGAGTGGCCGAAGAACTCGGCATGGGACTTCGTGGCACTCGGCCGCGGGCACGACACGGAGTTCTGGACGGAGTTCCTTCGCGCGCTGCACGAGGTCGACCCGGAGATGTGGGTCAACATCGAGCACGAGGACACCTCGCTCGGGCGCATCGAGGGACTCGAGGTCGCGGCGAAGGTACTGACCGACGCCGACGCGGCGCTGGAGGCATCGCTCTGACCTCCTGACTTGGGCGCTGCTCTTCTGCGAGAGTCCAGCGCCTGGCCACCTGGGCCGCATCCATTCGGATGCGGCCTTTCGTGGTCTCCATCCAGCCATCACCATTTGTTAGGACATTAGGACTTTTGGCGCTAAGCTTCGAACACAGCCACTCGTCACCCCTCGACCGCAAGGACAACGCACCATGCCTCTCGTACGAATCGACGTCAATGCCGGCCGCACGCCTGAGCAGATCTCGTCCATCGCCGACGCCATCCACGACGCCATCGTCGCCGAATACGGCATCCCCGCCCGCGACCGGTTCCAGATCATCACCGAGCACCAGAGCGGCCAGATCATCGCCCAGGATGCCGGGCTCGGCTTCGACCGCTCGTCCGGCGTCGTCATGATCCAGATCTTCACGCAGCGTGGGCGCACCAGCGAGGCCAAGCAATCGCTGTACGCGCGCATCGCAGAGGCCCTCGGCGAGCGCGGCGTCGAAGGCAACGACGTCTTCATCGGCTACGTCGAGAACGGGCCGGAAGACTGGACCTTCGGCTTCGGACGCGCGCAGTACCTCACGGGAGAGCTCGCAGTACCGAACCGCGCCTAGCGCTCCCCGAGCTCACAACACAGGAACGCCCACGGCAGAGTCGTGGGCGTTCCTCGGCTTGGAGCCGGAGATCAGCGCTCGACGAGCGTGATCTCGAACGTGTAGAGATCCGGGCGGTAGCAGTGCCTGCCGTACTCGACAGCGCGGCCCGTCGCATCGAACGCGACACGGGACATCGTGAGCACCGCCGCACCGCCGGAGAGGTCGAGGAGACGCTCCTCTTCGCGAGACGCCGTCCTCGCCCCGATGCGCTGCTTGGCGATGCGCATCGTCACGCCTCGGGCACGCAGCAGCTGGTAGAGGCCATGCTGGATGAGCTCGTCCTCGGTGAGCTCGACGAACGGCTCAGGCAGGACGTTGTCGAGGATCGCGAGCGGCACCCCGTCCGCACTGCGGAGACGTGAGATGTGCAGGGTCGGGGTGCCAGCCTCGATACCGAGGATCTCGGCGAGCTCAGGGGTCGCAGCCTCGACTCGACGGGAGAGGAGCGTCGTGGTCGGCTTCTGCGCCGAGCGCTCGAGGTCTTCGAAGAGACTCGTCAGCTCCACGTTGCGGGTCACTGGGCCGTGCACGACCTGCGTGCCGACACCGCGACGACGCACGAGGAGGCCCTTGTCGACGAGCTCCTGGATGGCCCGGCGGACCGTCGGCCTCGAAAGCCCGAGCCGGTGACCGAGCGAGATCTCATTCTCGAGCTTCGAGCCCGCTGGCAGCGTGTCGTCGCGGATGGCCTTCTCGATGCGCTCCGAGACCTGGTGGTACAGAGGGACGGGACTCGACCGGTCGATCCCGACGAACAGCCCGAGCGGGAGACGGGCCTCGCCTGTTGCTGCAGCTTCATTGCTCAATGGCGCACTCCTCGGACGACTTGATGACGTGACAATGCTACTCGGGCGACGGGGACTTCTCCCCGTCGCCCTCGGCGAGGCGTCTTCGTCGCCTCGAGAACGTGTCGCTAGCCGCGGCCCAGGTACTTCTGGAGCTGCTCGAGCTCGGCCTCGCTCGGCTGCCCATCACCGGCCGCAGGGCGACCGAATCCGGCGCCACCGAATGCGCCACCCGGACGCGTCGGGGCCGCCGCCTGCTCAGCGGCCTGCTGCGCGCGCTTCGCGGGGTTGCCGCTGCGCTTGCCCTGCTGCTTCTTCTTGCCGCCCTTCGCGACGGCCTTGCGACCACCGTGCTGACCTGGGATCGGGCCCATGCCCGGGATCTGCGGAGTGCCGCCTCTTGCGACGGTCTTCATCATCTTCGCAGCCTGCTCGAAGCGCTTGACGAGTTCGTTCACGTCGGTCACCGTACGACCGGAGCCGCGCGCGATACGCGCGCGCCGCGAGCCGTTCAGCAGCTTCGGGGTCTGCCGTTCGGCCTTCGTCATCGACTGGATGATCGCCTCGGTGCGGACCAGCTCGCGCTCGTCGAAGTTCTCGAGCGCCTCCTTCATCTGGCCCATGCCCGGGAGCATGCCCATCATCTTCTTGAAGTTGCCGGCCTTGCGCAGCTGCTGCATCTGCTTGAGGAAGTCGTCGAGCGTGAAGTTCTCTGTCGCCAGCTTGCTGGCGATCTCCATCGCCTCGTCCTCATCGAACGCCTTCTGGGCCTGCTCGATGAGGCTGAGGATGTCACCCATGTCGAGGATGCGCTTCGCCATGCGGTCGGGGTGGAAGACCTCGAAGTCGTCGAGCCCTTCACCGGTCGACGCGTACATGATGGGGCGCCCCGTGAGCTGCGCCACGGAGAGGGCGGCACCGCCGCGGGCGTCTCCGTCGAGCTTCGACAGCACAACGCCCGTGAAGTCGACGCCTTCCTGGAACGCCTTCGCCGTGGCGACGGCGTCCTGACCGATCATGGCGTCGATGACGAACAGCACTTCATCGGGGTTCGTGGCGCGGCGGATGTCGGCCGCCTGCTTCATCAGCTCCTGGTCGACGCCGAGGCGGCCGGCCGTGTCGATGATGACGACGTCGTGCAGCTTGTCCTGGGCGAAGCGGACGGCGTCCTTCGCGACTCGCACGGGATCGCCGACGCCGTTGCCGGGCTCTGGCGCGTACACCTGCACGCCCGCCTGCTGACCGACGACCTGCAGCTGCGTGACGGCGTTCGGACGCTGGAGGTCGGCTGCGACCAGGAGGGGCGTGTGCTTCTCCCCCGCGAGCCGCTTCGCGAGCTTCCCGGCGAGCGTCGTCTTTCCGGCACCCTGGAGGCCGGCGAGCATGATGATCGTCGGCGGCTGCTTGGCGAACTCGATCTGCCGAGTGTCACCACCGAGGATGCGGACGAGCTCCTCGTTGACGATCTGCACGACCTGCTGCGCGGGGTTGAGGGCGCGATTGACCTCGTCGCCGAGAGCCCGCTCGCGCACGTGCGCAGCGAAGTCCTTGACCACGGGAAGCGCGACATCCGCTTCGAGCAGGGCGCGACGGATCTCGCGCACGGTGCCGTCGACGTCGGCGGGCGTGAGCTTGCCCTTGGAGCGGAGGCCGGCGAGCGTCTGCGTCAGCCGGTCAGAGAGGTTCCCGAAAATGGCCATAGTCCGCCCATTTTAGCCGAGGTGAGGGAGTCTGGCGCGCGGGGTGGCCTGGGAGAAGCACAACTGCCATCATCGGAGCATGACCAGCGCCGCTCCCCTGATCCTCCCGTTCGAAGGCAAGACGCCCCGCATCCACGAATCGGCCTGGATCGCCCCAGGCGCCGTCCTCATCGGCGACGTAGAGATCGGGCCTGATTCCTCCGTCTGGTACGGGTGCGTCCTGCGAGCGGACGTGGGCGGCCGCATCGTGGTCGGAGCTCGATCGAACCTGCAGGACGGCACGGTCGTGCACGTCGAGCATGACGTCGACACGATCATCGGCGACGACGTCACCGCGGGCCACCAGGCGCTCCTGCACGGCACGACCATCGCGAACGGCTCGCTCATCGGCATGAAGGCGGCCTGCCTCTCCCGGTCGGTCATCGGCGCCGGGTCGCTCGTCGCGGCCGGTGCCGTTGTCCTGGAGGGGGCGAGCATCCCGGACAGCGTCCTCGCAGCGGGTGTGCCTGCCAAGGTCCGTCGCGAGCTGACCCCAGAGGAGAGCGCCGCCTTCATACCCCACGCGGCCGGCTACGTGGCCCTCGCGCAGCGGCAGAGTCCCGCGAGCGCGGCCCTCTCGATCGAGCAGGTCCTGCCCCGCCCGTAGGCTTGGAGGATGGTCTTCCTCGCAAGCATCGCGCTCCTCATCGGCGCAGTCTTCAACGTCCTCGTCTGGCCGTCCTTCTACCGCCGAGTCTCGAACGACCCCCGCGCCCGAGACGAGAATGGCCGCCCGACGCGATTCCTGACCGTCCACGCCGTGCTGGTGCTCACGGCGCTGGTGATCGGCGTCGCCCAGGCACTCCTGGGCATCCTGCTGCTGACGAACTAGCGCCCTGGGCAGTTCCTAGGTAAGGCCCAGCGATTGGTACGTCCATTGATGTGGGATACCGGTTTGCCAGGCCGGCACGGCCGAGTATCTTCCGGGACCATGGGGCCCGGGAGGCCCCAGCCCGCAAGCCCTCAGAGCCCCGGATCTAGACGCTGACGAGACCGCGACAGGTCCGACCTCGTCCACCGCCGTGATTGACCGTGCGTGTACATGCAGGCGAGCACTCATCCGCTTTACCAACATGGGGCCTCCCACAACCGTTGTTGGTGAGGCCGAACGGAGCCGACTCCTGCCGGGAGCTCACCAGCTTCCGCGGAGCCTCTGTGGGTGAGCCATCCACCGCTCCGCAGAACCGCGCATGACCGCTCATAGAAGTGGGCAAACTGGACGGTTTCGTTGCAGAATCATGCTTCAGGCTGGACCCCTTGAAGACAGCCGGCCATCCACCGCGTTGGCGGTCGAGTTGTGCGTCGCAGCCTAGCCACAAACCTGATTACGCGACGGACTCACACATGATTGTTCCGGTCCAAGCACGCTACAGTTTGCGCGAATCGAGTGCATCTCACCTCACTTAGCAACGGAATGGAAGCGATGCAAGACAAGAGAAGAATTTGGGCTGGAGCGGCGGCGTTAGCCGTGGGGGCAGGACTTCTGACAGCAGCGCCCGCGTGGGCGGAGCCGGTGCCGGATGCGCCAACGCATGACGAATCCGTCGCCGCGATCGAGGAAGCCGCGCCTGAGGTGCTCGAAGATGTCCACGAAGACATCGAAGTGAGTGGCAACCTCGCGCAAGCTAGTTACGAGACTGAAACAGGTGGCTCGCACCTGATCGAATTGGACGCTGCTGCGGCGGACATGACAGTTGAAGGCACCCCCGAGGGGGCAGTTACGCTGAGCCTTGTGACTGAGGCAGCAACGGACGTTCAGGACGCAACCCTGACGGACGATGGTGCACTTTACGCCGAACATGTCGAAGGCGTCAGCTCAACGGCCTACATCAAGGATGGTGCCTCCGTGCAGGTGCTGTCTACGATCGCGGGCCCCGGCGCCGACAGTCGCATTCCGTTCGAGTTTTCTGCGCCTGGCCTCGCTAGCATCCGAAACGTCGAGGCATCTTTGGTTCTTCTTGACAGCGCTGGTGAGATGCTCGGCGGCGTAGCGCCGCCCTGGGCGAAGGACGCCAACGGCGTGGATGTTCCGACTCGCTACGAGGTTGACGGGCTGTCGATCACGCAGGTTGTTGATCACACCACCAGTCAGTACGCATACCCAATTGTTGCCGACCCGATTTGGGGGACGAACCTCTTCACGAGCGTTGACCACGACGGGAAAAAACACGTGCTCAAGCCCTCAGACTGGGGGCGTCATGTCCACCGCACGGGCTTGACGAACGACAACGTCGTAAATCAGCAACTTAAGGGTAGTTCGCTGATGCTGACCTACGGTTTCGACGAGTTCAAGGCTCGATCTCGCATTCCCACCTACATTTTTCCGGCCGTATGGCAGCAATACAAATGCCATGCCATGTACGGCAAATACAATGGAATCGGGGGAATTACATGGGACCTGGAATTCAAGAGACCTGTTGTCCATCCTGACCATGCCTCTTGGAGCCCGCCGTGGGTGTTCAATCACCAGTGCAACTGGGAATACCCGAACGGCGGGATTTGAGGATGACCCACCTTCGGCCGCTAGCAGCTGCCGCGCTGGTGGCAGCATCGGGCACACTCTCCCTCTCAGCATGTAGCGCAGATATCGATGTCCGTGATCTGAGTCGCCACAATGTGACTCTTGCAGGCCTGTGGGGTGACCCAACAGGCTCGGCGATTCTGACTTCGCAGACGGATGTGTCTGCTGCAGTCTGCGGCAACGTGAGCAAGTGTGTCTCGTCTCTGAGCTCTGATCAAGCGCAGGTCTTCAAGTTCGGATCGGAGCAGGACGCGGATGCCGAACTTCGTGAAGGTGACGTGCAGATTCGTGAAATATTCATAATTCGGTGGACAGCGGAGGTCTCTGCGGAGGACCGAGAATACGTCGAGTACATGCTTCTTACATCCGGGAATTCAACCTAGATGAGTCGGTCAAGCAAGGCCCCGTGCTGCATTGGGTCCGGGGCTTTGCTCTGCGTGGACGCATAGCCCGTAATTTCTAGTGCCGAGCGTCTGTAGTTCACTCACTGTGTTGCGGAGGAGGGTGCGGCACGAAATGGGCGCCTGAAGGCTCATCCGGTCCTCACCGACTGTTGGCGTGAGCAGATTGTGCGATGGAGCCGACTCCCGAGAACGCGACGCACTGGTCGCAGGCGAGGTCGATCCAGGCCTCGGCGACAGCCGGACAGCAAGCACGGAGGGCCAGTCCAGCCTGCTGGGGTTGACTGGGCACATCCGCCGTCGACCGATTGGCCGCCACCATGACGAAGCGCACCACTCCACTCGCTGCCCTCGCCGCCGTCGCTGCGCTTGCGCTCGCCGGATGCGCGCCCACGGCGGCACAGCCCGAACCGAGCGCGACCGACGAGTCCAGCCCCTCGGCCACATCCACGAGCCAGGCACCGACCCCGCCCGGGTCAGCCTCGACTGCAGCGGAAGAACCCGGGCCCGTCGCACCGAGCGGCGACCCGCGCGTCATCACGACCGGGCTGCAGGCGCCGTGGTCCGTAGTTGAGCTCGAGACAGGCGACTTTCTCGTGAGCGAGCGCGACACTGGTCAGATCGTCGAGGTCTCCGCCGACGGCTCCAACCCGAACCGTGTCGTCACGACGATCACAGACGTCGCGCCTGGTGGCGAGGGCGGACTCCTTGGCCTCGCGCTCGCAGGCACAAGCGACGATGCCGAGCAGTGGCTGTACGCGTTCTATACGGCGGCCGCTGACAACCGCATCGTTCGCTTCCCTGTCACCTGGGAGGGCGGACTCGGCGTCGGTGCCCCCGAGGTGGTCCTGGACGGCATCGCGAAGGCGGGCAATCACAACGGCGGCAGGCTCGCTATCGGGCCAGACGGGTACCTGTATGCGTCGACGGGCGACGCATCCCAGACCGGATTGGCACAGGACCAGAACTCGCTCAACGGCAAGATCCTGCGCATGGAGCTCGACGGATCGCCGGTGGCCGACAACCCGTTCGGCAACCGCGTCTACTCGATGGGCCACCGCAACCCGCAGGGGCTCGCGTTCGACCGGACAGGTGCGCTGTGGGCGAGCGAGTTCGGGCAGAACACGTGGGACGAGCTCAACAGGATCGAGGCGGGCGGCAACTACGGCTGGCCGACGGTCGAAGGCCAGGGCAGCGACCCCGCTTTCCTCAACCCCGTGCTCCAGTGGCCGACGGACGAGGCGAGCCCGAGCGGCCTCGCCTACGCACGCGACACGCTCTTCATGGCGGGCCTCGGCGGCGAGCGACTCTGGAAGATCGCCATCCCTGAGGCCTCGGAGGCGAGCGACGAAGCGCTCTACGTCGACGAGTTCGGCAGACTTCGCGACGCCGTCGTCACGTCGTCGGGCACCCTGCTCGTGCTGACGAACAACACCGATGGGCGAGGCTCACCTCGCGACGGCGACGACACCCTGCTCGAATTCACCCTCAACGCGACGTGACGCGTTCGACCGGGTGATCCGCTCGCGAGCAGTCAGCTCGCGGGCACACCAGCTGGATTCGGGTTCCGGACGCCGAGCCACGAGCTGAGCGCACCGGCGAAGAGCAGACCGGCCGTGACGAACATGAGCGGCTGGAAGCTGACGATGTCGATCGTGCCACCCGCGATGACGCCGATCATGGCGATCGCGACGAGCCCCGCGACGCGTGAGATGGCGTTGTTCGTGGCCGAGCCGATGCCTGACTGCGTCGTCGGCACTGATCCCAGGATCGCGGATGTGAGCGGTGCAACCGTCATGGAGAGCCCGAGGGAGAAGACGACGACGCCAGGCAGCACCTGGGTCCAGTAGTTCACCTCTGACCCGAGCCCCGAGTACATGAGGGTTCCGACGCCAGCCAGGATCGGCCCGACCGTCATGAAGATCCGCGGACCGAAACGCCCACTCAGCGAACCGAACCACGAGGAGAGCGCCACGTTGGCGATCGACGTGGGCAATGTCGCAAGCGCGGCGAAGGTCGCACTGAACCCCGCCACCTGCTGCAGGTAGATGGCGAGCACGAACCCGCCAAGCGACAGGGCGGCGTAGATGAAGACCGTCGCGATGTTGCCAGCCCAGAAGTTGCGGATGCGGAAGAGGCCAAGCGGCAGCATCGGCTGCGGGGCGCGCGCCTGCCAGAAGAGGAACGCAGCGAAGCTGAGCAGGCCGAGCACCAGCGGGAGGAAGACGACGGGGCTCCCCCACCCGTAGTTGCCCTGCTCGATGAGCGCGAAGACGGGCCCGCCGAGGCCGAGGAATCCGAGCACCGCCCCCAGGACATCGATGCGCCCACCCGACCGGCTGTCGATGCTCTTGTCAAGGCGGGTGAGCATCCACAGGGTGGCCAGGATCGGGATGACGTTGATGCCGAACACGAGACGCCAGGTCACGTAGTCGGCCGCGAGGCCGCCGAGGAACGGACCCGCGAGGAACGCCGCGCCAGTCCAGGCCGTCCATATGCCGATCGCCTTCGCCTGGGCCGCATCACGGAACGCTGAGATGATGAGCGCCAGTGAGCTCGGCACGAGCAGAGCTCCTGCGACACCCTGCAGCGCCCGCGCGACGATGACGAACTCCGGCGTCGGCGAGAGGGCGATAGCGACACTCGTGACGCCGAAGCCGATGAGCCCGAACCGCAGCACCGAGATCCGTCCGAAGACGTCAGACAGGGACCCCGCGAGCAGGATCAGCGAGCCGAGCGTGATGAGGTACGCGTCCACGATCCACTGCTGCGTGCCGAGCCCGCCTCCGAGCTCCGCGACCATGGCGGGCAGCGCGACGTTCGTCACCGAGCCGTCGAGGAAGGCGACAAACGAGGCGAGGATCGCGATGACGAGGATCTGGCGTTGCTGGCGAGTCACGAGGCAGGTAACCCGTGACGGTGGCGTTTGCTTCCGCAAACCCAGGATTCTGTCCGATGGTCTCGCGGCACGGGAAAACCGAGCAGCCTAACTTTTTCGGGAGCCTTCTGGATGCACAGCCCCATCCGGTCCTCCGCCCGTATCCGCCGCCATGCGCCGGAGGATCGACGGACGCAGGAGCTCGAAACGCAGCAGCTCGGGGAACGGCACGTCGGGGAACGTCTGGAGCGCTTTCCAGCGCAACGCGCTCGCAACGGCAGTGGAGCCGACCGCGACAAGCGCGTAGATGACGCCCAGCCAGGTGAGCGAGGGGAAAGCCGTGCAGACGAGGAGGCCAGCTCCGATGAGGCTCGCGAGCGCAAACGCCTTGACGGGCCACGAGTTGACCGGCACGGAGCCGAGCGCGTAGAAGACCCCGCCGCTGCCGGCAAGCACTACGGCGAGGGCGTAGGCCAGGAACACGAACAGCCCATCCGTCATCATCAGCGACCTCCTCGACGGTTGGACCGCAGGCTACTCCCCGCCGCCGACAGCAGGATGGGGATCCCCGTCGTCGACGGGGAGGCGCGATCAGCCGACGAGCTTCTCCGCGAAGACGTGGGGTGTGAAGCCGGCAAGGTCGTTGATGCCCTCGCCCTGGCCGATGAGCTTGATGGGCAGCCCGGTGCGCTCCTGCACGGCGAGCACGAACCCGCCCTTGGCCGAGCCGTCGAGCTTCGTGACCACCAGGCCCGTGACCCCCGCGTGCTGGATGAACGCCTCAGCCTGCGCGACACCGTTCTGACCGGTCGTCGCATCCAGCACCAGAAGCACCTCGGAGACCGGAGCCAGCTTCTCGACGACGCGTCGGATCTTCGACAGCTCGTCCATGAGCCCGCTCTTCGTCTGGAGACGGCCCGCCGTGTCGATGACCACCATCTCGAGGCCCTCGCGCATCGCGATCTCCACCGCCTGGTAGGCAACAGAAGCCGGGTCCTGCCCGTGCTGCTGCGGGCGGACGATGCCGGCCCCAGCTCGCTGGGCCCACGTCGCGAGCTGCTCGACCGCGGCGGCGCGGAACGTGTCCGCCGCCGCGACCACCACCGTGCGGCCGTTGATGCGCAGGAAGTTCGCGAACTTGCCGATGGTCGTCGTCTTGCCGACGCCGTTCACGCCGACCACGAGCGTCACCGCGGGACGCTCGCGCAGGTTCAGGGTCGTATCGAACTTCGAGAGGCGCTCCTCGATGAGCTCGCGGAGCATCCGCTTCAGGTCCTTCGGGTCCTCCGTATGGAACCTGGCAACCTGGTCGCGCAGCTGCTCGACGATCTCATCGGTGATATCAGGTCCGAAGTCCGCTGTGATCAGCGCCTCTTCGAGGTCGTCCCACGTCGTCTCGTCGATCTTCTGCCTGCCGAACATGCCGCGCAGAGCGCCGGACAGTGACCAGGGAGTGCGTTCAGCCATGTGCCAAGCGTAGTCAGCGCTCTGACACCATGGGTGCTGACCCCTCAGCCAGCCGCTGAATCTCCAGCGGGGACGGCCTGGAACCTCGAATGGAGCACTATGCGCATCGGCCTCATCCGGCACGGCGAAACCGAGTGGAACGCGACGGGACTCCTGCAGGGAGCCACCGACATCCCCTTGAACTCGAGGGGCCTCGACCAGGCCGCCGACGCCGCCGCGCTCCTCGTCGGACAGGGGTGGAGCAACCTGTACAGCTCCCCGCTGTCCCGCGCGCGCGTCACGGCCGAGATCATCGGCGAAGGAACTGGTCTCGGCGCGCCGACCCCGCTGCCAGGCGTCATCGAGCGGAGCTTCGGGATCCTCGAGGGCGAGAAGTACTGGATGCCGGATGGGACACGCCGCCCGCTCGATCACCCGAGCATCGAGCCGCGAACCGTCGTCGTCGAGCGGTCATTGGCCGCAATCCGCGACGTCGCCGCCGCGCACCCAGACGAGGATTCGCTCATCGTCTGCCACGGCAGCGTCATCCGCCTCCTGCTGACCTCGATCCTCGGCGCGCAGGCGCCGCACATCGGCAACCTCGCGCTCAGCATCCTCCGGCCGCACACTGAAGGGGAGTTCGTCGTCACCCTGCTGAACGGATACCCCCTCGTCCCCACGCCGTAGGGCGCATCCGGGATTCGGACCACGGATTCGGTCCCACCCCTAGCGGGGTTCCGTGCACGGTGTACGATGAGCTTCGTTGAAGGGGAGTATTCCTCCTGCGACGCGCTCGTCATCACGGTGACTGTCATCAGCCACCCGGGCGCGTCGGTCGGTTTCTGCCGACGGAAGAGACCTTCGGCCGATTCGCCGAACACACCCCTCCGGAGGACCCGTGGACGTTCCCATTTGGATCTGGGCGGTGACCATTGCCGTGGTCATCGGCTTCTTTGTTTTCGATTTCTTCACCCACGTGAAGACCCCCCACGAGCCGAGCCTCAAGGAAGCCGGCTGGTGGTCGATCTTCTACATCGCGCTCGCCGTGGTCTTCATGTTCGGCGTCGGCCTCGTGTGGGACTGGCAGCACGCGGGCGAGTTCATCGCCGGCTACACCACTGAGAAGGCGTTGTCGGTCGACAACCTCTTCATCTTCCTCATCATCATGACGAGCTTCAAGGTGCCGAAGATCGCGCAGCAGAAGGCGCTGCTCATCGGAATCGCCATCGCGCTCGTCATGCGCTTCGCGTTCATCATCGCGGGCGCAGCCATCCTCGAGGCCTGGGTCTCCGTCTTCTACATCTTCGCCGCCTGGCTGCTCTACATGGCCGTCAAGCAGGCCATCGACTCCTTCAAGGACGAAGAGCCCGAGATGCCCAAGTGGGTCAACCTCGTGCGCAAGGTCATCCCCGCGAGCGAGCACTACGACGGTGACAAGTGGAAGATCGTCGAGAACGGCAAGAAGGTCTGGACGCCGCTCATCCTCGTCATCGTGGCCCTCGGCTTCACCGACCTGCTCTTCGCGCTCGACTCGATCCCCGCGATCTTCGGCATCACGCAGGAGCCGTACCTCGTGTTCATGGCCAACGCGTTCGCGCTCATGGGCCTCCGCCAGCTGTACTTCCTCATCGGCGGGCTCCTCGAGCGCCTCGTGTTCCTCGACCTGGGCCTGGCGTTCATTCTCGCCTTCATCGGCGTGAAGCTCATGTTCCACGCGCTCCACGAGAACGAGCTGCCGTTCATCAACGGAGGCGAGCCGCTCCTCTGGATCCCAGAGATCCCGATCTGGCTGTCCCTCACGTTCATCTTCGGGGTGCTCATCGTCGCGACGATCGCGAGCATCATCTACACCCGTGCGAAGGGTGCCGACGCGCCGAGCGCGGTCGGGTCAGCGGCAGGCGGCCCCGAGGCCGCAGCCGCGGGTGTCGAAGGCACCACGCCTGAGACCGCAGAGAACACGGACGCAGCACCGGTCGCGAGCCACGAGCCAGACCACCGCTAGTTCACCCGCTGGGCCGCCAGCAACGACGAAACCGGATGCACGCGCCAGTCGCGTGCATCCGGTTTCGTCGTCTGTGCGCCCTGCCCGCCCGCACCAGCCCTCGGCGATCCGCGAGTCCTCCCGCTGGTGCTGGCCCAGACCTGGGGCTTGCGCACCTCGGGAGGGCCGGGAGGATGCGCAACACCCAGGTCTGGGAAGCACCGCGGGGACATGGGGCTTGCGCATCCGCGCGCCTGGTCCTGAAGGCGCTCTCCCAGGCCTGCCGAGGGCGTTGATACAGCTAGAACCGCGTGACCTCTGTCACGCGCACGATGGCCTCGCCCGCCTCATGCGACTCGGCGAGGTCGACCTCGGCTCGGATGCGCCAGTCGTGGTCACCGGCCGGATCGTCGATGATCTGCTCGACCCGCCACGCACCGCTCCAGAGGCCGCCGGACTGGCGCGCCTCCGAGTCGTCGATCGTGAGCAGCTTCGGTGAACGGGCCGCCGCATCCACACCCATCGTGTCGTGGTCGGCGAAGTAGTCGTCGAGCGCCTTCGACCAGTCGACGTCGGGGTCGAGCTCGGCAAGCGCCTCGTCGCGCTGCAGGGCCGCGAGCTGCACGCGGCGGAACATCTCGTTGCGGACGAGCACCGTGAAGGCGCGACGGTTGCCGACGACACTCGGCGGGGCCGGCGGCACGACGGGCTCGTCGCTCGCGGCCTGCTGCTCAGGGTCGACAAGCGACGCCCACTCGTCGATGAGGCTCGAGTCGACCTGCCGGACAAGCTCGCCGAGCCACTCGATGATGTCGAGCAGCTCCTCCGTCTTCGCCTCGTCAGGCACCGTCTGGCGGATCGCCTTGTACGCGTCGCTCAGGTAACGAAGCACGAGGCCCTCGCTGCGCATGAGCTGATAGAAGTTCACGTACTCGGCGAAGCTCATGGCCCGCTCGAACATGTCACGCACGACCGATTTCGGCGAGAGCTCGAAGTCGCGCACCCACGGCTCGTGCTGCGCGAACAGCTCGAACGACTGAGCGAGAAGCCCTTCGAGCGGCTTGGGATGGGTGATCTCCTCGAGCCGCTCCATGCGCTCGTCGTACTCGATGCCGTCGGCCTTCATCTGCGCGACAGCCTCGCCGCGCGCCTTGAACTGCTGCTGCGAGAGCACCGGGCGCGGGTCGTCGAGCGTGGACTCGATGATGCTGACCACATCGAGGGCGTAGTGGCCGGAGCCGACGGCGCCCTCACCGCTCGTGTTCTCCTCTGAGCCGCGGTCGCCTGGTGCCGCCTCGGCTTCGGGATCGAGGAGTTCGATGGCCGCGAGCGCAAACGGCGAGAGCGGCTGGTTGAGCGCGAAGTTCGCCTGCAGGTCGACGGTGAGCGTGATGCGCCCCTGTCTGCCGATCTCGACGATTCCGGCCGTCACGAGCGTGCGGAAGATGCCGATGGCACGCAACGCCAGCTCCCGCTGGCGGGCGGGCTTCTCGTGGTTGTCGTAGACGAGCTTCTTCGCGTTCGCGAAGACATCTCCCCCGCGCGCGATGACGTTGATGATCATCGACGCCGTGATGTGCATGTGCGAGGTGAGCGGCTCCGGTTCGGCCGTCACCAGCTTCTCGAACGACTTCTCCCCCCACGAGACGAAGCCCTGCGGTGCCTTCTTCTTCACGATGCGCTTGCGCTTCTTCTCGTCGTCGCCCGCCTTGCGGACCGCGGCGGCGTTCTCGATCTCATGCTCGGGCGCCTCGACGACCACGGTTCCGGCGGTGTCGTAGCCGGCGCGTCCGGCACGGCCCGCGATCTGGTGGAACTCACGCGCCGAGAGGTGCCGCATGCGCTGCCCGTCGAACTTCGCGAGCGCCGTGATGAGCACCGTGCGGATGGGGACGTTGATGCCGACCCCGAGCGTGTCGGTTCCGCAGATGACGCGGAGGAGCCCCTTCTGCGCGAGCGTCTCGACGAGGCGGCGGTAGCGCGGCAGCATGCCGGCGTGGTGCACGCCGATGCCGGCGCGCACGTACCGCGAGAGGACCTTGCCGAACGCCGTCGTGAAGCGGAACCCGCCGATGGCCTCAGCGATCGCATCCCGGCCAGCGCGGTCGACGACCTTGAGGCTCGACAGGGCCTGCGCACGCTCGATGGCCGCCGCCTGCGAGAAGTGCACGATGTAGATGGGAGTCTTGCGGTCCTCGACGAGCTTCTCGACCGTCTCGTGAGTTGGCGCCACGACGTAGGAGAAGTCGAGGGGAACGGGACGCTCGACACCCGTCACGAGCGACACGTCGCGTTGCGTGCGCCGTTCGAGGTCCTCGACGATCTCGGTGACGTCGCCGAGCGTCGCCGACATGAGCAGGAACTGCACGTCGGGCAGCATGAGCAGCGGCAGCTGCCAGGCCCAACCTCGATCGGGGTCGCCGTAGTAGTGGAACTCGTCCATCACCACCTGGTCGACGTCGGCATCGGACCCGTGGCGCAGGGCGAGGTTCGCGAGGATCTCCGCCGTGCAGCAGATGATCGGCGCATCCGGGTTCACGGAGCTGTCACCCGTGACCATGCCGACGTTGGCAGCGCCGAAGATCTCGACCAGTGCGAAGAACTTCTCGCTCACGAGCGCCTTGATGGGTGCCGTGTAGTAGCTGCGTCCGCCCTGCGCGAGGCAGACTGCGTGCGCGGCGATCGCGACGAGCGACTTGCCGGTGCCCGTCGGGGTCGACAGGATGACGTGCGCCTCGGAGACCAGCTCCATGACGGCTTCCTCTTGCGCCGGGTACATCGTGATGCCCCTGCTGGTCGTCCACAGCTCGAACGCCTCGAACATCGCGTCGGCGTCGTACGGGTCCGGGAGGAGGGTCACGAGACCCAGCTTGGGCTCAGGGGTGGCTGGGGCTGGGGCGGAGGTGCCGTCGACGGAAGTCATTGTCTCCATCGTCCCACGCCGGGGCGCGCTCATGCGGCGGGCGGGCGAGCTACGCCGCTGGCTGGTCCTCGTCGCGCTGGATGCGCTGGCCGACGACCGCGGAGACGCCGTCCTGGCGCATCGAGACGCCGTAGAGCGCGTCGGCGATCTCCATCGTGCGCTTCTGGTGGGTGATGACGATGAGCTGGCTGGAGGCGCGCAGCTCCTCGAAGACCGCGAGGAGTCTTCCGAGGTTGGCGTCGTCGAGGGCTGCCTCGACTTCATCCATGATGTAGAACGGGCTGGGCCTCGCCTTGAAGATCGAGACGAGGATCGCGACGGCCGCGAGCGAGCGCTCGCCGCCCGAGAGTAGCGACAGGCGCTCGATCTTCTTGCCTGCGGGCCGCACCATGACCTCGATGCCGGTGGCGAGCATGTCGTCGGGGGCCGTGAGCGTGATGTCGCCTGATCCTCCGGGGAAGAGGATCGGGAAGACCGTGTGGAAGGCCTCGCGGGTGTCTTCGAATGCCGCCTCGAAGACGGTGCGCATGCGCTCGTCGATGTCGCCGACGATGCGCAGCAGGTCGGCCTTCGTCGCGGCGAGGTCGTCGAGCTGGTCAGCGAGGAACGCGTGTCGCTGTTCGAGGGCCGCGAACTCCTCGAGGGCAAGCGGGTTGATGCGTCCGAGCGTCGACATCTTTCGTTCGGCGGCCGCGAGGCGCGCCTGCTGCTCGGCGCGCACGAATGGAACGCCCTCGAACTCCTCCTCGGCGTCTTCCTGGAGCGTCGCGGCGAGGTCGTCGTCGAGCGATTCGGAACGCGCGAGGTCTGCGAGCGCCTCGGCAGGCAGCGCCGCAGCTGTCGCAGTACCCGCGGCCTCAGTACCCGCTGCGTTCGGCTCGCTCGGCGCACTCGGTCGTTCGGACGCAGGCTGCTCGCTCGACCCTGCCGGCGCATTCGGGGTTTCGGCGTCTCCGCTCGCACCTGCCTCCTCCGCGGCGACCTCGTGCCTGGCCCGCTGCTCCGCGAGGGCCGAGGCGATGCGCTCGGCTTTGGCGCGCAAGGCGTCGTCGTCGGCTGGCACAAGCTGATCTGGTCCGTACTCGGCGACGAGCACAGCCTCGGCGAGACGGAGCTCGCTCGCAGCGCGCTCGAGGGTGGAGCGCAGGGAGCTCTTCTTCTCGTAGATCTGCAGCTCGATCGAGTGCACATCCTCGGTGATCTCGCTCAGTCGAGCGCGGAGCTGCTGCTCGGTCTGGCGCAGCTGCCCGAGCTCCTCGTGCTGGGCGGCGCGCTCGCGCTCTGCTTCAGCGAGCTGCTGCTGGGCTTCGGCGAGCGACTCCTGCACTGCGGCGGCGAGGCGAGGGATGGCGGCGAGCACACGCTCGGTCTGCGCGAGCTCGGCCCGCCTGACGACCGTCTCGCGGGCCGCTCGGTCGGCGGCCTGACGGTCGGCTTCGAGCTGGCGCTCGAGGGATTCAGCGCGGAGACGTTCGCTTCGCGAGCGTTCGCGCAGCGTCTCGAGTTGCAGGCGAGCCTCCACCTCGGCCTCTCGGGCGCGCTCGACTCCGGCGTTGGCGTCGACGCGCGCCGAGGAGTCGAGCTCAGGCCGGGGCAGGGCTTCGTGCTCGGCGAGCGCCGCCTTGGCCGCGCTCGCCGTCTGCTCAGCGGCCTCGACGCCGCCGGACGCGAGGTCGAACGCCTTCGCGGCTCGCGCGAGCTCGGCGGTGCCCGCGTCCACTCGCGCGCTGGCGCGGTTGAGCTGTTCCCGCTCGGCCGCGAGCGCCCCGTCGAACGCACGCAATGCGTCGAGCGTGCGCTTCGCTTCGGCCTTCGCGGCCTGAGACGCGGCCCGGTGCTCCGCGAGCGCGAGCGCAGCCTGGTCGAGCTCGTCGGTCACGACGGTGAGGCGAGCGGATGCGCGGTCGCGGGCCGCGAGCAGCTCGAGCCGGCTGGTCCCCTCTTCTGCGAAGCCGCCGCGCAGCGAGGTGCTCGTGACGACTTCGCCCGCGCGAGTGACGACGGTGAGCGCGGCCCCTCCGGAAGCCGCCTTGGAGGCGTGCGCAGCGACCGCCGACCGAGCTTCCTCGAGCGTTTCGCTCACGTGCACGCGAGCGAGGAGCGCGGTGATCGCCGACGGCCCCTGCACGAGCTCGACGGCGGGGCGCAGGCCTGTCCCGATCACGTCGCCGGCGTTCGACGGCGGGGCGACCGCACCGAGTTCGGCGACGACCTCGACGAGCCCGAGCTTCTCCCCCGTGGCGTGCGCGAGCACGCGGAAGGCGGCGTCAGCGTCGCTCGCGAGCACCGCGTCCGCGGTCGAACCGAGCGCCGCTGCGATCGCGGCTTCGTAGCCCTCGTCGATGCGGAGGTGCTCGGCGACTGGCCCCTCGACGCCTTCGAGCCGGGCCGCGAGGAGAGCGGCCGTCCCGTCCTTCGCGGCCGTCGCGAGCGTGAGCGCCTGCACACGCGCCTGCAGGGCGTCTCGTTCGCGTTCGAGCTCGTGGGCCGTGGTGCGACCGGCGTCGAGCTGCTGCTCCGCTTCACGCTGCGCGGCCTCTGCGCGCTTGTAGGCGGCATCCAGCTCGCTCGAATCGGAGGCGCTCTGCGCCGCGCTCGCGTCGAGCTCTTCTTTCGCCTTGGTCGCCTGCGCGAGGCGGTCGTTCGCTGCGTCGCGGGCGTTGCGCTGCCTCAGCACCTCGCCGCGGACGGAAGCCAGCTTCGAGGCGGCCGTGTCGGCGGCGCCGCGCAGCTCGCTGCGGCTGAGGTCGTAGGCGGAGATGCGCGTCGCCTGGGCCTGGATCTCGACGTCGATGCGGTCGAGCGCGGCACGCGCATCCTGGGTCGCGACCTTCGTCGCCTCCCACTGCGTCTCGGCCTCGGCGGCCCGCTCGACGAGCACCTCGGCTTCTCTTCGTGCGACGTCGACGGCCTCGAGGGTCACGGTCGGAACGAATGCGGGAGATTCGAGCCGAGAGACGAGGAGGCCCTTGCGCTGCGAGGCGAGCGCGTTGAGGTTCTGGATGCGCTCTCGCACGCTCTCGAGGTCGAACACGACGCGTCGGGCGCCATCGGCCGCGTCTCCCCTGTTCTCGGCGGCGAGCAGCTCAGCCCGGTTGAGGGCTGCGGTGAGCTTCTCCTGCAGCACGACCCGCTCCTCGGATCTCTCCTG
This sequence comes from Pseudoclavibacter sp., assembly GCA_052099095.1. GTDB lineage: Bacteria > Actinomycetota > Actinomycetes > Actinomycetales > Microbacteriaceae > Pseudoclavibacter. Next base: position 34,695 of record JBQDTF010000017.1, read on the forward strand.
CTCGAGGCCGGTCGCGAGTCGGAGGGCAGCACGCAGCTGCACGACGTCGTCGGCGAGCAGGCGCGCTTTCGCGTCGCGGGCGATGGCCTGGATGCCCTGCGCGCGGCGAGCGATGTCGGCCTGCCTCGAGAGGGGCTTCAGCTGGCGGCGCACCTCGTTGGTGAGGTCGCGGAGACGCGTGAGGTTGGCCTCCATCGCCTCGAGCTTGCGCACCGTCTTCTCCTTGCGGCGGCGGTGCTTGAGGATCCCGGCGGCTTCCTCGATGAAGCCGCGACGCTCTTCCGGTGTCGCGCGGAGCACGGCGTCGAGGCGGCCCTGCCCCACGATGACGTGCATCTCCTTGCCGAGCCCCGTGTCGCTCAGGAGTTCCTGCACGTCGAGGAGGCGGACGGCGTCACCGTTGATGGCGTACTCGGACCCGCCGTTGCGGAACAGGGTTCGGCGGATCGTCACCTCGCTGTATTCGATCGGGAGCATCCCGTCGGCGTTGTCGATCGTGAGGGTCACCTCGGCGCGGCCGAGCGGGCCGCGCGTCGCGGTTCCGGCGAAGATGACATCTTCCATCTTGCCGCCGCGCAGGCTCTTGGCACCCTGCTCGCCCATGACCCAGGCGAGCGCGTCGACGACGTTCGACTTGCCGGAGCCGTTCGGCCCCACGACGCACGTCACTCCGGGCTCGAGCGCGAGCGTCGTCGGCTGCGCAAACGATTTGAAGCCCTTCATCGTGAGGCTCTTCAGATGCATGCGCGCTCGTTGGCCTCTCGCTGGTGGTCGAACTTCACTCGTGGGTCGAACTGGACTACTGACTCGGACTGGGTTGGTGGCACCTGATCGGTGCACTGGCGGGGATGGCGGTCCCTGGCCTGACAGCTACGGTACCGGAGTGGACTACTTCATTCGGGAGCTCATGCCTCCAGAGCCAGCGTCGGTGCGAGACGGGGAGGCCTGGCGTCTGCTCGAGCGCTTCGCCGGCATCCTGAACCGGGGCTACCTGGACACCTACGGCGAGGGGCGCCTGCTCGAGACGAGCCAGCGCATCCACGCCGACTGGACCATGCCTGGGCCCGTGACGACCCGTCTCTTCCTCGCGTACCGACGCTCCGGCGAGCACGCCGCTGACGAGCAGCCTGTCGCCGCCGCGAAGCTCATGGTGTCGCCTGGCGACTCCCCCACTCAGGCGTATCCGCACGTGGTCGTGGATGCACCCCACCGACGCCGCGGTATCGGCAGCTTCGTCGCGGCTCACCTCGAAGATCTCGCCAGGGCCGACGGCCGCACGTTCCTGCAGGCCTGGGTCGAGCATCCGACTGCCGGCGGGGAGCGGGTGCTGGCGCCGACGGGGCACGGCAGCGTCGCTGCGGCCGATCCGGCTGCGCGCTTCCTGTGGAAGCACGGCTGGGAGCTGGGGCAGATCGAGCGCATCAGCGAGCTGCGTCTGCCCATCCCCGTCAGTGGGCTGGACGCTGCGGCCCTTGCCGCCGCGGCGCACGCGGGCGTCGACTACCAGGTGGTGACGTGGGAGGGCGAGAGCGACGCCGCGCACCTCGACGACCTCGCGCGTCTCAACGGCGACATGTCGATCGACGCCCCCGCCGGGGAACTCGAGATCGATGAAGAGCACTGGGATACCGAGCGCGTCACGCAGATGGAACGCCGCGCGATCGCTTCAGGCGCGACGCTCCTGAATGCGGCCGTCCAGCACCTCCCGAGCGGCCACCTCGTGGCCCAGTCGATGCTGCAGCTCGACCTCGACGACACCACGCGTCCCGCGCAGCAGGACAACACGCTTGTCACCGAGGCTCACCGAGGCAAGCGCCTCGGGATGCTCGTGAAGGCCGCGAACCTCCTCCAGCTGGCCGAGCGCTACCCGGAATGCACGGGCGTCTTCACCTGGAACGCCGAGGAGAACGCGCACATGCTCCGCGTCAACGAGGCGCTGGGGTTCACTCCCCTGGCGCCGGAGGGCGGCTGGCAGAAGCGACTGTAGCGAGCACGCCGACCAACTTGCGTGATGAGACGCACGCGGACGGCCAGCATCGCGCATCCGCCGGCCGGATCGTCCCGCAAGTTGGACGCGCGCCCGCGTTTGCGGTTTCCGCAAGCACGGTTGCGGATGCGCGAGTTGGTACGCATGCTGAGCGCATGACCTCGCACCACCACCGCGCATCCGCCGCCTCCGCTGCTTCGAGCGCGACCTCTGCCGCGACCGTCGATCAGCCGAAGGCCCCCACCGAATTCTGGGAAGAGCTGTACTCGGCGAAGCCCGCGGTCTGGTCCGGTCGCGTGAACGCGAACCTGGCGAGCGTCGCAGGCGCGCTGCCCCCAGGACGCGCCCTGGACCTCGGATGCGGTGAGGGCGGCGACGCGATCTGGCTTGCACAGCAGGGCTGGCGGGTCACGGGCATCGACATCTCGACGGTCGCCATCGAGCGCGCTCGCGCGGCAGCCTTGGCTGCAGGCATCGACGGACCTGAGCTCGAGTTTGTGGCGGGCGACCTCGAGGCGTGGCACCCGAGCGAGCCACTCGACCTCGTCACGGCGAGCTTCTTCCAATCGCCCGTGCACCTGTCTCGCACGCAGATCATCCGCGAAGCCGCGCTCAAGCTCGCCCCGGGCGGACACCTCCTGACCGTCGCGCACGCCGGGCCACCCTCGTGGGTGGACAACTCGGAGCATCCCGCGCACCTGTTCGTGCAGCCAGAGCGCGAAGTGGCCGACCTTGCGCTTCCCTCAGGCGAGTGGGAGACGGTGCTCGCCGAATCGCGCACGCGCGAGGTCACCGCTCCAGACGGTGCGCACGGAACGCTCGAGGACAGCGTCGTACTCGTGCGCCGCGTGCGCTGAGTCTGCGTCGAAGCACTCCCGCGACTACTCTTGCGTGGTCGGCGACGGAGATGAGGGACGCACGTGAGCGAAGTTGTGATGTACACGGATGGCGCCTGCAAGGGCAACCCCGGCCCGGGCGGCTGGGGCGTCTGGCTGAAGTCGGGCGACCACGAACGGGAGCTGTTCGGCGGTGAACTCAACACGACGAACAACCGCATGGAGCTCAAGGCCGTCATCGAGGGGCTCAGCGCACTCAAGAAGCCGTGCACCGTCGCGCTCTACCTGGACAGCCAGTACGTGCGCAAGGGCATCACGGAGTGGATAAAGGGGTGGAAGGCCAAGGGGTGGAAGACGGCCTCGAAGCAGCCCGTCAAGAATGCGGAGCTCTGGAAGGAGCTCGACGCGCTTGTCGAGGACAGCGGTCACACGATCGAGTGGCGCTGGGTGAAGGGCCACTCCGGTGACGTCGGCAACGAGCGCGCCGACATGCTCGCGAACAAGGGCGTCGACCAGGCACTCGGGCGCGGCTAGGCCGCACGCGGAGACTCGCGATCCAGCTGAGACGCCAGGCAGCCTCGACGAGGTACTCACCACATCAGCGGTCAGCGCTCGAGCGATGTCGCCTCAGCGGGGGCATTCGCAGCCGCAGCCAGCAGCGCGCGCCTCATCGTGCTCGGCGAGGAGAACCCGCTGCGCAGCGCGACTTCGCGCGCGGTCAGGCCCGGCTCCGAACGCATGAGCGACTGGGCCTGCTCGACCCTGCGCGAGCGGAGCATCATCGCCGGGGTCGTCCCCATACCTGCCAGTCGCCGCTCGAGGACTCGTCGCGAGAGCTTGACCTCCCTGACGATATCGTCGACCGCGAACCCGGCGATCTGGAATCGATTCTCGATGATGAGCCGCACGAGGTCCAACGTTTCCGCGTCCCGAGCATCCGACACGGGCGTGACCTGGACGAGTATGGCCTTGGCCGCAGCACGCAGCAACGATCGCAACGCGGCCGCCGCTTGCGGATCTGAGGTCTGTGGCGCAGTCGCAGCAGCCTCGAGGAGCGCGTGGATGCTCGCGCGCACGACGCCCCCGTCGGACCGGTGCCAGCGCATCCGCAACGGCAGGACCTCCTCCGCATCGAACGAGAGGAACACGAGATCCACCGGCTCAGTGGCACGGAGCACAACGGCCCCCGTTCCCGGCGGAACGATGGCTACCTCTGACGCGCCAAGCGTCAGGCTCTGCTGGTGCGACGAGATCCGGAGAGCGCCAGCCCGAAGCAGCACGACGAGGCCGCGCGTCTGCGCGGACGTGCGCTCACGCCTCCAGGTCAGGGTGACCGGCGAGCTCCTCCCGTGCATGACGACGTATCGATCGAACCGCAGCAGTGCCGCATCCACCACGGCTGAGCCGGATTCTGCCGTGAGTTCGATACCAGCCTTCAACACCGCATCGAGCGATGACGGAAGCTCACCATTCACCCGGAACCGTTGAGTCCGGTAGCCGGGGAATCGACTCCAGCCTCGCTCGGAGTCGTAGTACACGCGTGCCGCGAGATCCATCGATTCAGTTCGCCTTTCCCGGCCAGACACTGGCTGACTCGATCGGTATTGTTCGACGGGGCCGACCGAGGTCACGGCGATGCCTCCGGCTTGTCGTGCTGCGCGTCGCCCGCGCCTGGCTCCAGATGCCCTCGCGGGGAGACGGAAATGGCCCCCGTGGCAGCAGAGGGGGTCTGCGTATCCACGGGGGCCGAAGCACGGAACGCTCTGCGTAGATCTCCCCCGAGATCTCGGGTCTGCGTCGATTCCCAGAACGCACCACCCGACCGGCTGGTGACCAGCTTGCCGTGCAATCCCGTGAGAAAGACGGCAGAACACAGAATGACGCGAGATGGCACGTTTTCGTCGCAGAACGACGCGATTCGTCACCGCCGCACTCAGCACGGTCGCACTCAGCACATTCGCACTCAGCACGGTCGCGGAGGTTCGGCCCCGGACGTACGCACGCCGTGCCCCGGACCCCACGAAGGACCGAAACCTAGCGGGTTTCGGCCCTTCCACGGAGACCCTCACACACTGCGCCGAGCCCGAGATCGCTCGACCGGCGCAGGCGCACGGGCGCTACGGCGTCGGGTAGGTGGTGACGTTGGTGTTGTTGATCGCGGCCGGGGTCCTGATCAGCGAGACCGGAGTCGAGTTCACCGTCACATATCGACGCGTCTGCCCGGTCTGGTTCGCGTAGTACGGCCCGGAGGACCGGAAGTAGAAGTCGACCGGGATGTTCGTCGTCGGTGCCGTGGCCGTCACGGTACCGGTGTAGGTCGTCCGATAGACGCGGTAGGTGACGCCGCTCACCACGAGGGTCGTCCCGGTGTTGGCGAGGGTCGACCACGCCGTGTTCGATCCCGGGATCGGCGTGAAGGTCGGTGCGGGCCACCCGGAGGAGATGAGGACATCGACGTAGATGTTCGAGAGCACGTCCCCGGCTTGAGTGCCCGTGACGCGCAGGTACTGACCCGGCGCCTTGGCGTCGAACTGCAGCGCACCGTTGGTCGTCTGCCCCTGGGTGGTCGGGTACCAGCCGATGCCGAACGCGGACTCGATCGCGAAGGCGCGCGGCGGCGATGCTGCGAAGGCCGGGGTTGCCGCCGTCAAGGCGATGATCGGCGCGGCCCAGGCCGTTGTCTGGAGAACCGTGCGCCGGCTCGTCACGCTTGCTGCGTCTTGGGCGTCAGGAATGGTCTGCGTCAATGTCTTCTCTTTCTCTGTGTGTGATTCGAGGCCGCGCGGACCATACGACTTGGCCATCGGAATGGACCAAGTAGTCCCAGCAGCGATCACTCGACGCTCCGATGCATATGGCGCGCGAGGGTTCTCTGCACTGTCAGATGGAGTGTCTTCGAGTGAAAGCAACGTCACCCATTCCCCTTGCCATCGAACCTGCTCCGCACGAACTGCGGCCTCACAAAGAAGCTATCCAGGCATCTCTCTGGCACGTGCGCATTGAGAGAAACTGGCATCCCGGCTGAGAAACGAACGTCGCCTTTCCTTCACGCACACGAGGATTCATGCGACACGCACGCCGAATTCCACTTCACCTCGCGCCGCATCAGAATCCCGCGACCGGGCCATCGGCACCCGAACTCTGCGAGTCGCTGTTGCCGAGGAGCGCTCGGCGCATCGCGCGCACGGACCCGAAGCCAGCCTGCTCTGCCACGAGCTTCAGATTCTGCGTATCTGACACCCCAGCACCCGAGTCCTCATTGAGGAGCGTTCGGGCCCGCCGAGCACGAACCTGCCGAAGCTGCGACGCCGGTGTCGTATTGGCTTCTTCATATGACCGGTACAGACTCGCTGCGGAGACCCCGAGGCTGCGAGCGAGCTTGGTCACGTCGAAGCTGACGTCGCCGGCCTGCTGCTCGATCACCTTGGACGCACGCCGGAGCAGTGAGGTGGACTGCGACTCCCTCGCGCGCCTGTCTCGGCTCGCGCCTCTCGCAGAACAGGACGGTCTCGCCGAGCCAGCGGCATCGTGGGCCAGCATGCTGGCGAACAGGTGTTGAAGCCCATTTCGCACACCAGCGAACGCTGGCCCCTCAACAGAGGCGACCGAATTGAGTGCCGCATGCGCCGCACTGGTGAACACCTCTCGGAACGCGCTCTGACCGCCGAAGAGTCCTCCGCGTGGCAGTTCGGTCAAAGTCCCCGGACTATGGAGGCTCTCCCAGCTGGCCACGAAGAACAAGCGGGCGACCGGCTGCTGAGCACTGATCGCCAGGGGCTCGTCGAGCGATTGGAGATGCAATTGCCCCGGATTGAGAGCGAGCTGCTCTGTGCCACTCACCAGCGCGTGTGTGCCTTCGATACCCAGCACGGAATGGATGAGTCCATCGCTGTAGTCGTTCTGCCGCAGGAACGACATCGACGCTGGCGTATGCCAGATTCGACCGATCGCGAACGCCTCGGTTCGGATGAGGTCCGCGAAGATCTGCAGCCGCGAGCTGTGGGGCGTGACGCTCCAGTCAAGCTCGGCCAGCCAGGCCACAGCCTCATCCCCTGCAAGAGCAACTTCGCGGGCAACACGGTTGGCTGTGGAATGAGAGCGACTCTCTTCGTGCACGTAACTCCTCCGGGGGAACGGGTGAGTTCAGGCTAATTGCACGGAAAGACCGCAATTCGTCGCCGGTGGGAGCGCTGACACGTTTTGCGGCAACCATGAGCGTTTTGTGCGCCATTTCTGTGCCTTGCGCCATCGGGTCGCCAGCAAGGACAAGCACGCCGACAATTCTTCTCAAGTGCGTGACAGTTCTTCTCAGAAGAGCTCATGCGCAGAAAGAGAAAGACGCGGAAACCCTTGATCCGTCGGGGCGGCCACGCTAGCGGGCCTTTCAGCGGTTCGCTGTCGATTCACGATGAGACGCCCCGACCGCACTTGTCGTACTGTGGACCGATCATGAGCACACCTCACCAACAGCCATACGCGGTGTTCACTGGTGCGCTGGGCGACAACGCCGCCGGCGGCTATCTCCCCGCTCGCGCCGAGGTGAGCGACGGTGCGGTGACGCTGTGGGTTGCATCGCCGACGGGATGGACGCAGTACTTCAGCGTGCCCGCGCACGAGGTGGTGGTGAGATCCGCCGCGCAGCGGATCACGCTCGTGGTTCGCGGTCGGAGCTATCCGCTGCTCGCGGATCCGCGTGCCGTGGACAGGGGCATCCAGCTAGGTGCTGCCGGAACAGTGGCGGAGATCCTGGACAAGCCGCGGTTCGGGGTAGGCATCGACGTGAGACGCGGCGTCAACGTGGCCGGTGCAGCGCACTCGTTCCATTTGAGCGGCGGGCCCGAGTTCGTCGCCGCGGCTCAGCACGCTGGCGCGCGGGCCTCGCGTCTCGGCTACGGTCCTATCCTGGCGATCGGCTGCGGGGCCGGTCTCCTCATCGTCGTCACCGTGACCGCCATCACGGTGTTCGTGCTCAGCCTGTGATGCGTCTCGTTCGCCATGTCGCCCCTTCGGCCGTGGCCGCCGCTCACGCGGAAGGAACTGGGGGAATCCTCTGCATCCGGGGCCAGTAGACCGAGAGCACGCGGCAGCCAGAGACCCGCGCACGCCACCGCATGTCCTCTCGGATCTCGCCGCTCGTCGGTGGGACCTGCACGGGCTGATCGCAGCGAACCCAGCATCATCCCCCGAGCTCATCCGCTGGATCAGAGGAGTCAATCCGACGCTCTCGGCGCAGCCCGCGCCGCTCCGCAGCGCGCCCCGGGCGGAACGTGCCATCCGACCCGGGACCACGGCTCCCCCACCGCCTGCACGCCAACGTCGCAGAGGGATCGGAGGGTGGCTGGCCGGATGCGGCTGCCTCGTTGTGGCGGGGCTCGCCGTCGCCGTTCTGGTTGCGATCCTGGGGGTCGCAGCAGCCCTGACACCATCGGAGGCTCTCGACGACCAAGAGGCTGCGCCGCCCCAGGCTTCCGGAACGAGCAACCCTCTGGCCTCTGAGACGACGGCTGCGACACCGTCGGACCCACTCGCGGCAGCGCAGATCGCGCTCTTTCGAGCAGATCAGCCGACGATCAACGAACTCGCGGCGCAGCTCGAGGGCAATCCCGTCGCACCACTGGTCGCCGACCTGCGCACGTTCCGCTTGGACGAGCAACGAGCCGCTGATCCGACCATCGGCATCTTCGAGGCCACGCCGATCGCCGAGCGGGCCGCCGCGCTGCGCGCGTCGCTGGAGCAGAGCTTCACCGCTGCCGAAGCACGCCGCGCGAATGCGTCAGGAACACTGACGGAGGGCATCGTCGATGTGGCAGGAAACGGCTTCATCGACGTCCAATACGATGCGGCCACGGCATGCACCGGGCAGGCGGCGCCAGGGACAGAGAACATCGGCTGCGTCCGGGCAGCGGACCCCCTCACCGTGCACCTGCTGCCGGAGAACGAAGTGGGCAGCGTGTGGATGAACGAGATGCTCGTGACCCACGAGCTCGCGCACGTCTACCAGCGGGCTGACGACCAGGGCGCCGAGGACTATGTCGGGGCCTACAACGACCTCCTCGCGCAGGGCCTCTTCCAAGGCAGCAAGGAGGTCATGGCGGACTGCTTCGCGCTCACGTCCTACGACCGGTGGTCACTGACCAACGCAGGAGAGAGCCAGGGAACCGGTTACGTCTGCACCGAGTCAGAGCGTCAGGCGATTCGCGACTGGGCCGCGGGCCTCAACGCTCCGATGGGCTGAGTCCAGCCCGTGCTTCAGCGGCGTCTCCCACCGCCCGGCCCGACAGCGGCGGATGGTCGCTCAGCGCTCGCGCTGGCACTTCTCGCAGAAGTGCGAGCCTCGGTTCTGGAACTTCTCGCGCACGATCGGCCGCCCGCACCTCGGGCACGGCTTCCCCTGCCGGCCGTACACATTAAGCGAATGAGCGAAGTAGCCGGCCTGCCCGTTCACGTTCACGTACTGCGCGTCGAACGACGTGCCACCCTCGGCAAGCGCCTTCGCGAACACCTCACGCACGTGCTGCAGCAGCTCCCTCGCCTTCGACGGGGACAGTCCAGCAGTGTTGCGACCGTAGTGCAGCCGGGCGCGCCAGAGTGCCTCGTCGGCGTAGATGTTGCCGATGCCCGAGATGAGCGTCTGGTCGAGCAGCGCCGACTTCACGCCAGTCCTGCGCCGCAGCAGCGCGGCAGCCCACGCGTCATCGTCGAAGTTCGGGTCGAGCGGGTCGCGGGCGATGTGCGCAACCTGCGACGGCACGTGCTCCCCCGCAACGTCCACGGTCGCCACGAGCCGGTCGATCGCGAGCGAACCGAACACCCGCTGGTCCGCGAACGCGACCACGAGGTCGCCGGCCGGACCATCAACGCGGATACGTGCCCGCAGGTGCCGGTCGTCAGGTGCATCCGACGTGCGCAGCAGCATCTGCCCGCTCATGCCGAGGTGCGCCGTGAGCGCCTCATCACGGCCCTCGATCGGAAGCCACAGGTACTTGCCGCGCCGTGAGACGCTGGAGAATCTCGCGCCCTCGAGCATGCCGACGAAATCGGTCGAGTCTCCGGGATGCCGGCGCAGCGAGCGCTCGTCGAGCACGTCGACCGCAGACACCGTCGCCCCCGTCACCGCGGGTGCGAGGCCGAGGCGAACAACCTCGACTTCAGGCAGCTCAGGCACGGCTAGGAGACCACTGGGGCGCCGTCGCCGCCCTCACTCAGCTGACGCCAGGCCGCAAGCGCACCAGCCACCTCGGCCTGCTTCTTGCTCGTACCGACGCCCTGTGCCTGCGCGAGGATGCGCTTCTTCTTCAGCACCGTCACCGTGGCGGTGAAGCTGCGGTCGTGCTCGAGCCCGGAGCCCTCCACCTCGTACCTCGGCGGCTCCGCGCCACGAGTGTCGGCAAGCTCCTGCAGCGCAGTCTTCGGGTCCTGCTCAGCTCCGAGACGCCAGACGACGGCGAGCTTCGGCTCGACCAGGCGAAGGATCAGTTCGGTCGCCACATCACCGCCGGCGGACAGGTACGCGGCCCCGATGACAGCCTCCATCGTGTCGGCCAGCACCGAGTCCTTGTTGTTGCCACCAGTCAGATGCTCGCCACGACCCAGATGCAGGTAGGCGCCGAGGCCGATACCGCGCGCGATCTCAGCAAGCGCAACCGTGGACACGAGGGACGCGCGCAGACGCGACAGCTGCCCCTCCGTGTAGTCGGGGTACGTGCGGTAGAGCATGACCGTCACGGCCTGACCGAGAATCGAATCGCCGAGGAACTCGAGGCGCTGATTATCGGGAATACCGCCGTTCTCGACCGCATACGACCTGTGGGTCAGCGCGAGTTCGAGGAGTGCGGGAACGAAGTCGACCCCGAGGCCGCCTGCCAGCTGAGCTGACGGTGCGGCGTCGGGGTCGATGATCTTCACGTCGTGCATGACGCGAGGATCAGACGTCTGCGACCTTGCGGCCCTTGTACTCGAAGAACAGCGGAGTGCCGGCTGCGTCCTCGACAACCTTCGCGCGGTGCGGGAGGCTGTAGGTGACCTTGCCGTTCTCAACGGTCTTGACGAGGGTCGGCACAGAGGCCTTCCACTGCGAACGACGCGAACGCGTGTTCGAGCGGCTCATCTTGCGCTTGGGGAGAGCCATCGGCGTCTACCTTTCATCTTTCATCGTGCAGGGAGGCGGGCTCAATTCTGGCCCGGCTCCCCCTTGTAATCATGGTTGCGCACATTCTCACGAGAATCTGTCTCACGAGGATCCGCGGCTTCCTCAGAACCCGTTGCTGGTTCCTCGGCTGCTTCTGTTGAAGCGCCAAACTCTGCCAACGCTGCCCAACGCGGGTCAACCGCGGGCGCCTGCTCTTCGAGCGGCTCCACCAGCTTCTCGCCGGTTTCGGGATCTAGGCCGAGGCAGTCCGGCCGACAAACCGGCTGGAATGGCAGTGCTAGCACTACCGCATCGCGAACGGGCGGTTCAAGGTCGACAGTGTCGTCGTGAACCTCGTACTCGAGGGCTTCGTCGCGAGCATACGCGAAAAGCTCTGCGAAATCGACCTGAAGCGACTCGTCCAACGGGGTCAAGCACCTGCTGCACTCACCGCTCATCCGCGATGCCAGGCTGACGGTCGCCAGAATTCCGTCGACAAGCACCTCGAGACGGACGTCGAGTTCGATCGGCGTGCCCTTCTCGATGTAGCCGAGCCCCTCGCCGATGCGCTCAGGCGCATCGAAGTCGAGCTCGAGCGTGCGCATCGTGCCGGCCTTGCCCACGATGGTCGCGATGTTCACGAGGTACGGAGAGGAAGTCACCGGGAGATTGTACGCCCTCGGTTCACTGTGCATCCCGAGCCCCTACTCGATGGACGTGTCTGTGTCGCCTTGCAGGTACTCGTAGACAACCCGCGGCACATACGGGGAGACGTCGCCACCAAGCGACGCGACCTGGCGCACCAGGGAGCTCGAGACGTGCGCGTGGCTCGGGTCAGGCAGCATGAACATGGTCTCGACGCGGGCGAGGTTGCGGTTCACGATCGCCATGGGCGTCTCGTACGTCACATCTGCCTGCGAGCGGATGCCCTTGACGATGACCTTCGCTCCGACATCGGTGCAATAGTCGACAAGGAGGCCGACACTCCACGAGGCGACACGCACGTTGCCGCGGATGCCGGTCGCCGACACCGCCTGCTCGATGAGCTCCACACGCCGAGAGATGGGCAGGAGCGCGTGCTTGTCCGGGTTGTGGACGACGACGACGTGCACTTCCTCGAAGACCGTGGCGGCGCGCTGGATGACATCGAGGTGGCCAAGGGTCACCGGATCGAACGAACCGGGAACGACAGCGATTCTGCTCATGCCGACAAGACTACGGGGCGCTACCTGCGCATCGCGCGCATGATCAGCTCATCCGGGCGCGATGGAAGGAGCTCGCGCGGGGACGGCGAGAGGAGCGAGCAGCCTTCGTCAGAGCCCGTTGGGCGTGTCGTCGACCCCGTCGGCCTTCGGCTCGTCCGTCTGCGGCTTGCGGCTCGCCTCGAGATCGGCGGCCTTACGGCGGAACACGACGAAGGAGACGAGCACGACTGCGACACCGGCGAGCCCCATCAGCACCCATGCCCACGGCGGGATGCCGGAGTCCTGGGGCGCCGACGTGCTGGACTGCTCGGTCTCGCCCGTGGCGCCTGCATCGTTGTTCGTGAGCGTCGACCCCTGCGTGTTCTCGGCTGCGCCGAAACCGCCCGAGGTCGTCGCCGAAGGCTGCGCGTCTTCCGGCGCAGCGACTCCGACCGCGACCGTGAAGGGGATCGTCCCGGAGATCGGGTGCCCGTCTGAGGAGACGACCTGCCAGTTCAGCGAGTAGTCGCCGGCCGCGAGCTCAGGGAGGGGCTGGGTGACGACCGTGCCATCGACCGTCGCGGGCGACGCGAACCCGACTGCAGTCTCCTCGACGGCGCTCACCGCGAACAGCTCCAACTGCGGTCCGAGTGTGCCCTCAGCCTGCACCTCCGCCGAGAAGGTCAGTGTCGCGCTCTCCGGGGCGACATCCACCTGCTCGTCAGCTGACGGACTCGAGTCGACCAGCTGGTCGTGCGCCGATGCGAACTGCGAGCCGAGGCCGAGCGCGAGTGCCAGGAACGCCAGCATCGCGGCCAGCATGAGGCGGGAGGCGATCCGGAGCGCGTGTGCGGAGGAGGAAGAGGTCACGCGACCATCGTAGGCCAGAGGCCAGAGGGCGACCCCAAGCTGAAGCTCCGGAACGGCGAAGGCCCCGCCGAGCGCAAGCGAGGGCGAGTCAGGACTTCCCGAGGAACTCCCTCTCCTCGAAGCTGTGCCTCCCGATCGCCGCGGTGAGGTCCGGCCAGCGCTTCAGGCTCCAGTCGTCGTTGACGAGCAGCGCCGCCTCGTCCCTCGCCGAGCGGATCAGGTCGGTGTCCTCGATGACCCGAAGCAGCTTCAGTGAGGTGCGCCCGCCGGACTGCGCCGTACCGAGCACATCGCCCTCACGGCGCAGCTCGAGGTCGCGTTCGGCGAGTTCGAACCCGTCAAGCGTCTCTGCCACCGCGTTGATGCGCTCGCGAGCCGTGGTCTCCTCCTCGGCGTTCGTCACGAGCAGGCACAGCCCAGGGTGCTCTCCTCGACCCACGCGGCCGCGCAGCTGGTGCAGTTGCGAGACGCCGAAGCGGTCAGCGTCCATCACGATCATGACCGAGGCGTTCGGCACGTTGACGCCGACCTCGATGACGGTCGTGGCGACGAGCACGTCGATCTTGCCGTCCGCGAAGGCCCGCATGGCTGCGTCCTTCTCGTCGCTCGGCATCGCCCCGTGCACGGCGGCGACGCGCTTGCCCGCGAAGAGCGGATGCACGGCGAGCGTCGGGGCGAGTTCCATGACGGCCGAGATGGGCTGTTGCGGTTCCTCGCCCTCGGCCGGTTCCACAGGCTCGGACGGCTCGATGGCTGGGCACACGACGAACGCCTGCCTGCCCCGGTCGACCTCCTCCGCCACGCGCTGCCAGGCGCGTTCAAGCCAGCGCGGCTGCTCCCGCGTCGGGACGACGAACGTCTCGATCTTCTGACGCCCCTTCGGCATCGTCACGATGCTCGAGATGTCGAGGTCGCCGAACACCGTCATGGCGACCGTGCGAGGGATGGGCGTGGCGGTGAGGACAAGCAGGTGCGGCGGCTGGGCGCCCTTGGCGCGCAGGGATTCTCGTTGCTCGACGCCGAAGCGGTGCTGCTCGTCGACGATGACGAGGCCGAGGTCGTCGAACATGACGTCGTCGCTCAGGAGCGCGTGGGTGCCGACGATGATCTTCGCCTCGCCGGCGACGACGCGGAGGACGGCGCGCTTCCGCTCGGCCTTCGGCATGCTGCCCGTGATGAGCGTGGGCTTGAGCTGCTCCGCCAGTTCCGGACCGAGCGAGTCGACGATCGAGCGGTAGTGCTGGGAAGCGAGCACCTCCGTCGGCGCGAGCATGGCCGACTGGCCGCCAGCGTCGGCGACCTGCAGCATCGCTCGCAGCGCGACGAGCGTCTTGCCGGACCCGACCTCGCCCTGGACGAGGCGATGCATCGGCACGCCCCGCGCGAGGTCCTTCGCGATCTGGCGCCCGACCGTCTTCTGGTCTGGTGTGAGCTCGAACGGCACGAGCCGATCGAACGCCGCGAGCATGGGCCCGACGTCGTCGGTCCTGGCCCTGGCGGCGATGAGCTCGGAGATGGCGCGGCGCTGCAGCAATGCCGCCTGCAGCACATAGGCCTCGGTGAAGCGGAGCGACTCACGCGCGCGCTCGAGCAGCTTGAACGTCTCGGGTTGGTGGATGGCTCGCATGGCCTCGTCATAGCTGTACATCCCGAACATGGCGCGCGTCTCGACCGGCACGGGATCGCGCAGGAAGGGCACAGCCTCCAGCACAGCCTGAACGGCGGCAGCGACCTTCCAGGTGGGCAGGCTGGCGGTCGCGGGGTAGATCGGGATGGGTTCCTTGAGCCACTGGTCGCGTCGCTCCGAGAGGGCTTCGAGCGGTGCGTTCTCGAAGAGCTCGTACTCGGGATGCGCGAGCTGGATCGCCCCGCGGTACGCGGAGGCCTTCCCGGAGAAGATGCCCGTCACGCCGGGCTGCAGCTGCTTCGCCCGCCAGCTCTGATTGAAGAACGTCAGCGAGACGATGCCCTTCTCATCGGTGATCTCGACCTCGAGGATGGAGCCGCGTCGCGCCCGCATCTGCCGATCGCTGACCCGGAGCACGCGGGCGACGAGCGTGACGTGGTCGCCGAGCGGCAGCGATTCGATGGCCGTCATCTCGCCACGACGTGCGTAGCGCCGCGGGTAGTGCTCGAGCATCCCCGCGACCGTCGTCACGTCGAGCTGCTTCTTGATCTGCTGCGCGTCACGCTTCCCGAGGACGTCCTCGAGCGGCGTCTCGAGGCCGAAACCGTCCATCAGCGCCTTCCTGACAGGGACGCTGGCGCGAGCACCGCCCGGCGGCGCACAGCGGGAGGGGACGCGGATCGGAGCGCGGAACGGACCACGAGGACATCATTCCAGAGCGCCGCTCGTTCCTCGCCGGTTGGCAGCTGCGCGGTGTCCGGGTCGGAGAACGCGGCGTGCTCGTGCTCCACCCGGATGCGTTCGAGCGCTGCCCGAGCCTCGCTTGCCCGCTCGGCGGTGATCCCGGCGTCGGTCGACGCTGTGCCCGCCCGCTCGTCCGAGGGCTCGATGGCACCCGCGATGGCGTCCACGACTGCTTCGGGCGTGAGTCCGGCCGCGAGCAGCACTCCGTAGTCGACGGCGCTCTCCGAGACCTCCTGCCAGGCGGCGTTCCCAGGGCGCGGCTGCTGCGGCGGATTCCCCGTCAGCACCGCCGTCCTGCGCGCGCGACGTCTGGCACCACGAAGGAAGGCTGGGATGAGGAGGAGCGCGACGAGTGCAAGGACTCCGGCGACCACCGCGAGCGTGACGAGCACGGCGCCGAGGTCGATACCTGCGTCTTCGCCGTCCTGCTCCCCAGCGCTTTCCGCCCCCTCGGTCGGGGTCGGCGTGGGGGTCTCGGTCTCCGGCGGCACGGTCGGGGCCTCTGTGCTCTCGGTCTCGGCCGTCGTCGGAGATGGTGCGGGCGTCTCGGAGGCGTCGGCGGTCGGCGCCGTCGTCTCTCCGGGGCCCGGGGCGACGAGGTTGCCGAGCGCACCGGCGGGGGTGGTCTCGAACATGACCCAGCCGTGGCCGGGGAGGTACAGCTCCGCCCACGCGTGGAGCTGGTCGCTCGTGACGGTGTAGACGGGCTGCCCTTCGGCATTCAGCTCACCGGCAGAGCCCGGTGTGAAGCCGACTCCGATTCGCGAGGGGATGCCGAGCATGCGCGCCATGACGGCCATCGAGGACGCATAGTGCACGCAGTAGCCGGCGCGCGCGTCCAGGAACTCGGCGATGACGTCGAGGCTCGTGCCGTCGTACCCCTGCTGGACCGGCGCGGTCTCCGAGTAGGCGAACCCGTCCGCGAAGAACGCCTGGAGCTGCAGCGCCTGCGTTCCAGCAGGGGCGCTCTCGTCGACGATCCCGGCGAGGACCTCCCGGATGCGGTCGGTGCTCGGGCCTTCAGGCACCTGCGTGAGCGGCTCGAGCTCCGGCGGGACCTCGACGTCGAGCTGGGAGATGACCTCGAAGCTCGGCGTCGGCACGACCGTCTGGATCTCGTAGTTCTGGGCGAGGGCCTCGTCGTCGGCGCTGCGCACGTCGCCGGTCTGCTCCTCGAGGAGGAACTCCCCCTGCAGGTCGATGATGTTGGCCGCGAAGCCAGGGCGCGGGAGGAATGAGCTCACGCCGTCGTTGAGCACGATGCGAGTCGTGAACTCGCTCGACTGCGCTCCGGCCGTCACCCCCGCAGGCAGGGGCAGGTCGCCGCCGCCGACTGGCAGGTTCCCGTCGAAGGCGCCCGGCATCCAATCGTCATTCCCGCTCAGATCGCTGAGCGTCTGCAAGGTCAGGTACGGGAGCGACCCCTGATCCGTCGTCGTCGCGTACCTGAGCACCTCGACCGGGTTGTTGCGGCGGAGATCCTCGCCGAGGTCGATGATCGGATTCGCACGGTTCGTCGACAGACCCGACGTCGAGGTCTGCCGGATGGCATCGATGCCGGTCGGCGCTGGCACGACCGTCGAGGCGACGAGCACCGCGACGAGCGAGACCGCCGTCACCGCGAGCGCACCGCCGAGCCCGGACACGCCTCGGCTGTCGACCAGGAAGCCCTGGTAAGAGAGCTCTTCGTCGTGGACCCGCTGGTGCCAACCGGACACGGCATACAGGAACACCGCGAGCGCCAGGGCAGCGAAGACGTAGGACCACCCGTCGAAGGCGTCGATGCCAAGTGCCATGGGGATGAGCGGGAAGGCGAGCAGCGGCAGCGTCGCGAGCGAGCGCCCCCTGATGCCGAAGACGAAGAAATCGCAGAGCACCACGATGACGGCGACGCCGATGAGGACGAGCATCGTCATGGCCTCGGTCTCGCGCAGCGGGGCAGCGTCGGAGCGCAGCTGCTCGACGAGCTGCTCTGCAAGGACACCCCATCCCTCGACCGTCGCGCGCGGCGACCCCCGCCCGGTGAAGCCGACGAGCACGACGGCCCCGCCGACGACCGAGGCGACGAGCGACCACAATTGCGAACCGGTGAAGGTGCGGACGAGGGCTGCGGCACCGAGCATGATCGTGACGAGGACGATGGCCTGTGCCGACCATCTGTTCGTGTCGAAGATCGGCCAGAGGAGGCTGGTCGCGCTGAAGATCAGCACAGCGAGGGAGACTGTGACGACCCACGAGCCGTTGGCGCCCGGGGTCCCCTTCCAGCCTTGTCGTCGACGCATCTGCGCCGTGGTCGTCGCTTTCGAGCTCATGCGGTGGCCTCCAGCTCGAGCACCGGCGTGAAGGGCTTGGCTCGGGCGGGTGAGTAGACGGCGACGTTCCAGCCGGCTCCGGTGAACGCCTTCAGGGTGGCCGGCGGGACAGGCTTCGCGGCGACGATGAGCGCGAGTGCGGGCGACGCGAACGTCGAGAGCGAGCGGATGGCTGCCAGGCCCTCTCCGGCGAGATGCCGGTGCACGTAGACGACGGGCGTGCGCGCGACGCGGGAGATGTCGTCGACCACCTCCGCGCAGGCTTCTCGCCGCTCGGCGTCCGACGAGTGCGGCTGCGTCAGCATGAGTCGACGCATGACGCCTTCCAGGGCCTCCTCGGACGGGGTGCGAGTGCTCTCCGTGTCGCCCTCGACATCGGCGTGCGTCTCGAACAGCTCCGTCTCGTAGCCGAAGCGGTGGAAGCGCGCGAGCACGGATGCGGCCAGCGAGACCGCGAGCTCGAACTCCGCATCCACGGCGCTCGCCGGCGCGGCCTGCTCGTTCATGAGGTCGATGAGCGTCATCGGCGCCTTCGGCTCCTCCCCCGCAGGCGCCGCGCTCGCGTCGAGGATCACCACCGAGGTGTCCTCCGCGTGGTGCTCTTCCTGACGGACGCGCAGCTCCCCGGCGTGCGCCGTCGCCCGCCAGTGGATGCGCCGCAGCGGGTCACCCCGTCGGTAGTCGCGAGTGAGCACGTCGTCGGAGTCGCCCGACTGCGCGACGCCAGCCTCAACCTCTCCGCCGCTCTTGCCGCTCGGAACCGACATCGCAGGGAGCTCGACGACACGAGGCCAGACCTCGACCTCGACTGCGTCGCCGATCTTGAGGACTCGCCTCGTCAGCCCGAGGCCATCGATGTTGTCGAAGAACAGCGGGCCGACCTCGTGGACGCCACGGCGCATGGAGTCGACCCCGTAGGCAACGCGGCGGCGCCGCTTGTCCTCATTCCGGTTGAGGCGTGAGCCGATCGCGGGCAGCACGCCGCCGACGCTCGAGGGGTCGGCCCCTGGCAGGAGGTCGAGGTAGGAGCTCGGCTCGAGTGCGATCCACGAGCCGTTCCGCACCTCCGTGACCACGCGCATCCGGTCGCCGACCGCCAGGGTCGTCGGATAGATGGTGCGCTCAGCTTCGAGGCGCGGGCGCCAGATGAGGCGCAGCACGAAGGCGAAGAGCGGCAGCGCGACGAGGAAGCCGCCGAGAGCGAGCAGCTCGCCTCGGCCGAACACCACGGCCGCGGCGGCGAGCAGCACGCCGACCACCACCAGGCCGATGGCTCGGCTGGTGGGCCTCAGCCGCCTCTCGATGCGCCTCGTCGCCACGCGCTACGCGGTCGCCGCGCTCGTTGGGACGGGGATCTGCTGCGAGATCTGATCGATGATGCGGGCGGCGGACGCCGAGGCCGCTGTGCCCCTCGAGCCGCGAGCGCTCAGCACGAGCCGGTGAGCGAACACCGGACCGACGAGCTTGGCGACGTCGTCAGGCACGACGAAGTCGCGCCCCGCGACAGCCGCGGCGGCGCGCGAGGCGCGCACGAGGTGCAGGGTCGCACGCGGGCTCACGCCCACGCGCACGTCAGGGTGCTCGCGCGTCGCCCGCGCCAGGTCGACAATGTACTGCTTGATGGCCGGGGCGACGTAGATTCGCGAAGCCTGCTCGATCATGCTCGACACGTCGGTGGCAGTCAGCGAGGCACGCACGCTGGCAAGAGGGTCGCTCGAGTCGCGGCGGTCGACCATCGCGAGCTCGTCGTCCCGCTCTGGGTACCCCATCGACATGCGCGCCATGAAACGGTCGCGCTGGGCCTCAGGCAACGCGTACGTGCCTTCCATCTCCGACGGGTTCTGCGTCGCGAACACCGTGAACGGAGCCGGGAGCTTGTGCGTGACACCGTCGACCGTGACCTGGCCCTCCTCCATGCACTCCAGCAACGCGGACTGGGTCTTCGGCGAAGCACGGTTGATCTCGTCGCCGATGACGACGTTCGCGAACACGGGGCCCTGCTGGAACTCGAACCGGCGCTCCACCTGGTCGTAGATCGCCACACCGGTGACATCAGAGGGCAGGAGGTCCGGCGTGAACTGGATGCGGCTCACGCTCGAGTCCATGGCAGCAGCCAGCGTCTTCGCAAGCACCGTCTTGCCGACCCCGGGCACATCTTCAACCAGCAGGTGACCGCCCGCGAGCAGCACGACGACCGCGAGGTGCACCTGCTCGTCCTTGCCTGAGATGACCGAAGACACGCTCTCGCGGATCTGACGCGCACCCTGCTGCAGCGCGACGGCCGTGCTCGATGCCCGCGCCCGCGCGGCTTGCTCCGCAGAAGGAGTTCCCTGAGCAGGCAGGGCCCCCGCCGCGGTTTCCGCGCTGTTGCCGTATTCCATGGCCACCTCCGAATTCAAGTGCCCATCATTCCACGCACCCCCGACAAGTTCGGCCAGCCGCTCTCCGCTGTGCATGCTGCTGCGCGCTCGCGGCTACGATCGCAGCGTGACACGCATCATCGCAGGAGCCGCCAGGGGCCACTCGCTCGCCGTCCCGAAGAGCGGCACACGACCCACGAGCGACCGCGTCCGCGAGGCGATGTTCTCGTCGCTCGAGTCGCTGCTCGACCTCGGCGGCGTCGCCGTGCTCGACCTGTACGCAGGTTCCGGTGCCCTCGCGTTCGAGGCGCTCAGCAGGGGCGCATCCACCGCCGTGCTGGTCGAGCAGTCGAAGTCGGCCGCCACTGTGCTTCGAGCCAACGCCGAGCTGCTCGCCCGAGTGACGCGCGAGCAGGGGCGCCGCACCGTGACCTCGCGGGTCGCTCTGAATTCGGTGGCGAGCTTCCTGCGGACGCCGCCGAGCCAGCTCTTCGAGCTCGTCTTCATCGACCCGCCATACGAGCTCGGAGAAGCCGAGCTCACGGACGCGCTCGACGCGCTCCTGCCGCACCTCGCGCCCGAAGCCGTCGTCGTGATCGAACGCGGTTCACGCTCCCCCGAGCCGCTCGTGCCGGACAGCTTCGAGGCGCTGCGCCGCAAGTCCTACGGCGAGACGATCGTGTACAGCTACGAGGCGAGCCCCGTCGAGGAGTCGGACGAGGAGAAGTCCCAGGCATAGGGGTCCCACCCCCGCGCGTCTCTCGGCGATCCGTCGACACGCACGAACGACTCACTCGCGTCGACCCGCGCGCGGGCGACACCGATCGCCCTGAACCCGTCCGGCAGCGCCGCACCAGCCGGGAAGGTCGCAAGCAGGCCGTGGTCCTCGCCACCGACCACGACGAGTTCCAGGGCCCGCGCGCGCCGATCGTCATCGGCCAGCCCTGGCATGGCGGCGGCGAGTGCGGCCTCCACAGCGTCGACATCGGATGCGAGTGACGAGGTCGTGATCTCCAGCTGCACGCCGCTGGCCCGAGCCAGTCGCGTGGAGTCGAGCAGGAGGCCATCTGACACGTCCATCATGGCCGTGGCCCCCGCCGCTCGGGCGGCGAGCCCGAGCGAGGCGTCGATCGTGGGCGCGACATGCCAGTCGACCACCGAGGCGACGGCAGGACCCCGCGAGCGCAGGGCTGCGATGCCCTCGGCGAGGGCGGCTCCTCCTGTATCCCGGGCCAGCGAGTACAGGAGCGAGAGGCCGGCGCCGCTGCGCCCGGCGGGACCGCTCAGCGCCAGGACGTCTCCCGGCCTGGCACCGGATCGCAGCACCGCCTCTCCCCCGCGCAGGTCGCCGAAGGCCGTGATCGCGATCGTGAGCTGCCCACTTGTCGAGAGGTCGCCACCGATGACGCCGCAACCGGGGGCCATCGCGGCGAGGCCATCGGCGAACCCCTCCGCGAGCTCCTCCACCCAGGAGACCGACGTCTCGCTCGGCAGTGCGAGTGCGACGGTGATGGCCGTCGGTGCTGCACCCATCGCGGCCACATCGGCGAGGTTCGACGCGCAGGCCTTCCGTGCGAGGTCACGGGCCGACGACCAGGCGAGGCGGAAGTCTGGACCCTCGACCATGAGGTCGGTCGTGATGACAACCCGGCCGTCCGGCGTCGAGAGCACGGCGGCATCGTCGCCGGCCCCCAGCGCGGCGGCATCGGCCGAGGGGACTCTCTCGAGGATGCGCCGCAGCAGCTCGGCCTCGCCGCACTCGCCCACCGTGAGGGCCGCGTGGGCAAGAGGGCGGGTGGCTTCGTCGGGGAGAGCAGGCACCCGTTCACGATAGCCTGGGAGCAAATGTCTCGAACCTCCCGCTCTCTCTCGCGAATCGGCTCAGCCGTGATCGCGAGCGCCGCATCCGTCGTGCTCCTCACCGCCTGCAACAGCGCGAGCGTCCCCATGGAGCCCGCGCCGGACGCGGCTGCGCCCGAGTGCGCGGAAGTCTCCGTGCGCCTGCCCTCGACGGTCGACGGGCTCGAGCTGCGGCTCACGAACGCCCAGGCCACGGGCGCGTGGGGAACCCCGGCCGGCGTGCTGCTGCGCTGTGGGGTGCCCACCCCGGGGCCGACCTCCGCAGAATGCCGGAGCATCAACGACATCGATTGGATCGTCGACGACAGCCAGGCGCCGACCTATCGGTTCACGAGCTACGGGCGTACACCTGCGGTCGAGGTCATCGTCGACTCCGACGTCGCATCCGGCACGAACGCGCTCATCGATCTCACGGACGCCGTCGCGAAGCTGCCCGAGACGGGCGGCTGCGTCGGCGCAGACGACGTCCTCGGATCCCCGTAGCGGACCATCCCGTTCGAGCCGGCCCTCTCGAGCCGGCCCTCCAGAGCCGGCCCTCCAGAGCCGGCCCTCCAGAGCCGGCCCACCCGAGCCGGCCCACCCGAGCCTGCCCACCCTGCGGCGAGCCGCT
Source organism: Pseudoclavibacter sp. (assembly GCA_052099095.1). Classification (GTDB taxonomy): domain Bacteria; phylum Actinomycetota; class Actinomycetes; order Actinomycetales; family Microbacteriaceae; genus Pseudoclavibacter. The sequence goes on from JBQDTF010000017.1 coordinate 57,213, forward strand.
CGCGGGGAGCGCCCAGCAGCTAGCGGTGAGCGAGTCTCGCTTCGCGGGCGGCCGCGTGTGCGCGCGCGACCTCGATGAGCTCGGTGATGAGCTCGGGGTAGCTCATGCCGCTCGCCTGCCAGCACTTCGGGAACATCGAGATCGGAGTGAAGCCTGGCATCGTGTTGATCTCGTTGACGACGAACCCGTCGTCGGTGAGGAAGAAGTCGACACGGGCGAGGCCGGAGGCGCCGAGCGCCTCGAAGGCACGAACGCCGAGCTCCGCCATCTCCGCGAGCAGCTCGTCGCTGAGCTCGGCAGGGCAGCGCAGCTCGACACCGGAGTCGTCGAGGTACTTCGCCTCGAAGTCGTAGAACTCGGCCTTCGTCATGACGATCTCTCCGGCGACGGAGGCGCGTGCGCGCTCGCCCGGACGTGACTCGAGCACGGCGATCTCGACCTCACGTCCCACGACCGCTGCCTCGACGAGCACGTGATCGTCCTCCGCGAGTGCCGTCGTCATGGCCGCGGCGAACTCCTCGAGTGCGGCGACCTTGCTGACGCCGACGCTCGAGCCGGCGCGGGCGGGCTTGATGAAGACAGGGAGACCGAGCCGCTCGACGACCTCGGACGCTAGGGACTCGCCCTGGGTGTCCCACTGGTGCTGCGTGATCGTGACGCCATCTGCGACCTGGAGGCCCGCATCCCGCAGCACGATCTTCGTGTAGTGCTTGTCCATGCCCACGCTCGCGGCGAGCACCGATGAGCCGACGAACGGCAGTCCGACGAGCTCGAGCATGCCCTGCACGGTTCCGTCTTCCCCGAACGGGCCGTGGAGGATCGGGAAGACGAGATCCACTTCACCGAGCGACGTGCGCTCCGTGAGCTCAGCGCCGGCTTCCGCTCCGAGCGTGTCGCCCTCGACTCGGGAGACGGTCACCTCGCGGTGCTTCGCCGAGTCCGGCAAGTGGATGCGCGTGCCGTTGTCGACCACCTCCGGCAGGTTCTCCGGGTCGAGCGCGAACTTGTCCGCGTCGTCGTCCTCGAGCACCCAGGCGCCGTCGCGCGTGATGCCGATGGGCAGGACGCGGTACTTCTCGCGGTCGATCGCTCCGAGGACACCGCTCGCCGTGGCGCAGGAGATCGCGTGCTCGCTCGAGCGGCCGCCGAAGACGATGGCGATGAGCGGCCGCGAGTCGGCGGATGCGGTGGTGTTCGGCTGAGCAGTCGACATGAGGTTTCCTTCCACGAGCGACTCTTCGCTCACGGCTACCAAGGGTACGGGGTCGCTTGCGCGTGACCCCGCGCTACTCGCCGCTCGGTCCGTCGTCGGTGGCGAGGTGGGGCGCGAGGTCGGCCGGGCTCATCCGCCCATGGAGGACGTCGTCGATCTGCGTCGCGATGGGCATGTCGACACCGTGCCGCTCCGCGAGCTCGAGGATCGCACCAACCGATCTGAGCCCTTCTGCGGTCTGCTGCATCTGAGCGACGACGTCGTCGTAGACGTAGCCCTGCCCGAGGAGCCTGCCGGCCGTGAAGTTGCGTGAGAGGGGCGACTCGCAGGTGGCGATGAGGTCTCCGAGCCCTGCGAGACCGATCATGGTCGGCGCCTGGGCCCCCATGGCGACCGCGAAGTCCGAGATCTCCGCGAGGCCTCGAGTCATGACGGACGCCTTGGTGTTCTCGCCGTAGCCGACGCCGTCGACGATGCCGACAGCGATGGCGATGAGGTTCTTGAGCACACCGCCGAACTCCGTGCCGATGACATCGACGTTCACGAACGACCTCAGGTAGTCGTTGCGGGCCAGCTTCGCGACGCTCACGGCGGTCGCTTCGCTGGCCGATGCGACGACGATGGCCGTCGGCTGCTCCTTCGCGATCTCGAGCGCGATGTTGGGTCCGCTCGCGACGGCGACTCGCGACGGCGCCAGCTGCATCACGCGCTCCAGCACTTCGCTCATGCGAAGGCCGCTCGAGCGCTCGACGCCCTTCATGAGGCTCACGACGACCGCGTCGTCGTCGATGAGCGGTGCCAGCTGGGTCGCGAGCTCACGCGCGGTCTGCGCGGGCACCGACACGAAGACGAAGTGCTGCCCACGAACTGCCTCGACGAGGTCAGGAGTCGCCCGGAGGTTCCTCGGCAGGTCGATGCCGGGGAGGTACCCGGTGTTTCGGTGGGACTCGTTGATCTCGTTCGCGACCTCGGGTCGGCGCGCCCAGATGGTCACGTCGTGCCCCGCATCTGCGAGGACCTTCGCGAATGTCGTGCCCCAGCTGCCGCTGCCGAGGACAACCGCGCGCTGCGCCGAACTCACGCTCCCCCCACTTCCCGGGACGAGCCATCCCGGTCTTGCGGGAACTTACCGTGCTCGGTCTGCCCGTGCTTGGACGGATCGTAGAGCTCGGACGGAGCAGTCTCACCACGGATGCCCTCGAGCAGTCCCGTGATGTCGTGCATGATGAGCTCGGTTGCGCCCTTCATGGCACTCGCGCTGTGCATCCGCCCACTGAACTCGGCGAGGCTGACGGGCTCGCCGACATGCACCGTGATCGTCTTGCGCCACCCGAGGGTGGGCTTCTTGGCGTACCGGGGCAGGATGTTCTGCGCGCCCCAGAGCGCTGTCGGGTAGACGGGGATGTCACCGCTCAGCGCGACACGAGCCGCACCGTTCTTGCCGCGCATCGGCCACAGATTCGGCTCCCTCGTGAGCGTGCCCTCCGGGTAGATGATGACGCCCTGGCCGAGCTTCGCGAGCTGCTGCGCGGAGGCGATCGCAGCCTGGTTCGCGCCGCGCGCGTCACGCGAGACGGGGATCTGCCCACTCTTGCGGAGGATCCAGCCGAGCCCCTTCACCCTGAAGAGGCGGTCGGCTGCCATGAAGCGCGGCGCGCGGCCGAGCTTCCAGACAGCCATGCCCATGATGAGCGGGTCGACCTCGCTGGTGTGGTTCGGGGCGACGATGAACGCCCCATGCTCGGGCAGCCTGCCCTTGATCTCCCACCGCATGATCGGCCAGCTCAGTGGGAACGCCACCGCCGCCAGGAACCAGAAGATCGATGGCTTCTTCTTCTCAGGAGATCCCCGCTTCGCAGCGGACACCCCTACGCCTCAACCGTGAAGTCAGCTCCGAGGGTCTCGAGCTTCGCGATGAAGTTCTCGTAGCCGCGCGCGATGATGCCCACGTTGGAGACACGCGAGGTGCCCTCCGCCGCGAGCGCCGCGATGAGGTGGCTGAAGCCGCCGCGCAGGTCAGGGACCTCGATGTCAGCTGCCTTGAGCTTCGTCGGGCCGGAGATGATGGCGGAGTGCTGGAAGTTGCGCTGCCCGAAGCGGCACTCCTGGCTGCCGAGGCACTCGCGGTGCAGCTGGATGTCGCTCCCCATCTCGACCAGCGCGTCGACGAAGCCGAAGCGCTGCTCGTACACGGTCTCGTGCACGATGGAGACGCCGTGCGCCTGCGTGAGGGCGACGACGAGCGGCTGCTGCCAGTCGGTCATGAAGCCGGGGTGAACGTCGGTCTCGATCACGACGGGGCGAAGCTCGCCGCCCGGGTGGTAGAAGCGAATGCCGTCGTCGTGGATCTCGAACGCTCCGCCCGCCTTGCGGAAGACGTTGAGGAACGTGAGCATCTCGGGCTGCTTGGCGCCGCCGACGTAGATGTCACCCTTCGTGACGAGGGCAGCAGAGGCCCAGCTTGCTGCCTCGTTGCGGTCGAAGAGCGCCTTGTGGCTGTAGCCGCCGAGGCGCTCGACGCCCTCGATGCGGATGACGCGGTCGGCGTCGACGGAGATGACGGCGCCCATCTTCTGCAGGATGTTGATGAGGTCCATGATCTCGGGCTCGATGGCCGCGTTCCGCAGCTCAGTGCGGCCGTTCGCGCGCACGGCGGTCAGGAGGACCTGCTCGGTGGCGCCGACGGACGGGTACGGGAGCGTGACCTTCGCCCCGTGCAGGCCCTCTGGCGCGCTCATGCGGATGCCGCTCGGCAGCTTCTCGATGACGGCACCGAAGTTGCGGAGCACCTCGAGGTGGAAGTCGATAGGACGGTCGCCGATGCGGCAGCCGCCGAGGTCCGGGATGAACGCCTCGCCGAGGCGGTGCAGGAGCGGGCCGCAGAAGAGGATCGGAATGCGGCTGGAGCCGGCGTGCGCGTTGATCTCGGCCATGTGGGCCGTCTCGACGTTCGTCGGGTCGAGGCGCAGGTCGCCTGATACCTCGTTGCGGTCGATCTTCACACCGTGCAGCGTGAGGAGACCGGCGACGACCCGCACGTCGGAGATGTCAGGCACATCGCGGAGGACGCTGACTTCTTCGCCGAGGAGCGCCGCGACCATGGCCTTGGTGACGAGGTTCTTCGCGCCACGCACCTCGATGCGGCCCGAGAGCGGGCGTCCGCCGTTGAAGACGATGGTGTCGCCGGTCAGACCGACTGATGCTCCGGCGCGAGCCGAGTCGTTGGTGATCGTGTTCACTGAGTTGCACTCCCTGCGGTGGTGGACCTGCGGATCGGAAGAGTCCGCGGACGCCACGCCTCTCGGCGTGACTCAAAGGTGGAGATCGCGTGTTCGTCACGCATGGTCAACGAGATGTCGTCGAGGCCCTCGAGCAGACGCCATCTCGTGTAGTCGTCGATCTCGAACGTCGCCGTCATGTCTCCGACAGTAACGGTGTTCGTGGTGAGGTCAACGACCGCAGTCGCGCTCGGGTCCGCCTCTGCGGAGTCCCAGAGCTGCTCTACGATGTGCTCCTCCAGCGTGGCGACGAGCAGTCCCTGCTTGCCGGCGTTGCCGAGGAAGATGTCTCCGAAGCGGGAGCCTATGACGGCGCGGAAGCCGTAGTCCTTGAGCGCCCACACGGCGTGCTCGCGCGACGAGCCCGTGCCGAAGTCGGGTCCGACGAGCAGGATGCGGGGGTTCTCCTGGTACTCGGGCCGGTTGAGCACGAACTCCGGGTCCTGCCTCCAGCCGTTGAAGAGCGCATCCTCGTAGCCCGTCTTGGTGACGCGCTTGAGGTAGACCGCTGGCAGGATCTGGTCGGTGTCGACGTTGGATCGCCGGAGGGGTACGGCGGCGCCTTCGATGCGCGTGATCTTCTCCATCAGACGGTCACCTCCTGCGGCTGCTGTGCGTCACGGCTCGCCGCGGCTGCGGCGGGTGCGTCGAGATCGGACGGACTCGAGAGCGTACCCCGAACCGCCGTCGCCGCGGCGACGAGGGGCGACACGAGGTGCGTGCGTCCGCCCTTGCCCTGGCGACCTTCGAAGTTCCGATTCGAGGTCGAGGCGCAGCGCTGGCCTGGCTCGAGCTGGTCGGGGTTCATGCCGAGACACATCGAGCATCCCGCGAAGCGCCATTCGGCGCCGAACTCCGTGATGATCTTGTCGAGTCCCTCGGCTTCCGCCTCGAGACGCACTCGGGCAGAGCCGGGAACGACCATGACGCGCACGCCGTCGGCCTTCTGCCTGCCCCTGATGACGGATGTGAAGGCCCTGAGGTCCTCGATCCGGCTGTTGGTGCAGGAGCCCATGAAGACGACGTCGACCGGGATGCTCTTCATCGGGCGACCCGCTTCGAGCGCCATGTACTCGAGTGCTCGCTCAGCCGCCTGGCGGTCGTTGGGGTCGGCGAACTCGGACGGTTCCGGCACGACGCCGCTCAGCGAGACTCCCTGGCCCGGGTTGGTGCCCCACGTGACGAAGGGTTCGAGGTCGTCTGCATCGATGAAGACCTCGGCGTCGAAGACGGCGTCGTCGTCGGTGCTGAGCGTTCGCCAGTACTCGAGGGCCGCCTCCCAGTCGTCTCCTGCCGGGGCGTGGTCTCGGCCTGCGAGGTACGCGAAGGTCTTCTCGTCTGGTGCGACCATGCCGGCTCGAGCGCCAGCTTCGATGGACATGTTGCAGATCGTCATGCGCCCCTCCATGGAGAGGGCCTCGATCGCGGAGCCGCGGTACTCGAGCACGTAGCCGGCGCCGCCGCCCGTGCCGATCTTGGCGATGACGGCGAGGATGATGTCCTTCGCGGTGACGCCGTCCCTGAGCGTGCCGTCGACGTTGATCGCCATCGTCTTGAAGGGCTTGATCGCGAGGGTCTGGGTTGCGAGCACGTGCTCGACTTCGCTCGTGCCGATGCCGAACGCGATGGCTCCGAACGCTCCGTGGGTCGAGGTGTGGGAGTCGCCGCACACGACCGTGATGCCGGGCTGCGTGAGCCCCAGCTGCGGTCCGACGACGTGCACGATGCCCTGCTCGGCGTCGCCGAGCGGGTGCAGGCGGATGCCGAATTCCTTGGCGTTGCGGCGGAGGGTCTCGATCTGCGTGCGGCTCGTGGTGTCCGCGATGCGGTTCAGGATGTCGACCGTCGGGGTGTTGTGGTCTTCCGTGGCGATCGTGAGGTCGGGACGCCGCACGGGTCGGCCTGCCACGCGCAGGCCGTCGAACGCCTGCGGACTGGTGACCTCGTGCATGATGTGGAGGTCGATGTAAATGAGGTCAGGCGAGCCGTCTTCACCCTTGGCGACGAGGTGGTCTTCCCACACCTTCTGCGCCAGGGTCCGTGGTTGTGCTGCGTCCGTGCCTTGTGCGGTCTTCATGTTGCTTGTGTCTCCTCGCATCTGCTCAGGCGCCATCGACACCGCGACGGGATGCACCTGCGAAGTTAGGCCCCGTCGCGGCAGCAAAGGAGGAGCAGACCGGCAGACATGCGAACAATGCTAACACTGCGCGTTTCTGCGGCTTCTGGACCATTGGCGACGGCCATGTGGGCACGCGGCTCCTGACTGGGCGAAGGCGAGGGCGGCGTCTAGCTCCGGCGAATCGACAGCCGGTACTCGCCCAGCTGCACGACGTCGCCTGAGCGGAGTTCCGCTGGGACTCCAGGCTCAACCGCGAGTGCACCGTGCGCATTCCCGCCTGGGAAGAGCGCGACGCCGTTGGTCGAGTTGAGGTCATCGACGTACAGGCGATCGCCGTCTGCCCAGAAGCGCGCGTGGGTCTTCGACATGGTCTGCGTGAGGTCGGCAACCGCTGAGACGGACGCGTCGGGGAATCGTTCCTGCGAGGGGTTCCGTCCGATGACGACGGGTCCGTAGATGGGCAGGCTCACGCCGTCGGAGAGCACGATGACCCATTCGGGGAGCGGCTGCTCGGCCAGGTCGATCGGGCCACGCCGCTCTGCCTGAGGGACGTCGAGCTGCGGTGCGACGGGCTGCGCGGCGGGAGGTGCGAGCAGCGACTCGAGGGGCGCTTCGGTGGGCTGCGCGGCCTCACCGAAGCGGGGACCAGCTGGCGGCAGGATGGCCGAGGGCGCCTCCGATCGAGGCTGCGGTGTGAGCCTCGGCCGTGGGGCTGGGAGTGGCGGGAGCGGGTATTCGTCGTCGAGCTCGGCCCGCAGCCAGTCGTCAGTCATGACCGCCTCCTGGCCGATGATTCCCGGCGGTATTTGGATGAACCCCGAACGTTCCACGTCGCCATGATACGGCTCGCGGCGCTCTGCGGAACGTGAATCGTCCTCGCAGACGGCGCCAGAAGCCGACGGAGCTCCTGGCCTCGGCGACCGAGACGTCCACGTCGGCCCAGAGTCTGTCGAGCTGCTCGTCGGTCGGCAGCTCGTCGCCGAACACGGCGCGGTCGCTGCGGTCCGCGATCGAGACGAGTGAGGGATGCACGGCCTCGGCCGTCTGGAGCCGTGTTCGTCGAGCGGGCACCTGGTAGCCGAGCTCCGCGAAGCGGTCGATGCTGTCGCTCCAGGCACCGGCGGCGCGCAGGTCTGGGGTGCCCTCGTGCTGCCGCCTCCGGCGGCGCCGTCGCTTGAGGAGGCTGAGCAGCAGAAGCGGCCCGAAGAAGAGAACCAGGGGTCCTGCGAGTGAGACGCCGAGGGCGAGGACCCAGGCTGGCAGGGTCTCCTCGTCTTCCGGCTCTTCCTCCTGCCGTCGCTCGTCGGCACTCGTGAGGAGCTCGTCTGGCTTCTCCTGCGTCTGCGGCGGCTGGCGCACCTGGGCCTTGGGCTTCGACTGCGGGTCGGTTGTCGTGTTGACGGGAACGTCGGTCTGGTCGGGGGTGGGGTCGAAGGCGACCCAGCCGAATCCCTCGAACGGGACTTCAACCCAGGCCGTGACGTCCGAGCCTCGCACCTCGGTCGTGCCGTCGGTCGAGATCTGCTCGGGCGCGTAGCCCATGACCACGCGCGCCGGGAATCCGAGCTGGCGGGCCATGATGGCCATGGCCGACGCGTACTGCTCCTGGTCGCCGACGAGGTAACGGAGGTCGAAGAGCTCCTGCATCCGATCGAGCCCGTGTCCGGCGCGCGAGGGCACGGTGTCGCCGGCTGTGCCGTGACTGAGGTAGCCCTCGGCGATCATGGTGTTCTCGATGGCCTTGAGCTGCAGGTACGGGGAGGTCTCGCCAGCGATGTAGCTCTGCATCCGCTCGACGAGGGCTGCCGGGGCCGCTGGCATCGCCGGGTAGTCGAGGTCGGCCACTGTCGCGTTGTCGAGCTGCCCCTCGATCGGCAGGTCTTGCGCGACGGCGGCGATCTCGTACGTGTCGCCCTCGTGGAGTCCCGAGGTGACGAGGCCTCCCCCGGCTCGCGAGTTGAAGCGGAAGTCGCCGCTGCGCTCCGGCAGGCTGCCGCCCGTGAAGTTCACGTCGGTCGGGATGCCGACGCTCGGAAGCCAGATGTCGGAGTACCCGCGGACGGAGACTTCGAGCGCTCGCTCGGACGACGAGGTCACGAACGGGTTGCTCGGCACGACCCTGCCCGAGAGGTTGTAGCTGCCGGTCGCGTCGAGCGTCTCCTGCGGGTCGGCGATCTGCCAGGACTTGCCTGAGTAGCTCTCGAGCGTCGCGAGGCGGATGCGGTCCCCCGTCTCGAGGCCGGTCACGTCGAAGAGCACCAGGTCTGGCTGGAGTTTCGAGTACTCGCGGAAGCCGGCGAGCGGACTCGTATGGGAGAACGGATCGAACGGTGGCGTGATCTGCTCTCGTGCGACGACGCGCTGATCGGCGACCGAGGTCGAGGCGACGAAGCCACCGGCGGTGGTGAGGAGGGCGGCGACGAGGACGAGCACGCCGGTGCCGAGGGCGCGCGAGCGGGCGAGCGCGCGCCTCGCGTCGTTCGAGGCGATGTTGCCGAAGCCTCGCCGCCAGCTCAGCCACACGAGGGAGATGACGGCGAAGGTCCCCCCTCGCAGAACCCCGGCAACGCTGTCTTCGGTTCCGACGAAGATCGCGCTCGCGAGGACCGCGAGGGGTCCGAGGAGCGCCACGGTCGGCGGCCAGATGGCTGCTGCGCGCGACGGCGCGACCCACAGCAGCACGAGCATCGAGACGAGTGAGGAGATGGACGCGGTGAAGTAGGGCAGCACCGCGAGATGGGTGGGCGCGAGGAGCGGCGTGGAGAGGGTGACGGCGTCTCGCCAGGCGAAGACGGGAGCGCGGGCGAGGTCCGCGAGCGTCGCGAGCGTCGGCAGCACTCCCCCCAGCCCGGCTTGGGGCAGCGCGAACGTCGTGCCCAGGAGGAAGTAGGCGGCGGTTGCGACGAGGAGCGTGTTGATGCGCGTGAGGCCGAGCACGTGGCCGAGGAGCGTGGAGCCGATGCCGACGAGGACCCCGCCCGCGCTGGCGAGCAGGAACCAGGCGCTGCCGTAGGCGGGCGCGAAGCCCAGTGAGGCGATCATCGTGAGCACCGCGATGACACCGGCGTCGACGAGCGTGCGCGTGCCGAAACCGCTCGTGCTCGCCGGTTCCTTGGGGCTCGCGACTCCTCCGGTCTGCCCCTGTGCTGCAGCGGTCACGTGCGCACTCGCGTTTCGCGCACCAGTCGGGGCAGGTCGTCGAGCTCCGGCACCGTGCACACGACGGTCTCTCGGAGGCGCGTGCGACTCGCGGGGTGCCCGATCGCGCAGCGGAAGACGACCAGCGTCACGTCGGCGGAGAAGACCGATTGGAGCTGCCCGAGCTGCGCGTCGGTCGTGGCGCTGCCGCAGACGAGGAAGACGATGCTGGCTTGCGGGAGCCTCCGCGCGCTGAGGGCGACGAAGTCGCGCAGCGCTGGCGAGGCTGTGGCGAGCGGCTCGAGTCGGCTGCTGCTATCGAGCATCGATGAGACGGCGCGTGTGGGCAGCCGTCCGCTCTGCGTCATGGCGCTCACGGAGACGCCGGAGCGGATGAGCTCCTGCGCAAGCGAGGCGAGCACCTCGACCCCGAGCTCGAACTCGTCTTCCGAGGCGTACGCGGCAGTCTCGAGGGTCTGCAGCAGGTTGGCCTGCGAGCGGCGGGTCTCCTGGAACTGGCGCACCATGAGCAGCCCGGTGCGCGCGCTCGTGCGCCAGTGGATGTTTCTCCGGTCGTCTCCTGGCTCGTAGGGCCTGAGCGCGTGGAAGGCGAGGTCGTCGTCGGTGATGCGCTCGCCGGTGACGCCCTCGAGGTCTCGGAGGAGCCCGGCGACTTGCGCCGTGATGCGCACGGTTCGAGGGTGCACGAAGAGCTCGATAACCCCCGTCCACTTCGTGGCTCGCTCGAGCAGCCCGAGCGGGTCGCCTCGCAGCGAGCGGGCAGGTCCGGCTTCGATGACGGCGCGGCGCGTGGTGGGTACGGCGAAGAGGTCCTCGTGGGTCGCGTCCGATGCGAGCTGCGGGATGCTGAACTCAGCCGTGGCCTGCCCGACGGGGAGCGCGAGGCGGGTCGGGAGGACACGGCGTTCGCCGAGGTTCGTGACCTGCAGGCGTCCGAGCGCTCGGTCTCCGACGCGCACGCGCCTCGGTTCGAGCTCGACCTGCACGCCGAAGCTCTCGCGGCCGATCGTGAAGGGCACCGCTGCGGCGAACACTCCGACGAGGACTCCCCCGATGCCGATGAGCTCGAGCCAGCCGAAGACGATCCCGGCTGTGAGGAGCACGACCCCGGCCGTGAGCACGATCCAGCCGAGCGGCGTGACGCACTTGATGGCGTCGCCGATCGTGAGCCGGTCGCGCTCGGCGATCTCGGCGTCCGGGGATTCGTGCCCAGCGGTCACTAGACGGCCCGGTGCTGGGGAGGTTCGACCTCGAGAAGGCAGCGATCGATGACCTGGTCGGGGGTGGTGCCGGAGAACTCGGCCTCTGGGTCGAGGATCAGACGGTGCGCGAGCACGGGATGCGCCAGGGTTCGCACATCGTCCGGTACGACGTAGCGGCGGCCGTGCGCGAGTGCCCACGCCTTGACAGCACGGGCGAGGGCGAGGGCACCTCGGACGGAGACGCCGACGAGCACGTCCCGGTCGGCGCGAGTGGCGGTCACGATCTCCGACACGTAGGCCATGATCGATTCGTCGACGTGCACTTCGGCGGCGAGCTCCTGCATGACGACGACGTTCTCGGCGTGGAGGATCGCCGGCACGCTGTCGGCGCGCTGCCGGTTGCCGGCGTCCATGAGCAGGCGCACGGTGCTCGCGTGGTCGGGGTAGCCGAGGGAGGTCTTCATGAGGAAGCGGTCGAGCTGCGCCTCGGGCAGCTTGTAGGTTCCGGCCTGCTCGACGGGGTTCTGAGTTGCGATGACGAGGAAGGGCGCAGGCACGGGATGCGGCGTGCCGTCGACCGTGACCCGGCCTTCCTCCATGACCTCGAGGAGCGCGGACTGCGTCTTCGGCGAGGCGCGGTTGATCTCGTCGGCGAGCACGATGGACGCGAAGATAGGGCCTGGATGGAACTCAAAGTCCCGCTTCACCTGGTCGAAGATCGTGACGCCCGTCACGTCGGACGGCAGCAGGTCAGGGGTGAACTGCACGCGACTGTTGGTGCCGTCGATGGTCTTGGCGAGGGCCTTCGCGAGCACCGTCTTGCCGGTGCCTGGCACGTCTTCCAGGAGGAGGTGCCCCTGGCTGAAGAGGGTCGTGAGGGTGAGCTCGACGACGTGGCGCTTGCCGACGATCGCCTGCTCGATGTTGGCAGTGAGGCGCTCGAAGGCGTCCTTGAACCAGGCTGCCTGCTCTTCGGTCACGGTCATGCTGGCTCCTCTTCGCGACGGCTGCTGCACGCCGGGTCTGTTGATTGTCTCTTCGGCCACCGACATTCGGACTACCACTTCTCGAGCACGGGGCTCGTTGCGACGACGGCGCCGTTCAGGATGACCTCGACCCAGTAGCCCCCGAGGCTGCCCTTGCAGTCCGGGATCCCGACGCCGCCCGCTCCGTTGAGCGCCGTACCGGCCACCCCGGCCTGCGAACCAACGGACTTGTCGTCACCAGCTTTGCCGTTGCTGTAGCACTTGACCGAGTAGACCGACGCATCAGAGAAGTCCTCGCCTTTGATGACGAAGCTCTTCACCTCGTCCGGTTTCCCATCTACCTTCTTGCCACCCGTGACGCTCACCTTCATGAGCGCCGTGTAGTGGAGGTTTCCCGTGACGGGGTTCGAGCCGGTCGAGACGCCTGCCGTGTTCTTCGCCGTCACGATGACGGTCACCGGAGTTGATGCCGACTTGGGCACGGTGATTCCCGTGATCTCGAAGCTCGTCTGCGTTGGAGGGACACTCACGATCGGCCGCATCTCCGTGCCCACCTGCACGCTGATGTCGTAGCCAGTGAGCCCACCACCTTCGGTGTCAGGCGGCGACCACTTCGCGGTGAGAGAACCGGTCAACTCCCCAGGTACGGTCTGGCCGTCGTTCACCACGAGTCCCTGTGGAGCTGACGGGAGGTTGATCGGCTTGTCCGACCCGGACGGCACAGAAGATGGGCCTATACCGAGCGCGTTCGTCGCGCGAACCGTCGCCGAGTACTCGACGCCGACCTTGAGGCCATCTTCCCCCGTGAACGTGGCGCTGCTGGCGAGCCCTGCCGACTTGATGATGGGCACGTTGCCGCCCGTCAACGTCACTTCGTAGCCCGTGATCTCCTCCCCGTTGGAGACAGCGCCCGACCAGCTCACGACCAGCGTTCCGAGCGAGCTGCCCTTCGCGAGCGTCACGGTCGTCGGCGCGCCCGGCACGTCCTGCACCTCCACCGTCGCGAGTCCGGTGGTCTCACGGAGCGGGTCTCCGGTCTGGTCGCCGATGCGGTAGCTGACGGTGATGGTGCCGATGAAGTTCGCCGCGGGCACAACCCGCACCTGCCCGTCGACAACCGACACCGCGGCGCCTGTGCCGGCTCCCGATACCTCGCTCGCGGAGATGAGCGTGAGCGGCGATTCGGGGAACGGGTTGAAGTCGTTGGCGGTGACGTTCATCATCACGGGCTCGTTGCGGCGCGCGAGCTGCTCGTCCGGCACGGCGCGTGGCAGCGGCTTGGAGGTGGAGACGACGGTCACGGTCACGGTTCCGGTCTGCACGAAGTCGCGGAACGTGTAGGTGACCGTGTACTTCGCGACGGTGCCGACCTTCGCGGTGACGCCCGCCCCGACCTTGACGGTGCTGCCGTCGAGGCTCGCCTTCAGGTCACCGGTGCCACCCGTCAGCTTCGAGAACTGCACCTGTGAGGGGACATCCTTGTTGGGGTGGCCAGTGGCCGTGCGCAGGTCGAAGCTCTGCTCGGTGCCCTGTTCGACTGTGAGCTGCGGGGCCACGAAGGTGGGGGCGACGTCGAAGAAGTCGGGGTCGCCGATGGTGATCGGGACGCGGATGGTCGCGATGCCCGCGTTCGGGTCGTTGTCGCCCTGCGCATCCGAGACCTGGAAGGTGATCGAGGCTGGACCTCGGAACCCTGGCTTCGGGGTGAAGCTGAGCTTCGTGTCGCTCTGCACGAGGGGGCTGCCGTCGGCCTGCTCGGCCCACGTCTGCTCCGGGTTGATGATGGAGACGCGGTTGCCGGAGGGAGCTCGCACGAGGTCGTTGACGTCCCACGAGAGCGACTCGCCGACCTTCGCCTTCTGGGCGGGGAGGTCGGGGATGAGGAACGGCGACTGGCGCTTCGACTCCTCCGTGATGAGCGCTGGGACCATGAGGAAGCCTGCGGCGGTGAGGCCCGTGTCCGCGGCCGTCAGCCGGTACACGATGATCTGTCGGACGTCGCTGAGCGACACCGTCACTCCTCCGTCCTCCTCGACCTCCGCCGTCCCGGCCCCGGCGCCGACGAGGTCGACGACGAGCTCGCTCACGCGGCCCCCCGGATTCGCAGCGCCGTCGCGCACGTTGACGCTGAGCGTCTCGGCACCGGCGAAGTCATCGAGGCGCACGACGTGGTCGGTTGCGGTGGGAGGCAGCGTGGGCGCATCGGCACTGATCGTCACGTGGATGAACGCCGCGTCCTGGCCGCCCTGGCCGTTCGTGATCGTGTACGGCACGGAGACGAACTCACCCTCGCTCGGCACCGTGACGATGACGGAGTCGCCGTCGACCTCGGCGTCGAGGCTGGGGTCGACGCCGACGAGTTCTGGCACGAGCTCGAGCGTGTAGCCGTTGGGGTCGGAGTCGTTCTGCAGCACGGGGACCGCGATCCGCGACCCGGGCTTGGCTCTCACGTTGTCGTCGACCGCGACGGGAGGGGCCGTGGCCTCCGGGCGGGCGACGACGCCGACCCTGATCGTCCCCTCCGCTCGCTGGCCGTAGCCGTCGACGACCTCGTAGCGCAGGACGTCGGTGCCCGCAGCGCCGGCGAAAGCCTCGTAGATGAACGAGGTCTGCGTGACCTCGCTCACCGAGCCGAGCTTGGGCACGTCGACGAGCTGCGTCAGCTCGACCGAGTCGCCGTCTGGGTCGATGCCGTTCAACGGCACCTCGATGCGCACGCTGGCGCCTTCGAACACCCTCGCCGTATCGACGCCGGGCGCTGGGGGCCGGTTGCTCGACTCATCCGGGGCCGTCACCTGGAAGGAGACGTTGGCGCCCGCCTGCTCGCCGTGCTCGTCGATGACGGTGTAGCCGAGGGAGTAGGTGCCTGGCTCTTTCGGCGCCTGGAGACGGACGTCGTCGCCGGCGACGAACGCGTAGCCGTCGCCGATCTGGACGTTGTTGAGTTCGGGAGCGAGCGACATCTGCGCCTCGTCCGGGTGCGAGTCGTTCTCGAGCACGGAGACGCTCGTGTAGTCGCCGGCTCGCACGCGGCGGGTGTCGTCGACGGCGACCGGGGGCTCGTGCGTCACGGCGGGTTCGACTGGGACGACGACGATGAAGCCGACGGATGTCGCCGAGCCGTCGGTGATCGTGTACGGCAGCTCGATGGGCTGCTGGATGGCGGATTGCGAGGAGAGGCGCACGATCGTGTTGTCGATGAGCTCGACGGCGAGGCCGGCGATCCGCGCAGCGTCAGTCGTCTCGACGCTCTGCACGGAGAGCACGCCCGTTCCCGTCGAGACGTCGTTCCCGAGCACGTTCACGGCGTTGGACTGGCCGGGACGAAGGTAGGCGAGGTCGCGAACGGCGGTCACCTGCGTGGGGTCCTCGGCTGGCTCTTCGACATCGAAGCGGATGATGCCGACCGAGGTCGCGCCCCCGGCGGTGAGCGTGTACTGCACGTACGCGGTCATGGGGGCTTCGGAGGTGAACGTCACGGTGCCGAGGTCGGGGTTGAAGCTCGCCCCTCCCGTCGCCGTGCCGAGCTCGGCGATTTCCACGAGCCCGAGAGCCTGCCCGTTGGGCGAGAGGTCGTTCACGAGCGGCTGCGCGGTGATGGGCTCGCCGACGATGCCCCTCGCGTAGTCGGGGGTGCCGATCGGCCCGAGGGTTCCGGGTGCCTCGACGCGGATGCGCAGCTCGCCCGCCGCCTGCGTGGTGCCGTCCGAGACGAGGTATGGCACGACACGCTCCCCCAGCTCGGCGTTGACGGCGGTGAAGGTGATGCGACCGTCCGGCGTGAAGCCGACGGTGTCGCCGACGGGGGCCGTGGCCCCTTGCAGGAAGATGGGGTCGCCTTCCGGATCGATCCAATCGGGCATGACGTTGTAGGAGATCTTCTGCCCGGCCTCGACCGCGACGGTGCTCGTTCTGTTCGTCGTCGGGGCCTGATTCTCCGCGTCTCCCGGTTGGATGCGGATCGTGAGCCGCGCATCCGCGACACCACCCGGCCGGCCGTCCGTCGCCGTGTAGGTCAGGGTCTGTTCGCCTGATGCGCCCTGTGCGGCGCGAAACTGCAGGGCTCGGCCTTGGTCGATGAGCCTGAGCTCGCCGAAGGACTCCGGCACGTCGCCCGTGAGACCCGCGATGGTGAGGATGTCGCCATCGACGTCCGAGTCGTTGTCGAGCACCGTCAGATAGCCCGTGGATCCGGCGCGCACGCCGAAGGAGTCGTCGACGAGTTCCGGCGGGGTGTTCTCCTCGCCTCGCTCGGCGAGCGTCGCCTCGAACGACTCCTCCGTGGCCTCGTTCTCGCCTTCGACGCCGTCCGCGTCCTCCGGAGGCACGAGCTCGTTCCAGTTCTCCACCAGCCGCATGTTCTCCTGCGGCAGCCACACCTGACCCGTCGCGACATCGTTGAGGGCGACGACGTTGCGGTTCACGCGGTAGAGGATCTCGCCGAGCGGAGGAGCCGACATCGTCTGCACTCGCGGTTCCTGGTCGCCGCACACCACCATCGTCACGGCGGCCTCGGCCCAGGCGGCGTGCGTGCATCCGCCGACGACCGCTGGGCGTGCCGTCCCCTGCGGAGTTGCCTGCGAGGAGTCGATGCCGGCCAGCGCACCGGCGGGTTCCCCTCCCCCGAGGGGCACGCGCAGGATTCCATCGGCCGTCGCGAGCACGACGTCGGAGGCAGCCGCACCCGGCAGCTGGACACGGAGGGCGGTCTCTGGCAGCTCGCGGGCCTGACCGTCGATGAGCAGCGAGCTCGCCTCGGCGTCGAAGACCACCGGCTGCTCGCCCACCGCCGTCAGCTCGTAGGCGCCCGGCCGGCTCGCGAGGGGCTCCCAGCGCTGCTCGGCCCCGAGGCCTTCCATTCGCAGGATCTGCTGCTGCTCTGGCGAGACTGCCAGCACCGTGCCGAGCGAGGTCACGACGACCTGCGCGTCGGTGCCGAGTTCCGCGACAGGTTCGGCCGTGGCCGCGTCGAAGGCGAGCGGCTGCGTCCCGTCGATGAGCCAGAGCCTTCCCGTCTCGGGCTCGAGCAGCGCGAGCACGCCCCCGCCGTACGCGCTTCGGCTGCCCGCCGGGGTCAGGATGCTCTCGCGCAGGTCGGTCATCGCGGGATCGACCCTGCCGAGCGAGCCGCTCGTCTGATCGTGCAGGAAGACCGTGTCGCCGTCCTGCAGGATGCCGACATCCGCGGTCACGAGGCTGACGCTGGCGTCGAGCTCCTGGATCTGCGCGTTGAGCCTGCCCGCCCGGAGGTCCTGGCTGTTCGAGACCCAGACGTCGCTGCTCTCCAGCTCGACCTCAGCGGCCGGAAAGCCTTCGTGGAGCAGCGCGAAGAGCAGCGGCGTCCCGATGAGGAGCGCGAAGACGAGCGTCATCGCGAGCTGTCGGCGACTTCGCGTGCCAGGCGCAGTTCGACGCATGCTTCCCACCCCCAGCAGAGCTCGTCGGCGCCTCATCCCGGAGCGCACCAGTGTTCATTGTGCACGAGGATCTGACGCTCGCGCGACCGGGAGAGCTGCCCGGACTCGCGCGGAGGAGGCGTGAGGTCTCCTGAGGAGACGAGGGGACGCGCGGTGTCGTCAGCGACGGTCGAGCGACTCGAGGTCCTCCGGCGTGACGAGACGAGTGGAGATGGCGTACTCCACGAGGCGGGCGCGACGGTTGGATGCGAGCTTGTTGCGCCCGCCTCTGAGCCCCGAAACGCCGAACTTGTCGAGCTTGTCGCACACGTTGTCGAGCTTGCGGTTGAAGGTCGGGAGGGTCCAGCCGAGGCGGGCAGCCGCATCCGCGGAGCTCGGGATGACGCCGCGGCCAGGGACGGAGTTGCGGAGGACGTCCTCCGCGAGGGCGAGGATCAGCTCGCGCTGGGACTCGGTGAGGTGGATGACGGCCTGCGTCGTGTTGCCGGACGGCGACATGTTGACGTGGGACGTGTTGTAGAAGTCCGAGGCCGAGTGGATGGCGAAGTCGTACGTCGTCGACCCGGCCGTGAACATGACCTGCATGTGCTGGAACACGACGGGCAGCTTCGCGCCAGGGGAAAGCCACGACTGGACCTGGCCCGAGTCGTCGGTCACGGTCGCGGAGAGCACGGAGCCGACGTTCGACAGCCACCACATGCCGAACTCTGCTTGGAGCACGAGGAACTGACGGTGCAGGTACGGGTTCTCGTCGATCACGAGGTCGGCGTCGCGGCCGATGGTGAACGGCTCGGCGGGGTCGAGGTCGTACCACTCGCCGATGAACTCGACACGGAGCGGCCCGAGCGGCGGCACCTGGCTGACGACGCGTTCGTCGCTGTCCGGGATCTCGACGGCCTCTTCCGCGACCTCGTCCGCTTCGGCGGCGGAGGTGTACTTGCTCTCACTCATAGGTCCATCATGGCGGATCGGCGAGGTCATTGCGGATAGCAGACCTCGAGGGGCTCCGGGCTGACCTTGCCCCCGCGCCGAATCTCGACCTCGATGCAGGTGCGCGCACCGTCCGCGATGCCGGGGACGACGATCGACGTCTCACTTGTCGTGGCCCCTTCCTTGCTGCTGTCCCCCATCGTCCAGTAGTAGACGTCGCCGGGCTTCGGGTCTGGGTTCGACCAGGAGAAGGTGACGGACCCGTCGAGGCTCCGGACGGCGACGGGGGCGACCAGGACAGGTGGGAAGCCACCCGACTCGATCGACACGGGAGTCGCCGTCGCGCGGCCGATCTCCTCGTCGCCGGGGGTGAGCATCCAGGCGACTGCTGCGGCGACGCCGATCACGGCCACGAGGCCACCCGCGATGATGCCGACGAGGCCGTTCCGCGAGAGCTTCCTCCTGCTCGCCGCGGCGTTCGCTTCGCTCACCCGAGACAGTTCGTCGGTCACGGAGACCTGGTCGCCGTGCGGCTGCTCGTGCCGAGGAGCGGATGGGCCGCCGAACGAGGGAGCCAACGGAACTGGCCTGGCAGCGGGCTGGCCCGGAGTCGTGAGGCGGCGAGCGGTCGTCGGACCGGAGTCGTGGGTCGGTTGGTCGCCCGTGTGCTCGGCCGCCCGGTCCTTCCTGCCAGAGCGGGGTCCGCTCGCGGTCTCGTATCTCGCCGCGAACCCGCTCGGGGCCCGCTGAGCGGCGACCCGGACGACCGCTCGAGCCGACGTGAGCTCAGCCTTGCTGGCCCTGGCGCCCTCGTGGACCTGGGCGTTGATGAGCGAAACGGGGCGCAGGCTCGTGGCGTCCGCATCGCCACCGCTGGTCGCCGCGGGAGCGGAGATCGTCATGTTCGGAACGTCGATGGCGGTGGGCGCGTAGTTCAGCTCCAGCTCGACGCGCTGCAGCGCGTAGGCGAACTCGACGGCGCTCTGGTAGCGGTGCGCAGGGTTGCGGGCCATGGCCTTATGGAGGACGCTCACGAGCGAACGCGGCACGTCGCTGCGGCCGATGGGCGAGATGGCTCCACGCTCGATGCGCGAGATCAGGTCGATCGTGGTGTTCTTCTGGCCAGGCCGCTCGAACGGCGTGTGACCCGCGACCAGGGAGAAGACCGTCGCGCCGAGGGAGAAGACCTCGCTGCGCACATCCGGCTTCGGCTCGTCTTCGAACATCTCCGGAGGGGACCACGGAACGGAGAGCCCGCCTCCCCCGGCCGGCGCCGACTCGACGAGCTCGTCCGCGTCGGCGAGCTCGTCGTCGACGGCCGACGAGATGCCGAAGTCGGTGAGCGCGGGCCAGCCGAAGTCGTTCGTGAGGATGTTCGCGGGTTTCACGTCTCGGTGCAGGATGCCGACGGTGTGCGCGGTCGCGACCGCGCTCGAGATGCGCACGCCCGTGCGCAGCACCTCCTCGACGGGGATCTGCTCCCGCTTGTAGCGTTCGGACAGGCTGAGTCCGGATGCGAACTCCATGACGAAGTAGGGCCGGCCGTCTCCGGCCACGTCCGCCTGGAAGATCGTGACGATGTAGGGGTGCGACGACATCTGCGCCATGAGGTTGGCTTCGCCGATGAACGCCTGCCTGCTCGTCTCCCCGAGGTCGTCGCCACCGAGCAGCACCTTCACTGCGACGAGTCGCCGCGGGAACTGCTGCTCGTAGAGGAAGACGTCGGAGAATCCGCCAGAACCTAAGTGCTTTCGGTAGACGTAGCCAGGAATCTCGGGCGGCTCCGCTGGCGAGCGTCGCTGCCCGGCCACCGCTAGTGCCTCACCGTCATCGCGAGGTTGCGCACAGTGAGGTAGATGCCGCTGCCGAGGTCGACGACCGTGCCGGGCATGACAGCGGTCGGCTCGCCCGCGCGGAGACGCTGCGGCCCGCGGCCGGGCATGACGACGTCGGTGCCGTTGCGCGAGTGCAGGTCGGTGACGACGATGACGCCGCCCTCGACGGTCAAGAGCACGTGGTTGCGAGAGATGTCGGTGGCACCGGACAGCGTGACGTGGTGGGGCTGGATGCCGGCGGTCTGCTCAGATCCCATGCTCGGCGCCCTGCCAAGGACCAGCGGGCCCGTGAGCTCCACCGTGCCGCCGGTCGACAGCTCGACGATGTACTGCGCCTCGCCGTGGGCCGAGCGCAGCTCAGGCGGCTGCGGGGCTGATGTCCGCGGCGCAGGAGCAGGCGGGGCTGATGTCCGCGGCGCGGGAGCAGGCGGGGCGGACACGGGCGGGGCGGTCGGCGCGACGTACGCCGAGGCTCCCCCCTCCGGGTGGGTCTCGAACGACAGCGCCTGAGCGAGCACGGTCTCGCCGAGATCGCCGAGGCCTTCGTGGGTGGCCGCGCCGCCCCTGAGGGCATGGAGCGAGCTGCCTGCGACCGTGAGCCCATCGTGCTCGCCGAGTTCGGGAGACGCCGTCCGGGAGTCGCCGTCTGCCTGCTGCTCCTGGCGGGCTGCCCGTCGAGCCGACGCGGCTTGGCGGATGCGGCTCGCCTCGTCGCTCAGGATGGTGCGTCCGTCGTGCTCGCCGATGAGGTCGGCGTGCGCGTCCGCATCGATGATCGGCACTGGGAAGGTCTCCGCGTCGCGCTTCGCGGGGTCCTGGGGTTCCGCGTGGTCCCCACCTGCCGGTTCCTCGGAGGGCAGCTCGACGATCGTCGCCTCCTGGATTCCCTCGGCGGCGTCAGCCGCGACGACGTCAGCTGCGTTTCCGCCGTGCTGCGACGTCGGCGATTCTTCCCGCACGGCTTCGCCTGGCCCGATAGCGCCGTCGAGGTCTGGGTCGGCGGTTGCCTCCGGGGTCTCGCGCGACGGGGCGATTGTCTCGAAGCTCCCATCCTCGTGCTCGGCGAAGAGCAGCTGGATGGGGACCTCGTCGATTCCGCGTCGCGTGTCTTCGACGGTGACCTCGACTCCCCGCGCCGAGGGGAGCAGCGCCTCCACCCAGGTCAGGGCCTCCCCCGCGCTGATCACCGCGGGGCGGATCCCCACCTGCGGCGCGTGGGGCAGCTCGACGACGCGCAACGGCCCGCGTGCGAGGACGCGGATCCCGTTCCCCTCGCCGATCAGGTACACGAACGGGGCGGCTGCGCTGAGCGGGCCGCCGCCGAGGAGCGCCGCGAAGACCGAGTCGAGCGAGAGCGCGCCGTCGGCGAAGGCCAAGCGGAGCGCTCCGACGACGCCGGCGGCTTCGCAGTCGCCCTCGAGTGCCGGGTCGGCGAGCTCAGAGGACGCGAGCGGCCGCAGCACCAGGAGGGCGTGGCGGCGCTGCCGGAAGATCGCGAGAGCTCCGGCCTCGACCTCGTGGGGTGCCTCGGTCATGGTTATCTCGGCGTCGTGTCTTCGAAGGTGTCGTCAACGGGAGGAGCCGCGATCGGCCCGGTCGTCACGGTGGGCGTCGTCGATGCCTGATCGGCGTTCGCGTACTCGGAGTCGATGACGACGACGCTCACGTTGTCGCGTCCACCCACTTCGACCGCCGTCTGCACGAGCGTCTCGGCGAGGGTGAGCTCCGGCTCCGGGTCGGAGTGGTATTCGAGCATGACCTGCGAGATCTGCTCGTCGGTGAGTTCCTTCGTGAGCCCATCCGAGCACACGAGGAACACCTGGTGGCCGTGCACCGGCATGAGCCAGATGTCCGCCTCGACGTCGCTCTCTGAGCCGACGGCGCGGGTGATGACGTTGCGGTCGGGGTGGATGAGCGCATCCGCTGCCGAGATGAGGCCCATGGCGACCATCTCCTGCACGGCGGAGTGGTCGACGGTGACCTGCACGAGGGCGCGGCCGTTCCAGCCGTACACGCGTGAGTCGCCGACGTTGAAGATCATCCAGTGCAGCAGCTCGGCGCCGAGGTCCGCGAGGTCGACGAGGGCGATGCCGGAGAGCGTGGTGCCCGCGACAGCCCCGGGGCCGTCCGCCTCGGTCACGAGGTCCTGCACGGCTTGGTTGGCGCGGTCGATGGTGCGGAGCACGCGGTCCGGCGTCGCCGGCTCCTCGACCTGGAACTCCTCGTCGAACGTCGCGACGACGGTCTGGCTCGCGCGGTCGCCGTAGGCGTGGCCGCCCATCCCGTCGGCGACGAAGAACACGGGCATGCGCGCGAGCACGGAGTCCTCGTTGACCTGGCGCACACTTCCGACGTCGCTGGCGGCGCTCACGCGCAGCGTGACCGCTTCTTCTGCGCGCGCGTACGACGAAGCCAGTTCAGTATTCACAAATAGCACCTCTGGAACTCTGCCCGGGTGGCCTGCCCCGAAGGCACACCTTGTACGCGTAGATCGCGCGTGCGTCCATTGTGGCATTGCGGCGGCCTTGCTGCGAGACCGCCCCACGACACCGTCACAGTCTCAGGCTTCCGAGGCCATGCCGCGCGCCGCATCGAGGCCCCCCGTCTGGTTCAGCTCGAGCCGCCTCGTCAGCTCGAGCCTTGCGAGGAAGCGCTCGTCGTGGCTCACCACGAGGAGCGCACCCCGGTAGTCACGGAGCGCGTCGACGAGCTGGGTGGCCGATTCCCTGTCGAGATTGTTGGTCGGTTCGTCGAGGAGGAGGAGCTGTGCCGGCGGGGTGGCGAGCAGGAGCCGCACCAGCGAGACGCGGAAGCGCTCACCGCCCGAGAGCGACGAGGCGGGACGCTCGACGACCGCGCCTCGCAGCAGGAACCGTGCCAGCTGGGCGCGCAGGTCCTGCATTGCGGTCTCGGGGGCTGAACGCTGCACGTTCTCCAGCACGCTCGCCGAGTCGTCGAGACCGTCGAGACGCTGACGCAGGTAGCCGACGCGGGCGGTGGATGCTGTGACCCACGCTCCCCCTCGTGCGCCCACGCGGGCCGCCCCAGCGGCGCCGTCGCCCCCTCCCCTGCCGAGTGTCTGAGCCGAGGCTGCGATCGCGTCGAGGAGTGTCGTCTTGCCCGAGCCGTTCGGGCCCGCGAGCGCGATCCGCTCCGGCCCCATGATCACCAGAGTCCGGAGCTCGTCAGAGTCGTCCGGCATCTCGAGGGTCACGAGGCGACGCGAGGTCGGAACGTCGGGATCTGGGAGCTGGATGCGGATGCTCGCGTCGTCGCGGACGCGCCCCTCTGCCCGTTCCACGGCGTCGCGAGCGTCGGTGAGCCTCGAATCGTGTTCGCTTCTCAGCTTGCCAGCGGCGACCTGCGCCCGTGCCTTCTGGCCGTTCATGAGGATCTTCGGCGCCCGCTTGTTGGCCTGGGCCTTCTTTCCGGCCCGGAGGCTGCTCGCGATCTTGACCTCAGCCGCTCGCCGGTCGCGCTGCTCGGACTTGAGCGCACCCTCCGCTGAGCGGAGCGCCTGAGCGGCCGCCGTCTGCTCGCGCTCGAGGTGTTCGAGGTAGGAGGCGTAGCCGCCGCCAGTGAGGCTGATCTCCCCCTGCCTGAGCTCGGCGATCTGATCGACGTGTTCAAGCAGCTCCTCGTCGTGGCTGGCGATGACCAGCGTCCCCCGCCACGTGGAGATGAGCGCGGCCAGCTGCTCGCGGGCATCCCGGTCGAGGTTGTTGCTCGGCTCGTCGAGCAGGACGACGGGTGCGCCGCCGAGACGGAGTCCCGCGACTGCCACGAGCATCGCCTCCCCGCCGGAGAGCTCGCCGACGGTGCGCGCGAGCATCGACTCGTCGAGACCGATGGCGCGAAGCTCGGCTTCCGCGCGCACCTCGACGTCCCAGTCGTCGCCCAGAGCGTCGTAGTCGGCGGGGTCGATGGAGCCTCCCTCGATGGCGCGCAGCGCGGCGATCTTGGTGTCGACTCCGAGAAGGGCCGCGACGGGGAGTTCGGTGTCGAGCGTCAGCTGCTGAGGGAGGTACGCCACGTCGGAGGCAGCACGGAGCGTGCCGCCTGTCGGGGCGAGCTCCCCCGCGAGCAGGCGAAGCAGCGTCGACTTGCCGCTGCCGTTGCGGCCGACGAGGCCGGTGCGGCCCGGCTGGAAGGCGCCGGTGAGCTCGGTGATCGCTGGCGTTCCGTCTGGCCAGTTCAGGCTGAGGCGGTCGAACGCGAGTGGAAAGGTGGTGTGAGGTGTCGTCGTAGACACGATGCTCCCTGGTGGTTCAGTGCGCGCACTGACACCGGGAGCCTCAGAAGGTGGGTTCGACGGTCGTCAGCGCACAGTGTGCGTCGCGGGGGCGTCGAGAGTCCTCACCGGCCTGCCAATCTTTCGGGAACAGGAACCACACCAACGTGACCTCGCCTCGGAGAAGCGTCAACCACGGGACAGGAAGTTCGGCATGCAGAAAGCCCGGTGCGAGAAGATTCTCGAACCGGGCTTTCGTTGGTGATCCCAGCGGGATTCGAACCCGCGCTGCCGCCGTGAGAGGGCGGTGTCCTAGGCCGCTAAACGATGGGACCGTTTTGGCAACTCGGATATTCTGGCACACCGAGTCAAGTCAACGCAAATCGGGT
This sequence comes from Pseudoclavibacter sp., assembly GCA_052099095.1. Classification (GTDB taxonomy): domain Bacteria; phylum Actinomycetota; class Actinomycetes; order Actinomycetales; family Microbacteriaceae; genus Pseudoclavibacter. Next base: position 81,972 of record JBQDTF010000017.1, read on the forward strand.
TTCCGGAGGCGGCGAGTCGCCCGCCGTTCCGGGCTTGCTGAGGGTCCAGCCAGACGCCGGTTGCTAGCGTTGACGCGTCGGTCCGGTGTCCAGTGGGCCACCTGAACCGAGGAGGATCATGCGACTGACCAAGCTCGAGCACGCGGCGCTCTCGATCGAGAAGAGCGGCTCGCGACTCTTCATCGATCCGGGCAAGTTCACGACGCCGATCACGGAAGCCGCCGGAACGGTGGCCATCGTCATCACGCACGAGCACGACGATCACTGGACCCCGGATCAGCTGACGCGCATCCTGTCCAGGAATCCGAAGACACCGATCTTCACGACGCCGTCGGCTGCGGAGAAGATCCTCGCGGCAGACCTCGCGGACATCGGCGAGGTCATCGATGTGGCTGCGGGCGAGTCAGTGCTCGTCGGGGGCTTCGACCTCCAGTTCTTCGGCGGGGAGCACGCGATCATCCACAGCTCGATCCCCCGCATCGAGAACATCGGCGTGCTCGTCGAACGCGGCGCGCTCTACTACGGCGGCGACGCGTACCTCGCGCCGGAGGGCGTCGACATCGATGTGCTGGCCGTGTGCGCGAACGCGCCGTGGATGCGCATCGCCGAGTCGATGGACTACATCGAGCGGGTGCGGCCGAAGCGAGTGCTGCCGGTGCACGAGATGCTGCTCGCGAAGGTCGGCAAGTCGCTCGCCACGAGTCGCCTGCGGGAGTCGGCGGAGCGAGCGGGTGCCCAGCTCGTCGATCTGCAGCCGTTCGAGACGCTCGAGCTCGACTGACGCCAAGCTCGCGTCCGCCGCAGGAGGAACCCAGCCGGTGTGGCGGGCGCACAAGGACCCCGGCGCGCCCGGGGCCCTGCTCCCGTCAGTGGTCGCGGAGCAACTCGATGAGCTCGCTCTTGCGCTTGCCGGAATACCCCGTGAGGTCCAATTCCTTGGCGCGCCTCTTGAGCTCGACGACCGTCCAGTCGGCGTAGGAACCGGCTTCCCCGCCCTTCTTCCCGACCGCCCCGCGGCCCTTCTTGGCCGCGGCATTCGAGATCCGAGCGGCTTTCTCCTTCGAGTTGCCTTCGTCGCGCAGCTTCTCGTAAAGCGCCTGGTCCTTCAGGCTCGGCTGGTCGTCTGCGCCTGTCTTCTTGGGCATCGCCCGCTCCTTCCTGTCTGACTGCGTTGGGGGCACCGCTGAGGGGTTCACCTCAGAGGTTCTTGCCGCCCGTGACGGCGATGATGGCGCCGGTCGTGTAGCTCGCATCGTTGGAGGCCAGGTAGACGTAGGCACCTGCGAGCTCCGCGGGTTGACCGGCCCGGCCGAGGGGCGTGTCCTGGCCGAAGCTCGCGAGCTTCTCCTCATCCCATCCGGTCGCCGGGATGAGCGGCGTCCAGACGGGCCCGGGCGCGACGGCGTTGACGCGGACCCCTTTCGGCCCGAACTCCTTGGCCATCGATTCGGTGAGCGAGACGAGGGCCGCTTTGGTCATCGCGTAGTCGAAGAGGCCCTCGCTCGGCTCGTAGCCCTGCACTGACGACGAGAAGATGACGGACGCTCCCGGCGGGAGGTGCGCCTCGGCCGCGCGGAGCGTGTAGATGGGCGCCTCGAGGTTGGTCGCGATGACGCGGCGGATCTCCTCGCTCGGGGTGTCCCCGATGCTCGTGCGGTCGCGCTGGTAGGCGGCGTTCAGCACGAGGAGGTCGATGCCGCCGAACGCTGCCACGGTCGCGTGGACGATCTCGGTGCAGTACTGCTCGTTGCGGAGGTCGCCGGGCAGGAGCAACCCGGTCTCGCCGGCCTCGTTGATGAGGCGAGCCGTCTCCTGGGCGTCGTCCTCCTCCTCGGGCAGGTAGGAGATGGCCACCTTGGCGCCTTCCCTGGCGTAGGCGATGGCCACGGCCCGGCCGATGCCGGAATCGCCGCCTGTGATGAGCGCGCGGCGCCCCTTGAGCCTGCCGTGTCCCGTGTAGCTGTGCTCGCCGTGGTCAGGGGCCGGCGTGGTCTCGCCGGTGAGTCCGGGCTGCTGCTGGCCCTGGCCCGGGAATCCGCCTTGGCGGTAGAGCGTGCGGGGGTCTGTGAGTGCGGTCATCGTGCGCCTCCGTCGGATCGGTTGTGCGTCGTGACTGACGGTCGGCGGCTTACGGGAAGCGGTGGACCGTCGGGGAACCCCTGTCACGCTAGAGACCGAACGTGGGCGTTCTCTGACCAGCCGATGCACGAGCACCCAGCTTTCTCCCCGCCCGGGTCAGCGCGTGCGCCGCACGCCGAGCGCGACGAGCGCCGCGCATCCGCTCGCCAGCGCGGCGACAGCCACCAGGAGGGGGATCATGCCGAAGGTCGGGGCGAGGGCGGAGAGGATGGCGGGGAGGGCGAAGCCGATGTAGGTGAGGGCGTAGTACAGGCCGGTGAGCCCCGCGAGATTGCGACGCTGCGCCATGGCCTGCACCTCGACGAGTCCGGTGAGCATGCAGATGCCGTAGGCACCGCCGAGCAGAACTCCGGCGGCGCAGGCGAGGAGCGGGGACTGCACGGCGACGTTCATGGCGACGAGGAGCGCCCCCGAAGCGAGCAGCGTGAGCCCCACCGATCCAGACGCCCCTCCGACGCGGGCCGCGATTCGGGGCACGCTCGGCTGGATGAGGAACCCGATCGTCAGGGTCACGAGGGTCAGGAGGGCGGCGAAGGCGATCTCGAGACCACCGAGCTGCTCGACGACGATGGCGGGCGAGACAGCGAACGCGAGCGCCGGGGCCGCGAACACCCAAGGGGCCATCGGCAGGACAACCGTGAAGAAGCGACGGCGATGCTCGGGCGCGATGTACACGTCCACGAGCGGCCGCGCAGCTCGCTCCTCCCCCGCTCGCCGGGATCGCCGGCCTGCGGTCTCGGCTCCCCGAGCGAGCGCGACGGCGGCGATCGCGGTCAGGCCCAGCTGCACGATGTACGGGGTGAGCGTCGGCCATGGCGCCCACTGGGCGAGCAGGCCCGCGGCCACGGCGCCGAGCAGGAACCCGGCGGTGATGGTGAGGGATGCGCGTCTCGCGGCGACAGCGGGTGGAACGCTGCCCGTCGACAGCTCGCGGATCCACGTCGTGCCGACGACCATGGCGACGGCTACGGAGACGCCGGAGAGCAGGCGACCGACCATCATCGCGGAAGGGCTCGCGCTGCCGAGCGCGAGCACCGCAGCAGCGGCGACGCTCAGGGCCACCGAGGCGATCATGAGGGGCTTGCGTCCGAAGCGATCGGAGAGCGAGCCGGCGATGAGGAAGCCGGGGATGAGCCCGATGATGTAGGCGCCGAAGAAGAGGTCGACCTGGAGGGCCGAGTAGCCCTCGACCTTGCGGTAGAGCAGGAGCAGCGGCGTGAACTGGTTGCCGCCCCAGGCCATCATGAGCACGGCCGGGGCCGCCGCGAGCCAGGCCCGTGCGCTCCGCGACTCGGGCATGGACGACGAGTCGCTCACCCCTTGAGCACCTTCATCGTGAAGTGGGAGGTCACGCGGTGGACGCCGGGGAGTCGCCACATCTTCTCGCGGAGCAGCTTCTCGAAGCTCTCGAGATCGGCGACCTCGACGCGGAAGGCGTAGTCGGGCGATCCGAACATGCGACGCACCTCGGTGACCTCGGCGAGCTCGACGACCTGCGACTCGAAGGCCTCGACCGTGGCGTGCGCCTGGCTCGTGAGGTCGACGTCGATGAGCACCTTGAAGGCCCGGCCGACCTTGTCCGGGTTGACCTCGGCGTGATAGCCGATCAGGACCCCGTCTTCCTCGAGGCGCCGCACTCGGCGAAGGCAGGGCGCTGGAGTGAGTCCCACCCGTTGCGCGAGTTCAGCGTTCGTGAGTCGGGCGTTCGCCTGCAGTTCGCGCACGATTGCGCGATCGATGGTGTCCACACTTGATTATTGCCGAATGTGGCGCTCCGGGGCACGCATTCGCTCTCGGAATGCGCGCCTCCCGTGCCAAGATCTCCGCATGGCCACAGCAGACCCCGAAGCGCGCGACGCGTGCCCCCCGGAGCCTGCGACGACTCCGCCGGCAGCCGGGGATCTCGAACGACAGCCAGTGCCCATTCCCGGGACGCGAGGTGAGCGCATCCGCGCCGGACTGCGCGATTCCCTCGCCGCGGGTCTCGGCGTGGTCCCGCTCGGCGTGGCTTTCGGGGTCCTCGTCATGCAGGCGGGGCTGCCCTGGTGGGTGGCGCCGTCGCTGTCGCTGTTCGTCTACGCGGGGTCGATCGAGCTCCTGCTGGTGGGCCTCATCGCTGCGGGCACGCCGATCGCGACCATGGCGCTCACGACGTTCTTCGTCAACTTCCGTCACGTCTTCTACGCCTTCTCGTTCCCGCTGCACCTCGTGCGCGGACGCCTCGCGCGCCTGTACTCGATCTGGGCGATGACCGACGAGGCGTACGCGATCATCACCCCCATCCCGCCCGCCCAGCGCTCGGCGACCCGCCTCCTCACCCTCCAGCTCGCACTGCAGACGTACTGGGTCGGCGGCGGTCTGCTCGGGGTGGCGCTCGCGAGCATCCTTCCCGGCGAGATCAAGGGCCTCGAGTTCTCGCTCTGCGCACTGTTCACGGTGCTCGCGCTCGACGCGATCCGCTCCAGAGAAGACGTCCCCTCGCTGCTCATCGCAGGCATCAGCGTCTCGTTCGGACTGCTGTTCATGCCAGCGGCACCCCTCTTCGCCGCACTCATCCTGTTCGCCGTAGCGCTCGCGGTTCGCGCATTCTTCGCAGCGCGGCGAGACCGCAGGGAAAGGCGGGTGCGCGATGTTTGACGTGTGGTGGTTCGTCGGAGCACTCGCCGTGTGCGGTGGCATCACGTTCGCGCTTCGCGCCGTGCCGTTCGCGGCGCTCAAGCCCCTGCGCACATCGAAGACGGTGCAGCGACTTGCCGTGTGGATGCCAGCTGGAATCCTCGCGATCCTCGCGGTCGTGACGTTCAGCGACTTCGCGAGCGAGCCGCGCACGACCCTGTGGGCGGCGATCGCGCTGGCCGTGACCGTCGGCGTGCATCTGGGCTTCGGTCGTCGGACGCTCCTCAGCGTCGGGCTCGGGACCGCGACGTTCGTCGTGCTCGTGAACGTCTTCTAGAGGGCAGAGCTCGCGTAGCCGGCCGGCCGGCTCGGGCGCCGGCCGGCTCAATCAGCGACCTAGAGGGGCTGGCGGGAGTCGTAATTGGACTGGACCGGGCGGGCCCGGTAGCCGTCGCGCAACATGACGATGACGGTCGCCGTCACACCGGCCGCGGCGATCACCACGGCGAAGATTCCGGTGATGATGAGCGTGATGAGTTCCATGGGGCCACCTCCGTGACGGTCGACGAGTGTTGCAGGTAGCCACATCCAATCTCCCCACTGGCCTGGCCGTCGCGGTCCACTTCCCGCATACTGGACCCATGGAGACGAATTCTGGTTCTCGCATTTCCGCTCGCACCCTGCTGTCGTTGGCCGGTGAACTGCGCGATGACTCGGCCGCCTACGAGGCGCTCGCCGAGCGCATCCGTCTGCTGATCGTCGACGGCCGCATCCCCGTCGGAACGCGGCTGCCCTCGGAGCGCGAGCTCGCGGTGCAGTCGGGGCGCAGCCGAACGACGATCGTGGCGGCCTACCAGTCGCTGCGCGACAGCGGGCATGTCTTGAGCAGGCAGGGATCGGGGAGCCGAGTGACGCTCCCCAGGCTCGGACGGCAGGACCACCGCCCGAGCGGCGAGGGCGAGAACTACGGGGTGGACTTCGCGCGCGCGGTGCCGCCGCCCGTCGAGGGGCTCGCCGAGATCATCGCCGATGCTTCGGCCTCGATGCCGCTTGCGCTCGGGGCCCCGGGCTTCGACCTCCTCGGCACCCTGTCGCTGCGATCGGCGATCGCCGACCGCTACACGTCGCGTGGCCTTCCCACGACGCCGGACCAGATCATCGTGACGATGGGCGCGCAGCACGCGATCTCGCTCTCGGCCCACACGCTGCTGACACGGTCTGATGTGGTGCTGGTGGAGTCGCCGACGTACCCGCACGCCTATGAGGCGATGCGGCGGGCCGGGGCGAGGCTCATCGCGACGCCCGTCACGACGGGCGGTTGGGAGATCGAGCACCTGGTTGAGACGATCGAGCGCATGCGACCTGCGCTCGCGTACCTGATCCCCGACTTCCACAACCCGACGGGAGCGTCGATGCGCCCAGAGGATCGCGTGCGCGTCACCGAAGCTGCTCGGGCGGCCGGCACCATCCTGGTGGTCGACGAGACGACCGCGGATCTTTCGATCGACCGCCCTTGGGACGACGGACCATTCGCCCGCCATGCACGGGGAGCATCCCCGTTCTCCGGATCCGGGGTCGTGACGGTCGGGTCGCTCAGCAAGGCCGCCTGGGCTGGCCTCCGCATCGGGTGGATTCGAGCGGATGCGGCGCTGATCCGTCGCTTCGTGCAGGCGAGGCCCGCCGGGGACCTGGGGACTCCGCAGATCGAACAGCTGCTCGCGGAGCGCATCGTGCGGGCCCTCCCGGAGCTTTTGCCGCGGCGCCGGGAGCAGATGCGGGTGCACCGAGATGCGCTGCACGATGCGCTGAGCCTGCACCTGCCGGAGTGGCACGTTCCCCTTCCGGACGGGGGCCTGTCGATGTGGGTGCATCTCGCCCAGTCGGCGAGCTCTGCCATGACCTCGCTCTCGGAAGCGCGCGGTCTGGCACTCGTCGCGGGACCGAAGTTCTCGATCGACGGCAGCCTTGAGCGTTTCCTGCGGGTGCCGTTCACGGCGCCGATCTCGGACCTCGAGGCGGGAACGCGGATCCTCGCCGATTCGTGGGCTCAGCTCTCGGCGCGCGACGTTCGGTCGATGGCCGACACCCGTCTGCCTGAGATGGTGTAGCGCCAGTTCACCTCGGGTCAGACTCTGGCGTGTCCTGCGGGCCGGCCGCGACGTGCGCTCGCGCTGCTATCTCGACCTTGAAGTCGGGAGCGTTCAGAGCTGACACGCCGACTGCCGTCCAGGCCGGAAGTGTTCTCAGATCGGCGAAGTACTTCGCCTTGATGGCGGCGAACGCCGGCATCTGCTCAGCCATGTCGACGTGGAACGTGGTGATCTCGTAGACGTCCTCGAGGCTGGCGCCCGCCGCGTGGAGCACATCGCGGAGGTTCTCGAAGGCCGCTTCGATGTGCTCCTCGATGGACGAGATCACGGCGCGGAGATCACGGTCGCGTCCCACTTGTCCCGAGACGTGGACCTCCTGGCCGACCCTGACCGCAGGGGCGTACCGTCCTCCGTCGACCAACGACTGCATGTGCGCTGGCACGATAATCTCGTGCACCATGATCACGCCCTCGCGAGCTGCTGGTCGGCGAGCGCGAGGCCCTCATCGAGAGCCTCGACGATGCGCAGGAGCTCGGCCCGCCCGACGATGAGTGGCGGCGCGAGGAACAGCGAGGTCGGCTCGTCACTGGTCGAGATCTGCACGCCGAGGCGTCGAGCCTCGGCCACGACGACATCGGACAGGTGCGACTCAGTGCTCGTCGATCGCCAGCTCCGCCAGTCTGGCCCGGGCATCTCGATGGTCCAGTGCAACCCGCTTCCCGCGACGCGGAGCACCGATGGGTGCCGCTCGGCGAGTTCGACCAGCATGCGCCCGAACTCGGCCCCGAGCACTGCCGCCCGCTCCGGGAGGGATTCCCTCGCCGCAACCCTGAGATGCGCCCCGATCGCATGAACGACAACCGGATGCGCGCGGAACGTGCTGTAGTTCTGCCACTTTGCTGCTTCCAGCACCTCGAGCACGCGCTTGGAGAGGACAACGGCGCCGGCAGGCGCGGCACCGCCCGCGAGCGGCTTGCCGAGGGTCACGATGTCCGGCCTCGACTCGGCGCCGTGGAACTGCATCCACCTGCCACTGCGGCCGAGGCCTGTGACCACTTCATCGGCGATCCAGAGGGCACCGGCTTCTTCGGCCTTCTTCGAGACGGCGTCCTGGTACGCGGGGTCATAGTAGAAGCCGCCTTGCGTGTAGTCGACGATGACGCTCGACGCGCCCTCGATGACTCGGAGCGCCTCCGGGGCGAGCGGGGACGCCGCTGTATGGCCGTCCGCGGTCCAGACGCTGCCCCCTGGATGCGGGATGGACCGCACTTCGGCGCCCGCAGACGGGCGCCGAACGTCGCCGGCGAGAGTCGAGAGACCTCCGTGCCACTGCGGCTGCAGCGTGACATCGCGAGAAAGACCGACGAGCCCGTGATAGGCGCGCTCGCGGGCCACGATGGGGTCGCGGCCCGTGACCGCCTGGGCGAGGCTCAGCGCGATGTCGTTCACCTCGCTGCCGCTCATCCCGAACCTAACGCCGCCAACCCAGTCTTCTCCATCGAACGCCGTCTCGACGAGCGCATCAGCGACCTCATCGCGTTCCCGCCAGCCGTGGCTCTCGTTGACTACGGGGAACTCCGACGCTTCGCGCAGGGCTTCGACCATGGCGGGGTGGGCATGGCCTAGAGGGCCGCCCGTGTTGGACGCATCCAGGAGTTCAGAGCCGTCGGAGAGGTGAAGGTATGCACCGGACCCGCCGACCACAGAGGCTCGGGTCCTCGTCGGGGTGTGGAGGCCGGACGTGACGAGATAGGACATCGTTGTTTCCTTTCGGGGGTTCACACGAACGCGCTCATGCCGGTGGCGGCTCGCGCCGCGACGAGCGCTGAGATCTCGTTGGTGCCTTCGTAGGTGTAGATCGCTTCGGCGTCGGCGAAGTGCCGCATGACGCCCGTATCGAAGAGGATCCCGTTGCCGCCGCACACCTCTCGCGCTAGCGCCACGGTCTCCCGCAGGTGCTGACAGACCCAGTACTTCGCGAGTGCTGAATCCTCGTCCCTGTAGACGCCCTGCTCTTGAAGTTCAGCCAGGCGAACTGCCATGCCGAGGCTCGCCGTGATGTTGCCGAGCATCCTCGCGATCTTCTCCTGCACCAGTTGGAACCTCGCGAGCTCGCGTCCGAACTGGGTGCGAGTGGTCACGTAGGCGAGCGCAGCCTCGTACGCACCCATCTGCACGCCGACGGCCTGCCAGACGGTGCTCGCTCGCATGTGGCGCAGCATCCTCGCGACGTCGCCGAAGCGCTCGACGCGCTGCAGACGAAGCTCCTCGGCGACCCGCACGTCGTCGAGCGTGATGATGGCGTTGTTGACGATCCGCAGCGACCCCTTGCCCTGGATCTTCTCGATCGTGACGCCGAGCGCGTCGCTCGGGACGAGGAACGCGCGGATAGCCCCGTCATCCTCGCGTGCGACGACGCAGATGTGGCTCGAGTAGGCCGCGCTGCCGATCCACTGCTTCTTGCCGTTCAAGACCCAGGTGTCCCCCTCTCGGTGCGCCGTTGTCTCCATGCCCCGTGCGACGTCTGAGCCGTGATCGGGTTCCGTGATGGCGAAGACGCCGCGCCTGGCGTAGCTGTCGATCTGCGGCATCCACTCGGCGATCTGCGACTCGCTGCCGCCGTGGAGGATCGCGCCGGTGATCATGGTCGCCTGCCCACTGAAGTAGGTCGCGATGCTGGCGTCGACCCTGGCGATCTCGAGGACGCGGAAGCCGATGTAGAGGGCGCTCGGCGTCTCCCCAGTCGCACGCAGCTCTGACGGGTCGAGAAAGTTCTCGTCTGCGAAGCGATCAGGGAGATGCTCTGGGAATTCCCCGCGCTCCCAGTAGTCGTCCACGATGGGCGCGACTTCCTGTTCGAGGAAGTCACGGAGGCGCAGGATCACCTGCTGCTCCGCGTCGCTCAGCTTCGACGCGAAGTCGTACGGGTCTGCTTTCGGGTACAGAGGCACAGCTGCTCCAGGGGTCAAGGACGGTTCATGGCTGGAAGAGGACGATCGATGTGGCGACGATGGCCGGACGCTCGCTGCCGTCGACACGCACGCTCACCTCGAGTGCGACGCAGCATCCCGCAGCACGCTCGGTGACGTCGGCGACCTTGGCGCTCGCGCGCACCGAGGCGCCGACCGGCACCGGGGCGATGAACCGCACCCGGTCGAAGCCGTAGTTGAGCGCGCGCGATGCTCCGCGGACGTCGAGCAGCTCGGCCCAGAAGCCGCCGACGAGGCTCAGCACGAACGCACCGTGCGCGATGGTCCCGCCGGCGGCGGCGGCCCGAGCCGGGTCGACGTGAATCCACTGTCGGTCTCCGGTGAGGGCCGCGAACGCATCGACGTCGGCCTGTGTGATCAGTCGTGGGCTGGTCTCCTCGAGATCCAAGCCGACGAGCCGCCCGAGGCCCGAGAGCTCAGCGACGATAGCGGTCACAGGTCGAGCCCGCCGTCGACGGTCAGGACCTGCCCCGTGATGAAGCTCGCAGCGTCTCCCGCAAGGAAGAGGATCGCGCTCGCCACGTCCGCCGGAGTTCCGACGCGTCGCACCGGGGTCGCATCCGCGGCCTGCCGTTGGTACCCGGCCGGGTCCACGCCCACTCGTCGTGCCGTCGCGTCGGTCATGTCCGTGACGATGAACCCCGGCGCGACCGCGTTGGCGGTGATCCCGTAGCGTCCGAGTTCCAGCGCCAGCGTCCTCGTCAGCCCGACGATGCCGGCTTTGGCGGCCGAGTAGTTCGCCTGGCCGCGGTTGCCTGTCGCGGCGATACTCGACAGCGAGATGATGCGGCCGGTGCGGGCAGTGACCATCCTCCGCTGACTCGCGCGGCTCATGAGGAAGGCACCGCGGAGATGCACGTCCTGCACGAGCGTCCAGTCGTCGAGCGACATCTTATGCACGAGGTTGTCCCTGAGCACACCCGCGTTGTTGACGAGGATGTCGAGTCGCCCGAATCGCTTGTCCACTTCAGCGAGCGCCCGCTCGACGCTGCCCTCGTCAGCGACGTCGACTTCGATACCGAGGTGCTCGCCGGTGAGGCGCGCGGCTGCCGCATCGGCGGCGTCCGGGCGAAGGTCCGCGATCACGACGCTGGCCCCCGCATCCGCGAACGCCTGTGCGGTCGCGAAGCCGATCCCGCCAGCCCCTCCCGTCACGAGTGCGACCCTGCCTTCGAGGGGGCTCAACGGGTCACCACCCACGCACCCTCGACGCGACTCGGGTCGAGCACGACCTCGACGCCGTAGTCGCGGCGGACTGCGTCCGGCGTCACGTAGTCATCGTCCAGGTCGTCCTGAATCGCCTCCAGCGAGCGCTCGGCCGGCGCCCCATACCCACCGGCCCCCGCGCACGTGAACACGAGGCGCGCTCCGGCGGGAACGCTGCTGGGAGGCGTCTTGCTCCCGAGCAGACGCACTTCGCCATCGGGAAGCGTCAGCTCGAACCTCGCTCTGCCGCCATCGAGCCCCCCGAACAGGCCATAGGGTGCGCTCTGGTCGCGGTCGGCCACGATCGTCACGGTCGAGTCCTCGGTGAACTCGACGACACGCGTGATTCCAGCCCCGCCCCTGCGGCGGCCGGCGCCTCCGCCGTCCTGCGTGAGGGAGTAGGAGATGACGCGCACGGGGTGGGCGGCCTCGAGCAGCTCGCTTGGCGTGTTTCCCGTGTTGCCGATGCTCGTGCGGCGCGCATGCGAGCCGTCGCGAGCGACGGACGCCCCCTGTCCGGCACCGTGCACCTCGTACATGATCGAGTCATCGACGGCCCCGTCTCGCCCGACGATGAGCACGGTAGCGCTGCCCGTTCCCGCGGCGGGGACAAGCTCGGGAACCGCCTTCGAGAGGGCACCGAGGACAACATCCGCGATGCGCGCCGAAGTCTCGTGGTTGCCGGCGACGACCGGGGCCGGCTCGTGCGGATTCACGATCGTGCCCTTCGGGGCAAGCACCGTCACGGGGCGGTACGACCCGGAGTTGGATGCGGTATGCGGTTCGGCGAGCGCCTTGAGCGCGAAGAGCGCCGCCGAGACCGTCACTCCGTGCGGGCTGTTCATGCCACCCCGCGACTGCTTCGAGGACCCTTCGAAGTCGACCGTCACCGAGTCGCCTCGTACCTCGACGGTTGCAGCGATGGTGATCGGTGATGGGTCGAAACTGTCCCCGTCACAGACGTCTTCGAAGGTGTAGCGGCCGTCCGGGATGCTCCTGAACGCCGCCCTCGCACGCTGCTCGCTGACGTCGAGCACCTGAGCCATGGCCCGTTCTACGACATCGGCTCCGTAGCGCTCGCAGAAGTCGACGATTCGACGTTCGGCGGTCACGCATCCCGCGTACTGCGAGCGCATGTCGCCAAGGCGCTCGGACGAGTTGCGCACGTTCGCGACGATGATGTCGAGCACGTCCTGATTGATCGCGCCTTCGCGGTAGATCTTGACGGGAGGCATGCGGAGCCCCTCGCCGTAGATGTCGCTTGCGAGCGTGTAGTAGCTGCCTGGTGCTGGCCCTCCGATGTCCACGTAGTGGCCTCGAACAGCCGTGAAGGCGATGAGCCTGCCGTCGGCGAAGACGGGCTTCGCCATGAAGAAGTCGGGCATGTGATTGTTGCCACGGTATGGGTCGTTCTGCAGGAGGACATCACCGGGCTTGAGCTCGGACGGGGCGATGCGCTCGAGGAGGCCCCGCATCGTCATGGGCATGCTGCCGAGGTGGATGGGGATGTCGCCGACGCCCTGCACCACGATCTCCCCGTCTGCGTCGAGCAGGGCGCAGGAGAGGTCACCGGCTTCACGCCAGAGGTTGGAATACGCGGTGCGCAGGACGACTGCCTTCATCTCCGCGACGGCTGCGCGAAGCCCCGCGTCGATGACGGAGAAGCTGATCGGATCCAGTGCAGTTGTCGCGGTCGTCGTGAGGCTCATGCTCGTCCTTTCAGGTGCAGCAGCAGGTTTCCGTAGGCGTCGATCGTGGAGCGAGCTCCAGCAGGCACGACCACGGTGGTGTTGTCCGAATCGACGATGGCGGCTCCCTCGAAGTAGTGCCCGGGATGGAGCAGTTCTCGGCGGTAGCGCGGCACCGTCGCGGTCTCGGTCGGAGACACGTGGAGGATTCGGACGCCGTCCGGGACCGCCCGCACCTCCACTGCGGGCGCAGCCCGAGTGAGCGAGCTCGCCGTCACGGATCCGATCCCGGTCGCGCGGGCGACGGCGACGTCAACCCCTTCCGTGTCCACACGGAACCCGTTGAGGCGCTCGTGCATGGCGTGGAATCGCTCAAGCAGGCGTGGCATCCATCCGTCACCGTCGACGTCGTCGACGCTCACGGTGATGGAGGAGTTCTGTCCCGCGTAGTGGAGGTCGACGGCGTAGTTCACGCTCTGCTGTTCCTCGGCGATCCCCTCGCCGGCGAGGGCGGTGCGAGCCGCGAGGCGAAGCTCGCGGAGCGCTTCGGCGAGGCGCGGTGCGCTCGACGCGTCGAGGCGCTGCATGAAGCTCATGCCGTGGTTGTGCACGACGTCTGAGACCACGAGCCCCACGGCGGAGAGCACTCCTGCGGATGGCGGCACGATGATGGTGGGGATGCTCAGTTCGGCAGCGATATCTGCGGCGTGCATCGGCCCCGCTCCCCCGAAGGCGTTGAGGGCGAAGTCCCGTGGGTCGTGTCCGCGCCCAACGGAGACCGCGCGCACCGCTCCAGCCATGGCCGCGTTGGAGATGCGGCGGATGCCGAGGGCCGTCTCGACTGCCGAGAGCCCGAGTTCGGCTCCGAGGCGCTCGCAGGCGGCCGTGGCTGCCGCGAGGTCGATGACCACGTCATCGCCGAGCTTGACACCGTCTGCGAGTATTCCGAGCACGACGTTTGCATCGGTCACTGTCGGCTCGAGACCGCCGCGCCCGTAGGCGGCGGGGCCGGGGCGCGCCCCCGCGCTACGTGGGCCGACGAGGAACTGGCGCCCGGCGTCGACGTGGGCGATGCTGCCGCCGCCGGTTCCGATCGTCTCGATGTCGACCGTCGGCACCTGCACAGGCAGGTCCATGGAGGTGCTCGTCGTCGTGAGCGGGATCTCCGCGTCGGCGACGAGGCAGACGTCGAAGCTCGTGCCGCCCATGTCGACCGTGATGGTGTTCGGGATGCCCGTCTGCCTGGACACGAGACGCCCCGCGACGACGCCCCCGCTTGGCCCGGAGAGCAGCAGATTCACCGGCGTGCGGGCCGCTGTTCCCGGAAGCGTGACGCCGCCGTTGGATTGCATGATCCAGGTTCGGACTGCGGGGTTCCACTCGGCGATCCGGCCCGTGAGCTCGCGAAGGTAGGGGGCGCACACGGGCTTGAGGTAGGCGTTGAGGACGGTGGTCGCGGTGCGTTCGAACTCGCGCACCTGGGGCAGTACCTCGCTGGAGAGCGACACGGCGATCTCGGGGAACTCGTTCGAGAAGATCTCAGCGACTCGCCGCTCGTGCTCGCTGTTGACGTGCGCGTAGAGGAAGCAGATCGCAACGCTCGTGATGCCGCGCGCCGCGATGGTGCCGGCGGCGGCGCGGACGGCGTCCTCGTCGAGCTCCTCGGCGACCGTGCCATCGCCGTTGATGCGCCCGGAAACCTCGAACCTGTCCCGTCGGAGCACAAGCGGCGCGGGGCCTGGGTCGAGCAGGTCGTAGAGAGCCGAGGCTGGCCTGGTGAGGCGACCGATCTCGAGGACGTCACGGAAGCCCTTCGTGGCGAGGAGGGCGATGCGCGACCCGTTGCGTTCGAGGGCGAGGTTCGTGCCGATCGTCGTTCCGTGCACGAGCTCTGCGACGTCCTCCGCTTCGACTCCCGCTGCCAGCTCCACAACTCGGCGCGCCGCTGCGACGACAGCGCCTGCGGGGTCGTGCCCGCGGGAGGAGACCTTGGTGGAGCTGAGGATGCTCCCGTCGTCGTCCCAGAGCACGGCGTCGGTGAAGGTGCCGCCCGCGTCGATGCCGATTCGTTTCATACCCGGAACCTTTCCTTAGTGCGTAACTTCCATCTGGCGGAAGGAGCATCTACTCTGTAGAATCCACCGTAGGCGGACCCACGCCGTTCGTCAATGCGACGGACCAGACGAAACGAAAGCGGCCACTGTGAACACCCCCATCACTTGGACTCAGACCGGCACCTACCAGGACATCTCGTACCGAGCCTCTGACGACGGCATTGCACTGATCACCATCGAGCGGCCCCACAAGCGCAACGCCTTCCGCCCGCTGACCAGCGCCGAGCTCACCCACGCATTCAGCCGAGCACGCCACGACCGCCGGGCGCGGGTGGTTCTCCTCACGGGAGCGGGCGACAAGGCGTTCTGCTCAGGGGCCGACCTCTCGGAACGAGTCGGCGAGGGCGACAGCACTGACGTGAGCGACATCGCCCCGGCGAGCGTCCTGGATGTGCAGCTCGCGATCCGCCGTATCGAGAAGCCCGTGATTGCGCTCGTCTCCGGCTACGCCATCGGCGGCGGGCAAGTGCTCCACCAGGTCTGCGACCTGTCGATCGCGGCGGAGAACGCGATCTTCGGACAAGTCGGCCCGCAGGTCGGCAGCTTCGATGGCGGCTACGGCATCAACCTGCTTGCCAAGCAGATCGGGCACAAGAGGGCCAAGGAGATCTGGTTCCTGTGCCGCCGCTACAGCGCAGAGCAGGCCCTGAGCTGGGGTCTCGTCAACGCCGTCGTCCCCGTCGCGGAACTCCAAGAAGCCGGAGTCGAGTGGGCGCGCGAGCTGCTCGCCATGTCGCCCGCCGCACTCCGTATGCTGAAGAATGCTGTAAGTGCGGAGGAAGACGGCATGCACGGCGTCGCACAGCTCGCGAACGACAGCTGCCTGCTCTACTACGGCACGGCAGAAGCCGCAGAGGGCGCCGAGGCCTTCCTCGAGAAACGCGCGCCTGCCTTCGGGGACAAGCTCGCCTTCGGGTGACGGACAGGGTGAACTATGGGATCGAAACGGCCTGGCTCGGGCGACGAGCCGCAGGGAATGCTCTCGCGCGGGTTGAACATCCTCAGCGCACTCGCGGACTATCCGCACGGCGTCTCCGTGACTGAGCTCGCGCGGACCCTGGATCTTCCAGTGAGCACAACACACAGACTGCTCTCCACCGAGATCGACATGGGGTTCGTGTCGCTCGACGCGGAGCGCAAGACCTATCAGCTGGGCGTTCGCGTCTTCGAACTCGCGAATCGGGTGCGCAGCGTCCTCGACATCTCCGACGTCGCGCACCCCGTGATGCGCGCGCTCAGCGAGGCGACGGGCGAGACCGTGCAGCTCTCCGTGCTCAACAACGGGCAGGCGCTGTTCATCGAGAAGGTCGGAACCGAGCAGGCCATCGGAATCCGCGGAGCAGTCGGCCGGGGCGAACCGCTCTACGCGACCTCGACGGGCAAGATCCTCCTCAGCCAGCTCGAAGAGGGGCACCTCGACGGCGTGCTCAAGGACATGGACTACGTGCCGTGGACCTCGACGACCATCACGTCCGGGCGAGCCCTGCGTCGTGAGATCGCATCCGTGCGGGAGCAGGACTTCGCGACCGCAGATGAGGAGTTCGACAAGGGTGTCCGGGCGCTCGGCGTGCCGGTGCGGGACGGCCGCGGTGCCACTCGTGCGGCGCTCTGCATCAGCGCGCCGGCGTTCCGCGTGTCCATGGATCAGCTCAGGGACTGGCTCCCCAAGCTGAGAGAGACAGCCCACGAGATCGGCGTTCGCATGCCACTGGCCAGCTCGGGCCTCTGAGGCCGGCTGCGCGAACGAGCGCAGAGGGCGTGACCACGACGACGATCGGGCGGATGCACGCTGCATCCGCCCGATCGTCGTCCGCCCGTGGCGCCGGATCACGCCCACTTCGTGGCGCGCTCGATGGCGGCGCCGAGGAGTTTCATCGTGACAAGAGCAAGCCCAGAGAAGACGACGGCCACGACGAGCATGCGGTCCACCAGCGAGAAGCGAAGAGTCTCGGCGAGCATCCACCCGAGCCCTGATGTGAGCCCGTACATCTCGGCTGCGAGCACCGACGTCCATCCGACGAGAGCACCGAAGATCAGCGTGCCCCGGAGCTCGGGGAGGATCGCGGGCAGAACCACCCTGGTCCACAGCCCGAGGCCGCGGACCCCGAGCGTGCGCGGATACTCGAGGACTTCAGGGCGCAGGTTCGCGACCGCCCCCGTGGTGCCGACGAGCACGACGAACGCGACGCCGAAGACCACGAAAGCGACCGCGGCGAAGTCGGTCGCCCCGAACCACAGGGTGAAGAGCGGTGCCATGGCGAGGCCAGGGAGCATCCGGATCATCTCGGCCACGCCGCTGACCGCGTATCGCACGGGCCGAACAGCCGAGATGACGAGACCGAGGCCGATGCCGAGTACAAGCGCCAGCACGAGCCCGACGAGGACGCGAAGCAGCGTTGTCGCGGCGTTGACCCCGAGTGCGAGCAGCGCGCCGGTGATGCTCTGAGCTCCGCCTTGCGCCGTCGACTCGATACCGAGGCCGCCGCTCCAGTAGTCGCTCACGCCGAGCAGCCCTGAGGTCGCTGCCGTCACAAGCGACGGCATGACCCGGTCTCCCTGCGGGGCGACCGCTGCGAGTACCTGTGCGATCGCCTCCCAGAGGACGGCACCCACGAGAACGCCCACGATGATGCTGACCACCGAGGGTCGGGTGCGGAGCGCGAGGCTGCGACCGCTGCGCTTGCTGTTCATCGCGGCGGTCACGACTGCATCCTCGCTGGAGCCTCGAGCACCTCGAGGAGCTGGGTGCGGATCTCATCGGCCGCCGGGTTCATACGGAGTTCGTCGCCGCGGGGGCGCTCGAAGGGAAGGTCGATGTCGTAGCCGACCTTGCCATCCGTGACCACGACGATTCGATCGGCGAGCTTGAGGGCCTCGTCGACGTCGTGGGTTACGAACACGATCGTCTTGCGCGTCTCCCGCCAGAGATCGAGGAGGGTGTCGTGCAGGCGTGCCTTCGTGAAGTAGTCGAGCGAGCCGAACGGCTCATCCATGAGGAGCACGTCTGGATCGTTGGCGAAGACTGCCGCGATCGCGACGCGCTTCCGCATGCCACCGGAGAGCTGCTTGGGCCAGGCTCGCTCGCGTCCGGTGAGCCCGACGGCGTCGATGAAGTGCCTGACTCTTGGCTCCCAATCTGCGTGCTGGACTCGTCGCATCCGCGGCCCGAAGGAGACGTTGTCCCAGACTCGAAGCCAGAGCGGGATCGCGTCCTGCTGGAACACCATCCCGAGGTTGGCGTCTGGCCCCACAACGGGACCGCCCGCGGCCACGACGACACCATCGGTCGCCGCCTGCAGGCCGGCCATGCATCGAAGGAGCGTGCTCTTGCCTTGACCCGATGGGCCCAGGATGCAGACGAACTGACCCTTCGGCACAGTCAGGTTGAGCCCCCGCAGGGGTGTGATGGTCTCGGCGCCGCTCGTGAAGGAGACGGACAGATCCGAGATCGCGAACGCGGGTGCTGAGGCTTCGGTGGGAACGGGCATGAGGTGGTCCTCTCTGAGATGGTTCACTGCCAGCGCGTGAAGACGCGGATGATGCGCTGCAGCAGGAGGTCGAGCAGGATCGCGACGATGCCGAGGGCGAGTGACAGCCCGAGCACCGCCGAAACGTCGCCCTGGGTTGCCCTGATCGCGATGAGGCGGCCGGCGCCGAACTGCGAGCCGAGGAGTTCGACCGTGGTCTGGACGGCGATTCCCGTCGCCAGCGCGACTCGGAGGCCGGCGAGCACGGCAGGCAATGTGCCCGGGACGATGACGTGCCAGAAGCGATTCGTGGCGTTGAGGCCCTGCGTTGCCGCGTACTCCTCTGCGGAAGCCGGCATGGAGAGAGCTGCCGACTGGGCGACCAGCCCGACGCTCACGAAGCAGTAGAAGGCGACAAGCACGAGCTTGCCGGCCGGCCCTTGCCCGAACCAGATCAGGCAGAAAGGCGCGAGCACGAGGGCTGGCACAGCTCCGAAGACGAAGAGGAGCGGTTCCGCCAGGTTGCGGACGAACTGCAGGCGGGCGCTCAGCAGGCCGACCAGCGCGCCGAGCGCGGAACCGATGACCCAGCCGATGGTGGCTACTCCAACAGTCCATGCAAGATTCACGCCATAGCCGGGTGAACGGACGCCGAGGTAGGCGAGACCCGGATCGTTGAGGAAGCTGTCCGCGAAGTCGGTTGCCACCTCGATGGGTGTCGGAAGGATCGCGCGGTAGTCGATGATGGCCGCGCCCACCTGCCAGGCGATGAGCGCCACCAAGATGCCGACGCCTCGCCACAGCCAGGGAGCGGCGGAGGCCGGCGTTGCCCGCCGGCCGGCAAGTGCCGGTCGGCGGGCAACGCGCGGGAGCGTGGTTGTCACAGCCATCTCACTCTGCCGCCGCGGCCGCGAGCCGGTAAGCGTCGAGGTAGTTGCGGGCGTCGTACTGAGCCTGGGCCTGGTCGAGCAGCTCGCCTGCGGGGGCTGCGGCGATCGCTTCGTCGGCGGCGACCTTGTATTCGTTGAGCGACTGCCAGATCTGGTCGGCGATGCTCAGCTCTCCTGGCGTGTGCCCTTCACTGATGACGCCCTGCTCTGCGAGGGAGTCGATTTGCGCCCCCATGACCTCCTCGAAGTAGAACGGAGCACCCTCCTCCTCGTAGAACTCCGCCGCGTCCTCGAAGTTGCGGAGCGAGTAGAGCCCGTCGAAGGTGTCCGCGAGGTCGGCGGCCGAGAGCTCGGATCCCGTGTAGCTGTTCACGAGGTCCACGTAGTCCGCTGCGACCCCCTCAGGGTCGGCCTCGAAATCATCGACGAGCCGATAGATGACCGACGCGTAGCGAAGGAGCGTGTCCCAGTTCTCTTCCGCGTACTCCGTCGTGGTGAGGTAGCCGGAGAAGGTCGCGCGCAGCGATGTCGTCTCCTCGGCCGGAGAGTTCTCGATGACCTCGGGCAGCGCGATGAGCGACTCCCATCCGTCGTTCATGAGGCGGACCAGCTCGACGGCGCCGGTGGGCGAGACGAAGTCGGCTTGGCCGGCCTGCGCGGAGCGGACGATGTCCGGGTTCGCGAGGTAGGTCACGTTCCACGAGGCCATGTCCGTGCCGCCTGTAGTGGTGATGAGCTGATAGAACGTCGGCACGACACCGTCACGGAGGATGACGTCCTGACCATCGAGCTGCGCGAGGACGGTTGCGACTGCCTCTTCGTAGCTCTGCCCCTCAGCCATGGCGTCGGCGAGTGTCGTGTACTTGCCCTCGGGCGCAAGGATCCGGTAGCCGTAGAACACGTCCTGGAGTTGGAAGGCCACGACGTTGTCGACGTTGTCGAGCTGAGAGATGAGGGCCGGCGGGTAGCCCGATCCGACCTCGATCTGCCCGTTGAGCAGCGGTGTGACTGCAGCGATCAGGTCGGACTTGATGCCGTACGGCTCCTCCGCGAACGTGATGCCGACCTCATCGAAGTAGCCGCGCGTCACACCGGCGGCGGCCAGCATCTCATCGCCGTACGGGCTGAGTCCTGCGCTGACGGTGACCTCGGGGATGGAGTCGCCAGGTGCGGTGAGCTCGGCCGGGGCGATTCCGGTGGTTGCGCTCGCCGTGGGCGTCGCGGCATCGCCGCTCGTGCAGCCGGCGAGCAGGACACCGACGGTCAACAGCGCGAAGCCGCTCAGGGCCGCGCGGACTTTGGGCTTGGTCATGATGTGTCTCCTGTTTCGGGAATGGAGCATGGGGAATGGAGGATGTAGGCGCTCAGGCTGCCCGGGACGCAGCTGGAGCGGCGATGATCTCGATGACGCGCTCGAGGGGCCCTCGCCGTTGGTAGACGTCGTCGAGCAGGGCGCGGTGGCGTTCGAGGACAACTTGACGGACGAGCTTTCCGCTCGGTGTCACCTCGCCGAGAGCGGGGTCGAGGGGATCTGGGAGGAGCACGACTTTGCGGATGCGCTCGGGTGGGGCGAGTTCGGCGTTGATCGCGCGCGTGCCTGCGACGAGGCGGGCTGCCTCGTCGGCGTTCACGCCGAAGAGCAGGGCGATGAGGAACGGGCGTCCGTCTCCGACGAGGGCGACGTCGTCGATGCCGAGGACGCTGCGAAGCCGATTCTCGGTCGGCTCCGGTGCGATGTTCTTGCCGGTGGAGGTGACGATGAGATTCTTCTTGCGCCCCGTGATCCGCACGAAGCCGTCGGCGTCGATGTTCGCGAGGTCGCCGGTTCGGAACCAGCCATCGTCGAAGGCTTCCGACGTGCTCGCGTGGTCGTCGAGGTAGCGCGAGAAGACGTTGGCACCTCGGGCGAGGAGTTCCCCGTCGTCGCCGAGTTTCAGGGAGACGCCCGGGAGCGCTTTGCCGACGCTTCCCGCGCGATTGCTGTGCGGTGCGCCGAGGGTGAGGGCCGCCGCGGTCTCCGTCAGTCCGTAGCCTTCGACGAGGGTGATGCCAGCGGCTCTGTAGGTGTGCAGCATGTCCGGGTCGATGGGGGCTCCGCCGGTGAGCGCGTAGTGGAGCTGGTCACCGAAGAGCGCGCGCAGGCGACCCGGGTCGCGATGGGCTCTGAGGTAGGCGCTCTCGAAGAACCTCGGCACTCCAGGCACGTAGCTCGGACGGGCCTCGCCGATCTGCACGAGGATCTCGCTGGTCGTCCCGTGCCCGTAGATGAGTTCTCCGCCGAAGCTGAGCGTCGTGAGCTGCTGGAGTCGCGCGGACACATGCGCAAGCGGGAGGTAGACGAAGGCGTGCTGTCGGTGGGAACCTCCGTTTGGCCCTCCTCCTTCGACGTCGCAGACCATCCGGAGCACTGAGACGTAGTTCTCGTGGCTCAGGATGCACCCCTTTGGCGCCCCCGTGGAGCCTGAGGAGAAGATCACCGAGTAGGTGTCTCCACTGTCGACTCCGGCGGACTTCGCATCGACTGCACGGTTCTCCGCCGGGCCGAGCGGGTCACGAGCCAGGTCTCCGAGACCGCGGCCAGCCTCGGGTATCCGCTTGAGGATCCCGGTCCAAGGAGTTTCAACGAGGTCGGAGCGGTCCGTGACGGTCACCGCTGGCTTGACTCGTGCCAGAATCTCCGCAACCTGGTGCGGTGAGGACGTTGGATAGACAGGGACGCTCGGGGCGCCGATCAGGGCAGCCGCGAGGTCGAGGATGGTCCATTCAGGGCTTGTGCTTGCGATGATCGCCACGGGCCGAGTCGGTCCTGCCCCGTTCGCGATCAGGACGTCAGCCGTGCGGCGCACGAGATCGTACAGTTGCGAGTAGCTTCGGCTCACCCATACGCCGTCAGTCTGGTACCGCTGCGCGGGCGCAGTGTTGTCCTCGTTCAGAACCGGAGCCAGCCAGTGGAGCAGTGTCGTCATCATTCCGCCTAATGGAAGCCTTGTTTACCTGGTGGCATGAGCCTAGATCGATCGGGTCGGCGAGATGAGCGGAAGCACCATTTCGTAACAGGTCCTTAACACGCGGAGTCGGTGCGTGCGCGGCGGGCATCTCCGATACCTTTCGTTGCTATGGCTCTCTTCATCAGCGACATCGACGGCACCCTGTTGAGTGCCCAGCGCACGCTCTCCCCCCGCACGATCGAGTCGATCACGGCGGTGCGGGCAGCTGGTCACCACTTCGTGCTCTGCTCGTCGCGCCCTCCCGAGTCGATGCGTGTCCTTGAGCGCCTGTATGGCGGAATCGGGTCACCGCTCGTGGCTTACAACGGTGGGCTGGTGCTCTCCGGGAGCGGTGAGGTGCAGCACGATGTGCCGATCTCGGCGTCGGACGCGCGGTTCATCGCCGAGCATTGCGAGGCGACTGGTCTGCATGCGAGCTTCTTCGCCGGGGAGCACTGGTACACGTGGGGTGAGGACGAGTGGACGGAGCGTGAGCGCACCCACACGTGGGTGCACCCCGAGGCTGCTTCAACGCTGGAGTTCGTCGCGTCGGGGCGGGTGGACGCGACTCCCCCGCACAAGGTCATGTGCATGGGAGACCCCGCACTGGTAGACGCACTCGAGGCGGCCCTCACTGCGCGTGCGAGCGTCGTGAGCTACCGGTCGAAGGACACCTACCTGGAGATCGCGAACGCCGACTGCTCGAAGGGAACGGGCTTGCTTGCCGTTGCGCAGCAGCTGGGGGCGGCTCGCGAGGATCTCTACTACTTCGGCGACAACCACAACGACCTGCCTGCGTTCGAGGTTGTCGGCCATCCGATCGCGGTCGCGAACGCGCGCCCCGAGGCGCTCGCGATGGTGGAGTCGGTGATTCCGAGCAACACGGAGGATGGTGTTGCCGCCTTCCTCGATGAGTGGCTGGCGAACGACGGGGCCTGAGGCAGCGAGAGTCGGCCTGAGACGACAGAGACCAGTCCACTGACCCTCGAGTGGACCGCGACACGCCCGGGTGGATGCGATTGGATTGCAATATCCGGCGCTTGCCGGCAGATCACGGAGGTGGACTCATGGAACTTCTTGCTATTGGTATCGGGGTTGTGGCGGTTGTCGCCTTCGCCGCTGAGACTGTTCGCGCCGTCCGCAAGGATGGGTACGCGCAGCGCCCCACGCGCTTCGGCTACAACACTCGTCAGCCGCAGCTCTAGTCGCGCTGCTGCGCTCCGCTCTTCGGGAGTGGAGTTGGACAGCAACCGGTGCCGCCCTGGTCCTCGTGATCTCGGCGGCACTTTCGCGTTCCCGCGCTTCTCGGGTCGTGGGGTCCGGTCGTGCGGTCCCGGTCGTGCGGTCCCGGTCGTGCAGTCCGGGGTCGACTGATCTCAGGTTCTGCGGTTCCATTCCGGGCGTGGCGCTTCGGTGCGTTCGTACAGGCGGCGGCGCGGGGTGCGGCGCCGCACGTGGTGCCCGACGGTCGCGACGACGTGCCATCTGCCGTCGTGGCCGTGGGTGACGTTCAGTCGTTCTCGGTGGACTTCGTGGTGGTGGAATGAGCACAGCAGGATGCCGTGGTTCACGTCGGTCGGCCCGCCCTCGCTCCAGGGCACGGCGTGGTGTGTTTCGCACCACCT
>JBQDTF010000018.1:0-87320 GCA_052099095.1 Pseudoclavibacter sp.
CGCAGCGGTCGATCCGGCGGGTGCCGATCCTGCCACCCGACGTCCTCCGCACGCTCCCGTTCGGCACGGGCGTCGTGATGCTCCGCACCGCCCGCCCCATCATCACGAACCTGCGCCCGTGGCCGTCCCGGGCCGACGCGAAACAACTCCGCACGGACCGGGGTGAGGTCGAGCAGGCGCTCCAGAGCGGTGCCCGGTAGCAGCGGGCGGGGCGGCCGGGGTCGTGGTCGTACCTGTCTGGTGAGCCCGCGGCTGCGGGATTGACATGGACATGTTGGGAGATATCACGATGACTATTCGCACGAAGGAATCCCTCTCGGGGTTCGTCGCGTCCGACCCGGAGCTGACGTTCACCAGCAAGGGCGACGCCCGCCTCTACGCCCGGATCGGGCAGCCGCAGGCACGGGTCGAAGACGACGGGACGTTCACCCAGTTGGAGCCGACGTTCACGGACCTGGTGATGTTCCGGCGCTCCGCGGAGCTCGCGCATGAGCAGTTCCAGAAAGGTGACAACTTCCTCGCCGAGGGCGAGACCCGCAGCTACACCGGCAGCGACGGCACCGAACGGGAGCAGTTCGTCGCGTCCCGGATCGGACACGACAACAACATCACCCGCTACACCGTCGACCGCACCCCGCCCGAACGAGAAACCCCCCAGCAGGAGGCCCCGGTGCGGGAACAGGTGCAGCAGGCCCTCGCCGAGCGCGAAGCACAGCTCGACCCGGAACCACCCGCCGCGACCAGCGCTGCGTCTTTGCAGCGCGACGCGGTCGCCCGATAAGCCGCGGGTGCGGCGACCAGCAACCCCACCACCTCCGTCTGGTCGCCACACCCGCCTCCCTTCACTTCGCCGCGTCGTTCGCGGCTCTCCTTCTTCGCCTCGCCACGTCCCGGGAGTTTTCTGATGACCACCAACAACCCCACCCCACCCGGCCTGCCCGATACCGATCTGCCCAACGCGGGTTCGACCGCGTCGGAGCCTGACTTCGATGGGATTGACCTGTCCGGGCTCCCCGCAGACGTCGCTGAGAAAGCGAAGCAGTTCGCGAAGCAAACGTTCCAGGCGGACCTGGCGAAGTCGCTCACCGCGGTGGCACGCCCGATCAACTGGCGCACCCTCCCACCCGCCGACCTCGAGCACGAGCTTCTCGAGCTGAACGGATGGGTCGACTGGCTCCGCCACACATACGGCCTCCCTGCCCAGGTGGTCCCGCCGATGTGGCACCGTCACCCCGAACTCCTCTGGGAACTGTCCGCCCTGCGCCAGCACTGGCTGTTCTGCTTCGACCCGCAAGCGAAAGGCAATCAGGCCCTCGCCTGGCACCACGACTTCAGCGTCGCCTGCGAACGGCTACGGGTCTGGGTGACGATCTCCGGCACACGCCTGGACCGCGACCGCCCCACTCGCATCACCGCGTGGCCCGGCGGCGAGGCCGAGGACTGGACAGAACCCGACACCACCGAACGCCCCGTCGCGAAGCGCACGGACGATTTCCTCGCGTTCGTCGAGGAGCAGGTCAAGGCCCGGATTGCGGAGCAGGACGCGGCGATCCGGGAGATTGTGAACATCGATTGGAGCGAGCAGTCATGACCGAACAGATCGGCGACGTCCTCGTTTCACCGTTGCGGGATAGTCGTGAAATTGCGGCGTTCTTGCGGGTATCAGAGTCGACGCTGTCGCGGTGGCGGGCCGAGAAGAAGGGTCCGCCGTTCATCCGGATCGGTGGCGTGACCCGGTACCGCTTCGAACAGGTCGAGCACTGGCTCGCCTCCCTCGGCACTGATGAGCACGCCTGAACCGACCGGACCGCTGCCAGTGCCGCCGATCGGGGTGAAGGTCACCACCGATCTCGAACACCGCGCCTCGGGGATCCGTGCTCGTGCCCGCTGGATCGACCCCCACACCCGCAAACGGGTCACCCGCGCGCGCGTCGTCCCGGACGAGGACGCCGC
The DNA here is from genome assembly GCA_052099095.1 of Pseudoclavibacter sp. GTDB lineage: Bacteria > Actinomycetota > Actinomycetes > Actinomycetales > Microbacteriaceae > Pseudoclavibacter. Next base: position 1,954 of record JBQDTF010000018.1, read on the forward strand.
GGACGAGTTCTTTCAATACCTGCAGGCCTCCGCCGAACTGGGGATCGACAAACGCATCCTGTTTTCCGACTATGTCGAGATGATCGGCGACCGGTGGCAGCGAGGCCTGGACCCGACGTCCACCGTCGACGGCTACAAACTCGGACTCCGCCTCCGAGTCCTCCCCGCCCTCGGACATTTGCCACTGTCGCAGATCACGGCAGGGATGATCGATCGCACCATCGACCAGTGGGAAGCCCAGCACTCCGCGTCAACCATCAAGAACACCATCGCGCCCCTCGTCCGCGTCCTCGACGAAGCCGTCCGCGACGACCTCCTGCCCAGCAACCCCGCCCGCAACCGGTCCCGACGGTCCCTCGGGAAATCGGCCCTCAACCTGAACGAGGATGACCAGTCACCGCGCGTGCACGCGCTCAAAGACCTCGCCATGCTCACGACCCTCGCGGACCGGTGCGGTGATGTGCATCAAAGCTATTCCGACTTCGTGATGCTCTGCGCTCTCCTCGCTGCCCGCGGCTCCGAAGTCTCGGGCCTTCAAGTCGGCGACATCGACTGGGAACAACGGATCGTCACGATCCGCCGCCAAACCTACCCAGGCGCAGGCGGCCTCGTCACCAAACAGACCAAGGGACGAGACATCCGGCACGTCCCGATCCTGCAAGCGCTCACCCCCGTGCTCGAGCGCCTCACCGCAGACCGTGAGCCTGAGGAACGGCTACTGACCGGACCCCGCGGCGGGGTACTCACCACCGCCTCCGTCAGGGACGCGACGAAATGGGACCAGCTCGTCACCGACCTCGAGCTGACGAGCCTCACCCGGCACGGCCTCCGTCACACCGGAGCAACCTGGCTCGCCGACGCCGGCATCCCCCTCCACGTCCTCCAAGGCATCCTCGGCCACAAGTCCATCGAGACCACCCGCAGCTACCTCCACCCCGACACCAGGCACCTCACCGACGCCGCCGCCCGCGCGAACGCGTTCCTCGACGGACAAGAAAACTCGACCCGCGAGGCTCCTGCCAAGACCCGTCGGACAGCGGCTCCCGGGCGATGAAACGGTCGCGGACCGAGGCGAAAACGGGCTCCAGGTCCCGGCCAGGTCCCGGCTCGTCGCAACGTCCGCAGTTGAAGCATCTCGATGGACATCGGCAGCCACGGTGGGATGCTTCCACAAACCCCTCCGAAGAGGACCATGAAAACGACGAAGCCCAGGCGAGAAACATACTCTCACCTGGGCTTCTCTGTCGGGATGACAGGATTTGAACCTGCGACCCCCTGACCCCCAGTCAGGTGCGCTACCAAGCTGCGCCACATCCCGTTATTCACTCTTCAGGCTGAACCAGCCGCTACCGCACTTGACCCCCAGTCAAGTGCGCTACCAAGCTGCGCCACAGCCCGTGGCTTTCGTTCTCCGCGAGGACAACTCGACCATCCTAGCGGAACCTGGGGGCTCCGTGCACCACCGTGTCGCCGTCGTGTCGCGAGCAGCGCTGTAGCGCGCGGAGCCACCCGCGGCTAGTTGTAGAGCATCCCGCCGTCGACCAGCAGGACCTGGCCGGTCACGTAGCCGGCGTTCGGGCTCGCGAAGAACGAGACAACTCCAGCGACGTCCTCTGGCGTCTCGATGCGACCGAGCTGGATCGACTCGACGTTCTCCTTCAGGTTCTGGCCGAGCGGCTTGCCGTTGATCTTCGACAGCTCACTGTCGATGAGCTCCCACATGCCCGTGCCCACAATGCCGGGGCCGTACGCGTTCACCGTGATGCCGTGCGTCGCGAGCTCCTGCGCGGCAACCTGCGTGAGGCCGCGCACCGCGAACTTCGATGCCGAGTACGCGCCGAGGATCGGGAAGCCCTTGATGGCGGCGATCGACGCCGCCGAGATGATGCGCCCCTTCACGCCCCGCTCGATGAACGACTTCGCCGCGGCCTGAATGCCGTACACAACCGAGTTCACGTTGATCTGGAAGATCTTGTTGAGCTCCTCCTCCGTGATGTCGAGGATCGGCTTCACCTGAGCGATGCCGGCGTTGTTGACGATCACGTCGAAGCCGCCGAGCTTCTCGACCGCCGTCGCGACGGCAGCCTCGACGTCAGCCTTCTTCGACACATCCGCCGCCACGAACACGGCGCGACGCCCCAGCGCTTCGATCTCGGCGACAACCCCGGCAGCCTTCTCTGCCTGGAAATCGAGGTCGGCAACCACGATGTCGTAGCCATCCGCAGCCAGCTTCAGCGCGATCCCGCGCCCGATTCCCTGACCAGCTCCGGTGACAAGCGCGACCTGTGTGTCGGTCATGACAACTCCTAACTCGAGGTGCGGCCGAGCAGGCTTCGCCTTCGACCGCTGAACGACGCCACGGTAGGCGCGCATCCACGCTGACAGCGAAGGCACCGGATGCGCGACGCGACTCCCCCGCGACGTGCCGCACGACGACACCCCACGCAACCCTCGGCAACCCCCGAACACCTCCTCCAGGCAACCCGCACGCGAATGGGGTTGAATCGACTCCTGGCGCCCCGACTCCAGCACGATGCCAGCAGACGCAGCGACGCAAGCCGGTCCGCCAGAAAGGCGACGGCATGACGCTCCCCCTCGAAGCGGCGTTCCCCTCCACCCAAGACCTCACCTCATACTCGCGGCTCCTCAGCGACGTCTACGACGCGGAATTCTCCGGCAAGCGGGCCCCCGCACATCCGCGAGACGTCATCGCCGACTCGTGGGCGCGGCTCCGCCGCCGCGGAGTCCGCCCGAGTCGCGGCCCCGCGAGCGCAAAACCCGCCGAGCCCACCTCCGCTGGAACCCCTACAACGAACGAACTCGACTCTGACGCCCTACTCCTGACGTCGCTCATCCGCGCAAACCTGGGCCACCTCTCGACCCTCCTGCACGACGACACCGCCGTCCTCGTCGTCAGCGACCGCCACGGCCGCATCGTCGCCCGCAGCGGCGGCACGCAGATGCTGTCCCGCGCCGACGACCTCGGCTTCGTCGAAGGCGCAGCCTGGGGTGAGAACAGCGTCGGAACGAACGCCATCGGCACGGCCCTCGCCGCCCGCCGCCCCGTCCAGGTGCACGGAGCCGAGCACTACTCCCGCTCCCAGCACCTCTGGAGTTGCACCGCAGCCCCCGTCCGCGACCCCAGAAACGGCCGAACGCTCGGCACCGTCGACCTCTCCTTCGAAGTCGCCGACGCGCACCCCATGTCGCTCGGCCTCATCTCCCTCCTCGCCCAGGCGGCCACACAAGACCTCCGCGAGCGCCACCACCGCGACATCACCGAGCTGCGAGCGGCCAGCTTCAGCGCCACGCGCGCACTCGACCATCCGTGGGCCGTCGTCGACGAATGGGGCTGGGTTGCCGCGTCACACGGCGTCGACGTGAACTCCCGCATCCCGCTCCCCCGCGGCCTCGAGTCGGGCGACACCTGGACCACCCCATCAGGCGAAGTGCTGGTGACCGGGCTCGAGCGGGGCTTCCTGCTGGGCCCGGCACGTGCATCGAGAAGACAAGCGGATGCGCCGCCCGAGACCACGATCACCCTGTCGGCAACAGGCACGGGTGCGCTCGTCGAACTGCGCACCCCGACCGACGCTCGCGAAGTGCGCATCCCCTCCCGCCAAGCCGACATCCTCTTCCTCCTGGCCGCCTCTCCCCGAGGACTCACCGCTCCCGAGCTCTCCACCCGCCTCTACGGGACGCCGGAACACGACGTGACCGTGCGGGCCGAGATCAGCCGCCTCCGCCGCCACCTCGGGGACGTGCTCGTCGCCGCGCCCTACCGGTTCGCGCCCGGCATCACCGTCACTGCGACAGCCAACTGACCCACGACATCCACCCGGCCGATTGTTCGCACAATCTGCTTCCTGGGAATAGCCTGGTACCCGCGCAGTGTTGCGAACCCAGTCCCCTATCTCAGAAGCAGAGGTCCGCAACATGCAGTCCATGCCCGAACTCACCCCATTCCGGCGCGGAATCGCCCTCTTCGCGCTCGCGCTCGGAGGCTTCGGCATCGGCGTCACCGAGTTCGCCACGATGGGCCTGCTGCCCGACATCGCGCGCGAGCTCCTCCCCGGCTTCGAGCAGAACCCGGATGCGGTGATCGCGCAGGCGGGCATCCTCATCTCCGCCTACGCCCTCGGCGTTGTCGTCGGCGCCCCGGTCTTCGCGGTGCTCGCGGCCCGCATGTCCCAGACGAAGCTCGCCTTCTGGCTGCTCGGCATCTTCATCGTCGCCTCCGCCGCCTCCGCCCTCATGCCCGACTTCGGCACGACCGCTGTCATGCGCTTCATCGCGGCACTCCCCCACGGCGCGTACTTCGGCGTCGCCTCGCTGCTCGCCGCCCGCATCATGGGCCCGGGCAAGCAGGGCCAGGGCGTCGCCCTCGCCCTCTCGGGCCTCACGATCGCCAACATCTTCGGTGTGCCCCTCGCGACCTGGCTCGGCCAGGCGAGCGGCTGGCGCTACGCGTACATCCTCGTCGCCGCCATCTTCTTCATCACGTTCCTGCTCGTGTTCTTCTTCGTGCCCCGCTACCCCGGTAACCCGGAGCGCAGCGCCATGAAGGAGCTCATCGCGTTCAAGAACCCGCGCCTCTGGATCATGGTCGCCGTCGGCGCAATCGGCTTCGGCGGCTTCTTCGCCGTCTACTCGTACATCGCAGAAGTCACGACTCGCGAGACGGGCCTTGGCCCCGGCATCGTGCCCTGGGTGCTCGCAACCCTCGGCGTCGGCATGACCCTCGGCAACCTCATCGGCGGCTGGGCGGCAGACCGCAACCTCACACGCACCATGTTCGTCGGCTTCGCCTCGTTCATCGCTTCGCTCGTGTTCTACAGTCTCATCGCCTCGAACCCCGTCGGCCTGTTCGTCGCCGTGTTCTTCCTCGGCCTCACCTCGTCGTCGCTCCTCCCCGCCATCCAGTCGCGACTCGTGCGCATCGCCGACGAGGCCGCCCTCCTCGGCGCGGCCATCAACCACGCCGCCTTCAACGTCGGCAACAGCCTCGGCGCATGGCTCGGCGGCATGGTCATCGCGGGCGGCCTGGGCTACCTCGCACCCGGCTGGGTCGGCGTTGTCCTCGCCGTCCTCGGCATGGCCCTCACCGCGCTCGGCGTCTCGGTCGAACGCCGCGACAAGCGCCACTCGCTCGACACCACCGGCCTCCGCACCATCCCAGCGGCCGAGCGCGCCGACATCAACGCCTAGCCTGCCCGGGCGCAGTCCGCGCTACGCCTCCGACGCTGCCCGGCGCCGGAGGCGCGGCAGGTAGCCCACGTACTCCGGCCGCGACACCCAGCCGAAAGCCACGAGGGCCTCCTGGCTGAGCGCTGTCATCGCACACCACAGCGGAACCCCGAGCCACACCCACGCGAGCGCCGAGGTCGCCGGCACGCTCAGCGCTTCCAACGTCAGGCCGTACTCGGCGACGAACATCCCGACCGCCACGACAACACAGCTGACGAGCGAACCGAGCGCCGCGAACACAACCGCCCAGCGCGCATCCCGTCGCCCGCCGACAACCCAGGCTGCGGCCTCCGCGAACGCAACCGCCAGCACGGGAAGCAGGAACTGCCCGGGCGAGACCGGGCGGATGCCGTCCTCTGGCGTGGTCCCCCACACGCCCCACAGCACCACCACCGCGAACGTCACGAGAAACGCCACCAGCTGCGCGGCGAAACTCGACGCGTACCAAGCCAGACCACGCCGAAACGCCACACCGCGTACCCCCATGAAGACCCCCATCCCCGTGGGCCCGAATGTAGCACCGGGCACGAACGCCACGACGTACGCCGAGAGGCACTGGGTCCGCAAACGCGCGCTTGCTTCGAAACTCCGGGAATGGTCGCTACGGTCGGATGCATCGCCGGCTACCTAGACGACCGAGCTGTTCGCGAAACCGTCGAGGAACGAGCCCCTCGAGCACCCGGGCGATCCCCGGGGCATCACGAATTCCGCAGCCCGCCTAAAATTCGAGCACTCCCCGATGAATGGACGTGCAATGGCGCTAGATTTCGTTTCCATCGACTTCGAGACCGCAAATCACCAGCGAGGATCTGTCTGCCAGATCGGCGTCACAGACGTCCGCGCGGGTCGCGTTGTTTCGACCACCTCGTGGTTCATCAACCCACCAACGGGCCTCGACTTCACCAACACGCACATCCACGGCATCAGCGCGGCCGACGTGCGGCACGCACCGACCTGGAGCGAAACGCTCGGGCGGCTGACGACAATCGTCAATTCTGCCCCGATCGTCGCGTACAGCTCCTTCGACAAGAGCGCGTACAACGCCGCGAACTCACTCCTCGGATTGACCGATCCGGGCTTCGAGTTCTTCGACGCGCTTGTCCTCGCGAAGTCGCGACTCCAACTCGACAGCTACAAGCTTCCGCACGTCGCACAGCACCTCGGCATTCCCGCGTTCTCGCATCACGACGCAGGTGCGGATGCGCTGGCCTGCGCCCAGATCGTGCTCCGACTCTCGACCGGGGACGGTCACAGGGACGTCCGGTCGGGGTGGCCGACAGCGCGCACCTCGAAGCCCAGCAAGTCCACATACGCGCACAAACAGACCGTCATCCCAGAGACCAACGCGAACGCCGATCGCTCGCATCCGCTCTTCGGCGAGGTCGTGTGCTTCTCAGGTGATCTCGACAGTCACACTCGCTCCGCCGCGCAACAACTCGTCGCCGCCAAGGGGGCAACCGTGGGCGCGAACGTCACCAAGAAGACCACACTCGTCGTCATGGGCGGCTACGACCCTGCTTCGCTTCGCCCCGGCGCCAGAGTCAGTGGCAAAGTTCAGAAGGCGCGCGACCTCGCCGCGAAAGGGCAGCGCGTCGAGATCGTGACCGAACGGGATTTCCTGGAACTCCTGCAACTCTGACGGTCGCCACACGAGTCGCCATCGGCGCTCGATCGCCACTCGGGCGCACAGTACTTCGTCTCGAAGCCGTCCCTTGGATCCTACCGAGGCGCGGTCAGTCGTTGCTCGGGGTGCTACTTCACCCTCGAAGCCGGCGAGCTCAGTATCGAGCTTCGCGACGAGACGCACCCGGTGGAACAGGCCTGCCGCCGCGTGGTTGATCTCCCAGCAAACAGAATGAACACTCGGTCGGCGCGGTGGAGCTAGCGGCCGCGCGTGGAAATTGGCGCCCGGTGACCGGGGTTCTCTTCGATGTCGAGTGTGAGCCTGGGTCGGCGCGCAGCTTCGGCGAAGCGGCCCTCCGTGTGCAGGTTCGAGATCACGAAGTCGGTCGTGTTGCGCGAGGCGATGGAGTCATCTGGCACGAACTTCGCATTTGAGCGATCGCCCCGCGAGTGCGCGCGGGCTCTTCTCGGCCAGGCAGGCGCACCGCATTGGCCGCGAGATCGTCCGATTCGGGTCGACCGTCACCTTCTGTTCCAGCTGGACTGGCGTGAGGAGGCAGTCGAGCTGCTGTTCCGCTGCCGCAATCCTTGGCGTTGGTGGCCACGCGCGCGAGGAGGCCAGCGTCAGATGTTCGGTGCTGCATTTCGCCGAGTTGCACAAGATCTGCGGGAATCCCGACCGGAAACACGAACCACCGAATGTAATCAGGAATTTTCCTCAAAGCAGTCGGAATATGACATGCCAATCAAATTGTTAGATTGCGTCCATGTATCCTTGCGAAAGATACCCGCTCGCCTAAGTCAGGAGAACAATTGTCCCCCCTCAAACATCTATTGCGGGCTTCAGCTCTGCTCCAACTTTCGATCCTCGGGCTTTCTTCCCTCCTAGGCCCTGCACCAACGACAGCCTCACCGACCCGAGACTCGCTTTCGACAGACGAGGTTTCGGCACTGGTAGCAAACGCTGCGGAGGAGGCGGGAGCACTCGACTCAGCACCCGTCGATGATTCCGCCAGCGTGAACGTGCCTACGGACCCCGGATCCGCAATTCGAGTCCAGCTCGGCAATAGCGAGCCGCACGAGATTTCCCTACCCACGGGACTTGAACTGAAAGACGGAGTACTTGCCCGAGATGGATCCACTGTCTACCAGGGACTGCAGGGCGCACCAGATGTGACAGTTGCGCCGATTGAGGATGGCGCTCGCATCTCCACAGTGATCTGGGCGGAGGGTCAGGAAGACTCACTCAAGTACGCCATTCCGGAGGGAATGAACGCCCAGGTGCAGGAAGATGGATCGGTCGAACTGTCACGTCACGAGATCGTGACGACCACAGAATCCAGCGTTGAAGTGACAGCGATTGTCGGACATGTTGCTCCGGCGTGGGCGATCGACGCCGAAGGCAACCACCTTCCGACTTCCTACTCAGTCAGCGAGGGGCAGCTCACGCAGGCTGTCGCCACAGAGAATGCCGCCTTCCCTATCGTGGCAGATCCAAGTTGGACGTTCACCAGTCCGATCCAGATCCGCATGCGCTGGAATCGCGCCGAGACGGCAACCCTGGCCAACGGTGGGTGGGGCGCGACAGGCTCATCCGCGGTGTGCGCTGCCGCTGGGGCAGCCATCGCCGGCCCGCCCGGTGCCGCGGTACTCGCCGCGGCCTGCCTGGCAGGAAGCGGATCAGCGGTCTACACGGCGGGAGTCGCACAGAACTCTAGCCCCAAGAAATGCGTCCAGATGCACGCCACCTTCGTTCCGGCCGCAGGCACAATAGTGGGCGTCCCCTGGTTCAGTACCTACACAGGAGGACATTGCCGGTGACCGAATCCACCAGTTCGCCGCCACCGAAGACTCGCCTTCGAATTCTCTTTTCGCCAGCAAGGCTGACACTCTTCTTCTTATCGATCGTGATTCTCGCGGCAGCAAATTTCGTTTACATGGCAAACGACGGATCTCCGGAATGGCTAGGACTCTGTTCCGTGGTCCCAATATTCGCCTTCGCCATTTGGCAGATAGTGACGGACACTAAACTGCGCCGACGCGACCGCGACGTGGACAAAGCTCCCGCGAGCCACGTCGGCTAGGCACCACACGGCAGATCGCTGCCTGCGTTTCCAACCGCCGAGTCGGGCACAGAGGGTGGAAACGCAGGCAGCGAACGGCGGCGGGAGCCGCGGCGAGCACGGGCGGGGGCACGGGCTACTGCACCGTGGACGCGAAGAGGTTGAGGCCGAGCTTGTTCGAGAGGTGGCGGGTGGCGCGGATGCCGCGCACGCTGTTACCTGCACCATCCAGTGGCGGGGAGAACGTCGCGAGCGAGCCCTTGCCTGGCGCGATCGTGACGATGCCGCCGGAGACGCCGCTCTTGCCCGGCATGCCGACCTCGAACAGCCAGTCGCCGCTCGCCTCGTACATGCCATTCGTGGCCATGACGGAGAGCACGTCGCGGCTCACGGACGGGTCGACGACGTCCACTCCGGAGATGGGGCAGTCGCCGCCGTCGGCGAGCGTCGCGCCCATCGTCGCGAGGTCCTCGGCCGTGACGAGCAGCGAGCATTGGCGCGTGTACAACTCCGTGACCTGCATGGGGTCGAGGGAGATGTGCCCGTAGCTCTCGAGCAGCCTCGCGATGCCGCGGTTGCGGGTATTGGTCTCCATCTCCGACTCGTAGACGCGCTCGTCGATCTCGAGCGTGTGCCCCGCGAACTTCGACAGGCCCTCGTGGATGAAGTCCCACTTCTCATCCCACGTCTTGCCCGGCACGAGCGACGTCGTCGCGAGCGCCCCCGCGTTCACGAGCGGGTTCATGGTGCGCCCGCCGTTGAGCTCGATCGCCATGACCGAGTTGAATGGCAGCCCCGTGTTGTTGACGCCGATGCGCTCCCGCACCTCCACGTGGCCGAGCTCCTGCACGACGAGCGCGTAGACGAACGCCTTCGAGATCGACTGGATCGAGAACTGCAGCTGCGCATCCCCGAACGAGAACCGGTGGCCCGTCGCCGAGGTGAGGCTCAGGCCGAACCAGGAGGAGTCGGCCTCCGCGAGCGCCGGAATGTAGTCGGCAACCCGTCCGTCCTGCACGTCCCGGTAGCGCTCGTAGGTCTCCGCGAGGATCTCCCGCACCCGCGCAGCGGCGGGAAGCGTCCCCGTCGACACGACGCGAGTGTCAGGGTTCACGAGGTCGGGTTCGTGCGGGAACTCGGTCGGATGCTCGAGCAGCGTCGATGGTGCCGAGCTGGCGGCACGTCCAGTGCGAGCGGTGTCGGGGCCAGCGCTTTCGGGGAGAGTCGTCACGACCCCGAATCTAGTCTTGAACGGTGCCCGACGCGAAGAGGTTCATGCCGAGCTCGTTCGACAGGTGCCTGGCCGCTTTGATGCCGCGCACGCTGTTGCCGGCGTCGTCGAGGCGCGGCGAGTAGCTCGCGAACCCGCCCTTGCCCGGCGCGATCGTCACGAGACCGCCGGAGACGCCGCTCTTGGCGGGCATCCCGATCTCGTACAGCCATTCGCCGCTCGCCTCGTAGAGTCCGTTCGACGCCATGACGGCGAGCGCGTCCCTGGATGCGCCCTGCCCGATGACCTGCTCGCCCGTCTTCGGGTTCCTCCCGCCGTCGGCGAGCGTGGCTCCCATGACGGCGAGGTCCTCGGTGCTCACGAGCAGCGCGCACTGGCGGGTGTAGAGCTCGGTCACCTCGTGCGGGTCGAGGGTGATGTGTCCGTAGCTCTGCAGGAGGCGCGCGATGCCCTGGTTGCGGATGTTGTTCTCGCGTTCAGACTCGAACGCATCCTGATCGATCTCCAGGTCTCGCCCCGCGAAGGCCGAGAGGCCTCGGAGGATGAAGTCCCACTTCTCCTCCCACGTCTCCCCCGGCGCGAGCGCCGAGGTGGCGAGCGCGCCCGCGTTGACGAGCGGGTTCATGGTGCGCCCGCCGTTCAGCTCGATCGCCATGACCGAGTCGAACGGCAGCCCCGTGTTGTTCACGCCCACGAGCTCGCGCGCCTTCGTGTGGCCGACCTCCTCGCGGACCAGCGCGAACACGAACGCCTTCGAGATCGACTGGATCGTGAAGAGCAGCTCCGCGTCGCCGCGACTGTACGCCTGCCCTTCCGTCGAGACGATGCAGATCCCGAACAGGTCGGGGTCAGCGTTCGCGAGCGCCGGAATGTAGTCGGGCACCTCGCCGTCGTCGATCGACGAGAACTGCTCGTACGTCTCGTCGACCGCTTCCTTCACGTCGTCCGAGTCTGGGAGCTGTCCGGTCGAGATCGCCGAGCGGCTCGAGTGCACCATCTCCGGGTCGTCGCCGAACATGTGGGTCGCGTCTACGGTTCCGGTGCCAGTCACAACGGAAGGCTAGTCGAGGCGCACTGGAGCAAGCTCCGACCAGACATCCCCCGGCCCGGGGTTCTCGGCAGCGGATGCGCCGCCCAGGTGCTTCGCGACACCCCACACGGCGTTGAGTGCGGTCGTGACCGCGCCCTCCGCCCATCCGGCAGTGAACGAGATGTCGTCGCCCGCGAGGAAGATTCCCCGCTGCGTTGGGTCGAGCTCGTCCTGCACGAAATGCCCGAAGAGGCGCTCCTGGTAGCGGTAGTGGCCCGGCAGGTTGTTCTTGAAGGCGCCCATGTAGTTCGGGTCGGCCTCCCACGACACCGTGATCGGCTCGCCCACGATGTGCGCGCCGATGTCGAGGCCAGGGTAGATCTTGTCGAGCGAGTGCAGCATGAGCCGCGTGCGCTCCGACGCGTCGAGGGCTAGCCACTTGAGGGCGTCGTCGTTCCACGTATAGGAGAGCAAGATGACGGCGGGCTTGTCCGGCCCCTCGTCGATCAGGTACGTGGCCCGTGGGAGGCGGTCGGTGAGCGTCATGCTCATGACCGGCTTCCCCGTCTCGGGGTCGAGGTCGCGCCAGAACGGGCGGTCGACCATCACGAACGTCTTCGACGAGAGCATGTAGTGGCTCTTCTCGATTGCCGTCCACATCTCCGGCGTGAACAGCTCCTCGTCGGTGTCGATGCGGGCCGACAGCAGCCACGACTGGCAGGTCACGATGGCGGACGCGAACTCCTGCGTGCGCCCCCACTTCTCCGTGATGCTGACGCCGCCGTTGGGCCCGCGTTTGATCGCCGCGACCGCGCCGCGAGGCACGCCGCCGTGGAGGCTCGCGAGGCTCGTGCCCTCCGGCCAATGCTCGAGCTCGGCAGGCTCGTGGTGCCACAGGTCGACGGGCAGCTTCTGCGCCCCGCCGACGATGCGGCGGTGCGCATCGTCCGCGTTGGTGAACACGACCCGCAGGATCTCGAGGATCGAGTTGCCGAAGTCGGTGTCCCATCCACCCGTCCCGAAGCCCACCTGGCCGAACGCCTCGATGTGTTCGAAACTGAGATCCCTGAAGGCCGCGCTCTCTGCCACGAATCCATAGAACGAGCGGTTGTCGAACTTGTCGACCAGCTCGTTCCATGCAGCCTTCAGGGTCTCGGTGTCGCGCGCCCGGATGGCGTCCTGGATGCGAACCAGGTCTGCCTCCTCCGTCAGCGCGCGCTTCCACGCCTCCGCTACCTCCGTGAAGAACGGCGGCAGGTCGGCGGGAGTCTCTGCGTAGAACGACTTGCCGGCCAGCTCGATGACCGTCGAGGGGGTCACCTCGGCAAGCGGGTTCGGGAAGGCCTGCGTCTCGAGGCCGAGCAGGTCGACGTAGTGGTAGAACGCGCGGCCCGACTCGGGGAAGCGCATGCCACCCAGGTCGGCGATGACGCTCGGTGCGGCGTCGAACGAGCGAGTCTTGAGGCGCCCGCCGATACTGTCTGCCTCGAAGATGACGGGCTTGAGGCCCATCTTCATGAGCTCGTACGCGGCGACAACCCCGGCGACGCCGGCGCCGACGACGGCGACCTCCGTACCGTGCCGGTGCTGCGGCACCGAGCCGAGGCCGGCGGGGTGGGCGAGGAACTCGTCGTAGCTGAACGGGAAGTCCGGGTTGAGCATGGTCACAGGCGCGTCGTCCTGCGGCTGGGATGCACCTTCAGCGCGCTGCGGGCCGCTCGGCATCGGGGTCGCGATGGTCACTTGTGCTCCTTCATGATGACGGGGGTCGCGGCCGTTGCCGCGTTGACGTAGTCGTTTTCGCTCATGGCGCCGACGATGGAGTGCTTCCGACCGTACGCGAAGTACAGGACGACGCCCACGACCATCCACAGCCCGAACACCATCCAGGTGGTACCGCCGAGCGTCACCATGAGGCCGAGGCACATGACGATGCCGAGGATCGGCACGACGGGGAAGAACGGCACCTTGTAGCTGCGGGGCAGCTCGGGGCGAGCACGGCGCAGGTAGATGACCGAGAGGTTGACCAGCGCGAACGCGAAGAGGGTGCCGATGCTCGTCGCGTCTGCCAGCTCGCCGAGCGGGATGAACGCGGCGACGACCGCGATGATGGCGCCGACGATGACCGTGCCGGCGACCGGGGTTCCGGTGGAGGGGCGGACGCGGCCGAAGATCTTCGGCACCATGCCGTCGCGCGCCATGCGGAAGAGGATGCGCGTCTGCCCGTAGTAGACCGTGAGGACGACGCTCGCGATGGCGATGACGGCGCCGAGCGAGAACATGAGCGCGAGCAGCGGCTGGCCCGTGATGTCGGTGAGGATGCGCACGAAGGCGGCTTCGCCGTCGTTGAACTCGGTCCACGGGAGCGCCCCGATGGCGGCGATCGCGACGAGGATGTAGACGACCGTGACGATGACCATGGACAGGATGATCGCCCGCGGCAGGTCTTTCTGCGGGTTCTTCGCCTCGTCACCGGCAGTGGACGCGGCGTCGAAGCCGATGTAGGAGAAGAAGAGGCGGCTCGAGGCGGCCGCGACGCCGGCAGCGCCCATGGGTGCGAGCGGCTCGAAGTTCTGCATCGTGAACGCGGTGAAGGCGATGAACACGAAGACGAGCAGCACGATGACCTTGATGGCGACCATGACGGTGTTCACCCACGCGCTCTCCTTCGCGCCGCGCACGAGCAGCAGCATCGCGACGATCACGAGGGCAGCGGCCGGCAGGTTGAAGAAGCCGCCGTCGAGGCCGATCGGATTGGCCAGGGCTGGTGGCAGTGTGAGCCCGAAGACCCCGAGGGCCTCGTTGACGTACTGGCCGGCGCCGACGGCGACGGCCGCGACGGAGACGCCGTACTCGAGCACGAGGCACCAGCCGCACACCCAGGCGACGCCCTCGCCCATCGTGGCGTAGGAGTACGAGTAGCTCGATCCGGAGACGGGCACCGAGCTCGCCATCTCGGCGTACGAGAGTGCGGAGAGGAGAGCGGCGAGACCCGCGACCGCGAAGGCGATCCAGACGGCGGGGCCCGCAAGGGGAACCGCGGTGCCGAGGATCACGAAGATACCCGTGCCGAGCGTCGCCCCGACGCTGATCATCGTCAGCTGCCACATGCCGAGCGTGCGCTTGAGGCCGCCCTCGCCCGACTCGGTCAGCGACTCATCGGTGAGCTGCTCGAGCGGCTTGCGGCGCAGGAGCTGCGCGCCGAGCGGCGTGCGTGACCTGCCGGTCGTGGTGGGTGATGTCGCCATTGACGGTTCCGTTCTTTGATCAGGGATCGATCAGCTCGTGTGAGCGTGGCCATCGTATGGTCGCACCGCGAGCCCCATCCACGGGCGATATGCTCGGTTTGTCGCGAAGATGCGACAGAATGCACGGGAGCTCGCATGCCATCACCATCGTCGCCGCACGGCCAGATCACCCTCGCGCAGTTGCTCGCTCGCCCCGAGCTGCACCTCGAGGTCGTCGTGGAGGGCTCGCTCGACACGAGCATCCGCTGGGTCGCCTCGAGCGATCTCCCCGACCCGACGCCGTACCTGCTCGGCGGCGAGTTCCTCCTCACGGCAGGCGTGGGCCTGCGCGACCTCAGCGACGCGGAGCTCGCAACGTACGTCGACCGTGCCGTCGAGATCGGTGTCGTGGCGCTCGGCATCGGCATCGGCCCCGTCTTCACGTCGGTTCCGACAGCGCTCGTGGACGCGTGCGCGGCCCGCGCGCTCACACTCGTCATGGTGCCGAACGACACCCCGTTCGTCTCCGTGACCCGCACGTTCGCCGAGATGACCGAGCTGCGGCGAGTGGATGCGCTGCGCACGCTCGCCGACGCGACCCGCAGACTCCTCCGGGCCGCATCCGCCGACCAACCGGAGACCGCTGTTGCGGCGGCCCTCTCCGAACGCCTCCACTCTTGGGCCGCGATCGTCGGGCCGGGCGGGGCCGTGCGCGCGAGGGCAGGGCACGTGCCATCGGCGCCCGTGCTCGGCGCGCTCGCTGAGGCTGCAGATCCGAGCAGAGCTGGAGCCGCGGCGTACCCGTTGCGCAGCCTCGGCGGGGCGGCCCTCGGCACACTGCTCGTCGAAGCCGCTCCCCCGGCAGGATCGACGGCCCACGCGTTCCTCACGACGGCGCACGGCATGCTCGAGCTGATCGCCCGCCAGCGTACCTCGGGCAGCGTCGCGCCGGGGCAGCTCCTCGTCCCGCTGCTCCTCGAGGAAGAAGACGTCTTCGAACGCCCGAACGTCAGCCAAGACGGGGAGCTGTGGCGCGAGCTCCTCGCGCAGGCTGCCGGCGGCGGCGAGCGCGCCCGCACGCTGCGCGTCGTCGTCGCCTGCGCCCCTGCTCTTTCGAAGGGCACCAGCGAGCTTCACCGGTGGCGGAGCATCTTCGACACGAAGCTCGTCACGATCTCGACAGAGCACTCCACGGTGACCCTCATCACGCGACTCGACGTCACCGAGCGGCGGCTCTCCGCGCTCCTCGACGAGGGGTGGAGCTTCGTCGTGGGCAGGCCCGTCGCGCCCGAGCAGCTCCGCGCATCCGCCGCCGAAGTACGCGCCCTCGAACGACGCGCGCGCGAAGACGGCGGAGTCGTTCGCGTGGGCGCCGACCTCGCACCCATGCACTCCTTCATCGGAGCCGAATCG
The DNA here is from genome assembly GCA_052099095.1 of Pseudoclavibacter sp. GTDB lineage: Bacteria > Actinomycetota > Actinomycetes > Actinomycetales > Microbacteriaceae > Pseudoclavibacter. Next base: position 17,788 of record JBQDTF010000018.1, read on the forward strand.
GGCCGTGCCCTCGCCGCCCGCCGCCTCCACCCCATCCTCGCTCTCGACGCGGACGCTCGGGATGCGCGACTCTCGCTCCTTCGCGCCTGGTTGCACGCCAACGGCCACTGGGATGCAACCGGCCGCGAGCTCGCCATGCACCGCAACAGCGTGCGCCGCGGCATCGACCAACTGCGCGGGCTGCTCGCGCTCGACCTCGACGACGCCCGCGTGCGCGCTGAGCTCGTCATCGCCCTCGACTACGTGGAGTAGCTAGAGGGCGAGCCACTCGCTCAGGACCCAGAGCAGGACCAGCGCACCGACGACGATCGCGAGCACCGGTGCTGCCGCCACGAGCACCTCACCGACACTCGCCCCGCTTCGGTATCGACGCCGCACCTGCAGCGGGGAGAGCGGCTCACTGATCAGCGTGACGCGGCACCCGGCCGAGCGAAGCGCATCCACGACCCCGGAACCATACGGCGAGAAAGCCGCGATCGTGTCATCGCCCTGCAGCAGGATCACTCGAGCGGCGGTACCCGGCCCGATCCTCGTCGGGAGCAGCAGGCGCTCGACGACGACGATCTCGTCGATGGTCGCGAGCGCGATGATCCACTCCCTCCGCCGCAGAGACCTGATCACGAGACCGGTCCCCTCGACCCTCGCTTCCACGAACCGACCGAAGAACACCGCCCCGACGAGGAGCGCCACCGCCCCGAGGATCGCCAGGACCACACCGCCCACAGAGCCCTGCGCCCACGGTCCCGCGGCAGCCTCGACGAGCGCGAACCATGCGAGGCCGATGAGGAACGTGGCAGCCGCCCCGACGAGAAACCATCGCCCAGCCCGTACCGACACGCGTCTCCTCTGTTCGTCCCGCCGCGAGCGCCCAGCAAGTCGGGCCTCTCCGCCACCGTGACCGCGGCGAGCGGCCGGCAGCACGAGCAAGCCACCAGGGTAGCCCCCGAGACGCCCCAGGGGCCCGCCGCCGGGATAAGCTTCGTCCACGCTCCCCCGCGCGCAGCGCCCTGGATCCGGCATCCCCTGATCACCGCTGCATCACTTGGCCTGAGCTGAGGTGACCACGACGTGACCCGTTCCACCGAAGCTCGTGCACTGCCGGTCCCGCTGCGGACGGCCCGCGGCGACGCCCTGCGTCCGGCGCTCCTCCTCATCGCGGTCCTCGCGCTCGCCCTCGGCGGCATGCAGCTCGCCGTCGGCTCGAACTCCCCGGTCCCGTTCTGGGTGCCCGCTGCCTTCACCGCCGTCTTCTTCGTCTGGACGGCCGCCGGCATCGTCGCCTGGTGGCGTCGCCCCCTGAGCATGGTCGGCGGGCTCCTGCTCGTCGGCGCCGTCGCCATGTTCGTCGGTGGCGTCGGCAACCTCGGTCTGCCCGTGCTCGTCGAGCTGAGCGCCATCTTCGCCACGATGATCCTCTCGGTGACCGTGCACCTGCTGCACGCGTTCCCATCCGGTCGCCTGCAGGGGCGCCTGTCGATCGTGACGGTGGCCGTTGGCTACGGAGTGACGCTTCTCCTGCAGATGCCGCTCTACCTGCTGCCACCCGAATCGCCGTCGCACCTCGTCGCCGTCTGGGTGCAGGCGGCGGTCGGCCTCGCCGTCATGGCCGTCACGGCGGCAGTCCTCATCCGTCGACTTCGCTCCGCAGACCCGAAGAACCTCCGCGTGCTGATGCCGCTGTACCTGTACGGGATCCTGGCGGTGCTGAGCATCCCCCTCACGGCGAACGTCCTGCGCGTTCTCGGGGCGCCCGCCGAGGTGATCGGCGCGATCCAGCTCGTCGTCATCGCGGGCATCCCCATCGCGTTCGTCCTCGGGGTGCTGGTCGGCGGGTTCTCGCAGACCGTGGAAGCGGAGGCGCTCAGCACCTGGCTGAGCCTCGCCGGCTCAGCACGAACCATCGTCGGCCCCGCGCTCGCGCGCTCCCTCGGTGACGACTCGCTGCGTGTTTCGTACTGGGCTGAGGAACGCCAGTCGTTTGTCGACGAGGAGGGGCTCGACGTCGACCTGCGCGCCCAGGCCGCACCCCGCCTCTGGGAGGAGGTGCACGTCGAGTCACGCCTGGTCGGCGCCATCAGCTACGACAGCCGGATGATCGCCGACGCAGATTCCGTGCGGCGGGCCGGCCGAGTGCTCGCCATCGCGCTCGACCGGGAGCGCCTCACCGCGGCGCTCCTCGCCAGCAACGAGGCCCTGCAGCAGTCGCGTCTTCGCATCGTCGAGACCGCCGACCGCGAGCGCAGCCGCATCGCGAGAGACCTGCACGACGGACTCCAGGTGCAGCTGGTCCTCCTCGCGCTGGAGGCGCAGCAGATCGCGAACTCCGGTGACGCGCATTCGTCGACCGTAACCGAGGCCACGGCGCTGCGGCGCCGCATCGACACAGCGGCGGCCGACCTTCGCAGCCTCGTGCACGCCGTGCTGCCTTCTTCGCTCATCGAACGCGGGCTGACGGCAGCCGCGGAAGACCTCGTCGACCGCCTCGACATCCCTGCGAGGCTCGTGAGCGACGTCGACGACAGCGCCCTGGCAGCCGCCACCTCGCAGTCGGCGTACCTCATCGTGGCGGAAGCCCTCACCAACGCCGTCAAGCATTCGGGCGCTCGGTCCGTGGATGTGCGGATCACGCAGGCGGGCGCGTTCCTGACTGTGACGGTGAAAGACGACGGACGTGGTGGGGCTCGGGTCGAGGACGGCTCCGGGCTGAAGGGTCTCGTCGATCGGATCGACACCCTCGGCGGCTCCTTCGAGCTCGTCTCGCCGGTCGGTTCAGGAACGGAACTCAGAGTGGAGCTGCCATGCGGGTTGTGATCGGTGAAGACGAAGCGCTGCTGCGCGAAGGCCTGGGCCACGTCCTCACGAACGACGGCTTCGAGGTGGTCGCGTCCGTCAGCACTGCCGTCGAGCTGGAGGTCGAGGTCAAGCGACTGGAACCCGACCTCGTGATCACCGACATCCGCATGCCTCCGACGTTCACCGACGAGGGGCTTGTCGCCGCCCTGCGCATCCGTCAAGCCCACCCCGAGGTTGCGGTGGTCGTGCTGTCGCAGCACGTGCAGCGGCGCTACGCGAGCGAGCTCATCGGGCAGCGAGACGGCGGCGTCGGCTACCTGCTCAAGCAGCGCATCGCCGATGTGCGGGCTTTCACCGCCGACCTGCGCCATGTGCAGGCGGGAGGCACCGTGCTCGACCCCGACGTCGTCGCGGTGCTCGTGGCCCGAGCGACGAAGATCAGCGGGCCCGTCGGCGAGCTGACACCCCGCCAGCTCGAGGTGCTGGGCCTCATGGCGGAAGGACGCAGCAACAGCTCCATCGCCGCGCGCCTCGGCACCTCCGAGAAGGCGGTCGTGCACCACACGTCGAACATCTACGACACGTTCAGCTTGCCCGTCGCAGCCGACGACCACCGGCGCGTGCTCGCCGTGGTGCGCTACCTCGCCGCCGCGGGTGACCTGGCTGCTGGATCGGGCATCCGCTGAACGCATTCGATCGCGTCCCTCCTGCGACAGTGGGAGCCCGGAAGCTCGAAACGAGAGACACCGGATGCGGCCCACAGCGCCCGCGACCTGTCTAACGACAAGAGTTTCCGGCCGAGAATCGGGACGACATCAGCTCGTGGTCGGGCGTGCGCGCGCACGCTCGGCGGCTTCCGCCGCGCGTCGGTCGTACTCGTCTTCGTCGATCGCTCCCCGGACCAAGTCGGTCAAGTTCTCGACATCCTCGCGGTTCGGCACCCAGCCTTCATGCCAGGCGGACGCGAAGGCGTCGACGACGATGCGCCGGTGAGCCTCGCTCAGCTCGGCGAACAATTCCGCCCACCGGCCTTCAATGTTGAATTCAGAGGCCACGCGAGCTCCCTCCCTCAATCTCGTCCGACCATAGCAATCTGCCTTGACGCGATCCACAGAAGCTCGCGCGGATTTGTAACAGACGCGCGTTTCTGGGCATGTAGGAGATGTGAGCCCGAACAGACTCGAGAATCCAAGCGCCGAGCGCTTCTCCGCGCTGTACGACGACAGCTATGTCGACGTGCTGCGCTTCCTCGCCCGCCGCACGACTCTCGATGCGGCTGAGGACGTCGCGCACGAGGTCTTCCTGACCGCGTGGCGTCGCCTCAAGGACGTGCCGACACTCCGCGACGAGGCGCGCGCCTGGCTTTTCGGGACCGCACGCAACTGCCTGCTGCGCGAGTGGCGCGAGAGCGGCAAGCGACACGAGCTCGGCGTCCGGATCGCGGACGCAGAACAGTCTCGGCCGCTCAGCGACGAGGCACGGACAGCAGACACGCGCCTCGACCTCGCCACAGCTTGGAAGCGGCTCGACCCAGCCCACCAGGAAGTGCTCGCGCTCGCGATCTGGGAGCAGCTCCCCTCCTCGCTCGCCGGAACTGTGCTCGGCATCAGCGCCCAGAGCTACCGCGTTCGCCTGCACCGGGCTCGGGCAGCGTTGCGTCACCACCTCGAAGAGCCAACCCCACCACCCCACTCCCCCTCGACCGTGACGGAGCACCAGGCATGAACGTCGATGACGAAACCCTGAACCAGCTGCGCAAGCTCGACGCTGCGTCGTTCACGACCCTGACCGACGAGCAGCGTGCGAGGGCGCGGTCGGGCAAGGCGAGCATCCTCGCCACCGAACTCGACCAGAGCGAACAGGCGGTTCCCTCTGCTCGCCAACGCAAGGGGCGTGCGCGCACACGCTCGCGCCTCGCGTGGAGCATCGGCCTCGTCGCCGTGACGGGCGCAGCCGTAGCAGCGCTCGTGTTCGCCGCCACGACCTACCTGGGCGCCCCGGCCCCCGTCATCGGGACCACCCCAGACGCCACGAGCACACCGACGCCCTCACCGCTTCAGGCATCGGAGCAGCCGCAGCTCACCGAGGCCGAAGCGATCGCTGGCTGCGTCGAAGCGTGGCGGCCCGATCCCTCCGTCCAGTCACCCGAGCGATACAACAGCACGTACGTCAACGACAAGGCCATCACCAACGTCGTCGACGGCGAATGGCAGGTCACCCTCGTACCGACGCAGCGAATCGAGGCCGAATGGAATCTCTACTGCAACTCGTTTGGCGAGCTCGTGACGACATTCACAAATGGCTACGAGGTTTGGCCGACGCTCCCGCCACTCCTGGCGAAAACCACCGGTGACACCGTGCTGCTCACACCGGAGCACGCGCCCACGCGCCCGATGTACAACCGAGTGATAGGGACACTCGAGCTGAGCGACACCGGCTGTTGGTACCTCGTCGATGGCCAGAGCCGGGCGCTGCTGCAGTTCCCGTTCGGTTCTGTCCTGAGCGACGACGGCCAGAGCGTCGACGTTCCAGGGCTCGGCGCCGTGCGCGCAGGGGTCACGATCGATGGGACCGGTGAAGTCGGATCAGCCCCGTCTGATACCCCGGAGAGCTGTGGCGGACCGGCGCAGCCGATGGCGTTCTGGCACGTGCCCTGACTCAGCTAGCCCTCCACGGGCTTGCTGTAGAGCTCACCGATGAGCGCTCTCGCGATCATGGTCGCCGGCCCCTGACCGTTGGCCGCCGGTGCGAGGTTCGCCCACACCACCAGCGTCACATCGGCCTCCGGGTCGTAGCCCATGAAGGAGTTGAAGCCGGGCAGCTCGCCCGTGTGGCCGTAGAACTGTCCGAAGTGGGCGATGTTGTAGCCGTAGGAAGGGTCTGCGGGGTTCTTCGTCGTCGGCTGGAAGCTGTCCATACGAGCCTGCTGCATGTCCGGTTCGAGGATGTCGCCGCTCTTGCCGCCGAGCGCCTCCACCCAGTCGGCCAGGTCGCCGGCCGTCGAGATGCCAGAGCCAGCCGACCACGCCCATGACGGGTTGTCGAGGGTGCCGTCGTTCGGCGTGAACGTGCCCTCCTCGACCTGCTTCATGAGGTCAGGCGGGAGCTTCGACGAGCCGAGCGTGTTGACGTTGGTCCACCAGAAGTAGCCGTCGGAGTGGGGGGACGGGATGCTGCTGTCGCCGACCTCCGGGAACGACGTCTCGTCGAGGCCAAGCGGCGTGAAGATGCGCTCCTGGTAGATCTCGGCGAGCGGCTTGCCGTCGAGGTCCTCCGCGATGAGGCCGAGGAGGATCGTGTTGGTGTTCGAATAGTGGTAGTCAGTGCCCGGCTCGAAGTCCACGGGCAGCGGCAACGCCATCTTGATGAGCTCCTCCGGCTCCCACACGCGATCCGGGTTCTCATCCAGTGCCGTGTTGAGCTCGAGCGTCTCGGTGTAGTTGGCGAGCCCGCTGCGCATGAGCAGCATCTGCTCGATCGTGATGTTGTCGCCGTTCGGCACATCGGGCCGGTACTTCGACACCGGGTCCTCGAGCGCGATCTTGCCTTCCTGGACGAGCTGCAGGATGACGGTGCCCGTCCACGTCTTCGTGTTGGAGCCGATGCGAATGTGGTCGTCGACCGACACCGGCGTGTTGCCGCCCGGCTTCGTCACGCCGTAGGTCGCCGTGAACTCCCCCTCCGGCGTGCGCAGCAGCATGACGGCGCCCGGCTGGCCGAGCGCCTCGGCAGTCTCCTCGAAGACCGCGGTGACCGCGGCCTCATCGAAGGGCTTGAGGGTGGAAGCGGGCGCTTCGGTCTCCGCGGCCTGAGCAGCGCAGGACACCAGGGCGAGGGCCGCGACGATCGCGGCCGCCGTGTACGTCGATCTTCTCGCGATCTTGGACATGCGCTGTCTCCTCGGTGATTTCGTGCGAGTTCGGAGGTGCTTGGTCAGTACGCCTGCTGGATGATCGCAGCGACCTGGCCGACGTTGTCGTTCGCTTCGAACACCCCGGGCATGCCTTCGTAGAAGCCCTGGTTGACGATGATCGTGAAGGCCAGGTTGCGGCCGCTCTCTGTCTGCATGACGCCTCCGAGGGTCTTCGTGCCGAGCCGCAGCCGCCCGTTGAAGGCATCGGCGCTCGCCAGCGTCCCCGTCTTCGCGTAGACCTTGCCGGCCGCGGGGCTTTCCTTCTGCACGTCGGCGAGCGACCCGTCGACGCCCAGGATGGGCATCGTGTCTCGCCACTGCTCTGCGTCAGGCCGCTCCGCCATGAGCGTCTGGATCTGCACGGCGTTCTTCGGGGTGATGTAGTTGCCGTCGAGGCCAGAGCCGTCGATGAGGGATGCGCCGGTCGTGTCGAGGCCGGCCTCGGCCCAGATCGCCTGGGCGACGCCCATGCCCTGCTTGTCGCAGTCGTTCTTGCCGGCGTCGACTGCGAGGCGGCAGATGAGGGTCTGCGCTCCGCGGTTGTAGCTGACCTTCATGACGTAGGTCACTTCCTCGGCGAGCGGCAGCGACTCGAGCTCCGCGACCGCGGGCAGCGCCTCGACAGCATTCCACTCTGGGAGCGCCGATTTCGGGTTCTCGGCGAAGGGGTCAGCACTCACGCTGACTCCCGCTCGCTCAAGGGCCTCGATGAAGGCGGTGCGCGCGAACGTCGCCGGGTCGTCGAACTCGAAGACCCGCAGCACTGGGTCGGCGTCCGCGGCGATCGTCCCCGTCACCACGATCGTGTTGGGCTCGCTCGCCGACACCTTCGGGGCCTCGACCTTGTACTCCTCGCCTGCCGGGACCGTCTCCACCTGGAGGTCGAGCGTCCACTGACCGACCGCGGGCGTGAGGGCCGCGGTCGCCGGCTGGCCGGCCCCAGCTGGCGTGATGAGCACGTCGAGGAGGTTCTGGTTGATGACGATGGGCGTGATCGGCTGCTCCGCGAGCGTGCCCTGGAAGAGGCGGTCGTCGATGATCACGTCGCCGCTCACCGCCGTGATGCCCGATGCCTTCACCTGCGCAGCCAGCTCGTCGAGACCCGTGAGCGGGTCCTCGGTCGTGAGCGTCGCTCCCGGCAGCGGGTTGGCGTCGTTGTGGTCGAGGTTCGTGAAGCTGACCGTGCCGTCGTCCTTGGTACGCCCGCCCATCGTCAGGTCGCCCTGTCCGACGAGCACGAGGTCACCATCGAGAGTCCCTGCCGACACCTCGCCCGACTGCTTCACGGGCGTCGTGACCGTGTGCTCCGGCCCCCACTTCACCCAGGCCGCGCCCGCGCTGTACGTCTTCACGAACGAGCCGGGCTCCGCGAGCTTCTCGCCGTCGAGGTCGATGAGGGTCTCACCCGTATCGAGGTCCTCAACCGAGATGGACCAGCGTCCGCTGGCGAACTGGGGCTGGTTCATCACCTCGAGCGCCTCATCCGGGAGGCCCGGCACCGAGACGAGCGTCGCGCCGTCCCAGACCGGGGCGTCCGCGTTGTTCGCGTCGGCCGCGACGCACCCCGTGAGCAGCAGCATCGAGACGGCCCCCGCCGTCAGAACGCTTACGCCGCGGCCGAACTCTGATCGACGCCCCCGGCCGGCGCCTTCGCCGGTGCCGAGCTTGCCGAAGATCATGCGCCCATTCCGTTCGCGAGGGCCTCAGCGAGCGCGCGGAAGCCTTGATCCGCGGGATGCGCATCCGGGTTGTTCGATTCGTTCATGTACACGACGATGCTTGCCCCGGTAGCAGGGTCGTGGAAGGTGGCGGCCGTGAAGCCGAGCCCCTCGCCGTTGTGGCCGAACCACCCGTTCGTCTCGCCCATGCCCACCGCGTACAGCTCGTACGGCGGCTTCGGGATCTCATGCCCGACCTCCCGCAGCTCCTGCGTCTCCGGCTTGAGCAGCGCACCACTGCCCAGAGTCTCGGCCCACGCCCTGCCGTCCTCGAGCGTCGAGAACAGGGAGCCGGCTGGCCCCAGGATCGAGGGGTTCTCGTCCATGGCAATCGGCTGGCCATCGACGATGACGTACCCCGTGGGATGCGGGCCGGTCCAGTCCACGACGTCCGTCAGGTACGACGTGCCGGTCTGGCCGAGCGGGGTGAGGATGCGCTCGTCGAGCGCCTCCTCGTACGGCTGGCCGGTTACCTTCTCGACAACGGCGCCGAGCAGGTTCGTGTTGGCATTCGTGTACAGGTACTCGGCGCCCGGCTCGAACTGCGCCGGCTGGTCGACGACGAACGCGTTGAGTTCCTCGAGCGTGTAGATCTTCGTCGGGTCGGCCTCGAACGCATCCTGGAAGGCCTGGTTGACGTAGTCGGCGTTGCCGCTCGACATGTTGGCGAGCTCCAGCAGCGTGATCTTGTCGCCGTTCGTGATGCCGTCGACGTACTGGTCGATCGTGTCGTCGAGGCTGAGCTCGCCCTCGTCGGCGAGCTGCAGGATGAGCGTCACCGTGTACGACTTCGTGATGCTGCGGATGGGCCACGACATGTCGGTCGTGACCGAGGTGTTCTCCTCGACGTTGGCGAGACCGGTCGCGGTGGTCCACGAGCCTTGACCCGGGACCCAGACGCCGGCGGCCGCTCCCGGCACGTCGTGCTCCGCCAAGACCTTGTCGAGCGCTGCCTGCAACTGGTCCTGGAGCTCCGCGGGCAGCTCACCCTCGGGTGCAGCGGGGCGCGTCACCTCCGGCGAGGCGGGATCTGCGGTGCTGCCAGGTGCATCGCCGCCCGCGCTCGCGCATCCGCTCGCGAGGAGGCCGATGACGGCAGCCATCGCCGCCAAACCGAGAAGACGGGTGGTTCGGCTGGGCGCATGGTGGGTCGGCATGATTCCTCATTCGTCGAGGTTCCCTGAGAGGCGTCGGGGGAAAGACGTCTCAGCAATCACACTCGCGGATGAGGTCGCGCCGGGGAAGGGACCTAGGTCCCTCCTGTGCGCGACCGGGTGTCGATCGCGCGCAGCCACACGGGGGTCAGCCGGAAGGATTCTCGACCGGGAAGCCGTCGGCGTCGGTGCCGGTGTCGGGGTCGACTTCGCTCGGAGATGTCGTCGTGTCGTCCTGGCCCTCTGTATCAGGGACGCCGCGATCTTCCCCAACCGCGCGCACGCTCTTCAGCGCGTCCTGCTCAGCCGCTTCGGCCGCGCTCCGCGTGCCCTCGGAGGAATTGGTGCCTGCTTCTTCAACTGTCATGGTCTGGACGCTACGCGCCTGAGACTCGAAGGCAGCCGGGGTTGCGCTCGCCCGGCTCCGGTGCATGCCGTACGTCACTCATCGACGGTTGAGCCGCTCGTCTTCTGCTTCGCGCGACCGTTGCGCGTCCCGCCGCCCCCGAGAGGCCTCGCGGTACACGATCCAGAGAATCGCCGTCGGCATGATCAGCAGAAGGCGCAGGAAGATGTCGCCGGTCTGGAAGGACGCCGAGATCACCAACACCGACAGCACGACAAGACCCGCGAGCATCCATCGACGCTGTCGTGCAGTGCTCATCTCCGCCTCCGCTCCTCGACCGCGGGCATCTACCCGCGTGCGGAATCCAGCCAGAATCCGATCAGTGAGACGAGTCCATCACAGGGTTCTCGGTGTCAGCTCCACGTCCTGGTTGAGCCTCATGCCGCATCCAAACGAATCGCATCCGCGTGCATCCCCGTCTGCAGGAGCGCCGAGGCCAGCGTGAACCCGGAGAGATTCTCCCAGCCCACTGACCACGTGAGGCGTGCAGCGATCTCGAAGATCGAGGCCCCAGGCAGCAGCGCAAGCGTGCTCGCGACCTCATCGGTGCGCCGCTGGTGGTGCTGCGCGTGCTCGGCGCAGCGCTTGGTGAGGCCCACGAACCTGTAGCCGTGGCCGGGAACAGCCTCGTCCACTCCGAGGTCGATGATCCGCCGCAGCGAGCCCTGGTACTGGAGCACCGGGTTGTGGCCATCATCTCCGCCGAGCCCGAGCCCTGGGTGCAGGACAGGCGACACGTGGTCGCCCGTGAAGGCGAGCCCCGCGTCCTCATCGACCACCGTGAGGTGCCCCGGCGTATGCCCGGGAGTCTGGATGACGCGCATCCGCCGCCCTGGAACATCAAGCAGCTGGCCGTCCCCGACCAGCACGTCTGCTCGCAACGAGACGGGCGTCGCCGACCTGCCGACAAGCTGAAGGATCTCAGCGTGGCGTTCAACCGGCACACCGAAGTCGCGGAGTCTGGCTGTCTCCGACTCGATCGTCGGCCGGGCCGTTGCCAGCCGATCGAGTGCCGTCTGCTCCTCACTGTGGAGCACGATCGGTGCGCCCGTCGCCGCTCTGAGCCGTTGGGCGAGACCGAGGTGGTCGTGGTGGAGGTGCGTCACGATGATCGAGCGCACCTGGGCCAGGCGGTGGCCCGTCGCCTCGATGGCCGCGGTCAGCGCGGTCAGGTTGTCGGCAGAACCGGAGCCCGGGTCGATGACGTGCACACCGCCAGCGTCGTCAGTCACGATCGAGGCCAGCGTGCACGGGATGTGCCCGCCCGGCATCGCGATTCCAACCGTCCAGATGCCGTCCCGCACGAACTCGAGCGGCGCGACTCCCCCTTCGCTCCAAGCCGACTCCTGAGCGGCGCTGCTCGCCGCGACTCCGCCCGTTGTCATGCCGTCACCCGAGCATCTCGGTCGGCGCACGTGATGCATCCCATGCCAGAAGCCTAGGACGCCGCCGCACACGGCTCCGCTGCGAGCGTCGGGTGACCAACATCAGTGCAATATCGGCCCGAACAGTCTCCGGAATGGCGATCCGGCTCGATATTGCACTGATGTTGGACAGCGCACGCGGCGAGACGCCCCGCGGGATGAGCTAGCTGCGCACCGCGAACATCGACACGAGCTCGTACACGACGTGCGCCGCGGCGACACCGGTGAGCTCGGCGTGGTCGTAGGCAGGCGACACCTCGACGACGTCGGCTCCGACGACGTTGAGGTCGGCGAGACCGCGGAGGATCTCGAGCAGCTCACGGCTTGTCATGCCGCCGGCTTCAGGCGTGCCGGTGCCCGGCGCGTGGGCGGGGTCGAGCACGTCGATGTCGATCGAGATGTACAGCGGGCGGTCGCCGATGCGCTCACGCAGCTGCTGCACGACAGCGTCGGCCCCGCGGCGGTAGATGTCGGCCGAGCTGACGATGCCGAAGCCGAAGCGCTCGTCGTCCTCGAGGTCCTGCTTGCCGTAGAGGGGCCCACGGGTCCCGACGTGGCTGAGCGCATCCGTGTCAAACAGCCCTTCTTCGAACGCGCGGCGGAACGGAGTGCCGTGCGTGTAGGCCGCTCCGAAGTAGGTGTCCCAGGTGTCGAGGTGCGCGTCGAAGTGCAGCATCGCGACCGGGCCATGGATGCGAGCCATGTTGCGCAGAAGCGGCAGCGCGATCGTGTGGTCGCCGCCGATCGTCACGATCTTCGCGCCCGAGTCGCTCAGAGCCCTCGCGGCGGCCTCGACCGTGCCGAGCGCCTCCTCGATGTCAAACGGGTTGACAGGCACATCACCGGCGTCGGCGACCTGCTGCGCCGCGAACGGCGACACGTCGAGCGTCGGGTGATAGGGCCGGAGGAGTCGGCTCGACTGGCGGACGTGGGCCGGGCCGAAGCGTGCCCCGGGGCGGTACGAGACGCCGCTGTCGAACGGAACGCCGAGGATCGCGACGTCAAGCTGCTCGACCTCGTCGACGCGTGGCAGCATCGCGAAGGTCGCAGGCCCCGCGAAGCGCGGAACCTGCGCCGAATCGGTAGGTCCGACGTTGCCGTCCTGCGTCACCCGTGGCGGGTTCGTCCAGAAGAAATCGTTGCTCACTGTGGGGCCTCCTTGCCGCGTGCTTCCTCCTCGAAGCTAGCGAAGCGAGGCGCTCAAGGGGCGGGCACTTTGCACCGGCAACGGCGTGGACAGGTGCAAAGCGCACCTCTCTGGGCAATCTCGTCCCGGCCGATTTCGACGGCCGTCACTCCGCGCATCCACGCCAAGCGCGGCGATGCCCCGGCTTGGTCACCCGCGACCGCGATCACTGCCAGTCGAATGGCCTCCAGAGAGCGCCGTGAGGGGCCACTTGACTGGCAGGGATCAGCGACGCCTCAGGAGAGGTTGCCTCGAACGAGGCGCTTGACGACACCCGTGAGCACGTCGAGGCCGGCGACGAGGTCGGCGGGCTCCGTGAACTCTCCCTCGTTGTGCGAGATGCCGTCGACGGACGGGACGAAGAGCATGACGGTCGGCACGAGCTCCTTCATGTTCGTCGAGTCATGGCCCGCGACCGTCATGATCTCGTCGTTCGAGAGTCCAAGCTCCTCGGCGACTGAGCGCGCCAGTTCGACGCCGGCGGGCTGGTAGGGATTGACATCCCACGAGTGCGACAGCGTGCGCTCGATCTCGACATCGGCCTTCGCCTCGATCTCCGCGAAGCGTGCGTCGAGCAGTGCGTTGGCCTCGGCGAGAATCGCTTCGTCGTCGCAGCGCAGGTCGAGCAGCAGCGTCACCTCGCTGGCCACGACGACCGGCGAGTTGGGGTACACATCGAGCTGCCCGACCGCCGTGTGGAGCTTGCCTGGGAAGCGGTCGGTGAGCTCGCGGGCGAAGACCACGAGCAGCGAGGCCCCGTAGAGCGCGTCCTTGCGGTCCTCCATGACGGTCGCGCCCGAGTGCGCCTGCTCACCGCGAACCACAACTCGGTACTTGCTGGCGGCCCAGGTCGCGGTGACGAGGCCGATGGTCGTTCCGGCGTTCTCGAGCAGGCGACCCTGCTCGATGTGGATCTCGGCGCAGAGCGCGGCAACGGGCCCAGTGCCCTCGCCGAGGAATCCCGTGGGGCGCAGCGCCTCTTCGACACTGATGCCCGCCTTGTCGCGCACGGCAAGCGCATCCTCGAGCGGGAGCACGCCCGTGTAGACCGACGAGCCCATCATGGACGGCACGAACCGCGAACCCTCCTCGTTGAACCAGTTGACGACGGCGACGTTGTACTTGGCGCCCTCGACTCCGCCTGCAGCGGCCTCGTCGGCGATGCGGAACGCGGCGTGCGCCGCTGCCAGCACCCCGTACGCGCCGTCGTACTTGCCGGCCGTCGGCTGCGAGTCCATGTGGGATCCGATGAGCACGTACGGCGCTCCGGGCACCAGCTCGAGCAGCCCGAACTGGTTGCCGATCCTGTCGTACTCGACCGTGAACCCGCGCCCTTCGAGCAGCCCTTGGAACCAGCGGCGCTGCTCGTTGTCGGCCTCGCTCGCGGCCTGCCGGTCGACGCCGCCGTGGCCCGTCGCTCCGAAGCCGCCCATGATGTCGAAGTCTCGGAGGAAGCTCTCGTGCGCGGTATCGGCGGTGGATGCTGTGGTGTCGGCCTGCGCCGTCGCGCGGTCGTGCTGCTCTGTCATGAGGTGCTCCGGTTGGGGTCGGCTGGTGCGCCGAGCTAGGCGATGATGTTGAGTGCCGGCTGGGTCTCGTAGCCGGCAAGGGCCGCGTCGGACCACCAGGCGGTGTGCGGTGTGATGAGGGTGCCCGGGTCGGTGCGCATTGCATCGCTCGGGTGCGGCGGCTCTCCGTCGAGGACGTCGGCCGCGTAGGTGCGCAGGGCGCCGCTCGCGAGGGCGGCCCGAACGGCGGCTTCGTCCACGAGCGCGGCTCGTGAGACGTTCACGACGACGGCGCCGGTGGGCAGCAGCGCGAGTGCGTCTTCACCGATGATGCCCTGCGATTCATCGGTGAGCGGCAGATGGAGGCTCAACGAGTCGGAGGCGGCAAGCAGCTCTTCGAGGGAGCCGACGAGCTCGACACCCTCAGGTGCGACGTTCGCGTATGGGTCGAAGGCGAGGATTCGGCCGAAGCTGGGCCGAGCGATCTCGGCGAGCCGGCCGCCGATGCGCCCGAGCCCGACGAGCCCAAGCGTGAGGGAGCTGAGGCGGCGCGGTACGCGGAGCCGAGCCGTGGCCTCGTCGGTCCACTCTCCGCTGCGCACGAGCTGCAGGCTCCGCAGGAGGGAACGCTCGGCGGCGAGGAGGAGCGTGAGCGCGTGAGCTGCGACCTCTTCCGTCGCGACCCCGGCGAGGGTCACGACCTTGATGCCACGCGCGGCCGCTGCATCCGCGTCGATCATGTCGGTGCCGACCGAGCTCGTGGCCAGGAGGCGGAGCGAGGGCAGCTGTGCGAGCACGTCTGCGGTGATGCGCGCGTAGCCGACCACTGCTGCCACCGCGTCGAGGTGCTCGCGAGGAACCACGGCCTCCGGCCACGAGGTGGTCGGCAGCTCGAGGTGGGCCGTCGCGTAGCCAGCCTCCCGCAGGAGCCTCGCGGCGGGCTCCTGCGACAGGTCGGTGGTGTCGGTGAAGATGACGAGTGGACGTGTCATGTCAGCTCGCTCACTTGAGGACGCGCGCCAGGAAGCGCTTCGTGCGTTCGTGCTGGGGGTTCTGGATGACGTCCTCCGGGGCGCCTTCTTCGACGATGACACCACCGTCCATGAAGACGACACGGTCGCACACGTCTCGCGCGAAGCCGATCTCGTGGGTCACGACGACCATCGTCATGCCCTCTTTCGCGAGCTTCGTCATGACCTGCAGGACTTCACCGACGAGTTCGGGGTCGAGCGCAGATGTCGGCTCGTCGAAGAGCAGCACGCTCGGCTTCATGGCGAGCGCGCGGGCGATCGCCACGCGCTGCTGCTGTCCGCCGGAGAGCTGCGACGGGTAGTTGTCGCCCTTGTCCGCGAGTCCGACCTGCTCGAGCAGCTGCCTGGCCGCCACGATGGCCTCGGACTTCTTGTGGCCGAGGATCTGCACGGGCGACTCGATGATGTTCTCGATCGCCGTCATGTGCGGGAAGAGGTTGAATCGCTGGAAGACCATGCCGATGTCGCGGCGGCGCTTGGCGATCTCGTTCGGCCGCAGCTCGTAGAGCTTCCCGTTCTTCTCCTTGTACCCGACTGGCTCCCCCGCCACCCGGATGACGCCGCGGTCGGCCGTCTCGAGGTGGTTGAGGCAGCGGAGCAGCGTCGACTTCCCGGAGCCGGAGGGGCCGAGGATGCTGACGACTTCGCCAGCGTGGACATCGAGCGAGATGTCCTTGAGCACTTCGACGCTGCCGAACGACTTCGCGACGTTGCGCAGCTCGATCATCGGAGCGGCTTGCGTGGATGCGGCCATCAGCGGAGCACCTCTCTGCTTGTTCCTGCAGACCTGCGGTTGGGCAGAATCGAGTTGAGCACTCGCTTCCACATGGGTTCTGGCGTCGCGAAGCCGCGCGACTTGCCGAGCTTGCGCTCGAGGAAGCCCTGGCCGATGCTCGCGATCGACGTGAGGATCAGGTACCAGATGCTCGCGACGAGCAGCATCTCCATGCGGCTGAAGTCCGCGGCACCGATCTGTTGGGCTCTCGTGAGCAGGTCACCGGCACCGATGACGGAGACGAGGGAGGTCTCCTTGAGGAGCGTGACGAGCTCGTTGCCCATGGGAGGGACGATCGAGCGCAGCGCCTGCGGCAGGATGATGCGGAACATGATCTTGCCCTGCGTCATGCCGAGTGCCTCTGCCGCCTCCTTCTGGCCTGGGTCGATGGAGATGATGCCGCCGCGGATGATCTCCGACATGTACGCGGATTCGTTGGCGGCGAGCCCGAGCACCGCCGCGGTGAGCGGCAGGATGAGGGCGTTCGTGTCGAGCTGCACGAAGACCAGGTCGATCTGCGGGAAGAACAGCGCCAGGTTGAACCAGATGAGGATCTGGACCAGGATCGGCGTCCCGCGGAAGATCCACACGAAGCCGCTCGAGATGGCGCGGAGCACGCCGTTGCTGGAGATCCGCATCACGGCGAGCGTGATGCCGCCGATGATGCCGAGGATCATGCTCACCACGGTCAGCATGATCGTGATGAGGAGGCCCTGCATGATGGCCTCTGCGAAGACTCTCGAACCGACCTTCTCCCAGCGGATGCTCGATCCCGTCGCGACGTCGTAGACGAGCTTCGCGAGGAAGAGGAGCACGATCGCGGCGAAGATCCACTGTCCGTAGTGCCGCAGCGGGACGATTTTAGGGGCGTCGGCCGCGGGCACGGCGGGGGCGGTGGAAACCGCTCCCGTCGCGCCCGTGGAGGGGCCGGTCGAGTGAGTCACTGTTCTTCAGCTCCGTTGTGTTTCTCTGGCCTGTCGCTGTTACTCGGCGCCGTTGATGACGACTTCGGTGACGGCTCCGCCTTCCTGGCCGTGGGCGGCCAGGATGTCGGCGTAGGTGCCGTCGTCGATGAGCGACTGGAGCGCTGCCTGGATGGCGGCGCTCAGCGTGTTGTCCTTCGCGACTGCCATGCCGAGGGGCTCAGGCTGGAAGGGCTCCTCGTTGGCGAGCTCGAAGCCGCCTGCCTGCTCGACGTTGTAGCTCGCGACCGGGTACTGGCTGACCGATGCGACTGCACGGCCGGACTGCACCTGGATGAGGGCGTCGTTGTCGGTGGCCTGTGCGGAGATCTCGATCGGGCTGGACGCGCAGATGTCGGTGTTGAAGGCCTCGAGGATGCCCTGCTGCGCGGAGTCGCGGAGCACGGAGACTGCCTTGCCGCAGAGGTCCGCCTCGGCGGCGATGCCCTCCGGGTTGCCCTCGGCCACGACGATGCCCTGGCCCGCGTTGAAGTAGTCGACGAAGTCGTAGTTCTCCTGGCGCTCCGGGGTGTCGGTCATGGCGGCGACGACGACGTCGTAGCGAGCCGTGTCGAGCGATGGGAGGAGCGTGTCGAAGGCCACGTTCTCGATCGTGACCTCGAGGCCGAGCTTCTGCCCGACTGCCTTGATGAGGTCCATGTCGAGGCCGATGACGGTTGCGCCGTCGGCGTCGAGGTACTCGTACGGCGGGTAGTACGCCTCGGTGCCGACGGTGAGGGTGCCGGCGTCGGCGATCTCCTGGGGCAGGAGCGCGACGGCCGCCTCGTCGACGGCGACCTCGGAGACGTCCGCCTCCGGTGCATCGCCTGACGCGCATCCTGCGAGCAGTGCGGTGAGTGCGACGAACGAGGCGCCAGCCAGGCCCGCCTTCATGAGCTTCTTGGATGCCATGTGAATTTCTCCTTCTCTTGACCACCAGCAGTGATCATCTGTAGGCAACATGCGTAATCTAGGAGGCAACTTGCCGCCGGAGGCGCCAAGTCACGCAGGGTTTACAAGGGCGTTACGTGCCGAGCGAACGCTCGGTCCGTGCAGGGAACTGACAGTACTGCGTGGATGGAGCTCAGGTCGTGCCTCCCCACGCTGCGGGGGCGAGCACCCAGAGGAGCTCGACGCCCTCTGTCGAGTCGCGCGTGTGCCACGTGTGCGGCTCACGCCCGTCGAGCGTGATCGAATCGCCGGATTCGAGTTCCCACGTCTCAGAGGCGAGCACCACGGTGATCGACCCGCGCAGCACGTGCAGGAAGTCGACCTCGCAGTTCACGGAGTAGAGCTCCTCTCCCCCGGTCCCCGACATGCCGGCGTCGACGCGGGAGCGCACCACCTGGAAGCGTGGGTCGTTGCGGGGGCTGAGCAGGCGCTCGTACACGTTCGTGCCGCCCAGGTTGATCTGCGGTGCGTCCTCGAAGCGCACGAGCTTCGCATCCGGTGCGCTGAAGAGCTCGCCGACTTCGATGTTGAGCACGTCGCAGAGCAGCACGAGCGTCGAGACGCTCGGTGAGGTCTGGTCGCGCTCCACGCGGCTGAGGAAGCTCTTGCTGAGCCCGGTTGCACTGGCGAGCTGCTCGATCGTCATCTGCCGAAGCTGGCGCACCGATCGAAGCCTGCCGCCGATGGCGGCCGGCTCGTTGCGGGGCACAACGGGCAGGGCTCTCATCGGTGCACCGCCGGCCGATGCGTGTGGGTCGGCTCGAACAGCTCGAGGGTCGCTGGCAGCACGAGCACGCGGGGCCCAGGCGTGCGGATGCTCTCGGCGAGTTCTGCGGCGAGCGAGTCGAGCTCCACCGGCCTCGACTCGACGCCGAAGGCGCGGGCGACGGCAAGGTAGTCCGGGCCGGTGAGCTCGGTCGCCGTGGCTCGCCCGTACGCTTCCTTCATGTAGCCGCGCAGCACGCCGTAGCCGCCGTCGTCGACGACCAGCCAGGTGACGCTGAGCTGGGACTGCGCGAGCGTCGACAGCTCGGCGACCCCGTAGAGGCCACCCCCGTCGCCCGAGACAGCGACCACCGGGGCACCGTTCGGAAGGTCTCGGGAGCGGGACGCGAAGGATGCGCCGATCGCCGCCGGGAGGCCGAAGCCGAGGCCGCCGCACTGCGCGTTCTCGTACGCCCCGCCGCGTGCATCCCACGCAGACCAGGCCCAGTAGGCGCTGATCGTCATGTCCCAGAAGGTGGGGACCTCGTCGGGGATGGCCGAGCGGAGGGTCTCGAGAAGCTCGCGCTCCTTTTCCAGCGGCTGGGCATCGAGCCTGGCCCGCACGGTAGCAAGGAGCTCGTCGATCGCGGGGCGCGCATCCGCTCTCTCGCCGGCCCCCGTGGCCCGCAGCCGATCGAGCAGTCCCTGCAGCGCGAGGCCCGCGTCCGAGCGCAGCGTGATGGTGCCGTCGTGGTTCGCTCCGAGCACTCGGGCGTCGGCATCGATGTGCACGACGACGCCCTTGGGCGAGAAGCGGAAGTAGTTCGTGGTGAGCTCGCCGAGCCCCGTGCCGACGACGAGGAGCACGTCGGCGTCTTCGAGGAATTCGGTGGTCGCGATGTCCTCGATCCACCCCTCGGCCGAAAGCGGATGCGACCACGGGAACGCGCTGCGCCCACCGAATGTCGTCACGACCGGCGCCTGCAGCTGCTCGGCGAGCTCGACGAGGAGGTCGCCAGCACCAGAGCGGACCACGCCGGCGCCCGCATAGATACGGGGGCTCGTCGCCCCGGCCAGAAGCCTCGCCACGGATGCGAGCTGCGCATCCGATGCCTCAGGTGCGAGCGCGTAGGCCTCGGCGGCGATGCCGCCGAGCTGCCCGTCCACGAGCTCGACACTCGCCTGCTGCACGTCGTGCGGCACCTCGACGTACACGGGCCCAGCCGGCGCGCTCTGCGCAGTGCGCCACGCGTCCACGAGGGTCGGCACGATCTGGTCGACGGATCGGATGCTCCATGTTCCCTTCACGATTCCGCGGAAGTGCGACTCCTGGTCGCGCAGCTCGTGCAGGTAACCGTGAGACTGGCCGCCGATGCCCGGCGTCGGCACCTGGGCGGAGATCAGCATGACGGGAGAGCTCGCCGCGGCCGCTTCCTGGAGGCCAGGCAGCGCGGTGAGCGCGCCGGGGCCCGCAGAGAGCAGCAGCGGCGTGACCGTGCCGGACACGCGCGCGTGACCGTCCGCCATGAACGCCGCGTTGTTCTCGACGCGCGCGCCCAGGTAGTCGAGCGAGCTGTCGCCGAGCGCGTCGAACATGGGCAGCGCGTGCTGGCCCGGGAGCCCGACCACTCGCTCGGCGCCGAGCGCCTCGAGTGTCCGGATGACGAGCTCTCCGCCGGTGACCTTCTCTGACATCGCTTACCAGTCCCTCTGGAGTTCCATCGTCGAGCAGTGCAGCCCGCCGCCGTTCTTGTTGATCTCGCGGTACGTGACGGGGATGATCTCCACGCCGTACTTCGAGTTGAGGAGTTCCGCCGTGCGCGGCAGGTGCGACGGGAAGAGCAGCTTGCGGCGGTCGAGGGTGAGGAGGTTGCACGCCCAGTCCTCCTGCGGTGCCACGTCGACCGTCTCGATGCCGAGCTTCCACAGGGCGTCGAGGAAGTCGTACGGCGCGATACGCGTGTTGACGAGAGCGAGGTCGTCGTCGAGCATCGCGCAGCACAGGTCGAGGTGGATCTGGTAGCCGGGCATCTGCGAGTGAACGAGCTGGATGCCCTGCTCCTCGAGGATGTTCCGGAGCTGGCGGTAGCCCTCGACGTTGCACCGCACGGACGTACCGAAGAAGGCGAGATCCGGGCGCACCTTGATGAAGCTGCCACCCTCGACGAGTCCGGTCCCTGTGATGGTCCCGAGGATCGGCATGCCCTGTGCCGCGACCGTCTGCGTGATCGACTGCTCCTCGCCGCGGCGCATGCGGGGCGCGAGGCGGCCGATGATCGCTCCGCCTGGGATCGTGACGAGCGGGTCCCGCGTGAAGACCGACTTCGTGAAGCTCGGGGCGAGGTCGGGGGCCATGACAACCTCGACATCGTTGTCCTCGAGCACCTTCACGAAGCTGTCGAACTCCGAGTGCAGCTTCTCGAGGTCGGGGAACTCGCGGCCCGACCAGTACCAGCGGCGGTCCGGGTCGACGTAGGCGCCGATCTCGGGCATCCACGTGGACTCGCCCGCCTTCTCGACGGCTTCGAGGCCAGCGCTGGGACGGCGCATCATGATCGTGCGGAGTCGGCTGACCTCGTCCTGCGCTCCCCACTTGCGGCCCCAGTATTCGGGCAGCTCCGAGTCGGCGAGGAAGCCGGGTTCTGCCTCAGGGCCGAGGAGGCGATGGAAGGCACCGTCTGACATCTCGAGGGTGGGGTCGACGTCGGTCATGTGAAAACCTTTCGTAGTCGCGTCGTTGCGACTCCAAGAAGTTTCGCTCACGACACCATGCGTTGTCTAGTGCGAAACTACGGGCGCTGGTTTCCAAGCGCGTGACGCGCATGTTTCCAGCCCGTAACTTCTGCTGAGTCCATGCATAGCCACGGTTCTGTCACTATGCAGTCATGACCCAGTACGAAGTGCACCGCGAAGCCGTCATCCCGGCAGACATCGAGCGCGTTCACGCCCTCATCAACTCGTTCCACAAGTGGAGTTCATGGTCGCCGTGGGAAGACGTCGACCCCTCCATGCGGCGAGGGTTCTCCGGCCCCGAAGCAGGACCGGGCGCCCACTACGAGTGGGAGGGCAACCGCAAGGCCGGCAAGGGTTCCATGACGATCGTCGCATCAGCACCCCAGCGCATCGACCTCGTCATCGACTTCGACAAGCCGTTCAAGGCGCACAACCCGACATCGTTCATCCTCGAACCCGTCGACGGCGGCACGCACGTGCGATGGATCATGACCGGCGAGCACAAGGGCATCGCGGCGATCGTCTTCAGGTTCATGTCGATGGACAAGCTCATCGGCCCCGACTTCGAGCGCGGACTCAAGCGACTCGAGGCAGCAGCCGTCGCCTGACGCCGAGCGTCCGAGCGCGGTACCTCGGCAGCCCGAGCTCAGAGCAGGGGCAGGTCCTCGGCCGATGCCTCGCCGAGTGCCTCACGCAGCAGCGGCAAGGCCGCCGTCCACGCCATCGTCTCGATCTCGGCCGATGTGGAGTCGGCGGCGAGCCCCTCGAGGTCCTCGAACCCGGAATGACGCACCGTCAGCGCTGAACCGCCGTCCGCCGGTTCGATCGTGAACTCGACGACCGTGCTGTTCTGCGGCTGCGGGTCCTCCTCAGGGACAGCGGCGAGCCGGTAGCCGAAGCGGCGCGGAGACTCCACGAGTGTCACCTCGCCGCGGAACGTGCCGTGCTCCGGCCAATGCACGGCCAGCACGCCGCCTGGCTCTGCCTCGATGGTCGCGCCGCCGAACGCGTACCAGCTGGCGAACGAGTCCTGCTCGGTGAGCATGCTCCACAGCCGCTCGGGTGCGGCCTCGAAGGTGATGGACTTCTCGACGATCTCTGGCGCGTCAGCCATGGTCGCTCCTCAGCTCGGTGGATGCTCGACTCCCCATCTTCGCAAACCTCGTCGGGACGCGCGTCCACCCGGCCCAGCCGGACACGCAACAGGGCCCGACACCAGGAGAATCCTGATGCCGGGCCCTTCGCCCGCATCGCCGAGCTCAGCGACCGCGGAACGTGCCTAGTGCATTGCGGGCGCTTCTGCGCCGACGCGCTTCGGGGGCGACTTCACGAAGAACGTGCCCACGATCGTGACGAGTGAGATGCACGCACCCACGAGGAACGCCGAGTGGATGCCCTGCGCCTCCGCCGAGATCGGGCCGAAGCCCTGCCCCGCCGCGGCAACGGTCGAGTTGGCCATGACGACCACGAACATCGCCGTACCTGCTGCGCCGGCCAGTTGCTGGGCAGTCGTGACGACGGCGGAACCGTGCGAGTAGAGCGACTTGGGCAGGTCGCCGAGCGCGCTGGTCATGAGCGGCGTGAACATGAGCGCGAGGCCGACCGAGAGCGTGACGTGCGCTGCGATGACCATCCACTGCTCGGAGTTCTCCCCGAGCATCGTCATGCCCCAGATGGCTGCGCTCACAACGAGGGAGCCGGGGATGATGAGCGGCTTGGTGCCGAAGCGGTCGAACAGGCGTCCGACGAACGGGGCGAGGAGACCCATCGTGAGGCCACCGGGCAGCAGGGTCAGGCCGGCGCGGAGCGTGTCGTAGCCGAGCACTTCCTGCATGTAGATCGGGAGCAGGATGATCGTGCCGAACAGCGACATGAAGCTCACGGCGAGCAGCACAAGCGAGACCGTGAACTGGCGGCTCGTGAAGACGCGAAGGTCGAGCAGCGCGACGTCTCGCTTCTGCAGCGAGATCTGGCGCCAGATGAAGGCACCGAGCGCGAGCGCGCCGACCAGGATCGGAACGAATGCCGGGATGACGGCCGTCGCCGAGCTCTCGCCGAGTCCGGAGAAGCCGTAGACGAGCCCACCGAAGGCGAAGGCCGACAGGATGATCGACAGCACGTCGATCTTCGCCTGCCTCGGCTCCGTCACGTTCTTAATGAACAGCGCACCGAGGACAAGAGCTGCGATGGCGATGGGAAGCACGAAGCCGAACATCCAGCGCCATTCGAAGACCTGCAGGATGAGACCGGAAACCGTCGGGCCGATAGCAGGCGCGACGGAGATGACGATCGAGATGTTGCCCATGGTGCGGCCTCGGCGCTCCGGCGGGACCATGTTGAGGACGGTCGTCATGAGCAGCGGCATCATGATGGCGGTTCCGGAGGCCTGCACGATGCGGCCGAGGAGCAGCAGCTCGAAGCCGGGCGCGAGGAAGCAGATGAGCGTTCCGATGGAGAAGAGCACCATCGCGGCGATGAACACCTGGCGCACATGGAAGCGCTGCA
The DNA here is from genome assembly GCA_052099095.1 of Pseudoclavibacter sp. Taxonomy (GTDB): domain Bacteria; phylum Actinomycetota; class Actinomycetes; order Actinomycetales; family Microbacteriaceae; genus Pseudoclavibacter. The sequence goes on from JBQDTF010000018.1 coordinate 41,552, forward strand.
GCAGGAAGCCCGTGATCGGGATGACGACGGCCATGACGAGCATGAAGGCCGTCGTGAGCCACTGGCCGGTGGCCAGCGGGATACCGAGGTCGGCGTTGAGGGCTGGCAGCGCCACGCCCATGATCGTCTCGTTCAGGATGACGACAAACGCCGAGACCAGAAGGAGTGGGATGACGAAGCGAGTGCGGGGGTCGGTGCCCTGCTGGCTCGCGGAATCGGCCGGGCCTGCGGATGCGGGCTGGGCTGGGGTCGGTTCGGCGTCGCGTGTCGCGGTGCGCGAGTCGGTCACAGTACTCCTTGAGAGGTTCAGATCTTGGTGCGCGGGCACGCCCGCACGGTCGTTCTTAACGCTGGAAGCGCGCGAGGCATTCCCCGGCGCGTCGCTCAGCGGGTCGCGGCGAAGGCGACGTGAGCTGGTGGAAGGTGGACGAGCACCGGCTGACCTTCGTGCAATCCCCCTGGAATGCCTGAGCCGGTGTCGAGCGGAAGCCGCGCCGTGAGGCGGGCCGTTGGCCGCTCTTCGCCAACACGAAGTGTAGCTGTCACCGAGCCGAGGTCGCGTTCGAGGCGGAGGACTTCCGCGCGCCAGGTGTTCGGGCCGAGGTCGTTCTCCAACGTCTCCAGGGAGCTTCCGACTTCCGCGGGAAGCAGCTCGAGACGGTCGCAGCGGATGCTCGCGAACATCCGCTCGCGCGTCGCGGGCAGGGTCTCCGGCTCCCCCTGCGGCCCCTCCTGCCAGGCGACGTCGCCCTGCACGTGGCCGAGCGTGTCGTGCACCGCGAGACCTGGCGCGTCCAGCACGACGTCGAAGCCGGTGCGACCCACAAGAGCTGCGACGTAGGCGGTTGCGGGCGCGGCGGCCAGTGCTTCCGGTGTGCCGAGCTGCGTAATCGCGCCTCGCTCGACGATCGCGATCCTGTCGGCCAGGGCCGCCGCATCCCCCGGGTCATGGGTGACGACGAGCGCAGCGCCCTCGAACCCCGCCAGCACGCGCCGGAGCTCGGCTCTCACCTCCGAGCGCGACTCGATGTCGAGAGCCGCGAGGGGCTCGTCCAGCAGCAGGACACGAGGCGAGGTCGCGAGTGCCCGAGCAAGCGCGACCTTCTGGGCTTGTCCACCTGAGAGCTGGGCGGGCCGGCGGGACGCAAGCTCTGGGATCCCGAGACGCTCGAGCCAGTCTGCGGCGGCTCGGCGGGCTTCACCGCGGCCGACTCCTCGCGCTCGCAACCCGAACGCGACGTTGTCGAGCGCGCTGAGGTGGCCGAAGAGCACGTAGTCCTGGAAGACGACGCCGAGATGGCGGTCCCTCACGCTGAGGCGGACCCCACCAGGAGCCTGCTCGGCGAGGCGGCCATCAAGCTGCAGCGTGCCCCGCTCGAGCGCGGCGAGGCCGGCGATCGCGCGGAGGAGCGTCGATTTCCCGGCCCCGTTCGGGCCGAGCACGGCGAGCACCTCTCCCGGCTGCACCTCGAGCGCGTAGTCCGCGCGGAAGCCGCCGACGACGACGCTCGCGTCGATGGCCAGGCCAGCACTCATCCGCTGCGCCTCGAGCCGCCTGGCCGCACCGAAACGGACGCGCCGAGCACCGCGGGGGTTCCGGCAACTCCCGAGACCCATCGACCACGCAGCGCGAAGAGCACGACCACGGAGACGAGCAGGAGCAGCAGGGCGAGCGCGATCGCCGCATCAGGATCCGACTGCATGGCGAGGTACGTGGAGATGGGCATCGTGCGAGTGACGCCGGGGAGGCTCCCGGCGAGGGTGATCGTGGCTCCGAATTCACCGAGCGCGCGGGCGAACGCGAGCACGGCCCCAGCACCGATCGCTGGCCCGATCATGGGCAGCGTGACGTGCGAGAAGGTGAACCAGCGCGTAGCGCCCAGCGTCGCCGCCGCGTCCTCGACCCGGCGATCTGCCCCGAGCAGCGCCCCCTCGACGGCGATGACGAGGAAGGGCAGGGCCACGAACGTCTGCGCCACGACCACCGCAGCACTCGTGAAGGGGAGGCTGAAGCCCGTGAGCTGCGCGATCGGGGCTCCGAGCAGCCCGGAACGACCGAACAGGAGCAGGAGAGCGAGACCGCCGACGACGGGCGGGAGCACGAGCGGGACGAGCACCAGCACCCGCACAACTCGGTACAGCCGCTGGCCGGGGATCTCAGCAAGCGACGCGAGCCACCAGGCGAGCGGCACTCCGATCGCGAGGCACACGAAGGTCGCCGCGACGGCGCAGGAGAGCGAGAGCCAGAGGGCCTGTCCGACCAGCGGCTGGCCGACGATCTCCGGGAACTCGGCCCACGGCACGCGCAGGACGAGCGCGACGATGGGCAGGACGAGCAACGCCAGCGCCACCAGTGCGAAGGGAGTCAGCGCCGCCGGCGGGCGGCGGCTCACCCCGGTCATGTCAGGCTGAGGAAGCCGGCTTCCTCGAAGACCTCGACGCCGCGAGCCGTGAGGATGAACTCGGTGAACGCGGCGGCCGCCTCCGGGTTCGGGGCGGCCTTGAGGGGCACGATGCCGTAGTTGTTGACCGCGTCGAGGGCCTCAGGGAATTCGATGGCCTTGACTTCCGCGGCGGCCGTCTTCGCGTCGGTCGCGTAGACGAGCCCCGCGTCGACCTCGCCGAGCCGAACCTTCGTGAGCACCGCCTTGACGTCGCTTTCGAGGGTGTCGGGCTGCGGCACGATCTCGGTCTGCTCGAACACCTTCGCAGCAGCAGCGCCGCACGGAACCTCTTCGTCGCAGAGTGCGATCTTCAGCTTCGGATCGGCGAAATCCTTCAGCCCCGTGATGCCAGCCGGGTTTCCCTTCGGCGTCACGATGACAAGCGCGTTGCGGGTGAACGTGGCGGGAGTCCATTCGACGAGCCCCGCATCCACGACCGTCTTCATCGTCGCATCGCTCGCGGAGGCGAAGACGTCGACGGGTGCCCCACCCGTCACGATCTGCTCGGCCAGCGTGGAGCTGCCGCCGAAGTTGAGCGTCACCGTGACACCGGGGTGGTCTGCCTCGAATTCCTCCGCCAGCTGCGTGAACGTCTCGGTGAGCGATGCGGCCGCGTAGACGGTGACGGTGCCGGTCGGGCCGGTCTCGGTGGGAGACGGCGAGGCCTCGGCGCTGCCGGAAGGTGCCGTCGGACCGCCCGCCGGCGCGCAACCCGCTAGGGCAGCCAGGAGAAGCACGCCAGCGGAGGCCGCGAGCGCGCGCACCATCCCGAGTCTCCGCGTCTTACGCACTGTGCACTCCTTCGATCCCCACATTGGTGGCCTTCACGCTCGCCACGACAAGACTTCCGACCTCGAGGCCGAGCTCGTCGACGGCCTCGCGCGAGACCAATGAGACGATTCTGAACGGCCCCGCCTGGACATCGACCTGGGCCATGACGGTGTCGAGCGTCAGCTTCGTGACGATGCCGCGCATCCGGTTGCGCGCGGATGCCGGCGGCAGCTCCGCGAGGTCGGCGCGTGCGCTGCTCTCCGCGAGGTCCTTCGCGAGAGACGCGAGCTGCACTCCGGAGACCGTCTTCGCGCCGGCGTCGCCGTGGAGGTCGAGGCGGCCGCTCGCGCCCCAACGACGCACGGTGTCATCGCTGACGCCGAGGAGCGAGGCTGCCTCGCTGACGCGGTACCGCTGTTCTCGCATGCGCGCATCCTCTCACGAGGAACCGCATGTGCGCGGCCCTTCTCCGTATTCGACCCGCAGCTGCGCCTGCAACCGGGTGCCGAGCCGCGCACCCGGCCCGAGCTATCGCAGGATCTCGACGAGCAGCACCCACGCGTTGAGGGTCGCCCCGGCGAAGATGAGCAGGAACCCCGCGGCCACCCAGTAGAGCGACTCCCACGTGCCGAACGCGAGGACTCCGCCGATGAGCATCGGCAGGAGCTGAAAGGCGGAGAGCACCGCGCGCAGCACATGTGCACGCAGGTGTCCGTGCGGATTCTTGAAGCCGATGACGCTCGTACGCCAGTACAGGGCCGCCACGACGGCGGTGAACGCGAGCGTGACACCGCCGAACGCCGTGCTGCTGATGCCGGGGATGAGGCCAGTCGCGCCGACGATGACGATGAGCAGCAGGGATGCGATGGTCGCGCCGGCCCTCGACGGCATGCTCTTGATCGTGATGATGGTCGCGACGTTCACCGACATCGCCACGATGATGAGGCCGGCAAGCGCGGCACCTGCGCCGACCGTGGCGACGAAGAAGCTCTCCCACGCGTCGACGGTCATGCGCCGCCCTCATCCGAGTGAAGGATGCGGTCGGGGCGCGAGTAGATGACCATCGACGCACCACGCAGGAAGCCGATGAGGGTCATGCCGCTGGCGTCCGCGAGTTCGGCCGCAAGCGAGGAGGGTGCGGAGACGGCGGCGAGAATCGGAATGCCTGCCATCTTCGCCTTCTGGACGAGCTCGAAGCTCGAGCGGCCAGAGACCTGGAGCACCGTGCCGGTCAGCGGCAGCTGATCGTTCTGCACCGCCCAGCCGACGACCTTGTCGACGGCGTTGTGCCGGCCGACGTCCTCCCGGAGCACGAGCAGCTTGCCGGTCGCGGCGTCGAAGAGCGCGGCTGCGTGCAGGCCGCCCGTCTTCTCGAAGACCTCCTGCTGTTCGCGGAGCTTGTCCGGGAACGTCACGAGCGTTTCCGCGGCGAGCGTCACGGGGTCGCCGGAGACGTCGTAGCTCGAGGTCAGCTCGACGGCGTCGATGCTCGCCTTGCCGCACAGGCCGCACGAGCTTGTCGTGTAGAAGTTGCGCGCGAGGTCGGGGTCAGGTTGCGGCGTCTCTGCCGCGAGGCGGACGTCGAGCACGTTGTACGTGTTGAGGCCGTCGGCAGTGCCGTCGGCGCCAGCGCAGTACATCGCCGACTGGAACTGCTCGCCGCGGGCGATGACGCCCTCCGAGACGAGGAAGCCGGCCGCGAGCTCGAAGTCGTTGCCCGGCGTGCGCATGGTCACGGCCAGCTGCGTGCCGCCGACGCGGATCTCGAGGGGCTCCTCGGCCGCGAGGAAGTCGGCCTTCCGACTCGGGGGCTTCCCGAGACTCAGCCGAGTGACGCTTCGCCGCACCGTGATCCGACCCACGCGCTCATGGTAGCCCCAGAGCGCCCGGCTCACTCGGGATGCGGCGGTAGGGTGACGCCATGCGCCTCGCCCCGCTTGTCGAACCGTCCCCTGAGCTTGGCGGCGATGAGCTCGCCCGCACGGCGCGCCAGCGTCGGCTGCCCGAACTCGGCGAGATCGGCCAGCGACGCCTCGCCGCGAGCCGAGTCGCCGTCCTGGGGGCGGGCGGGCTCGGTGCACCGGCCCTGCAGTACCTCGCGGCGGCCGGAGTCGGCACGATCGGGATCATCGACGCGGATGCGGTCGAGCCGAGCAATCTGCACAGGCAGGTCATCCACGGCATCGGCGACGTGGGCGACCGCAAGACGGCGAGCGCCGCTCGGAGCCTGCGGAGGCTCGCGCCTGACGTGACCGTCATCGAGCACGACGAGCGCCTCGACGAGGAGAACGCCGCCCGCATCCTCGACGGCTACGACCTCGTGCTCGACGGTGCCGACAACTTCGCGACCCGCTACGCCATCGCCGATGCCTGCGTGGCGCTCGGTGTGCCCCTGGTCTGGGGATCGGTGCTTCGCTTCGACGCGCAGCTCAGCGTGTTCTGGTCGGCCCCACCCGCTCCCGCCGTCGGCGTCACACTGCGCGATGTCTTCCCCGAGCCCCCGCCGGCCGGGTCTGTGCCGTCATGCGCCGAGGCCGGGGTGCTCGGCGCCCTCTGCGGCGTTGTCGGCTCGATGATGGCGGTGGAGGCGATCAAGCTCATCACCGGCATCGGCGAAGTGCTGCTGGGAAGACTCGTCGTCGTGGAGGCGCTCACGATGCGGGTCTCCGAGGTGCCGCTGCGCGCGGCCCACCAGGCGCCTGCAGCGCATCCGACCGTGCAGCTCGACCCGCAGGATCGGGCCCCCTCGACGGCCTCGCCTGCCCCGCTCGACTTCGACCCGGTCCGGGATGCGCGCGGACAGTTCATCGACGTGCGCGAACCGGACGAGTACGCGGTCGACGCGCTGCCTGGCGCTCACTCGCTGCCGCTCAGCGAGCTCCTGCAGCTCGAGCGCGAGCCTGCCGCCCTGACTGCGCGTCTGCGCCGCCTCGCCGGCGATGACGCCGGCACGACGAGCGCTCCGCTCAACCTCTACTGCGTCTCCGCGACGCGGGCGCGGAGGGCTGCGCTGCTGCTCGCTCCGCACGGCATCGAGGTTCGCATCGTCCAGTCGCCGGAGCTCAGCTCGCTGCGAGACCCGGCGGGCGCTCCCCGCGCCAGCACGCCCCAGACAAGGGCGCTCGCATGATCGAGGTCGAGGTCCAGCTCGCTCGCGTGCTCGCCGAATCCCGCCCCCTCGGCAGCGATACAGTGCCGCTCGCTGCGGCGCACGGACGGATCATCGCCGAGACGGTGGCGTCGCGGTACGCGCTCCCGCCGTGGACGAACTCCGCGATGGACGGCTACGCGGTTCGCTCCGAGGACGTCGCCTCTGCGACTCCGGAGACTCCCGTCTTGCTCGATGTCGTCGCCGATCTGCCCGCCGGCACCTCGACTGACCCGGCGCTCTCGCCCGGACAGGCCGCCCGCATCATGACCGGCGCCCCCGTTCCGGCGGACGCCGATGCGATCGTGCCGGTCGAAGCGACCGACGGCGGCGAGCAGCACGTGACCATCACCGCGCCTGCCGCGCCCGGGGTGCACATCCGCTCTGCTGGCGAGGACCGCCAGCCAGGCGATGCGCTCGTCTCGGCAGGGTCGCGCGCTGGAGCTGAGGTGCTCTCTGCGCTGGCCTCCGCCGGCTACGGGTCCATCGCCGTCGCACGACGGCCCCGGGTTGCCGTCGTCGCGACGGGCAGCGAGCTCGTCGCGCCAGGCGAGCCACTGGATCGCGGGCAGATCCCCGACTCCAACTCGCTCCTCATCTCGTCGCTCGCCGTCGAGCACGGGGCCGAGATCGTCGACGTCGTGAGGGTCTCGGACGAGGTCGCCGAGCTCGAGTCCGCGCTGCGCGCGCTCGCGCTCGCGGGGCGCTGCGACGTGATCGTGCTGACCGGTGGCGTCAGCATGGGCGCATACGACCCCGTGAAGGAGCTCCTCTCCCCCGGCGGACAGGTGAGCTTCGCGAAGGTCGCCATGCAGCCGGGCAAGCCGCAGGGGTTCGGCCGCCTCGCAGAGCCCTGGGTGCAGGCGGACCAGCTCGGCCCGCTCGTCTTCGGCCTTCCAGGGAACCCGGTGAGCGCCTGGGTCTCGTTCCTGGTCTTCGTCCGCCCCTGCCTGCGCGCGCTGCAGGCAGCAGCCACCGTCGAGGACCCGAAGCTCAGCGCGCGCGCCGACGTCGGCTGGCGCACACCGCCTGGCCGCCGCCAGTACCTGCCCGCTCGCATCCGCACCACGGATGCGGGGGTCACGGTCTCCCCCGCGGCCGCCAGAGGGTCCGGATCGCACCTCGTGGGGAGCCTCGCCGACGCGAACGGCTACGCCATCGTCGACGCGAGCATCGAGCGAGTGCAGGCAGGCGATGTCGTGCAGGTCGTTCGGCTCGTGTCGGACGTGGATGCCAGACTCTGAGCATGACGAACTTCACCCACCTCGACGCAGCAGGCCACGCGCGCATGGTCGATGTCACCGAGAAGCAGCCGACCGTGCGGGCTGCGACCGCGTCCGGCATGGTCTACTGCGGTGAGCAGGTGCTCGAAGCGCTCACGAACGACTCGGTGCCGAAGGGCGACGCGTTCGCCGTGGCGCGCATCGCCGGCATCCAGGGCGCGAAGAAGTGCGCCGAGCTGCTGCCACTTGCCCACATCATCGGCGTGCACGGGGCGAGCGTCGACCTCGAGCTGCGGAGCGACGGCGTGCTCATCACCGCGACTGTCCGCACCGCCGACCGCACTGGCGTCGAGATGGAGGCCTTCACCGCCGTCTCGGTCGCAGCGCTCGCGCTTGTCGACATGGTGAAGGGCATCGACAAGTCGGTGACGATCGGCGACATCAAGCTCATCGCGAAGACCGGTGGGAAGTCAGGGCCGTGGAAGCGCGAGCAGTAGCGCAGGTGCCCCGCGGGGCCGGGCCGGCGAGGGCGTTCGACGCCGTCGTCCTGGCCGGCGGGCGCGGGACTCGGCTCGGAGGCGTGAGCAAGGGCGATGTCGAGGTGGGCGGCCGCCGCCTGGTCGACATCTCGGTCGGCGCTGCCCTCGGTGTCGGGGCGAGCCGCGTCATCGTGGTCGGCTCGCTCGCCGTGGCTGCGCCTGCGGTCGTGATTCGCGAGGATCCCCCGTTCGGCGGCCCAGGTGCTGGGCTCGCCGCTGCCCTCCCCAACGTCACCGCCCCGTGGCTGCTGCTGCTGGCCTGCGACCTGCCGCGAGCCCCCGAGCTCGTCGCGCAACTCCTCAGCGTCGGCGGCTCGACGGCACCTCGGAACGAGATCAGTCGGGCGGGCGCGGACGGCACCGTGATCGTCGACGCCAACGGCCGCCCCCAGTGGCTCGCCGGGGTCTACCGGACGCAAGCTGTCAGGGACGCGCTTGCCGTCGTCGCGTCGCAATCGGGGGTGCAGGGGCTGGCCGTCCGGCGGATCCTCGAGCCCCTCGACCTCGCTTTCGTGCCCGACGAGCAGGGCGCCAGCGACGACATCGACACCCCGGAGCAGCTGCTTGCGGCTCGGGAGCGTCACGTGAACCTCGCTCCGAACACCGCACCCCGATGAGGAAGGATCGTCGACGATGACAGAGAAGCCCAAGCATCTGCCCCCGGAGGCACTCGATGAATGGCTCGCGGAGGCCAAGCGCGTGCTCGAGCTCGACGACGACATCGACATCGGCGCGCTCCTGGACGTCGCCAAGGATGTCGCCCACAGCGTCGCGAGGCCCGCAGCCCCGCTCACGACGTTCGCGCTCGGACTCGCGCTCGGACGCCGGAGCTCGGCCGCAGACTCCCCCGAGGTCTTCGCGCGCCTCGCCGCGCGTGTCACCGAGCGGGCCCTCGCCTGGGAGAACCGCGCATGAGCGCCCCATCCCGCGTCCGGGTCTTCGCCGGTGCCGCAGAGGCCGTCGGCGGCACCGAGTTCGCCATCGAGGCCGACTCCGTCGCAGGACTCCTTCGAGAGCTCAACCCCAACGCCGACGCGCACATCGCGGAGGTACTCGCCCGCTGCTCGTTCCTCGTCGACGGCGTGCGCACATCCGACCCGGAGTCGAGCATCGCGCCCGGTGCATCCGTCGACGTGCTCCCGCCCTTCGCGGGGGGCTGACCGCCGCTGACGGCCAGGTGTCTTCCTCACCGCCGACGGGGACGCGTCTTCCTAACCGCCGATGGCGTTCATGCCGCGGGACGGCTGCAGGAAGCTGGGGTCGTTGATCGCGTGGCCGGGCAGCTTGTTGTGGATACACGAGCGCAGCATGGAATCGACGGCAAGTTCGGCGTCGCTCCAGTTGCCCGAGGAATGGCGTGCGCGTGCGGCGACGTCGCCGTCTGCCGCGAAGCTCGCGTCCGCCCGGAGAATCGGCATGAGGTCGTATTCGCTCGTCGAGAAGAGGCAGTTGCGGAGCTGCCCGTCGGCGGTGAGCCGCAGGCGGTCGCAGTTGCCGCAGAACGGCGCCGTGACCGAGGCGATGACGCCGACCGTGTGGGGGCCGCCGTCGATCGTCCACCGCTCTGCGGGGGCGCCGCCGCGGCCCGGCACTGGCTCGAGCGAGAACCTCGCGCCGAGCGAGTCGAGGAGCTCCTCCCTGGTCACCATCTGTGCGCGGTCCCAGGTGTGGCCGGCATCGAGCGGCATCTGCTCGATGAAGCGCATCTGCGCGTCGTGCTCCATGGCGAACTCGACGAGCTCCACGATCTCGTCGTCGTTCACGCCGCGCATCGCGACGGCGTTGAGCTTGAGAGGGCGGAGCGACGAGGCCTGGGCAGCGCGGATACCGACGAGCACCTCGTCCAGCTTGTCGCGCCGGGTGAGCGACGCGAACCGGTCGCGGCGCAGCGTGTCTATGGAGATGTTGAGGCGGTCGAGTCCCGCGTCGATGAGCTGCGGAAGCAGCCGCGGCAGCAGTATCCCGTTGGTGGTCATGGCCACCTGCACGCGGCCCGTCGGCCCCTCGATCGCGGAGATGCGCTGCACGATCTCGACGACGTCTCTCCTGAGGAGCGGCTCTCCACCGGTCAGCCGGAACGTCGTGATCCCCGACGTGGCGGCGAGCTGAGCCAGTCGCACGATCTGGTCGGTCGTGAGGATGCTGTCCTTCTCGAGGAACTCGTTGCCCTCTGCTGGCATGCAGTAGGTGCAGCGCAGCGAGCACTTATCGGTCAGCGAGATGCGGAGGTCGCGGTGCACGCGCCCGTGGGTATCGACGAGCGGGTCGCCTGGCGCAGGGTCGAGCGCCGCCTCCACGAGCCGGGGCCGGCGCGAGATGGTGACGGGAACGGCGGTCACGGAAGGCCGACCCAGGAGGTGTTGCCGCCGGCCTCGTGCTGCTGCTTCCAGATCGGCACCTCGGCCTTCACCGCCTCGACGAGCGCGCGGCTGACGTCGTAGGCGTCGCCCCGGTGCGCGCTCGCGACGCAGGCGATGAGCGCGATGTCGCCCACCTCGAGATGCCCGATCCGATGGCTGACGGCGACGCGCACGCCGTCGCGGGCGTGGGCCGCGGCAAGGCCCTCGAGCACGCGCTCAGCGTCGGGATGCGCCGTGTAGTCGAGCGAGACGACGCGGCCGGCTGCCTCAGGATCGTGGTCGCGGATCTGACCGACGAAGGTGACGACGGCGCCCGCGCGCGGGTCATCGACGGCGGCGAGATGCTCCGCGAGCAGCAGCTCGTCGGTCGTCACGCGCGCGAGGGGGCTGACACTCACGAAGTGTGGTCTCCACCACGCAGCTGGTCGAGCACGTGCGGGATGAGCGGCGCGAGCAGCGCCACCCCGTCGCGCGCCGCACCGGGCGACCCGGCGAGGTTGATGACCAGGCTCGGATCCCCGCGGCCCGGCCTGTCGATGATGCCCGCGAGGCCACGCGACAGCACGGCTGTCGGCACCCGGTCGCGGGCCGATGCCCGCAGTGCCTCGGCGATGCCGGGGAGCTCTCGAGTGATGAGCGGCCAGGTGGCCTCCGGCGTCTCGTCGCGCGGAGAGAGCCCCGTGCCGCCGAGTGTGAGGATGATGTGCGCATCCGCATCCGCCGCCTGGGCGATCGCGTCGCGAACGACCGTCGCGCCGTCGGCGACGACACTCAGGGTCACCGCCGTGTAGCCGTGGCGTGCGAGCGCCTCGATGGCAGCCGGACCTGAGATGTCCTCGCGCTCGCCCAGCGCCGACCGATCGGAGACCGTGATGACGGCGATCGTCGCCTGCTGCTCTGAGTCCGATGCCTGCCGCTCGGGGGACGCTTCCTGCATGGACCGAGCGTACCGCTCGACTCCGGGGAAAACCCAGTTCAGCCCGCGAGCGCGCCGGTGCCCACGGCGATGGTGAGCAGCACCACGGCGATGAGCGGGAAGGTGCCCTGGACGGCGCCCGCGCGAAGCTTCGTGCGGTCGTTGGTGATGAGCACGATGGCGGCCAGGAGCATGGACCCTGCGCCCGCGAAGATGAGCGTGGCACCGATGGCGGAGTGCCCCGCGACGGCGAGCACGACGCCGAGGCCCGCCATGATGGCGAGGAAGAGGTTGTAGAACCCCTGGTTGTAGGCCATGGGCTTGAGCGTCTCGGCGACTTCGAGCGATGGCACGCCGAACGTCTTCCTCGTCGACTCCGAGGTCCAGCGGACGGACTCGAGGATGAAGATGTAGACGTGCAGGAGAGCCGCGAGGGCGGCGAAGACGAGGGCGGCGACAAGCATGGGTGCTCCTAGGTCGGTGTATTCTGAAACGAACGTTACAGTATCGGAGGCCACATGGCACGCACGACGAGCTTTGCTCGCGAGGACGCCATCGCTGGCGCCCGGACCCTCTTCTGGCGCCGCGGCTACGACTCATCGTCGACGAGCGACATCGAGGCCGCCACAGGCCTGAGCCGATCGAGCATCTACAACACGTTCGGCAGCAAGCGCGGACTCTTCGACGCCGCCGTGCAGAGCTACCTGGATGAGGTCGTGCACCCCCTCCTCGCGCCGCTGCTCACGGACCCCGTGCCCGCATCCGCACTCGACGACTACCTGACGCGCCTCTCGACCGCGGTACTCGAGCAGGGTCGCCGCGACGACGTCCGCGGCTGCCTCCTCCTCGCGACCGCCTCGAGCTCCCTGTCCGAGGACCCCTCGATCCGCGCATCCATCACCGACTACCGCTCGACGCTCGAGCACGCGATCACTCGGGGAACCCGCACCCTCGGCCACCCGCCGCAGATGGGCACCCTCGTGACAGCCGCCGTGGTCGGTGCCCTCACGATCGCGCGCGTCGACGCCAGAGCCGCAGCGGATGCACTCGAAGCAGCCAGGACCCTGATCCGGACCTGAGGGCGGACGCAGGCACTTTCATCAACCAAAAGGTTGACAATGGCACCCCTGGGGCGCAGGCTAGTTTCATCAACCACAAGGTTGACAAACCGATCCGAGGGGCCATGGACTCCGACGCACTCTCCCCCGTGTTCGCCGCACTCGCGGACCCCACGAGACGAGACATCGTCGCCAGGCTCGCCGACGGCGACGCCACGGTCGGCGAACTCGCTGCCCCGTACGACGTCTCCGTGCAGGCGATCTCCAAGCACCTCCGCGTCTTGGAAGCCTCCGGTCTCGTCACCCGCACAAGCGACGCCATCCGAGCTCCCCGCCACCTCGAAGCGGAGGTCCTGAGCCTCATGACCAAGTGGATAGACCGCTACCAGGCGACCGCCGAGGCCCGATTCCGCCGACTCGACGCGCTCCTCGAAGCCACGGCAGACGAGGACCCGCAACAGGCGGCGTCCACCCCGACCCCACCACCCGAGAGAGGAACCCCATCATGACCAGCAGATCAGCCGAGGACACCGTCGTCACCGTCGGCGAGGACATCCCGAACGTCACCGTCGTGCGCGAGTTCGACGCCACACCAGATCGCGTGTTCCGCGCGTTCGTCGACCCGGATCTGTTCACCAAGTGGGTAGGCCCACACGAGGTCTCCACCAACATCGACCACTGGAACGCGGTCACGGGAGGCGCGTACCGCTGGGTGAATCTGCAGGGCGGCGAGGAGATCGCGAGCTTCTACGGCTCGTTCCACGAGGTCCGCGAGAACGAGCGCATCGTGCAGACGCAGACCTTCGAGACGATCCCCGACGGCGTGCTGCTCGAGACGATCACGTTCGTTCCCCTCGAGGGTGGTCGCACGAGGGTTACGAGCACGAGCCTGCTCGAGTCGTTCGAGATGCGCGACGGTCTCGTCGCGAGCGGCATGGAGCACGGCGTTCGCGCGGGCTACGAGAAGCTCGACGCGCTCCTCGCCTCCTGACGCCAGCACCGGCTCGCCACCCCTGTCCAACTTCAGTGCAATATCCGGCCAAATCTGCCCCACGGAGGCGGGAGGGGCCGAAATCGCACTGAAGTTGGACAGACCGTCTGCGCAGGCGAGTGAGCGCTGGGCGCCTCAGGCCGCGAGCGCCGCCTGAGGCAGGCGGTCGAAGAGCTTGTCGAAGACCGCCAGCCGATCGAACTGCAGGGCGTAGTCCCTCGCCTGCACGGCGAGCAGTCGGCGTTCTGCGGCCGACGTCTCGAGCACGGCGGTGTTCAGCGCCTCGGCGATCGACGATGGGCTGTTGACGGGCACGATGAGGGCGTGGTCTCCCACGGCCTCTCCCACGCCGCCGGTGACGGTCGTGATGACCGGCCCACCCCCTGCGAGCATCTTCTCCGCGAGCGCGATGCCGAAGGTCTCGATGAACTCGGGGCGGGGCTTCGTCGGCAGCACGAACGCCGCGCAGCCCGCCATGAGGAACGGCTTCTCCGCATCCCCGACGTCCTCGAGGAAGTGGATGCGGTGCGCGAGCGGCGACGCCGCCCCGATCGCCTTGAGCTCCTCTGCCTGAGGCCCCCGGCCTGCGATGACCAGCTGGATCTCGGGGTCGTCGGCGACGCGCGACCGTTCGAAACCGGCGATGAGGTCCTCGACTCCCTTGGCCTCGGTGAGCCGCGACAGGAACATGACGTAGCCGTCCCGCTTGAGCCCGCGCGCCTCGACCGCGGCCGTGATGTCGGCGTCCGCGAGATCGACGTAGGCGCTCGAGTCGATCGCCGGGTACGAGATCTCGATGCGGTTCTCGCACTGGGGCGCGTAGCGGGTGCCGTGCTGCGCGTCGACCTTCGCAGCCTCACCCACGATGAGGTCTCGCGTGTACTCGGAGACGGCGACGCACACATCCTGCGACAGGTACGCAGAGAGGATGTGCGCTGCGGCCCCGAGACGCCCCTCCTCGACGGCGTGCTTGACGACGTTGGTGACGTCGGAGCCGACGGCTTCGGCGATGGTGGTCACGTTGACGGGCAGGCCCGTCGAGCGCGCGACGGTGAGCGCCTCGGCCACGGCGAGCGTGTGCGGGCTGAGGTACAGCGACATGCAGACGGTCGGGACCCCGTCGGTGAAGAGCTCGACGAGGCGTCCGACGAGGCCGGCGAGGTAGCGGCCGTCTGGCACCTTGTAGTCGCCGACGGGCGCTGGGCGGTCGACGAAGATCCCGTCGCTGTATGGCATGACCGTCTCGAGCGGCTTGAGCGGCAGCCCTGCCGCCTGGAGGCGCTCGATGGGCCACGTGACGATGCGCACCTCGTCGAAGCCGCGCAGTCGTGCGGCCTCTGCCAGGTTGCGGGCCTCCACGGAGTGCCCGCAGATGACTGGATCGGCGCGGACGACGATCACGAGGCGGTTCTGGATCTTGTTCATGAGGGTCCTCCCGGGGTTGGTGTCGACGGCTGGCCGACGACGGTGGGTGGGGTTGCGGGGGTGGATGCTGCGGTCGGGATGGCTGCGGTGACTGGGGTTGCTGCTGGGGCTGGGAAGGAGGTCGGGAGGTCTTGCTCGCGAGTGCCCCAGTCGCTCGGTTCCGGTCCGAGTTCGAGGTGCAGCTCCTGGGCTGCCATCAGCTCGCTCGGCGACAGCCAGCTGCGGCTGAGGGGGCGGCCGTCGAGGTGGGCGCTCTGCACGTACTGCACTGGACCCCCGTGGGCTGGCTCGCGGAAGCCGGTCGTGGTCACGCGGAACCGCTCGCCATAGACCGCCAGCGAGGTCTCTGCGAACGCCGGGGCGTTGACGAGGAAGCTGGCTTGGCCCGCGACCGGGAAGAGCCCGAGCGATGCCCACACGTACCAGGAGCTGAGGCCACCGGAGTCATCGTTGCCAGGGAGCCCGCCTCGCCCGGTCGCGTACTGCTGGGTGATGACGGCGTGCACGATCTCGGCGGTCCTGTCTGGGCGACCGGCGTAGTGGTACGCCCAGGGGGCTTCCATGTCCGGTTCGTTGTTGAGCCCTTCGAAGCGCCCGAGCGCGTACCCGGCGGCGAGCTCCTCGATGCTCGGCGAGCGGCCAGGCTGCGTGACGGGTGACGCCCCGTAGCCGAAGAACTCGTCGAGCTGGGAGACGAAGCCGGAAGGCCCGCCGCTCAGCTGCATCCGCCCGGCCATGTCGTGGAGGATGCGGAACGAGTAGTTGTGCTTCGAGCCCTCGTAGAAGTTCGAGTCGACGAGCAGCCCGGTCTCGGGGTCGAAGGCGTTGCGCCACTGCCCCGCGCGCTTCTCGAGCTGCTGCACGAGCTGCAGGTCGCCGACTCGTGCTGCGACGCGAGCCGTGCACCAGTATCCGAACGCCAGGTCGAGCGTGTGGGTGATGGGGTGAGCTGTGCCCCGCAGCAGGAATTCCTCGCCGTAGGTGCGCCGGAGATCGTCGGCCATGTGCACGAGTGCCCAGTCCCAGTCGATGCCGGGGAGCCCGAGCTGGCAGAGGTCGGCGAGGAAGGTGTGCGCCAGCGCGCTGCCCTGCCTTGAGAAGCGGTCGCTGCCCTTCGCCATGCGGTAGCCGATGGGGAAGTTGCCCTCCTCCTCGCAGATCGTGAGGAGCGCGTTGGCGAGTTCGACGGCCTTATCCGGGCGCAGCGCGGTGAGCAGGGGCAGTTGGGTTCGGTAGATGTCCCACATCGTCGAGAGGTCGAAGACGAACGGGCCGTCGCTCGGCCAGAACGGGCTCTCGTTGAGGGCGAAGGACGGCTTCACGAACGAGTGGTAGACGGCCGTCGAGAACACGGTCTCGCGCTCGGTGGAGCCTGTGTCGACCTCGATCTCGTCGAGCAGGTCCTGCCAGTCACGCTCGGTCTCGGCGAGCCGGTCGGCGAACCGCCCCTCGCCGTCCCCGCAATCGGCCCTGAGATTCCGCTCCGCCTGCTCGACGCCGCGCAGCGAGAAGCCGATGCGCACCTCGACGACCTGCCCCTCCTCGCTCGGGCCGGCCCACATGAGGCCGAAGGGGCGCAGGGTCGTGGGGCGGATGTGGTCGAAGTCGAGGCGCGTCCCGCCCGGCATGAGGCGCCGATCGTGCCACAGCATCTGCCGCCACTGCGGCGTATCGCACTCGATGTGCACGGCGAGCGGGGCGCCTTCCGCGACGATCTCGCCAGTCGCGACACCGGGTCGCACGGTCTCGAGGTGGGCCCTGAGCGGCACGGTCGCCCCGTACGGGATCGCGAGCCCGCCGAGCGAGAAGTCGATGACGACTCGCGCGCTCGAGTGCTTGGGGAAGGTGTATCGGTGCACGGCGCTCTTGGGTCCGACGGTGATCTCGGCGCGGATCCCGTTGCCGAGGGTCGCCGCGTAGTAGCCGGGCGAGGCATCCTCGTCGTCGAGCGACCAGGTGCGACCGAGCACGTCGAGCGGTTCGATCATGGGCGTGACTCGGAAGTAGTTGTAGTACTTGCGGATCGCCCCGGTGCCCGACTGCTGGAAATGCGTGAATCCCGACGCGAGTGGCCGGTCGTAGATCGTCTCTGGCACCCCCTCGAGGCTGAGGTCGTAGCGACCGTAGCCCGTGGGGTAGGCGCCGGAGTAGGCGCAGGCCGACACCATCCCGAGCGGGTACGTCGCGCCTGGGTGCGTGTTGCCGATCTGCGGCTTGGGCCACCACCAGGTCGCGGCGAGGCCCGTCTGCGGCGGCAGCGCTGTGGGCTCCGTGCCGATGAACGGGTCTACTCGGGTGGTCATGCTGTGAGCCTGAAGGGGCCCTGCTACGGGAGTGTGGACGCCACGTTACGTTCACGCGTCGGGAGACTGTGCACGCCCTGGGTCGGGACGGCAACAACGCTGCCTCGAGGTGACGGCGGCCTTTCCTCAGACGAGCGGCCGACCGTGACGGATGCGACGTCGAACGTCTGCGAGGAGGAGCCGGTACACGGCTCCCGAGATGGCAAGAGGGAGTGCGCGTTCGACGCGCACGAGTCGGGCCCGCTGGCGACTGAACCAGGCATCATCGGCGGCAGTCCACCGGACGCGGAGCGCGCGCCGGAACTCCGGTGGGAGGAAGCCGACCGTGAGCCGCTGATGCCACGCTCGCATCCGCTCGGGGAGCACCCCCGCCGCGAACTCGAGCCGCGCGATACCGAGCAGGTGGCTGCGCACTTCGTCGTCGACGCGCAGCTTCGCAAGCTCGCCTTGCCAGTACTTCTCGAACTCACCCCGGCTGCCGGGCCAGGCGCTCGGCGGCATCTGCAGGGTCGTGCCGAAGACCCGGCCTTCCAGCAGGAAGCGCTCGGCGGCGGCCTCCGGCTGCCGCCCTTCGACGAGCTCGAGCACATCCCGCGAACCGACGAAGAGGCACGCTGCGACCCACTTCTGCAGGTCGACCCGGAGCGCCGAGTACTCCTCAGTGGCACGCGGGTCGCGGTCGGATCGCACCTGCGCGTGCTGGCGCGTCA
This sequence comes from Pseudoclavibacter sp., assembly GCA_052099095.1. Classification (GTDB taxonomy): domain Bacteria; phylum Actinomycetota; class Actinomycetes; order Actinomycetales; family Microbacteriaceae; genus Pseudoclavibacter. The sequence continues at coordinate 59,440 of JBQDTF010000018.1, forward strand.
CGGCCCGACGATACGCGCGGCGTTCATCCTGGGTGCCGAGCACGGCCACTGCAAGGTAGCTCAGGGTCGTCCTCGTGCGCTTGACCGGGTGCACATCGAGGCGACCGCTCTGCACGCGACTGTGCGCCACGCCCTGTCCCACCGCGGGGTTGGAGAGCTGCATGATGACGTTCGCGGCACCCATCGCGAGCGCGAGCAGGCGCGAGCTGCGTGGGAGCTCGACGCAGACGATGGCATCGACGGAGGATGCGGTCCACCGCTCCGATGTGACAGCGCCGCCGACCTCGGCGTGGCTGCCCTCAGACGCTGTGCGCACTCAGGCTCTTCGCGATGGCCTTCAGCTCGGTGCTCGAGCAGCCGGCGAGTGGAGATGCCCGCTTGAGCGCAGCGATCGCGAGCTTTCGCACTCGCTTGCCCTCGACGGTCAGCGTCAGGACGCGCGAGCGGCGGTCGTGCTCGCTCTCGCGGCGCTCGACGAGGCCGCGGTCGACAAGGCGGTCGGAGACGAAGGTGAGGTTCGACGCGTTGCAGTGCAGCTTCGTCGCGAGCTCCTTCATGGCAGGCGGCTGCGCGTCAGGGTCGATCGCCCACAGCGCCTGCGCGGTCGGGAAGGTCAGGCCAAGCGCCTCGAGTTCCCGCTCAGCAGCCTCATTGGTGCTCTGCGCGGTTTCGTAGACGGCACGAAGCGCCCGTTCCAGCGAATCCATATTCAGTACCTTACGCCACGGAAATATTTCAGCAATCGAAGCGTTGTACTCTGAGTCTCGAAACGTTCGAGGCTTGAAGGAGTGTGACGATGAAGACCTTCGCCATCACCGGTGCCACGCAGGGAGTCGGCTACTTCGCCGCGGAAGAACTTGCGCGCCGCGGCCACCACGTTGTCCTTCTCGGGCGCAACATCGACAAGCTCAATACCGCCCTGATCTCCATCACCGAGCAGGTGCCGGATGCGAGCACGAGCCGCATCCTCCTCGACCTCACCTCCAGCGAGTCGATCGCGAACGCCGCCACCTCGCTGAGCGCCCGCGAGCGTCTCGACGGTCTGCTCCTGAACGCCGCGCACATGGCGCCCGGCGCGCAGCGCGAGCACGACTCCGCGGGTCGCGAGCTCACGATGTCGACCAACCACCTCGGGCACTTCGAGCTCACGGCACAGCTCATGGATGCGCTTGTCGCCCCCAAGCCCGTGCGTCCCGACGAGCAGCACACCACTGGCCGCGTCGTCGCGGTCGGCAGCCTCGCGACCCGCATCTACCCGTTCGACCTCGAGGACTGGCAGAGCACCCACCTCTACGAGCCGCGCCGCGCGTACGCCGCGTCGAAGCACGCGCTCGAGATGTTCACTTTCGAGCTCGACCGCCGGCTGCGCGCAGCCGGGGCACCGGCGGAGGCGCTCGTCGTCGATCCCGGTATCCCCGTCAACGGAGCGACTCCGGCGCGCACAGGGGTGAGCGAGCCGACGGCGTGGCAGCGGTTCGCGTCGCGCCTCGCCGGCCCGTTCGCGCACGGCAAGCACCGCGCTGCGGCGATCGCCGTGCACGCCCTCACGAGCGATGCGGTCACGGGCGGCGACTACCTTGGCCCCGCGCGCACTCTGCGCGGCACCCCGGTGAAGCTCGACAAGCCGGCAACGCAGCGTGATCGCGAGCGCGCCGAGCGCCTCTGGCGCCTCAGCGAGGAGTCGACCTCCGCCACCTTTCGCCTGAGCGAGACGGTCAGCTAGCTGCACAGCTCGCGCGCGTCTGTCAGCTAGACCTCGACGGCGCCGCCGACCCGCCTCAGGTGCTCGCGCAACGTGAGCGCGGGTTCGGTTCGCCTGGCCCGCAGGTACGCGGAAAAATGCACTTGGTCTCGAAGGGTCGTCCCGAGGCGGATGCGCGAGGCCTGCGAGCGTTCCAGGTCACGGATCTGCAGGGCGTGCATGAGCACCTCGTTGGCTCGGTCCTCCTGCACGAAGATCACCCCGTCCTCGTCGCCGAAGATCATGTCCCGCGTGCGGACGGCATGCTCGCCGAACTCAGCCGACGAGAACGTGCTGCGACGACGCTCGTCGAGACGCCTGGGGCCCGCAGGCAGGGCGCCGAGGCTGAAGACCGGCAGGCCGATGGCGCGGATGTCTCGCGTATCCCGATGCAGCCCCCAGACTGCGATTCCGGAGAGGCCCGCCGCCTGCGCCTCGAGGACCACAAGGTCTCCCACACAGCTCTCGTCGGTGCGCCCCTGGTTGTCGACGATGAGCACGTCGCCCGGACGAGCCCGATCGATGGCCTCGAGGAACACGTCGACGCTCCCGAAGTGGCGCACGGGCAGACACCGCCCCGCGAGCCGCGGCGCGAGGTCCGACACGGCAGTCACCGCCGCGGGCCCGCAGCGCACCTGGAGGCCCGCTCGCACGCATCCATCGGCGATGTGCGCCGTCGAAAGCCCCATCGCCTCGGTCCACAATTGCGCGATCTCGTGCACAGTCAACTCCCCTGAACCTCACTCGAGCACTCGTCGCCGAGTGCCTGAACGCCCCCACGTTCGGCGAGGTCACGATACGGCATCCGCAGGTGTGAAACACTCTGCACATGGACGCGCATGAGATTCGCAATGCCTACCTCGACTACCAGGAGCGACTCGGGCACGTCAGGATCGACAGAGCCCCGCTGATCCCCCGCGGAGACGGCTCGACGCTCTTCACCGGCAGTGGCATGCAGGCCCTCCTCCCCTACCTGCTCGGCGAGGACCATCCGGCGGGCACTCGCCTCACCGACAGCCAGCCGTGCGTGCGTGCGCAGGACATCGACGACGTCGGCGACAACCGCCACACGACGTTCTTCGAGATGCTCGGAAACTGGAGCCTCGGTGACTACTTCAAGGCCGAGCAGATTCCCGCCTTCCTCTCGTTCCTCGTAGACACGGTCGGGCTCGACCCGAACCGCCTCTACGTGACCGCGTTCATCGGCGACGAGGCGGCCGGTATCCCGCGCGACGACGAGGCTGCCAGCATCTGGCAGGCAGCCTTCGCGGAACGCGGGATCGAGGCGGGCATCGTCGAGATGGGGAGCCAGGCCGATGGTGACGCGCGCGGCGTGAAGCCGGGCGAGCGCATCTTCTTCTACGACGGCGGGGAGAACTGGTGGTCCCGCGGTGGCTCCCTCGAGGCGACGCCCATCGGCGACCCATGCGGCCCGGACAGCGAGGTCTTCTACGACTTCGGCCCTGAGCACCACGACCCGTCCTACGGCGAAGCGCACCCGGCGAGCGACAGCGGCCAGTTCATGGAGATCGGCAACCAGGTCTTCATGCAGTACCGGCGTCTCGAGGACGGCTCGTTTGCCGAGCTCGAGCGGCGCAATGTCGACTTCGGCGGAGGACTCGAGCGCATCGCGGCGGCGGCCATCCACTCGCCCGACGTCTTCCGCATCTCACTGCTGCGCCCCATCGTCGAGCAGATCGAGCAGTTGAGCGGTGAGCGCTATGAAGAGCACACGCTGTCGATGCGGATCATCGCCGATCATCTGCGCGGCGCGACCTTCCTGGCTGTCGACGGCGTTGTCCCGTCGAACAAGGAGCAGGGCTATGTCATGCGGCGCCTCGTCCGTCGCGCCATCCGCGAGGCACTGATCCTGGGCATCTCGGAGAACTTCTTCGCCGAGCTCGTTCCGACCATCGCCGATCTCTACGTCGACGACTATCCGGAGGTGCTCGAGCGCCGCGACGCGGTCGTTGCCGTGCTCGTGAAGGAGGAGCGCTCGTTCCGACGCACCCTCAAGGGCGGCCTGAAGGCCCTGGCGGCCTACAAGGGTTCGGTCCTCACGGGCGCGGACGTGTTCCTGCTCTCCGACACGCACGGGTTCCCCCGCGAGCTCAGCGTCGAGGAAGCGAAGCGTCAGGGCATCGACGTCGACCCTGCGTGGGAGGCGGAGTTCCTCGCAGCCCTCGAGGAGCAGCGCGCGCGCTCGCGCGGCGCGACGAAGCTCGGCGCCGCGGGCCTCCCCCACCAGGAGGCGCAGGCAGACCAGCAGACCCGGGCTCCCGAGGATCAGGGATGATGTTCCGCTGGCGCCGAAAGTCACGAACCGCTTCCACGAGTCAGCAGACGAAGCCGAAGAAGAAGTCTGGACTGCCTCCCGTCATCTTCCCGGAGCTCTCCGAGGCGATCGACGACGGCATCCTGCTCGCGCTGCGGATCGTTCGACTCGACGTCAAGAACGCGATCATCAAGCGAACCGTCGGCGAGAAGGTCCCGTTTGCCGCTGCGGACTACCGGGACGCTGCGAACGCGTCACTCGACCGAGTGCTCAAGGAACTTCGGTATTCGGCGGAGCGCGTGGCCGGGGTGCGCGATCGTGCGCGACCGGGCAGGTCGCTGAGCGCGCACGATTACCGGCATGCCGACATCGAGACGCTGAGCTTCCGAGAGCGCGCATCGCAGGCCGTCAGCGAGCGCATCGAGGCGGACCGCGAGGACGAGGCGTACATCGACGGCCTCATCGAGCAGGCGAGAGCGGATGCGTGGACCGAGATCTCGGCGCACATCGAGCGGGAGCTGCTCGATCCGTGGTCGAAGGACAGCCCGCGGATGCAGTTGCCGACGTCGCCCGAAGACGACCCGGCACGCGGGGAGCGCTTCGACGACCTCGAGAAGGAGCTGCGGAAGCTCGCCCGCGAGGCCAAGATCCAGGAGCGTCGCGACGCGAAGCAGCGCGAGCGCTCCTGAATCCTCTGGTCAGGTGTCGCTGGAGAGCGACCCCGGCCGTCGTGACCCGCACGACGCTACTTGGCGAGGATCGTGTAGAGAGCCTTGCGAGCGTCGTCCAGCACCTTGGTGGCTTCCTGCTGCTGCTCCTCGGTTGCGCCGAGACGGAACTGCTGCATGACGCCCATGAACTGCATGGCCGACTCGCGGAGCCCGCTCGCCGATTCTGACATTCCGGCGACGCCACGCCAGCCCTGCTCGAGCTCCTCTGCGTGCTCGGCGACGTAGGTGCGGCCGGCCTCGCTCAGCTCGAAGACGGGCTTCTTCTCGGTGCCGCCCTGCTCGATGAGTTCCTCGTCGACGAGCTGCTGCAGCGTCGGGTAGACGGAGCCCGGGCTCGGACGCCAGACGCCGTCGGTCTTCTCGGCGATGCCCTTGATGAGGCCGTAGCCGTTCGAGGGGCCTTCGGCGAGGAGCGAGAGGATTGCGGCGCGGACGTCGCCCTTGCCTGCGCGGCGCTGGCCACGTGGGCCGAACTTGGGGCCGAAGCCAGGACCGTGTCCTGCGCCTGGTCCGAATCCGGGACCGAACCCGCGACCGGGACCGAAGCCGTCCGTGAAGCGACGGACTCGCTCGTCCTGTCCCGAGTCCTGGCCGAACCCACGACCGCGGCCGTGGTCGTGGGACTGTCCCCGGTCTGCGTCGAACGGGTGGTGATTGTGGGTGAAGTGCTTGCGCATGGGTGAACCTTTCTGCCGAAGTTGCACTCTGCAACTCCGATAGCTCGACGATATATCGGTGAATGATCGCTGTCAAGCGATATATCGAAGAATAGTCAGAAAAGCTCGGAGACGAGCATCAGCCAAGCGCGTCGCGGCGCCTCCGCAGCTCGGGCATGACGCACTCGCTGAGCAGCGGGGCAAGGTCGCCCAGGTCTGCCCCTGGCCCCGGGTACGCGTCGAACCAGCGCAACTCGTCGATCTCGGCTCGGGCGTGCGGGGTTCCCGTGAGCGGGGCGAGGTAGACGGTGCCGACCAGGTCGGTCGCAGCTTCGTTCGCGGCGGCGGTCGTCCACTCCCCGAGCAGCGTGACGTCGGCGTCGACGAGCACGATCCCCACCTCCTCCTCGATCTCGCGGATCGCAGCCGCCTTCGGCGACTCCCCCGGCTCGAGCTTCCCACCAGGGAGCATGAACTTGGCTGTACCGCGTTTGCGGACGGTGAGCACCTGCCCCTCGGAGTCCTCGAAGCAGATTGCGGCGACAGTAAGCACAGAAGCGGGCACGCACCAAGGATAGGTGCGTGCCCGCGAGCGTCGAAAGGATGCGGCGCCGAATTCTGCCGCTACTGCTCGAGCTCTCCCACCGTCACCTGGACGGTCTGCTCCTGCCCGCCGCGCACGAGCACAGCCTCGACCTGCGTTCCGGGCTGAAGGGCGCGGATCTGCGCCGTGAGGTCAGTCGAGCTGGAGACACGGTGACCACCGAAGGAGGTGATCACGTCACCGGCCTGGATACCGGCCTGCGCTGCCGGGCCACCTGCCGTGAGCTGGGCCACGTAGGCGCCTGCGACGCTCGAGTCTGCCGCCGTCGGGTCGGTGACACTCGCACCGAGGAAGCCGTGAGCCACGGTTCCGTCAGAGATCAGCTGCTCGGCCACCCGCTTCACGAGGTTCGAGGGCAACGAGAACCCGACACCGATGTTGCCTGCGGTCTCGCTGCCGCTGCTCGCGCCGGCGATCGCGACGTTGATGCCGATGAGGGCGCCATCCTGGTTGACAAGAGCTCCACCCGAGTTGCCCGGGTTGATGGCGGCGTCAGTCTGGATCACGGGCAGCGCCACCGAGGAGGTGCCCTGAGTCGTCGTCTGCCCCTCCGCGGAGTTGGGGTCGCCGCGCCAGAAGTTGTACGGGCTCTCCTCCTGCGTGCCATCGGATTCGACTTCCTCCGGAACCGCCGAGGAGCTGACCAGGATGCCGCGGTCGAGAGCGCTCACGACCCCCTCCGTGACCGAGTCGGACAGGCCGAGGGGCGCGCCGATTGCGACGGCGACATCGCCGACGTTGAGCGTGTCGGAATCGGCGAAGGTGATCGGTGTCAGCGACGTGTCCTCGACCTTGATGATGGCGAGGTCGAGCACGGGATCGCCCGCGACGAAGGTCGCCGCCAGCAGCCGCCCGTCGCTCGTCTGGACCGAGAGCTCCGCGTTTCCGGTCGCGCCGTCGATCGTTGCGACGTGGTTGTTGGTGACGATGTACCCGGCACCGTCGACGACGACGCCGGATCCGCTCGCGGCCGTCTGACCTGAGGATGCCGAGATCGTGACGACACTCGGCGAGGCCACCGCCGCGATGCTCGTGACGAGCGTCGCATCCTGCGGGTTGTTGACCGTGATCGACTGCGAGCTGGAGGTGCCGGCTGCGACCTGCGACGAGCCGAAGCCGCCGACGACCGCGCCGCCGACGCCGCCGCCCACGACTCCACCGACGAGGAGGCCAGCGGTGAGGAGTGCAACCGTCCCGAAGCGGCGCTTGCGCGGCTTCGGCTCGTGAAGCGACGTCTCTGCGCCCGCCGGACCGAAGCTGCTCGAGGAGCCGAAGGCGCCCGTGGAGTGAGGGGCGGCCGGGTACTGGGCAGAGAGGTAGTCGGACGACGCGTACTGGCCTGTCGGAGCCTCGCCCGGCACGTACTGACCGGGCTGGTACTGGCCGGACGCCGACGAGTACTGGGGAGCGAACGAGTGCGCCTGCGGGGCGTGGGGCTGCTGCGGGAAGGACTCGGGGTACGGCTTCGCGCCGTCCTGCGGGTTGGTTTCCGGGAAGGAGGGGGTGGACATGTGTGGTTCCTTTCGACACCACCGAGCTTCCTGCCCCTGGCTATGGCCTTCCTATGGCGAAGCTGTGGCTCAGCTTCGACTCGAGATCGCGTGCACCCGCACTCGCACCCTCACGACCGTGCCCGTCGGGAGGACCGCAAGCGCGGCTGACTTGATCCGCGCGGCGAGCCCCTCCACGATCTGCCCCTGCGGTGTCGAAGAATCGACCCGCACGCGAACCGTGACGGTGACGGCCCCTTCGGCCGTCCCCACCTCGACTCGCAGAGACCCCAGGTGGATGCCGACGATGGGCAGCAGCTCCACGACTCCGGGGGTTCCGATGGCCGCGGCCTCGACAGCCTCTGCGACCCGCTCACGCTCGATCATTCGGCGCTCCTCACATCAGCGATGACGATATCGATGCCGGTGATCTGGAGCGTCGTGTGCAGCGCCATGGCTTCGGCGATCGCCTCCCGGACCTGGTCCGCGAGCGGATGCAGCGGCCTCAGCCCGAGCACGGTGACGGACACGGTCAGGTGCACAGGGGCGCCCGGTTCCGTGACGTCACCGTCGAGCACGCACCTCCCGATCAGCACTCCGTCGATGGCATCGCCGGTCCGGCGGATGAGCTCCCGAACCACGCCCTCGCTCTGCGAGAACTCGAACTCCGGCTCGAGAGAGGTGAGCGGGATCTCACGGCCGGCGCGTGCGTCCATCGCGATGCCGCGCAGCATCGACTGCAGCCAGGCTCCGCTCGGCGCAGGCGTCGCGGCCGATTCGAGCTCGATGAGGTCGTGGGACGCGCGGGTGACCCGCTCGAGCGCTTCCAGCGCACGCTCGCACTCCGGGTCATTCTCGATGTCGGCGTTGTACGGCAGGCGGCCAGCATCCAGGTACTCCGAGAGCTGCGTCAGGGTGTACCCCCCAGCGCCGATCGTCGGCTCGACTTCTTCGCTCATGCCCATTCCTCCATGCCCCGCAGGAGCGCGAGCCTGGCCCGCGAGAGGGCCCCCCGCACCGTGGATGTGTTCGTGTCGAGCTGCACCGCGATCTCGGCGTAGGTGAACCCGGCGGTCTCCTTGAGGATCCAGCACTGCCGCTGCAACTCCGGCAACGCCGCGAGCACCCGCGAAGCCGCGTCGAGCTTCGCGTTCAGCTCGAGCTGCGCCAGGGGCCCGAGCTCCCTGGATTCCGGGGCCTCGACATCGTCGATGTCCTGCTCGAACTTCCGCCTCCTGAGGCGGTCGGTCGCCTTGCGCGCGGCGATCTGCACGAGCCACGCTCGAACAGCGTCCGGGTCGCGCAGCAGGTCGAGTCGGTTCCAGGCGACGATGCAGGCGTCCTGAACGGCGTCCTCAGCGTCGGCCCGAGAGGAGAGCAGTCGGATTGCCGTCGCGAGCATGAGGCCCCAGTGGCGACGGATGAGCGTCTCGAATGCACGCTCATCACCGTCTCTGGCGCGGGCGACCAGCAGCGCATCCGGCGCATCGGCGAGGTCAGGCACGGACCCTCCTTCGCGAACTGTCTGGGGATACAGGAGCAGCGCACGATGCGCTGACCTGCCAGATGCCAGCATTGGCAGCTGTGACGATCGGGTTGCCACCACGTCTTCGGCAACCCTAGGCCAAGCGAGCCGGGCGATTCCTGCGTCTCGACCGGAATGTTTCCAGCAGGTAAACTCCACACGCGCGCGCGGGTGCCCGCTCGCGGTTATGAAAACACTGGGGGAACACCTTGAGCTTTTTCCAAAGCCTGATGCGAACGAAGAGCATCGAGGCCTCACTTGCGGACTCGCACTCCGAGGAACGGTCGCTCAAGCGATCCCTCGGCGTCTGGGACCTCGCGATCATGGGCGTCGCCGTTGCCGTCGGCGCCGGTATCTTCTCCGTCGGAGCGAAGGCGGCCGCCAACAACGCCGGCCCATCGATCACCCTCGGATTCCTGCTCGCCGCCGTGACCTGCGGCCTCGCGATCATGGCCTACGCCGAGTTCGCGTCGTCCGTGCCCGTCGCGGGGTCGGCCTACACATTCACCTACGCAACCCTCGGCGAGCTGCTCGCCTGGATCATCGGCTGGGACCTCATCCTCGAGATGCTGTCGGCGTCCGCCGTCATCGCGAGCTACTGGGGCGTCTACCTGCAGGAGGTCGTCAACATCTGGGGCTGGGACATCCCGCCCAAGCTCAGCATCTTCGGTCTCTTCGAGCTGAACTGGGCCGCCTTCTTCATCGTCGCGGTCCTCACCACGCTGCTGGTGCTCGGCACGAAGCTCTCATCGCGGGTCAGCGCCGTCCTCACGATCCTGAAGGTCGCCACGGTGCTCTTCGTCATCGTGGTCGGCGCGTTCTTCGTGAAGGCGAGCAACTACACGCCGTTCATCCCGCCGTCGCAGCCAGCAGAGGATTCCGGAACGGATGCCTGGCACCAGTCGCTCTTCTCATTCATGTCCGGCGCTGAGCCGAGCATGTACGGAGTCTTCGGTCTCCTCGCCGGCGCGTCCATCGTGTTCTTCGCCTTCATCGGCTTCGACGTCGTCGCGACGAGCGCCGAAGAGGTCAAGAACCCGAAGAAGAACCTGCCTCGCGGCATCTTCCTCGGTCTTGGCATCGTGACCGTCCTCTATCTCTCCGTGAGCCTCGTCATCACGGGCATGGTCTCGTACAAGGACCTCGCAGCAGCGGAGACGCCTTCGCTCGCCACCGCGTTCGTGCTCGTCGGCGCCGACTGGGCTGCGCAGATCATCTCGATCAGCATCCTCCTCGGTTTCACGACGGTCATCCTCGTGCTGCTCATGGGCCTGGCACGAGTGCTCTTCTCGATGAGCCGCGACGGCCTGCTCCCCCGCTCCTGGAGCATCACGAGCGAGAAGCGCAAGACCCCGATCCGCTTGCAGATCGGCGTCGGAATCGCCGTCGCACTGCTCGCCGGGCTGACCAACGTCGACTGGCTCGAGGAGATGATCAACATCGGCACGCTCTCCGCATTCGTGCTGGTGAGCCTTTCCATCCTCGTGCTCCGCAAGAAGTACCCGAACCGTGAGCTGGCCTACCGCATGCCGTGGTCGCCGTTCCTGCCGATCCTGTCGGCGGTGCTGTGCTTCTGGCTCATGCTCAACCTCTCGACGCTCACGTGGCTTCGTTTCGCCATCTGGCTGGCCATCGGACTCGCCATCTACTTCCTGTACAGCCGCCGCAACTCGCGGCTCGGGAAGGAACGCGCCTCGTACACGGAGATCCTGGGCGCAGAGCTCAAGTAGCTCCGGCTCGACCGCGTAGATCGGCCCCCGCTCACCACAAGGTGAGCGGGGGCCGATCTGCTCCGCGGGCGCAGCGCCTAGAGCTGGGAGAGCTCCTTGCGGTGAGGCACGATAGGCGGCTGCACGCCCCCGAGCTGCTCGATGATGCGCACCACCTGCGTCGAGTAGCCGAACTCGTTGTCGTACCAGACGTAGAGCACGAGATTCTTGCCCTCGGCGATCGTCGCGAGACCGTCCACGATGCCGGCCCTCGTCGTCCCGACGAAGTCAGTCGACACGACCTCGCTCGACTCGATGTAGTCGATCTGCTGGCGGAGTACCGAGCTCAGGGAGACCTGACGGAGGAAGTCGTTGATCTCACCGCGGGTCGTGGGCCGCTCGAGCGTGAGGTTGAGCACGGCCATGGAGACGTCGGGCGTCGGCACGCGGATCGCGTTGCCCGTCAGCTTGCCCTCGAAGTGCGGGAGTGCCTTCGCGACCGCCTTCGCGGCACCGGTCTCGGTGATCACCATGTTGAGGCCGGCAGCTCGGCCGCGCCGGTCGCCCTTGTGGAAGTTGTCGATGAGGTTCTGGTCGTTCGTGAACGAGTGCACGGTCTCGACGTGCCCGTGCACGACCCCGTAGCGCTCGTCGATGACCTTGAGCACCGGGGTGATGGCGTTGGTCGTGCAGGAGGCGGCGGAGAGGATGCGGTCGTCGTCGGTGATGCCGGCGTTGTTGATGCCGTAGACGATGTTCTTGAGCTTGCCCTTGCCCGGTGCCGTGAGCAGCACCCGGCGCACGCCCGGGCTCTGCAGGTGCTGCGAGAGGCCGTCGGCGTCGCGCCAGCGACCCGTGTTGTCGACCACGATGGCGTCGCGGATCCCGTATGACTCGTAGTCGACCGTTGCGGGGTCGTTCGAGTAGATGACCTTGATGACGGTGCCGTTGGCCTGGATCGTGGACGCAGCCTGGTCGACCGAGATGGAGCCGGCGAACGCGCCGTGGACCGAATCGCGGCGCAGCAGGCTGGCGCGCTTCTCGAGGTCGTTGTCGCTGCCCTTGCGGACGACGATGGCCCGCAGGCGGAGCCCCCGTCCGGTTCCGGCGTGCGAGATGATGATGCGCGCGAGCAGGCGACCGATGCGGCCGAATCCGTACAGCACGACGTCAGCGCCGGAGTCGGGCGAGCCGGTGCCGATGACTTCGAGCAGCTGGGTGGCCAGGAACGTGTCGAGGTCGTCCTCCTGCGCTGCGAAGCGTGTCGCGAGCTCCCCCAGGTCGATGGAGGCGGTGCCGAGATCGAATTCCTGCAGCCGTTCGAGGATGGGCAGCGTCGCGTCCAACGACAGCTCGACGTCGTTGATGCGGCGAGCGAAGCGGTGGGCTTTGATGATGTCGATCGCCGACAGGTTGATGAGGCGGTGACCGTAGATAGAGGTCACGACGTTCCGTGTGCGGTACAGGTTCCCGATGAGCGGGATCATCCGCTCGGCGATTCCGACTTTCTCCAGCCACTCGTGCTGCGTCTGCTCGGACTTTTCCATCATCGAATGGGACCCCTCAACGTCGAAAGTTCACGCCTGACAACCAGGACTCACCTGAAATCCAGGCGTGGGCAAAATCCTACGGTTCTCGGCACGCTGACGTGCCCGGATGGGCGGCAAGGAGCGTCCACGTCTTTGCACTGGAAGAAAAAGCGCCATTTTTGCACCGCTTGGCACCATACGGAAAGGGCCAGCCCGACCGACCCCGCAAGGTCGACCCGGACTGGCCCCATCGAGCGCGAGCGCTCGATCAGCTGCGCTTCGCGCGCTTCTCGCGGACGCGCATGTTCGTGATGATGGGCGACCCCTCGAAGCCGTACACCTCGCGGAGGCGGCGCTGGATGAACCTGCGGTAGCCCGGGTCGAGGAATCCGGTCGTGAAGAGCACGAATGTCGGCGGGCGGGTCTGCGCCTGCGTGCCGAACAGGATGCGAGGCTGCTTGCCACCACGGAGAGGGTGCGGGAATTCCGCCGTGAGCTCGGCGAGGAACGCGTTGAACTTGCCCGTCGGGATGCGGGTGTCCCAGGAGTCGAGGGCGAGTTCGAGCGCGGGCACGAGCTTCTCGAGGTGGCGGCCCGTCTTGGCGGAGATGTTGACGCGCGGCGCCCAGGCGACGTGGGCGAGGTCGCGCTCGACCTCGCGCTCGAGCTGCCAGCGGCGTTCGTCGTCGAGCATGTCCCACTTGTTGAACGCGAGCACGAGTGCGCGGCCGGACTCGAGGACGAGGTCGATGATGCGCAGGTCCTGCACGTTGACAGCCTCGGTCACGTCGAGGACGACCACGGCGACCTCGGCCTTCTCCAGGGCCGCCGTCGTGCGCAGCGATGCGTAGAAGTCGGCGCCCTGCTGCAGGTGCACGCGACGACGGATTCCCGCCGTGTCGACGAAGCGCCAGATCTTGCCGCCCAGCTCAACCTGCTCGTCGACGGGGTCGCGAGTGGTGCCCGCGAGGGAGTTGACGACGACTCGCTCCTCGCCCGCGGCCTTGTTGAGGAGGCTGGACTTGCCGACGTTCGGCCGGCCCAGGATCGCGACGCGGCGGGGTCCGCCGATCTCCTCCTTCGCGACCTTGGAGACCTCTGGGAGGATCTCGATGACCTTGTCGAGGAGGTCAGCGACCCCGCGGCCGTGCACGGCCGAGACCGGCCACGGCTCGCCGAGGCCGAGGCTCCACAGCTGGGCCGCGTTCGGCTCCTGGACCGCGTCGTCGACCTTGTTCGCGACGAGGATGACGGGGCGGTCGGTCTTGCGGAGCAGCTTCACGACGTGCTCGTCGGTGGCGGTCGGGCCGACGTTCGCGTCGACGACGAAGAGGACCGCGTCGGCGAGCTCGACGGCGATCTCGGCCTGCTGGGCAACCGAGAGATCGATGCCCTTGGCGTCTGGCTCCCACCCGCCGGTGTCGACGATCGTGTACCAGCGGTTGTTCCACTCGGCCTTGTACGAGACGCGGTCGCGCGTGACACCTGGGGTGTCCTCAACGACAGCCTCGCGGCGGCCGATGATGCGGTTGACCAGCGCGCTCTTGCCGACGTTCGGGCGTCCGACGACCGCGAGCACCGGAAGCGCTGGCAGGTACGTGATGGCGTCGCCGTCTTCGGAGGCCCCCAGGAGCACCTCGAGGTCGTCTTCCTCGAGCTCGTAGTCGTCGAGGCTCTGGCGGAGCGCCTGAGTCCGCTTCTCCACCACCGTCTCGTCGAGCTCCTCGAGGCGCGCGACGAGCTCCTCGCCGCCTGCTGGGTCGAACTCCTCGGAGGCCTCTGTGGCCTCGTCGTTCCGTCCTTGGTCGTCAGTCATCGTGACTCCTTCGTGTTGTCGTGTCTGACAGCGCTTGGGGCGGCTGCCAGCGACGGTGCTGTCGTCTGGTGCGGATCCGGAGTCGCCGAGGCGACGATCCGCAGGAATTCCTCGACCGATTGCTCGAAGTCGAGCGTCGTCGTGTCGAGCACCGTGACGCCGTCGGCGGCATCGGTGAAGTTGGTGACCTTGGCATCGCGCGCATCGCGGGCCGACACGGATGCTGCGACGGCGGCGACCGCCTCGCCCGCCTTCTCGCCAGCCCTGCGCGCGATGCGCACCGCCTCGTCAGCGGTCATGAGGATACGCGCGGGCGCATCTGCGGCCACCACGGTCGTGATGTCCCGCCCCTCGGCGATGATGCCTGGGCTCGTGGTGGTCGCCATCGTGCTCCGGAAGAGCGCGGTGAGGGCTTCGCGGGCTGCTGGCACGCGAGACACGCGCCAGACCTCACCGGAGATGGCCGTGTCGCGGATGAACGCCGAGACGTCGGTCTGACCGACGCGTACCCAGCGCTCGTCCGGACTCTGCGAGATGCTGTAGAGCTCGACGAAGCTCGGGAGCAGCGCCGCGACTGCCGCGCCGTCGTCGAGGTCGCAGCCGCGGTCGATCGCGAACCAGGTGAGCGCGCGGTACGCGGCGCCCGTGTCGAGGTAGCCGAAGCCCAGGCGCCTGGCGCTCTCACGGCAGACGCTCGACTTGCCGGAGCCGGCGGGGCCGTCGACGGCGACGACGATGGGCGCGACTGCGCTGAGGCCGACGTGAGCCGAATCGGTGGTATCGGTCATGCGGCGATCCTCCATCCGCGCTGTTCGAGCTCGTCGACGAGCTTCGCCGTGGCAGATGGCACCACCGAGATGACGACGAGGCCGACGTTCGAGGCCTGCGCGTGCTCCATGCGGAAGTCCTCGACGTTCACTTGCGCGTCTCCCACGTCCCCCATGAGTTTCGCGAGCTGGCCCGGTTTGTCGTCGATCATGACGGTGACGGAATCGAACTCTCGTCGTGACGAGCCGTGCTTGCCCGGCAGTCGTGCGACCCCGGCGTTGCCGGTCGCGAGCTGCTCGGCGATGATACGTCCGGAGCCGCGCTCCTGGCTGCGCTCGAGTGCTCCGGCGACTCGGTCGAGGTCGGCCTGCAGCTTGCGGAGGACCGCTGCCGTGGGAGCGGCGTTCGCCGTCAGGATCTGCGTCCACAGCACCGGGTCGCTCGATGCGATCCGCGTGATGTCCCGCAGCCCCTGGCCCGCGAGCGCGGTCGCCCCGTCCTCGTCGTCGACGAGCCGGGATGCGAGCAGCGTCGACACGAGCTGCGGCACGTGGGAGACGAGCGCCACAGCCCTGTCGTGGTCTGCTGCCGTCATGGTGACGGGTGTCGCACCGAGGTCGAGGGCGAGCCCCTCGATCTCCTGCAGCGCGAACACGCTCGTGTGCTCGTGGTGCGCGATCACCCAGGGCCGGCCGACGAAGAGATCGGCGCGGCCGGACAGCGGCCCGCCGGTCTCACGGCCTGCCATGGGGTGCGAGCCCAGGTAGCGGCTGATGTCCGCGCCGCGCGCGACGAGTTCCGCGAGGGGTGCCGACTTCACGCTCGCGACATCGGTGACGATGGCGTTCGGCCAGCGTTCGAGTTCAGCGGCGACGACCTGTCCCGTCACATCGGGAGGCACGCAGACGACGACGATACGGGGCGAGTCCCCTCCGGCCGCGTCCGCAGCGGGGGTTCCAGCGCCGTAGTCGACGGCAAGCTGCAGCACCGAGGGCGAGATGTCATCGAGCTGCACGTCGACGCCGAGCCTGCGCAGTGCGTGTCCCACGCTGGTTCCGAGCAGCCCGGCACCGACCACCCGTATCGGGGAGTTGGTTCGAGTTGGCGTCATCGACGACCTTTCGATTTGGCTTGAGGCGCCTGCCTCTGGCCTCTGGCCTGCTTGGGTTCACGCGTGGGTGCAGCCGCCTGTGTGGGGGCGCCGCTGTCGCGCTGCTCTCCGGCTCGCCGGGCGAGCTTGAGGATGCGGCCGAGCTCCAGTGTAGTGAACTCTCGCATCTCGCCCTCCCGCAGCGTGCCGAGGTTCAGCGGGCCGAAGCTGCGACGGACCAGCGCCGTGACGGGGTGACCGACTTCTTCGAGCATGCGGCGCACGATGCGGTTGCGCCCGGAGTGGAGCACGATCTCGACGAGGGAGGCGGTCCGGCTCGGCTGGTCGGCGAGGAGCCTGGCGCTGTCGGCCTTGATGAAGCCGTCTTCGAGCTCGAAGCCCTGACGGAGCCGCTGCAGCGCTTTCGTGGAGACACGCCCATCGACGCGTGCGATGTAGGTCTTCTCGACCCCGAAGGACGGGTGCGCGAGCACGTGGGCGAGCTCGCCGTCGTTGGTGAGGACAAGAAGCCCGCTGGTGTCGATGTCGAGCCTGCCGACGTTGTAGACGCGCTCGTCGAACTCACGAGCGAACTCGTGCAGGTCGGCACGGCCCTGCTCATCGCGCATCGACGAGACGACGCCGACGGGCTTGTTCAGGACGACGTAGCGCTTGCTCGGGTCGAGCTGGATGGGGGTGCCATCGACGGCGACCTCATCGCGGTCCGGGAAGATCCGGCTCCCCAGCTCGGTCACGACGACGCCGTTGACCTCGATTCGACCCTGCGTGATGTACTGCTCGCACACGCGACGCGACGCGACTCCTGCCGCCGCCAGCGCCTTCTGCAGCCGCACGCCGTCGTTGCGTTCCGGAGCGGGTTCGGCGTCGCTACCAGGCAGGGGGATGTCGTCGAAGTCGTCCATCGAGTAGCCGCCCTCCGGTCGCGCCTGCGCTGCCTGGCGCAGTGCCGCCGCTTCGTCGGCCGTGCGGTCGGTGTCGCCGCGGCGCGGTGCGCGCCCTCGCTGGTCACTCATGGAATCCGTCCTGTCCTTCGTCGAGCAGAGGTGAAATCTTTGGCAACTCGTCGAGCGAGTTGAGTCCCAGGTGCACAAGGAGTGCCTGGGTCGTGACGTAGCGAATGGCCCCGGTCACTTCGTCGTGGCCTTCTTCTGCGATGAGGCCACGTGCTACCAGAGTACGCACCACCGAGTCGACGTTGACAGCGCGCACCTGCGCCACCTGCGAACGGGTGATGGGCTGGCGGTACGCGATGACAGCGAGCGTCTCCAGGGCGGCCTGCGAGAGTTTCGACGGTTGGCGGGTGAGCACGAAGTCGGCGACGATGTCGTCGAGGCTGTCGCGCACGTAGAGGCGCCACCCTCCGCCGACCTCGCGCAGCTCGAAGCCCCGCTCGGGTCCCCCGAGGTCGCCGTTGTAGTCGGCGACGAGTCGGCCGACGGAGGCTCGCACGTCCGAGACGGGCCGGCTGACGGCTCCCGCGATGGTCACGAGCGAGAGCGGTTCGTCGGCGACGAACAGGATGGCTTCGACGGCGCGATCGAGCTCGATCCCTGGCTGTTCGCGAAGGTCGCTCGATGAGTCCTGGTCCTGCGCGTCAGTCATCGTCGTCTCCGAGGCTCGAGAGCTGGGCAACGTCCCACTCGTCGGCGTCCCACGTCACGGTCAGCTCGCCGAGCGGCGTCTCCTGCTCGAAGCTGAGGGCAGCCCTCCGGTACAGCTCGAGGAGCGCGAGGAAGCGCGCGATGACCACGCCGCGCACGCTGGCGTCGGCGACGAGCTCCCGAAATGTCCGCGGCTTGCCGTCCTGGAGCAGGTCGACGAGGATCCTCGCCTGCTCGCGGATGCTCACCTTGGGTGCGTGCAGGTGGGTGAGGCCGACAGTCGGGATCTCGCGCGGCGCGAGCGCGAGGGTCGCGAGCGCGGCGAAGTCTGCGGCCGAGAGCGTCCAGACCAGCTCGGGGATGCGCTCACGGAACTTCGCCTCGAGCGGCACCGCGCGGGTCGTGCGCTGCCCTTCGACGCCCAGCGCCGCAGCGAACCATGTGGAGACCTCTTTGAAGGCCTTGTACTGCAGGAGGCGCGCGAAGAGCAGATCCCGGGCCTCGAGGATCGCGACGTCCTCGGCATCCACGTACTCGCCCTGCGGCAGCAGGCTGACGATCTTCATGTCGAGGAGCGTGGCCGCGACGACGATGAACTCGCTCGCGCGGTCGAGCTCTTCCGGCGTCGACAGGTCGTTGAGGTAGCCGATGAACTCGCTCGTGACTCGGCTCAGCGACACCTCGGTGATATCCATCTCGTGCTTCGAGATGAGCGTCAGCAGGAGATCGAATGGCCCTTCGAAGTTGCTCAGCGAGACTCGGAAGTCCGCGTCTGTCGATGCCTCGATGTCGGCGTCTCCTGAGACGCCGAGTCCGACTGAGGTACCCCGTGTGGTCAGGGCGCTAGGCGACGGCGCCACGTTCGATCAACTCGCGCGCGAGCTGGTGGTAGGCCTTCGACGCCGTGTGCTCTGGAGCGAATCGGACGATCGGGACGCCGGCGACGGACGCATCGGGGAACTTCACGGTGCGGCCGATGACCGTGTCGAAGACCCGGTCGCCGAACGCCTCGTAGACACGGTCGAGCACCTCGCGTGAGTGCAGGGTGCGGCCGTCGTACATCGTGGGGAGGATGCCGTCGAGCTCGAGCGACGGGTTCAGGCGGTCGCGGACCTTGTCGACCGTCTCCACGAGCAGCGCGACGCCGCGGAGTGCGAAGTACTCGCACTCGAGCGGGATGACGACGCCGTGGCTCGCCGTGAGGGCGTTGACGGTGAGGAGACCGAGCGACGGCTGGCAGTCGACGATGATGACGTCGTATTCGCTGGAGACCTTGCGCAGCACGCTGGCGAGGATCTGCTCGCGCGCCACCTCGGTGACGAGGTGCACCTCGGCGGCCGAGAGGTCGATGTTGGCCGGCATGACGTCGAGGCCGGGGAACGCGGTGGCCTGGATGACCTCGTGGGGGTCCTTGACGGTGCCGATGAGCAGGTCGTAGACGGTCGGCACGTCGTACGTGCGGATGCCGAGGCCGGCGCTGAGCGCACCCTGCGGGTCGAAGTCGACGGCGAGCACGCGGCGACCGTACAGCGCGAGAGACGCGCCGAGGTTGATGCTCGTCGTGGTCTTCCCGACGCCACCCTTCTGATTGCACATCGAGATGATGCGCGCTGGGCCGTGGCTCTCCAGCTCATCCGGCACATCGAAGTGGTTGTAGAGTCGCGTCGACACCGCGCTTGCGCTGCGGGGCGTGGATTCGATCGTCTCTTCGCTCATGACCTCTGCATCCTATCCCCGCGTCGGCCTCAGCTGAGGTTGGCGCGCGGATGGCTCGTGGCGTACACGTCACGCAGGGTGTCGGCCGTCACGAGCGTGTAGATCTGTGTCGTCGAAACAGAGGCGTGCCCGAGCAACTCCTGGACGACTCTGACATCGGCGCCGCCCTCCAGCAGGTGGGTTGCGAACGAGTGACGCAGCGTATGTGGAGAGACTCGACCAGCGAGGTCTGCCCGTGTCGCGATCGCGTCCAGCAGGTTGAAGGCGCTCTGCCTGGAAAGGCGCGCTCCCCGTGTGCCGAGGAAGAGCGCGGGGGTTGCGCTCCCCCGGGTCGCCAGCTCGCGTCGCGCCCGCACGAGGTAGCGGTCGAGCGCCCGCTGCGCGAAGCTGCCAACCGGCACGATGCGCTGCTTGTTGCCCTTGCCTCGCACCCGGAGGATGCCGGGTTCGATCAGGTCGTCGACGTTGAGGTCGACGAGCTCCGAGATTCGGGCGCCGCTCGCGTAGAGGAGCTCGACGAGCGCGGTGTCGCGCATGGCCTCGAGGGTCTCGCCATCGGCTGCCTGCAGAAGGCGCTCGACCTCTGCGACGCTGAGCGCCTTCGGGAGCCGCGACGGCAGCTTGGGCGCGCGAACGCGCGCGGTCGGGTCGGCGTCCAGCACCTTCTCGTCGAGCAGGAACCTGTGGAATCCTCGCACCGAGGACAGCGCCCTGGAGACGGAGGACGCGGCGAGGCCCTCACCCTCGCGCAACTGCGCGAGGAACGCGGAGACGTCCTCGGGGGAAGCGTCGGAGACAGCCCCCCGGCCACTCGTCTCGAGCCACTCGAGGTACTTGCCGAGGTCGCGGCGGTAGGCGCCGAGGCTGTTGCTCGACAGCCCCCGCTCGATCGTCAGGTGCCGGAGGTACGTGTCGAGCAGCGCCGCATCCGTCTTCGGCCTGCCCGGATCTGCAGCCATGGTGCGCTGACTACTGCGGGCGGCCGGGTGATCGAGTCGGCCAGTCCGACCGCGCGGGACGAAGCGTCGACCAGCCGCGCTCCTTCGCCAGGTGGAGCGCCATGACGCCCGAGATGACGAACGGATTCTGCACAGAGCCGTCGAGCACGGCGTCGAGCGCGTCTGCGAGCGACACCCACCGCTGTTCGAGCTCAGCTTCCTCACCCGTGCGAGCGAACGCCTCGGGGGTCGCAGAGGCACCGCGGGCGAGGTAGACCCGCACGTTCTCGCTGCTCCCGCCAGGCGACGTGTACTGGTCGAGCAGAACGTCCCAGCGCTCGGCCACGAGGTCGACCTCTTCTGCGAGCTCTCGCTTGGCCGCGTCGAGCGGGTCTTCCCCTGGCGCGTCGAGCAGGCCGGCGGGCAGCTCCCAGTCGCGTCGCCCGACGGGGTGGCGGTACTGGCGGATGAACAGGATGCGGTCGGCATCATCGAGCACGAGCACGGCGACTGCGCCCGTGTGCGACATGTACTCGCGGGTCAGTTCCTCGTCGCCGAAGCGAAAGCGTTCGCGGACGATGTCCCAGACGGCGCCGCGGAACACGACGCTCGATTCGAGCACCGTGTCCTCCGCGACCTCGTCGGCGAACGGTCCTGCCCCGGCGACGCCGGTCACTGCTGAACCTGGTCCGTGTCCTGCACGTTCTCTTCGACGTCGACGAGTCGACCGGAGCGCTGACGCTCGAGGCCGGCGGCGACGAGGCCGGAGAAGAGCGGGTGCGCGCTGTTCGGGCGCGACTTCAGCTCGGGATGCGCCTGCGTGGCCACGTAGAACGGGTGCACCTCACGCGGCAGCTCGACGTACTCGACGAGCGTCCCGTCCGGGGAGAGACCCGAGAAGTGGAGGCCCGCCTCCGAGATCTGCTCGCGGTAGGCGTTGTTGACCTCGTAGCGGTGGCGGTGGCGCTCTTCGACGAGCGTCGACCCGTAGAGCTCAGCGATGATCGACCCCTCGTCGAGGGCGGCCGGGTAGGAGCCGAGGCGCATCGTTCCGCCCATGTCGCCGGTCTCGATGATGTCGACCTGCTCGGCCATCGTCGCGATGACGGGGTTCGGGGTCTGCGGGTCGAATTCGGACGAGCTCGCGTCCGTGATGCCGACGACGTTGCGGGCGTACTCGATGACCATGCACTGCATGCCGAGGCACAGGCCGAGCGTGGGGATGCCGTTGTCACGTGCGAAGCGCAGTGCGCCGAGCTTGCCTTCGATGCCGCGGATGCCGAATCCGCCTGGCACGCAGATCGCGTCGACGTCGCTCAGCTGAGCTGCCGCGCCCTCGTTCGTCTCGCACTCGTCGGAGGGAATCCAGCGGAGCTTCACGCGCGTCTGGTTCGCGAAGCCGCCGGCACGCAGCGCCTCCGTGACCGACAGGTAGGCGTCAGGCAGGTCGATGTACTTGCCGACGAGGCCGACCGTGATCTGGTGCTTCGGGTGGTGCACGACCTCGAGGAGACGCTCCCACGCGCTCCATTCGATGGGCTCAGCGGGGAGCTTGAGCTGCTCGATGATGTACTCGTCGAGGCCCTGCTCGCGCAGCACGCGCGGGATGTCGTAGATCGAGGGCAGGTCGATGGTGTTGACGACCGCACGCTCAGGCACGTCGCACATGAGCGCGATCTTGCGCTTGTTGCTCTCCGTCACCGGGCGGTCGCTGCGAAGGACGAGCGCGTCAGGCTGGATGCCCGCGGAACGCAGGGCTGCGACCGAGTGCTGCGTTGGCTTCGTCTTCTGCTCGCCGGAGGCGCCCATGAACGGCACGAGGGAGACGTGCACGAAGAACACGTTGTCGCGACCGAGCTCGTGACGCAGCTGCCGGGCGGACTCGATGAACGGCTGCGACTCGATGTCGCCGATCGTTCCGCCCACCTCGGTGATGATGACGTCGGGGCGAGGCTCCTCGCTGGCCTGCAGGCGCATGCGGCGCTTGATCTCGTCGGTGATGTGCGGGATGACCTGCACGGTGTCGCCGAGGTACTCGCCGCGGCGCTCCTTGGCGATGACGCTCGAGTAGATCTGCCCCGTCGTGACGTTCGCCGACTGGGCGAGGTCCACGTCCAGGAAACGCTCGTAGTGCCCGATGTCGAGGTCGGTCTCCGCGCCGTCGTTCGTGACGAACACTTCACCGTGCTGGAAGGGGTTCATCGTGCCGGGATCGACGTTCAGGTACGGGTCGAGCTTCTGCATGACGACGCGCAGGCCTCGGGCCCTGAGGAGGTTGCCCAAGCTGGCAGCGGTCAAGCCCTTGCCGAGCGAGGAGACGACGCCCCCGGTCACATAGATCTGCTTGACAACTGCCTGGTCGTTTCCCGGAACTGGGATATCTGCGCTAGTCACGGAATTCCATATTAGACGACGGACCGCGATCCGTCTGCGCCTGGCGCTGTGCGATTCGCCGCCGCCAGCTCCAGCAGCTCCTCGGCATGCGCGTTGCCTGTCTCGCTCTCGGAGAGTCCGGACAGCAGTCGCGCGATCTCCTGCGTGCGATCCGCCCCTCGGATCTGGCGGATGCTCGAGGTGGTGAACTGCCCGTCACTCGATTTCTCGATGCTGATGTGGTTGTCCGAGAACGCCGCGACCTGCGCCAGGTGGGTGACGACGATGACCTGTGCGTTCGCGGAGAGCCGCTGCAGCCGTCGCCCGATCTCGATGGCGGCAGAGCCGCCGACGCCGGCGTCGACCTCGTCGAAGACGAGTGTCGGCACCGAGCTCACGTCAGCGAGCACCACCTCGAGGGCCAGCATGACGCGTGAGAGCTCGCCACCGGATGCTCCCTTTCCGAGCGGAGCCGGCTCCGTCCCCGGGTGCGGTCGCAGCATGAAGGCGACCTTGTCGCCACCGTGGGCGGCGATCTCGTCGAGCGGTGAGATATCCACGGAGAGCTGCGCTGCTGGCATGGCCAGCGCATGGAGTTCGTGGGTGACACGCTCCTCGAGCACTCCGGCGGTTGCCGTTCGCAGCGATGTCAGCCTCGACGCGGCAGCGGCAAGCGTCTCCTCGGCCTCGGCGATCTGCGTCTCGAGCTCCTGGATGCGCGTGGTGTCGTTCTCGAGCTCCAGCAGCTGCATGCCGGCCTTCGAACCCAGTTCGATGACGTCGTCGAGGGTCGGCCCGTAGGTCCGGGTGAGGCTCGTGAGCAGCGTGAGCCGCTCGTTGAGCTGGGCCAGCTCGCCGCTCCCCTCGGCCTCGAGCCCGTCGAGGTAGCTCGCGAGGCGGAGCCCGAGCTCGTCGATCGCGAAGGAGATGTCCGCCGCGGCCTGCCCGAGCTCACCGAGCGCCGGGTCGCTCGAGGTCGCGCTGTCGATGAGCGCTCGCACTTGCGACACCAGCTCGGTGGAGCTCGCGCCGCCCTGACCGCCGAACCCCGCCGAGCTGTCCCCGGCAAGAAGCTCGTGCGCCTGGCCGACATCACGTCGCAGGGCTTCGAGGTTGGAGAGCCGCTCGATGCGGGCAAGCAGCGAGACGTCCTCCCCCGCCTGAGGCTCCGCAGGCTCGATGTCGGCGAGCGCGCGGCGCAGCCGTGCGGCTTCGAGCTCGCGTTCCGCCTCCGCATCGCTCAGCGTCTGCAGTTCCGAGCGCAGCTCCCCACGGCGCACGTGCGCCTCGCGGACGGCGGCGCGTGCCGCGCGCAGCTCGGGGCCGCCGAACGCATCCAGAGCCGCCCGCTGCGCTCCTTCACTGCGGAGCCGCCACTGGTCGCTCTGCCCGTGCACGACGACGAGTCGTTCCCCGAGGTCGGCGAGGATGGACGCGGGAACTCCTCTGCCCCCGAGCCACGCCCGGCTGCGCCCTTCGGCGCTCACCTGGCGAGCGACGAGGAGCTCATCGTTCTCGTCGAGCTCGGCGCCGGCGTCGGCGGCGAGCCGCGCCGCGGGGCTGTCGGCGTTCAGCTGCCAGCGCCCCTCGACGACCGCCTTGCTGGCCCCGGAGCGCACGGCGTCGGCCGACGCGCGGCCTCCGCGGAGCAGCCCGAGGGCCGTCACGATCATGGTCTTTCCCGCACCTGTCTCACCCGTGATCGCGGTAAAGCCCGGTCCGAGGGGAAGCTCGGCGCGTTCGATGACGCCGAGGCCGGAGATGTCGATGTCAAGAATCATGCGCGTGCGGGTCCTCGCCATCCTGAAGTCGGGAGTTGGAACTTTTCGACAAGTCGTTTGCTGAACGGCGCACTGTGCAGGCGCGCGAGGCGAATCGCAGCGGTGCCCCTGGTCGCGGTCACACGGGAACCGGCTGTGAGGTCGTAGGTGCGGCGCCCGTCGCACCACAGCACGCCCGGTGTGCCCGTTCTCGGGATGATCTCCACGGCGAGCGTCGAGCTCGGCCCGACGACGATGGGCCGTGCGAAGAGTGCGTGCGCGCTGATCGGGACGAGCAGCAGGGCCTCGACCGTCGGCCAGACGATGGGGCCGCCTGCCGAGAACGAGTAGGCGGTGGAGCCCGTCGGCGTCGAGAAGATCGCACCGTCGGCACCGAAGCTCAGGAGCGGCTGGCCATCGACCTCCAGAACCAGCTCGAGCATCCGCTCTCTGCTGGCCTTCTCGATCGAGGCTTCGTTGAGCGCCCACGTCTCGTAGACCGTCTCCCCACCCAGGGTGACGCGGACGTCGAGCGTCATGCGCTCCTCGACTTCGTAGTCCCGGTCGAGCGCCCTGCCGACAGTGTCGGCGAGCGAGTCGCGCTCGCTCTCGGCGAGGAACCCGACGTGGCCGAGGTTGACGCCGAGGATGGGGACTCCGGCATCACGCACGAGCTCCGCGGCGCGCAGGATCGTGCCGTCTCCCCCGAGCACGATCGCGATCTCGACTTCGTCGGCTGCGAGCTGGTCGCCGAGCGTCACCGTCGTGCGCGGCACCCGGTTGCGGTCGAGGCGCAGCAGCTCGCGATAGGTCGCGGGCTCGAGTACCGGAGTGACCCCCGCGTCGTCGAGCAGCTGCAGCACGGTCATGGCAGCATCGATGGCTTCCTCGCGTGCCACGTGGCTGACGACGAGGATGCGCCGCTTCGAGTTCCCGCTCATCGTTCTGCCTCCAGGTCCTCCGCTTCGACGATGGCTCGCCGCAGAGTGTCGAGTCTGTCAGCATCCGCTGGACTCGAGCCTGTCGACGTGCGGAAGACCGCAACGAATTCCGAGTTTCCGTGCGTGCCGACGATCGGCGATGGGCGGAGCGAGACGAGCTCGAGCCCACAACTGGCCGCCTCGAGGAGCACTCGTTCGAGGGCGGGCGCGACGAGCTTGCGGTCGTGTACGATTCCGCCTTTGACGCCCGTCCTTCCGACTTCGAACTGCGGCTTGATGAGCAGCACGGCCTCGGTGATGCCTGGCGCCATCGCCATGATGGGGCCGATCACCTTCGTCAGCGAGATGAAGGAGAGATCACCGACGACAAGGTCGATGTCCGCGGAGCGCACGGGCGACTCCGCGGCGTCGAGCAGCTCGTCGAGCTGTCCCGCGTCGATGAAGCGCGCGTTGACGCCCTCGAGGTTGGTGACGCGCTCGTCATCGCGCACCGTGGGTGCGAGCTGGTCGTGCCCGACGTCCAGGGCGATCACATGCCTGGCACCGCGCGCGAGCAGCACCTGCGTGAAGCCGCCCGTGGATGCACCGACATCGAGGGCCGCGCGTCCGGCCGGGTTCAGGCTCGGGACCGCATCGAGCCCAGCGACGAGCTTGTGGGCGGCACGAGAGACGAAATCGTCACCCCCGGCGACTGCCAGCCGGTCGGAGAGTGCAACGCGAAGACCGGTCTTGGTCGATGGTGAGCCGTTGACCGAGACGAGTCCGGACTCGATGAGCCGGGCGGCAGCCGTGCGGCTGCGCGCCAGGCCGCGGCGCGTCAGCTCGGTGTCGAGACGGGCAAGCGCTCCGCCCCCGATGTCCTCGCCCGACGCGCTCACGCGTGCTCTCCGTCGAAGAGCTCGACGGGAGTGCTCTCGAGCAGCTGCCCGAGTCGCTGATGGACCTGAGAGAACGCAGCCGCCCGCTCCGCGACGGGAAGGGCCTCGATGCGTTCGAGTTCCGGCGTGAGCTCCGACTCGTCTCCGCGGTGCTCGACGTCGGAGCTCACGATGCGAGCTCCGAGTAGAGCACCTCCGGCACTCGGAGCGCGTAGATGAGCTTCTCCGAGACCGCGACTGCCGCGCATCCAGCACGCAGCAGGTTGATGGGTGAGGTGCCCGCGCGATCGACGATGACGTCGATACCGCGCACCGTGACCTGCGCGTCGCCGACACGCGCCACGGCATGCTCGGCCTGCGGCCGCTCGGTGACGATCTTCGGATAGGGCTGCGAGAGCTCGCGCAGGTCGGTCAGGATGAAGTCCGGGCGCTGCCCAGGAGGCGCCGCGATGAGCTGCTTGGGGCGGTCGACGCCGGTGAGCACAAACGCGGACGTCATGCCGGCGTTGTCGGCCCCCTTGATGTCCGTGTCGAGCCGGTCGCCGATGAAGAGCGCCTTCTTCGCGTCGAAGCGACGAACCGCCTCGTCGAAGATGGCCTTCTCGGGCTTGCCTGCCACGAGCGGCAGCTTCTGCACGGCGGTGTGCACGGCGGAGACGAGTGTTCCGTTGCCCGGCGCGATGCCGCGAGCAACTGGGATCGTCCAGTCCTGGTTCGTGGCGACCCACGGAATGTCGCGAGCGAGCGCGAACGATGCCTCGGCGAGGTGCTCCCAGCCGACGTGGGGCGCGAACCCCTGGATGACGGCGTCCGGCGCGTCGTCGGCCGACCGAGTCACGCGGAAGCCGCCCTTCGTGAGCTCGTCGACGAGTCCGTCGCCGCCGACGACGAGGATCAACGCTCCAGGCGCCACCTTCGTGGCGAGCAATCGGACCGCCGCCTGTGGACTCGTCACGACGTCCTGCGCCGTCAGCGAGAGACCGAGGTCGCGCAGGTGCGTGGCAACCTGCTCGTCAGTCCGGGAGGCGTTGTTCGTGATGTAGCCCGAGCGGATGCCGGCCGGAGCGAGCGCGTTCAGGCTCTCCACTGCGTGCGGAACCGGGTTTGGCCCGCGGTACACAACTCCGTCGAGATCAGCCAGCACGACGTCGACGCCGTCGAGCGGGGCGGGTCCCATTCCGGTGCTCTTCTTGAACAAGGCCATCTGGATCTCTCGTCTCTCTGAGCTCGCCAGTTCTCCGCGATTGGTGCTCGTCGTGGTTGGGCAACGTCATCGTGCTGGTGTCCGCGGCGCTCTCGTGCTCGCCACGAGGTGGACGCGGGTGCGGGTGCGAGGCGGCGGATTGCGTCCGCCGCCCCGCATCCGGTCACAGGTCGAAGAGCGGCTCGGGCTCGTCGCCCTTGCGCTTGTCTCCGTCTTCATCTTCGTCTTCGTCTTCGGCGGCTGTATCCGTCGGCTCGGCCGCGGCGCTAGTCTCGGCGCTGGCCTCAGCGCCGGTCTCGGCTTCCACCTCGAGGGCTGATGGGACGCCGTCGAGCTCTACCTCGACTGCGACGACCTCAGGCTCGACGTCAGTCCCGGCCACGGAAACGTCTGCTTCGGGTTCCGGGATGTCCTCTGTCTCCACGGCGAGCGCGTTGGGCGCCTCGGGGGCTCCCCCGGCCTCGACCGCTGCTGCTGCGTCTGCTTCTGCTTCTGGGGCGGCTGCTGCGACGATC
>JBQDTF010000019.1:0-73843 GCA_052099095.1 Pseudoclavibacter sp.
CAAGCGGCAAACTCCTCACCGACCGACCCGAACACCACGACATCCACTTCAGACCCAACGACGAGTACCTCAGGCCAGGGGAGCCGCCGTTCCGGAGTGGTGGCACGAGTCCGCCCGCCGCTCAGAATCTGAGGAGGCCGGCAGCAGATAGACCTCCGTTCTGACCAAGGCCACAGTGTCGCGAGGGAGCGCGGCGAGAGTGTCAGGGCGCGTGACTGCTCGGCGGGCGGGCCTATCGCCGCTTGCGCTTCCCGCCCGAGCCGCCCGCCTTGGCGCGCTTCGCGGCGAGCTGGGCGCCGCGGCTCGTGCCAGAAGACGTGCCGATCCGCTTGGCAGTGGCCTTCTTCTTCTGCTGCTCCTTGACACGGCGCTCCGCCTCGGCCAGCGCCTGTTGCTCCTCACGCTGCAGCGCCGCCGACTTCGCGCCCGTGCGGCCTCGCGAGCTCCCCGCCGTGCGTCCTCGAACGATGCCCACGAACTCCTCGGTGTCGAGGCGATCATCCTCAGCAGCCCAGACAATCGACACGGGCACGCGCGGCAGATCGCTGATGACCCGATAAGAGACATCCTTGCGCGCGTGCTGCCTCGCCACCGACTGCGGCACGATAGCCACACCCGCACCACCCGCGACGAGCTCCATCGCATCCGCCGGGTCAGTCGTCATTGCCGATGCCCCCGAGTCGAGTCCAAGGCGCTCCGCAGCCTCCGCCCAGTCAGGAGTCCACGCGGCGAGCACGAGCTGCCAGTCGTCGAGCTCCTCGAGGCGCAGCGGCTCGTCGATGTCGAGGTCCGACTCGACCGCGACCACCGCCACCACGTCCTCGGCAAACAGATCGATGGCGTTCAACCCCTCGCGCTCGAAGGGATGCCGCACAAACGCGACCTGCGCGCCGTCGTCAAGCACAAGCTGCCTGGCCTCGGCCGCATGCAGGGTAGTGAACTCAAGCGGCGTCTCTGCTCGCCGCTCCTCCCACACTCGAGACCACTTTCGCGGGTTGATGCCGGGGGCGAGAGCGACCGTGAGGTGCGTCGGAGTCTCCATGCCCGCAAGGCTACTGGGTACGATGCTCAAATGAGTGAATCAGAGGGCCAGACCGCCGCGGACCGCGGGTCGGAACAGACGATGAAGCCGGCGACCGCCGCGAAGAAGCTCGGCATCTACCTGCCGGCCACCCCCGAAACCTTCCAGGAGACCCCGCTGAGCCGCAGCGCCTTCCTCGAACTGCAGGAGACCCCGCCAGAATGGCTGCAGGAGCTGCGCCGCACGGGCCCCCACCCGCGCGACGTCGTCGCCCGCAAGCTCGGCATCACAAACTCCGGCCTCGCCAGGGGCGGCGTCACCGAAGCACTCACGACCGCCGAGATCCAGGCCCTCCTCGAGGAAGCTCCCTCATGGCTCTCCCACGAGCGCGGCGTCCAGGCAAAGGTGCGCGCCGAGAACGCCCGCGTTGCCGAACTGCACGCCAAGAACGCCAAGCGCGCCGACTGAGCCGGCCTTGGCCCAGCTGCTCGCCATCTGCGCAGTCGCGCAGCTCCGCAACGACCCCGGCAGCGTCGGCGTCACCGCCATCGACAAGCGCCCCATTGAGGGCCCGGTCAAGGTGGGGCGCTACGGCGTCTACGGCGACGTGCAAGCCGACCGGAAACACCACGGCGGCCTCGACCAGGCCGTCTACGCCTACTCGCAGTCAGACGCCGAATACTGGGCCGGCGAGCTCGACCGACCACTCGGGCCTGGCTTCTTCGGCGAGAACCTCCGCATCGGCGGCCTCGACGTCAACGAACTCCACATAGGCGACACCCTCCGAATAGGCGACCCGAAGGCCGCGGGCTCCTCCCGCACCGTGGAGTTGATCGTGACCGCCCCGCGCGTCCCCTGCCAGACATTCGCCAGATGGGTCGGGGGAGCGGACGAGCGCGGCTGGGTCAAGCGATTCAGCACGGCAGGCCGCGTCGGCGCCTACCTGCGCGTCGCGAAAACCGGGAAGATCGCGGCCGGCGACCTCGTCGAGGTCGTCACGCACGATCAGAGCGCGCCCACCGTGCGCGACGTGTTCACCGGCGCCCACGCCTGAGCCCGACCGTCGAGCTGAACCCGACCGTAGAGCTGAGCCCGACCGTGGAGCATGACGCATCCACCGATGCGTCGGCGCCGATTCTGGGGCGCGGACGCCAGCCCGCCGTCATGCGCAAGGGGCCGGCGACCGCTTCTCGCGCGCCGGCCCCAAACCTTCGCTGCTAGTCAGGCCGCCCGTAGCCCTCGAGCAGGCGCAGCCACAGCTCGCTGATGGTCGGGAACGACGGCACAGCGTGCCACAGCCTGGACAGCGGTACCTCGCCGACCACCGCGATCGTTGCTGCGTGGAGCAGCTCGCCCACATCGGGGCCAACCATCGTGAACCCGACCACGACGCCGCGGTCCTCATCCACGAGCATCCTCGCCGTGCCCTCGTAGCCTTCCGCGTGCAAGGAAGCCCCGGACACGTTCCCGATCGGCACATCGACCGATCGCACCCGCAAGCCCTGCTTCTCCGCCGCGGTGCTCGTCAGTCCGACCGCCGCCACCTCGGGGTCCGAGTAGACAAGCTGGGGCACCGCCGCGTGGTCGGCCGTCGCGACGTGCGTTCCCCACGGCCCGTCGTCGAGCGTGCGTCCCGCCGCCCGCGCCGCGATCGCGTCACCCGCCGCCCGCGCCTGGTACTTCCCCTGGTGGGTCAGCAGCGCGCGGTGATTGACGTCGCCCGCCGCGTAGAGCCAATCGCTGCCGCGCACGAGCATCGTGTCGTCCACGTCGATCCAGGCCCCGGGCTCCAACCCGGCGAGCTCGAGCCCGAGGTCGTCCGTGCGTGGAACCCGTCCAGTCGCGACGAGCAGCTCCTCGCTCTCGAGGCTGCGCCCATCGTCGAGCGCCACCGTGACCGTGCCGTTCACAGCTCGAGCCACGCGGCTCGGGGAGACACCCGTCAGGATCGTCGCACCGCGCGAACGCAGAGCCTCCGTGACCGCCTCCCCGGCGAACTCCTCGAAGCCCCCGAGCACACGGCTCCGGACTACAAGCGTCACCTTGGCACCGAGGTCGGTGAATGCGGTCGCGATCTCGACCGCGACGACCCCACCGCCGATGATCGTCAGCGACTCGGGAATGCGGGTGACTGAGGTCGCTTCCCGGCTCGTCCACGGCCGCGCGTCGGCGAGCCCCGGGATGTCGGGCAGCAGCGCCGCAGAGCCGGTCGCGACGACGACCGCGACCCTCGCCGTGTAGCGCGTGCCGTCGACCGTCACCTCACGCTCGCCCGTGACCCTGGCATGGCCACGCACCAATTCGATGCCAGCGCCTGAGAGCCACTCCACCTGCCCTTCGTCGCTCCACCCGGACACGAACGAATCCCGACGGGCGAGCACGGCGGCCACGTCGAGCTCGCCGCTCGCGGCTTCCCGGCTGCCTGGCACCGCGCGGGCAGCGCGGAGCGCTGAACCACTGCGCAGGAGCGCCTTCGACGGGATGCAGGCCCAATACGAGCACTCACCGCCGACCAGTTCCTTCTCGACGATCAGCGTGCTCAGGCCGCCCTGCACCGTCCGATCCGCGACGTTCTCGCCCACCGGACCCGCGCCGATGACGATGACGTCGAACGTCGTCGCCTCCGCAGCGTCACTCGCTGCACCCACGCTGCTCTCCCCAGCCTCAGTGGCCACGCGCGATCCACTCCTCGAGGTGCGGGGCTTCCGCCCCGATCGTCGTCGCATCCCCGTGCCCCGTGAGCACCTTCGTAGCCACGGGCAGCGCGAGCAGGCGCGTCGAGATCGATTCGATGATCGTCCCGAAGTCGCTGTAGCTGCGCCCCGTCGCCCCTGGCCCGCCATTGAAGAGCGTGTCACCGCTGAACAGCGTCTCAAGGCTCGGCGCGTAGAAGCACACCGATCCGGGGGAGTGTCCCGGGGTGTGGAGCACCTGCAGGTCGACCTCGTCGATCAAGATGCGGTCGTCGTCCGAGAGCTCGATGTCGGGCGCCGCGTCCGGGTGGACGGCGTCCCACAGCATGCGGTCCCCGCCGTGCAGGGCGATGGGCGCGTTCACGAGCGTCGCGAACTCCCGCGCCGCCGCGATGTGGTCGTCGTGCCCGTGCGTCAGCAGCACCCGCCGCACCCGGCGGGTGCCGACGGCGTCTTTGACCGCCTGCGCGTCGTGCGCCGGGTCGATGACCACGACGTCGACATCGTCACCGACGAGATACACGTTGTTGTCGACGTCCCACGTTCCCCCGTCGAGGGAGAACGTGCCGCTCGTCACGATGCGCTCGATCCGCACCTTGCCGTGGCCGCTCACAGCTCCACCACCGATCGGAGAATCGTGCCGTCCTTCATGCGCGCGAACGACGCCTCGATGTCGTCGATGCCGATGCGCTCCGAGACGAAGGCATCGAGGTCCAGCCGACCGAGCCGGTACTGCTCGACGAGCATCGGGAAGTCGCGGCTCGGGAGGCAGTCGCCGTACCAGGAGGACTTGAGGGATCCTCCTCGGCCGAAGACGTCGAGCAACGGCAGCTCGAGCGTCATCTCGGGCGTCGGCACGCCCACGAGCACAACGCGGCCAGCGAGGTCTCGAGCGTAGAACGCCTGCTTGTACGTCTCAGGGCGGCCGACGGCCTCGATGACGACGTCGGCGCCGAAGCCGCCCGTCAGCGCGCGAACGCCCTCGACGACGTCCGCTTCGCGAGAGTTGATGGTGTGGGTCGCGCCGAAATGCGCCGCCCGCTCGAGCTTCGCAGCGTCGATGTCGACGGCGATGATCGTCGTCGCTCCGGCGAGGGCTGCACCCGCGATCGCCGCCATTCCGACGCCACCGCAGCCGATGACCGCGACCGACTCGCCGCGCTTCACCTCGCCGGTGTTGATGGCGGCACCGATGCCGGCCATCACGCCGCAGCCGAGCAGACCGACCGCAGCCGCGTCCGACTCCTCGTCGACCTTCGTGCACTGACCAGCCGCGACCAGCGTCTTCTCGATGAACGCGCCGATGCCGAGCGCAGGGGAGAGCTCAGTGCCGTCCTCGAGCGTCATCTTCTGCGTCGCGTTGTGCGTGTTGAAGCAGTACTGCGGTTGCCCCTTGGCGCAGGCACGGCACTCGCCGCACACCGCTCGCCAGTTCAGGATGACCCGGTCCCCGACCTCGATCTCGGTCACGCCCTCACCGACTGCGGAGACACGCCCGGTGGCCTCGTGGCCGAGCAGGAACGGGAAGTCGTCGCTGATCCCACCCTGCTGGTAGTGGAGATCGGTGTGGCAGACACCGCTCGTGATGATGTCGACCACGGCTTCGCCTGGCCCCGGATCGGGAACCAGCACCGTCTCAATCGACACCGGTTCGTTCTTGCCACGGACAACTGCACCTTTGACACGGGAGACCATGTGGCAAGGGTAGTCGTAGTCTCTCTGGATGGTCATCCTGATCGATCCGCCCGTCTGGCCCGCGCACGGCACGACGTTCTCGCACCTCGTGTCCGACTCCGCCGTCGAGGAGCTGCACGAGTTCGCTGCGCAGGCCGGCATCCGACGCCGGGCCTTCGACGTCGACCACTACGACGTGCCGGCCGAGCAGTACAGCAAGCTCGTGGCGCTCGGGGCCGAGCCCGTGGCCGGCTCTGAGCTGGTGCGGCGCCTCGTCGCCGGCGGCGTGCGTGTCCCAGCCCGCGACCGGCCGAAGCGGGCACGCCTCACCCTCCAGCGCAGGTGGGCCGAGCTCGAGCTTCCACGAGTCGGCGGCGAGCGTGCCGGCAGCCACCGGCAGGCGGCGGATGAGCTCCGCGACGACCTCCTCGACGCCTGGTCGGCCCCCTCCCGGCATTATCACGACGCCACGCACCTGCTCTCGGTGCTCGACGCGATCGACATCATGCGGCTCCGTGCCGCCGAGCTCGGAGCCCCGCTGAGCGAGCACGAGCTGCTCACCGCCAGGCTCGGTGCATGGTTCCACGACGCCGTCTACGAGGGCATCGCGGGTGATGACGAGCGGGCGAGCGCGGCCCTCGCCGTCGAGCGGCTGGGACTGCTCCACGTCGATGCCGCCCTCGTCGCGGATGTCGAGCGGCTCGTGCTCGCCACGATCGCTCACGAGGTCCAAGCGGGCGATCGAGCAGGCGAGGTCCTCATGGACGCCGACCTCGCGGTCCTCGCCCGCTCCGGAGACGGCTACGCGCGCTACACGGCCCTCGTCAGGCGCGACTACCCCCACGTCCCCGACGAGCTCTGGCGAACGGGTCGCGCGAGCGTGCTCAGGACGCTCCTCGCGACGCCCCGCCTGTTCGTCTCACCCGCGGCCCCGGAGGACTGGGAGCCGCGAGCGAGACGCAACCTCGAGCGGGAGCTGGCCGAACTGTCAGGCGAGCAGGACCTGAGCTAGGCCCCGACGTAGCTCGCCAGGTGCTGGCCCGTGAGGGTCGACGAGTCAGCGACGAGCTGCGCCGGTGTGCCCTCGAACACGACAGAGCCCCCGTCGTGCCCTGCTCCGGGGCCGATGTCGATGATCCAGTCCGCATGAGCCATGACAGCCTGGTGGTGCTCGATGACGATGACCGACTTGCCCGAGTCGACGAGCCTGTCCAGCAGCGAGAGGAGCTGCCGCACATCCGCCAGGTGCAGACCCGTCGTCGGCTCGTCGAGCACGTAGATGCCGCCCTTCTCAGCCATGTGGATCGCCAGCTTGAGCCGCTGGCGCTCACCGCCGGAGAGGGTCGTGAGCGGCTGGCCGAGGCCGAGGTAGCCGAGGCCGACGTCCACGAGACGAGCGAGCACCTTGTTGGCGGGGCCAGTGGCGAAGAACTCGTGCGCCTCCGCGATCGACATCGAGAGCACCTCGCTGATGTTCTTCCCGTCGAGCGTGTAGGCGAGCACCTCCGCCTGGAAGCGCCTGCCCTCGCATTCCTCGCACACCGTGGAGACGGCAGCCATCATCGCGAGGTCGGTGAAGATCACTCCGAGGCCGTTGCACTTCGGACAGGCACCCGAGGAGTTCGCGCTGAACAGGCCTGGCTTCACTCCGTTGGCCTTCGCGAACGCGGCGCGGATCGCGTCCAGCACCCCCGTGTAGGTGGCCGGCGTGCTGCGGCGAGAACCGCGGATCGCCGTCTGGTCGACGACGACGACGTTCGCAGACTTCGGGATCGACCCGTGGATGAGCGAGCTCTTGCCGGAACCAGCGACCCCGGTCACGACCGTCAGCACTCCGAGCGGAATGTCGACGTCGACGTCCTTGAGATTGTGCCGAGTCGCGCCGCGCACCTCGAGGCTCGACGTCGCGGAACGGGTCTCGGGCTTCAACGAGACCCGGTCGTCGAGGT
The DNA here is from genome assembly GCA_052099095.1 of Pseudoclavibacter sp. Classification (GTDB taxonomy): domain Bacteria; phylum Actinomycetota; class Actinomycetes; order Actinomycetales; family Microbacteriaceae; genus Pseudoclavibacter. The sequence goes on from JBQDTF010000019.1 coordinate 7,338, forward strand.
GCTTGCCGGTGAGCGTGCCTGATGCGCGCAGCCCCTCGACCGTGCCCTCGAACTGCAGCTCTCCGCCCCCGGAACCCGCGCGGGGTCCGAGGTCGACGACATGGTCGGCGATCGCGATCGTCTCCGGCTTGTGCTCGACCACGAGCACCGTGTTGCCCTTGTCGCGCAGCCGAAGCAGCAGCTCGTTCATGCGCTGGATGTCGTGCGGGTGAAGCCCGACGGTGGGCTCGTCGAACACGTAGGTGATGTCGGTGAGGCTCGAGCCGAGGTGGCGCACCATCTTCACTCGCTGTGCTTCGCCGCCCGAGAGGCTGCCGGATTCCCGGTCGAGGCTGAGGTAGCCGAGGCCGATGTTCACGAGCGAGTCCAGCGTCTCCTGCAGCGTCGCGATCGCAGGCGCGACCTGCGGATCCTGCACACCCGCCATGAAGACCGCGAGATCGCTGATCTGCATCGACGAGCAGTCGGCGATGTTCTTGCCATCGATGCGGCAGGCGAGCGCCGCCTGGTTGAGGCGAGTCCCGAGGCACTCAGGGCAGGCCGTGAAGGTGACGGCGCGGTCCATGAATCCGCGAATCGCCGGCTGCACGGCTTCCGGGTCCTTCGACAGGATCGACTTCTGGATGCGCGGGATGAGTCCCTCGTAGGTCATGTTCATGTTGAGCGCTGGGACGTGGACCTTGGTCGCCTCCTTGTAGAGGAAGTCGTGCAGCTCCTCATCGGAGTAGTCGGCGACCTTCTTGTCGCCGTCGAGGAACGGCGCCTCCGAGTAGCCGCGCACCATCCAGCCGTCGACCTTGTAGCCTGGGATCGTGATGGCGCCCTCGTTGAGCGACTTCGAGCGGTCGACGACCTCGTCGAGGTCGAGGTCGGTGACCCGGCCGATGCCCTCGCAGCGCGGGCACATCCCCTCAGCGAGGTTGAAGCTGAAGTGCCCCGCTGGGCCAGCGGAGGGCGCCCCGAGCCGAGAGAAGATGATGCGCAGCATCGTGTGCGCGTCCGTCGCCGTGCCGACCGTCGAGCGCGCGTTCGAGCCCATGCGCTCCTGATCGACGACGATGGAGGCGCTCAGCCCTTCGAGCACCTCGACGTCCGGCCGGGCCAGGCTCGGCATGAACGACTGCACGAACGCCGTGTAGGTCTCGTTGATGAGCCGCTGCGACTCGGCGGCGATCGTTCCGAAGACGAGTGAGCTCTTGCCGGAGCCGGACACCCCGGTGAAGACCGTCAGCTTGCGCTTCGGGATGTCGACGTCGACGCCCTTGAGATTGTTTTCACGAGCACCGCGCACTCGGATGGTTTCATGCATGCACAGATGGTAGCGAGCAAGCGGTGGAATGGCAGCGTGCGAGCGCCGGCTGGGCGCGGGCAGACGCGGCTGGTCGCCGGTGACCCGGATTCCGGCCGAGCAGAACGGGATCTATCCCGAGCAGGCCCAGGTCGTCGCGGGCAGCTACGGCGCGGGCCACGAACTGGACGCCCGGATGTGCTTGCATTCGTCCATGGCCCCGATCCACTCCCTCGACGATCTCGTCGAACTCGTCACCGATGATCTTGCACGCGGTGAGCTCGCCGGTGCCGCGACAGCCCTGGCGAGCGCGCCGGTGCCCGATGTCGCCGTCGTGCTCGAGCGACTCCCGGCGCGCGACGCGGGTGTCGCCTTCCGGCTCCTGCCGAAGGACGACGCTATGACGGTCTTCGAGCGGATGGACGCACCCGCGCAGCGCGAGGTCGTCGCGCAGCTCTCCGACGCCGACGTCGCGAGGGTCTTCGCCGAGCTCGACCCGGACGACAGGGTGGCGCTCATGGACGAGCTCCCCGCGAAGATCGCGAAGCGACTCGTGCAGGAGCTGCCGGCGGACGAACGCGGTGAGACCGCGGTGATCCTCGGCTACCCCGTCGGCTCTGTCGGCAGGCGCATGACTCCCGACTATGTGCACGTCTACCCGCAGGAGCGCGTCGGAGTCGCCCTCGAGCGCATCCAGCAGCGGGGCGGTGACGCCGAGACGATCTACACCATCCCGGTCATCGACGATGCGCGACGCCTCATGGGCGTCGTCAGCCTGCGGGAGCTCTTCTTCGCAGCACCCGGGGACGCCGTCGAGCAGCACATGGCGACGGCCCTGTACGCGCACGCGGACGATGACGCGGAGGTGACGGCGCGGACCCTCGTCGACCGCGGCGTTCTGGCGATGCCCATCGTCGACCGTGAGGAGAGACTCCTCGGCCTGCTCACCGGAGACGACGCCCACCGAATGGTGGAAGCCGCACGAGACGAGGACGAGGCGCACGCGGGAGCCTCCGAGCCGCTCAGGCGTCCCTACCTGACGACACCGGTCTTCGCCGTCGTCCGATCACGCATCGTCTGGCTCTTCGTGCTGGCAGTCTCGGCCATTCTGACGGTGAGCGTCCTCGAGCTCTTCGAGGCGACCCTCGAGCAGCAAGTGGCGCTCGCCCTGTTCATCCCGCTCCTGACCGGTATCGGAGGCAACACCGGATCGCAGGCCGCGACCACGGTCACGAGGGCTCTGGCTATGGGGGAGGTGCGACCACGGAACGCCTGGCCCGTCGCGCTCAAGGAGCTGCGCACCGGCATCGTGCTCGGCGTCACGCTCGGGGCCGTCGCGTTCGCCGTCGCAACGGCCATCTACGGGGTCGGAATCGGCACCGTCATCGGCCTCACTCTGCTCTCGGTGTGCACCATATCGGCCACCGTCGGCGGTGTGATGCCGCTCGTCGCGAAGTCGATTCGAGTCGATCCGGCCGTCTTCTCGACACCCTTCATCTCGACGTTCTGCGACGCGACGGGACTCATCGTCTACTTTTCCATCGCGAAATCGGTACTCGGCATCTGACCGAGGCCGTTCCCGGCGCCACGTGGAAGTGATGATGGAGACACGCCCGAGGGTGAGTCTGCCCACAGCGAAAGCTCGCCCATCAATGTCCGGTGAATTCATGGTCGTTCCAGCGTTTCTCGGCCTGAAATAGGAGAAATCGGGCGTGAAAAGCCGCAGGGATTCAGGGAATGAGGTGAACCGTCCAAGGGGTGGAATGAACGTATACAACACGGTTGTCCCCAAAACCGTATCGTGGGAGTGAGACGCGACACTGCAGGTCGACCTCCGGTATCGCGCCGGACTCTGGGGGGAGTCTGCAGCGCCTGGCGCTGAGAACCAGCAGGAGAGAAGAACGATGTCCAGCAGCACGCTCAACGGTGAACAACGCGTCGGAGATCCGTGGCGGATCGCTCACCGCGACCGGCTCTCGGGATTGGCGCTGCAGGGGCATTCCCTGACCTTCATCGTGGGCATGCCTGGAAGCGGCCGCACCACGCTCCTCCGGCAGATACAGGCGAAGCTCGAGGCCGCTGGTGAAGCGCTCCGCTGGTGCGCATCGCGATCTGAGCTGCAGCGGGTCCTCGCTGAGCTGGCGGTCGGACGTCACGAGGGGCCTCTCGCCGTCCTGTTCGATGACGTCATCGTCGCTCAGGACGACGAGCTCTGGGAGCGGATCAGGCTCGAGGCGCTTCCATCGGGTGGCCCCGTCCTGGGCACCGGCGGGGCGAGCCTGGTGCGATTCTTCGTCGGATCGCTGTCCATGCCCGACTGGGCGTACACCATGGGGCGGTACGGCATCGTCATCCAGCCGCGCGAGCTCGCCTTCGACGCCTCCGAGCTCAGCGAGGTGCTGGCCCTCAACCAGCCGGGCGCACCGGCAGAGCTCGGCGCTCAGCTCTTCGACGCGCTCGCCGGCCATCCGCTCACGACCCGCATCGCCGTGCAGCGCTTCCGCTCCGACGCCAATGCCGAAGGGTGGTCCGTCGTCAGCGGCACCTCGAGCGCCGCGATGACGCTGCAGGAACTGCGTCGCTTCGACCCCGCCGAACTCGATCGAGTCGATGGCGTGCGCATGATGCGCGCCATGAGCGTGGTGCGACGGTTCTCGAGGTCCGACATCCACCTCCTCGCCCCCGAGATCACGGGCGATCACTGGTTCGACCAACTCGCCTCGTCCCCGTACGGCACCACGGAGCTCAACCCGATCTCGCTCGATGTCGAGTTCGTGTGGCATGCCGACACCTTCGCGCGGATCAGCGCCGAGCGCTCGCCTCAGGAGGTCAGGGCCCTCGCCGCGCGGGCGGTCGCATCCTTCCCCGGCGAGGGGAACGTCATGCAGAGGCTCTTCCTCGCCCTTCGAGCCAGAACCTGGGGCGAAGTCGAGTCGATCGTCCAGAGGCACTTCAGGACCATCTACGAGTACGCCCCGCGTGAGACGGTCGAGGAGATGCTCCAGGCCCCGGCCAGCGTCCTCCCTCGCCTCGTGTCCACGCACCTGCTTGCCGCCCTCTTCCGCTGGCGGCGCTTCGGTGCGACGAGGGGCGTCTTGCACAGCCTGCGCGAGTCGAGCATCGCCACGACCCGGATAGCCGCGAGCGACCCGGTCGGGCTGTTCGCCCAAGTCACGAGGCATTCGCTGGCAACGTCCTTCGGAGGGGACCGGGCGGCTGCCGAACGCTGTCTGCGCGACGCGAGGGCGCTCATCCGCGATGTCGAGGGGAAGCTGCTCGACGCCCTCTACAGCTCGCCCATCGCCCGCGGACGCTTCGCGGCGGACTGCCTCGCGCTGGTCTGGGCAGCGACGCTCGCGGACGACCTCCCATTCGCGCTTGAACTCGCGGAGATCGCGGCCGAGCACGGTGAGAGCTACAACCGCACTGACCGCGACGCCGTCAGGCACATGGAGATCATCGGCGTCATCTGCGGAGTACGGCAGACCGACCCCGGGAGGCTCACGGGTCGGAGCCTGCCAGGGTTCGCCGACTGCTTCGACTTGCTCGACAACGGCGAGGAGGCCAGCGCACGGGACCTCGCGAGGCAGCTGCGCGACCTCCCACGCACCGTCCTGCCGCACGACACCGGGGCGAGCGTCCGGATCCTCATGGAAGCCCTGGTCGGCGATGAGGACCCGATGGCCGAGGTCGACGAACTGCTGCAGCTGAGCGCGGCATCGTGGCGCGATGGGCACCCGTCGACGCTGCTCACGCTGGCCGCCACGACGTTCTATCTCACCCGTGGGCAGACCGTTCGTGCACAGAAGGCGGCCGACTACGCGGGCGCGGAGGGCGACTGCTACGTCAGCCTGTCGCGCGCCCTGGTCGAACTCGCCAATGGGCGCCCCGGTGAGGGCCTTGTCCACGCTGAGGCCGCCTTGGCCGACGACAAGATCGCACCGAGGTTCGCCTCGATCGGCCGCACGCTGGCGGCGCTCTGCATGCTGCGGCTCGGCAACCTCGACGCCGCGGCGAACCGCATCACGACCATGGCGACGCAGTGCCTCGACGACCGCAACGCGCGGTTCGCGCTCCGCTTCGCGACGACCAGCGACGCTGCCCTCATGACCTCCATCACCGACAAGCTGCCGAGGCGCATCGCTGAGCTGCTCGTCGTCTCCGCGCTCGACTCCCGGCCACTCTCAGACTCGACCGTCGGCGAGGAGCTCTCGAGCGCCGAGATCGAGGTCCTGCGCCTCGTGGGCAGGAATTGGACGAACTCGCAGATCGCTGCGCAGCGCTTCGTCTCCGTGCACACGGTGCGTGCGCAGCTGCGAAGCGTGTTCCGCAAGCTCGGGGCGAGCGATCGTCGTTCAGCGGTGGCCGCCGCCGAACGGCGCGGGCTGCTCGACTAGCTGTCGCAAGCGGGACAGTCGCTAGCGGGGCTGGCGCGAACCGGAGACGGATGCCGCCGTGTGGTCGGCGAGCCGCTGCAGGCCCTCCTCGAGGGAGACGGATGGTGTCCAGTCGAGGTCCGCGCGCGTCCGCCGCTGATCGAACCAGTGCGCGGTCGAGAGCTGCTCGGCCAGGAACCGCGTCATGGGCGGCTCGTCCTGGCCAGGGCGGACACGCCACACGCCCTCGATGAGGGACCCAGCGGTGCGGGCGAGACCGGCAGGCACGCGCAGACGTGGCGGCGGGGCGCCGCCAGCGCGGCAGATGCCCTCCATGAGCTCGGCGACCGTCCGCGGCTCGCCATTCGTGACGACGTAGCTGTTCCCGTGAGCTGCGGGGGCGCGCCGCAGCGCCGCAGCGATCGCTGATGCCGCGTTGTCGACGTAGCAGGAGTCGATGAGCGCCGCTCCGCGGCCCAGCAGCGGAAGCGTTCCCCGCGCTGCCCGGTCGAGGATCCGGGCGATGAGCTGCGTATCGCCTGGCCCCCAGACCAGGTGGGGGCGGACGGCGACGACGGCGAAGTCGGGGGCGTCGGCCGCCAACGCCAGGAGCTCTGCCTTGGCCTTCGTGCGGGCGTAGCTGCCGTGGGCGAGCTCGGGATTCGCAGCGTCGGCGCTCGCTCCATGGATTGCCGCTCCGAAGTGCGCAACCGAGGGGGAGGAGACCATGACGAAGCGCGCGGCGCCCGCGTCTCTGGCCTTCGCGAGAAGACGCTCCGTGCCTGCGACGTTGACCGCCTCGAACTCCGCTTCGGGGCCGCTCAGCGACACCTTGGCCGCGAGATGGACGACGGCTTCTGCTCCGGCGACGCCGCGCGCGACGGCAGCCTCGTCGGTGATCGAGCCGAGGGCATCCGTCACACCCTCGATTCCGCTCGCGCCGCGCTGCATCGTGGTCACCTCGTGGCCTTCATCGCGCAGCTGAGCGGCGACAGCACGCCCAAGCATGCCGCTCGCGCCGGTGACGAGGACCCTCACGGGGCCGACACTCGCTCTCCGGAGAGCGCACGCTCAGCCCAGCTGGCGAGCGCAGACCGGTCGATCTTCGAGTTGTGCCGGATGTCGGTGGGGAGCTCGGGCACGATGAGAGCGGCAGCGAGCGGCTGCGTCGTGGACGCCCGCAGGGCGTCGGCGAGGGCTGCCTCGGCGACGCGCACGCCCCGAGACGGCTCGCGCGTCTCGAGCACGGCGACCGCCTGGGCGGTGCCAGCTGGGCCGACGCCGACAACGGCGGCTCGACGCACCCACGGCAGCGTCTCGAGGTCCTGCTCCGTCCCGACCGGGGCGAGCGGACCATCCGCCGTCACGAAGACGTGGGGGAGGCGGCCCTCGACCCAGAGGCGGCCTTCTGCGTCGAGGTGTCCGACGTCACCGGTGCGATGCCAGCGTTGCTGAGTCGGCAGGCCACGCGCAGGCAGGTCGCGCGTCGATGCACGGTCGGTCATCGCGAGCCGGTCGTATCGCTCCTTGAGATGCGGGGCACTGATGACGATCTCGCCGAGCACACCGGCCTCCTCGGAGGGGGCACCGGTCGCTGCGCCTGAGCTGTCGAGCGCACTGATGCGGACGAGGTTGCTGCCGATGGGGGTGCCGACGCAGACCCCGTCGTCGGGGGCGAGCGCCGCGGCGGAGATGCCGTCACGGTCGATGTCGGTGACGAGCAGGCATTCCGTCATGCCGTACGGCGTGTGCGCCTCTGCGTTCGGCATGAGCGAGCACGCCTCGTCGAGCAGCCTCGCGCTGATGGGTGCGCCCGTGGACAGGAACGTCTCAACGTGCCCGAGGGCGTCGCGCTGCACCGATCCGAGGCCCTCGCTCGTCGCGACGACGTTGAGGATCGCGGCCGGCGAGAGGAACACGATGCGCGCATCCGCCGCCACGACCGCGTCCGCGACGGCTGCGGCCGTGAGGGTGCGGGGAGACGTGACGTCCATGTCCGGCGTCACAGAACGGGTGCCGAGCGCCGGCCCGAGGAGCGCGAAGGGTGCGAAGCCCGTCACGAGACCCGATTCGGCGGTGACGCCGTAGGTATCGCGCAAGGTGTCGCGGACAGCCTGCAGCTGGCGGTGCGTGTACACGACGCCCTTGGCTGGCCCCGTCGAGCCGGAGGTGAAGAGCACTGCGGCGAGGTCTTCGGGACCGGGAGCGTCCGGAAGCTCGGCCCCGCGCCCGAGATCGGCGACCTCCGCCAGCGTGTGCGAGACGCCGAGCGCCGCGCGGCTGCTCCCGGGGATGCTCGTGGCGCTGATGCGCAGGCCGGGCCAGCCGAGCGCCTTCGCCGCAGTCAGACCAGGGACCTGTCCGATGATGACGTCCGGCCACGCGCCGCGGACGGCCCGCGAGAGTCCCCTGACTCCCAGGCCTGCATCGGCGACGACGACCACGGCGCCGATTCGCAGGCAGGCGTAGACGATGGCGGTGAGGGTGACACCCGGCTGCACCAGGAGGGAGACGCGGTCACCGCGCCGGACGCCGACGGCGCTCAGGCCCGCGGCGATCTCCTCCACGCGTCCGGCGAGCTGCCGCCAGGAGACCTTGAGCGGCGCGCCGCCCGGCCCGCGTCCCATCTCGAGCGCGGCGACGGCCGGGTCGTCCCGGTGCTCGTCGAGCGCTGCCCACATGGGGACGGACTCGTCTCCGCTCGGCCCTGCCTGGCTTGCCGGTGCTGGGTGAGGTGCGAGCGCCGCGCGGCGACGGGCACGGCCCGCCGCGACGTCGTCGAGCCAGGCCAGCAGGTGTGCTGCGTACGGGGTGTCCTCGGCGACGAGGTGGCCAGCGCCCTCGAAGCGGTGCACCTCCGCGTGGGGGAGTCGTCGCATGAGGTCGCCGAGGTAGAGGTCCGTGAAGATCGGGTCGCGGGGCCCCCACAGAAGGAGCGCCGGGACGTCGAGCGCTGCGACACCGGAGGAGACGCCATGCAGGGCGTCATGGCTCGTGGTGCGCTCATCAACCGGGATGTCGGCGACGAACTGCTCAATGCCGAGGCGTGACGCACGATCGCGATACGGGGAGGCGTACGCGGCCCTGACGTCGGCGGGGAGTGGAGGGTTCGCGAGTGCGAGCGTCGTCATGAGGAAGGCAGGGCTCGTCGAGGTCGAGGCGCGGAGCACCGGGCCGAAGCGCGCGAGGCGAAGCGCTGCCGGGATGGGCAGGTCGCTCGGCTGGTGGACGGCAGTGTTGAGGGAGGCGACGGCAGCGAGCAGCTCGGGGTGGCGAACCGCCCAGCCCAGGGCCACGACACCGCCCCAATCGTGGCCGAGCGAGACGATCTGGCCGCTGAGGTCCAGCTCGTCGGTCAACGCGCCGAGGTCCAGGATGCGCTGCTCGAGAGTGCGCCGCACGTCGGTGCGCTCCGAGAAGCCCATGTCGAGCTGATCGACAGCGATGACCCGCCAGGCCGTGGCTCCGGACTCTGCGGCCGCGAGCGACTCGTTGACCAGTGCGCGCCACAGGTACGACCATGTCGGGTTGCCGTGCACGGCCAGGATCGTGCCGGTGGGCTCGATGCCGAGCTCCGCGAGCGCTGGCCCCGTGTCGAGGAGGTGCCAGCCGCGGCGCGAGCCGACGTCCTCGCCGACGCCTGGCGTCTCGACGATGCGGCTGAGCCGCTCCTGGAGTCCGGGCAGTCCGGCCGGTGGGCGCGTGGCCGACCTCACCACTTGAGCTCCATCATCGCCGTGTTGAGGCCGGACCCGACACCCATGAGCAGCACGCGGTCGTCGCGCTTCAAGGTCTTCGACTGCAGATCGAGGGTGATGGGGATGGAGGCAGGACCCACGTTGCCGAGCGTCGGATACGTCGTCGGCACGCGCTTCGCGTCGAGGCCGACGGCCTTCACGATCGCGTTCGTGTGCACGCGAGAGACCTGGTGGGTGATGTAGTGGTCCATCGACGACCAGTTCCACTCGGACTGGGCCTCTTTCCACGCCGACACGACGAGGTCGAGTCCTCCGCGCAGAAGCGCCTTGGCATCCGTGAACATGCCCTGGACGCTGCCGACGCACAGCTCGTGGAACTGCGTGGCAGCCCGCGTCACGCCGCCGAGGATCTGGTGACCCTCGGGATGCTCGTCCGTGCGTCCGAGCACGGCCGCCGCGGCACCGGAGCCGAGCGTCAGGCTCGCGAACTCGCTCATGAAGTCCTCACGGCCGATGTCGTCGCGCAGCAGACGGTTGATGGTGTTGACCTGGATCTCGTCGGCGTCCTCGCCATTGACGATGATGGCGTAGCGGATCTGACCAGCCTCGATCATCTGCGCGGCGAGCGTCATGCCGTTCACGAACCCGAGGCACGCATTGGCGATGTCGAAGTTGACGGCCGAGCTCGGCATGCCGAGTCCGTGGTGCATGCGCACTGCGACGGAGGGCTCGAGGTGAGTTCGGGTCACGGAGGTGTTGATGAGGAGGCCCACGTCGCTCGCGTCGACCCCGGCCCTCCGAAGCGCTTCCTGGCCGGCTGCGACGGTCGCCTCGGTGAACGACTCGCCCTCCGCCCAGTTGCGTCGCTCCGTCACGCCGGCGACGCGTTCGAGGAGGTTGCCGGGGAGCTTCAGCCGCTTCAAGCCTGCGGCGAGCCTGCCTTCGATGTCAGACGAGGCCGTGGCCCTCGAGGGGAGGCGGCTCGCGACTGACAGCAGCGAGACATTGTGGAAGCGAGTAGTCGCGTTACCTGTCATAGATGTAATTTGCGTCCTGGGCCGTGCAAAGAGTGTGGAGGGGGCGTAACCAGGTCAGTCTAGGTGCTCGACGATGACCGAACTCTCAGGCCGGATCAATACCGTGCAGAGATGTTGCCAAGTGATATTCCTACCCATGAAGATCTGCTTGAACTCACCGAGTACCGGGGCGAGGGCAGCGTGAGCATCGCCATCCCGGCCTCGAGCGCACCGAGCGAGTCAGAGGCGCTGCGACTCGAGCTCCGCGCGGCCGTCGGCCAGGCCGCCAAGGAGCTCGAACTGCTCGGGCTCGACAAGGCGCGCATCGCCAAGATCCTCGACCCGGCGAAGCAGCTCGAGTCCGATCCGGAGTTCTGGCGGGCGCAGTCCCGCTCCCTCGTCATCCTCGCCTCGCCAGACACCTTCCGCACCTTCCGCCTCGCCAATCGCCTCGGCCAGCACGTCGCGGTCGGCGATCGCTTCGACGTCGGCGCGCTCCTGCGTGCCACGACGTTCCCGAACTGCGGGTTCGTGCTCGGATTGTCGCGCGGCGAGGTGACGCTCTTCGAGGTGCTGGCGGACGCGAAACCGAGGCAGCTGCCCATCGAGGGCCTGCCAGACGACCTCGCGACAGTGCTCGAGCACACGACGACCGGCGGACGCTTCGATCGGCAGCGTGCGCAGGGCACGACCGGCGACCGCATCGGACACGAGCGCTTCGCTCGCATCGTGCAAGAGCAGGTCATCCCGATCCTCCGCGAGTCGGGGGCACCGCTCATCCTGGCCGCGACGGGCGACTTCGATACCGCCTACCGGGCCGTCAACGAGTACTCGGGACTGCTCGAGCAGCGCATCGGCGCGCATCCCGGGTCGCTCGCCGCCGGCGAGCTCGACGCGAAGGCCAGGGGGATCCTCGACGACCACTACCGCGGCGAGATCAACACGTGGCGGGAGGAGTTCGGAACGAAGCGCAGCAACGGCCATGCGACGACCTCCATCAACGAAGTGGCGAAGGCCGCCTCCCAGGGGGCTGTCGCCGAGCTGTACTTCGACATGGACTCGACGATCGAGGGCGAGCTCGACGAAGACGGGAAGCTGACCCGCGCCGAGGCGCCCGGCCCGCACACCTACGCGATCGTGGACGAGATCGCCGCCAGGGCGCTCAAGCACGGCGCCAAGGTGAGGGCCGTGAGGCGCGGCGACCTGGTCGATGGCGCTGAGGTGGCCGCGACGCTGCGCTACCCGCTCGAGACGCCCGCGTAGGTCCACGCACAGAAGGGGCGGGGTGCGGACGCACAGCGAATCCGCGCCCCGCCTCGTCTCATCTCGCCTCGACTCGTCTCGTCTCGTCTTGTCTTGTCTTGTCTCGTCTGCGTTCCGTCACCCGTTCCTGTCATCTGCCGCCGTTACGCGCCGCCGAAACGCAGCGCCTCGGCGTCGAGCCGGTGCTGCGCCTGCTCGATCGTCCTGGACGAGTAGCTGCCGGATGACCGCGCGTCGAGCAACGCCAGCTGGGCGTTCTCGAGCAGGATGCGCGTGAGCTCGCGCCGCTGGACGTGCGTGTCCTCCGCATCCTCGTCGAGATCGACGGGCTTCGACAGGATCCGCCCCATGCGCGATGCGACGGCTCGCACGTTCTCGAGCACCTCCGGGTCGTACTCGCCCCCGTCCGCTCGGCGAAGGTCGGGGTTCGCGAGCGACTCCTGCGCGACGTCGAACACCTCATCGGCGAGGCTCGCGAGCTCCCGCGCGTCGGCATCGGCGTCGGTGCCCGTCACCCCGAGCTTCTTGATGAGCAACGGCAGGGTGCCGCCTTGGACGACAAGCGTCACGATGGCGACCGTGAAGGCGATCAGCACGAGCTGCGGCCGGTAAGGGAAATCTGCTGGCAGCGACTGCGCCGCCGCGAGCGTGACCACGCCGCGCATCCCCGACCAGGCGAGCACGGCGCCGCCGCGCCAGCCGAGGCCTTCATCGCGGTAGAAGGCGATATCAGCGCTCGCCCGCTTGGCCCTGTCGACGAGCCCTGGCCTCGTGGCCTCGTGGCCAGGGGCCGTCACCCGCTCGAGGAACTGCTCGACCCTCGGGGCGACGAGCTCGGCGCGGCGCTGCTCGCTCCGGAGCGACAGCACGAGCGGGATCACGAAGAGCACCCGGATGATGACCAGGGCGATCGTCGCGAGCAGGCCGATGCCGACCGCGTGCAGAAGCCCGATGCCGTCCGCGTCGCCGTCCACCGACTCGATGAGCGCAGAGAGCTCGAAGCCCATGAGCAGGAAGACGCCGTTCTCGAGCAGGAGCTGGGCCGTGCGCCAATTCGTTCGCTCGCTGATGCGATCCTGCGGGCTGAAGCGGCTCGCACTCGCGTGGCCCGTCACGAGCCCCGCCACGACGACCGCCAAGACTCCAGAGCCACCCACCTCCTCCGTCGGCACGTAGGCGAGGAACGGCACGGTGAACGAGATGGCCGTCGTGAGCACAGCGCTGTCGAGCTTCGAGCGGACGTAGACGGTGACGGCGCCGACCACCGCCCCGAGCACGACCGCCAGCGTCACGGCGAGCACGAAGTCGCCGACGGCGCCCCAGAAGGAGAGCGCGCCCGCCGTCGCCGCGATGGCGCTGCGCAGCATGACGAGGGCCGTCGCGTCGTTGACGAGCCCCTCGCCTTCGAGCACGGTCACGAGGCGAGGCGGAAGCCCGAGGCGCTTCCCGACGGCCGTCGCGGCGACGGCGTCCGGCGGGCTGATGACCGCGCCGAGGGCGATGGCCGCCGCCAGGTTCAGGTCGGGGAGCAGCGCGTAGAGGAGGAGGCCGCTCCCGAAGGCCGAGATGATCACGAGGAGCACGGAGAGGCCCGTGATGGAGCGCAGGTTGCGGCGGAAATCGGTCAGGGGCACGTTCACGGCGGCCGAGTACAGGATCGGCGGGAGCACGATCGTGAGGATCAGCTCGGGCGGGAACTCGAAGTCTGGGACGCCGGGCAGGTAGCCGACGCCGATGCCCACGAGGACGAGGAGGATGGGGGCTGCGACCCCGAGCCTCGGGGCGATGGCGGCGACCGCGACGATGATGAGGACAGCCGCGACGCCGAAGACTGCGAGTTCGAGCTCCATGGAACAGCAGACTAATCGGCGAGGGATGGGAGGCGGATGCCCCGCGCGCGTCGGAATGTTGCACTCCATTTCGGCGGGTGACGCAGACGGACCTCCCGCCCCGACGGCGCGACCTACGATCGGGCAACCCAGAACGCTGCCGGCCTCCGTGCTCGGCCGCGCTCTGGCCCCGATCCCGTGAGAGAGGCACCATGTCGAGACGCCAAGGCCCCGGACGATTCACGATCGGAATCGCGCTCCAAGGCGCAGGCTGGCACCCAGCCGCCTGGACGGTCCTGCCGCGCGGCGACGGCACGAGGCTCTCCGAGCTCGGCTACTGGCGAGACCTCGTGCAGCACGCCGAGCGCGCCGGCATCGACTACGTCACATTCGAGGACGCCTACCAGATCGAGGGTGCCGCCCCCGACTGGGAAGCCTCACGCGAGCTGGCAGAGGTCTCGCTCGACGCGACGCTCCTCGCCGCCGCGCTGGCGCCGCAGACGAAGCGCATCGGGCTCGTCCCCACCATCGGGCTGACCCACGCAGAGCCCTTCCACGCAGCCACGAGCATCCAGACCCTCGACTTCGTCTCTCTCGGTCGCGCCGGCCTGCGGGCGAAGCTCAGCGCGAGCGCCGCGGAGGCGGCCAGCTTCGGCCGCAAGAGCTCCCTGGGCCTCGACGCGATCTTCTCGGAGGGCACGGACTCGGTCGAGGCCATCCGCAGGCTCTGGGACAGCTGGGAGGACGACGCCGTCATCCGCGATCCCGAGACGGGGCGCTTCATCGACGCCGATCGCCTGCACTACGCCGATTTCGAGGGAGCGCACTTCAGCATCAAGGGCCCGTCGATCGTGCCGCGCTCCCCACAGGGGCAGCCACCGGTCTTCGCGCTCGCGCAGACGGAGGAGTCGTTCGACTTCGCGGCCAAGCAGGCGGACGTCGTGTTCGTCACGCCAGGACGATCGACGGTCGCCGAGCTGGTCGCCGCGATCAAGGAAGCGGAGCAGCGCGTCGGGCGCACGGGCGAGCCGCTGCGGATCGTCGCTGACCTCGAGATCTTCCTCGGAGACGAGGACGGCTCCACCGAGGAGCACTTCAGGGCCCTCGACGAGCGGGTCCGCGCCGACTCCGGCTACCGCAGCGACACGAGAGTCGTCGTGCGCTCCAACGTCACCACGGCCGAGCTCATCGCGAAGTACGCGGACGCAGGACTCGACGGTGTGCGTGTCCGCCCCCTCACCCACGGCGACGTCGCGGAGTTCGTCGACCGGGTTCGCCCGATGCTCGAGGCGCGCGGCATCGTCGCACCCCCGAACCCGCGCGAGAAGTCGCCGAGTCTGCGCAAGACGCTCGGTCTTGTGCCACGTCCCGCGAACCGATTCGCTGCGTCCCACGCAGAGCGCCCAAGCACCCGCGGTGGCGCGTCGTACGAAGACCAGGCCAACGCAAGAAAGGCGCAGCGCGCATGAGCGGCACCCCACTCAAGCAGGTCCACCTCGCAGCTCACTTCCCTGGCGTGAACAACACGACCATCTGGAACGCCCCGGACGCTGGCAGCCAGATCGACCTCGCCTCGTTCCGCGCCTTCGCGGAGACGGCCGAGCGAGGCAGGTTCGACTACCTCTTCCTCGCCGAGGGGCTCAGACTGCGCGAGCACAAGGGGCGCATCCACGAGCTCGACGTCGTCGGACGCCCCAACACGCTGGTCATCCTCGCGGCTCTCGCGAGCATCACCTCCCACATCGGGCTCGTCGGCACTCTCTCATCGACCTTCAACGAACCGGCGGACCTCGCACGGCAGCTCGCGACGCTCGACCACCTCTCGGAGGGTCGTGCTGGCTGGAACGTCGTCACCTCAAGCGACGCCTTCCACGGTCAGAACTTCCGCCGCGGCGGCTTCCTCGAGTACGCGGAGCGCTACGAGCGTGCCGAGGAGTTCGTGCGGCTCTCCAAGCGCCTGTGGGACTCGTGGGAGTCCGACGCGATCACCGCGAACCCGGGCCGCGGCGAGTACCTGCGCGCGGACGGCGTGCACCGCGTCAACCACGTCGGCAAGCACTTCGACATCGAGACCATCTCGAACGTCCCGCGCAGCCCGCAGCGGTACCCCGTCATCGTGCAGGCTGGCGATTCGCCGGCCGGGCGCGACTTCGCGTCCGCGAACGCGGAGATCATCTTCTCGCTCCATGCCGCCTTCGAAGATGGCAAGCGCTTCTACGACGATGTCAAGGGGCGCCTGCCGGCAGTCGGGCGCTCGAGGGACTCGCTGCTGATCATGCCTGCCGCGACGTTCGTCGTCGGCGACTCCGAGGCGGATGCGCGTGAGCGCTCGCGCGAGGAGGCGCTTGCCCAGATCAGCCCGCAGACGGCCATCGCCATGCTCGAGCAGGTCTGGGGGAGGGACCTGACCGGCGTCGACCCCGACGGCCCGCTGCCGGATCTCGAGCCCGGCGACGAGCTCATCCGCGCGGGGCAGGCCAACGACCTCTCGAAGCAGCGTGCCCAGATCTCGAAGTTCCGGGAGATCGCGGAGCGCGAGTCGCTCAGCGTGCGCGAGCTCATGCTGAAGCTCAACACCAGGCACACCTTCGTGGGCACCGCCTCGCACATCGCCGACGAGATCTCCCGCTACGTGCAGGGTGGTGCCTCCGACGGCTTCGTGATCGTTCCGTCGCTCATCCCGAACGGCCTCGACCGCTTCGTCGACGAGGTCATCCCAGAGCTGCAGGAACGGGGCGTGTACCGCGAGGAGTACACGCCGGGCGCGACCCTGCGGGAGACGCTCGGCCTGCCGACCGAACCGCCGTCCGCCGAGGCACCGAGTGGTCAGCTGCTGGCGGCAGGTGGTTCCGCCGGGGCGTGACGTTCGAGGAACTCGTACACCTCGACCTCGTCCACACCCGGGAACGCCCCTGTCGGCATGGCGGCGTGCAGTGAGGTGTGCAGGCGGGCGTTCGGGAACGAAGCGCCGGCCCACCTCGCGGTGAGCGACTCGGACGGGCGGCGGCAGCAGTCCCCGTTCGGGCAGGTCGAGGTGTGTCGGCGAGTCGTCTCGCGGCCCGAGAACCACTTCGCGTGCTCGAAGGCGGTGCCGACGCTCACCGAGAAGGTGCCCCGCGGGGTCGTCTGGATGCGCGACGTGCACCAGTACGTGCCAACCGGCTTGTCGGTGTACTGGTGGTACGGGCTGAAACGGTCCTCGACGTCGAAGACGCGCCTCGCGCTCCACTGCCTGCAGACGAACTGGCCCTCGACGGCTCCGAGCGCATCCGTGGGGAAGCTCACGCTGTCGTTCTCGTAGGCCTTCGAGATGACGCCGGACTCGCTCACCTTGAGGAAGTGCACCGGGATGCCGAGGTGGTGGGTGGCGAGGTTCGTGAACCGGTGCGCGGCGGTCTCGTAGCTCACGCCGTACGCGTCGCGGAGGTCCTCGACCGAGAGCGCCCGGCGGTCCTTCGCCCCCGCCATGAGCCGTGCCGCGCCGTGCTCCGGGATGAGCATGGCGCCCGTGAAGTAGTTCGTCTCCACCCGTTGGAGGAGGAACTCCGCGTAGTCGCGCGGAGCTTCGTGGCCGAGCACGTAGCTGGAGATGGTCTGCAGGATGATCGATCGCGGGTCCGCATCCGGGGACTGCGAGAGCGGAACGTAGATGCGCCCGTGCCTCCTGTCCACGACCGACCGGGTCGAGACGGGCAGGTCTCGCACGTAGTGCAGCGTCAACCCGAGGTGCGCGGCGATATCGGCCGCCGTGCGCTGCGAGAGCGGACCGGCCTCGTGCCCGACGCGCGCGAGCAGAGCCGCCGCCTGCTCCTCGAGCTCCGCGTAGTAGTTGCCCCGCTCGCGCATGGCTCGCCGCAGCTCCGTGTTGGCCCGCCTCGCCTCCTCCGGGGTCGCCGCTCGCTCGGAATCGATCCTGGCGAGTTCCCGGTACAGCGCGAGGATGGTCTCGATCGCCGCGTCGCTCAGCGCACGACGGATGGGGAGCGGTTCGAGACCGAGCGCCAGGGCGATCCTGCCTGCCTGGACCCGCTCGAGCTCGACCTCCAGGGCAGCTCGCTTCGAGAGCGGAGCGTCCGAGAGGAGCTCGTCGACAGTGACCCCGAAGAGGCGCGCGAACGCCTGGAGCTCTGAGAGGCGGACTTCGCGCTTCCCGGTCTCGATCGCCGAGATCTGCGAAGGTGCGCGCTCGATCGCGGCGCCGAGGGCCTCGAGGGTGAGGCCCTTCTCCTGCCGAATGGAGCGGATGCGTCGGCCGAGGGTCAGAACGTCGATGTCCATGCTCGCAACCGTGCCACACAGATCCTTCTGAGCGCTAGAAGAAGCGGCAGATTTCTAGTCCTCGTTTCCAGATGATCGCCTTCAGGCGACGCAGGATCGACACATCCCAAGTTTTTCGAGCAAAGGAGCTCAGCATGAACGAGACGACTCACCAGGCATCGGACTCAGCGCAGGCACACGCCTCGGCTCTCGAGACGGCCTGGAAGACCGAGGCGCGCTGGAACGGCGTCACCCGCGACTTCTCAGCGGAGGACGTCGTTGCCCTCCGGGGAAGCGTCGTCGAGGAGCAGACGCTCGCCAGGCGCGGCGCCGAGCGGCTCTGGGAGCTGGTCAACGAAGAGGATGGCAGCTGGGTCGCAGCACTCGGTGCGCTCACGGGCAACCAGGCGGTGCAGCAGGTGAGGGCCGGTCTCAAAGCCATCTACCTCTCCGGCTGGCAGGTCGCGGCAGACGCGAACCTCTCCGGCCAGACCTACCCGGACCAGAGCCTCTACCCGGCGAACTCCGTTCCGGCGGTCGTGCGCCGAATCAACAACGCGCTCCTGAGGGCCGACCAGATCGAGACGGCGGAGGACGGGGCTCCCAGCCGAGATTGGCTCGCGCCGATCGTCGCCGACGCCGAGGCCGGCTTCGGCGGCCCGCTCAACGCCTACGAGCTGATGTCCTCCATGATCCAGGCGGGCGCCGCGGGCGTGCACTGGGAGGACCAGCTCGCAAGCGAGAAGAAGTGCGGGCACATGGGAGGCAAGGTGCTCGTACCGACGCAGCAGCACATCCGCACCCTCAACGCCGCACGCCTCGCCGCCGACGTCGCCGGAGTGCCGAGCGTCATCATCGCCAGAACCGACTCGCTCGCCGCCAACCTCATCACGAGCGATGTCGACGAGCGCGACCGGGCGTTCCTGACGGGGGAGCGAACCGCCGAGGGCTTCTACGAGACGAGGCCGGGCATCGAGACCGTCCTCGCCCGCGGCCACGCCTACGCGCCGTACGCCGACCTCCTCTGGGTTGAGAGCGGAGAGCCCGACCTCGACCTGGCCAGGACCTTCGCCGAGAGCATCCACGCCGAGTTCCCCGGCAAGAAGCTCGCCTACAACTGCTCGCCCTCGTTCAACTGGAAACGGCACCTCGACGACGCGCAGATCGCCGCGTTCCAGAGGGAGCTGGCGGCGATGGGATACACGTTCCAGTTCATCACGCTGGCAGGCTTCCACGCCCTGAACCATTCGATGTACACGCTCGCCCGTGACTACAGCGCACGCCATATGAGCGCCTACGTCGACCTGCAGGAGGCCGAGTTCGCGAGCGAGGCCGACGGCTACACGGCAACGAAGCACCAGCGGGAAGTCGGCACCGGCTACTTCGACCGGCTCTCCTCGAGCCTCAACCCGACCAGCTCGACACTCGCGCTCGTCGGCTCGACCGAGTCCGAGCAGTTCCACTGAACGTCGCGACCTCTCAGCCCTCCTCAAGCCCTACCGACACGGAAAGCCGCCACATCATGAACACCACACCAGAGCCACGACTCAAGGTCACGGGACCAGCCGGCGACCGCTTCGACGAGATCCTCACGCGCGAAGCCCTCGAGTTCGTCCTCCGACTCCACGACCAGTTCGCCGGAAGGCGCCACGAGCGTCTCCTCGCCAGGATGGACGGCCGGAAAGCCGTCGAGAACGGACGCGACTTCCGCTTCCTCAGCGAGACCGCCGCCATCAGGGGAGACCGGGACTGGCGAGTCGCTGGGGCGGGTCCCGGCCTCGAGGACCGCCGCATCGAGATCACGGGACCCACCGACCGGAAGATGACGATCAACGCCCTCAACTCCGGCGCGAACGCCTGGCTGGCCGACCTCGAGGATGCGACGAGTCCCACCTGGCAGAACATCGTCGGCGGCCAGGTCTCGCTGCTCGACGCCGTCAGGGAGCGCATCGAGTACACGAGCCCTGAAGGCAAGGAGTACCAGGTGACCGCCGAGTCCACGCCCACGATCATCGTGCGACCTCGGGGCTGGCATCTCGTCGAGAAGCACCTGAGCTACACCGACCGCTCCGGTCAGCAGCGGCCAGCCTCTGGCTCGCTCGTCGACTTCGGGCTCTACTTCTTCCACAACGCGAGGGAGCTCATCGAGCGAGGGCGTGGCCCGTACTTCTACCTGCCGAAGCTCGAGAACCACCTCGAAGCGCGCCTCTGGGACGACGTCTTCACGTTCTCGGAGCGTGCCCTCGGCATCGATCACGGCACGATCAGAGCCACCGTCCTCATCGAGACGCTCCCCGCGGCCTTCGAGATGGACGAGATCCTCTACGAGCTGCGCGAGCACTGCGCCGGTCTGAACGCGGGGCGCTGGGACTACATCTTCAGCTTCATCAAGCACTACCGCTCGCGCGGCCCCCAGTACGTGTTCCCGAACCGGGACAGGATCACGATGACCGTCCCCTTCATGCGGGCGTACACAGAGCTGCTCGTGCGCACCTGCCACGCACGCGGCGCGCACGCCATCGGCGGCATGAGCGCCTTCATCCCGAACTCCCGCGAGCCCGAGGTCACCGCTCGCGCTCTCGAGCAGGTCCGCGCCGACAAGGCGCGGGAAGCGGCGGACGGCTTCGACGGCTCCTGGGTCGCGCATCCCGGACTCATCGACGTCGCGCGAGGCGAGTTCGATGCCGTGCTCGGCGGCGCCCCGAACCAGCTCGGCCGCGATCGATCCGACGTCGAGGTGACGGCAGCCGAGCTGCTCGACGTCCGTTCGCTCGAGAAGCACGTCACCGACGAGGGACTCCGCGCCAACGTCTCGGTGGCGCTGCGCTACATCGAGAGCTGGCTGCGGGGCGTCGGTGCCGTGGCCATCGAGAACCTCATGGAGGATGCGGCCACGGCGGAGATCTCGCGATCGCAGCTCTGGCAGTGGATCGCGCAGGAGACGATCACGGACTCCGGCACGAAGATCACGCGAGACCTCGTCGGCGCTCTGCTCGAGGGCGCTCTGAGCGATGCGTCCCGGTTCGACGGCGACCGGTTCGATGCGGCAGCGCAGATCCTCCGACGGGTGTCGCTCGAGGACGAGTTCCCGACGTTCCTCACGATCCCGGCATACGCACATCACCTCTGCGAGCGGCCCGTCGCGCCCAGGGTCGAACGAGAAGCGCACCTCGCGGCCGCCTGAACGAGCGATCACCGCCCCAGGGCAAGCATCGGGAGATGCCGAAGGGAGCGCTGGCGGCCGGGCCTCGGCGCCTGGCCGTCAGCGCTCGAGCGGTGAGAGCCCGCGAGCGTCGAGGGCGCCTTCGAGGATGCCGACCGCGCGAGGGCCAACGCCGTGGAGGGAGAGCAGGTGCTCGCGACTTGCGCCCGCGACGTCACCGAGCAGCGTCTGCCCGGCGTCGGCGAGTGCGCGAGTCGCGGGGGCGCCGATGCCGAGGCGTGCGAGCGGCTCCGAGTCGCCAGGAGAGGCCTCGGATGCAACCCGGTGCACGCCGAAGCGGTCTTCTGGGTCGATCCTTCCCAGCAGCTTCTGGGAGATCCGCCCGAGTGCGCTGAACTCCTCCGGTGTGAGCGCATCGACGATGAGCTCCCGGACCTTGGCGACGTGGCCAGGTGCCGTGTCCTCGAGGAAGGACATGCCGCCGTCGCTGAGCTTCGCGATCTTCGCCCTTCGGTCGCCCGGGTGGCTCGTGCGTTCCACGTACCCGCGCTGCTCGAGACCGAGGACCACCCTCGACAGTCGGGGGAGCGTCGCGTTGGTGCGCGTCGCGAGGTCGGTCATGCGCAGGCTCCGGCCTGGTGACTCGGAGAGCACCGCCATGACGAGATACTCGTAGTGCGTGACGCCGGCGTCGTTGCCGAGCTGTGTGTCGAGTGCACCTGGGAGGAGCTCGACGACCCCGATGAAGTGCAGCCAGGAGTGCTGCTCGTCAGCGGTGAGCCATCTTGGTTCGGTCATGGAGCCATTCTCCTGTCTTTTACTTGTAGATGCAAGTTTTTGAGTGCTACGGTTCCTGCCATGACGACAACAGATGGCGACAAGCTCGACGCCGACACGGGAATGGGACTCGTCTCCCTCCACGTCGGCGACCTCGCCGCACAATCCGAGTACTACCGCACCGCCCTCGCGCTCGAGCCCATCGCCGAGACCGACGGCGAGATCACCCTCGGCCGTGGGGGAGCGCCGCTGGTCCGCCTCAGGCATACGCCGGGACTCCCCGTCCCCTCGCGCAGAGCCGCCGGACTCTTCCACACAGCGCTCCTCTTCGAGACCCCGAGCGACCTCGCCGCGACCGTCTACCGAGCGGCGCAGCACAAGCGCTCCCAGTTCGTCGGCTCGTCCGACCACCACGTGAGCGAGGCCTTCTACTTCACCGATCCCGAGGGCAACGGCATCGAGCTCTACACCGATCGCCCGAGGAGCACCTGGCTCGACGCATCCGGACGCATCGCCATGTCGACCGAGTTCCTCGACCCGAACGCCTACTTGCGGGCCAACCTCGTCGAGGCGACGGCGGATGCGCCCCAGAGCGCGGCGGCAGACGTCGGCCACGTGCACCTGCAGGTCGGCGACGTCGACACCGCCAAGAGCTTCTATGTCGACACGCTCGGCTTCGAGACGACGACGACCTACCCTGGTGCGCTCTTCGTGAGCGCTGGCGGGTACCACCACCACGTCGCCCTCAACGTGTGGAACAGCGCGGGTGCCGGCCCACGGGCCGCGACCCTCGGGCTCGGGCAGCTCACGATCGAGGTGCCAGCGCGCACCGAGCTCGACGCGGTCTCTGCGCGGCTGCGCAGCGCAGGACTGCAGTTCGCCGACGACGGCGCGGCCATCACGGTCCTCGACCCGTGGAACTCCGAAGTCGTGCTCCGCACGCGCGATGAGGCGGTGGCCGCATGAGCCAGCTCGCCATCACGACGGCCCTCTCCTCGATCGGGAGAGCCACCGATCGTGAGGCAGGAGACACGCCGATCCTGCTGCTCATGCACGGGTACGGATCCCACGAAGATGACCTCACGAGCCTGCTCCCGGCGCTCGGCTCCGGGTTCGACTGGGCCTCGCTGCGCGCACCGTTGGTCCTGCGCGAGGAGACGCCGGCAGAGGTCGGCTCCTACGCCTGGGTCCCCATCGACCGCCCTGGCCTGCCAGATCCGGCCAAGGCCTCGGCCGCGACCGACGCGGTGCTCGCCTGGCTCGACGAGCACACGCCACCGGCAGCGAACGTCATCCCGATCGGCTTCTCCCAGGGTGGGCTCATGGTCACGCAGCTCCTCCGTCGAGACCCGCAGCGCTTCGAGCGCGGGGCCGTGCTCTCCGGCTTCTCCCTCCAGGGCGAGCAACCCGGTGACGCGGAGCTCGCACGCATCCGCCCCGCAGTGTTCTTCGGGCGCGGCGATCAGGACCAGATCATCAGCGACTCGACCTTCGCGCGGACCACGAGCTGGCTCGCTGGTCACACCACCCCGACCGAGAAGCACTACCAGGGCCTCGCGCACGGCATCTCGCCGAACGAGCTCCAGGACCTCGCGGCCTTCCTCTCCTGAAGGCTCGCGTCAGGCAATGTGACCCCGCATGTCCTCCTGGTACGTGAGATTTCGGCCGCCCGCGTCTGCGGGCGGCCGTCTTCTTAGTCTCTGGAGGTCACCCACCATGAAGGAGTCCATATGACCCGCTCGACCAGATCGCTCTCCGCTGCCGCCCTCGCTGCGGTCGGGATGATGGCCCTGGCATCGTGCGCCGGTCAGTCTGGAGCGACTCCGGCGGCGGATGCGGAACCCGTCCAGGGGGGAAACCTCCGTGTCGGCATCCTCAGCGACATCGGCTGCATCGACCCGGCACAGGTCGGCAACAACAACAACGTCAACATCGCACGTCAGACGGTCGCGTCGCTCACGACGCAGGACGTCGACACCGGAGAGGTGCTGCCGTGGCTCGCCGAATCGTGGGAGATCTCCGACGACGCCAAGGAATTCACCTTCAAGCTCGCAGAAGGCCCGACCTTCGCAGACGGCACGCCGATCGACGCTGAAGCGGTCAAGGCGAACGCCGAAGGGGTCCAGGCGCTCGGCGCGAAGTCGGCGCTCGGCAACCTCTACCTCGCTGGCCTCGAGTCGGTGACCGTCGTCGACCCCCAGACCGTCACCTACACGTTCGCCGAGCCGTCCGCGCAGTTCCTGCAGGCAACCTCGACCTTCACACTCGGACTCGTCTCCACCGAGAGCACGAAGCTCAGCCAGGAAGCACGCTGCGCTGGTGACTTCATCGGCTCAGGACCCTTCACGGTCGAGAGCTACACGCCGAACTCCGAGACCGTGCTCGCAGCGCGCGAAGACTACGCCTGGGGCGCCTCCACCACCGGAAACACCGAGCGCCCCTACCTCGACACCGTCACCTACTCGGTCATCCCCGAGGCGTCGACGCTCACCGGCTCCCTCCAGTCCGGGCAGCTCGACGTGTCGACCGAGGTGTCGATCGTCGACCTCCCTGCCCTCGAGGGTGCAGGAGCCACGGTCGAGAACCGCGCCAACCCCGGCGTCGTCTACAACCTCATCCCCAACGCGTCGCACCCGATCCTCTCCGACGAGAAGGTGCGCCTCGCCGTGCAGAAGAGCATCAACCGCGAGGAGCTCCTCGCGCTCCTCACGCCGCAGGACAGCGCCGCGACGAGCGTGCTCGCCACCTCGACGCCGTACTACAGCGACAAGAGCGACATCCTCGAGTTCGACCCGGAGGAAGCGGCCAAGCTGCTCGATGAAGCCGGCTGGACCGAAGGCGCAGACGGCGTCCGCCAGAAGGACGGACAGAAGCTGAGCTTCGAGCTCAACTACTGGCAGCCCACCACCAACGTGCTCGAGCAGGTGCAGGTGCAGCTGGCAGCCGTCGGCATCGACCTGCAGCTCCGCGAGGGCGCCATCGCAGACGTGACCGCCATCAACGACGGCACGCAGCCCTTCACCTGGGCAAACATCACCCGCGCCGACCCCGACGCGCTCCGCGTGTTCTTCTCGGCGGAGGGCGGCAACAAGTACAACTACCGCGAAGTCGGGCCGATCGACGAGGTCCTCAACTCGCAGGCCGCGATCATCGACGCGGAGGCGCGCCAGACCGAGGTCGACGCTGCCGTCACGCAGCTGCTCGAGCAGGGCTACGCCGTGCCCGTCATCCAGCTCTCGACGAACCTCGTGCAGGCGCCGGGCGTCCAGGGCGCGCAGTTCGAGGCATCCAGCCGACTCGACTTCTCGGCAGCCTGGAAGGCCGCGGAGTAGCTCTATGGTCCGCTACTTCGCGTGGAGGCTCGCCCTGGGGATCCTGGTCCTCTGGGCGGCCTTCACGCTCTCGTTCCTCCTGCTCTACCTCCTCCCCGGCGATGCGGCCGCAGTCGCCGCCGCCGGGGGAGGCGAGGGCGCAGCAGATCCTGCCGCCATCGAAGCGCTGCGTGCCGAGCTCGGTCTCGACGCGCCGTTCCATGAGCAGTACCTCGCAGCTCTCGGCGGAGCGCTGGTGCTCGACTTCGGAAGCTCCGTGCAGAACGGGATCCCGGCGACCGAGGTCCTGGCCCGCGCCCTGCCCTCAACGGCCACGCTCGCCGGAGCAGCCCTTGTCCTCTCCGTCGTCGGCGGCGTCGGCCTCGCACTCGTGAGCAATCTGGTCCGCTCGTCCTGGCTTCGCGGTATCCTCCAGTCGCTGCCGTCGCTTGCCATCGCCGTCCCGACGTTCTGGCTCGGCCTGCTCCTCCTGCAGGTCTTCTCGTTCCAGCTCGGCTGGGTGCCAGCCTTCGGCAGCACGGGCTTCGTCGGCCTCATCCTGCCCGCGCTCACGCTGTCCATCCCGACGGGCGCCTACCTCGCGCAGGTGCTCACCCGCAGCCTCCACGAGACGCTCGCGAGGCCGTTCATCGAACAGGCCAGGGCCAAGGGCGCAGGCGACACGCGCATCCTCGTCCGCCACGCGCTGCGCAACGCCGCCCTGCCGACGCTCACGATCGGCGGTGTGCTCGTCGGTCAGCTTCTCGCGGGAACCGTCGTCACCGAGACCGTCTTCTCGCGAGACGGCGTCGGCCGCATGATCGTGACCGCCGTCGCCAACCGCGACATCCCGCTCGTCATGGTCGCGGTGGTGTTCGCTGCGGTCGTGTTCGTCGTCACCAACCTCATCGTCGACGCGCTCTACCCGCTCATCGACCCTCGCCTCACGCACTCCACGAAGCAGCGTCCCTCGACCAGAGCGCGTGCGACGCCGACGCTCACGCCGGGGCTCACACCGACGGAACCGGCCAAGGCAGCGAAGAACGAGGTCCCAGCATGAGTCAGCGTCTCCTCGACACGACGGACGGCATCGCCCCGCTCAGCCGCACCGATCGCTACGTCGCACCGAGCGACGCAGAGGGCCAGGACCCAACGGGCCAAGGCTCCGCCGAGCGCACGCCGCAGCCCGTGCCGGAAGCGGTGAAGCCGTCCTCGTTCGCGCGCTTCAGCCGTCTGCTCCGCCTGCCGTCCCTCATCCTCGCGCTCGCCGTGCTCGCGACGGTCATCGCCTGGGCGATCGTCCCCTCCGTCTTCACGCCGTACGACGCCATCAACGGAACGCTCCTCGATCGTCTCCAGCCGCCGAGCGCCGCGCACCCGTTCGGCACCGACAACCTGGGCCGCGACACCCTCGCCCGCTTCATCTACGGCTCGCAGACCACCCTTCTCGCCTCTGGCCTCGCGGTGGTCATCGCCCTCGGCACCGGGGCGCTCCTCGGCCTGCTCGCCGGCTACCTGCGCGGCTTCGTCGACGAGGCGATCATGCGCTTCATGGACGTCATCCTCGCGATCCCCGCGCTCCTGCTCTCGCTCACGATCATCACGGGACTCGGCTTCGGGACGCTCAACATCGCCATCGCGGTCGGCCTCGCCTCGACGGCCGCGTTCGCGCGCATCATGCGCTCGCAGGTGCTCTCGGTCGCGACCGCCGGCTACATCGAAGCGGCGAAGCTCTCCGGCGCACGCTGGCCGAGCATCATCTTCCGCCAGGTGCTGCCCGCCGCCATCACCCCGGTGCTCGCGCTCGCCGCCATCGAATTCGGCGCCGCCGTGCTCGCCATCTCCGCGCTCAGCTTCCTCGGCTTCGGGGCCCCGCCGCCCCAGCCGGAATGGGGCGCGCTCATCTCCGAGGGACGCGACTACCTCCAGGCCGCCTGGTGGCTCACGACGCTCCCCGGCCTCGTGATCGTCGCGGTGGTGCTCTCCACTGCCCGACTCTCCCGCTGGCTCCAAGATCGAGGAGACCGCTCATGACCTCACCCCAGTCACCCACCGTCGGACAGGCTCAGGATCCCGCCCAGCCGCTCCTCTCCGTGCGCGGCCTCCAGCTCGCCTACAAGGGCGCCACGACCCTCGCCGTCGCCGGTGTCTCCTTCGACGTCTACCCGGGGGAGCAGGTCGCGATCGTCGGTGAGTCGGGCTCCGGCAAGACGAGCGTCGCGAAGTCCATCGTCGACCTGCTTCCAGCGAGCACCGAGGTCAGCGCAGATGCGCTCCGCTACGACGGCCTCGACCTCACGGCCCTCACCCCGCTCGAGTGGCGAGCCGTCCGAGGCGCGCGCATCGGCCTCATCCCGCAGGACCCCTCCGCGTCGCTCAACCCGCTGCAGACGGTTGGCGCGCAGGTCGCGGAGGTCCTCCTCATCCACGGCCTCGCGACGAAGAAGGACGCACGCGCCCGAGCGGTCGAGCTGCTCCAGGATGCAGGCATCCCGGACGCCGCGAAGCGAGCCGCCCAGTACCCGCACCAGTTCTCCGGCGGCATGCGTCAGCGTGTCCTCATCGCGGCGGCGCTCGCCGCGTCGCCAGGTCTCATCATCGCCGACGAGCCGACCAGCGCCCTCGACGTGACGGTGCAGCGGCAGATCCTCGACCTCATCGCAGAACGTGCAGCCGTCGCCGCGACCGCAGTGCTCTTCATCACCCACGACCTCGGAGTCGCGGCGGACCGGGCAGACCGGATCCTCGTCATGCAGCACGGCGTGATCGTCGAAGCCGGCCCCGCGGCTCAGGTGCTCGAGGACCCTCAGCACCCATACACGAAGCGACTCGTCGCCGCCGCGCCGACCAGGACCTCGACGCGGCTCGCTCCTGCCGAGGGCTCCCTCGCTCTCGATCGCAGCAGGCCCGTGCTCGAAGTCTCCGGCCTCAGCAAGACCTTCCGCCTCCCGGGCGGGGCCAGGGTCGATGCGACGAAGGACGTGGCATTCTCGATCGCTCGCGGCGAGAGCTACGCCCTCGTCGGAGAATCTGGCTCAGGCAAGAGCACCACGGCGCGGCTCGCGCTGCTGCTCGAGCGCCCAGACCAGGGCAGCATCCGCCTCGACGGCGTTGAGGTGGTCGGCGCGAGGGGCAGCGCGCTCAGAGCATTCCGGCGAAGGACAGGGCTCGTGCACCAGGACCCGTACTCCTCGCTCGACCCGCGCTTCACCGTCGCCGACTCCATCGAGCAGCCGCTCCGCGCCTTCGGTGTCGGCGACCGGGCATCGAGGCGAGCGCGCGTGCTCGAGCTGCTCGATGACGTCGCGCTCCCCGCGAACTTCGCCGAGCGCCGCTCGACGCAGCTCTCCGGCGGGCAGCGCCAGCGCGTGGCGATCGCCAGGGCGCTCGCGCTCAAGCCCGAGCTCATCGTGCTCGACGAGGCAGTCTCGGCGCTCGACGTCTCCGTGCAGGCGCAGATCCTGCAACTGCTCGTCGACCTGCAGGCGGAGCACTCCCTGAGCTATCTCTTCATCACCCACGACCTGGGCGTCGTGCGGCAGATCGCAGACCGCGTCGGCGTGCTCCGTGGCGGTGAACTCCTCGAGGAGGGCACGGTCGACGAGGTCTTCGAGCGCAGCACCAACGAGTACACGAGGGCGCTCGTCGACGCCATCCCAGGTGGGCGGCCGACCGAGCGCGTCCTGGAGGCCATCGCATGACATCCGCAGCCAGGCTCATCGATGCAGACAGCAGCAAGGGGGCGAGGTGCATCGCCGTGCTCGGCGCGGGGCCCCGTGGCGCTGGACTCCTCGAGCGCATCGTCGCGAACTACGACGCCGCCGACACCGGCCCGCTCGTCGTGCACCTCATCGACCCTCACCCGCCAGGAGCCGGTCGCATCTGGCGCGACGCCCAGTCCGGTCTCCTCAAGCTCAACTCGCTCGCGGCCGACGTCACGATGTTCACCGACGAGACGAGCACCATCGAGGGGCCGGTCCGCGAAGGACCATCGCTCGTCGAGTGGGCCCAGCTGGCCACGAGCGGCCAGCTGCCGGGTTACGAGCTCGACGAGGAAGACCCACAGGTCGCCGCGGAGGTGCGGACGCTCGGACCCGCGAGCTTCCCGACACGTCGACTCCAGAGCAGGTACCTCGGCTGGTTCTTCGAGCAAGCGGCAGACGCCGCGCCGGACGGGTTGACCGTGCTCGTCCACACCGCGCAGGTGCGGGGCGTCACGACGCTCGAGAACGGCTCCCAGCGCGTCGAACTCGACACGGGAGACGGCCTCACGGTCGACGTCGTCGTCTACGCCCTCGGCCACTCCGGCACCCTCGTCCACGAGGGAACCAGAACCGCCGAGCTGAGCGACTTCGCGGCACGCCACGAGCTCGCCTACGTGCCGCCCTCGTTCACGGCAGACGCCGACTTCAGCGCCGTCGAGGCAGGGGAGCCCGTCATCGTCCGCGGGCTTGGCCTCGCCGCCGTCGACCTGCTCGTGCTCCTCACCGAGGGCCGCGGGGGGACGTTCGTGCCGAGCGAGGAAGCAGGACGCCTGAAGTACCTCCCGTCCGGGCGCGAGCCGCGCATCCTCGTCGGCTCCAGGCGAGGCGTGCCCTACCACTCGAAGGTCACGAGCGTGCTGCAGGGGGAGCCGTTCGAGACCCGGTACTTCACCGCGGACATCGCCAGGGAGGTCGTCGCGACGCACGACGTCCTCGACTTCCGCACCCACTTCTGGCCGCTCCTCGCCAAGGAGATGCTGCACGGCTACTATCGGGAGCTCTTCACCGGGCACCCGGAGCGCGTGCGCGTCTCCTGGGTCGAGTTCAGGGCCGACCTCGACCGCTTCGGCGCCCAATCGCCTGAGCTCCACGAGGCCGTCATCGCAGCCCTCGTCGACCCGAGCGACGAGCTCGACATCGAGACCTTCGACCACCCCCTGCGAGGGGCCGCCGCCACCGACGTTGGGTCTGTCTCGGTTGCCCTCCACGACTACATCCGTGAAGACCTCCGGCGCAGGAACAACCAGGGAAACAGCGAGAGCCAGGGCCTCTTCCTCGCGCTGCTGTTCTCGTTCATGACGTTCGTCGAGTTCCAGGATGCGCCCAACTGGTCGCCTGCGTCGCTCGCGGGCGACGTGCGCGTCTGGTGGAAGGGCTTCTTCAGCTACGTCGCCTCAGGCCCGCCGGGACACCGCCTCGACGAACTCCTCGCGCTCAGCGAGGCCGGCGTCGTGCACTTCCTCGGGGGCGACCTTCGCGTGTGGGAAGACGAGGAAGCCGGCCTCTTCCGGGCGAAGGGAACCACGCTCGAACGCCAGGTCTCGGCCCGCGCGCTCATCGACGCCTGGCTGCCTGACTCCGACGTCGCTCACACCGACAACGAGGCGCTCCGCCAGCTCATCGACTCCGGTGAAGGACGCGAGCGGATCGCAGCGACGCCAGAGGGCAGCCTCGCCACCGGTGTCATCGAAGTGCGACGCGCCGACTCTCGCATCGTGCAGGGCGACGGGGCCGTGCATCCGCGCCGATTCGCGGTTGGGCCGTACACGTCCAACCCGTTCGTCGGGGCGTTCTCGCGCCCACGGACCAACGCCGTCTCGTTCCGCGAGAACGACGCCGTCGCACTGAGTACCTTGAGACTCATCGGCGAGATCAGCAGAGAGAACGAGGAGAGGGAGCAGCATGAGCACGCAGCAGAGCACCACTACAGGGGACCAGTTCGGCGAGCGCTGGGCGGCCTGGCACGACAGTCGTGAGCGCGCCGTTCGAGCTCCATACGGGCCAGCGGCGCTCGTCGCCACGAACTGGCTCGCCGACGGCATCGAGTTGGAACTCGATGGCGTAGCCGGAGCCTGGACGATCGAGGATGGGGCCGTGACGGGGACGGGCCTGGGCTCGAGCGGCTACACGGACGCGGCTGGTGCGGTCGTCGGCGACCGTGTCACGCTCACGACCGGCGAGGAGCTCCGCGATGGCGAGCGCATCCTCCGCGCCTTCGCACGCGACGACCAGCGGGCTCTGCGCGTGCTCGACCCGCAGTCGCCCGGACGCGCCGCGCTGCTCGGCATCGACAGCTACTCGCCCGGTGACGACTACGTCGTCTCGGCCACGTTCCGTCCCTCGACCGAACAGGTCGACGTGCTCCAGGCAGACGGCTACGTCTCCAGGAAGGACCTCGGCGGCAAGCTCGACTTCACGCTCGGCGGGGCCGCGTTCTCGATCGATGCCGACCACTCGGAGGCCGGCCTGCAGGTCGTCTTCGCTGATGCGACGAGCGGAAGCGAGAGCTACCGCTTCCGGTTCCTCACCGTGCCAGCGCCTGCGGCAGACGGGACCACCACGATCGATTTCAACCGCGCGTACCTCCCGCCGTGCGCCTTCAGCGACCAGTTCGTCTGCCCGACTCCTGCCGCAGACAACCGCCTCAGCGTGCCCGTCAGGGCGGGGGAGCGCAACGCCATCAAGGCGTAGGTGCGTCCGAGCCCTCTGCGGGCTCGTCGTCGGAGCGCCGGGACGGCCCGAGGATCCTCTGGCCGTCTCATCAGTCCTCGGCGTCCCAGGACTCGGACTCCACGTCGCGTCCGCGGATCCGGTCGATCTCGCGGCGCTCCCGTTTCGTGGGACGCCCGGCCCCGCGGTCGCGGAACCCGATGGGTGCCGTGAACTCGCGCGGGGGAGGAGGGGGCGAGTTGTCGATGAGCGCCTTCGCCGCGATCGGGGCGCCGACGCGCTTCTTGAGCAGCTCCTGGGCGACGAGGATGCGGTCGCGATCCGTGCGCACACGCACCTCATCGCCCACGTGGATGCGCTGCGCCGGCTTGGCCCGTTCGCCGTCGATCTTGACGTGCCCGGCCTTGCACGCCGCGGTCGCTGCGCTTCGCGTCTTGTAGATGCGCACTGCCCACAGCCACACGTCGACGCGCACCGAAGCTAGGCCTGGCTGGTGGTAGCCGTGCTGGTCTCGGTCCATCCGCTGATCGTATCGAGTTCTCGGCACACGTCTGCTGCGGCCGGCGGGACCGCAGCGGCGGCTCAGTCGGTTCCGGCGAGCACCCGGCTCTCCCCGTGGGCGTCGACGGCGACCTCGAGCTTGCTTGTGATCTGCTCCTGCATGGCTTCGACGTGGCTGATGACGCCGACCGTGCGACCGCCGCTGCGCAGCCGGTCGAGCGTGGCCATGGCTGCGCCCAGCGTCTCCCCGTCCAGCGAGCCGAAGCCCTCGTCGATGAAGAGCGTGTCGAGGCGGGTCCCGCCAGCGCGCGCCGTGACCGTCTCCGCGAGGCCCAGCGCGAGCGCGAGCGACGCGAGGAACGTCTCACCTCCGGACAACGACTCGGTCGCCCGCGAACGGCCCGTGTACGCGTCGGCGATGCGCAGCCCGAGGCCCGACTGAGCTCCCCGGAACTGGAGGCCGTCGTCGTGCTCGAGGCTGTACCGGCCACCGGTCATGCGCGCGAGCTGCGCGTTGGCGGCGGCGACGATCTCCTCGAGCTCAGCGGCGAGGACGTAGGCCTCGAGGCTCATGCGCTTCTCGTTCGGTTCCTGTCCGGACAGGGCGCCGGCGAGTATGCGCAGCGTCTCCGCCCGAGCGAGCAGCTGCTCGCTGGCTGTGAGCTCCTCGGCGAGCAGTCTGACGAGCTCGCCGAGTCGTTCGGCCTGCTGGCCGATTCGGGTCTGCCTGGCGATCTGAGCGTCGTGCGCTCGACCGGCGGAGGCCCTCGCCTCGGCGGCCGCGTCGACATCGGCGGGCTCGGAGGGCAGCTCCTGCAGCTCCAGGTCGTCGAGCGCCGCCGTGACCGCGGCCAGCGCCTGCTCGTGGGTCCTGATGTGAGCGTCGATCGCTGTCATCTCGTGCCTGGGGAGCTTCGCGGCGATGGCGGCGTCGCGGTCGGCGAAGGGCGAGTCGTCGAGCGCTGTCGCGAACTGCGCCTCGGCCTCTCGCGCCGCTTCACCGGCGGCGTCTCGCTGCCGCGTGAGGACGAGCAGCGCCTCGGAGAGCTCTCGCGTGCGACGCACGTGACGCGCTCTGGCGTCGATGGATGCGAAGCCCGCGAGCCCGGCGTCGACTCGAGCGGTGTCCGCGAGCAGGCGTGCCTCGGCGGCGCTGACGTCGGCTGCGAGGTCTCCGTCGCGGGAGCGCGCGCTCGCCTGGGCTTGCTCGAGCGACTCCTCGTGCCGTTCGAGCTCCGCGAGCTCCTTCCTGTGCCCGGCGAGAGCCGTCGCGGCGCTTCTGGCCGTCGCAAGCCGCTGCTTCGCCTCGGCAAGGGCCAGGCCGAGCTGGTCGGTTGCCTGCCCATCGAGGAGCGCATCGAGGGCGCTCGCGCGCTGGACCAGCGCGGAGAGTCGGAGCTGCGCCTCGGCATGGTCGTCGTGTGCCTTCGCGGCGGTAGCGCGCGCTCGGTCGAGCGCCGCGTCGCTCACCTCGTCGGTGCCGTCGCCGGACGCAGGGCTTGGATGCTCGTGGCTGCCGCAGACTGGGCACGGCGTGTCCTCGAGCAGCTCCTGCGCGAGCACCACGGCGCTCGAGGCGAGTCGCCGGGCGATGAGGGCGCGCTCCGCCGCTGCCGTCGCGCCTGAGAGGTCGGCAAGGCGTGCGCTGCGCTCGAGCGCCTCGACCTGCTCGGCAGCGAGAGACGCTCGCTCGGCCCCGACCTCGAGGAGTCTTGTGGCCTGCTCAAGCTGCTGCTCGGCACCTGGCCCGGTGGCCGCCAGCACCTCGCTGCTCGTGATGCTGCCGTGGAGGAGCGTGCGGCGCTCGGGGAGCACAGCCAGCTCGGCAGTGACCCTCGCCAGCTCCGCACCGTTGGCGGTCCGCGCCGAACGCAGCTCCTCGAGCGTCTTCCTGGCGCCAGGGAGCGCGAGTTCGAGCTGCAGAAGCTCGTCCATCGCCCCGAGCACGCGCGTTGCCTCATCCACGACGCCCGCGAGAGCGCCGCCGGTCTGCGCGGTCTCTGGGGTGTCCTCGACCGGCGCGTCAGGAAGGTGGGCCAGCAGCGCATCCGCCGCTCGGAGGCGAGCAGCGCTCACGTCCTCGAGCTTGGTCGCGGTCGAGATGCACCGCTCGAGCTCAGACGCCAGCGGCGCCGCAGCTCTGGCCAGCTCGAGCCTTCGGCGCGACTCGGCGACGGCGTCAGCTTCGCCGTCGAGCCTCGCCCGGTCCTCCGTGAGACGCTGACGGCGCGTCTGGAGCTCCAGCACTCGCCTCGCCTCGCTGAGCGCAGCCTCAGTGCGCTGCTGTCTGGCGGCCGACTCGGCCGTCTCGTCTGCTGCCCGCGCAGCGGCCACCTCGATGAGCTCCAGCCGTCCCTCCGCGTCGGCCAGAGAGAGCGGCATCGTCGCCCCGGTGGCGCCGGTGGCCCCGGTGGCGCCGGTGGCTTCGCTCGACGTGTCGTCGGACGGGGCTGGCGCGAGCGCCTCGATCTCGACGGCCACTCGCTCGACGGCCGCAGCGGCTGACTGCGCGTTCGCCACGGCGTCGCGCCGGGCCTCGACGACGTTGGCCGTGAGGCGCCTGAAGCGGTCGGTCGCGAAGAGCGCCCGCAGCACGGCCTGCCGGTCGCTCGTCGTGGCGTGCAAGAACTCCTGGAAGCGGTTCTGGGCGAGCAGCACAACCTGCAGGAACTGGGCCCTGGAGAGCGGAAGCACCTCGGCGAGCGCCTTCGCGACATCCACCGGCTTCGCCGCGATGCCGTGCCACTCGCCGTCGACCAGCTGCGAGAGCTCGGCCGCAGCGTGGTGCTTCGTCGTGCCCGTCCCGCGTCGTTTCGGCCGCTCGTACTCGGGCTCGCGTCGCAGGAGGTACCGAGTGTCTGCGAGCTCGAACTCGAGCTCGACAAAGCTCGGATCCTCCGGCGCCGCGTGGTGGCTCCGGATGCCGTGGCCGCTCTGCCCCTCGTAGCGGGGCACGCTGCCGTAGAGCGCGAACACGATGGCGTCCAGCACACTCGATTTGCCCGAGCCCGTCTTCCCACTGATGAGGAAGACGCCGTCGCCGGCGAACTGGTCGAAGTCGATGCGCTGCTCGCCCCGGAATGGGCCGAACCCCGCGATTCTGAGCGCGTTGATCCTCACGACCCTGCCTCCGGTGACCCTGTCTCCGTTGACCCTGCCTCCGGTGACGCTGCCGCCAGTGACTCTGCCTCCAGCTCCGCGAGCTGCAGCGCGACGAGGTCGCGCTCGTCGTCGCTCAGCCCCTCGCCGCGCCTGACGAAAGCAAGGAACCCATCGACGAGCTCCGTGTCGCTCCTGCCGGCGCTGACCCTCGCGGCGTATCCCGCGGTGGCGTGCTGCTCCGGTGCGCTCGGCGCGAACTCGATGAGCGCGCAGTTGGGGAAGCGCTCCTGGAGACGACGCATGGAGTCGAGCGGACGCACGTTGTCGGTCAGCACCGCTCGAACCCAGTTCTGTTCCACTGCAGCGTGCAGGGGCGAGGAGAGCAGCTCATCCAGCGTGCCCCTCAGCGTCGACATCTCACGGGGGACAGGCAGATCGAGCCAGTCGACCCGCTGCACTCCATCAGCACCGAGGTCGACGAGCCAGCCGCCACGTGGCTTTCCGCTCTCGCCGAACGTGAAGTGCAGGGGAGCACCCGAGAATCTGATCGAGTCCTGTAGCGTCTGCCTGCCGTGGATGTGGCCGAGCGCCGCGTAGTCGACTCCCTCGAAGGTGCTGGTCGGCACGATGTCGAGGCCGCCAGCCGTGATGTCGCGTTCGAGGCCCTCGGCCTCCGCCATGCCGGCCCCCGCGAAGCAGTGGGCGAGGACCACTGCGCGCACGCCCCGCTGCGCCGCGTCGGAGCGCACGGCGTCCATCGCGACCGCCAGGACACCGGCCTGCGTGCGTGGCGTGCCCTCGGGGAGGAGGCGGCGGACGAGCAATGGCTCGAGGTACGGGATGCCGTACACCGCGACTTCGCCGTGCTCGTCGTCCAGGAGCACTGGCTCGTCGAGCGTCGCCGCGTCCGCGCGCACGTGCACGCCCCCGAACGCCGCCCACTCCGACTGGAAGCCGAGCCTCGCTGCCGAGTCGTGGTTGCCGCTCGAGAGGATCACGACGGCTCCTGCCTCGCGGATGCCGCGAATGGCCGACCTGAGGACCTCGAGGGCGGCAGCAGACGGGGTCGCCGAGTCGAAGACGTCTCCCGCGACCATGACGGCATCGATCTCGTGCTCGCGCACGAGATCCGGGATGGCGCCGAGCACGCCCGAGAGCGCTTCGAGCGTCGAATGGCCGTGGAAGGTGCGCCCGATGTGCCAGTCGGAAGTGTGCAGGAATCTCATCGAGGACAGCCTACGAACATCCACCGACACGATGGCTCGCCCGGCCAGCTGATGTGCCCAGGCGGGAAGGCGGAGTCGCTGAGACAATGTGCGCATGGGACACGAGCAGCAGGAGGCTCCGATGCGGTGGGCGACGCTTCCCAACGCCATCTCGGTGGCACGGCTGCTCATCTTCGTCCCGCTGACCATCTGGCTTGCTGCCGAGGGACGGGAGCTCGCGGCCACCCTCAGCCTGGCGGCGTTCGGCGCGACCGACTGGATCGATGGGTTCCTCGCGCGGCGCCTCGGCCAGGTCTCCCGCGTCGGCGAGATCCTCGACCCCGTCGCCGACCGCCTCGGCATCATCATCATCGGGCTCGGCCTGGCGCTCCTCGGCTACTTCCCCTGGTTCGTGCTGATCACGATCTTCCTGTGCGACGCCGCGCTGCTCGTCATCGGGCTCGCGCGCCTCGAGCGTGTCAGGGAGGGCCGCGTCAACCTGCTCGGCAAGGCCAGATCTGCGTTCATCATGGTGGCGATGCCGCTGCATCTGCTCTCCTACGCCGCCCAGGTGCCAGCTGAGCCGCTGCGCGCCATCACGTGGTGGATGCTCCTGATCGGCACGGTGCTCCACGTCGCGGCGGGTGCTGTGTACGCGGTCAGGTACCTGCGCCGCCGGGCTCCGTGACGAAGTCGATGAGCTCCTCGACCCGCCCGAGCAACGACGGCTCGAGGTCGCGGTAGTCGCGGACCCGCTCGAGGATGCGCTGCCAGGCCCGCGCGGTGTCCGCCTGCTCGTCCGCTGGCCAGCCGAGCGCCCGGCAGATGCCCTTCTTCCAGTCCTGTCCGCGCGGAATGACGGGCCACGCCTGCAGGCCGAGCCGCTCAGGCTTGACCGACTGCCAGACGTCGACGTACGGGTGTCCGACGACGCGGACATGAGACGCGCCGAAGCGCTTCGTGATGTCGTCCGCGATCCGCTGCTCCTTCGAGCCCTTCACGAGGTGGTCGAGGAGCACGCCGACGCGTCGTGTCTGGCTGGGTCCGAAGACCGTGAGCACCTCCGCGAGGTGATCGGCGCCCTGCAGGAACTCGACGACGACGCCATCGATACGGAGGTCGTGGCCCCACACCTTCTCGACCAGCTCGGCGTCGTGCTTGCCCTCCACGAAGATGCGTCCTGCCCTGGCCGTGCGGGCCTTGGCGTCGGCCACATGGAATGAGCCCGACGCGCTGCGCGCTCGTCCAGCGGGCTGCTTCGCTGCAGGAGGACCGAGGAGCACCGGCTCGTCCTCCAGGAGGAAGATCGAATCGGCCGGGAACGCCTTGCGCTGCCCGTCGAAGTCCTGCAGCGTGACGATCTGCTTGTTCGCGGATGCGAGGCGTCCGTAGAAGCCGGTTGCCGCGTCCTCGAGCCACATGCCGCTCGCCATGGGCACCTTGCGCGTCAGCGGCTCGGACTTTCGCTCACGCATGCGCGCGATGGGATCACCGCCGTAACGGTCGTCGAAGTCAGCGCGATCGCCGGAAGGAGACAGGTCTAGCACCCCGGAAGTGTACGCCGAGGGTGAAAAAACCGAGCGATCTTCCCCCTCGTTTCGACAACACTCAGTCGTCTGACGCAGAATGGCTGGCGGTGCTCCTGCAGTTAACCGACCGGAATTCGGGCACCCCCGATTCCGCTACGCTTGAGCACCGACTCGAGGAGGCAAATATGGCTGGTTCTGACGCTGAAGCGCGGACCCCCGAAGGCGACGGCGTTGTCGATGAGCAGACGCAGTCTTCGACGATGTCGTTTACGGGCGATTTCAGTGCGCAGCTCGCCGCGCTCATCGCCGGCGGCGTCTCGAAGGAGGAGATGGAGTCCATCAGCGCACTTCCCTCCGGCTCGGCTCTCCTGATCGTGCGCAGGGGCTCGAACGTCGGGGCCAGGTTCCTGCTCGACACCGATCTGCAGGTGGCAGGTCGGCACCCGAATGCCGAGATCTTCCTCGACGACGTCACCGTCTCCCGCCGTCACGCGGAGTTCACGAGGCACGGCCGAGAGTTCCACATGCGCGACCTGGGTTCGCTCAACGGCACGTACTACAACGGTGAGCGCATCAACTCGGCCGTGCTCACCAACGGCGGAGAGGTGCAGGTCGGCAAGTTCCGTCTCACCTTCTACAGCTCGCCGCTCGACACCAGCCTGACCTCAGCGTCTGCCGGGAACTGATCGTGGCCGCTTTCGCGGCGGCTTCTTCCCGGGGGCAGGGTCGCACGCTCAGCATCGGTCAGGTCCTCCAGCGCCTGAACGTCGAGTTCCCTGAGCTGAGCCCCTCCAAGCTCCGTTTCCTCGAGGACAAGGGGCTCGTGCACCCGGAGCGCACGCCGAAGGGCTACCGCAAGTTCTCCGCGAGCGACGTCGCGCGTCTGCGCGAGGTGCTCACAATGCAGCGCGACCTGTACCTGCCCCTCAAGGTCATCGCCGAGTACTTCGATGCGCTCGACCGTGGGCTCGAACCAGAACTCCCGGGTTCGAGGGCCCCGCAACGGCAGACGATGCTGGCAGCCGGCACCGTGCTCGACCGGGCACAGCTCCTCGAACGATCCGGCGCAAAGCCGGCGCTTCTCGAGCAGGCCGTCAGCGCCGGGCTCATCCCGGCGGCGAGTCGGTACCAGGACGACGAACTCACAATGCTGAGCACGCTGGTCGAACTCGAGAAGGTCGGCATCGAGCCTCGCCACCTCAGGCCGTTCAGGGCGGCCGCTCACCACGAGTTCGGACTCATCGAGCAGGCGCTCTCCACCAGCTCCAGGCGCTCGCGCTCCGGCGACGAGGCCACCGAGCGGGCGAACGAGCTCGCCGAGTACCTCGAGTCCGTCCGCAGGTCGCTCATCCGTCAGGCCGTCCGGGGTCGCAGGTAGGTTCATCCTCCACTTGAACCTCAAGTGGATTTCGCTTGGGAGAATTCCTGTTGCGACACGCCGCGATGCCCCCGTGGATGCCCGAAATCCGGGGCGAGTCCGGGTCAGGATCACATCGTTGTCGTTCGGAAGTAGCCGAGTGGCATGCGCTCCAATAGAATCGACCAAGACGGCTCGGGACTTCCTTCAAGTTCCCTTGTGGTAGGCCCCAGTGCTTATGCCCCCAGCGCAGCTGGGCGCTGAGCCAGTCGAAAACGTGTGAAAGGTGCAGGCATGAGCGAGCAGGGACAGGGCGACGCGCCAACCGGCGGCGAGTTGGTCTTCACCGACGGCATCCCGGATCTCGATCCGGGCTCCGGGTACCGCGGCGCCGTTGCCGCGCGCGCAGCCGGCATCACCTACCGGCAGCTCGACTACTGGGCCCGCACCGGCCTTGTCGAGCCGACCGTTCGCGGGGCCAAGGGCTCCGGTTCGCAGCGCCTCTACTCGTTCCGCGACATCCTCGTGCTCAAGCTCGTGAAGCGACTGCTCGAGACCGGCATCTCGCTGCAGCAGATCCGCACGGCGGTCGACCAGCTGCACGAGACCGGCGTCGTCGACCTCGCGCAGACGACCCTCATGTCGGACGGTGCGAGCGTGTACCTGTGCACGTCGAACGACCAGGTCATCGACCTGGTGCACCGCGGCCAGGGAGTCTTCGGAATCTTCGTCGGCCAGGTGCTTCGCGAGGTCGAGTCGACGCTCGTCGACTTCGAGCAGCAGACGCTCGACCCTGTCGACGAGCTCGCAGCCCGCCGCGCCAGCCGCGCAAGCTAGGGGCGAGGCGCTACTTGCTCGACCGGCCCCGCTGACGCCCTCGCGTCGTCGGGGCTTCGTCGTCTGCTCCGGCGGGCTCGGCATAGGAGCCGAGACGGCCAGCGCGCATGACGCGCTCGAGGAGCGTGTCGAAGCTCGCCGCCATCTCCTCAGCCGAGCTGCCGGGCCAGAGGTGGACCGGCTTCGCCGCTCCCTGCGCCTGCTGGAGCGACGTGCGCTCAGGCAGCGCTGGCGAGAGGACAAGGGGCCCGAACATGTCACGGAGCTCGCCGAGTCTGAACTGGTGCTCGATCGACTGGTGCTTCGCTCTGTTGACGATGATGCCGAGCGGTTGGAGCCTTGGTGACAGCTCGCGCCGGATCTCGTCCACGGCACGGAGCGCGCGGTCGGCGGCCGCGACGGAGAACAGTCCGGGTTCGGTGACGACGGCCACTCGGTCCGAGGCGGCCCAGGCCGTCCTCGTGAGTGCGTTGAGGGATGGCGGGCAGTCGATGAGGACGAGGTCGTAGTCCGCTTCCACGACGGCCAGCGCCTCCTCGAGGCGCCAGATCTCCCGGATCGATGGATTCGGGGTGTCGAAGCTCAGCGCGGCAGGGCTGCCGACCATGAGGTCGATCACGCCGTGGGTGCCTTCGCCCCACGAGGAGCGGGCGATCGCGGCCCTCACGGTGCTCGGCTTGGGAGACCGGAGGACGTCGGCGATCGTGGCCCCGTCCTGCGCGCGCGCGTCGAGGCCCGTCGACACGTCCGACTGGGGATCGAGGTCGACGACGAGGGTTCTGAGCCCGCGGGCCCACGCGGCGGAAGCGAGGCCAAGGGTCACCGTGGTCTTGCCGACGCCGCCCTTGAGAGAACTGATGCTGAGGACGAACACCTGACCAGGCTACATTCACTAGGCTTGGCGTCACGTTGCTGCAAGCCCCTGTCGTTGTTGTCGGAAGGTGGAACACCGGTGTTCAAGAAGATCCTGGTCGCGAATCGAGGCGAGATCGCGATTCGCGCATTCCGCGCTGCAGTCGAGCTCGGAGCACGGACGGTCGCGGTGTACCCGTACGAGGACCGCAACTCCCTCCACCGCCTGAAGGCTGACGAGGCGTACCAGATCGGCACCATCGGCCAGCCCGTCCGCGCGTATCTCGACGTCGCCGAGATCCTTCGAGTCGCGAAGGAATCTGGCGCGGACGCGATCTACCCCGGCTACGGCTTCCTGAGCGAGAACCCTGAACTGGCACGCGCGGCTGAGGCAGCCGGCATCAAGTTCATCGGCCCGCCGCCTCGTGTGCTCGAGTCCGCGGGCAACAAGGTCACGGCCAAGCACCAGGCCATCGCGGCGGGGGTTCCCGTCCTCGCCTCGAGCGAGCCG
This sequence comes from Pseudoclavibacter sp., assembly GCA_052099095.1. Taxonomy (GTDB): domain Bacteria; phylum Actinomycetota; class Actinomycetes; order Actinomycetales; family Microbacteriaceae; genus Pseudoclavibacter. Next base: position 48,644 of record JBQDTF010000019.1, read on the forward strand.
TCCACCGACCTCGACGAGCTGCTCGCAGCGGCAGACGAGATCGGCTTCCCGATCTTCGCGAAGGCGGTTGCCGGCGGTGGGGGACGCGGCATGCGTCGTGTCGAGCGAGCCGAGGACCTCCGTGAGGCACTCGAGTCGGCGATGAAGGAGGCAGACAGCGCGTTCGGCGACCCGACCATGTTCCTCGAGCAGGCCGTGCTGCGTCCTCGCCACATCGAGGTGCAGATCCTGGCCGATGAGCACGGCAACATCGTCCAGCTCTTCGAACGCGACTGCAGCGTCCAGCGCCGCCACCAGAAGGTCGTTGAGATCGCGCCGGCTCCGAACCTCTCCCAGGACGTGAGGGAGAGGCTCTATGCCGATGCGGTCGCCTTCGCGAAGTCGATCGACTACGTCAACGCCGGTACCGTCGAGTTCCTCCTCGACACCGCGGGCCCGCGAGCGGGTCAGCATGTCTTCATCGAGATGAACCCGCGCATCCAGGTCGAGCACACCGTGACCGAGGAGGTCACCGACGTCGACCTCGTGCAGGCGCAGATGCGAGTCGCCTCCGGCGAACGGCTGAGCGACATGGGCCTCGAGCAGCATGAGCTCGAGCTGCACGGCTTCGCGCTGCAGTGCCGCATCACGACGGAGGATCCTTCGCAGGGCTTCCGACCGGACACCGGCGTGATCACGACCTACCGCTCCGCGGGAGGCTCTGGCATCCGCATCGACGGCGGCACGATCGCGACCGGCGCTGAGGTGCTGCCGCACTTCGACTCGATGCTCATGAAGCTCACCGCTCGCGGTCGTGACTTCCCGGCTGCGGTGAGGCGTGCGCGTCGTGCCCTCTCCGAGTTCCGCATCCGAGGCGTCGCCACGAACATCCCATTCCTCCTCGGTGTGCTCGACGACCCCGACTTCCAGCGCGGCGACGTCGCCACGGACTTCATCGAGAAGCGCCCGGGGCTGCTCGAGTACCGTCGACCGGGGGACCGGGGCACGAAGATCGTCAACTGGCTCGCCGACGTCACCGTCAACGCACCGCACGGAGCCAGACCGACCTCCGTCGAGCCGCGCACCAAGCTGCCAGCGCTCGACCACGCGCTGCCACTGCCCGCCGGACGGCGCCAAGAGCTCCTCGATCTGGGGCCCGCGGAGTTTGCGACGCGGCTGCGCTCAGAGCGCCGCCTCGCGGTGACCGACACGACCTTCCGTGACGCGCACCAGTCGCTCCTCGCGACCAGGGTGCGCACCCGCGACCTCGTGACTGCGGCTCCGTACCTGGCGAGGCTCACACCCGAGCTGCTCTCGATCGAGGCCTGGGGAGGTGCCACGTACGATGTGGCGCTCCGCTTCCTCGGCGAGGAGCCGTGGGAACGCCTCGCGAGCCTTCGCGAGGCCGTGCCGAACATCCCGCTCCAGATGCTGCTGCGCGGCCGCAACACGGTCGGCTACACGCCGTACCCCGAGGCCGTCACGAAGGCCTTCGTGCACGAGGCCACCGCGACGGGCGTCGACATCTTCCGCATCTTCGACGCACTCAACGACGTGTCGCAGATGCGGCCCGCCGTCGATGCGGTGCTCGAGACGGGGACAGCGGTCGCCGAGGTCGCGCTCTGCTACACGGGCAACCTCGCTGACCCGAACGAGCCGTTCTACACGCTCGACTACTACCTGCGCCTCGCGGAGCAGATCGTGGATGCCGGCGCACACATCATCGCCATCAAGGACATGGCTGGACTTCTGCGTCCGCAGGCCGCCGCGAAGCTCGTGACCGCTCTCCGGGAGCGCTTCGACCTGCCGGTGCACCTGCACACGCACGATACGGCTGGCGGGCAGCTCGCGACGCTTCTCGCCGCGAGCGAGGCTGGCGTCGACGCTGTCGATGTCGCGAGCGCGCCGATGTCGGGTACGACGAGCCAGGCGAGCCTCTCGGCGCTCGTCGCCTCACTCGAGCACACCGAACGCGATACCGGCATCAGCCTCACCAACGTGACGGACCTCGAGCCCTACTGGGAGGCCGTCCGCCTGGTCTACCGTCCCTTCGAGTCGGGCTTGCCAGGGCCGACGGGTCGCGTCTACAAGCACGAGATCCCTGGCGGTCAGCTCTCGAACCTCCGGCAGCAGGCGATCGCTCTCGGCCTCGCTGACCAGTTCGAGCGCATCGAGGACATGTACGACGCCGCAGACACGATCCTCGGCCGCATCCCGAAGGTCACGCCGTCGTCGAAAGTCGTCGGCGATCTCGCCCTCCACCTCGTGGCAGTTGGTGCCGACCCGGCGGACTTCGCCGAGAACCCGGGCAAGTACGACATCCCGGACTCGGTCATCGGGTTCATGGCGGGTGAGCTCGGAGAGCTGCCGAACGGCTGGCCGGAGCCCTTCAGGAGCAAGGTGCTCGAGGGCCGCGACGTGAAGATCGAGGTCACGCCCCTCTCTGCCGCCGACGAGGCAGGCCTCGCGGGCGAGAGCCTGGAGCGCAGGCGCACGCTCAATCGCCTGCTCTTCCCGCAGCCGACAGCGAGCTACGAGGACACGGTCCGCCTGTTCGGCGACCTCTCCGTGCTGGACACCCTTGACTACCTGTACGGGCTCGAGCCCGGCGAGGAGCACGTCATCCACATCGGCAAGGGCGTTCAGCTCTTCGTTGGACTGGAAGCCATCGGCGAACCGGACGCGGATGGCATGCGCACGGTCATGGCCACGCTCAACGGCCAGCTGCGCCCCGTCTTCGTGCGCGACCGGAGCATCAAGGTCGACACGATCGAGCGAGAGAAGGCGGACAGCGGCAATCCGGGTCACGTCGCGGCACCGTTCTCCGGCGTCGTCACGCTCCGCGTCGAGGTCGGCGAGCGCGTCGCCCAGGGACAGACGGTCGCGACGATCGAGGCGATGAAGATGGAGGCAGGCATCACGGCACCCGTGGCTGGCACCGTCGAACGCCTGGCGATCTCCTCGCCGCTCGAGGTCGGCAACGGCGACCTCCTCGTTGTCGTTCGCCCAGGGCCTGAGAGCGCAGATGACTGAGCGGCCAGACGTCGAGCATTTCGGCCTCATCATCATCGGGGCCGGGTCTGGGAACACGCTCCCACCAGCGGATGAGGCTGGGCCGACGACAGCGATCATCGACGACGGCGCGCACTTCGGCGGAACCTGCCTCAACGTGGGGTGCATCCCCACGAAGATGTTCGTGCACGTCGCAGACGTGGTTCGAAATGCGCGGGACGCGGAGCGCCTCGGCGTGCACGATGTGCGGCTTCGTCCGTCGTGGCCCGAGGTTCGCGACCGGGTCTTCGGGCGCATCGACCACATCAGCGAGAGCGGTGAGCACTACCGCGAGAGCGGAAATCCTCGCGTCACGCTCGTCCGCGAACGCGTCGAGATGCTCGGCGACCGCGAAGTGGTGACCGCGTCAGGGCGGCGACTGAGCGCCGACACGCTGGTCATCGCCGCGGGGAGCCGCGCGCGTCGGCACGACGTGATCCCGCACGATTCGCCGCTCGTGCACACCTCGGACACGATCATGCGTGTCGACGACGTTCCTCGCCGCCTTGCGATCATCGGGGGAGGGTCCATCGCGTCGGAGTTCGCCCACGTCTTCAACGCGTTCGGCTCCGAGGTCACGCAGCTCGTGCGCGGTCGGGTCCTCTCCTCGCTCGATGCGGACGTGGCCGCGACGTTCACCGACGCCGCCCGCGAGCGGTGGCGGGTCGAGACCGACACGGCGGTCGTCGGCTTCTCCGAGGAGGCTGGCACAGCGACGCTCACGACGAGCGCGGGTGAGCGGATCGAGGTCGACGCCGTGCTCGTCGCGATCGGGCGCATCCCGAACACCGACACGCTCGGCACGTACGAAGTGGGGTTCGACCACCACGATGACGGGCGACTGCGCGTCGACGCCTACCAGCGGGTCCTCCGAGACGGGCACCAGGTTCCCGGAGTCTTCGCACTCGGGGACATCGACTCGGAGCACCAGCTCAAGCACGTCGCGAACCACGAGGCGAGGGTCGTCGCCCACAATATCGCCGTCGAACCGGGGCGCCGCCTCATGAAGAACACGCTCGGGCCCGTGCCAGACGTCGTCTTCACGGAACCCCAGATCGCGAGCTTCGGGGTCACACTCGAGCGGGCCGAACAGCTCGGCTACGACGCGTTCGAGGTGGTGCACGAGTACGGCTCCACCGCCTGGGGCTGGGCGCTCGAAGACACGCGCAGCTTCTGTAAACTCGTCATCGCGCGTGGAAGCGCGACCATCCTCGGGGCGCACATCGTCGGCCCCGACGCGGCGGTCCTGCTCCAGCCCCTCGTGCTCGCATCGAGCTTCGGGCACTCCATCAGGGGCCTCGCGCGCGGCCAGTACTGGCCTCACCCCGCAGCTAGCGAGGTGGTCGAGAACGCGCTGCTGCGCGCCGAGGAGGAACTGTGACCGTTCGACCCATCCGCTTCTACGGTGACCCGGTGCTTCGCACGCCCGTCGAGCAGATCACGGTCGTGGACGACCGCATCCGGAGCCTGGTGACCGACCTGCTGGACACGACGGCGCTCGAGGGAAGGGCGGGGGTCGCGGCCCCGCAGATCGGCGTCGGACTCGCGGCCTTCTCATACAACATCGACGGCGAGACCGGCTACGTCCTCAACCCCGTGCTCGACAGCGCCTGGGGTGAACTCGAGGAGATCGACGAAGGCTGCCTTTCGGTGCCGGGCCTGTGGAACAAGACACCGAGGTACGAGCACGCGAGGGTTACCGGCATCGACCTCGATGGTGAGCCCGTCGTGCTCGAGGGGTCTGGCCTCATGGCGCAGATGCTGCAGCACGAGACCGACCATCTCAAGGGCGTCGTCTACATCGACACGCTCGCCCCGGAGCACCGCAAGGCAGCCATGCGCGAGATCCGCGGCAGCGAGTGGTTCGCGCCGGCGACACCATCCGCTGCCGGGTCGAGCGCCGGCACGGCGAAAGCCAGCGCGTTCGGTCGCTCGTCTCGCTGACGAGGCTGACCGAACGCGCTGGCTGAGGCCGGCGAGTCGCCCGCGCTACTTGAGGGTGATGCCCTGCGTCGCGGGGGCGGCGTTGTAGATGCCCTCGATGACGCCTCGGTACTTTTCGAGGATCACGTGGCGCTTGATCGACATCTTCGGGGTGAGCGTGCCGTCTGCCTCCGTGAACTCTCCATCCAGCACGACGAACTTGCGGATCGATTCGGCCCGCGAGACGCGCGTGTTGGCACGGTCGACGGCGTGCTGGATCTCGGCGAGCACCTTGGGGTGCTCAGCTGCTTGAGCGACGGAGATGCTCGGGTCCTCGCCGTTGTTGGACAGCCAGGTCTTCAGCATCTCTGGGTCGAGCGTGACGAGGGCCGAGATGAACGGGCGCTGGTCACCGACGACCACGATCTGCCCGACAAGCGGGTCTGCGCGGATCGGGTCCTCGAGTGCCGCGGGCGAGACGTTCTTCCCACCGGACGTGACGATGATCTCCTTGATGCGGCCCGTGACGGTGATGTACCCGTCATCGTCGATCGATCCGAGGTCACCGGTCTTGAACCACTCGCCATCGAACGCGGCGGCTGTTGCCTCTGGGTTCTTCCAGTACTCCCGGAAGACGTTGATGCCCTTGACCTGGAGTTCGCCGTTCTCGTCGGTACGGACGGCGACGCCCGGAAGCGCAGGTCCGACCGTGCCGATCTTCGACTTCTCGGCGAGGTTCACGGAAGCCGGTGCCGTGGTCTCGGTGAGGCCGTAGCCCTCGAGGATGTTCACGCCGATGGCACGGTAGAAGTGACCGAGCCTGGCACCGAGCGGTGCCGAGCCGGAGACGGCGTGCTGCACACGGCCGCCCATGACCTCGCGCAGCTTCGAGTAGACGAGCTTGTCGAAGAGCTTGTACTGGAGTCCGAGCACGAGCGGCGTTCGACCCGCGTCCTGCGACTCCGAGTAGCGCACGGCGACGTCGGCCGCCTTCCGGAAGATCTTGCCGCGGCCACCCGCCTCTGCCTTCTGCTCCGCCGAGTTGTAGACCTTCTCGAACACGCGCGGGACCGCGAGGAGGAAGGTCGGGTGGAAGGTGCCGAGCGATTCCACGAGCTTCGAGGTGTCGTGCTGGTGGCCGACCTTCACACCGCCGTAGATGCAGAGCACCGAGATGAAGCGAGCGAAGATGTGCGCGAGCGTGATGAAGAGCACGGTGGATGCGCCCGAGTAGATGAGCGCGCCGAGCGGGTCCTTCACGTTCCGGCAGAGCTCGACGAAGTTCGAATGCGTGATGACGCAGCCCTTCGGGCGTCCCGTGGAGCCCGAGGTGTAGATGAGCGTGGCGATGTCCTCGCCGCTCGCGATGCCTCGTCGGCGTTCGATCTCTGCGTCCTCGACGCCGGCCCCGAGGCGGATGAGCTCGTCGATGGCTCCCGCGTGCAGGGCGTAGCGCACACGCAGCGTCGAGACGGTGTCGGCGATCTCGTCGAGCTTGTCGTCGTGCTCTGGGAGCTCGGAGATGATGCCGACTGCTTCGGAGTCTTGGAGCATCCACTCGATCTGCGCTGACGAGCTCGTCTCGTAGACGGGAACCATGACGGCTCCGGCGTACCAGAGGGCGAAGTCGACGAGCGTCCACTCGTAGTTCGTCTTCGCGACGAACGCGATGCGTTCGCCTGGCTCGATGCCTGCCGCCACGAACCCCTTGGCGAGGTCGTTCACCTTGGCGTGGAAGTCCCTGACGGAGACGTCGCGCCACCGGTCGCCTTCCGGCAGAGCGAATAGGGCGAGATCCGGCGATTCACGCAGTCGGTACTGGAGCAGGTCTGTGGTGTTCCAGCTCGGCTCCGGGCTGACTACGGCGGGGGTCTCGGATAGCTTCATTGCAACTCCTGAGTGTGGTCCTGGTCGTGAGCCGCCTGAACGTCCATCGGCCGGAGGTCTCCGGATTCACGTTCAGTGGTCATCAACCCTACCGTTCCGGACACGGCGAGCGTCGCAACGAGGCTGGCATGTCCCGAGTACACTGATGTGCCATCGCCTATCGGGAGGCCACGCATGTTGTATTGGGTGCTCAAGCATCTCTTCGCAGGTCCCTTGGTGCGCGGAACCTTCCGCCCCTGGGTGCGAGGCGTCGAGAACATCCCCGCCAAGGGGCCGGTCATCCTGGCATCGAACCACCTCTCGGTGATCGACTCGTTCTTCATGCCGCTGTCGATCGACCGTCGTGTCTACTTCCTGGCGAAGAAGGAGTACTTCACGGGAACAGGGATCAAGGGGTGGCTGACCGCCCAGTTCTTCAAGTCGACGGGGATGCTCCCGATCGATCGCGGTGGCGGAGCCGCCAGCGAGGCGTCCCTGCAGACGGGCCTCCGTGTGCTGAGCGAGGGCAAGGTGCTCGGCATCTATCCAGAGGGCACGCGCAGCCCGGACGCTCGCATGTTCCGCGGTCGCACGGGCATCGCTCGCATGATCATGCAGGCTGACAAGCCGGTCACGGTCGTGCCCGTCGTCATGGTCGACACCGAGCGTGTGCTGCCGATCGGTGCGAAGGTGCCGCGCCTCCGCAAGGTCGGGATGGTCTTCGGTGAGCCGCTGACGTTCACGCGCTATGAGGGCATGGCCGCTGACCGGTTCGTGCTCCGTTCGATCACGGACGAGATCATGAGCGAGCTGCACGCGCTCAGCAACCAGGACTATCGCGACATCTATGCGTCGTCCATTCGCAGCAAGATGGACGCAGAGGCCAAGGCGCTCGCCGCCGCGCAGAAGTCCTAGCCTGGCCGAGACGGCCCGGGCACAAGCCCTGAGCGATCACACGAGCACAGCGCGAGCGGCTCCGAGTAATGTCGGGGCCGTTCAGCGTGAGATTCAGAACCACCAGCGCTGCAGCGCATGAGCTGCCAGCATGAGATCAGAGACATGAGATCAGAGAAGCGAGCATGAGCGAATTCACTTCCACCCGCACAGAGTCGATCCCGACGCCCCCCGGCGTGCTCGAGGGCCTCGACGCCTGGCGCGACCTGCCGATCAGGCAGCAGCCGCAATGGGGCGACGCGACGAAGGTCGCGAGCGTCTCCGGTGAGCTCGCATCCCTGCCGCCGCTCGTCTTCGCTGGCGAGGTCGACAGGCTGCGCGACCGCATCGCGACGGCAGCCGCAGGGCAGGCGTTTGTCCTTCAGGGTGGCGACTGCGCTGAGACCTTCGCGGGTGCGACCGCCGACAAGATCCGCGCGCGCGTGCGCACGATCCTGCAGATGGCCGTCGTCCTGACCTACGGTGCCTCGATGCCCGTCGTCAAGATGGGCCGCATGGCCGGCCAGTTCGCCAAGCCCCGCTCGAGCGACAACGAGACTCGCGGCGACGTGACCCTGCCGGCATACCGCGGCGACATCGTCAACGACTTCGACTTCACCGTCGAGGGACGTACGCCCGACCCCGAGCGCATGCTCCGTGGCTACCACACGGCGGCGTCGACGCTGAACCTCGTCCGCGCGTTCACGACGGGCGGCTTCGCTGACCTCCGCGAGGTGCACTCGTGGAATCAGGGCTTCGCCGCGAACCCGGCAAACGCGCGCTACGAGCAGCTCGCCGCGGAGATCGACCGTGCTGTGCGCTTCATGGCCGCGGCCGGTGCCGACTTCTACGCACTCCGCGACGTCGAGTTCTTCGTGGGCCACGAGGGCCTCCTCATGGACTACGAGCGCCCCATGACGCGCATCGACTCGCGCACGGGCCAGCCGTACGACACGTCAGGGCACTTCATCTGGATCGGAGAGCGGACGCGTGACCTGGATGAGGCGCACGTGGACTTCTTCAGCCGCGTGAAGAACCCGATCGGCGTGAAGCTCGGGCCTTCGACGACCCCGGAGACGATGCTGCGGCTCATCGACAAGATCGACCCGAACCGAGAGCCTGGGCGACTGACGTTCATCACCCGCATGGGCGCTGGCAAGATCCGGGACGCGCTTCCGCCGCTGCTCGAGGCCATCAAGAGCAGCGACGCGCAGCCGCTGTGGATCACCGACCCGATGCACGGCAACGGCATCACGACGCCGAACGGCTACAAGACGCGTCGCTTCGATGACGTCGTCGACGAGGTCAAGGGCTTCTTCGAGGCGCACCGCGCAGCTGGAACGCACCCGGGTGGCATCCACGTCGAGCTGACGGGTGACGACGTCACCGAGTGCCTCGGTGGTTCGGAGCAGATCGACGAGAAGACGCTCGAGACCCGCTACGAGTCGCTCTGCGATCCCCGCCTCAACCACATGCAGTCGCTGGAGCTCGCGTTCCTCGTCGCAGAGGAGCTCCGCGCCGGAAAGCGCTGAGCACGCTGAAGCAGAGCAGGGGCGCATCCCGGAGACGGGGTGCGCCTCTGCTTCGTCGTGGCTGCTCGGCAGTCTGTCGCTGCTCGGCAGCCTGTCGACGACCGGTGGGCTCCGTGCCCGTCCCGGCCACGCTCGATTAGAGCGTGGCCGTCGCGGTGAGGGTGACGTTCGAACCGGCGGGGACTTCGACGCCAGCCGCTGGTGACTGCGTGGAGACGACGAACTTGATGACGGGGTTGGGATCGTTGACGATTCCAGGAGGCACATTGTGGCCGACGGTGAGTCCGAGCCCCTCCAGCTGGGAGATGGCCTCGGCGATCGGCTTGCCCACGACATCGGGGAGCGTCACCGGGGCTGGGCCCCGTGAGACGGAGATGTTGATGGTGTCGCCCGGCACGACCGGGTCGGTGGTCGTTGAGTAGGCGATGACGACGCCGCTCGCGACCGTCGCCGAGTACTCGCGGCTTGAGACGTTCGCGACGAGTCCGGCATCCTCGATCAGCTGGGTCGCGTTGGCTTCCGTCTCGCCGGCGACCTCTGGGACGACACCGGCGGATGCGACGAGGCGAATCGGCTGGCCCTCGGCGAGCGTCGTGGGCAGCGGTGACCCGTTGTTGTCCGTCGCAGCGAGGACGACGTCCGCCTCCTCGTCGGAGAACTGGCGGAGCGTCGTCGCCGGGTCGTAGGTGAATCCGGCCTCGGTGATCGCGCCCTCGGCGTCCGAGAGCGTGAGGCCGACGAGGTCCGGGACCTCCAGCATCTCGGGGCCTGCGGACACCACGAGCGAGATCGGGGTCTCCGGGGCCAGCGATGTTCCCGCCTGCGGGTCCATGTCCATGACGGTGCCGGCTGCGACCTCGAGTGAGAACTCCTGGGTCACCTCGCCGACGGTGAAGCCCGCCGCTGTGATGGCTGCCTCGGCGTCGGCCTGGGTGAGCGAGACCGCCTCGGGGACCGTGTCGTACGAGCCTGGCCCGAGGCCGAACCACCAGCCCACGCCGCCTGCGAGGGCGATGATGGCGACGAGCAGGACAGCGACCACCGCGCCGAATCGGCGCCGCTTGCGCGCACCGGACTCAGCCGATGTCGTGGCGGGAGGAAGCTGCGAGGCGATGTCGGTCGCGTCCTGCTCGGGGAAGAGAGGGGCGTTGACCGTCGTGGGGTCGGAGCCTGGCACGAACGGCTCGACGTGCCCTTCCGCGTAGTCAGGGGGAGAGGATGCGGATGAGAGCTGGCTCGTGATGAGCGCGAGCTCTGTGGGGTCGGTGTCCTCGATGTCCTCGTCGGACGCGGTGGCGAGGACCGCCGTGGCGGGGGCCGGGCGCACGGACTGGCCGAGCTCGGCCTCCGCGCGGCGAAGGGCTTCGAGCATGACGCCCGCGTCGGCGGGGCGAAGCTCGGGGTCTCGCTCCGTGGACCAAGCCACGAGCTCATCGAGCTCGTGGGGAACGTTCGGGTTCACGTCGCTCGGCGCCGGAACGGTCTCGTTGGCGTGGCGGTACGCGATGTTGACGGGCTGGTCGCCGCGATACGGCTGCTCGCCCGTCAGCATCTCGAAGAGCATGATGCCGAGCGAGTAGATGTCGCTGCGGACATCCGCCGTGCCCTTGGTGACCAGCTCGGGGCTGAGGTAGGCGATCGTGCCGAGCAGGACCTGACCCGTGGCCGTGTTGGCACTCGCGGCCCGCGCCAGACCGAAGTCGCTGAGCTTGATGCGACCGTCGTCGGCCAGCAGCACGTTCTCCGGCTTGAGATCGCGATGCACGATGCCGAGCTTGTGCGCAGCCTGGAGGCCCGCGAGGACAGCGTCCATGACGTCGATCGACTGCTCGGGGGTGAGCTTGTGATGGTCGTGGAGGAGATCGCGGAGCGTGATGCCTGGGATGTACTCCATCACCATGTAGGCGAAGACCTCGTCGTCGCCCTGGTCGTAGACGTTCACGACGTTCGGGTGCGTGATCTTCGCCGCTGACCGGGCCTCGCGGATGAACCGTTCGCGGAACCGCTCATCGGCCGCGAGGTGGTCGTGCATCACCTTGATCGCAACGCGGCGTTCGAGGCGCAGATCAGTGGCGACATAGACCGTAGCCATGCCGCCCTTGGCGATCAGAGAGCGCACTTGATATCGGCCGTCGATCAGACGGCCGATCATGTCGTCGGGACCAACGGGACTCACGTCGTGCAGGATAGCCCGACGATGTGGGCTCGTCTCGGATGAAACACCGCACGGCGCCGAGGAATCGCGTGGGCTCGCATCCGCAGGCCGCGTCTGCGACCATGTGAGGCGTGAGTGATGTCTTCAGTACCCGCGAGTGGTACACGATTCCCCAGGCCGCTGCCGAGCTCGGTGTCTCGACGGGGCGTGTGTCGACCCTGATCGAGGACAAGCAGCTGCTGTCGTTCCGCATCGAACGCGAGCCGCGCATCCCTCAGGAGTTCATCAAGGACGGTGAGCCGCTCGCCGGGCTCCGCGGCACGCTGTTCCTGCTCGGCGATGCTGGTCTCAGCGCCCACGACCAGATGGTGTGGCTCCTCAGCGTCGACGAGACGCTCGGTGTGGCGCCGCTCGATGCGCTTGTCCAGGGTCGCAAGACCCAGGTGCGCCACGCGGTGCAGCTGCTCGCCATCTAGGCCGGCCACTGGCCAAGCCTCTGGCTTGGAGATCGCCTCGGGCCCGCTGATCGTCGCGGGCCTGGGGATCAGTGCTCTCGGTGCGCGGTCCGTTCAGCGAGTTGCTCGAGCAGCTGGCGCGACGCGGCGTCGAGCTCCAGCTGCTCGAGGCCGGTCAGGGCCTCGCGGAGCGATGAGCTGATGAGCTCCTCGGTGCGCTGCAGGCCACCCGAGTTCCGGATGAGCGCTTGCATCCACTCGATGTCGGCATCCGTGAGGCGCTGGTCGCCCAGCAGCTCGTCCAGGCGCACTGAATCTCCCGGCGCCGCAAGCTCTTGCGCCGCGGCGATCATGAGCGTGCGCTTGCCCTCTCGGAGGTCGTCCCCGCTCGGCTTGCCGGTCACGGCCTCGTCGCCGAAGACGCCGAGCACGTCGTCCCTGAGCTGGAACGCGAGGCCGAGCGGCAGCCCGAATGCGCGGATCTGCTCGACGAGCGAATCGGAGGCCCCGCCGAGGAGCGCTCCGAGCACGAGGGGCTCCTCGACGCTGTACCTCGCGGACTTCGAGATCGCGATCGTCCGGGCCCTCGAGGCGCGAGCGTCGATCGGCACGACGGGCCAGGCCACTTCCTCGACGAGGTCGAGGTACTGGCCGATCGTCACCTCACCTCGCATCTTGCTGAACTCCGCCCGAGCGCGCACGGCGTTCTCGGGTGGCACGAGTGCGCAGGCCTCCACGAACAGCTGGTCGCTCCAGACGAGGAGGAGGTCCCCGAGCAGGATGGCTGCGCTGAGCCCGAAGTGCTCCTCGTCGCCCGCCCAGGCAGAGGCCCGGTGGTGCTTCGCGAAGACGCGGTGCGTGGAGGGGGCCCCGCGGCGCGTGTCCGAGCGGTCGATGATGTCGTCGTGGACGAGGGCGGCGGCGTGGAAGAGCTCGATGGAAGCCGCGGCCAGGACCACGGCGTCGCGGTGCTCGGGCGTTCCGGCCGCGCTGCTGTACCCGGCGGCGCAGAACGAGGCACGCAGGCGCTTGCCGCCCGTCGTGAACGTCGCAGCCTGCTCGAGGAAGGCGGGGACGTCGACGCCGATCGGACCGAGAACTCGCAGGTTCTCGGCAATTGTGGCGTCCAGACGACGCTGGACTTTGGAGGACAGCGCAGAACTCTCAGACACGACACCACTCTACCCAGGTGAGCGCGCCTACAATGGGCGCAATACTTCGGAGCGGGGCTCCGATCGCCCCTTGAGCACGAGGTCAACATGGCACTATCTGAGCAAGAGCAGCGGTTGCTTGATGAGATGGAGCGCAGCTTCTACCAGAACGATGCGGACGTGGTGTCCACATCGCCGAGAAGCGGTGCTGCGGTCACCACGCGAGCTGTCGTCGTCGCGTTTCTGTCCGTCGCTGTCGGCATCGGCGTTGTCGTCGCCGGCGTCGCTACCAACATCCCCGTCCTGGGTGTCGTCGGGTTCGTCCTGATGCTCGCGGGTGTGGTCTACGCGTTCGCTGCCCCGAAGGGCGCAGCATCGCAGTCCGATCCATTGCCGACAGGTCGTCCCTCACCGAAGAGCGGCGAGTCGTCAGATGGCTCATTCATGGACAAGCTCGGCAACCGCTGGGACAAGCGGCAGCAGGGCGAGTAGCGCCCGAGGGGGAGTAGCTCCACCGCGCGCTCCACCTCACACCACACCGCACCACACCACACACCCCTCGGGGCCGGCCACCTGGCCGGTCCCGTTTTTTTGTGCCCAAAAGTGCCCCTGACCGCTCCACATCCCTCCACTCCGCTGAGGCCAGTAAATTACTGGCCTCTTTCTGCATTCACAGGCACGAAATGGCCCTCATGCGTAGATGTGTGGGTGGTTGTGGAGTAAAGTGGAGAATGTGGGAGTTCAGCGACGGGGAGGGAGGCGTGCATGTTCCTTGGCACGTACTCGCCCAAGCTCGATGAGAAGGGGCGGCTCATCCTTCCGGCCAAGTTCCGGGACGAGCTCGCGGAGGGCGTCGTGCTGACCCGTGGGCAGGACCGATGCGTCTACGTCTTCTCGACGAGCGAGTTCGAGGAGCTGCACAACCGCATCCGCCAGGCCCCGGTCACGAGCAAGCAGGCGCGCGACTACCTGCGCCTCCTGCTCTCCGGTGCGCACGCGGAGACTCCTGACCGGCAAAACCGCGTCACGATCCCGCAGCAGCTGAGGCAGTACGCCGGACTCGACCGCGAACTCGCGGTCATCGGCGCCGGTACTCGCGCTGAGATCTGGGATGCCGAGGCCTGGAACACCTACGTCGAGGCCAACGAGGCCGCCTTCTCCGAGACCGCCGAGGAGGTGATCCCGGGACTCTTCTGACCCTGACCGCCGATTCTCAGCCGTTCCGCTCTGAAGCGCCTTCCCTCGCAGCAGAGCACAGCAGCACAGCAGGAGCTCCATCTGAAGCCACTTCCCCGGCGGCAGAAGGAACCTCCACTTCGCTCCCCCCGCGCAGTTCATCGGGGAGAGAGAACGGATGGGAATCAGTGATCAGGGAGGAACCCCGGACAGCCATGACAGAGAACACCCAGAACACCGAGAACGCTCAGCCCGACGGAGACGGTGAACGCGACCCGGCGTCACTGCACACGCCAGTCCTCCTCGAGCGGTGCGTCGAGCTCCTCGCTCCGGCGCTTCAAGCCCCGGGCAGCGTCTACGTCGACGCGACCCTCGGAATGGGAGGGCACAGCGAGGCGGTCCTCGACCGCTGCCCGAACGCCCACCTGGTCGGCTTCGATCGCGACCCGGAGGCCCTCGGCCTCGCTGGCCGCCGGCTCGCGCGCTTCGGCGATCGGGTCACTCTGGTGCACGCCGTCTACGACGAGTTCAACACCTCGCTCGACAAGCTGGGAATCGACACCGTCGATGCGGTCCTGTTCGACCTCGGGGTGTCCTCGCTGCAGCTGGACGAGGCGAGCCGTGGCTTCTCGTACATTCAGGATGCGCCGCTCGACATGCGCATGGATGCCACGACGGGCGTCACGGCCGCTGAGATCGTCGCGTCCTACGGAGAGGAGGAGCTCAAGCAGCTCTTCTACCGCTACGGCGACGAGAAGCTGGCGCCGCGCTACGCGAGCTGGATCGTGCGAGAGCGTGCCCAGGCTCCCATCGAGACGACGGGGCAGCTCGTCGACGTCCTCCAGCGGGCGACGCCCGCGGCCAAGCGCGATGCGGGTCACCCGGCGAAGCGCGTCTTCCAGGCGCTGCGCATCGAGGTCAACGCCGAGCTGGGCGCCCTCGAGCGGGCACTCCCGCAGGCCCTCGACCGAGTCGCGGTCGGCGGCCGCGTCGTCGTCGAGGCCTACCAATCGCTCGAGGACCGCTTCGTGAAGCGACTCTTCGAAGCCAGGACCACGTCGACCGCCCCGAGCGGCCTGCCGGTCGAGCTTCCCGAGCACAAGCCCGAGTTCGAGCGCCTCGTGCGCGGAGCCGAGCGCGCGGGAGCCGACGAAGGCGAGATCAACCCACGAGCACTTCCCGTCCGCCTGCGCGCGGTGGCCAGAGTTAGGAGCCCACGGGCATGACGGCAGCAACGAGCATCCTCCGAGGATCCACGGCACCCCGTCGCCAGAAGGCGGCTCCCCAGAAGACGGCCCAGCCCCCACGGCTGCGACTCGTCGAGGCCCCGCGCATCCGCAGCCTCTGGAGCTTCCGCTCCGTCATGATCTCGCTCGGCATCCTCGCTGGCGTGTTCGTCACGCAGCTCGCGCTGAGCATCGCGATCTCACAGGGGGCCTACGAGGTCAGTGGACTCGAGCAGAGCCAGACCGAGCTGCAGCGCGCAGAATCCGCTGCGCTCGAGGAGCTGAGCGCGATGTCCTCCGCCCAGAACCTCGCAGTCGAGGCGACCAAGCTCGGCATGGTCCCGACCGATTCGCAGGCGTTCCTGCAGGTCGGCAGCGCCTCTCTCGCGACGGACGCGAGCTCGACCGGTACCTCCGCCCCCATCAACACGGGGCTCGTCACGAACGAGGTGACGCAGCCAGCGGCACCGGCTCCCGGCACCGACGGAGTTTCACCGCAGTCGGCGGCGGCGCCTGAAGTACCGTCGGTCACCGAGCTGCGCTCTCCCTCCACGAGGTAGATCCACAACGAGCACGGCCAAAGGGGGAGGAACACCGTGTCACCGAAAGTGTCCAGGCGCAGGGCAGGCCTCGTCATCATCTTGGTGACCGCGGTCCTCATCGCCTTCGGCGTCCGCCTGATCGACGTGCAGCTCGTCTCAGCGTCGACCATCAACGCCGATGCCGAATCGAAACGGGGCGTCTCGAGCACCATCTTCAGCGAGCGCGGCTCGATCGTCGACAAGAACGGCGAGATCCTCGCTGACTCGGCAGATCGCTTCGACCTGACGGTCGCCCCTGCGAACGTCGACGAGTTCGATCGCACGGGCGACGACGGGAAGATCACCACGGTCTCCAGGGACCAGGCGCTCGGCGAGATCGCGGCCATCACGGGGCAGCAGCAGGCTGAGCTCGTCGGCGTGGTCGACGGGGCGCTCGCGATCGACCCGAACAGCAACTTCGCATATCTGAGCCGTGGGCTCGAGCTCGCGGCCTACCAGAAGGTGCGCGCACTCGAGATCCCATGGATCTACCCGAAGCGCGAAGCCGCCCGCGTCTACCCGAACGGCCAGGTGGCTGGAAACCTCACGGGCTTCCTCGGCGCAGACGGTGAGCCGCTCGCCGGGCTCGAGCTCTCGGAGAACACCTGCCTCGCGGGCATCGACGGCGAGGAGACGTACGAGCGCAGTGCGGACAACGTGCGAATCCCCGGCACCGAGGTCACGCTGACCGAGGCCAAGCAGGGCGGTACGCTCCAGCTCACGGTCGACGCCGACCTGCAGTACTACGCACTCCAGGTGCTCGCTCAGCAGGTCACGGCGATGGGCGGCCAGTGGGGGCACATCGTCGTGACCGAGGTCGACACCGGCAAGATCCGCGCCGCCGTGGACTGGCCGTCTGTCGACCCCAACGACCCAGGCGCCACTGCGACCGAGGCCCGCGGCTCACGCGCCTTCACCGCGCCCTTCGAGCCGGGCTCGACCATGAAGGCCCTCACCGCAGCCATGGTCTTCGACAAGGGGCTCTCCACGCCGAGCGAGCAGATCACGGTTCCCGGCCGCTTCGAGCAGACGGACGTCAGCTTCGGTGACGACTGGGCGCACGGCGACGAGCGCTGGACCGCCGCTGGCATCATGACGCGCTCCTCCAACATCGGCATCGCCATGATGGGGCAGCGCCTCAGCGCCGCCGACCGCTACGGCTACATGCTCGACTTCGGGCTCAACGCCGACACCGAGGCCGACTTCCTCGGTGAGGAGTCCGGCACGGTTCGCCCGTACGACGAGTGGGACCCGCAGACCAACTACGCGACGATGTTCGGCCAGGGCCTCGAGGTCACCGCTCCTCAGATGGCGAGCGCATACCAGACGATCGCCAACGGCGGGCAGCGGCTCCCGGTCCAGCTCGTCGAAGGCTGTGAGACAGAGGATGGCTTCGTGGCGACCGAGCCGGGCGAAGCCCGACAGGTCGTGTCCGCGCAGGCAGCCGCGGACACGCTCACGCTCCTCGAGGCCACGGCCCAGAGCGGCAGCCTCGCGAACGAGGTGGCGATCCCCGGCTACCGCGTCGGCATCAAGACGGGCACCGCGGAGGTCTCGGACGGCCAGGGCCAGTACGTGGAGGGCAGCTTCATGACATCGATGGCCGGCGTCGCCCCCATCGACGACCCCAAGTACGTCGTGACGGTCTCGATCATGAAGCCAACTACGATGAGGGGCAGCGCCGCCACCGCGCCGGCATGGCACGATGTCATGGCGTACGTCCTCCAATCCAACCGGGTGGCACCATCGCCGAGCCCGTGGCCGACCATCCCGACCACGTTCTGATCCGCACTACTGCACAGGAAGTCATGCCCGCAGCAAGCATCCGTCCATCCCATCCAGTGCCGCGCTCGCTCTCTGAGCTGTGCGCGCACTTCGGACTCGACGCCCCCGAGGGTGTTGACCAGGTCGAGGTGACCGGCGTCTCCATCTCATCGCTGGACGTCGAAGCCGGCGACCTCTACGTTGGCCTGCCGGGTGCGCGAGTGCACGGAGCCACCTACGCGGCGAACGCCGAGGAAGCTGGAGCTGTCGCGGTCCTGACCGACGCTGCAGGTGCAGAGCTCGCCGGCGACCTCGGGATTCCCGTGCTGGTCACCGAGGAGCCCCGCCTCGCCCTCGGGGATGTGTCGGCGTGGATCTACCGCACCGACCCGGACCAGCCGAAGCTCTTCGGCGTGACGGGCACCAACGGCAAGACCTCCGTCGTGTACATCCTCGACGGCCTCCTGCTGCAGCTCGGCGTGGTCACGGGCCTCACCACCACGGTCGAGCGTCGCATCGGCGAGGAGCGCATCGAGGCGAGCCTGACGACCCCGGAGGCCAGCGAGCTCCACGCCCTGCTCGCCCGGATGCGCGAGGTGGGCGTCCACGCTGCCAGCATCGAGGTCTCCGCGCAGGCCGTGACGCGGCACAGGGTCGACGGTATCGAGTTCGACGTCGTCGGCTTCATCAACCTCTCGCATGACCACCTCGACGACTATGCAGACTTCGAGACGTACTTCGGTGAGAAGCTGAAGCTCTTCACGCCCGAACGCGCGCGTCGCGGAGTCGTCTCCCTCGACTCCGAGTGGGGCGCACGCGTCGTCGAGGACTCCCGCATCCCGGTCACGACGATCTCCTCGAAGCCCGGCGTCGACGCCGACTGGAACCTGGTGGTGACGGGGAGCGAGGCTGGCAGCACGAGCTTCACGCTCACGAGCCCGGACGACCGCGTCCTGCACTCGAGCATCCCGATGCCCGGCTGGTTCTCCGCTGCCAATGCGGGCCTTGCGATCGCGATGCTCGTCGAATCCGGCTACGACCTCGGCGAGATCGCCGAGGTGCTCGAGCGAGACGGCGGCATCGACGCGTTCGTGCCAGGTCGCCTCGAGCTGGTCTCCGGCGACAAGGGGCCGCGCCTCTACGTCGATTACGGACACACGCCTGACGCGTTCGAGCAGACCCTCGGGGCGCTCCGCGAGATGACCACAGGCCGCCTGCTCATGGTCTTCGGCGCCGACGGCGACCGTGACCGCACGAAGCGCCCCGAGATGGCCCGCGTCGCGGCAGCGGGCAGCGATGTCGTCATCATCACCGACTACAACCCACGCACCGAGGACCCGGACGAGATCAGGCGCGTGCTCGTGGAGAGCGCGAGGGCCAGCCACCCGGAGAGGGAGCTCTACGAGATCGCGGATGCGAGCCTCGGGCTGCGCAAGGCGGTTTCGCTCGCCGGGCCGGAGGACACTATCCTCATTGCCGGCCCAGGCCACGAGAGCTACACCGAGGTCGCGGGCAGCAAGATCCAGTATTCGGCACGAGACGAGGCCAGAGCGGCGCTCAGGGAAGCAGGGTGGTGAGCGGATGATCGAACTCCGACTTCGTGAGATCGCTGAGATCACCGGGGGAGAAGCTCGCCCGGCTGGCGGCGACACCCTCGAGAGCACCTTCGCCGGCACCGTCGACACCGATTCGCGCCTCATCCGCCCTGGAGACATCTTCGTCGCCAAGCCAGGCGAGGTCACCGATGGGCACCTCTTCGCGCCGAAGGCCGTCGAGAACGGCGCGTCGCTGCTGCTCGTCGAGCGCGCGCTCGATCTCCCCGTCACGCAGGTCATCGTCGATGACGCCGTCCTTGCGCTCGGGCGACTGGCAACGGAGGTCGTGACGCGAGTCAAGTCCCGCGGCGAGCTCGTGACGATCGCCGTGACCGGGTCCAATGGGAAGACGACGACCAAGAACCTCCTGCGCGAGATCTTCGAAGCGCGGGGGGAGACCGTCGCGCCCGTCGCGAGCTTCAACAACGAGGTGGGCGCGCCGCTCACATTCCTGAAGCTCACGGAGCGCACACAGACGCTCATCGCCGAGATGGGGGCAAGCTCGCCCGGCGAGATCCGCAGGCTCATCGCCATGGCGAAGCCGGACGTCGGCATCGTGCTGACCGTCGGACTCGCGCACGCGGGCGAGTTCGGCGGCATCGAGGTCACGCTGACCTCGAAGACCGAGATGGTGCAGGGCCTCGTCGCGGGCGACACCGCGGTGCTCAACGCCGACGATGCGCGTGTCGCGTCGATGGCGGACAAGACCGAGGCGAACCTGCTCTGGTTCGGCAGGAGCGACCGGGCCGACGTCCGCGCGAGCGACGTCTCGACGAGCCTCGACGGCACCGAGTTCACCTTGCATCTCCCTGCGCAGGAACCGGTCGTGGTGCGCTTCAGCGTCATCGGAGAGCACCACGTCACCAACGCCCTCGCCGCTGCCGCGGCCGCCCACACGCAGGGGGTGCCAGCCACGGAGATCCGCGATGCCCTCCAGCGGGTGACGCGAGCCGAGCAGTGGCGGATGGAGCTGCAGCACGCGGGCTCCGTCAACCTGATCAACGACGCGTACAACGCGAGCCCCGATTCCATGGCGGCGGCCCTCAAGACGATCGCCCAGATCGCCCCGAGCGGGTCCCGCACGGTCGCCGTCCTCGGCGCCATGAGCGAGCTCGGCGACTCCTCGATCGAAGAGCACGATCGGCTCGGGCTCCTCGCCGTGCGCCTCGGCATCGATCAGCTCGTCGTGGTCGGCCGTGAGGCCCGAGCGCTGCACCTCGGTGCCATCGCCCAGGGGTCATGGGACGGGGAGTCCATCTTCGTGGAGTCCATGGACGAGGCCTACGAGCTGCTCGTGCGGGAGACGCGCCCGGGAGACCTCGTGCTCGTCAAGTCTTCGAACTCAGCGGGCCTCCGACACCTCGGAGACCGTTTCGCCGAGCACCTCAGGGGGCACTTCGCGTGATTGCGATCCTTATTGCCGGTGGTGTCGGTCTGGCGTTCACGCTGTTCATGACACCCCTCTTCATCCGACTCTTCCACCGCCTCGAGTGGGGGCAGTTCATCCGCGAGGACGGGCCAGAGGCTCACCACTCCAAGCGGGGGACCGCGACCATGGGCGGCATCGTCTTCATCGTCGGCTCAGTCCTGGCCTACTTCGTGGCGACCCTCGCGACGGGCGACCAGGTCACCGCCGCTGGGCTCCTCATCCTCGGCATGATGGTCGGCCTCGGGGTCATCGGCTTCATCGACGACTTCCTCAAGGTCCGCAAGCAGCAGTCCCTTGGGCTCGGCGGATGGTCCAAGATCGTCGGCCAGGTCGTCGTCGCGGGGCTCTTCGCGGTCGTCGGCCTGCAGTACCGGAACCCGGACGGCGTCCCGGTGCTCTCGACGCACATCTCGTTCATCCGCGACCTGCCGATCGACTTCATGGCACTCGGTGCCGTCGCGGGAACGGTCGCCCTCATCATCTGGATCGTCGTGATCACGACGGCCACCTCGAACGCGGTGAACGTGACCGATGGCCTCGATGGCCTCGCCACGGGCGCTTCGATCATCTCGATCGGCTCCTACGGCATCATCGCCTACTGGCAGTTCAACCAGGCGTGCGGCACGGAGCGGCTCGCCGAGTCGCTCGAGTCAGCCTGCTACACGGCCTACGCGCCGCTCGACGTCGCCATCGTGGCGGCGGGCATCGCCGGTGCGCTCATCGGCTTCCTGTGGTGGAACACCTCGCCAGCTCAGATCTTCATGGGGGACACGGGCTCGCTTGGTCTCGGCGGCGCTATCGCTGCATTCGCGATCATCACGCGCACCGAGCTCCTGCTCGTCCTCATCGGCGGCCTCTTCGTCATGACCACGGGCTCCGTCATCGTGCAGCGCATCTACTTCAAGCTCACCAAGGGGAAGCGCATCTTCCTCATGAGCCCGATCCACCACCACTTCGAACTCAAGGGCTGGGCCGAGACGACGGTCGTCGTCAGGTTCTGGATCATCGCGGGCCTGTGCGCCGCGCTCGGCATCGGGCTCTTCTACGCCGAGTGGGGAGTCACGACGTGACGCGCCACGTCGACTCGCTGCGAAGCTGGCACGACGACTGGAACGGCGTCGCCGTCGCCGTCCTCGGCCTCGGCAAGACCGGGTTCTCGGTCGCGGACACGCTGGTCGAGCTGGGCGCCAAGCCGCACGTCATCGCGCAGGCGCGCGACGAGGAACGCGAGCGCATCCTCGAGGTCCTCGACGTGCCCGTCACGATCGCCGAACACGACGAGTCCGCAGTCGAGGCTCTGCGGGGCCTCAACGCCGACCTCATCGTCGCGTCCCCAGGGTTCGCTCCGAGCCACCCGCTCATCCTCGCAGCCGAGGCGCTCGACGCGCCCATCTGGGGAGACGTGGAGCTGGCATGGCGCCTCCGCGACAAGTTCGGAGAGCCCGCGCCGTGGCTGGCCGTGACCGGCACGAACGGCAAGACGACGACAACACAGCTGGCGGCGCACATGGGACTCGCGGCGGGTATCCGCACCGCCCCATGTGGAAACATCGGCGTGCCGGTGCTCGACGTCCTCCGAGATCCAGCCGAGTTCCAGCTCCTCGTCGTCGAGCTCTCCAGCTTCCAGCTGCACTCCCTGCACTCCATGTCCGCGCATGCCGCCGTCGTGCTCAACATCGCCGACGACCACCTCGACTGGCACGGCGGGGCCGACGCCTACCGGGCGGCGAAGGGCCGCGTGTACGAGCGTGCCCAGATCGCGTGCGTCTACAACAAGGGCGACGAGGCGACGCTCGAGCTCGTCGAAGCCGCCGATGTCGTCGAGGGGTGTCGCGCGATCGGCTTCGGAACCGACGTCCCTGGTCCGAGCGACTTCGGGGTCGTCGATGGCATCCTCGTCGACCGAGCCTTCCTCGATGACCGTGCGCGCACGGCGCTCGAGCTGACGACGCTCGACGAGCTCCGTTTGCGGGGGCTCTCCTCGAAGCACCTCGTGGAGGACGTGCTCGCTGCTGCGGCGCTTGTCCGCGCGGTCGGGGTGCCCGTCGATGCGATCTCGGCCGCGCTCTCGACGTTCTCCGTCGACCGTCATCGACACGAGGTCGTGGCGGAGCGCGCCGGTGTGCTCTGGGTCGACGACTCCAAGGCCACGAACGTCCACGCGGCCGATGCGTCGCTTGCGGCACACCGCAGCGTCGTGTGGCTTGTCGGAGGCCTGCTCAAGGGAGTCGACATCGCCCCCCTCGTCGCGAAGCACGCGGGGAGATTGCGTGGCGCGGTCGCGCTCGGAGTCTCGCGGTCCGAGCTGGCGGACGCGTTCGCGCAACACGCCCCCGAGGTCACCTTCATCGAGATCGACGTGAGTGAAACTGACTCCATCATGGGACGTGCCGTGGCAGAGGCCGCGCGGCTCGCGCAGGACGGCGACACCGTGCTGCTCGCGCCCGCAGCCGCTTCCATGGATCAGTTCGTGAGCTACAGCGACCGAGGCCAGCGATTCGCGCTTGCCGTCGCGTCGCACCTTGAAGGGGGCCAGCATGCCGAGACAGAAGGCTCCCCGGACCTCACCTCCGAACCAGACTCCCACGCAGACTAGGGCAGCGGCGCAGGGCGGGTCGACGCGCAAAAGCTCGTCGACCGCCGTGGTCGTCTCGCTCGGCAGGCGCATCCGCGGAGTCAACAGGAACTTCGTGCTCCTGCTCTCGATCACGCTGTTCCTCGTCGCCTTCGGCATCGTCATGGTGCTCTCGAGCTCGTCCGTGGAGGAGTTCGCGGGCGGCAACGCCGTCTCGGCGCGCTTCCAGAGCCAGGCGCTCTTCGCCCTCGTCGGCATACCGCTCATGCTCTTCGCGTCTCGGATGCCGCTGCGCTTCTGGAAGCGGATCGCGTGGCCCGCTCTCATCGGAGCCGTGATCCTCCAGGGGCTGGTCTTCACGCCTCTCGGTGTCGACGTCAACGGTAACAGAGCGTGGATCGACCTCGGCTTCACGACGATGCAGCCTGCAGAGGCCCTGAAAGTCGCGCTTGTGCTCTGGCTCGGTCTGATCCTCGGCAGGAAGCAGGGAAAGCTGCACATCGGCAAGGAGGTCGCGGTTCCGATCCTCCCCGTCCTCGGGCTCAGCTTCGGCGTCATGGCGCTGAGCAAGGACCTCGGCACGATGATCGTCGTCGGAGCTCTCGTGCTCGGCGCGCTCTACTTCGGCGGAGTCGCGTCGAAGTTCCTCTGGCTCGCTGGCGCTATCGCTGTCGCCGCGGCGCTGCTGCTCTCGGTCTTCAGCGACAACCGAATGGCCCGCATCACCAACTTCTTCGGTGGCGACGTCGACTACGAGACCTGGGGATGGCAGAGCGCGCACGGACTCTACGCACTCGCGGCAGGTGGCCTGTTCGGTTCGGGGCTTGGCAACTCGAAGGCCAAGTGGTCCTGGTTGCCCGAGGCGGACAACGACTTCATCTTCGCCATCATCGGCGAGGAGCTCGGGCTCGTCGGAGCGATCATCGTCATCGGCGTCTTCGTGCTGCTTGCCGTCGTCCTCGTGCGCATCTACCACGAGGCTGAGGACTGGACGGCGAAGACGATCGTCGGTGCCGTCACCACCTGGCTCGTCTTCCAGGCGTTCGTGAACATCGCCGTGGTGATCGGCTTCCTGCCCGTCCTCGGCGTGCCGCTCCCGCTGGTCTCCTCGGGCGGCTCCGCCCTCATCACGACGCTCTTCGCAATTGGCATAGTCTTGTCGATCGCCCGCAACCCCAAGCGATCGGAGTCCCGCCCGTGACCAACTACCTGCTCGCCGGAGGCGGCACGGCCGGCCACGTCAACCCCCTGCTCGCCGTCGCTGACGCACTGCGCGACCGTGAGCCGGAATCGAAGATCCTCGTGCTCGGCACCAAGGAGGGCCTCGAGGCCAGGCTGGTCCCCGCCCGAGGGTATGAGCTGTTCACGATCCCGAAGCTGCCGTTCCCACGCCGCCCGAACGCGCAGGCGCTGACCTTCCTGCCGCGGCTGCGCGAGAGCGTCGCCTCGGTCCGGCGGATGCTCGACGAGCACGAGATCGACGCGGTCGCCGGTTTCGGCGGATACGCGGCTGCGCCCGCGTATCTGGCGGCCAGAGGCCGCGTGCCGATCGTCGTCCACGAAGCCAACGCGCTGCCCGGCATGGCGAACAAGCTCGGCGCGCGCTGGGCGAAGCGCGTCGGGGTGGCCTTCGACGGCACCCCGCTGCGTGGTGCGGTCACCGTCGGCATGCCGCTTCGTGCCGAGATCGAGCACCTCGACCGCGCCGCGAAGCGTGAAGAGGCGAACTCGTTCTTCGGGCTCGACCCTGCGCGGCGCACGCTTCTCGTGACCGGCGGCTCGCTCGGTGCGAGGCGCGTCAACGAGACC
>JBQDTF010000020.1:0-72059 GCA_052099095.1 Pseudoclavibacter sp.
CCGGAAAGCCGGACCCGGGCATCAAGCAACGCATCCACCACCGCCGTCTCCACTGCCGTCTCCACTGACGACGAACGATGCGCCTCCTGCTGCTGCGATGCCACGGTAACCTCCCCCAAGATCACCACCAGCCTAGCATCGGACCGATCCAGAAACGAGTTATCCACCAGGCTTTTTCCTGATACTTCGCACCTACCTTCGAGGCAAACCGAGAAGACAGCGAACCCCAGGTGAGCAGAGTGATTCGAGTACGCCGGGTCGATCATCTCCTGAACGGACCAGACCAATGAACGAGTTCAGTGAACGAGTTCAGTGTAATCTGGGCGCATGTCGACAACGCGTGCAGAGACCAAGCAGCTGACGCGGTCTCGCGTCATCGACGCCGCCGAGCAGCTCTTCCATAAGGAAGGCTTCGCTGGCACCACTGTGCGTGGAATCGCCGACGCGGCCGAAGTGAGTGTTGGGACCGTCATGTCAGTCGGTGACAAGAAGGCACTCCTGGTCAGGGTGTTCGATCGGATCATCGAAGCGGAGCATGACGATCGAATGGCCGATCGCCCCGGTCCCCGAGTTGCGGCGGTCACGGACCCCGCAGCGCCCGACGCATGCCCGGACCGACTGGCGGCACTCACGGCGCCGTTCGTCTCCCTCTTCACGCGGCATGACGACCTCGCGCGGGTCTACGCCTCCATCCTCGTCTCTGAAGGTCACGACTCCCGACTCTTCGCTGACCTCGCCGCGCGGCTCACCGAGGAGTTTCGCACGGTGATCACCGAGCGCGGATGCACGAGCGCCGGCGAGGCGGCGGTCAAGTCCGGCGCCTTGTACTTCGCGTACGTCGGGCTGCTCTTCACCGCCTCGGCCCGCCGCACCGCCGATCCCGATGGGCTCTCATCCGATCTTCGCGGCGCCTTTGCTGCGATCTGCGCGTGCAAGGAGTAGTCATGACACTGATCCCGGACCCGTGGTGGCCAACTGTCGTGCTGGCCGCCGTGCTCACTGCTGATGCTGGCATGTCGCTCAGGCCGCCCAAGTTCATCCGCGACTGCCTCGACGGCGTCCGATTCCCGCGGGAGTGGTGGTGGACGCTCGTCGTCATCAAGCTCACGGCTGCAACGGGGCTTGTCGCGGGGCTCTGGGTGCCGGGAGTCGCATGTGCGGCGAACGTGGGTGTGCTCACCTACTTCATCTGCGCTGCCGTCGCGCATGTGCGCGCCCGCTTCCTCGGGCAGGCGTTCTGGTTGAACTGCCTGGGGATGCTCGCCCTCGCCGTGGTGGCGCTGGTCGTCTCCTTCTCGGGCACGGGAAGCTAGCGGGTCGGGCAGAGGATGCTGCTCGGCTGGTTCGCCCCAACGCCTCGGCGCACTTCGTGCTCGGAATACGGGTGTCCGCAATCGCGACAGGAGGCTGGTGCGCGCACGGGATCGGTGCGCGCGACTCCCCCGGTTCCAACCTGGGCTGGGCCCATGAAGGGAAAGAGCGCCTGATTGAGTCGGTTCCACCATCCAGGCTGCCCCTTGTAGGGGTTCGGGAGTCTGTCGCTCGGCATATGATTAGTGTACTAACTATTCGGGTGCTATGCGAAGTCGGTTAGGCTGAGTGAGTGGATCTCCTCGCGCTCGACAAGCAACTCTGCTTCGCGCTCGCCGCCGCGAGCCGAAGCGTCATCTCGCTGTACCGCCCGATCCTTGAACCGCTCGGCCTCACGCATCCCCAGTACCTCGTCATGTTGGGGCTCTGGGAGAACGACGGCCAGACTCTCGGACAACTCGCGAGAGCCCTTCACCTCGAACCGGCGACGCTCAGCCCACTCGTGAAGAGACTCGAGTCCTCGGGCCTCATCACGCGCCACCGACGACCGGCAGACGAGCGAGCCGTTGAGATCAGGCTCACTGATGCGGGACGTGAGCTGCGAGCACAGGCGGAGGAGGTGCCCGTCAAGGTCATCGCCGAACTCGGGTGGAGCCTCCCCGAGCTCGAGGCGCTGAAGGACACTCTGACGCAGCTCCTCGCGGACTCGACAACCGCGAGGGGTGACCGAGGAGCACGCGAGGAGCCGTGACCCGACGCGGTATCTGAGACGCCGGGGCTCCTCGCTCGTCTAGGCCATCCGTGCACGCCAGTACTGCGGCGCCACGAGCCCCTCCTGCCCATCACCAAGCTCGACGGCCGCGTGCACCGCCCAGTTCGGGTTGGCGAGCGCGGCCCGCCCGACCGTGATGCCGTCGGCGTCGCCGGCCACGAGGATCGCTTCCGCATGCTGGGCCTCGGTGATCTGACCGACCGCGGTCACGAAGGTTCGCGCAGCGGGGAGCGCTTCGCGGACAGCGCGCGCCAGGGTGACCTGGTACCCGGGGCCGACGGGTCCCGTGAATGCACCGATGCCGCCGCTCGAGAGGTCGAAGACGGTGACGCCGAGCTCGTGAACGCGCTTGGCGAGTTCGACGGTCTCACCGATCGTCCAGCCGCCTTCGATCCAGTCCTCTCCCGAGAAACGAATGGCGAGCGGCTTCTCGGCCGGCCAGTTGCGACGCACTTCGGCCACGACCTCGAGGGCGAAGCGGATCCGGTTCTCGAACGGTCCCCCGTACTCGTCCGCGCGCTGGTTGGAGCGCGGAGAGAGGAACTCGTGCAGCAGGTAGCCGTGCGCGGCGTGGATCTGCAGCGCGTCGAAGCCTGCCTCGTCGGCACGACGCGCCGCGACGCCCCAGGAGGTCACGAGCTCGCCGATCTTCTCCACGCTCAGCGCAGCTGGCAGCGCGAGCCCGAAGACGTCGCTGCTCGAGGGAGCCTCAGCAGTCCATCCGCCTTCGCTCTCCGGAACCGTGCCTCGGTCAGCGTCTGGAAGCGCCGGGTACGTGGATGCCTTCCCGCCCGCGTGAGCGAGCTGGATTCCGGCTGCTGCACCCTGCGAGTGGATGAAGTCCACGATCGGCTGCCACGCTTCGGTGTGCTCGTCACTCCAGATTCCCGTGTCCTCCGGCGAGATGCGCCCCTCGGGAACCACGGCAGTCGCTTCCGTCCAGACCAGCCCGAAGCCGCCGCTGGCCCGTGCTCCCAGGTGAACGAGCTGCCAGGAAGTCGGGAGGCCGTCGCGCTGCGTCACCGAGTACTGGCACATGGGCGCAAGGAACGTGGCGTTGCGCAGGGCAAGACCGTCGCCCTCAACGGTCGGGAGGGTGACGGGCGTGAGGAGACGGCTCATGCTGACCTTTCGGCTCGGGGTACACGGGCTCCAACAGCGGTGACGCCGTGGATGTTCCCGGAGCCAGATCAGCTCAGGTAGCCCTTGAGCCAGGTCGTCATGGCTTGGAAGGCCTTGGCGCGCACCTCTGGCGCTGAGAGAAGCACGTCGTGCAGGGCGCCGTCGAGCCGCCGCACGGTGACCGTGTCGCCCAGATTGAGCGAGCGCCTGGCGATGTCGTCAACTCGCAGCACGGAGTCGGTCCTGCGCATGGAGTCATGCCAGATGGGCGACAGCGTGCTGCGCGCCGAGAGCATCGTGAGGACCGGTGACTTGATGTCGAGCCCGACGGCAACTGCCGCGTGCCCCGCGAGGATCGCATTGAGCCACCCGGCCCGAACGGTGAAGCTCGGCGTCGGGCGCCAGTGCTCGTCGAACTCCCATTCGCCGCCGAGCTCCTTCTTGACCGCCCGCGTGTAGAAGCCGAAGTCGATGTTGTTGAACGTGTCCGTGGGCCGCAGCTGCGCGGCGACGGTCATGAGCGGCGTCAGCGCGGTTCGCACCGCCGCACGCGTCTGCAGTTCGAGCCATGGGCTGTTGAGGATGAGCGCGTCGGCTCGCCCGGGGTGCCTGTCCGCCCAGAGGCTGAGCGTGAGGCCCCCCGTGGAATGGCCGATCAGGATGAGCGGGTGCCGGCCCCGACGGTGTCCCCCTGGACCGTGGCCCATGACCTCGAGGGCCCGGTCGAGCTCTTCATCGTAGGTCGCGAGGTCGGTGACGAATCCGGGCGTCTGGTGCTCACGGAGGCTGCGCCCGTACTTCCGGAGGTCGAGCGCGAAGAAGCGCGCGCCCTCCCCGGCCCAGTAGTTGGCGTGATGCTTCTGGAAGAAGTAGTCGGACCAGCCGTGCACGTACAGCACGTCTGCGCCCCGGGCGGCTCCCCGCGCGAACCGGTCGGCCCTCGGCCCGCGCACGAGAGTGGCGAGCACTTCGCCCTCATGGTCGGGCTTGAGCGGGAGGTCAAGCGCGGAGAACCCGGCGCCGAGGACGTCAGGACGCCATGCCGTTGCGGCGACCAGCGAATCGCTGAAGTCCATCTCAGTGGATCCCTGCACTGGGCTCATCTCGCGGCACCCGCCTCTGACGTCGACATGGTCAAACGATACCTGGCGCGCGCCCACACGCTCTTGGCCACCAGACGGCGAGAGCTGAGACGGCGAGAGGCCAGACAGAACCGGGGTCCTGTCTGGCCTCTCGCCGCATCCGTCGATCAGCGGGTGTGCTTGCCCTCGTACGCGGGGACTGACCGGTCGTCGTCGACGCCCACGCGGTGCACGCGGAGGTCGTTCGTGGTGCCGGCGCGTCCTGGCGGCATGCCGGCGACAACGACGACGACATCGCCCGCCTGCGCGAGGCCGTTCTCCATGAGGTACTTGTCGACCTGGCCGATCATCTCGTCCGTGTGCGTGACACGATCCACGATGGCTGCCGTGACGCCCCAGTACAGGTTCATGCGGCGCGCGATGTGCGGCGACGGGGTGAACCCGAGCACGGGGATCTCGGTGCGCAGGCGCGCCATGCGGCGAACCGAGTCACCCGACTCCGTGAACACGCAGTAGTACTTCGCCTTGAGGAACTCGCCCACCTCCGAAGCTGCGAGCGTGATCGCGCCGCCCTGCGTGAACGGCTTCGTGCCAAGCGGCGGGATGCGGTCCAGGCCGTGCGTCTCGGTCGACTCGATGATGCGCGCCATGGTGCGCACCGCCTCGATCGGGAACGCGCCGACGCTCGTCTCGCCGGACAGCATGAGCGCGTCGGCGCCGTCGAGGACGGCGTTCGCGCAGTCGCTCGCTTCGGCGCGGGTGGGGCGCGGGTTCTCGATCATCGTCTCGAGCATCTGCGTCGCGACGATGACGGGCTTCGCCCAGCGGCGGGCCTGCTGGATCGCGTTCTTCTGCACGATCGGGACCTGCTCGAGCGGAAGCTCCACGCCGAGGTCGCCGCGGGCGACCATGATGCCATCGAACGCGTCGACGATCTCGTTGAGGTTCTCGACGGCCTGCGGCTTCTCGATCTTCGCGATGACGGGGAGGCGCACGCCTTCCTCGTCCATGATCGCGTGCACGCGGTTGATGTCTTCCGCAGCGCGCACGAACGAGAGCGCGATGATGTCAGCACCGATGCGCAGGGCCCAGCGGAGGTCGTCCTCGTCCTTCTCGGAGAGTGCCGGCACGTTCACGGCCACGCCGGGCAGGTTGATGCCCTTGTTGTTCGATACCTTGCCTGGCACCTCGACGCGGGTCGTGACGGTCACGCCGTCGGTCTCCACGACGCGCACGAGCACCTTCCCGTCGTCGATGAGGAGCGGGTCCCCGGGAGCGACATCGGTGGGCAGGCCCTTGTAGGTCGTGCCGACGAGGTCCTTCGTGCCGGGCACGTCCTGGGACGTGATCTTGAAGATGTCGCCGACCGCGAGGTCGTGGGGTCCGTCCTCGAACTTCTCGAGACGGATCTTCGGGCCCTGCAGGTCGACCAGGATGGCGACGGGAACGCCGAGCTCCTCGGCCGCATCCCGCACGAGCTTGTAGTTGTCGGTGTGCACGGTGTGGTCACCATGCGAGAGGTTGAAGCGCGTGACGTTCACGCCAGCCCCGATCAGGGCGCGGATCCCTTCAGGGGTATTGACGGCAGGACCGAGGGTGGCGACGATCTTCGCTCTACGACTCATGCATATCTCCGGTTCGTCGAAACTGAGGTGCGCCATGCGGCGCGTGGTGGCGGAATCAGAGCGAGATCGCGCGCTCGGTGGCGAGGATCGGCTCGGGAAGCTCCGTCGACTGTTCAAGATACCGGTCCACGGAGGCTGCTGCCGCACGTCCCTCGGCGATCGCCCACACGATGAGGGACTGACCGCGCCCAGCATCGCCCGCGACGAAGACCCCGGGGAGCTCGGTCTCGTACTCGGCGGTGCGCTCGAGTGCGCCGTGCGAGGTGAACGGGAGCTGCAGCTGCGGCTCGATCGTGTGACGCTCAGGTCCCGTGAACCCCATGGCGAGGAGCACGAGGTCGGCGGGGAGCTCGCGCTCGGTTCCTGCCTTCGGGCCACGCGACCCATCCGCGCGGAACTCGGTCTCGGCGAGTCGGATTGCGCGCACGCGCCCCGACTCGTCCCCGATGAACTCGACCGTCGACGCCTGGAATGCGCGCTCTCCGCCCTCCTCGTGCGAGGTCGATACCTCGAACAGGGTCGGAGTGGTCGGCCACGGCTGGTGCGCTGGACGTTCCGTCGGCGGCTCCTTGCCGATCGCGAGGTTGGTCACGGAGGCCGCGCCCTGGCGGTGCGACGTGCCGATGCAGTCCGCGCCCGTGTCACCGCCGCCGATGACGATGACGTGCTTGTCTTCCGCGTGGATCTGCGACGCGAGGTCGTCTCCAGCGACGACCCGGTTCGACTGCGTCAGGAAGTTCATCGCGTAGTGGACGCCCTTGAGCTCGCGGCCGGGAACAGGGAGGTCGCGCGGGACCATTGCCCCGGTGCACACCACGACGGCGTCGTAGCGCTGGCGCAGGTTGTCCCAGGTGATGTCGCGCCCGATCTCGATGCCCGTGCGGAAGCGCGTACCCTCGGCGCGCATCTGCGAGAGGCGTGCGTCGAGCACCGACTTCTCCATCTTGAAGTCGGGGATCCCGTACCGCAGAAGTCCGCCGATGCGGTCGTCGCGCTCGAAGACCGCGACGGTGTGTCCCGCACGTGTCAGCTGCTGGGCGGCTGCGAGTCCAGCCGGCCCCGAGCCAACCACGGCGACCGTCTTGCCGGTCAGACGCTCAGGCGGGTGCGGACGCACGTTGCCCTCGGCGAAGGCCGTGTCGGCGATCGACTGCTCGACGCGCTTGATCGTCACGGCCGGCTGGTTGATGCCGAGCACACACGAGGATTCGCACGGCGCCGGGCACAGGCGTCCAGTGAACTCGGGGAAGTTGTTCGTCGCGTGCAGGCGTTCGCTGGCGCCGGCCATGTCTCCGCGGAAGGTCAGATCGTTCCACTCGGGAATGATGTTGCCGAGCGGGCAGCCCTGGTGGCAGAAGGGGACACCGCAGTCCATGCAGCGGCCCGCCTGCCTGCGGAGCTGCGTGGGCTCCTGCGGGTCGTAGACCTCGCTGAAGTCCATGATCCGCACGGGGACCGGGCGGCGCGTCGGGAGCTCTCGCTCGCGGTTGGTGAGGAATCCTCTCGGGTCAGCCACGGGTCGCCTCCAGAATCTCGTGCCAGGTCGTACTGTCGTCGGGGTCGCCACCACGTTCGATGGCGGCGTTGCGGATCTCGGTGACCTTCGCGTAGTCGCGAGGGAGCACCTTCGTGAATTCCTTCGACACTGTCGCGAAGTCGTCCAGCATCTCGCGGGCCAGCTGCGAGTCGGTCTCCGTGTAGTGCCGTTCGAGGATGTCGCGGAGGATGTCGGCGTCGGCGCTGGTGAGCGTCGTCAGGCCGAGTTCGCCGGTCGAGATCATGTCGGGGTTCACGAGCTTCGGGTCGAGCTTGTGCACGTAGGCGATGCCGCCGGACATGCCAGCTCCGAAGTTCTTGCCGGTCTCGCCGAGGATCACGGCGAGGCCTCCCGTCATGTACTCGAGCGCATGGTCGCCCACGGCTTCTGCGACGGCCGTCGCACCCGAGTTCCGAACCAGGAAGCGCTCCCCCACGACACCACTGAGGAACATGGTTCCGCTTGTGGCGCCGTAGCCGATGACGTTGCCGGCGATGACGTTCTCGTGCGACTTGAACGGCGCGCGCTCGTCGGGCCGCAGGATGACCTCGCCGCCGCTGAGTCCCTTGCCGACGTAGTCGTTCGAGTCGCCGACCAGTCGGATGCGGATGCCGTTCGGCAGGAACGCGCCGAGCGACTGCCCCGCGGTCCCGCGCAGCTCGATGTCGATCGTGCCGGCAGGGAGGCCGTGCTCGCCGTGCTTCAACGTCACATGGTGTCCGAGCATCGTGCCGACGGCCCGGTCGGTGTTGATGACGTCCATCGACACCTTGACGGCCTCGCCGTTCTCGAGCGCCTGCTCGGCGAGCTCGAGGAGCTTCTGGTCGAAGTGCTGGTCGAGCTCGTGCTCCTGGGTGACGAGGCTGCGAGTCGGCGCGTCACCGAATTCGTGACCGGTGAGCACGCGTGAGAGGTCGAGCCCCTCCGTCTTCCAGTGGTGCATCGCGTCGTCGACCTCGAGCAGCTCGCGCTTGCCGATGATCTCGTCGAGCGACCGGACTCCGAGCTCCGCGAGGTACTCGCGCACCTCCTGCGCCACGAACTCGAAGAAGTTGACGACGTGATCAGCCTGTCCCGTGTACCGGGCGCGCAGCTCTGGGTTCTGCGTCGCGACGCCCACCGGGCACGTGTCGAGGTGGCAGACGCGCATCATGATGCAGCCGGACACGACAAGCGCGGCCGTCGCGAAGCCGAACTCCTCGGCCCCGAGCAGCGCACCGACGATGACGTCACGTCCCGTCTTCAGCTGCCCGTCCACCTGCACGACCACACGGTCGCGGAGGCCGTTCAGCATCAGGGTCTGCTGGGTCTCGGCGAGGCCGAGCTCCCAGGGTGTGCCTGCGTGCTTGAGGGAGTTGAGCGGTGAGGCCCCTGTTCCGCCGTCGTGGCCGGACACGAGCACCACGTCGGCGAGCGCCTTCGTGACGCCAGCTGCGACCGCGCCGATGCCGTTCTCGCTCACGAGCTTCACGTGGATGCGGGCAGACGGGT
The DNA here is from genome assembly GCA_052099095.1 of Pseudoclavibacter sp. Taxonomy (GTDB): domain Bacteria; phylum Actinomycetota; class Actinomycetes; order Actinomycetales; family Microbacteriaceae; genus Pseudoclavibacter. Next base: position 8,941 of record JBQDTF010000020.1, read on the forward strand.
TGGCTCGCTTGAGGTCGAAGATGAGCTGCTTGAGGTCTTCGATCGAGTAGATGTCGTGGTGCGGGGGCGGTGAGATGAGCCCGACGCCCGGCGTCGCGTGGCGCGTGCGAGCGACCCACGGGTACACCTTCGTCGGGGGCAGCTGCCCACCCTCGCCGGGCTTGGCACCCTGCGCGAGCTTGATCTGGATGTCGTCGGCGTGCGTGAGATACATGCTCGTCACGCCGAACCGCCCTGACGCGACCTGCTTGATCGCGCTGCGGCGCTCTGGGTCGAGGAGCCGCTCGACGTCCTCGCCACCTTCACCGGTGTTCGACTTGCCGCCGATGCGGTTCATCGCGATGGCAAGCGTCTCGTGCGCCTCCTTGGAGATGGAGCCGTAGCTCATCGCTCCGGTCTGGAACCGCTTCAGGATCTCGGAGGCCGGCTCGACCTCGTCGATCGGCACGGGGGGTCGCTCGCCCAGCTTGAACTTGAAGAGGCCGCGCAGCGTCATCGTCTCGGCAGCCTGGTCGTCGACGAGCTTCGTGTACTCCTTGAAGATGTCGTAGCGACCCTCGCGAGTCGAATGCTGCAGGCGGAAGATCGTGTTCGGATTGAAGAGGTGCGGCGGGCCTTCCCGACGCCACTGGTACTCCCCGCCGATGTCGAGCGGACGGTGCGACGCGGGTGCGGCCTGAGCCGGGTACGCGTGTCGGTGGCGGAGTTCGTTCTCGCGTGCGATGCCCTCGAGGCCCATGCCGGAGATCTTGCTCGCGGTGCCCGTGAAGTACTCGCTCACGAGCTCGTTGGAGAGACCGACGGCCTCGAAGCACTGCGCTCCCGCGTAGGAGGCCACTGCTGAGATGCCCATCTTCGACATGATCTTCAGGACGCCCTTGCCGAGCGCCTTGATGAGGTTGGCGACAGCCTTCTCTTCGGTGACGCCCGTGAGCTTGCCCTGGCGGACCATGTCCTCACAGGACTCCATTGCGAGATACGGGTTGACCGCTGACGCGCCGTAGCCGAGCAGGACGGCAACGTGGTGCACCTCGCGCACGTCCCCGGCCTCGATGACGAGTCCGACGCGCATCCGGCGCTCCGTGCGGATCAGGTGATGGTGCACGGCGCTCGTCATGAGCAGCGAGGGAATGGGGGCGTAGTCGCGGTTCGAGTCACGGTCCGAGAGCACGATGAAGCCGGCGCCCGCGTCGATCGCGCGGTCGGCCTCCTCGCACAGCTCCGCGAGGCGCTGACGGAGGCCCTCGACGCCGTCGTCGATGCGGTAGCAGCCGCGGAGCGTCTCGGCCGCGTCGATACCGGGACGCTGCTCGATGTGCTGGATCTTCGCGAGCTGATCGTTGTCGATCACCGGGAAGTCGAGGACCACCTGGCGGGCATGCTCAGGACCCGCGCCGAGGAGGTTCTCCTGGGGCCCGATGCTCGTGGTCAGGCTCGTGACGACTTCCTCGCGGATCGCGTCAAGCGGCGGGTTCGTGACCTGGGCGAAGTTCTGCGTGAAGTAGTCGAAGACGAGCCGCGGGCGGTCGGTGAGGATCGCGATGGGCGTGTCGGTGCCCATAGCGCCGATCGGCTCAGCGCCGTTCTTCGCCATGGGGGCGAGGAGGATGCGCAGCTCCTCCTCGGTGTAGCCGAACGTACGCTGACGTCGCTCCACGGAGGCTGGGGTGTGGGTCACATGCTCGCGCTCTGGAAGCTCGGCGAGGTTGATGCGGCCCTCGTCGAGCCAGTCACCCCACGGCTGCAGCTCTGCGAGGTCGTGCTTGACCTCTTCGTCTTCGATGAGACGCCCGACCTCGGTGTCCACGAGGAGGACCTGACCTGGGCGCAGGCGTCCCTTGCGGATGACGGTCGCCGGATCGAGGCTCGCGACGCCGACTTCCGAGCCGAGCACGATGAGGCCATCCGCCGTCTGCACGAAGCGGCCGGGGCGCAGCCCGTTGCGGTCGAGGGTGGCGCACACGTAGCGGCCGTCGGTGAAGGCCATCGCAGCCGGCCCGTCCCACGGCTCCATGATGAGCGAGTGGTACTCGTAGAAGTCGCGGACCTCGGCGCTCAGGTCCTCTGCCGTCTCCCAAGCGGCCGGCACCATCATGTGCACGGCGTGCGAGAGCGAGCGCCCCGAGAGCGTGAGGAGCTCGAGCACCTCATCGAACGACGCGGAATCGCTCGCGCCCTCGGTGACGATCGGGAAGAGGTCGGACACGTCGCCCAGGATCTCGGATCGGAGCTGCGACTGACGCGCGCGCATCCAGTTCCGGTTGCCGCGGACAGTGTTGATCTCGCCGTTGTGCGCCATCATGCGCATGGGCTGCGCGAGCTGCCAGGACGGGAACGTGTTCGTGGAGTAGCGCGAGTGGACGATCGCGAGCTTCGAGGCGAAGCGCTCGTCGCCGAGGTCAGGGAAGAACGGCTCCAGCTGGAGCGTCGTCACCATGCCCTTGTAGGTGATCATGCGGCAGGAGAGCGACATGAAGTACACGCCGAGCGAGTGCTCCGCGCGCTTGCGCATGCGGTAGCACTGGCCGTCGAGGGACGCGCCCTTGCGCGGGTTGCCGCGGAAGTTCTGACGTTCGCTGCGCACGTAGAGCTGCTCGATGACCGGCATCGCAGCACGCGCCAGCTTGCCGAGCTCGTCTGGCTGCACGGGGACCTCGCGCCAGCCGATGACGCGGAGGTCCTCCTCCGCGGCGAGCTTCGCGATGCCCGCCTTGACCCTGGCGCGCTCGTCGGCGTCAACGGGCAGGTACGCGTTTCCGACCGCGTAGCGGCCCTCGGCAGGCAGCTCGAAGCCGCTCACCGCGCGGAAGAAGTCATCCGGAATCTGCGTCAGGATGCCGGCGCCGTCGCCCGTTCCCGCGTCGGAGCCGACCGCGCCGCGGTGCTCCATGTGACGCAGCGCATCGAGCGCGTGGTCGATGATGTCGTGACCCGGCGTGCCACGCAGGGTGGCGACCATGGCGAGCCCGCAGGCATCGCGTTCATTCGCAGGGTCGTACAGGCCCGCTGCTGCTGGGTAGCCATTCGTTGGAAAGGCGGCGGAGGTCATAACTCGTCCCCTCGTCGGTGGTGCCATGGGTCGCTTGGCGGACTCGACAGAAGACTGATGTTGACGGAGCCCGTGGGGGCGGGTGCCTACAGGCGTCCGTCGGTCCATTCAGCAGATTACGACCGCTGTGTTACTTCTGTGTTTCGCGTGCGACCCCCGACAGCCGAGTGGGGGCGGGTTGGGGTGATCAGCTCTTGGGAGTGCTCGTCACTTCTTCGTTCTCATCAGGGGTATTTTCGCTGGCCGCCGAGTTAGGCTTGGCTTCGGAAGTTTCCTCGTCGTGAATCTCACGTTGCGCGGAGGTTTCCTCAGTGTCGCCACTCTCGGCTTCCGAGGCCGCTGCGTTTTCGTCGAGGTCGACGCTGTCGTCGTCGCTGTCCGCGGCCTTCGCGGCCTCCGACTCAGGGTCGCGACCAGGGAGGTAGATGCTGCTGCTGAGCTGCGAGACCGGCAGCCGCGACACGAAGATGAACAGGGCGACGCCGATGATCACGAGGCACAGCGCACCGAAGACGTTCGACCGCATGCCGAGGACGACCTCGGAGTAGTCGACGCGAATCGACTCGATCCAGATGCGTCCCGTGCCATACCAGATGAGGTACGAAGCGAGCGTCTTGCCGGTGCGCCAGCGGAACATGCGCTCGAGGAGCACGATGATCGCGATGCCAGCGAGGTTCCAGAGCATCTCGTAGAGGAACGTCGGGTGGAAGAGCGTGCCTTCCGGCAGTCCGACCGGGAACGCCGGGTTGCTCGCTTCGATCTGCAGTCCCCACGGCAGGTCCGTCGGCCAGCCGTAGAGCTCGTGGTTGAAGTAGTTGCCGAGGCGCCCGACCGCCTGAGCGAGCAGCAGTCCTGGGATGAGCGCGTCAGAGAAGGCCAGCATCCGGATGCCGGTCATGCGGCTGGCGATCAGGATGCCGATCGCTCCACCGATGAGGGAGCCGATGATGGCGTTCCCGCCCTCCCAGATGAAGAAGATGCGCCAGAAGTTCGCGCCCTCGAAGAAGTAGTCAGCTGGATGCGTGAAGACGTGGTACAGGCGAGCTCCGAGCAGACCGAGCAGGACCGCCCAGATCGCGAAGTCGACGGTGATCCACTTCTCTCCGCCCCGAGCCGTCAGGCGGCGGTCGGTCCACAGCACGGCGAGGACCATGCCAGCCACGATGAACAGTGCGTAGAGGTGCACCGTGAGCGGGCCGATCTCGAAGCTGGCCCACTCGAGGGGCGGGCTGGGGATTCCGGTCAGTGGCGTCATGCCTGTTCCTTCGAAGTCGTGGCGTCGAGAGCTGTGCCTCGCGCCAGCTGGGCGGCGGTCTCCGCGACCGCTTCGACGCCACCTGACGCAAGCGCCTTGACGAGTGCGGAACCGACGATGGCCCCCTCCGCGTATTCCAGCACTTCGCGCACCTGCTCGGCGGTTGAGATGCCGAGTCCGACGCAGGCCCTGGTGCAGCCGTGAGCGTGCAGCCGGTCGGCGAGGGTCCTCGCCGCCTGGTCGACATCTGCGCGGGCGCCCGTGATGCCCATCGTGGAGACCGTGTACACGAAGCCCCGGCTGGAGTTGATGACGAGGTCAAGACGCGCGTCGCTCGAGCTCGGAGCCGCGAGGAACACGCGATCCAGGTCATGGGCCTTGGACGCCGTGATCCACTCTGCGCCCTCGTCTGGCACGAGGTCCGGAGTGATGAGCCCGTTGCCGCCGGCCGCCGCCAGGTCGCGAGCGAACTCGTCGACGCCGTGCTGCATCACGAGGTTCCAGTAGGTCATGACGACGATGGGCGCATCGACCTCAGCGCGGATCTGCGCGATCGCCTCGAAGACGTGCTCCGTGCGGAACCCGCCCTCGAGCGCCTGCACGGCGGCGGCCTGGATCACGGGGCCGTCCATGACGGGGTCGGAGTACGGCATCCCGAGCTCGATGATGTCGACGCCGGCCTTGACCACCGCGATGGCGGCTGCCACGGACGTGTCGAAGTCGGGGAAGCCGACGGGCAGGTAGGCGACGAGCGCTCCCCTGCGGTCACGATTCGCGGCGTCGATGACGCTCTCGAGTGTGGAGGGTGCTGAGGTCACTTGCCCTGTCCTTCTGGTGTTTCGAGGCCCTCGGTGCGGTCGGGATCGCCGAGACCGAAGTACTCGGCCGCCGTCTCCATGTCCTTGTCACCGCGACCCGAGAGCGAGACCAGGATCGTCGCGTCCGGCCCGAGTTCCTTGCCGAGCTCCAGTGCCCCGGCGAGCGCGTGGCTCGACTCGATGGCCGGGATGATGCCCTCGGTGCGCGCGAGCAGCCGGAAGGCGTCCATGGCGGCGCGGTCCGTGACCGGCAGGTAGCGTGCGCGGCCGATGGACGCGAGGTGGGCGTGCTCTGGCCCGACGCCGGGGTAGTCGAGGCCAGCTGAGATCGAGTGCGACTCGATGGTCTGGCCGTCGACGTCCTGGAGCAGCAGCGTTCGCGCTCCGTGCAGGACGCCGGGGCGGCCTGCGCCGATCGTCGCCGCATGCCGTGGCGTGTCCACTCCGTCGCCCGCGGCCTCGTAGCCGTAGAGCGCGACGGACGGGTCATCGAGGAACGCGCTGAAGATCCCGATGGCGTTCGAGCCGCCTCCGACGCAGGCGACGACGGCATCCGGCAGCGAACCCGTGAGGTCGAGCACCTGCTGGCGTGCCTCTTCACCGATGACCGCCTGAAGGTCTCGCACCAGCGCGGGGAACGGGTGAGGGCCTGCGGCCGTGCCGAACAGGTAGTTGGTGGTGTCCACCGAGGCCACCCAGTCGCGCATCGCGTCGTTGATCGCGTCCTTGAGCGTTGCCGAGCCCGACTCCACGGCAACGACCTCGGCGCCCAGCAGGCGCATCCTGGCCACGTTGAGGGCCTGGCGCGCGGTGTCGACGGCACCCATGTAGATCGTGCAGTCGAGGCCGAAGAGCGCGGCCGCGGTCGCGGTCGCAACGCCGTGCTGGCCTGCACCGGTCTCTGCGATGACACGTGTCTTGCCGATGCGCTTCGTGAGGAGCGCCTGGCCGAGCACGTTGTTGATCTTGTGCGATCCCGTGTGGTTGAGGTCTTCGCGCTTCAGGATGATCCGAGCGCCGCCGCCATGCGCCGCGAACCGCGGAGCCTCGGTGATGATCGACGGGCGGCCGGAGTAGTCGCGGTGCAGACGCGCGAGCTCAGCCCAGAACTCGTCATCCGCCTTGGCAGCCTCCCAAGCAGTTGACAGCTCGTCCAGGGCGGCCATGAGGCTCTCGGGGACGAACCTCCCGCCGAACTCTCCGAAGTAAGGGCCTGAGGCGTCGCGCAAGGTTGTTGCGCCTGGGGGCTGAGTGCTCATGCGAGGTGGAAGGTCTCCAGGGTAGTTTCGGGGTCGCCGCCCGTGACGAGCGCCTCCCCGATGAGGACGGCATCGGCGCCGGCGTCACGGTAGCGGCGAACGTGGGCAGGTTCGAGGACCGCCGATTCGGCGACTTTGACGACGTCGTTCGGGTAGAGGGGGGCGAGCTCTCCGAAGAGCTCGGGGTGAAGTTCGAACGTCGCGAGGTTTCGTGCGTTGACTCCGAGGATGCGGGCTCCTGCGTCGAGGCCCCGCAGGAGCTCGTCCTTCGAGTGTGCCTCGACGAGCGCCGTCATGCCGAGCTGCTCGGTGAACTCCGCGAGCCGCACGAGCGTTGACTGGTCGAGGCCAGCCACGATGAGCAGTGCGAGGTCGGCACCGCAGGCCCGCGCCTCGAGCAGCTGGTACTCCTCGGCGATGAATTCCTTGCGAAGCACCGGCACGGCCACCGTGTCTCGAACGGCGCGGAGGTCGTCGAGGGAGCCGAGGAACTTCCGCTGCTCGGTGAGCACCGAGATCGCTGCTGCTCCCCCGCGTTCGTAGGAGGCCGCAAGAACAGCAGGGTCTGGGATATCGGCGAGACGACCCCGGGACGGGCTCGCGCGCTTGACCTCGGCGATGATGTTGACCCGCTCGGAGCGGGCGAGTGCCGCATAGGCGTCGAGTGCGGGAGCGACCTCGGAGATGCGAGCCTCGAGCGTGCGTGCCGGCGTCCGCTCGCGTCGTTCCGCGGCGTCCTCGAGAGCGCCGTGGTAGAGCGACTCGAGCAAGCTAGTGCGCCTTCGGCCCGAAGCCGAGGCGTGCGAGCACGGGCCAGGCTATGGCGCCGATGACGATCGCTGCGACCCCGACCCAGGTCACGATGTTCTGGTCGAACCAGATGCCGAGGGTGCCGACGGTGAAGCCGACGAGCATGATCAGGACGCCGGTCCAGGCCGCGACCGAGTGCCCGTGGCTCTCGTGCGGCTCCTGCAGCGGGGCTTCCTGGATCTCCTCGGCTTCGGCGATGCTCGTGGGTTCGTGGGACGTCTTCGCGGCCAGTTCAGTCATGAGGGTGCTCCTTGTCACGTGCGCTGGGGTAAGTCTAGCTGGATGCTCGCGAGGTGCCCGCGTCTGTTGGATCGTCGCCGTGGCTGAGCGCGTCCCACTGCTCGACGCGCCGGTCGCTGTCCGTCGATGCAGGCGCCTGGGCCACCTCGGGCCGATCGTCGAGCCCGGCTTCGGCGTCCACCTGCTCGAGAGCGGTCGTCCTGAAGCGACGCCCGCCCGTCGGCCAACGGCGCGCCGTGACGATCGCGAGCACGCCCGCAGCGGCGATGACGACACCTGCGAGGACCGCGACCCACGGCCAGAAGGTCACCGAGACCGAACCCGCTGCGACCGCATCCGCGATCGTCTGCTCGCCCGCGAGACCGGATGCGGCCGTCACCTCGGGTGCGATGGCCGGGACAGGATTGCCGACCGCCAAGAAGGACTGCAGCACGAGCACAGCCCCGACGAGCGCCAGCAGGGCGCCGAGGATGTAGCGGAAGATGACGCCGGCGAGCGCGAGAGCCGCGAGGACTGCAAGGGCGGCCAACGCGAGAGCCATGACGGCGGGTGCAGCGACGTCCCCGTGCACGTCACCGCTGTAGGCCTGCGCGCCGAGAGCGAGATCGAAGGAGAACCACACCTGTGACCAGGCGAGCATGGCCAGGCCGGCGCCGACGACGATCGTCAGCAGCGCGCCGCGCTTGCCGCGCTTTCCTGCAGCGTCAGGCGTGGGCATGAGCGGGGAAGTCGAGTGCGTGCTGGTCCCCGTCGAAACAGGTTCGTGTTCCGGTGTGGCAGGCGGGTCCGTGCTGGTCCACCCGGATGAGGATCGTATCGGCGTCGCAATCGAGCGCGAAGCTGACGAGCCGCTGCGTGTTGCCCGAGGTGTCGCCCTTGCGCCAGAGCTCGGATCGGGAGCGTGACCAGTAGACGACCCGCCCCTCGGTGAGCGTCATGCGGAGGGAGTCGGCATTCATGTAGGCCAGCATGAGCACTTCGCGCGTGTCGTACTGGGTGACGACGACGGGAACGAGCCCGCGATCGTCGAACGAAGTCCTCGCGACGATCTGGTCGATGTCTCCCGACGGAACGGGAAAGGTTGCTGCGCTCATCGGACGCTCCTCCTCACGGTGACTCCTGCACTGGCGAGTGAGTCCTTCACCTCGCCGATCGTGAACTGCCTGTGGTGGAAGACGCTCGCCGCGAGGACGGCATCCGCACCAGCCTCGACAGCCGGAGCGAAGTGCTCGAGCGCGCCCGCCCCACCAGAGGCGATGACGGGGACCGAGGCGAGCTCGCGCACGAGGCGTGTCAGCTCCAGATCGAATCCGGCCTTCGTCCCGTCCGCGTCCATCGAGTTGACGAGGAGCTCCCCCGCCCCGCGTTCGATGGCCTCGCTGGCCCAGGCGAGGGCGTCGATGCCCGTGTCCGTGCGTCCTCCATGCGACGTGACCACGAAACCGGACTCAGTGGCCGCTGAGCGCTTGACGTCGAGCGACAGGACAAGCACCTGGTTCCCGAACGTCGACGAGATCTCGTCGAGGAGAGCGGGGCGGGCGATGGCCGCCGAGTTGACGCCGACCTTGTCGGCACCGCACGCGAGGAGGACACGAACGTCCTCGACGCTGCGCACACCGCCGCCGACGGTCAGTGGAATGAAGACCTGCTCCGCGGTCCGCGTCACGAGGTCGTAGGTGGTCCCCCGCCCCTCCGTCGATGCCGTGACGTCGAGGAAGGTCAGTTCATCCGCACCCTGTTCCGCGTAGAGCGCAGCGAGTTCGACTGGGTCACCGGCGTCCTGCAGATCCAGGAAGTTCACGCCCTTGACGACGCGTCCCGCAGCGACGTCGAGACACGGGATGACGCGGGTCGCGAGGCGGCTGGAGCCCTGAGCGGACGGCGAGGCGCTCACGGCCATCACATCCGGACGGCTTGCAGGGCCGTCACGATGATGGCCTTCGCGCCGGCATCCTGCAGCCGGTCCATGACCTGGTTGAGCTCGTTCTGCGGCACCATGGAGCGCACTGCGACCCACTGCGAGTCCCGCAGGGGCGAGATCGTGGGCGACTGGAAGCCTGGAGTGATCGCGAGTGCTGCGTCGAGCTTCGATGACTCGATGTCGTAGTCCATGATCGCGTAGCGGCGTGCCACGAGGACCCCGTCGAGGCGCCCGAGGAGGCGTCTGGCAGCCTGCTCCTTCTCGGGAGTGGAGATGAGCACTGCCGTCGACTCGAGGATCACCGGCCCGAAGACCTCGAGCCCCGCCTTGCGGAGAGTGCCGCCGGTCGAGACGACGTCGGCGACCGCGTCCGCGACGCCAAGGCGAATGGCGGACTCGACGGCACCTTCGAGAGGCACGAGCTCAGCTTCGATGCCGTGGCGAGCGAACCAGGACCCGAGGAGGCCCGTGTAGCTCGTCGCAACGCGCTTGCCCTGGAGCTGGCTCACGTCAGTGAACTCGCCGGCGGGACCCGCGAAGCGGAAGGTGGAGTCGCCGAAGTCCAACGCACGCACCTCTTTGGCGGCGGACTCGGTGTTCAGCAGGAAGTCTCGACCGGTGATGCCGGCGTCGAGCACGCCTGAGCCGACGTAGGTCGCGATGTCTCGCGGCCGCAGGTAGAAGAACTCGACGTCGTTGATGGGGTCGATGGCGACGAGCTCTCGACTGTCGCCGCGGCCGCGGTAGCCGGCCTCCTGCAGCATTTCATTTGCCGTCTCGGCGAGCATGCCCTTGTTTGGCACGGCGATGCGAAGCATTGTGGGAACGTCCTTGGTTCTGGGAATTGCGAATCGGGGGTGGATGCGCGAGGCCTGGTGGATGCACCGGCGCTGTGGCGCGAGCTGCCTGGCAGCGGCGATGGCCTGCTGGCGAGACCGTGCGGGCTAGAGCTTGCTGTAGACGTCGTCGAGGCTGATGCCCTTGGCGAGCATGAGGACCTGCAGATGGTAGAGCAGCTGCGAGATCTCCTCCGCTGTCTCCTCATCGCTCTCGTACTCCGCGGCCATCCAGACCTCCGCGGCCTCCTCGACGATCTTCTTCCCGATCGTATGAACGCCTGCGTCGAACTCTCGGACCGTCCCGGAACCCTCTGGGCGGGAGCTGATTTTCTCGGAGAGTTCTGCGAACAGCGTGTCGAAGGATTTCACAGCCACAGCGTAGTCGCTTGGCGCCTAGTGCGCGTGCGGGGCGGCCGTCGCAGCTGCGCGGAGGGCAGCGATCTGCTCCCCGGGGTCGCCCCTGAACACGGCCGACCCAGCGACGAAGGTGTCGGCGCCGTGCGACGCGGCGACCTCGATCGTGTCGAGCGAGATGCCACCGTCGACCTGCAGCCAGGTCTCGAGGCCGTGCGATCGCCGGAGTGCGTGCGCCTTCGCGAGCTTCGGCATCATGTCCGCCATGAACGACTGCCCGCCGAAGCCTGGCTCGACGGTCATGATGAGCAGCTGGTCGAAGTGGGGCAGGATCTCTTCGACGGCGCTGAGCGGGGTCGCCGGGTTGATCGCGATGCCGGCTCGTGCACCGCGCTCCTTGAGCTTCTTCGCAAGGGTCACGGGGCTCGTCGCCGCCTCGGCGTGGAACGTCACCGAGAAGACGCCCATCTCGGCGAACTCGGGCGCCCAGCGGTCCGGGTCCTCGATCATGAGGTGCAGGTCGAGCGGCACGGGGCTGATCTCCTGGAGGCGCTCCACCATCGGCTGACCGAACGTGAGGTTCGGGACGAAGTGGTTGTCCATGACATCGACATGCGCCGCATCGGCGGACGCGATGCGACCGAGGTCCCTCTCGAAGTTGGCGAAGTCTGCGGCCAGGATGCTGGGGTTGATGCGCGCGCTCACGGGCCGATCCTACGTGGTCCGCCGCTCACGCTCCCCCGCGTCCGGCGCGGATGTGCGTCGGAGCAGCGCCAGGAACATCGCATCCGTGCCGTGCCTCTGCGGCCACAGCTGCACGAGAGTGCCGTCGCCGAGCGGGCGACTGCCCAGATCGAGGTCGGCCACGCTCGATGCTCCCGTGACGATCGCTGCTGTGTCGAGCACCTCGGCTCCGGAGCGTCGGACTGCTCGGCGTACGACGCCCGTCGTCTCGGCCTGGTGGGGAGAGCAGGTGACGTACGCCACGATGCCTCCCGGCTTCACCGCGGCGAGCGCTGCCTCGAGGAGCTCCTCCTGGAGCCTCACCAGCTCACCAACGTCGCTGCTCTGCTTGCGCCAGCGGGCCTCAGGCCTGCGACGCAGCGCGCCGAGGCCGGTGCACGGCGCGTCGAGCAGGACTCGATCGAACTCGCCTGGATGCGACTCCGCGAACGAGCGGCCGTCTTCGTTCGTGACGGTCACGGGCGCGGCAAGCGGTGCGAGCGCCGTGCGCACGAGACCTGCGCGCGCGGGGACGAGCTCGTTTGCGGTGAGCCTCGCCTGCAGCTCGGTGGCGCTGGCAGCGAGGAGCGCCGCCTTCCCGCCTGGGCCGGCGCACATGTCCAGCCATCGCTCGCCTGGATGCACCGGTGCCGCCTCGAGGAGCGCGAGCGTGACGAGCTGCGAGCCCTCGTCCTGGACACGTGCGCGCCCCGCCTTCACCTGCGGCACCCACGAGGGGTCGCCGGAGGCGAGCGTGAGGCCGCGCGGCGAGACCCGTCCTTGACCGAGGAGGTCGGGGTTGGACTCGATGAGCTCGGCAGGCGTGTCGAAGCCGGGCAGCGAAACGATGCTCACGGCAGGTGAATCGTTGTTGGCCATGAGGGTCGCTGCCAGCTCGTCGACGCGTTCCTCGGCGGTGAGCGCATCGCGAAGCGCACGCACGATCCAGTCCGGATGCGAGTGCCGAACGGCGAGCGCTCGCTCCTCGCTCAGGCCATCGGTGACCTCATCGAGCCAGTCTTCGAGGTCAGTGCGCGAGATCTTCCGGAGGATCGCGTTCACGAACCCGGATGCGCCGCGAGACGCGATACGGGCCGCCTGCTCGACGGATTCGTTGACCGCCGCATGACTCGGCGTGCGCATGCTGAGCAGCTGGTGTGCGCCGAGGCGGAGCACGTCGAGGATGGGCGGGTCGATGTCGCGGACGTCGCGACCGGAGGCCGCGGAGATGATGGCGTCGTACGTTCCCCGGCGACGGAGCGTGCCATACGTGAGCTCGGTGGCGAGCCCGGCGTCGGATGGTGAGAGCCTCGCCGACGAGATGCGGTGCGGAAGGAGCAGGTTGGCGTAGGCGTCGTCTTCATCGACCGCCCTGAGGACCTCGAAGGCGACCTGACGCGAGCGGGTCACTCGGTTGCCCGCCGGGGGCTGGTCAGGACGCCGCTTGCCGTCGAACGGCCGACTCCCGCGGCGTCCGGCCGCGCCAGCGGGGCTCACGCGAGCACCAGCGTCTCTGCGTCACGTCGTCCGCGGAGCCAGTCTCTCGCTGGCATCGGCTTCTTGCCGGCAGGCTGCACCGTGACGAGCTGGAGGGGGCTGGTGCCTGTGCCGACGAACACATCCCTGCCGACTGAGCCGAGCTGGCCAGGCGTGAGCGTCGGTGCCTCACCGGGCTGCGTCGGGCGCGCTATGCACAGGATGCGCAGCGGCTGCCCATCGACGCGCGAGACGGCGCCAGGCTCGGGAGTGACTCCGCGGATGTGTGCGTCGACGATCTCAGAGGGAGCCGCCCAATCGACGACGGAATCGTGCTTCCCCAGCTTGGGGGCCAGTGACGCCTCGCCCGTCTGGGGCTGGGCGATGAGCGTGCCCGCTGCGATGTCGGCGATGGTCGTCGTCAGGAAGTCGGCACCCTCACCCGCGAGACGTTCGAGCAGATCGCCGGAGGTCTCGTCCGCGTTGATCGGCGATGGGCGGGTTGCGAAGATCGGTCCCTCATCGAGCCCGACGGTGAGCTGGAAGATGGTCATCCCCGTGGCTGTGTCGCCGCGCATCACCGCTCGCTGGGCCGGTGCGGCGCCGCGGAGGTCTGGCAGGAGGGAGAAATGCAGGTTGATCCAGCCACGCGACGGCGCATCGAGCGTTGCCGCGTCGATGAGGGCGCCGTAGGCGACGATCACGCCGAGCTCCGCGTCAAGGCTCTCGATCTCAGCGGTGAGCTGCGGTGACATCCGGTTGCTCTTCATCACCGGGAGACCGAGCTCTGCTGCGCGGGCCGCCACCGGGGACGGCGTGAGCACCCTCGAGCGTCCGACCTTGGCGTCGTCGCGCGTCAACACGGCCACGATCTCGTGACCGGCGTCGACCAGCGCGTCGAGGCTGGGGACAGCGGTGATTGGAGTGCCGGCGAAGACGAGCCGCATAGCTGGTGCCTCTCGAGATTGGTGCGAATTGGAGCTGGAGCGCGGGTCAGAAGATCCCCGGCGGATCAAATCGTACGCGCAGGGTCGAGGCGTGGCCTCCGCCGCGACCCGCGACTCGTGGACGCCTGCTGGTGGCCGCGCGAACGAGTTCGCTCTTGAGCACCTTCGCGAGGGGAGCGCCGAGCGCGTAGCCGAACTTGAGCACGACTCTGCTGCCGACCTCCTGCGGGGTCGGGCCGAGGATCTGCATGGCGGTGCCTGGACGGAGCTCTGGACTGGCCTCGATGGACGAAAGAGCGCGTCGGACTTCCTCGTCGGTCCCGGTGAGCGTTGCCACGCGGACGGCCGGCGGGAAGTGCAGCTCCCGCCGTTCGGAGAGCTCCCGCGTCGCGAAGTCCGGCTGCTGCCAGCTTCGAAGAGCGCGGGAGGCCGGCGTCTCTCCCCCGACGATGACCACCTTCGCACTCGGGCCAGCCAGCGCCGCCGCGTTGGACCAGCCGCGGAGGGCATCGACCCCGGCGTCGAGGCGTTCCTGGGCGAGCGAGCGCTCCGTATCGAGCAGCACGATGCCGGCGTAGCCGGACTCCGGAACGGGCTCGGCGCCCCGTGTCGCCACGACGAGGCAGGGGCGGTCGTCGATGGAGACCGTCTCCGAGGCCCCGTCGGCCACGATCACGCGTGCACCCGGGAAGGCGCGGCCGAGCTCCTCGGCAGTTCGCTCGGCGCCCAGCGAGGTGTTCCGGAGACGTCTGTCCCCGCACTCCTGGCATTGCCACTCGGGGTGCAGGGAATCGCAGACACGACACGACGGTGGTGCGGACGGACGCTTGAACTCGAGCGCACCGCCGCAGACGGTGCACCGAGCAGGAGTGCGGCATTTGGCGCAGCTCAGGCTCGGGATGTAGCCCGCGCGAACGACCTGGAGCAGCACTGGGCCGTGCTCGAGGGCGCGCCTGGCCTCCTGCCAGGCGAGGGCCGGGATGCGGGCGTGCGCTGCGGGTGTCTCCTCGGCGAGCGCCTGGCTTCCCGAGATGATCTTCGGCGCTTCTGGACGCGCCAGCGGAATGGGGGTCAGCCAGCGCATCCCGACGAGACGGGCGACCTCGAGGCTCGGGGTGTGCGCGGCGAAGACGAGCGTCAGCGACTCACGCTCTGCACGGAGGAGCGCGACATCCCGCGTGCTCGCGTACGGCGCGAGCTGCTCGGTGAAGCTCTCGTCTCCGTCGTCCCAGACGAGCACGGCACCGAGGTTCGACGCGGGCGCGTAGATGACGCTCCTCGTGCCGACGACGACGCCAGGAGTCTCGTCGAGGCAGGCGAGGAACGCGCTGTAGCGGTCGGCAGGCTTCGCGCGCGTATCGAGTCGGCGAATGCGGCCGGGCTCGAGGAAGCGCCCGAGCGCGCGCAGGGTGAGCTCGACATCGCGGTAGTCCGGGACGGCGAGGATGACGGACTCCCCCGCTCGGACCCGAGCTGCCGCCGCCGCGGAGAGGGCGAGCAGCGAACGGGGCACACCCGCATCGACACCGACGGGAGCATCGACGGCAAGTCTCGCCGCCGAGCCACGAGCGAGGAGGGCAGCGGCTTCGGCGCCGTACATCGGGATGAGCGTCGCCTCCGGGTCCTCGAAGTCAGCGGGGTCCATCGCAGCCCGCCCTTCGTCTGCTGTCGCCTGCTCACCGACGGGAGCGACACCGTGGTCCTCCGGGGTGCCCTCCTGCGCCTGTGCCTGTGCCTGTGCCTGTCGCTGTGCGTGTGCCTCCGCTTGTGCTTCGAGCCAGCGCTGCTCGACCCGAACGGACCTGGTCGGGATGGCGAGCCGCAGCACATCTGCGGCGCACCCTGCCTGCCGGTCGGCGACGGCACGCGCAAGGCCCGCGATCTCGGGGGTGAGCACTCTGGCCGTCGAGACGAGCTCGGTGATCACCGAGAGCTTGCCCCCGAACTCAGCGGTGCGCTCGAGCGCCACGACGAACCCCTGCAGCTGGCGGTTCGAGGTGCGAAGCGGCACTGCCACTCTCATGCCGACCCCTATGCGCTCCCTCAGCTCGACGGGGATCTCGTACTCGAGTTCTCTGTCGAGCTGCGGAAGCGGCGAGGCGACGACGACGCGCGCAACCCGCGGGAGGGTGTCGTCCATATCTACCTGGCTGATCAGAGGCCTGCCGCGCGGCGGAGCTCCTCAGCCCTGTCGGTGCGCTCCCACGTGAAGTCGGGCAGTTCGCGCCCGAAGTGCCCGTAGGCAGAGGTCTGCGCGTAGATCGGGCGACGGAGATCGAGGTCCTCGACGAGGGCACCGGGGCGGAGGTCGAAGGTCGAGAGGATCGCGGCGATGATCTTGGCGTCCTCGACCTGGCCGGTTCCGAAGCTCTCCACGTAGAGGCCGACTGGCTCAGCCTTGCCGATGGCGTAGGCGATCTGGACTTCGAGTCGATCTGCAAGCCCGGCTGCGACGGCGTTCTTCGCGACCCACCGCATGGCGTACGCAGCAGAGCGGTCGACCTTCGACGGGTCCTTGCCGCTGAATGCGCCGCCGCCGTGCCTGGCCATGCCGCCGTAGGTGTCGACGATGATCTTGCGCCCGGTGAGGCCAGCGTCGGCGCGCGGCCCGCCGTCGATGAAGCTGCCGGAGGGGTTGACGAGGAAGGTCGGCTCTGCACCGGCGAAGCCGTTCCGCTCGAGCACCGGACGCACGACGTGCGCGATGACGTCTGCGCGGATCTGTGACTGCTCGAGGCCCGGGTCGTGCTGCGTCGAGACGACGACGGTCTCGATGGATCGCGGGACGCTTCCCTCGTATCCGACGGTGACCTGGGTCTTGCCGTCCGGGCGCAGGTAGTCGACCTCACCCGACTTGCGGACTGCGGCGAGCTGCTGGGCGAGCTGATGCGCCAGGTGGATCGGCAACGGCATGAGGGCGTCCGTCTCGCGGGTCGCGTAGCCGAACATGATGCCCTGGTCGCCAGCACCCTGCTTGGCGATGGTGTCCTCCGAGTTCTCGGAGCGGTGCTCGAGCGAGGTCGTGACGCCTTCCCCGATCTCCGGCGACTGCTCGCCCACCGAGATCGAGACGCCGCACGACGAGCCATCGAAGCCGACGTCGCTCGACGTGTAGCCGATCTCGCTGATCGTGCGGCGCACGATGCCCGCGATGTCGGAGTACGCCTTGGTCGTGACCTCGCCGGCGACGTGCACCTGGCCGGTCGTCACGAGCGTCTCCACGGCGACACGAGATGCCGGGTCCTGCGTGAGCAGGTCGTCGAGGATGCGGTCGGAGATCTGGTCGCAGATCTTGTCAGGGTGACCCTCGGTGACCGACTCAGACGTGAACAGGCGAAGAGAAGACAAGCGGAACCCCTTGCGGTGATGTGGCGGCTGGCCAGTTTGGCGACGCCGGTGTGACTAGACGATTGCGAGCAGGT
Organism: Pseudoclavibacter sp.; assembly: GCA_052099095.1. Classification (GTDB taxonomy): domain Bacteria; phylum Actinomycetota; class Actinomycetes; order Actinomycetales; family Microbacteriaceae; genus Pseudoclavibacter. Next base: position 26,054 of record JBQDTF010000020.1, read on the forward strand.
CCAGGATGACATCGGCCACCGACATCTTGTCGCCAGTGTGACGCGAGACAACGTCTCCGGACGCCGCGAGGACGAAGATCGAGTTCTCGTCCGACTGGAATCCGAGATTCCAGCCGACGCGGTTCACGACGAGGTAGTCGCATCCCTTGCGCGCGATCTTCGCGCGACCGAGCTCGAGCAGCTTGGCGTCGTCGGTCTCGGTCTCGGCGGCGAAGCCGATGATGACCTGGTCGCTGCTGCGGGAGGCGGAGAGGTCCTGGAGGATGTCGGGGTTGCGAGTGAAGGTGAGGGTCAGCTCCTCGCCCGCCTGCTCCTTCTTGATCTTGCCCTCAGCCACGGTGAGCGGACGATAGTCGGCCACGGCGGCGGCCATGATGACGACGTCATGGCGCGGTGCGATCTCGGCGCAGGCCTGCGCCAGCTGCTGGGCGCTCGAGACGGTGACGAGCTTGACACCTTCTGGCGGGCGCACCTCGGCATTGGCCGCGACGAGCGTTACCTCAGCGCCTCTGGCCACCGCGCGTTCAGCGAGTGCGAACCCCTGCCTGCCACTCGAGCGGTTGCCGATGAAGCGAACAGGGTCGAGGGGTTCGCGAGTGCCGCCTGCAGTGATGAGTACGCGCCTGCCCCGGAGGTCGCTCGCGAGGTCGGCCTCCCTGCGGCGGCGGCGCTCGCCGCGCCCTGCACTCAAGATGGTCGCGACGATCTCCGCGGGATCTGCGAGGCGGCCGGGGCCGGAGTCATTGCCCGTCAGCTGCCCTTCGGCGGGGCCGACCAGGACCACGCCGCGCGCATCCAGCCGCGCCGCATTTGCCTGCGTGGCCTGGTTGAGCCACATCTCGGTGTGCATGGCCGGAGCGAGGATGAGCGGCGCCGTGGAGGCGAGGATGGTCGTGCCGAGCAGATCGTCCGAGAGTCCAGCCGCGATCTTCGCCATGGAGTTCGCGGTCGCCGGGACGACGGCGATGACGTCGGCCTGCTGGCCGAGCGCAACGTGTCGCACCTCTGCGACGTCGTCGAAGACGTCGGTGCGGACGGGGTTGCGTGAGATGGCCTCGAACGTCGGTCGCCCCACGAAGCGCAGTGCGGATTCCGTGGGGACGACGTCGACGTGGTGGCCGAGGAGAACGAGGTCGCGGATGACCTGGACGGCCTTGTAGGCGGCGATCCCGCCGGTCACCCCGACAACGACGCGCATCGGCTGACCATCAGACCCATCGGTCTCATGGTCGGTCGGATGCGCGTCGGCGATCTCGCTCACGGTCGTGCTAGGCCTGAGGGGCGTCGTCTTCGAAGTTGATCTCGTCGTCGAAGACGATGACGTCGTCAGGCGTCTCGAGCGGGCGTGCCTCGACCATGACGATCTTCTGCTCGTTGATCTCGTGCAGCGCGATCGAGAGGGGCTTGTCGTCGATCGAGGAGTCGATCAGCGGGCCGACGTTCTGGTAGATGGCTCCGTCGTGCAGGTCGGAGTAGTAGTCGTTGATCTGACGCGCGCGACGCGATGCGAAGATGACCAGCTGGTACTTGTTGTCGACTCGCTGCAGCAGCTCGTCCATGGGCGGGTCGATGATGCCCTTTGGCTTCTCAATCATGCGTGCTCCTTGTTCAGTCCCAGATGTTCGACTACGCGTGCCGCAGCCTCAGGCACGGAGTCGTTGACGACCAGTGCATCGAACTCGTCCTGGGCGGCGAGTTCGACCTTCGCGGTTTCGAGGCGCCGAGCTTGTTCTTCGGCCGATTCCGTGCCGCGCCCGACGAGGCGCCGCACGAGCTCGTCCCAGCTCGGAGGCAACAAAAATACCAGTCTAGCCTCTGGCATGCGCGATCGGACCTGCCTCGCGCCCTGAATGTCGATTTCGAGCAGGACTGACCGCCCGGAGGCGATGGCCTCATCGATGGGCGCGCGCGGGGTGCCGTATCTGTACGCGTTGTGCACGGTCGCGAACTCGAGGAGCTGTTCTTCTTCGATGAGGCGGTCGAAGCCGCTGTCGTCGGTGAAGTGGTAGTTGATGCCGTCGACTTCGCCTGGGCGCGGGGCCCGAGTCGTCGCCGATACCGAGAGCTCGACCTCTGGGTAGTGCTCGCGGATGTAGTTCGCGACGGTGCCCTTGCCGACCGCCGTGGGGCCGGCGAGCACAACGAGGCGGCTCTGGCCAGGCTCAGCCCCGAGGCGTTCCTCCAGGAACGAATGGAGTCGGATGCGCTGGTTGCGCCCGAGGCCACCGAGTCGCTTGGACGGCGAGATCGCGAGGTCTTCGAGGATGCGGGCCTGCTTTGTCGCGCCGATGTGCGGGATGCTGAGCAGGAACTGCGTCACCCGGAGGGAGTGCTCCGCGGCATTCTCTGCCGACTGGCTTGCGTCGAGCACCGAGAGGGGCGAGCGGAGGCCGCTCGCGAGTGCGCGCTTGACCTCGGCGCGAGCCTGGCGGGCCAGCACTGCGGCTCGGGACGCGGCGACGCGGTCTACTGGGGGTGGTACCTGGGTCATGAGAGAGCGTTCTCCAGCTCCGCGGTCTGCTGGTCGATGGCTGCGGCGATCCCGTCAGGACCTGCGGCGAGCACGCTTCGTGACACATTCACGATGACGGATTCCGTCGCCTCCCCGAACGTATCCCTGATGCGGGCGAATTCTGCTCCTTGGTGGCCGAATCCCGGAGCGAGTACCGGGGTCCTCGGTGCCGCGCCGAGTGACGGGAGGTCCACGCCGAGGAGCGAGAAGTCGACGGTTCCGCCGAGTACGACCCCGACGGAGCCGAACTCACCCTGTGCGTGGTCGGCGTTCCAGGCGACGGCGCGCTTCGCGATCCCGCCCGCGACTGTCTCGCCAAGCTGGGATCCGCGATCGCGACGAGCAGTCTGGATCGAGGTCGACTCCGGGTTCGAGGTCGCAGCGAGGACGAAGAGGCCCTTGCCGAGACGCTCAGCCAGCTCGAGCGCCGAGGCGAGGGAGTCGAAGCCCTGATACGGGTTGACCGTCATCGCGTCGGCTTCGAGCGGCGAACCCTCCCCCAGCCAGGCGTTCGCGTAGGCCTCGAGCGTCGTGCCGACATCGCCGCGCTTCACGTCCGCGATCACGAGCAGGCCCGCATCCCGAGCAGCGCCGAGCACGGACTCGAGCGCCGTGAACCCGGCGGCTCCGAACCGCTCGAAGAACGCGATCTGCGGCTTGACGATCCCAGCTCGCCCCGCCGCAGCCTCGACGACGCGCAGGCCGAACTCGCCCGCACCCGCGGCAGTGCTGGGCAGACCCCACGAGTCGAGCAGGAACTCATGGGGATCGATGCCGACGCACAGCCGACCACGCTCTTCCACGGCGTGCTGGAGGCGGGCTCCGAACCCGGCCCCTCCAGCACGCGACGCGAACGCTTCAGCCAACTAGCTGTCCCCCCTCTGGGTGTTGTACTCCTGCAGGCTCGTGACGGTGAAACCGCTGCGCAGTGCAGAGAGCGAGCCGACGGCAGCCGACAGCTCGGAGATCGTCGTGAAGATCGGCAGATCTGCGGAGACCGCAGCCGTGCGGATCTCGTAGCCATCCGCGCGGGAGGCACGGCCAGACGGCGTATTGATGACCATGTCGACCTCTCCCCCGTGGATCATGTCCACGATATTGCGGTCCTGCCCGGGAGTGGTGCCGTCAGGCGAATCTGGGGTGAACTTTCCGACGACCTTGGCTGAGATGCCGTGACGGGCCAGGACAGCCGCGGTGCCCTCTGTCGCTGCGATCGAGAAGCCGAGCTCCACGAACTTGGCGACGGGAAGCACGATCGCGCGCTTGTCACGGTCGGAGACCGAGACGAACACGGTGCCAGACGTCGGAAGGCCGCCGTATGCCGCGAGCTGGCTCTTGGCGAACGCGGTCGGGAAGTCGGTGTCGATTCCCATGACCTCACCCGTGGAACGCATCTCCGGGGAGAGCAGCGAGTCGACGATGCGGCCGTCCTTGGTCCTGAATCGCTTGAAGGGAAGCACAGCCTCCTTGACGGCGACCGGGCTCGAGGCCGGCTGGTGCGTGCCGTCCTGCTCACGCAGGAGGCCCTCCGCCTTGAGCTCCGCGATGGAGACGCCCGTCATGACGCGAGCAGCGGCCTTCGCGAGCTGTGTGCCGAGTGCCTTGGAGACGAACGGCACTGTGCGGGATGCGCGCGGGTTGGCCTCGAGCACGTACAGCTTCCCGCCGGAGAGCGCGAACTGCACGTTGAGCAGGCCACGCACGCCGACGCCCTGTGCGATAGCGAGCGTCGCGTCGCGGACGTTGTCGAGGACGGCGCTCGAGAGCGTCACGGGTGGCAGAGTGCAGGCCGAGTCGCCAGAGTGGATGCCGGCCTCCTCGATGTGCTCCATGATGCCGCCGATGTAGAGCTCGTCGCCATCGAACAGCGCGTCGACGTCGATCTCGGTGGCTTCGTCGAGGAAGCGGTCGACCAGCAGCGGGTGCGCTGGTCCGACGATCGCCTGACCTTCGATACGCGAGAAGTAGTCGCGCATCTGCTCAGCGTCGTAGACGATCTCCATGCCGCGGCCGCCGAGCACGAAGCTCGGGCGCACGAGCACGGGGTAGCCGATGCCGGCCGCGACGTCGAGGGCTCCCTCGAGGTCGGTCGCAGTGCCGTTCTCCGGGGAGTTCAGACCGGCACGGTCGAGGACACCGGAGAACAGCCCACGCTCCTCAGCGAGATCGATCGCAGCCGGGCTCGTTCCGAGGATGGGAACTCCAGCAGCCTCGAGTCCCTTCGCGAGCCCGAGCGCCGTCTGGCCGCCGAGCTGGACGACGACTCCGAGGAGCTCGCCGTCGCCACGCTCGACCTCGACGATCTCGAGGACGTCCTCGAGCGTGAGCGGCTCGAAGTAGAGCCGATCGCTCGTGTCGTAGTCCGTCGAGACGGTCTCCGGGTTGCAGTTGATCATGATGGTCTCGAAGCCGGCGTCCGAGAGCGCGAAGGATGCGTGCACGCACGAGTAGTCGAACTCGATGCCCTGGCCGATGCGGTTCGGGCCGGACCCGAGGATGATCACCTTGCGGCGGTCGCTCGGGGTGACCTCGGACTCCTGGTCGTAGCTCGAGTAGTGGTACGGCGTGAAGGCGGGGAACTCGCCGGCGCACGTGTCCACGGTCTTGAAGACGGGGCGGACTCCGAAGTTGTGGCGGATCGCGCGGACCTCGTCCTCGCTGCGCCCGCGTAGCTCGGCGATCTGCGCGTCGGAGAAGCCGTGGCGCTTGGCGTGGCGAAGCATGCGGGCATCGACGACGTCTGCGGAGCTGATCTGACCGGCGACCTCGTTGATGAGCACGATCTGATCGATGAACCACGGGTCGATCGCGGTCGACTCGAAGATCTGCTCGGGAGAGGCGCCCTTCCAGAGCGCGCGCTGCACGTTGACGATGCGACCATCGGTCGGCACCTTGATCGTCTCGAGCAGTTCCTCGACGGAGACCTCATCAGCGGCCCACGTGAACGATGAGCCACGCTTCTCCAGTGAGCGCAGTGCCTTCTGCAGCGCCGTCGAGAAGTTGCGGCCGATGGCCATGGCCTCGCCGACCGACTTCATGGTGGTCGTGAGTGTCGTGTCTGCCGCTGGGAACTTCTCGAAGTTGAAGCGTGGGACCTTGACGACGACGTAGTCGAGCGTCGGCTCGAAGCTGGCTGGCGTCACCTTCGTGATGTCGTTCGGGATCTCGTCGAGCCGGTAGCCGATCGCGAGCTTCGCGGCGATCTTCGCGATCGGGAAGCCGGTGGCCTTTGAGGCGAGCGCCGACGACCGCGAGACGCGCGGGTTCATCTCGATGACGATGATGCGGCCGTTGGACGGGTCGATTGCGAACTGGATGTTGCATCCGCCCGTGTCGACGCCGACGAGGCGGATGATCGCGATGCCGATGTCGCGGAGACGCTGGTACTCGCGGTCGGTGAGCGTGAGTGCTGGCGCGACGGTGATGGAGTCGCCCGTGTGGACGCCGACGGGGTCGACGTTCTCGATCGAGCACACGACCACCGTGTTGTCGGCGGTGTCGCGCATGAGCTCGAGCTCGTACTCCTTCCAGCCGAGGATCGACTCCTCGAGGAGCACCTCTCCGGTCGGGCTCGACTGCACGCCGTCGGCGACGAAGCGGATGAGGTCTTCCTCGTTGTACGCGAAGCCGGAGCCGAGCCCACCCATCGTGAACGAGGGGCGCACGACGAGCGGGTAGCCGAGGTCTTCGGCGAAGCCGATGGCCTGCTCGACGCTCGTCGCGATGTGCGAGCGCGCGACCTCGGCGCCGGCCTCGATGACGAGGTCCTTGAAGATCTGGCGGTCCTCGCCGCGGCGGATCGCATCCACCTTGGCTCCGATGAGCTCGACGCCGTGACGCTCGAGGATGCCTTCTTCGTGCAGGGCGATCGCCGCGTTGAGCGCCGTCTGCCCGCCGAGGGTGGGGAGGATCGCGTCCGGGCGTTCCTTGATGATGATGGACTCGATGATGTCCGGCGTGATCGGCTCGACGTAGGTCGCGTCGGCGAAGTCGGGGTCGGTCATGATCGTCGCGGGGTTCGAGTTCACGAGGATGACGCGGACGCCCTCTTCGCGGAGCACTCGGCAGGCCTGCGTGCCCGAGTAGTCGAACTCGGCCGCCTGGCCGATGACGATCGGTCCCGATCCGATGACGAGGACGCTCGAGATGTCTGTGCGCTTTGGCATGCTTACGCGTTCTCCTGGCCGTTGGTGGGGGTGGATGGGGAGGCGAGGTGCTCGCGCACCATCTCCCTGAACTGGTCGAAGAGCGGGGCGGAGTCGTGGGGGCCCGCCGCCGCTTCTGGGTGGAACTGCACGCTGAACGCCGGGATGTCGAGGCAGCGAAGGCCTTCGACGACCTGGTCGTTGAGGCCGATGTGGCTCACCTGTGCGCGGCCGAAGCCCGCTGGCGTCTCGACGGGGCCGTCAAGGGGGGCCTGCACGGCGAAGCCGTGGTTCTGCGCCGTGATCTCGATGCGGCCGGAGAAGGTGTCGACGACGGGCTGGTTGATGCCGCGGTGTCCGAAGGGGAGCTTGTACGTGTCGAAGCCGAGGGCGCGGCCGAGCAGCTGGTTGCCGAAGCAGATGCCGAAGAACGGAGTGCCGTCTCGGAGCACATTCTGGAGGAGCTCGACGTGGGCGTCGCTCGAGGCGGGGTCGCCTGGTCCGTTGGAGTAGAACACCGCGGTGGGCGCGAGCTCGCGCAGCTCATCGATGGTCGTGGCGTGCGGCAGTACGTGGACATCGAAGCCGCGCTCCGCCAGTGCCTTGATCGTGGCCGTCTTGATGCCGAGATCGATGATGGCGACGGAACCGATTCGCTCGGAAGCCGTCGAGGGGTGCACGACGGCCTCGGGCGTCGAGACGCGGTCGCTGAGGTTGCGGCCGGCCATGCTCGGCTGAGCGCGGACCTTCTCGAGCAGGACCTCGTCCGCTGCGGAAGCCGCCTCGCCGGAGAAGATGCCGCCGCGCATGGATCCTTCGCTGCGGATGCGTCGTGTGAGCGCACGCGTGTCCACACCCGAGATGCCGACGATGCTCGTCGAGGTGAGGGCGTTCTCGAGCGTGTCCTCGGCGCGCCAGTTGGACACGACGCGTGAGGGGTCGCGGACGACGTAGCCATCGACCCAGATCTGTCGTGATTCCATGTCCTCCTCGTTCACACCGGTGTTGCCGATGTGCGGAGCGGTCTGGACGACGATCTGGCCTGCGTAGCTGGGGTCGGTCAGCGTCTCCTGGTAGCCGGTCATGCCGGTGGAGAACACGACTTCGCCAAGCGTCTCGCCGACGGCGCCGTAGGCGTCGCCCTCGTATCGCGTCCCGTCCTCCAGGACGAGCACGGCGGGAATTGGTGGCGTCATGAGGACTCCTCGGTCGTGGGGGCTGGTGTCAGCTGCAGCGAGTGCAGCGCGGTCTTGAGCTGTTCGCGCGCGTTGGCGTCGACAACTCGGAGGGAGGTCTCGACGCTGACGCGATCGCTCGCTGCGTCGTCGGCAGGCAGGAGCCACCGGATGATCGTCAAGCCGCCGTTCTCGACCACTCGGTCGATCGTCACGGTGCCGTCGATGGTCGCCTCGATATCGCCGACGGGGATGAAGAAGGCTCGTTCTCCCGCGATCTGGACGATGGTGCCCTCGCGGAGCACGGTGACCTCGGCTCGGCCCCTGAAGCCGAGCGGCGGGATGACGATGCGGTCGAGCGCATCGCCCGTGCGGCTCGTGGACACGTAGTGCACGTCGCGCCACTGCCCGATCGGCTGCGACGTCGACTGCGGTGCCTCGAGTGGGCTCGAGATGCCTGCCTGGGCGCGCGTGCGCCGACGCCAGCCGAGCCACATGAGCGCGACGATGACGAGGAACGCGACGATCGTGAGCGCGGCGGGAAGTACGCGGTCGTCCATCAGGCGAGTTCCTTCTCACGTGCTCGAGCCGCAGAGGCGGCTGCCTCGGCGGAGAGCAGCGCGCCGTCGTCGAGCGTGCGTGTTCCCCGATACACCGTGTGCACAACCCGCCCTGGCAGCGCCATGCCCAGGAACGGCGAGTTGATGCTCTTGCCTCCGAGCGCGTCCGTCGTGAAGTCTGCGGTCGGTGCGGGGTCGTAGAAGACGAGGTTGGCCAGCTCGCCGGCGGCCACGGGGCGTCCGGAGACCGGATCTCCACCGATGCGCGCGGGCGTCTCGGACATGATCCGTGCCACGTCGGCCCAGCCGAGGGCACCGGTGTCGACCATGGTGTGCTGCACGACGCGCAACGCGGACTCGAGCCCGACCATGCCCATCGCAGCCTGGTCCCACTCGGTCTCCTTGGCGTCGACGGGGTGCGGCGCGTGGTCCGTCGCGACGATGTCGATCGTGCCATCGGCCAGGGCTTCCCGGACCGCGAGCACGTCGTCCTGGGTGCGCAGCGGCGGGTTGACCTTGAACCGGGCGTCGTAGCCGCGGACGAGCTCCTCGGTGAGGAGGAGGTGGTGGGGCGTGACCTCCGCGGTCACATCGATGCCGCGGGACTTCGCCCAGCGGACGACGTCCACGCCCTCGCGCGTCGAGACGTGGCAGACGTGCAGCCGAGAGGAGACATGGTCTGCGAGCAGCGCGTCCCGCGCGATGATGGACGACTCGGCGACGGCCGGCCAGCCCCCGAGGCCGAGCTCGGCGGAGAGCGCTCCCTCGTTCATCTGCGCGCCAACCGTGAGCCGAGGGTCCTGCGCGTGCTGGGCGACGACTCCCCCGAAGGCCTTCACGTACTCGAGGGCGCGGCGCATGATGAGCGGGTCGAAGACGCACTTGCCGTCGTCCGAGAACACGCGAACCTCAGCGTTCGATTGGGCCATCGCGCCGATCTCGGAGAGTCGCTCGCCCTCGAGCCCAACGGTCACGGCGCCGATCGGACGCACGTCCGCGTATCCTGCGGCGCGACCGAGGGCTGCAACCGCCTCGACGACTCCGGCCGTGTCCTGGACCGGAGATGTGTTCGCCATGGCGAAGACCGTCGTGTAGCCGCCGAAGGCCGCCGCGCGAGTTCCGGTCAGCACCGTCTCGCTCGATTCGAAGCCGGGCTCGCGCAGGTGGGTGTGGAGATCGACGAGGCCCGGAAGCAGAACGAGCCCCTCGACGTCGATGACGGTCTCGACCGCACCGAGGGAGATGGTCCCGGCCGGAGCGACCTCCGTGATCGTGGTTCCAGTGACAAGCACGTCGACGGGGTCGACGCCGAGCAGGTTGGCGCCTCGGTACAGCGTGGTCATGGTGCCTTTCTCGTTTTCTTGGCCCTCGTTCACGATGCGCTCCCTGAGCGCTCTCCTGAGCAGAGCACGTACAGCGCTGCCATGCGAACGGCGACGCCGTTCGCTACCTGCTCGAGAACTGTCGACTGCGGAGAGTCGGCTGCGATGGAGGAGATCTCCAGCCCTCGATTCATGGGACCGGGATGCATGACCATCGTAGCCTCGGGCAGGCCGCGGAAGCGGGCCTCGCCGAGCCCCCAGTTCTTCGCGTACTCGCGGGTGTTCGGGAAGAAGGCGTCGTGCATCCGCTCTGCCTGGATGCGCAGGAGCATGACCGCGGTGGGGTCGGTGGCCAGCGCGGCGTCGAGGTCGCTCGTGATGGTCGCCGGCCACGCCTCCGTGCGGACGGGAACGAGCGTCGGTGGGCCGACGAGCGTGACCTCGGCGCCGAGCGTCGTCAGCAGCCAGACGTTCGACCTCGCGACCCGCGAGTGGAGGATGTCGCCGACGATGACGATGTGGCAGCCGTCGAGGCCCCTGCCGCGAGCCGCGGCGCGCCCGTGGACACGGCGGCGCAGCGTGAACGCGTCGAGGAGCGCCTGTGTGGGGTGCTCGTGCATCCCGTCGCCCGCGTTCAGGATGGGGGCGTCGATCCAGTCGCGCTCGGCGAGCAGCTGCGGTGCACCGCTCGACGGGTGCCTGATGACGACGGCATCGGCGCCGATCGCCTTGAGCGTCTGGGCTGTGTCCTTGAGCGACTCGCCCTTCGAGACGCTCGAGCCTTTGGCGCCGAAGTTGATGACGTCGGCCGAGAGGCGCTTCTCCGCCGCTTCGAAGGAGATGCGGGTGCGCGTCGAGTCCTCGTAGAAGAGGTTGACGACGGTGATGCCGCGCAGGGCCGGCAGCTTCTTGACCTCGCGGTCGCCGACGTCGGACATGTCCTCGGCGATGTCGAGCAGCATGATCGCGTCGTCGCGGGACATGCCCTTGGTCGAGAGCAGGTGCTTCATGCTCGCCCCCCGTCGGTGATGACGACACGGTCGCCGCCGTCGAGCTCCGTGAGCTCGACGCCGATGCGCTCGCTGCGCGCCGATGGCAGGTTCTTGCCCACGTAGTCGGCGCGGATGGGGAGCTCGCGATGGCCCCGATCCACCAGGACGGCGAGCTGGACGGCACGGGGGCGTCCCGTGTCGCTGAGCGCATCGAGGGCCGCGCGGACCGTGCGCCCGGAGAACAGCACGTCGTCGACGAGCACCACCGTCTTGCCGTCGATGCCGCCGACGGGGATGTGCGTGGGCTGCGAGACGCGAGCCGGACCCCGGCGAAGGTCGTCGCGGTACATCGTGACATCGAGAGCGCCGGCGATATCGGCGGCTTCGACGCGGGTTCCGTTGGAGGCCTCGAAGCCAGCGATGAGGCTGGCGAGGCGCTTCGCGAGGGGAACTCCGCGGCTCGGGATGCCGAGCAGCAGCAGATCCTTCGATCCGCGGTTCTGCTCGAGGATCTGGTGCGCGATGCGCACGAGGGCTCGTTGAACGTCGTCGTGGTTCAGCACGGTTCGCTGTGACACGTCGACCTCCTTCCCCGCCTCACTGGACGGTGTTAAAGGATGTCTGGGATGGTGGCCGCCACTCAACCGAGGGGTGCACGGCGGCCGAAGCCCGACTGGGGCCTGAGCCGTCTCGCCGAAGCGGGATCGACCCAGGCCACCAGCCTAGCACCGGGCTATTGCTCGCTGATACGGCCGAGCACTCCGTGGATGAACTTGCCGGACGCGTCTGTCGAGTACTCGCCAGCGGCGCTGACGGCTTCCGTGATCGCCACTGCTGCAGGGATCTCGTCGTTGTACTTGAGCTCCCAGATCGCCACGCGCAGGATGGAGCGGTCGAGCGCCGGCATGCGTTCGAGCGTCCAGTCGCGGGCGGTCTCGACGATGTATCCGTCGATCTCCTCGGCGTGCTCGATGACGCCGAGCACGATCTCCCTGGCGTAGCGCCAGCTCGCAGCGCGATCGGGCTCGTCGGCTGCGCGCTCCGCCTCTTGCCCGAGGAGCTCGGGGATGGGCGTCCCGCGAACGTCGGAGGCGAAGAGGATGTCCATGGCGCGCTTGCGCGCCTTCGTGCGTGCGCTCACTAGTCGTTGACGCGGCCCAGGTAGTCGCCCGTGCGGGTGTCGATCTTGACCTTCGTCCCGGCGTCGACGAACAGCGGCACCTGGATCTCCGCACCGGTCTCGACGGTAGCGGGCTTGGTGCCCGCGTTCGAGCGGTCGCCCTGCAGGCCCGGCTCGGTGTACGTGATCTCGAGGACCACCGACGGCGGGAGCTCGATGTAGAGGGGCTCACCCTCGTTGAGCGCGATCTGCACGCTCTGCTGCTCGAGCATGTACTTCGCGGCGTCGCCGACGATCCGCTCGTCGAGCGTGATCTGGTCGTAGTCGGTCTGGTCCATGAAGACGTAGCCGTCGCCGTCGCGGTAGAGGTACTGGAAGTCGCGACGGTCGACCGTCGCCGTCTCGATCTTGGCGCCGGCGTTGAACGTGCGGTCGACGGTCTTGCCGCTGACGACCTGCTTGAGCTTGGTGCGCACGAACGCACCGCCCTTGCCAGGCTTGACGTGCTGGAAGTCGATGACCTGCCAGAGTTGCTTCTCGATGAGAAGCACAACGCCGTTCTTGATGTCTGCCGTAGTTGCCATGGAAGTTTCTCCGTGTCCATCCCGCGGTGGTGCGGGATTCTTCAGTTATCGGCACCTGAGTGAGGTACGCGCGAGCTGTCGGCGCGAGGCGTTTGCCCCAGCGGCCCCGGAGAAGTCTAGTGCAGGGTGTCGCGCGAGTGCCGATTCGCCTCGCTCAGGGTGCGGATGCCGTCGAGAGCGGCGAGATACGAGCCTGCTCCGAGCCCCGCCACGACGCCCGTGGCGACGGGCGAGATGACGCTCGTGTGGCGGAACGTCTCGCGAGCGTGCGGGTTCGACAGGTGCACTTCGATGACCGGGGTGCCCGTCTCCGTCACGATCGAGACGGCGTCGCGCAGCGCGATCGAGTAGTGGGTGAGTGCCGCTGGGTTCAGGATGACTGGGGTGCGTGCATCCGCTGCCTCGTGCAGCCACTCGACGAGCTGTCCTTCGTAGTTCGACTGGCGTGCGTCGATCTCGATGTCGCTGCCGGCCTTGACCTGGAGGAGCTCAACGATGTCGGCTAGCGTCTGCGTGCCGTACGTCTGTGGCTCGCGGGTACCGAGTCGATTGAGGTTCGGGCCGCCGAGGACGAGGATGCGCATGACGGCCAGTCTAGCGACGGGGTCAGGCAAACGCCGCGGAATGGACGACCGACTCGTCAGCGGCGATGAGGCCGTTTCGGACGAACGCATTCCAGACCCCGTTGTCATCGACGCCCGTCGTCACCTGGTCGGCGTGGGCCTTGATGGCGTCTGGGGCGTTGCCCATCGCGACGCCGACGCCCGTGAGCTCCAGCATCTCGACGTCGTTGATGCTGTCGCCGATGCCGATCGTGTCTGCCTGGTCGAGGCCCTTGAGGCGGCAGACCTCGAGAATCGCGCTCCCCTTGTTGACGCCGAGCTGCAGGAGCTCCCCGCTGTGCGGCCCGAGCACGGGCACCGTGGCGTTGATGATGTCGAAGCGTCCAGCGAACGCGGCTCTGATGTCATCGATCGGCGTCTCGGCGCTCAGGAAGCACATCTTGCCGATGTCGTCGCGCAGCACCTGGCCGCCCTCGTCGAAGAACTTCTCGAACTGCAGCTCGCCGTCTGCCTCGACACGATTGGATTCTGCGACCTCGGCTGAGAGCAGTCGGCGAAGGTGAGCCCTGAAGCCCCGGCTGGCGACGACCGCCGTGTCGCTCTGCACGTAGAAGTCGATGCCGCATCTCGTGAAGTAGTCGATGGCGAACTCCACGTCCCGGCGCGGCATCGTGCGCGAGACACGCGTCTCGCCGTCGAGCCAGACGAAGCTGCCGCCGACGCTCACGATGCCGTCGAAGCCGATGTCCAGGATCTGCGGGTAGATCTCTGCGCGGGAGCGACCCGTGCAGATGAAGATCAGATGTCCGGCGGCCCTGGCTCGCACGATCGCCTCGATCGTCGACGGCTGAATGTTCTCCAGCTCGTTGATGAGAGTTCCGTCGATGTCGAGGAAGACGATGCGCCTGGTCAACTGGGGTCCTTCTGCAGAGTGGATGCGTACGGCCTGGGCTGCGCGCCGGAGCGGGGAGCTGGCTGGGCTCGCGGCCCGCCGTCCAGGCTAGACGATGCGTCATGCCCGGTCTCCCGGTCTGCTGGCGCGGCCGGCGGCGTGCGCCTAGCCTCTGACCATGGCTGAAGACCAGGAGACGCTGAGCGTGAGGCGCGCCACCTCGGCGCTGAGAAGGAGCTGGCCCGCGCTGGATGAGCGGCGCATCGGCGGGTGGAGCCTTGGATTCTCTGAGGGGTTCACGAGGCGCGCCAACAGCGTGTGGATGCTCGGCCAGGTGAGCGATGTCGCGGCGGCCATCGGCGCGGTCGAGGAGGCCTATCGCGTGCGCGGCCTGCCCAGTCGTTTCTTCACGACCGATTCGAGCGACCCGGGTGAGGTCGCCGCCCTGAAGGGCTTCGGGTACGTCGCATCGCTCACGGGGAGGATTCTCGTCCGAGGAGTGAGTGCTCCTCGCGTGGACGCTTCGGCCGAGCGTGTCGATGGGACGCAGCGTGCGTGCGACTCAACCGCACCCGTCGTCTCGACAGCGGGGCCAGAGCTCCCTCCCGAATGGCGTGATGCTTGGCTGAGGTGGAACGGCCGGACCCTGCCGAGCGATCAGCGCCTGGCCCCGGGCATCCTGGGGGCGAACACGCCGACGTTCCTCGGGGTGAGGGTCGAGCGCGAGCTCGTCGCGCTCGCGCGGGTCACGGTGACGGATCGTACCGGCATCATCGACTGCCTCGTCACGGAGAGCGCGTCCAGAGGGCGTGGCTACGGCCGCCTGCTCATCGAGCATGCCCAGCAGGTAGCTGGTGCGCGCGGGGCGACGTCATGTCTTGCCATGGTTGTCGATGGCAACGCCGCCTCGCTTCGCCTCTTCGAGCGGACGGGCTTCACCGAGCTCGGGGCGTTCCGCTACCTGGATGCCCCCGAGCGCTTCAGCTGCTGCTGAACGGGCCAGTCCTCGTGGCCCCATCTCAGGCGCAGGAACTACGTTCTCCCCTCGACCCCCAGTACGACAGGAGCGCACATGCGAGAACTCGTCTACTACGTCGCATCGAGCATCGACGGGTTCATCGCGGACCCGAGCGGTGGCGTCGACGCGTTCGCCACGGAGGGCGACCACATGGCCGCGATCCTGGCAGAGTACGCGGACACGCTTCCGGCCCACGTGCAGGAGGCGATCCAGATCAGTGCACCGGGGACGACGTTCGACACCGTCATCATGGGGTGGAACACGCTGCGCCCCGCCCTCGCGGTCGGCATCAGGAGCCCATACCCGCACCTCCGACAGTTCGTCGCGAGCCGGAGCCACAAGGAGGTCGCGGACGATGTCACGCTGACCACGGATCCGCTGGCGACCGTGCAGGCGCTCAAACGGGAGCGGGGGCTCCCGATCTGGCTGTGCGGCGGTGGCGAGCTCGCCGGTGCGCTGAGCGGCGAGATCGACCGACTCATCCTCAAGCGAAATCCGGTGGTATTCGGAGGTGGTATCCCGCTGTTCGGGCGAGCTGGCTACCGCCCCGTGCCGTTCAGGCTGATCAGCACCCGACGCTTCGAGTCCGGCGTCACGATCGACGAGTACACGCGCGCCGACGTCCGCGACAGCGACGAGGAGAGCGAGGGCTAGCTCGCGATCTCCTGGTACGCCGCGAAGAGCAGGCTCTCGTCCGGTGCCCGCATGATCGTCGGACGAGCGAGGCCGTCGAGGACGACGAATCGCAGCATGGCGCCTCGCGCCTTCTTATCGCGACGCATCGTCGCGAGGAGCGTGTTCCAGCGCCCAGCTGGGTAGCTCGTGGGGAGCCCGAGGAGCTCGAGGATCGCCTTGTGACGGTCGGCCGTCGCATCGTCGAGACGGCCGGACAGTCGGGCCAGTTCGGCGACGAAGGCCATTCCGATGGAGATGGCGGCACCGTGGCGCCACTGGTAGCGCTCCGCGTTCTCGATGGCGTGTCCGAGCGTGTGCCCGTAGTTGAGGATCTCCCGAAGTCCCTGCTCCGTGAAGTCCTCGCCGACGACCCTCGCCTTGACGCGGATCGCGAGCTCGAGCACGCGGAGGAACTCGGGAGTTGTCGGATCCGTCGCGCGTTCCGGATCACGCTCGATGATGTCGAGGATCTCCGGCTCGGCGATGAAACCGGCCTTCACCACCTCGGCGAAGCCGGCGAGGAGCTCGTTCCGCGGCAACCCAGCCAGGATCTCCGGGTCGATGATGACTCCGGCTGGGGGGTGGAACGCGCCGACGAGGTTCTTGCCCTCGTTGGTGTTCAGCCCCGTCTTGCCACCGATGGCGGCATCGACCATGGCAAGCACCGTCGTCGGCATGTGCACGACCTTGACGCCCCGCAGCCAGGTCGCTGCGATGAAGCCACCGATGTCGCTTGTCGCTCCTCCGCCGATGGTGATGACGGCGTCGGACCTCGTGAAGTCGGCCTGGCCGAGGATCTGCCAGCAGAAGGCCGCGACCTCGATGCGCTTCGCACCCTCAGCGTCGGGGATCTCGGCGATGAGGACCTGGTTGTACGCGTCCACAAGCTGCTCGCGGACCCGCTCAGCCACATCCGCGAGGTGTGGAGCATGCACGATCAGGACCTTGGCGACGCCCTCGCCAAGCAGCGGCGGGACGACAGCGGCGGCGTCTCGGAACTGGCCAGCCCCGATGATGATGTCGCCGTGGGCGCCGGGAACCTCGATGATCTCAGGCAACGTCGCTTGGTCCTTCCTTGGTGTGCTGATCCAGCCATTCCGCGATGTCCTCGACAACACGGATCATGGGCCGGAATGAGGTGTCGAAGGTCGCGTCCGCGAGGCGTTCGTAGGTCTCGCGGCGGGCCTCGTAGATCTGGGTCCAGCTCTCGATGCCGGTGATGAGCGGACGCTTGGCGTTGCCCGTGATGCGTTCCGCGATGGCCGCGGGAGTCGCCGTCAGCAGCACCACGGTGTGGTCGCCGAGACGCACCTGGGTCTCGGCATCCATCACTGCGCCACCGCCAAGCGAGAGGACCTCGGTCGTCTCGAGGTGCTCGGCGATGACGTCGCGCTCGAGTCGTCGGAATTCCGCTTCGCCGCGCGTCACGAAGATATCTGGAATCGCTCCGTGGCGGGCGACGATGACCTTGTCGGTGTCCACGTAGCTCGCTGTGAGCATCTTCGCCAGGCGTCGTCCCGCGCGCGACTTGCCCGCGGCCGGCGGGCCGATGAGCACGACGCTCATACGCGCCACTCGCTGAGCGAGTCCCCCATCGGCGTCTCGTCGACCGGGCCGGCCTGAAGCTCGGACTCTGAGACGGACTCGTTGGCGGTACGCAGGAGCGGGGGAATGCTCGCGAGGTAGCTCTTGATGTTGCGCTTCGTCTCGGCGACCGAGTCGCCCCCGAACTTCTCGAGGATGGAGTCCGCGATCGTGAGCGCGACCATGGCCTCAACGACGACACCGGATGCGGGAACGGCGCACACGTCCGAGCGCTGATGGTGAGCCGCGGCGTCCTGACCGGTCGCGACGTCGACCGTGTGCAGCGCCTTCGGCACGGTCGCGATCGGCTTCATACCCGCACGCACACGGAGGACCGTGCCCGTCGCCATCCCGCCCTCGATGCCGCCAGCGCGGTCGCTCGAGCGGACGATGGAGCCGTCCCGCACGTACAGGGGGTCGTGAGCGGCGGTGCCAGGTCGTCGAGTGGTCTCGAACCCGTCACCGACCTCGACGCCCTTGATGGCCTGGACGCTCATGAGTGCTTTCGCGAGCCGTGCGTCGAGTCGACGATCCCAGTGCACGTAGGAGCCGA
Source organism: Pseudoclavibacter sp. (assembly GCA_052099095.1). Taxonomy (GTDB): domain Bacteria; phylum Actinomycetota; class Actinomycetes; order Actinomycetales; family Microbacteriaceae; genus Pseudoclavibacter. The sequence goes on from JBQDTF010000020.1 coordinate 43,749, forward strand.
TGCCGGGTGGCAGACCCCAGACGAGGACCTCGGTCACCCCGCCGAGGGTGTCACCGCTCTTGCGGACCTCGTCGATGAGAGCGACAGCCGCCGCCGAGGTCGCTTCATCGAAGACGCGGACGGGGTCGGCATCGATCGCGGCAAGGTCGCCGTACTCGGGAAGTGGAGCGTCTTCGGGGACACGAACCGTCCCGATGGCTAGCGTGTGGCTCAGGGTCGTGATGCCCAGCTCGGACAGGAAGCGCTTCGCGATCGCTCCGAGTGCGACTCTGGCCGCGGTCTCGCGGGCGCTCGCGCGCTCCAGCACGGGGCGAGCGTCGTCGAAGCCGTGCTTCTGCATGCCGATGAGATCAGCGTGCCCCGGGCGAGGGCGGGTCAGCTTCGCTCCGCGACCCGTGTCGAACACGGACGCGTCGACGGGTTCGGGGCTCATGACCTCGACCCACTTGGGCCACTCGGTGTTTCCGATGCGAATGCCGATGGGCGACCCGATCGTGGAGCCGTGCCTGACGCCAGCGGAGAGCGTCAGCTCATCCTGCTCGAACTTCATGCGAGCGCCACGGCCGTGGCCGAGCTTGCGTCGCGCGAGGTCGGTGCGGAGATCATCGAGGGAAAGCGGGACACCAGCCGGGAGTCCCTCGAGGATCGCAAGGAGTTCTGGGCCGTGGGATTCCCCGGCCGTGAGCCATCGAAGCATTGGACTATTCTGACACGCGCAGCGCGGCACGGCGCATCGCCAAGCGCACCTCGGCCTCACGAGGCAGCGGTTCCGACTCCCCTCGGCCGGTGAAGAGCCTCACTTGCACGAGGGCCTGGGCGAGCAGGAGCTCGAGTCCTGACACGACCTGCCCGCCCGCTGACTGCCAGCGAGCCGCGAGTTTCGTCGGCCACGGGTCGTAGAGCACATCGAAGAGGACCGCCCCCTGAACCCAGGCCTCGTCCACCGCGAGGTGGTCGAGGTCGCCTGGGACCGTGTTGACGACCAGATCGGCGGCCTTGGAGCTGGCGGGCCTCGCGTCGAACTGCGCGAAGGTCAGGACCTCGACTTGCACGCCGAGCGACGACGCGAGCTCCACCAGGCCCCGCGCGCGCTCGGGGGCGCGCACGACGACCGACAGTGCCTTGGTTCCGAGTGCTGGCAGGGCCGCGACGACGGCGGCCGCGGTCCCGCCAGCTCCGAGCAGTCGCACGTTCGCGGCGCTCCGGACACCGGCGTCGTCGAGCGCCGCGATGAACCCGGTGACATCCGTGTTCCACCCGCGGGCAACGGCCGCGGCACCCCCGTCTTCGAAGACGAGCGTGTTGACGGCGCCGATCCGCGCAGCTGCGGGTGCGAGGGTCGTGGCGAAGTCGAGGGCCTCCTGCTTGAGCGGCATCGTCACGGAGAACCCGCGCCAGCCGTCGCCGCGGGTGGCCATGAAGTCCGCCAGCTCCCCCTGCGGCACGTCGAAGCGCTCATAGCGCCAGTCGAGCCCGAGCACGTCGTACGCGGCAGCGTGGATAGCCGGTGACTTCGAATGGCCTATCGGTGAACCGAGCACCGCGAGTCTGGTCTCCGGTGCGGGCATCCCAGCCTCACCCATATTCGGGGTGGTCTGCCATCCACGCGAGCCATTTCGCGACGGCCACCTCGTGCTCCTCGAACGTCTCGGAGAAGATCGTCTCCCCCGTGTCGAGGTTCCACGTCACGAAGTACACCCAGGGTCCGTCGGCGGGGTTCACCGCCGCGTCGATCGCGATGTCTCCCGGGTTGGAGATGGGCCCCGCGACCATGCCCGGATGCACGTAGGTGTTGTAGATGTTCGCCGCGTCGGCGCGCTCCGCGTCGCTCGTGGAGACGCGATGCGTGTTCCCGGTGCCGTAAGCCACCGTCGCGTCCGACTGCAGGAGCATGCCCATGTCGAGTCGGTTCAGGAACACCCTCGACACCTTGTAGTAGTCGTCGCGGAGCCCAGCTTCCTTCTGGATGAGCGAGGCCAGACGCACGGTGTCCCAGCGAGCTTCCGGGGCGACGCCATGCTCGTCGAGCGACTGGAACATGCGGTCGACGAGCGTCTTCAGGACGGTGTTGGCGTCGACTCCGGGGTCGAAGCTGTAGGTGGCTGGGAAGAGGAAGCCCTCGAGGGTCGTGGCCTCCGCGGGCAGGCCGAAGTTCGCGGGAATCGCTGCGGCCTCGAGGTCTGCGACGGGGATACCGATGCCCCCTTCGATGAGTGCGTAGACGTCAGGCAGCGCCGTGCCCTCGGGAATCACCACGGTCGACTCCTGGCGGTTCTCGGGGTCGAGCAGCGAGGCCAGTGCCGACTCAGCGCTCATCTCCTCCTGCATCCCGTAGCTTCCGGGAATGAACACGGGGTCCTCTGGCTGTGCGAGCACCTCGTCGACGAACGCCCCGGAGGTCTTCACGATGCCCACTTCGGCAAGCCGCTCGCCGATCGAGGTGCCGGTGTCCCCCGACTCGATCGTGAACGCCATCTCGGTTCCGTTCCCGCTGCCCTCGAAATCCGCCGAGGAGGCGCCGCCTCCGAAGAGGCTGCGCAGCTGCGAGCCGAACCCGAACCAGACGACGGCGGCGCTCACGGCGACCACGACGACGAGGACGAGGATGACCAGCAGGCTCCGCTTGCCCTGTCTGGCTGCTGCGGACTGGCGTCTGCGGTTCCCGCCAGACCTTCGCGGGCTGCCCTCATTGGCATCCGCCTGCTTCGCAGTCTCGTCGGAGAAGAGATCGCCGAACGGGTCGTCGGGGGTGAATCGCTTGCGTCCGTCCTGACTACCTGGGGGCTGGTTGTCCGTCAGAGTCCTGATCCTTTCGGGAGAGGAGCTCACCCGGCGCGTGCCCGGATTGGCGCTCCGCGTCGAGCGAGGTCTGCAAGATGACGACTGCCGCCATCTGGTCGATGATGTGACGAGATCTGGATGCTTTCCGGCCGACTTCACGCAGCTGCCGACTTGCACTCACCGTCGTGAGACGCTCGTCCACCAACCTGAGTGGCACCGGAGAGTGCGCCGCGATCTGCTCGGCGACCCCCCTCGCATCTGCGGTGGACGCCGTCTCGGCACCCGAGAGCGAGAGCGGGAGGCCCACGACGATCTCGATCGCGTCGTACTCGGTGACGAGCTCCGCGATTCGTCGTGCGTGAGCGTCGCCCTTGGCACCGTCACGGGGCACCGTCTCGAGCGGCGTCGCGAGCATTCCGTGTGGATCGCTCCTGCTGACGCCGACGCGGGCCTTGCCCACGTCGACGCCGAGGCGCGTGCCGAAGCGAATGTCAGCCATTCGCCAGTTCAGCGCGGATCGCGGCCAGTGCGTCATCGAGACGAGCGACGTCGGTGCCGCCGCCCTGAGCCACGTCCGGCTTGCCGCCGCCACCGCCGCCGAGGATCGGCGCGGCGATGCGGACGAGGGCGCCGGCTGCGGCGCCAGCATCCCGAGCGGCGGGGTTGGTTGCGACGAGCACGATCGGCTTGCCGTTCGAGGCTGCGCCGAGCGCGACCACGGCAGGTCGCTCGCCCAGCTGCTCGCGAACGGCGAGTGCGAGTGCACGCAGCTCGTCAGCGCTGCGAACCTCGCCGAGGTGCTTCGCGACGAGGACGACGTTGCCGGCTGTCGTGGCCTCAGCGGCGATCGCCGGGACGCGCTGCATGGCCTCAGCTGCCTCGAGCTCTGCGATGCGCTTCTGCGCGGCCTTGAGGCTGGCGGCCAGATCCTGCACTCGGTCGGTGAGCTGCTCGCGGGGCGCCTTCAGGTTGGTCGTGAGCTGCGACACGATGGCACGCTCGACGGCGAAGTCGGCGAACGCATCGCGGCCGACCAGCGACTCGATACGGCGGTTGCTCGACCCGACCGACGATTCGCCGATGAGATTGACGATGCCGATCTCGGAAGAGCTCCCGACGTGTGTGCCACCGCACAGCTCGCGAGACCAGGGCCCGCCGATGTCGACCATCCGCACTCGGCTGCCGTACTTCTCACCGAACAGCGCGCGGGCGCCGAGGGACTTCGCCTCGTCGAGGTCCATCTCGCGAGTCTCCACGGTGTGGTTGGCGCGGATGGCATCGTTCACGATGCCCTCGAGCTCGGATTTGGTGTCCGTCGTCAGCGCCTGGCTCCACGAGAAGTCGAGGCGGAGGTAGCCAGCCTTGTTGTAGGACCCCGACTGGTGAGCGTCTGGACCCAGGACGTCGCGGAGCGCGGCGTGCAGCAGGTGGGTTGCCGTGTGCGCCTGGTTCGCGCTCCGACGGTAGGCGGGGTCGACGATCGTCTCGACACGGTCGCCGACGGCCACCTCTCCAGCGACGACGGAGACGGTGTGGCTCACGAGACCCGCGATGGGGCGCTGGACATCCACGACGTCGGCGACCAGCCCGCGAGCAGCCGAGGTGATCTGGCCGGAGTCTGCCTCCTGGCCACCTGATTCCGCGTAGAGTGCCGTGCTCGCCAGGATGATCTCGACCTGCTGGCCGACACCGGCGCTTGCGGCGGGCAGCCCGTCGACGATGAGGCCGAGGACTTCGCTCTCGTGAGCGAGGTCGGTGTAGCCGACGAATGTCGTTTCGCCGAGCGAACGGAACTCGCTGTAGACGGACACGTCCGCCAGGGCCGAGCGCTTGGACTTGGCATCCGCCTTCGCCCGCGTTCGCTGCTCGCTCATGAGTCGCTCGAAGGCTTCGCGGTTGACGCTCACCCCAGCTTCCTCGGCGATCTCCACGGTCAGGTCGATGGGGAAGCCGAACGTGTCGTGGAGCTTGAACGCAGTCTCCCCGGAGAGATGCTGGACTCCGCTCGCGCGTGTCTCGGTCACGGCGGTCTCGAGGATCGCGGTGCCCGCGGCGAGTGTGCGGAGGAACGTCTCCTCCTCGGCGTAGGCGAGGCGCGCGATCCGTGGGAACTCGTCGATCAGCTCCGGGTAGGCGTCCTGCATGGCCTCCTTGGAGGCGGGCAGCAGCTGCGGGAGGCTCGCACCCTCGAATCCGAGGAGTCGCATGGCTCGGACGACACGTCGGAGCAGGCGGCGCAGGATGTAGCCGCGTCCTTCGTTGCCGGGCTCGACGCGGTCTGCCATGAGCATGAGGGATGATCGGACGTGGTCGGCCACGACGCGCATGCGCACATCGTCCTCGTGGATCGAGCCGTACGCCTTGCCGGAGATCTCGGCGGCCTTGTCGAGGACGGGGCGCACCTGATCGATCTCGTACATGTTGTCGACGCCCTGCTTGATGAACGCGATGCGCTCGAGGCCCATGCCGGTATCGATGTTCTGCTTCGGGAGGTCGGCGACGATCTCGTAGTCGTCCTTCGTCGTGCCCTCGCCTCGCTCGTACTGCATGAAGACGAGGTTCCAGATCTCGACGTACCGGTCGTCGTCGGTGGCGGGCCCTCCGTCAGCGCCGTACTCGGGGCCGCGGTCGAAGAAGATCTCCGAGCATGGTCCAGCCGGGCTGCCGGGGCCGCCGGCGGACCAGAAGTTGTCCTTCATCCCGAGTCCCTGGATGCGCTCGTCCGGGAATCCGGTGACCTCGCGCCAGATGCCACGGGCGACGTCGTCCTTCTCGTAGACCGTGATCCAGAGGTCATCAGGTGAGAAGCCGAGGCCGCCCGCACTCTCGGGAGCGGTCAGGAGCTCCCAGGCGAACTCGATGGCCCCTTGCTTGAAGTAGTCGCCGAAGGAGAAGTTGCCGCACATCTGGAAGAACGTGCCATGCCGCGGCGTCTTGCCGACCTCTTCGATGTCGTTCGTCCTGATGCACTTCTGCACGCTCACGGCGCGGTCGAAGGGGGCGGGCACAACTCCCGTGAAGTAGGGGATGAACGGCACCATCCCCGCGATCGTGAACATGATCGTGGGGTCGTCGCTCACCAGGGGCGCTGAGGGAACAACGGTGTGCCCGCGCTGCTCGAAGAAGTCGAGGTAACGGCGACGGATCTCGGCGGTTTGCATCGTGCTGTGTGGCTCTTTCTCTGGCGGCGGGCGACGAGGGTCTCCCGGGCGTCCTGGTGGGCTTGTCGCGCTACTTGATGTCGGCGATCGCCGCCGAGAGGTCCTGCGTGCGAGCGCGGTAGCCCTCCGCGACGGCTTCAGTGAATTCATCGACCCGCCCGTTCACGCCAGCGAAGAACTTGCGTCCGGCCGGAGTCGAGTTGACGAGGTGAGCGAGGGCGAATCCTGCGGCGATGCCGCCGATGATGCTGAGTGCTGTGCGCATGAGAGCTCCTAAAGCGGTGTGAGAGGGGTTCCGGCTGGTCAGCGCGTTGCGCGCGGCTTCGGCTTCGGCTTCGACTTCTTCGCCGAGGCTTTGATCGTCGTGGGTCCGTCGCTGCGCAGGCTCGAGATGCCGGCACGGACGGCCGCGGAGAAGCCTGCGAGCTTGATGAGCGGACCACCGACGGTTGCCGCGGTCAGCGCGACGAGGCTCGAGACGTTGCTGGTCGTCTCGGAGACGTGCGTCGTGATGCTGTCGATCTTCGCGAGCTGCTTGTTCGCTTCGAGCACGGTCACCTGGGTCTCGGCGAGCGTCGGCGTGATCGCATCGACGGACTCGCGGATGCCGCTGCGCACCTCGTCGAGAACCCCGCCGAGCTTGAGCAGGGGCACTGCGAGCAGAAGGACGAGGACGAGGAAGACTCCGGCCGCGATGAGGCCGGCGATGTCGCCACCAGACATGGTGCTCCTTACTGCGTGCAGCGAGCGGCTGCACGGATATGCGAACGGCGCTGCCGCACGGGTAGACGAGCGGCGCAGCGCCGCAGGACAGACAAAAGGGCGGGTCATCTTGCGATGACCCGCCCCTATGCTAGTTGGCTCCGGCGACTCGGGTTGCCCCGAACTGCCAGTTCCGGCGAACCGGAGCGCCTGCTTGGCTAGCGAGCAGCGTAGTACTCGACGACGAGCTGGACTTCACACGTCACCGGGACCTCGACGCGCTTCGGGCGACGCACGAGGCGCGCCTGGAGCGTTGCGAGGTCGACATCGAGGTACGCGGGGAGCTTCGGGAGGACGTCCGCGTGGCCACCGGCTGCGGCGACCTGGAAGACCTCGAGGGCCTCGGAGCGCTGCTTCACCTGGATGAGCTGACCCGGCTTCACGCGGAAGCTGGGGCGGTCGACGAGCTTGCCGTCGACGAGGATGTGACGGTGCACGACGAGCTGACGTGCCTGAGCCGTGGTGCGGGCGAAGCCCGAACGCAGGACCAGAGCGTCGAGGCGCATCTCGAGCAGCTCGACGAGGTTCTCACCCGTCAGGCCTGCCGCGCGACGCGACTCTTCGAAGACGATGCGAAGCTGCTTCTCGCGGAGCCCGTACTGGGCGCGCAGACGCTGCTTCTCGCGCAGACGGACGGCGTAGTCGCTGTCGGTCTTGCGACGCGTGCGGCCGTGCTCGCCCGGTGCGTACGGGCGCTTCTCGAGCGCGCGCTCTGCCTTCGGGGTGAGTGCGATGCCGAGTGCGCGGCTGAGGCGCACCTTGCTGCGTGAACGTGAGGTCTTGGACACAATTGCCTTTCGAGCGAAGTTTGGCGCGCGTGAGCGCGCAGAAATGAAGTTGCTCTCCGCCAAGGCTGTGCCCCGGCGTCAAACTTGAGCAGTGTCATGCGTGCGTCGGCTACAGACTGCACGCCTTACTCTCGGACGCGCAGCCGCACGCAACCCCGGGAGGTAGACCGAGAAAGACTAGCACAATGCTGGCTGCGGTCAGATTCCCGGCTTCGTGATGGCGCGCAGCTTCTCGAGCCTTGCAGCGATCTCGCTCTCCTCGCCGAAGCGCGTTGGCGAGTAGTACTCGCGTGAGCTCAGCTCGTCAGGGAGGTACTGCTGCTCGGAGACTCCGCGCACGTCGTCGTGCGGGTACCTGTAGCCCTTGCCGTGGCCGAGGCGCTTGGCGCCTGCGTAGTGCGCATCCCTCAGGTGCTTCGGCACGCGTCCGATGCCCCCGGCCTTCACGTCCGCGATCGCTGCGTTGATTCCGGAGTAGGCCGCGTTCGACTTCGGTGCGGTCGCGAGGAACACGGTCGCCTGGGCGAGCGGGATCCGTCCCTCCGGCATGCCGATCAGCTGTACCGCATCCGCTGCCGCCACCGCCATCTCCAGGCCCCTCGGCTCGGCGAGGCCGATGTCCTCGCTCGCGAGCACGATGAGCCTGCGTGCGATGAACCGTGGGTCCTCCCCTGCGACGATCATCCGCGCCAGGTAGTGGAGCGCCGCGTCAGGGTCACTCCCCCTGACGGACTTGATGAAGGCGCTGATGACGTCGTAGTGCTCGTCGCCGTCTCGGTCGTAGCGAAGCAGCGCCTGGTCCGACGCGCTCGAGACGATCTCAGCGTCGATCGTGGTCTGCTCTGATGCCTGCGCGGCTGCAGCGGCGGCTTCGAGCGTCGTGAGCGCGCGGCGGGCATCCCCTGACGAGAACTGGACGATCGCTCGCTTCGCGTCGTCGGCGACCTCGAAGGCGCCTGCGAGTCCGCGCTTGTCGTTGGCCGCACGCTCGATGAGCTCGATGAGGTCCGCCTCGTCGAGCGGTTGCAGCGTGAGCAGCAGGCTCCGGGAGAGCAGCGGGCTGATGACCGAGAACGATGGGTTCTCCGTGGTGGCGGCCACGAGCGTGACCCAGCCGTTCTCGACGCCAGGAAGCAGCGCGTCCTGCTGCGCTTTCGTGAACCGGTGGATCTCATCGAGGAAGAGCACCGACTGGATTCCGTAGAGGTCACGCTGGGTCAGCGCCTCGTCCATGACCTGACGGACGTCCTTGACTCCAGCGGAGATCGCGGAGAGCTGCGTGAAGCGCTTGCCTGAGGTGTGCGCGATGGCCTGGGCGAGCGTCGTCTTGCCCGTGCCTGGAGGCCCCCAGAGGATGACGGACGTGCCGGCCCTCGTGTCCTGCTCGGGCGAGGCGAGCGCCCGAAGGGGCGATCCCGGGCGCAGGAGGTGCCGTTGACCGACGACCTCGTCGAGAGATCTCGGGCGCATCCGCACCGCAAGGGGCGCAGTTGTGCCCGCAAGGCTTGGCGCGTCACCGGTCATGAAGCCCGATGTTAGTAAACTCCCCTCTGGTGCCTGCACGGCATGCTGAAGACAAGCGAATGAGGCACAGTGGCAACTTCGGACAAGAACTCCCGCGAGCAGCGTCGGCGGACCCGCGAGTATGAGGCACGCGTGGCCGTCCATGAGCGCGGTGTGCGTCGTCGGAGCCGCGACAACCGCACCTGGGCGATCGCCCTCGTCGTGGTGGCGCTCGTCGTCGGAGCCCTGCAGGTCTTCTACTTCACGGGCGGCCCTGGCGCGCCGGCACCCGCCGCTGACGCGACGTCGACCCCTGGTGCCACTCCTGCTGGTGAGGTCCCGGACCCCGCTCTGGCAGAGGCTCGGACCTGGACGGGTGAGATGACGCTCAATGACGACATCACGCTCGGCATCGAGCTCGACGGTGCCGCAGCTCCGCAGGCAGTCGCCAACATGGTCTCGCTGAGCGGCGAGAACTACTTCACGGACACCTCGTGCCACCGCCTGACGACGGAGGGCCTCTTCGTGCTCCAGTGCGGCGACCCGACCGGAACCGGCACAGGCGGGCCCGGCTACAGCTGGGGTCCCATCGAGAACGCCCCGGAAGACGGCGTCTACCCGGCAGGCACCATCGCGATGGCCCGCCAGGGCGGCAACGGCGAGAGCATGGGCAGCCAGTTCTTCATCGTCTACGAGGACACGACCCTGCCGGGTGACGCCGCTGGCGGGTACACCGTCATGGGCCAGGTGACGGAGGGGCTCGACCAGCTCATCTCGGGCATCGTGGACGAAGGAGTCGACCCAGCTTCCGGGGCAGGAGATGGGACGCCGCTCGCTCCCGCTGTCATCACATCGCTCTCGCTGCAGTAGCTCGCTGAGCTCTTGCTCCCGCGGCGACCGGGCTCCCGCCGCCGAGGAGGCTGGGCATGCGCTGGTGAAGGAAACCTCCGCAGTGTCCTAGCATGGGGAGTCAGTCGCGCAAGCTGCGCAAACGCCTACCGTGAGGGAATACCCGCCATGTCTGCACTCCCCCAGAATCCGTGGGGCCGCGTCGAAGAAGACGGCACCGTGTACGTGATCGAAGAAGGTACTGAGCGCAAGGTCGGCCAGTACCCCGACGGCACGACCGAGGAGGCTCTCGCGTACTTCGTCCGCAAGTTCTCCGACCTCGAAGGCCAGGTGTCCCTTCTCGAGCAGCGCGTCAAGAACGGAGCACCCGCCTCTGACATCGCGAAGTCGGCCAAGCACCTCAGCACGCAGCTGAGCGGAGCGAACGCCGTCGGCGACCTCGCCGCGCTTCGCACGCGACTCGAGGCCCTGGGCGGCACCGTCAGCGAACTCACCGAGCAGCAGCGTGAGGCGCAGCAAGAAGAGATCGCCGGAGCTCTGCAGGAGCGCGAGGCGATCGTCGTCGAGGCCGAGCGGCTCGCCGCGCAGCCCCCCGCGTCCATCCAGTGGAAGCAGACGACGGCAAGCATCGATGAGCTCTTCACGAAGTGGAAGGCCCACCAGCAGGACGGTCCGCGTCTGCCGAAGGCAGAGGCCAACGCGCTCTGGAAGCGCTTCCGTGGTGCGCGCAGCACGCTCGAGCGTGAGCGTCGCGCCTTCTTCGCCGAGCTCGACGCGAGCCACAAGACGGCACGCGACGCGAAGACGAAGATCCTCGAACGGGCCGAAGCGCTTGCTTCCCGTGGCGCGGACGGCGTTGCCGAGTATCGCCGCCTGCTCGACGAGTGGAAGGCTGCTGGGCGCGCGGGTCGCAAGTACGACGACGCGCTGTGGAACCAGTTCAAGGCCGCTGGAGACGTGCTCTTCCAGGCCAAGGGCGAGGTCGACGCTGCAGAGAACGTCGAATACGCTGCCAACTACGAGGTCAAGGCTGCCCTGCTCGAGGAGGCCACGCCCATCCTTCAGATCACGGACCGCAGGGTCGCCAGGGAGAAGCTCGCCGACATCCAGCGCCGCTGGGACGAGGTCGGACGGGTTCCTCGCGAGAACTTCAAGGCGACGGAAGACCGTCTCCGCGCCATCGAGCAGCACGTGCGTAAGCTCGACGACGACCACTGGCAGAAGTCCAACCCGGAGCGCCAGGCGCGAAGCCAGGGTCTGCACAGCCAGCTCACCGAGGCGATCGAGAAGCTCGAAGCCGAGCGGGCAGATGCTGAGGCGCGCGGCGACAAGCGTGCCGTCAAGGAAGCAGAAGAGGCGCTCGAGGCTCGTCGCGTCTGGCTCGGAGCCATCGGCAGCTGAGTCTCGACGGCGTTCTCCACAGCTCCCTGAGCTGACCGGAGGACGAGCTTCGATGTGGGGCAGGATGCGAATGTGCATCCTGCCCCACTTCGCTTGCTGCCAGAGCCTGAGCTGCAGGCCATGGTGCGCGACGGCGACGTCATCCCCTTCGGGCACGCGTGCGCGCTCGGCTACGCCTCGGTCGCAGATCGAATCACGCCGGAGGCTCGCGCCGGAACGCTCGAGCCGCTGCTCTCTGGCAGCTGGGCGGTCGGCGGAGCGTCGGCCGTCTGGGTCCACGCCGGGGGGCCACCGCCGGCGCGCGTCACCTTGGCCACCGCACGCGGCTCCAGGCCACCTCGAGCTGGGTTGTTCGGAGTGCGGTACCGGTCGACCGCACCCTCAGAGGGGTCCGTCATGCGCGTCGGGGGCGTCCGTGTCGTCAAGCCCTGGCTGGCGCTGTTCGATCTGCTTCACGACCCGGAGTCGAGCCAGCCCTCGGTAGAGCTCGCGGTGCGACTGCTCGCACTGGACCCCGTCGAGCTGCTTGCCCGGCATCCGAACGTCAGGCGGCCATACGCGTCCCTCGCGAGGAAGCGCGCGAAGCTGGCGATCGAGGCTGTCGAGACTATTGCGTCTTGACCCGGTACACGTCGTAGACGCCGTCGATGCGTCGGACCGCGTTGAGCACGCGGTCGAGGTGGGTCGTGTCGCCCATCTGGAACGAGAACTTGCTGATGGCGAGGCGAGCCTTCGAGGTGTGCACTGTGGCCGACAGGATGTTGACGTGGTGCTCGCTCAGTACGCGCGTGACGTCGCTCAGCAGACCTGAGCGGTCGAGGGCTTCGACCTGGATGTTCACGAGGAACACGCTCGACGAGCTCGGAGCCCACTGCACCTCGATCATGCGCTCTGGCTCGCGCAGGAGGCTCGCGACGTTGTTGCAGTCGGCTCGATGCACCGAGACCCCCTGCCCCCGCGTCACGAAGCCCAGGATCTCGTCTCCTGGGACCGGGGTGCAGCACTTGGCGACCTTGACGAGGATGTCTGGCGCGCCCCTCACGAGCACTCCGGAGTCGCTGGTCGTCGGGATGGTGGTACCCGGCGTGAACTGCGGGGCCTCGTCTGCAGCAGGCACGTCCTGCTCTTGGCGAAGCGCCGCCTGCAGCTTCTCCATGACCGACTGCGTCGACACGTGACCATCGCCGACAGCCGCATAGAGCGCGGTGACATCGAGATACCGGAGGTTCGAGGCGACGGAGGAGAATGCTTCCTGAACGTGGTCCTTATTGAGCGGCAGGCCGGCCTTCCGAAGCGCCTTCGCGACGGAATCCTTGCCCTGCTCGATGGCCTCGTCGCGGCGCTCCTTCGAGAACCACTGCCTGATCTTGTTCTTGGCACGGGCGCTCGCGACGAAGGTCAGCCAGTCCTGCTTGGGTCCGGCATCCGGGTTCTTCGACGTGAAGACCTCGACGACGTCGCCGTTCTGCAGCTTCGAGTCGAGAGGAAGCAGCCGCCCGTTGACCTTCGCGCCCATCGTGCGGTGGCCGACATCGGTGTGGATCGCGTAGGCGAAGTCGACGGGCGTCGCTCCGGCGCTCAGCCCGATGACCTTGCCCTGGGGCGTGAAGACGTAGACCTCTTTGGCACCGAGGTCGAAGCGCAGTGAGTCGAGGAACTCCCCCGGGTCCGTGGTCTCCTGCTGCCAGTCGCTCAGGTGCTTGAGCCAGGCCATCTCGGTCCTGGTCTCATCGGTCTTGTCCTGCTTGCCCGACTGCGCGTTCTGCTTGTACATCCAGTGGGCGGCGACACCGAACTCGGCACGTCGGTGCATCTCGACGGTGCGGATCTGGATCTCGACGGGCTTCCCGTCTGGCCCGATCACCGTGGTGTGCAGTGACTGGTACAGGTTGAACTTCGGTGTTGCGATGTAGTCCTTGAACCGGCCGGGCATCGGTGTCCACCTCGCGTGGATCGCTCCGAGCACGCCATAGCAGTCCCGAACCGAGTCGACGATGAGACGGATGGCAGTGAGGTCGTAGATCTCGTCGAAGTCGCGCCCGCGCACGATCATCTTCTGGTAGATCGAGTAGAGCTCTTTCGGGCGCCCGTAGACATCGCCCCGCATCTTCAGCTGCCGGAGGTCGGATTGGACCTCGGCGATGACGCGCTGCACGTACTTCTCGCGCTCGGGCTGTCGGTGAGCGACGAGATTCTTGATCTCGGAGTAGATCTTGGGGTTGATGACCGCGAACGAGAGGTCCTCCAGCTCGTTCTTCATCGCCTGGATGCCCATTCGATGCGCGAGCGGCGCGTAGATCTCGAGCGTCTCCTTGGCCTTGCTCTTCGCCTTCTCGGGAGACATGAATCCCCACGTGCGCGCGTTGTGGAGTCGGTCGGCGAGCTTGATGACGAGGACGCGGATGTCCTTCGACATCGCCACCACCATCTTGCGCACGGTCTCCGCCTGGGCGTTGTCGCCGTACTTGACCTTGTCGAGCTTCGTGACGCCGTCGACCAGCATCGCGATCTCGTCGCCGAAGTCGGAGCGGAGCTCGTCGAGTGTGTAGTCGGTGTCCTCGACGGTGTCGTGGAGGAGGGCCGCCGCCACCGTGATCGAGCCGATGCCGAGGTCGGCGAGGATCTTGGCGACGGCGACGGGATGCGTGATATATGGCTCACCGCTGCGGCGGAACTGCCCTTCGTGAGCGTCTTTGGCGACCTCGTAGGCGCGCTGCACGAGCGCGGTGTTCGCGCGCGGGTCGTGCTTCCTGAGCGATTTGAGAATCGGCTCGAGGACGTGCACGGGCTGCTTCGCGAACATTCGCGGCATTCGCCAGCGCAGCGAAGAGACTTCACTCATGCAGCACCTCCATGTGAATCATCACCCTGGCCAGCGTGGGTACGCGGACCAGGGTGATGACAAGTTATCACCGTGCGGGCTGTCCTCAGGACGCCGAGGCCTTGGACGCCGACTCGGATTCCGAGTCCTGCGCTTCCTCATCGTCGTCAGCGTCTGCGGCTGCGCCGTCGCGCTCCTTGAGCGAACGTGCACGGGCCGCCAGGATGCGCTTGTCCGTGCGGGCGATCTCAGGCTCGCGCGACCGAAGTGCGGCGTAGAGCGGGCCTGCGACGAAGATCGTGGAGAGGGCTCCCACGAAGATGCCGATGAACAGTGCGAGCGCGATATCGCGCAGCGTGCCTGCCCCCATGAGGAAGGCCCCGATGAAGAGGATGGCTCCGACCGGGAGCAGGGCGACGACCGAGGTGTTGATCGATCGAACGAGCGTCTGGTTGATCGCGAGGTTGACGAGTTCGCCGAAGGTCCGCGAGGACTCAGCGTTGTAGTCCTCCGCGTTCTCTCGGATCTTGTCGAACACCACGACCGTGTCGTACAGCGAGTAGCCGAGGATCGTCAGGAATCCGATGACGGCGGCCGGCGTGACCTCGACACCCGTGACGGCATAGACGCCGGCGGTGACGACGAGGTCATGCGCCAGCGCGACGAGCGCCGCGATCGACATCTTCCACGTACGGAAGTACAGCGACATCAGGATGGCGGCGATCGCGACGAAGACGCCGAGCCCGATCACCATCTGGCGCGTGATGTCCTGTCCCCAGGATGGCCCGATGGTTGAGAGGTTGACGTCCTCGACCGGAACGGAGTAGGCCTCTGCGAGCTGAGCGCGAAGCTCGGTGTTGGCATCTTCCGTCAGCGAGTCGGTCTGCACGCGGATGCCGCCATCGCCGAGCACGGCGACCTTGGCTGGCGTCGGTGTGAACTCGGCAGCCGCTGCGATGGCCGGCTCCTGCTCGTCACTGGCTGGCTGCGAGATGAGGAACTCGGAGCCGCCCGTGAACTCGATTCCGAGCTCGAGGCCGCCCCTGAGGATCGGCACGAGGATCGAGATGAGGACTGCGATTCCCGCGATGGAGAACCAGATCTTCCGGCGTCCGACGAAGTCGAAGGAGCGCTCACCGGTGTACAGGTCATTGCCCAGTGTCTGGAACTTGCTCATCAGGCCTTCTCCCCATTGCTCGTCGAGGGCTGTTCGGCGTTTGCCGAGCTTGCACCGACGAGGTCGTCTCCGGCCTTCTTGGCTGCCTCGGCCTTGCGCTCGGCGAGCGTCTGCCGCTTCGTTGCTTCACGGGTCGCGCCGCGCTTCTTCTGCTCGGGGGTGCGGAACGTGCCGCGGCCGCGGTAGACGGCGCCGAGCGAGCGCGGGTCGAGTCCCGAAGCGGGGTGCCCGTCTGCGAAGAACGAGGTGCGCGCGAGAAGGCGCATGAGCGGGTGCGTGAACAGGGTCACGACGATGATGTCGATGATGGTCGTGATGCCGAGCGTCAGCGCGAATCCGCGGACGTTGCCGACGGCCACGAACAGCAGGACGATGGCGACGAGGAAGTTGACGGCGTCGGAGGCGAGGATCGTGCGGATCGCGCGGGTCCATCCGCCCTCGACGGCCGAGACGAGGCCCTTGCCGTCTCGCAGCTCGTCCTTGATCCTCTCGAAGTAGACGATGAAGGAGTCGGCCGTGATTCCGATGGCGACGATGAGGCCCGCGACACCCGCCAGCGAAAGCCTGTACCCCTCTTGGTTGGAGAGGTACGTGACGACGATGTAGGTGAACGCAGCCGCGATGACCAGGGACGCGACGGTGACGAGGCCGAGCGTCCGATACTGGAAGAGCGAGTACACGACGACGGCCGCGAGTCCGATGAGGCCCGCGATGAGGCCGTTGACGAGCTGCGAGCTGCCGAGAGTCGCTGAGATCGTCGAGGTCGACTGCGCGACGAAGTTGAACGGCAGCGCACCGAACTTGAGCTGGTCGGCGAGTGCCTTGGCGCTCTCCTCGTTGAAGTTTCCGGAGATCTGCGGCTTGCCGTCGGTGATCGCGGCATTGGTCGTCGGAGCGACGATGACCTGGTTGTCGAGCGTGACTGCGAACCGGTTCTGGTTGTCGGTGAGGCCGACGAGGCGCTCGGTGACCGCTGCGAACTCCTGGGTGCCCTGTGCATCGAACTCGATGTTCACGGCCCACTGGTTGGTGGTCGCACCCGTGCTCGTCGTGGTGAGCCCGCTCGACGCGTCTGCGATGCGCTCGCCCGTGACCTCGACTGGGCCGAGCACGTACTTCTCTGTGCCGGAGTCATCGCACGTGATGAGCGGCTGCGTCGGATCGATGTCGGCCGCGGGGGCGAGGTCGGCGCAGTTGAACTGCAGGAAGTCGACGTACATCTGCTCTGTGACCCAGTTCAGGTCGCTCGCATTGGTCGGTTCGGCTGTCGGCGTGGTGGAGAGCTCCTCCGGCAGCTGATCGGCGGGGATCGCCTGGCTGTTCGCCGCCTGATCTGCGACGAGCACGGCGCGGAACTCGAGCTTCGCCGAGTTCTCGATGCGGTCGCGAGTGAGCTGGTCCATCTCACCGGGCACGGAGACGACGATGTTCCGGCCACCCTGTGTGGTGATCTCAGCCTCCGAGACGCCGGAAGCATCGATGCGCTGGCGGATGATCGAGACCGCCTGCTGCATCTGCTCGGACGACGGGTCGGCCTGCCCCTCCGGCAGCTGTGCCGCCAGCACGACCTGGGTTCCGCCTTCGAGGTCGAGCGCGAGGCGCGGCGTCCACTGACCTCCTTGCGTGGCGACGGCGAGCCAGTTGAGGCCCACGAGGGCAAGGATGAGGATCAGGAGCCACGTGAGCGTGCGCCAGGCGCGCTGGACGATGCCAGCACCCCGACCACGACGTGCCGATGACGTTGTCGACTTCGCCAAGAGAGTTCTGCCTTCTGACCTCGAGACGAGGCCCGTGCGTGAGAGGAGTGGGAGTCGCCTACGCCTTGTTGATGTTGGGTCCGGACTCGGAGCCGTTGTCGCCGTCGCGTCGTTCCGCGTCGGCCTCGGCTTCGATCTCAGCACGCTCTTCGACCACGTCGTGCTCAGAGAGCGCGGAAGCGTCGTCCGGGACGGCGGGCGTGAGGATGTTGGCGATCGTCATCGAGTGGACGCGGAGGCGCGTGCCTGGCTCCGACTCGATCGTCGTGATGTTGTTGTCCTCGTCGATGTCGACGATCGTGCCGTAGACGCCGCTCTGCGTCATGACATCGGCACCGATGACGGCGCTGCTGCGCATCTCCTGCTGCTGCGCTGACCGCTTCTTGTTGCTGCGCCACATGAAGAAGATCATGACGCCGAGGAGGACGAGGGGAAGGAGAAGCGTGAGATCCATTGTGGGTGCCTTTCTGGCAGTCCGTACTACGACTATGCACGCCCGGAACGACGGCAAACGCATCTAGTGTACGTCGCGGTCGAGCGGATGTCGCTCAGCAAGAGGTGTCGAATGCGATGCCGCGTTTCAGAGACCGAGGAGGGGCCCCGTCGGGACGACGCCGCTCGGCAGGGGGCGGCCCAGGTGAGCGTAGGCCTGCTGGGTGGCGACACGGCCTCGTTGCGTGCGGGTCACGAGGCCCGTGCGGACGAGGAACGGCTCCACGACGCTCTCGACGGTCTCGGCCTCTTCGCCGACCGACACGGCAAGCGAGCGAACGCCGACCGGTCCCCCGTTGAAGCGCTCGATGAGCGCCTGCAGGACGGCCCTGTCGAGCCTGTCGAGACCGAGGGCATCCACGTCGTAGACGAGCAGCGCGTGCTGCACGGCCTGCTCGTTGGCATCGGTCTCATGGACGAGGGCGTAGTCGCGGACGCGCCGCAGGAGCCGGTTCGCGATTCGTGGCGTGCCTCGGCTCCTCGTCGCGATCTCGGCGAGCGCCGCGTCATCGACACGCAGGTCGAGGAGGCGTGCCGCGCGGGCGAGCACGCGTTCGAGTTCGCCGTCCTCGTAGAACTCGAGGTGCGCGGTGAAGCCGAAGCGGTCGCGCAGCGGGTTCGGGAGGAGGCCGGCGCGGGTGGTCGCCCCGATGACGGTGAACGGCGCGAGCTCGAGTGGCACACTGGTCGCCCCCGCGCCTTTGCCGACCATGATGTCGATGCGGAAGTCCTCCATCGCGAGGTAGAGCATCTCCTCGGCCGTGCGCGCCATGCGGTGGATCTCGTCGATGAAGAGGAGCTCGCCTGGCACGAGGCTCGACAGCACAGCCGCGAGATCCCCGGCATGCTGCAGCGCTGGTCCGCTCGTGAGTCGGATCGGCTGACCCGTCTCCTCGGCCACGATGAGGGCGAGCGTCGTCTTGCCAAGACCTGGAGGGCCAGCGAGGAGGATGTGGTCGGGTGTGCGGCTCTGCATGGCTGCCGCCTTGAGCAGGAGCTCGAGCTGGACTCGAACCTTGGCCTGGCCGACGAACTCGGCGAGGTTCGCGGGTCGCAGCGCGCCCTCGAAGGCGATCTCCGCCTCGGATTCGGGTGCTTCGGGGATGCGCGAGGCGTCGCTCACGATCGGCTCCCCGCAGGCCCGAGCAGTTTCAGCGTGGCGCGGAGCAGGATCGCGACGTCGAGCTCCTCGCCGTCGAGCGCCTTGGCAGCATCTTCGACGGCGGGCGCGGCCTGGCGCTCCGCATAGCCGAGCCCGAGCAGCGCCTCGACGACGTCTCTGCGGAGGGCCGCGGATCCGCCCTCGGCTCCTGACTCCCCCGCCTCCACGCCGGGGGCAGGAGCGAGCGCGATCTTGCCCGCGAGCGAGAGGATGATGAGCTTCGCCGTCTTCGGCCCGATGCCGCTCACCGCGGTGAACGCCTTGACGTCCTCTTCGCTGACGGCTCGGGCAACCTGCTCGGGTTCGAGCTGGGCGAGCACACCGAGCGCCGACTTCGGTCCGACGCCGGTCACGGTGATGAGGTGCTCGAAGATCTCGAGCTCCTCCGGTCGCTGGAAGCCGTAGAGCGTCCACGCGTCCTCGCGCACGACGAGGTGCGTCCGGAGCAGCACCTCGGAGTCGAGCCGAAGTTGGAGCGCGTGGGCCGGGGTCACGTTCACCTGGTAGCCGACACCCGCGGCCTCGATCGTGACCGTGGTGGCGGTCCGGTACAGCACCTGGCCGCGGAGGGAAGCAATCACCGGTCTACCGTACGCGGCGGCCGCGAGTTTTCGCGGCACGCTCAGCGGCGAGCCACGCGCTCTGCGCGGCCGTCGGAGCATCCTTCGGCCGGGCGGCGGGGGCAGCGGCACGAGCTGTCACTGTCTGGCCTCCCGGTGGAGCGAGCGCGTCGAGCGGAGACTTCCAGGCCGAGCAGATGGCGAGTGCGAGGGCGTCGGCGGCATCCGCTGGCTTCGGTATCTCCTCGAGTCGCAGGATGCGCTGCACCATCGTGCCGACCTGCTTCTTCTCGGCCGAGCCGTAGCCGGTCACGGCGGCCTTCACCTCGGAGGGGGTGTGCATGGCTGCGACGATGCCGCGCCGCTCGGCCGCGACCAGCACGACGCCCGAGATCTGGGCAACGCCCATGACACTTGGCAGGTTCTGCTGGGCGAATACACGCTCGAGCGCGATGGCGTCTGGCTTGTACTCGTCGAGCACTGCCTCGATGCCATCGGCGAGGAGCCGCAGACGTCGCTGGAGCTCCTCGCCAGGGGCGGACGTGACGACGGAGACATGGACGAACTCGACGCGCTGCCTTCCGTGCGCGTCGACGATGCCGAGGCCGCAGCGAGTGAGCCCCGGATCAATGCCCAGGATGCGCCGCGGCACTCGAGCTACTCGTCGTCTTCTGAGAGCTGCTGCTGCACCTCTGGGGAAACGTCGATGTTCGTGAAGATGTTCTGCACGTCGTCGCTGTCTTCCAGCGCGTCGATGAGGCGGAAGACCTTGCGAGCAGTCTCGGCGTCTGCCTCGACCTTGACGTTGGGAACGAACTCGGCGTCTGCGGAGTCGTAGTCGATGCCGGCGGCCTGCAGGGCGGTGCGCGCCCCGACCATCTCGCTCGCCTCGGTGCGGATCTCGAACACGTGCCCGTGATCGATGACCTCTTCGGCGCCAGCGTCGAGCACGACCTCGAGGACGTCGTCCTCGGTGGGCGTCTCCTCGTGCGGGACGACGATGACGCCCTTGCGCTCGAAGTTGAACGCAACCGAGCCCGGGTCGGCCATGTTCCCGCCGTTGCGGCTCATGGCGGTGCGGACCTCCGCGGCTGCGCGGTTCTTGTTGTCCGTGAGGCACTCGATGAGGAGTGCGATGCCACCGGGGCCGTACCCCTCGTACATGATGGTCGTGTAGTCGATCGACTCACCCGTGAGGCCGGCACCGCGCTTGACGGCGCGATTGATGTTGTCGATCGGGACGCTGGTCTTCTTCGCCTTCTGGATCGCGTCGGCGAGTGTCGGGTTGCCGGCCACGTCGGCTCCACCGATCTTGGCGGCGACTTCGATGTTCTTGATGAGCTTCGCGAACGACTTCGCGCGACGCGAATCGATGATCGCCTTCTTGTGCTTCGTCGTCGCCCACTTGGAGTGTCCGGACATCTGTTCTCCGTTGTTCTAGCGCGTCTCGCCGAGGCGGACTCTGCTGCTGATCGTGTGCACGCCGACACCGTGGCCCGAGACGTGGGGCATCACTGGTCGTCGTCGGCGAGCGGTCTGCCCGCCAGTTTACTCCCGCTCCCCCTGGAAGCTACGCGTGCTCCGGCCAGGCGCCCGCGAGGAACACGGCGAGGGCCCGTTCCAGAGCCTCGATGTCCGCGATTGCCGCGAGCTCGCGTGCGGAGTGCATGGAGAGGATAGGGATGCCGACATCGACGGTCGAGATTCCGAGCCTCGTGGCCGCGATGGGCCCTATCGTCGAGCCGCACGGCAGTGCATTGCTCGACACGAAGGGCTGCACGGCCACTCCCGCGTTCTGGCAGACGCCGTTCCACAGGGCGCTCCCCCGCGCATCGGTCGCGTATCGCTGGTTGGCGTTGAGCTTGAGGAGCGTTCCGCGGCCGGCGAGCGGACGGGTCTCGTCGTCATGCTTCTCCGGATAGTTCGGGTGGACGCTGTGACCGAGGTCACTCGAGACGAGCCATGATGCGGCGAGTGCGCGTCGCTGTTGGGCGGGGCCCGCGCCGAGGCCCTCCTGGATGCGCGCGAGGACGTCGCCGAGGAACGGTCCAGCTGCTCCCGATCGGCTCGCCGAGCCGACCTCCTCGTGATCGAACGCCGCGATGACGGGGATGACGCCGCTCGGAACGGTCTCGACGAGCGCGGTGGTCGCCGCGTGGACGCTGACGAGGTTGTCGAGACGAGCTCCCGCGAAGAGCGCCTCGCCGTGACCGAAGAGCTGGGCTTCCTGAGCGTCGGCGAGGAACAGGTCGTAGCCCGTGACCGAGTCGGGGTCGACTCCGGCGTCGGCCGCGAGTGCGGCCAGCACGCCGCCAGCCGCCTCGAGCCCGAGGACCGGATGGGTGTGGCGCTGCGGATCGAGCACCAGCCCACGCTCGTTCACGCCCCGGTCGAGGTGGATGGCGAGCTGCGGGATGCGCGCGATGGCGCCGGTCGCGCCGAGCACGGTCGAGCCATCAGCGAGCGCGAGACGTCCGGCGACCCTGAGCTCGCGGTCGAGCCAGGAGTTGAGGAGGGGGCCGCCGTAGACCTCGACCTCGAGGCGACGCCAGCCCTGCGCAGTCGACTCCGGTGTCGGCTTGAGCTTGAACCCGGGCGAATCGGTGTGCGAACCGACGATCGCGAACGGTGTCGTGGGAGTCGTGGACTCGGGCACTCGCCAGGCGATGACGGCGCCGTCGCGGACGACGACGTAGCCGCCAGCTTCCTGTGGCCACTCCTCGCGCTCGTCCAACGCCGTGAATCCAGCGTCCTCGAGTCGGCGGGCCACCTCGGCCGCCGCGTGGAACGACGAAGGCGCATCGCGGATGAAGGCAGCGAGTGAATCGCTCACCTGCTTGCTTCGCGCGGCCTTGCTCGGTCGGCGTCTCGCCATGTTCTTCTCCTGGCTCTCTGTCGAATCGATTGCTGTGCGGGAGGTCGTCAGGCGCTGTGCCCTGCGACACGGTCGAGGAAGTAGCGATGGAAGCGCGTCTCGCCGTTCATCTCCGGATGGAACGAGGTGCCGAGGAGGTTGCCCTGCGCGACGGCGACCACTCGTCCGTCGGCGAGGGACGCCATGACTCGGGCTCGCTCACCCACGGTGTCGACGACCGGCCCGCGGATGAACGTGGCGTGCACCGCGGGCTCGCCGAGTTCCGGCACAAGAAGCTGCGTCTCGAAGGACTGGTTCTGGGACCCGAACGCGTTCCGGCGCACGGTGACGTCGAGACCACCGAAGCTCTGCTGCCCATCAATCGCGTCGATCACGGTGTCTGCGAGCATGATGAGCCCGGCACAGGTACCGAAGACGGGCATCCCGGCAGCGATGCGAGCACGGATGGGCGCAGCGATATCGAAGATGCGCGACAGCTTGTCGATGACGCTCGACTCGCCTCCCGGGATGACGAGCCCGGAGACGGCTTCGAGCTGAGCCGGTGTCCGTACGAGCACGACCTCTGCGCCGAGGTCCGTGAGCACCTGCTGGTGCTCACGGACGTCGCCCTGCAGCGCGAGTACGCCGACCGCCGGAGTTGTTGCCAAGGGCTCGCTACCAGCCGCGCTCTGCGAGGCGGTGCGGAGCTGCGAGGTCGGACACGTTGATGCCGACCATGGCCTCGCCGAGTCCGCGCGAGGCGGCAGCGATCACGGCAGGGTCGTCGAACGCCGTGGTCGCCTTGACGATCGCGGCTGCGCGCTGGGCCGGGTTGCCCGACTTGAAGATGCCGGAGCCGACGAAGACGCCGTCTGCACCGAGCTGCATCATCATCGCCGCATCGGCTGGCGTCGCCACGCCTCCTGCCGTGAAGAGCACGACGGGCAGCTTGCCGGTCTCCGCGATCTCTCGCACGAGCTCGTACGGAGCCTGGAGCTCCTTGGCTGCGACGTAGAGCTCATCGCGGGTCATGGAGGTGAGGGCAGCGACCTCGGAGCGGATCTTGCGGATGTGCTTGGTGGCCTCTGACACGTCGCCGGTCCCTGCCTCGCCCTTCGAGCGGATCATGGCTGCGCCCTCGTTGATGCGGCGCAGCGCCTCACCCAGGTTCGTGGCGCCGCAGACGAACGGCGTCGTGAACTGCCACTTGTCGATGTGGTTGACGTAGTCGGCGGGGCTGAGCACCTCGGACTCGTCGATGTAGTCGACGTCGAGCGCCTGCAGCACCTGCGCCTCGACGAAGTGCCCGATGCGGGCCTTCGCCATGACGGGGATGGACACCTCGGCGATGATGCTCTCGATGAGGTCGGGGTCGCTCATGCGGGCGACGCCGCCTTGGGCGCGGATGTCGGCGGGGACGCGCTCGAGGGCCATGACGGCAACGGCTCCCGCGTCCTCCGCGATGCGAGCCTGCTCTGCGGTGACGACGTCCATGATCACGCCGCCCTTGAGCATTTCGGCGAGGCCGCGCTTGACCCGGTTGGAGCCTACGGTCCCGTCGGCGCCGACGAGAGGGGCAGTGCTTTCGCTCATGATGTCCTTACTTTCCGCGTGCAGTCAGTGCAAGGCGGTTCGGGTGTGAATTGTGCTCAAGTGTAGACGTGCGGGAACCAGCGTCTGATTGGGCGGCTGCCCAATGAGGACACAGGGTTTCAGGCAGTCGGCCAGGCGCCGGCGAGCGCCTTTCGTGTTTCTCCGAGGAGAGACGGGAACGCCTTCGTCTTCGCGATGATCGGGAAGAAGTTTGAGTCGAACTGCCAGCGCGGAACGATGTGCTGGTGCAGGTGCCCGGCGATTCCAGCGCCCGCCAGCCTGCCCTGATTCATGCCGATGTTGAAGCCGTCGACGTTCGAGACCGCTCGGAGCACCCGCATCGCGGTCTGCGTCAGGTGTGCGATCTCGAGCACCTCGTCCTCTGACGCCTCGTCGTACATCGCCACGTGCCGGTATGGGCACACGAGCAGGTGGCCGGAGTTGTACGGATACAGGTTCATGACGACGAAGGCGTGCTCACCCCGGGCCACGATGAGCGACTTCTCGTCGTCCATAGTGGGCCCGACGCAGAACGGGCAGGCGTCCTTCGCAGGATCCTGACCGTCCTGGATGTACGCCATCCGGTGCGGCGTCCAGAGCCGCTGGAACGAATCGGGCACCCCGGCGAAGTCGGCAGCGCGCTCTATCTCTAGGCCGTCCAGCTCTCCTTCGGGGAACCCGAGCGCGCTCATGCCAGATCTTCTGCCGTGTTCACGAGCAGGTGCTCGTCGACCGCTCCGCGCACGAGGCGGATCGCGTCCTCGATCGGGACGCCATTGCGCTGCGTCCCGTCGCGGAAGCGGAAGGACACGGTCTTCGCGGCACGGTCGTCCTCGCCCGCGATGAGCTGGAACGGCACCTTCGCCTTGGTGTGGTTGCGGATCTTCTTCGGCATGCGATCGTCGGAAGCGTCGAGCTCTGCGCGCACACCGTGCGAACGCAGCTCGTCGACGATGCCCTGCAGGTACTCGCCGTACTGCTCTGCGACAGGGATCGCGACGAGCTGGACGGGCGAGAGCCAGACCGGGAACGCGCCGGCATAGTGCTCGACGAGCACGCCGAAGAACCGCTCGATCGACCCGAAGAGCGCACGGTGGATCATGACGGGGCGCTGACGGGTTCCGTCCGGCGCCGCGTATTCCATGTCGAACAGCTCGGGCAGGTTGAAGTCGAGCTGGATCGTCGACATCTGCCAGGTACGGCCGATCGCATCGCGTGCCTGCACGGAGATCTTCGGCCCGTAGAAGGCCGCTCCGCCCGGATCAGGGACCAGATCGAGGCCCGACGCGGTCGCGACCTCCTCGAGCGTGCGAGTTGCTTCCTCCCAGGTCGCGTCGTCGCCGACGAACTTCTCCGGGTTCTTCGTCGAGAGCTCCAGGTAGAAGTCGTCGAGGCCGTAGTCCTTGAGCAGCGAGAGCACGAACTTGAGCGTGCGCGTCAGCTCGTCGCGCATCTGGTCGCGTGTGCAGTAGATGTGCGCGTCGTCCTGGGTGAAGCCGCGAGCACGGGTCAGGCCGTGCACGACGCCGGACTTCTCCATGCGGTAGACCGTGCCGAACTCGAACATGCGCAGCGGAAGCTCGCGGTACGAGTGCGCACCCTGGTTGTAGATCAGGTTGTGCATGGGGCAGTTCATGGGCTTCAGGTAGTAGTCCTGGCCCTGCTTGGTGACGTTGCCCGCCTCATCCACTTCCTCGTCGATGCGCATCGGCGGGTACATGCCGTCGCGATACCAGTCGAGGTGGCCGGAGATCTCGTAGAGACGCCCCTTGGTGATGTGCGGGGTCGAGACGAAGCTGTAGCCCTCCTGCACGTGCCGCTTGCGGGAGTGCTCTTCCATCTCCAGCTTGATGATTCCGCCCCTGGGGTGGAACACGGGGAGTCCGGATCCGAGCTCGTCCGGGAAGCTGAAGAGGTCGAGTTCGCGACCGAGTCGGCGGTGGTCGCGCTTCATGGCCTCTTCGATGCGCTCCTTGTAGGCGCGCAGCTCGTCCTTGGTCGGCCAGGCGGTTCCGTAGATGCGCTGGAGCTGTGGGTTCTTCTCCGAGCCGCGCCAGTAGGCGGCAGCCGATCGAAGGATGGCGAAGCCGTTGCTGAGCATGCGGGTCGACGGAACGTGCGGGCCTCGACAGAGGTCCTTCCAGTAGACCTCGCCGGTCTTGGGGTCGACATTGTCGTAGATCGTGAGCTCGCCCGCCCCGACCTCCACCGACTCGTTGTCGGCGTTCGCTCCGCTGCCCTTGAGTCCGATGAGCTCCAGCTTGTATGGCTCGTTCGCGAGTTCCGCGCGGGCCTCATCGTCGGTCACGACGCGGCGCACGAAGCGCTGGCCCTGTCGCTGGATGCGCTGGGCTTCCTTCTCGATGGCCTTGAGGTCCTCTGGCGTGAACGGCGTCTCGACATCGAAGTCGTAGTAGAAGCCGTCGGTGATGGGCGGACCGATGCCGAGCTTCGCGTCCGGGTTGATCTTCTGCACCGCCTGGGCGATGACGTGGGCGGCCGAGTGGCGCAGGATGCTGAGGCCTTCGGCGCTGTCGATCGTCACAGGCTCTGCGACGGCGCCGTCCGGCACCTCGTGCGCGAGGTCGACGAGCTCGCCGTCGAGCTTCATCGCGACGACGGAGCGGTCGGTGAAGAGCTCGAATCCGGTGGTCGTCGCGCCGGCAGTGTCGTCCTGGCGGGGTTCGGTCTCGAGGTCAACGGGATCGCTGGTCACGATGCTCCTTGTCGTTAGGCATGAACAAGGGACCACTTTATCTCGGGACGACTCGCCTCTCGCGCAACGAGCAGCGAGCGATGGGCCGCCGCTACTTCGTGCGGGCCTCACCCTTCGGTGTGAACGTGCCGATGTCCTCTGGCTCAGAGCTCTTCGACGGAGATGAGGGCGCCCGCCGTGAGTCGCCAGTGGGCTTGGCCCCGTCTGATGCGGTTGCGCTCTTGGCTGCCGACTCGGCCTTTCCGTCCTTGCCGAGTGTGTCGACGAGACTGTTCAAGGCCATGAGTGCCAGGCGGATCTTCTGGTGGTGGCGCCCCTCCGTCTTCACGTCGAGCTTCTCGGCGAGCTTCACAGCCTGGTCCTTGATAACGCTCTCCCGCCCGGTCACGACCTTCTTGAGGCCCGTGTGCACGGCTTGCACGCGTGCGCCGGAGTTGGCCGACTCGCGCATGCGCTCGCCCTTGGGCGCACCAGTACTGCCGCCTGTGCCGCTGCCCGTCGAAGTCATGGTTCCTCCAAGTGCGCCATCCGGCGCGATCCGTGATGGCAACAAGATACGCGCAATCGAGATACATCGCGTGTGAAGACGCTGGGTGACGACGCGGCCAGATACACAGCCAACAACCCCCCTCGTGCCGCTAGCCTGAAGTCAGCGATCGGCACACTGCCTTTGGCGAACGAACAACCAAAGGTTGCCGATCGAGGGGATCCTCACATTTCGACTTCATCTTCTGCGCTCCCCCAGGCTTCGGGCCCGATTCAGGGCCTTGGTCGCATTCGGACCACGAAGCCCCGCACGCCGGGAGCGAAGTCCGTCACGCAGAGCTACAGTGCCGTGTCGAAGGTCATCCGCGAGATGGGCCTTCTCAAGCGGACGCGCTGGTTCTACGGGATGCTCGCCGCGGGCCTGCTGCTCGCCCTCGGCGGGGCGATCACGGGCTTCATCCTGCTCGGCGACAGCTGGTTCCAGCTGCTCATCGCCGCGGCGCTCGGCGTCATCTTCACGCAGTTCGCGTTCATCGCCCACGAGGCCTCGCATCGTCAGGTGCTTGAATCGGGCCCTGGCAACGACCGCCTCGGGCGCTTCCTCGCGGCCGGCGTCGTCGGCATGAGCTACAGCTGGTGGATGACGAAGCACACGAAGCACCACGTGAACCCGAACAAGATGGGCAAAGACCCTGACATCGACTTCGACACGATCTCGTTCACCGAGGAAGACGCACGGAAGCAGACAGGGCTCCTCGCGCTCATCACGCGCAAGCAGGGCTACCTGTTCTTCCCGCTCCTCACGTTCGAGGGGTACAACCTTCACTTCCGCTCCATCAAGTCGCTCTTCGCGCGTCAGCCGATCAAGGGTCGCTGGGTCGAGTTCACGATGATCGCAGTACGGTTCGCGATCTACTTCGGCGCGATCTTCTGGCTGCTCCCGCTCGGCATGGCGTTCGCGTTCGTCGCCGTCCAGATGGCTGTCTTCGGCGTCTACATGGGCGCATCCTTCGCCCCGAACCACAAGGGCATGCCGATCATCCCGGCTGACGTGAAGATGGACTTCTTCAGCAAGCAGGTGCTCACCTCACGCAACGTCAGTGGCGGCTGGTGGGCCAGCGCGCTCATGGGCGGCCTCAACTACCAGGTCGAGCACCACCTCTTCCCGAGCATGCCGCGTCCGCACCTTGCCCGGGCCCGCGAGATCATCCGCGAGCACTGCCAGAACCTCGAGGTCCCCTACACCGAGACGACGCTCATCAAGTCCTACGGAATCGTCATCGAGTACTTGAACAGGGTCGGCCTCCAGGCCCGCGACCCGTTCGACTGCCCCCTCGTGAATCAATTCCGTCGCGTCTGACCCAGCCGCGTCGACGAAGGCCCATCCGGATCATGAACTGCTCCCCGGAAGTTGGACTGAGAAATCAGTTCCGACTCCCGGGGAGCAG
>JBQDTF010000021.1:0-26724 GCA_052099095.1 Pseudoclavibacter sp.
GTCATAGCGACGAGGCGGGCCACCGCGGGCTACACCACGATACGGGGCACTACTCGAGATCGACATCACGTCCACGACCTCGGACCCGCAGACAACGATTGACGCCTTCAGTGAGACCGTCGACGGTATCGGAGACGCCGCGGAATCGGTCTCGAACGAAGAGGTCAAGACCGCGACGACGGCAGTCCACGAGGACTTCGTGACGGTGCGGGATCTCATGCAGAAGGTGCTCATCGACCAGGACACGTCAGTGGCGGGCGAGTTGAGCACGGCGACGACCGAGATGCAGACATCGGGCAACGAGCTGAACACGCTCTGCACCAGCTGACGCTCAGGACCGTCGTAAGCGCCCCGCTGACGCAACAGCTCACGCTGAGCGTCACGGGGCGCTTGTCTGTCCCGTCACGCGCCTGAGTGGGCAGGGAGGGGAAAGCAGATGGGCCGGTTACGAGCCTTGGGCCGGTGCCGCGAGCCAGGCGATGATGAGCTTCTTCTTCGTCGGTGAGATGAGGCGCCCAGGCGAGCCGCTCACCTTGAGAGCTTCCCTCTGGAACGTGAGCCCTGTCTGCGTTTCCTCGATGTCGCGCAGGATGCGGGGCAGATCATCTGGCCCGGCTGCTGCGCGGATCCGACCAGCAACTCCGCGTCCGCGGTCATAGGCGACGAGATTGCCTTCTGCGGGTGCCCATCGGTCGGCGCCGAGGACATCGCGGTTGATCGCACCGATGCGGAGAGACCAACGGCTTGGGGTGGCTGGTCGGTGCTCGATGTCGGCAAAGACCGTCGCGTCTGCCCGCCCCTCAGCGAACTCGCAGGGAATCGCGAGATTCACCGCCCAGTACTCAGCGGGAAGTCCGAGGCCGAGCTGGGATGCCCAGCTCGCAGCCAGCGTCTGCGGCTCCTTGGCGAGGCGGGCGCGAGCCGCTTCGAGCAGGGCCGCGCAAGCGCCGACGTCCGGATACAGGCCTGCAAGGAACTGCACGTGCTCGGTCTGGTTCGGGTCCATCTGCTCGATGAGCTCTGCGACGCGTGCGATCGGCTCCTGTGCCGCATCAGCAAGTGCTGGATCACCCGACGCGATGAGCAGTCCTGCGAGCGCGTAGTCGGATTGACGGAACTCGGGCGAGAACAGCCCGGTGTCGAGGCCGTCGATCTCGGCACCGCGGTTCTCGAGGAACGCTGCACCCAGCGCGGTGACCACCTCCGGTGTGAGCACACCCGCGACACGGTCCGCGTCCTTGCGGTTGCCCGGCGCGCGCGAGTACGACGCGATCTTCTTGGCGGCCTTCGTGAGCGCAGCACGCACCTGCTCGGTGGCTGCTGTCGTCGCGGCAGCCTCGAGTCTGTCGGAGATATTCTCGTGTCGAGTCATGACCCGCACCTTACTGTCGGGATCCGACAATCGGGCTCCAGGGCGAGCCAAGCCTGCGCAGGGAGGGATGAGCGGAATGTCCGAGTCACCCCACATCAGCGAGGCCTGGGCCACGATTGAGCGCGTGCTCCGCGATCGAGTGCCTGCCGTCGCGGAGACGCTGCGTCCCGCGGCCAGCGAGGCTTCGATTGCTCGTCTCTCACGCGCGTTAGGGACGCTGCCCGACGACCTGGTCGCGAGCCTGCGCATCCACGACGGGCAGGACAACCCCACGCAGCTGCTCGACCTCTTCGACTCCCTCACGTTCCTGAGCGCCTCGCGCTGTGCAGGCTCAGCGTCTCACTGAAGGGCTTCGCTGCTCTTCTCGAAGACCCAGATCGCCTTCGTGTCCGGGAACCAGGGCGTGCCGTCCTCTTCGAGCACGGTCCATTCGGCGAGGTGGTCACGGTATCCGGGCTGGACCCACGCCTCGCGGTGGACGAGTGACAACCCCAGGCCCATGCGCAGGATGCTCAGAGGGAGCTCATCGAGCTCGAACTGGCAGTACTGTTCCTGGGTCTCCCTCGGCAACGACTCTGGGCCCCAGTTGACCGTGAGCAGGGCCTCGGTGACCGCGAGGGCAGTGCCCGTGAACGTGTGGGGTCCGCTCGCCGTGAGGGAGGCGAGTTCCGGCACAGGAACGCGCTCCAGGTATGCCTGGAGGAGCTCGTCCCCTTCGCTCCCTGGTGTGACGAGAGTCAGTGTTCGGCCGGCGTTGGCTGGCGTGACGAAGTCGCGAATGACGAGGACCCCGCCGATGGCAAGCGCACCGCCGACGATGGCCAGGTTGGTCAGTGCAGCCTGCCGTCCGTGCTCGGGTCCTCTTGGGTTGTACGAGGCGATCTCGTGCAGGACCGAGCTCATGACGATGCCGTCCAGGTCGCGCAAGCCGAGCTCAGCGAGCTGGTTCGCAGCCCCTGCCTGAACCGTGATGCCGTCGATCTCCTTGAGATGGGCAACCGCGTCGGCGGAGTCGTCGAGCGCAATGACCTGTTCAACGTCGGGGAGCGTCGCGATCTTCGCAGCCAGCTCGCCTCCGCCCGCGCCGATGTCGAGGATACGTCCGCCGTGAAGCCAGTCGGTGAGCTGGGTCTTCTCATCCACGGCCGCAGCCATGCGCCGGAAATAGCGCTCCTCGAGTTCGGCGCGAGGAGCACTTGCCGTGGGACCGGCTTTCGCTCCGGAGGTGGCCGCCACTGACTCCATCGTGAAGATCCCTCGGTCGGCCAGTCATGTGGGTGTGCATACGAAGAAGGCCCCTGAAAGATCAGGGGCCTTCTTCTCAATGGTGGGCGATACTGGGATCGAACCAGTGACCTCTTCCGTGTCAGGGAAGCGCGCTACCGCTGCGCCAATCGCCCATTGCGAGGTGACGACGGGATTCGAACCCGTGTGGACGGCTTTGCAGGCCGCTGCCTCGCCTCTCGGCCACGTCACCGTGTTGTGGGTTGAAACCCGTGCAAACTCTGCTTGGTGTTTCCACCAGACTGAGTCACACTCGAGCGGATGACGAGATTCGAACTCGCGACCCTCACCTTGGCAAGGTGATGCGCTACCACTGCGCCACATCCGCATCGCGCTTGTCTCGGGAACTTCCGTTCCGGCTTGACCAGCGCGAGAATGACTCTATAGGAACTCGGCCCGCGATACAAAATCCACCGGTGTAATTCGATGAAACCCCAGGTCGGCACGGCAAGTCGTAGGCAGTGACCTGGGTGCTCCCCCGCATTGCGGACGACAGTGGCAGGTCAACCGCACCTGTTGCACCCCCTCCACGGCTCGGATTGCCGCACGTTCGGTTCGTGCCCTCGGTTTCCTCGACACGACCGCGTCCGGCGTCCGAAGGTGCTCATGGGCTGCCGAGATCTGTGGCATGATTACTTCTCGTCGCGGGTGATTGGCGCAGTTGGTAGCGCGCTTCCTTCACACGGAAGAGGTCGTGGGTTCGAGTCCCGCATCACCCACCAGAAATAGCCCCGATTTGACGCCGAAACGTCAGATCGGGGCTTTCTTGTTGCTCAGAGAGTTGGCGCAGAGTTGGCGCGAACCTGTTTCGGGATCAGCTCACGAGGCTTGAACTAAGACACGTCTGCGGCTTCGTATACGTCGATGCAAGCGCCAAGGAGGGCCGTGGCGTCCGGGCCCACCGACGTCGTAATCGTCGTGTTCACGCCCGTGTCGTAGATCTGCTGCAGCGCGTGGATGGGTTCGTTGTACGCCACGAGCGCGGTCCTCAACTCCGGAGAAGCCCACCCCTCGAAGCGGAGCAGCTTCTCGTCCAACACGGCGAGCTTCAGGGGATCAATCTCTCCCCCGCTGGGGTCGGCGGCGATCGACTCGACCATGGCGTCGCTCTCGAGCGCGACTTCACCGGACGCGGGGATCATTAGCTCGCAGATCTCGACATCCGTGAGGGGTTCTATCGTTGGTATTGCGGTTGGCGTTGGTTCGGCTGGTGCCGAGGGGGCGGCGGCTTCGGTGCTGTCACTCGAGCAACCGGTCAGCGTCAGAGCGAGCAGTGCCGCGGTGGCAAGGGGAAGAGTCATTCTGCGCATGCGCGAATCCTACGGTCGGCCACGGACACTGGGGTTTCCCGGGGCTGTGCGTGTGACGCACCTCGCTGGCATGATCAGTTGCATGAGTGAGCAGGCGCGAGGCCCCCGAACCGATCACGATTCGATCTACCTTCACTCCTCGCGATGGGACGACCTGCTCACCTCAGCTGACAAGCTTCGCATCCGGCCGCACGGCGGGGAGTGGTGGCTCTACGAAGTCACGACGAGGAAGCTCGTGAACGTCGGATGCAGGAACCTGCTGGCTCTGGAGCTGTTCACGGCACAATTGCGCGGTCTTCAGTACTACCAAGAGAAACGAGCGGATACACGGCCCGGTGGTTCGGCCACGCTCGTCCGCGAGCCCGACAACGAGCACGACCCGTTCGCGGTCGCCGTGCTTTCGCGCGGTGTGAAAGTCGGGTATGTGCCGAAGATGATGGCTAGGCGCGTCGCGAAGCGCTTAGACCACGGAGAAGACCTTGAGGCGATCTTCATCGCCGGTGCTAGCGCAGGTACCGAAGCGAGTCGCGTGCGCGTAATCGTAGCGACACCAGAACTCATGGCACTGCTTAGGAGCGATCCCCCGGCCCTGCCCAGGCGGACATCTGTGCGCACCACTGAACCGGCAAGAGTCGCGCCGCTGGCGGTTCAAGCCGACAGCCTGTGGACCCGCTTCAAACGCGCGTTTCTTGGATCGTAGACCTCGACCGGCTTCGCGTGTCGGTGGCTCGTGCGAGCATCCCGGGATGAACGAACCAGCACAGAAGGTCACCGCCGAAGTCGCCCTCGAGTCGCTGGCCCTGAGGTGCGAGACGATCGCCGAGCGGGTCGACTCGAAGTGGACGAAGCACATCGTCTGCTGGCGGCCGGTCACTACGAGGCCCGTCGACGGCATGTCGTGGCTGCTGTGGGGCGAGACGCCCCGTTGCGTGAGGTCGACGGTGCGCTCGTGCCTGCGCCGGTCACGGTGGACGGTGACACGTACGAGCCGATCTCGCTGGAACCGCTTGAGGTGTTCGACGCGTGGCTCGAGATGCTGCAGTGGGTGACTGCGGGCGACGTCCGTGCTGAGGTGCGCCATGCCCTCGAGGCAGGGACCATGAGCGAGAAGGAGTGGGCGATCTCGCACGGCAACTCGCAGATCCGCGGCACGGTCACGCTCGAAGGCGACGCGCTCGCCGCCGAACGCCTCTCGTCCGAGCTCTCCATCGCACTGCTCTACATGGCCCAGCGAGCCACCCGCAAGAAAGGGTGGTGACTCGCCCGGGACCGATCTTGACTGTTTGCCTGGTGACGCTCGCGTGCGGGCTCCAAGATCAGCTGAGGAGTTACCCGAGAATGCTCGCAACTACTGGACACGATCAGGCGATGAAGATGCCATCCGAGCGGACGTCTAGGTCTTCTCCGGGGGCCGCGTCGCCTGTGCCAGTTGTGTACCCATAGCCGACCAAAACTGTCTCTTCGCATGGTCTTGAACGGTCTCAGGGAGGGCCGAGGATACATCTGCGCGCGCTCCTCCTGTGGTCGGCGGGCGGATAAAGTCCATGTCCTCCAGGACCGCCTCGATGGTTGCTTTCTTC
Source organism: Pseudoclavibacter sp. (assembly GCA_052099095.1). Classification (GTDB taxonomy): domain Bacteria; phylum Actinomycetota; class Actinomycetes; order Actinomycetales; family Microbacteriaceae; genus Pseudoclavibacter. The sequence goes on from JBQDTF010000021.1 coordinate 5,547, forward strand.
TGGCCACCCACGACATGGGACGCCCAGAACATGCCGACCGCCAGAATCACCCCCGTTACGCCGAGGGCGATAAGAACGGGCCACATCCAAGCCATCGATGCTCGCTCAGGGATCGTCAGGTCTCTCCAAGCGGGAAACCACGACAGCATCGCGAAGACGGCCGATATGAAAACGCCCACACATGCCCACGCGGCGGCAGACAACTCCGCGCCCTTGCTCTCCAGAGCCTGGAGTCTTTTCCGGATGCGCTCCCACTCGTTGACACGAACCGGAAACACCTCCTCGTGCTCAATCGAGATCGAGATCTCTTTGTTGACGTTGACACGGAGGCCATTGTCCTCGGATGCCATCAGATGCCACCAGGGGTGGATCCGTCCGCAACGGAAGGAGAATCCTCCTCCGGCGCAACCGCGCCGCTCATGACAGCGTTGATCAAGAGGGTGTATCCACATGTGGTGCAGGCCACGGGAGTGACCGGGAAGATGGAGCCCGACCCGATGACAAAATCACCGCCCTGGAACTCCCGAAGTTCGACGGTAAAGCCAATGGACCAGTCTGTCTCCTTGCAAATCGGACACTGCTTGAGGCCTCCCCATTTTCGACTTAGCCAGTCGAGTGCGCGGTTTGCTTCTTCTTGTTTCTGCTCGAGTCGGTCCATAGAGCCAGATCCTATTGCGTGCGCAAACGAAACCGCCCCCTCCCGCGAACCGTCGTCCCGGGTGTCCGGGATCGCTTCAGCGAGAGGGGCGTAGTCGTGCGCAGAGGGTGCGTCAGGCGGCGTGCTTGCCGGCGCCGAGCTTCTGCACCGCGTCGCTCGTTCCAGTCGGCTTCCAGAATCCGTAGTGCGTGGCGACGGCGATCACGAACGTCGGCAGGAAAAGGAACAGACCCTGGCCGACGTCATAGCCGGTTCCGGTCTGCGCGGCGTTCAGGATCTCCAGCAACATCGACGACACGAGCGCGAGGAACGCGAGCAGGATCGCCTTCAGCACAGAGTTGGTGGTGCGGGTCGTGACGATCCCCACGAAGACCGGGATCAGGACTGCTGTGACGAGCTGCAGGAACAGCACCCACGAGAAGGTGAAACTCAGCTGCGGAGCATCGCCGGCGGCCGAGACCGTGTCTGCAGCCGCAAACGGCGCCAACGCGATTGTGAGCAGGTAGAGCAGCGCGAACGCCGCGAGCGCGAGGATAACGCGAGAGCGGCGCGTGGGGCGCGCTGCAGGTTCTGGGAAGAGGGACATGGGGTTACTCCTTCGAGAGTGGGCCCATATGCAGGGCCGAGGATGGGTAGGGCGGGATCTCTGAGGCGGGCACCCCCGCGTCGATCGCGATACGGCGCACCTCCGACGCGTGCTCTTGAGAGATGCGGCGCGCGGTGCGCTCCTGGTCGCGGGCATGCTCGACACGGTCGCGAGCAGCCTCAGCGAGCGTGACCTTCGCTTCGGCGGCCTTGACCTGCTCGTGAGCTCGGTCGATCTCTCCCCGAAGAGCGGCGTCCTTGCCGGTGAAGCGCGCCCAGATGCGCTTCCCGAACGCGAGCCCCGTCGAGGAAGCGAGGAACGCGAAGATGCCCGCGACGATGGCCTTGGTGAGTTCAGTGTCCACTCGGCGCCTTCCGCCTGTGCCCACGCGGGGCATACGTGTGCTTGCGGATCGCGACCCAGCGGAACCAGCACGCAGACTGGGCAATGAAAATCACCGACAGCTGCGTCAGCCGAGACGCACCGGGCGGCGCTGAGGCGTGGAGACTACCGACGACGAACGCGTACACGAGGAGCCCACCTACGGCAGCGATGGAGAGCGCGATCTTCTCGAGCCACATGTGCGGAGTGAACATCGTGCCGAGCCCAATGAGCCCGCCGCCGATCATGCACGCCGCCCAGATCGTCGCGAGCGTCGACCCGATCGCCCCCTCAATAGTCGTCGGCGGGAAGGCGTACGTGACGACACCCATGACGACCGTCGCCACGTACGCGAAGAGCACGGGCTGCCAAGTCGCGTCCGGGTCAGTGAGCACCTGCCAGACGCGGAGCACGTGGCGACGAGTGATCGCGGTCAGTCGATCTTGACGTCGAGCTTGGTCGCGAACTTCCGCGCCAGCTCGGTGATCAGGTCACGGACGATGTACGAGCCGTTCGCCGTACGCGCCGTCTCGGAGAGGCGCGTGATCTGCGCAGCCGGCATGGGCAGCGGCTCGGTGAAGCCAGGGCCCGTGATGCCGCTGCGCCGGTTGGCGTCGATGATGTCCTTGAGCTCGTTAGGGCCGATCCAGACGGCGCCGCCGTCGAATGCGAAGACCTTGCCGTCCTCGGTGTCGTTCTGCTGGTAGAGACGCATTGTGTCCTCCCGGACGTGTAGGGGTGTTGATGGGGTTGCAGGCTTCGCCGGAGTGACGACGCCCTGGACGAACTTGATCCACGGCGCGAGATCCACCGAGGACGGGACTGCGCCGAGCGGCTCGCAATGCCAGCTCTTCGACGCGACGTTGAAGACCAGGCCCACGAGCGCGCAGCCCTCGGCGCGGAGGCGCATGTCGCGGGTCGTGGGCGCGTTCGAGTCCCACGCGCGTCCCCGATTGTGAGCGGAAGCGTTCGAGCCGTCCGCGCGCGGGATGATCGCGGATGGCGTTTCCCCGCGCTCCATGCGCCCGACCTGGAACCACTGGGTAGACATGCCGAGGGATGTCTGACTCGCGCGAGTCACGAACCTGTCTGGGTGTTCCGACCCGGTCGGCCTGTAACCCTCGCTGTGACGTACCGACCTCCTTGGCTGTCGACGTACCAGACGGCGACCGCCACACGAGCGGCCATGTCGAGTTCGAACAGCGCCGACGTGTCCTTCGCCTTGACGCCATTCTCGACAGGCTCGCAGCAGCCCCAGACCCGGCACATGGGCTTACCGCCAAAGAATTCGAGGCCCATCAGATCATCCCCACGACGGCGAGACGCTTGAGGTCCGGGCCAGTCTCGACGTTGGGCGGTCCGCCAACATCGTTCGATGCTCCTGCGAGGCGGTTCCGCCAGCCCGTGACCATGATCGCGAGATCCACGCCGTACTGGCGTGCCCCGTTGTAGGCGCGGCCCGCTTCAACGATGTCGCCCGAGCCGCGCAGATGCGACGCAAACAGGCGAAGCCCAAAGCGGATGTTGTCTTCGGGGAGCCAGAGCTTGAACCCCTCACGAGCAGCCTGCGGGAAGTAGCCAGGCCATGTGATCTGCGCCGGACCGACGCCGTTGCTTGTCTCGCCGGCGGCGACGCGGGCCGTGAAGGTGCGGAAGTTCGCCTCCGTCACCGCGTTACCCGGCGGCTTGCCGAGCGCAGCCGATGAGAACAGGCCTCCGAGGTCGTGGCCGTAGATATTCGCACCGTTCGATTCCTTCTGGATGATCGCCGCCGCGATCGCGACCTCGAGGCCCACCGAAACGACAGCCCTCACGATCGCGTCAGCGTTCTGCACGCCGTGCGCGGCGATGATGTCGACCGCTCGGGCCATGTGATGCCTCCTAGGTTGAACGAGAAGAACCCCGCACGGATGCGCGAGGCTTGAGGGTTGTCCGGGTAAACGAGGCCCCGGAGTTAATGGTTGAGTAGCTCGCACGATCCCAAAGGAGCGGCCCGTGGCCCGAAGTTGCCTGTTCTGTGACGAGACAAAGCTCACGAGAGCACATCTGATCGGCGTGAAGCTCAGCTCACTACTGCCACCCGAAGAAGGCGGAACCCGCTACCAGGCGTGGAGCGTCGGCAGCGATCCAACCGTTCGCGAGCACGACACCGCAACACGCGACGCCACGGTCAAGAAACTCTGCGCCGACTGCAACGGCGTCTGGATGGTTTCGCTCGAGGAAGCATCCAGACAATCCGTCGTGGACTTCGCGAGAGGCAACCCAGGCGTCGTGACCTCGTCAAGCTGCGATCAGGTCGCCGCCTGGGTCGTGGTCGTGGCCATGATTCGAGCAACGATGGATTCCTACCAGGCTGGGTTTTCCGCGTCTGACCGCTCCGAGGTGCGTCGAACTTCAACGGTCCCGGACGGGCTGCAAGTTTGGCTCATACGGGGGCTGGAACGGACGAGCTTCGTCAGCCGAAATCTGAGCGTGATGACCAAGCAGATCGCGGCCGTGACCGGCGAGCGAATCGGGGTACCCAAGGCACTCTCGATCATCTGGATAGGCCAGGCGGCGTTCATCGTTGCACACGACGAGGTGATCGAACACCTTCGACCTCAGCTCATGCGTGCAGCACCCTCTGCACAACGGATCGACCGGCGCGGCGGTCGCCCTCTGCGCTGGCCGATCGGGAAAGAGCTGGATATCGAGACCATCCTCGACGCAACAACGTTGTACTAGCTGGTGAGCTGGATTCGAACCTCGCGGACCCTTGCAGGCACAGCCGCTGATCGCGGCCCCCAATAAGCCACTCTGGGACACCACCACCTAGTTCGAGTCACACTACTCGAAGCACATCAGGAACCCACATCTCGAACGCTGGTCTACTTGAGGCTCGCCATCCACGCAGCGACAGGCTCGGCCATGAGGATGTGCCCCTGATCGTTCGGATGGATGCCATCCGCGGTCAACGGCCCTTGGTCGACGCGGAACTTGCCCGAGTTGCGCGAGGAACCGAGGTTGTCGGCAATCTCGACGATGCCCTCCAACGGGTGACCGGGTTGACCCACACGAATCGAGCCTGAGCTGCCCGTCGCGGCAGGCGCACCGCCAGAGATGGCGCACCGTCGCGAAGCCAGTTGTTCCACGCCGGATGCACGACAGAGCGCGGGTCCAGCGTTTGACCGGCAAGCGTCGTCCACCCGTCCGTCGTTGACGTGTATGGCGTAGTCGTTGACTGCCACAGGCGCACCCCAGGGTTGACGGCCTTGATCTTGTTCCAGAACGCGAGCGCCTTGAGCCGGGGACCTTCGGGAACGGCGGCGCTCATCTCGTTGATACCCATCTCGCAGAGCAAGTGCACGATGCCAGCGAACCCGTTGTAACGACTGAACGCCTCGTCGCTGACTTTGTAGCCTTCCCCGCCGCGACCATATAGGCGGCTCGAAACGTTCGCCGTCATAGCTGCGCGCTCTAAGAACCCGCCGCTCATAGCACCGATGCTGGCACCCCACAGGTGATCGCCCGTCGCCATGGCGATCGAGTCGCCGATGACACCGAACGAGACCTGCGTGGAAGGCGCCATGATCTCCAAAGGGATGATCGGGTACGTACCGTAGGAAGGCGTGACGGTGCCGCCATGAGCGAAGTCCACTCCTGGCGCGTACGCCTCCCCTCGCAACTGCGAGACCACCTCGTGTGCCGGACCCGCGAACTGGCCGCCCGTGGGGACCTGCATCGTCGTGCGGACGAAAAAGTCCCCGGCTGGGATTGTGAGGTCGACGGGGTCGCTCCGGACATGACTCTGGTACGTGATGGTCGACGTGGTGAGTCCTCCGAAGAGCGCAGGCTTCAACGTCCCGTCGAGCAGCTCGATGCCGGCGCTCACCGTCATGGAATTTGTCACCGCCGCGTTCGCGTAGCCGAGCCGCGCTCCGACGATCTGCTGCGGCGCGGTGTGCCGCGTGCGGAAGGACACCACCGTAGCCCCACCGAACGTCCGAGGCTCGGTCGGGATCTTCGACCGGATGGCGACCTGACGAAGCGGGGCTGCGCCCGGACCCGTGCTGGTCATGCTGCCCCACGCGGACCCATCCCATGTTTTCGGGGTCGCCAAGACCCAAGCGGTCCCGTCCCATGCCTTCGGCGCGGTTTCAACCCACGCGGAACCGTCGAAGACCTTCACGCTCACGCGAGCCCCGCAGCCTGGGCATGCGCGAGCGCGTCGGAAGCGGTCAGCGCCTTGTCGTAGATCGCGGCGCCCGCGACCGTGACATCCAATGCACCTGTCGATCCCGTGTAACCGAGTCCGATGTCGTTGACGGAGACGTTGGCCGAGGTCGTCACGGGTGTGCCCACTACGGCGCCGTTGACGTACAGATTCAGGTTTCCGCCGTTCTTGATCGCCATCATGTGCACTCGCTGCCCGACCACTGAATTCGTGGACAGCACGGTTCCACTCAGGTTCGCGACAAGTCGCCCGTTCGACAGACCAATGTTGACCGCCGTGTTGGCGCCGAAGACGCGAGTCGACGAGGCCGTAGTCACGGGCAGCGTGATGATTGCCTCGATGGTCAGCGCGGTACGTGCCGGCTTCGAGAGGCCCGTGACGTTGATACGCCCAAGCGTCGAGGCGGTGAGCTTCGCGGCGCTGTGGTCCCCACGACATCGTCGAGCGGCAGGTACACGGAAGGGCCGGATGCCAGCACCGCGTTCTTGTACGCATCCGACGGTGTCGGGGTGGACCCGAGCCACGTGTAGGACCACTCCGAGGTGCCGTACAGGACGAACGCCGACCCGGCGACAGCCTTCACAGTGACCGTCCGAGCATCCGACACCGTGTAGGTGCCCGCTGCCTGGGTCGTGCCGTTCACCCGGTAGGAAACACCCGACTGAGCCGGAATCGTGTAGTTCGTGATGGTGAATGTTGGTGCCGTCGGCGTGATGACCGTGCGCCCGTTCGCGGTGTCCCACCAGATGACCGGAGCCCCATGGCGAGTCGTTTCCGTAGGCTGCACAGGCTGTATGACGTCTGCCGCGCCAACGACACCGGCCGCGCGCGTCGAAAACTGCGTGTCGAGTTGGGTGACCTTCGTCGCCTGCGCGTCGAAGATGATCTGCTGCTCGGCAGTCAAGCCGCCCGTGAGGCCCTGGATACCTCGAACATTGCCAACGATCTTGCCGACTTCCACGATTGCGCCGTTGACAACGCGATCGATTACGAGATTGTCGCCAACAACACGGTGGCTGATCGCCCCGGGACCCAGGAGGTTCGCGAGGACAGGTCCGATAGTCATTCGGGCTCCTTAGTAGACGGGGCGTAGATCGCCAGTGACGGGGTGGAGCCACCAGCCCTTGAACCCGGCTGGCGGGGCGGTCTCGGAGACCCACGTGGACGATGGGGACAAGTCCGTGTTCGGGAACGTCCCGAGCGATCCGCAAGCTACTGGCACACGAAGCTGGACGGCGAGAACTTCCTTCACACGGAAGAGGTCGTGGGTTCGAGTCCCGCATCACCCACCGCAAGAAAGGCCCGGTCGCAGCTGCAAAGCTGGGACCGGGCCTTTTCGCTTGAATGGTGATCTGTGGAACAGATCTGGGACGAAGCGATCTCAAGTGAGCTGTCGGTGGTTCGTGCGAGCATCCACGGGATGAACGAGCCAGTCGAAAAGGTCACCGCCGGGCACGCCCTCAGATCCTTCGCGTCGCGAGTGATGCGACCCCACGAGGGAACGTAGAACCTGTCACCCGCCGCGAGGCGAGCGTCGATGTACGCCTTGCGCGCCGCCCGCGCTCGTCGCCTCGGCGGTCGCCACACGGCGCTGCTTGAGCTTGGAAGCAATGGCAGGGCGCCGACCGCGACGGATACGAAGAACACGAGCAGGACGGAAACGCTCCAACCGCCCATGCATATGCTCTTGTCACGAGACGGAGGAGATGATCATGCCGAAGAAGCGCATCACCCTGCCCAAGGAGTTCAAACGGGGCGAGACCTACACGGTCGCCGAGCTCGAGGAGATCTTCGGGAAGGTCGAGACGACTGCCCTCGGTCGAGACTTCAACAAGGAGTCCGCGCTCATGAGCGACCGGCTCGACGCGGCTGGCATCCGCTGGCTGATCGAGCACGGCGCGGAGGTGGACGTCGTCGACCGCTTCGGCAACACCGCGCTGACTCACCACTCGATGTGGAAGTCGAAGCTCGACATCGTGGCCGCTCTCCTCGAGCACGGCGCTGATCCCAACATCACGGGACACTCCTCGCCGTTGGCGTCTGCCGCCGAGTACATGAACATCGATGGCCTCAGCCTGCTCCTCGATGCGGGCGCGGACCCGCTGGTGACTTTCGGGCGTCGCGGCGAGACGGCCCTCGACCGCGCGATGACGAGAATGAAGGACTACCACGCGCCTCAGGCGCTCGAGGTGGCGCGGATCCTCGTCGCCCGGGGCGCAACCGTCTCCGGTGACACCCCCAAGTACCTGCGGCAGACCATGTCGCAGCTGCAGGGGTTCATTGCGAAGGGCAACGGCTCCGAGGAGAACCTCGCGATCCTGCTCGAACTGTTCGAGCTGCTCGGCGTGGAACCGACGGCACCGCCAAGGGTGCTTGCACCAGGCGAGCCCGTCACAGTCACGGCGGAGGGATGGAAGGCACAGTACAGCGAGCTGTGGAAGATGCTGGTGCCACCGGGTGGTGCGGCCGAGAGCGTGCAGGGCGAGGTCGTGCGCATCGCTGGTCGCGTCGGCAACGAGATCCTCGGCAACGGCGGCGGCAATTGGGACAAGGACTTCGACAAGATGCTGCAGGCGTACCGCGCGCACGTGCGCACCGGCGCACCGCTCGATGACGCGCAGCTGGCGAGCGTCACCCAGGCAGCGGAGCGTCTCGCCGGCGGATCGTTCGACGAGCCGGCCGTCGACACGCTCACCGAGCTCGCCGTGATGTGGGTCCTTCGCAACCCCGTCCGCGTCGCCCTGGCAGTACCTGCCTACAAGCGGTGATGAACGCACACGATCTCGGTTGGAGCGCAGGCAGGCATCACGGACGGCACCTCCTCGGCCGTCGAGAGGGGCTAGTCAGCCCGGTTCTTTGCGTCTCTGCTGATCGCCCATCGCGTGATTCCGACCGCGAGGAAGAACGGCGCGGCGCAGAGGGCGACAACCAGGACCTTCATCCACCACGCATCGACGAGTGGCACGAGGAAGATGACTCCCAATACGCAAACGAGAGCTACACCGCGGAATGTGCCGGCGCGGCGCCCATTCAACAGCAGGCCAAGCCCTTGGCGCTTCGGCGCGCGCTCCCACCGGTCGACTCCGGCCTTCCAGGCAATGCCCGAGGAATCTGTTCGTATGGTCCCCAGCGGCACGGAAAAGTGAGCAGGTAAGTCTGGGCTCGGGTTGTCGCTACCCGGTTCGAGATCCATGATCTGACGCTACCCGACACCCCAGAACCGACCAGGGGACGAGGCTCTCCTGCTCCCGGCAAGGTTTACTCGGTGGTCGAGCCTTCCGCAGACCGCCCGACCGCGTGTCTCGGGCTTTCCGGATTCATGAGCGAGTGCTTGCGGCCGTACGCGAAGTAGATGATCAGGCCGATCACGAGCCAGCCACCGAACCGGAGCCACGTCTCCCAGTGCAGCTGGAGCATCAGGAACCCGGATGCGAGCATGCCGAACGCGGGAACCAGTGGCATGAGCGGCAGGCGGAACGTTCGCGGGGCATCCGGACGCTTGTACCGGAAGATGATGACCGAGAGGCAGACGACGACGAAGGCGGCAAGGATGCCGATGTTGGTGAGGTCCGCGACCGCCTTGATCGGGAACACACCGGCGAGTAGGGCCGAGGCGACACCGGCGATCCAGGTGACGCGCTGCGGGGTTCCGCTCTTGTCGGTCTTGGCGAACCAGCCGGGGAGCAGCCCATCACGGCTCATCGAGAACCAGACGCGCGTGACTCCGAGGAGGAAGGTCAGCATCACGGTGAGGATCGACAGAACCGCGAAGACGGAGATGATGGTTGCGATCACCGGCAGGCCGACGCTGTTGAACGCCGAGGCGAATCCGGCCTTCGGGTCGATCTCCTCCCAGTTCTGCATTCCGGTCAGTACCAGTGTGGCAGCGACGTAGAGCAGCATCGCGATGATCAGCGACAGGATGATGGCCTTGGGCATGTGCTTCTTGCCGTCCTTGGCCTCCTCGGCCGCGGTGCTCATGGCGTCGTAGCCGAAGACCGCGAAGAACACGGTGGCCGAGCCTGCGAGCACTGGGCCGAAGCCGCTTGGCATGAACGGGTTGTAGTTGTTGGCGTCGATGTAGAACACCCCGAGCCCGATGATGAACAGGATCAAGAGCACCTTGATGGCCACCGCGACGAGCTCGAATCGCCCGAAGGCCTTGGTGCCGCGCGACAGGATCCACGTCACGAGCAGGCAGACAGCGATAGCTGGGATGTTGACGAGGCCGCCCTTGCCCTCGTCGGCGGTGGAGGTCATCCAGACCGGCATGTGGATGCCGATCCCGGAGAGGAACGCGTCGAAGTAGCCGGAGATGCCGATGGCGACGACGGCCACGATGGCGATGTACTCGAGGAGGAGGTCCCAGCCGATGAACCAGCCGATGACTTCTCCGAGCGCCACGTACCCGTAGGTGTATGCCGAGCCGGCCCTGGGGATCATGCCGGCGAATTCGGCGTAGGACAGGGCTGCGGCTGCCGACGCGAGTCCCGCGATCAGGAACGAGATGAGGACCGCGGGCCCTGCTCCAGGTGTCCCCTCGCTGCCTGCAGCCACGAGCCCGGCGAGAGAGAAGATACCGACGCCGATGATGCCGCCGACGCCGATCGCCGTCAGCTGCCACAGGCCGAGCGATTTGAAAAGGCCGCTGCCCTTGGACTCCTCCTCCATGTCGTCGATTGGCTTCCGCCGCATGATGGACCGGGACAGATCGCGTTCGCTCATCGGATGCTCCTCGTTCGACGCCGCGACCCTCACTGCCCTGTGATGGTCAGTCCGGCATGTTCAGTATGGGAGTGGAAGTGCCGCAGGAAGTGTGAATGATGCTTACGAATACTCGTCACACACGACGAAGTTTGGCGGTCGGTTAGTCTCGTGGCGTGACGACTCGCCCCATCCTGCCTGTGGACAGCTGGACTGCCACCCGCGATACGCTGCACCGCTGGCTGCAGGTCGTCGGGAAGATCCGAATGGTCAGCACGCCACACGTGAATCACTGGTGGAACGTGACCCTGCACGTCACGCCGCGGGGGCTCGGGACCGGGCCCCAAGTCCATGGTGACGCCATCTTCGACATCGAGTTCGACTTCGTCGACCACAAGCTGGTCGTCAGGCACAGCGACGGCGGCGAGCGTGTGCTCTCGCTCGCGCCGATGTCGGTTGCGGAGTTCACGGTTCGCCTCTTCGAGCAGCTCGACGATCTGGAAGTGCACCCGCGCATCCACGGGGCACCAAACGAGGTCGAGCTCGCGATCCCCTTCGTCGATGACACGACGCACGCCAGCTACGACGCCGACGCCGTGCACGCCTTCTGGCGGCAGCTCGTGGATGCCGACCGCACGCTCTCGAGGTTTCGGTCGGAGTTCACCGGCAAGGCAAGCCCTGTGCACTTCTTCTGGGGCGCCATGGATCTCGCGGTGACTCGCTTCTCCGGGCGGGAAGCACCTCGGCATCCCGGTGGTGCTCCGAACTGCCCGAACGATGTCATGGTCGAGGGGTACTCGCACGAGATCTCAAGCGCTGGATTCTGGCCTGGAGGCGGTCGCGAGGGTGCGTACTACTCCTACGCCTACCCGGCTCCAGACGGGTACTCAGGAGCTCAGGTGCCGGCAGGCGCTCACTGGGATTCGACCCTCGGCGAATTTCTCCTGCCGTACGAGATCGTGCGCGAGTCAGTCGATCCAGATGCACTTGTCCACAGCTTCCTCACCGCGACGTCCGCGGCTGCGGCTGAACTGGCGGACTGGCCTGGTACCTCTTCCAGACCAGCGCGCCCAGAGCCGCGACCCGCGAGGCCGGAAGCCGTCTAGCGACGTGGCTGGTTCTCGCGTCGCTGGTTCCAGTAGCGATACACGAGCTCTGGGTACTCTGCCATCACATCGACGTCGGCGACGAGTTGATCGAGCCGGGACTCGTAGCCCTCGGGGGTGAGGCCGAGTCTGCGGATCTTCTCGAGCTTCGAGAGGTCCCGACCGGGGTTGGCTGCCTCGAACTCCAGGAGCGCCCTTGCTCGTGCGGTGATCATGCTTGCAGAGTAGGTCAGGACATAACGAGCTGCTCTTCTCTTGCTTTTCTGGCCGGGGCTCGGTAATGGCGGGACAAGAGGGCCAGTCAGCCCGCGACAGGGCGGATCCCGACGAACTGCATTCGGTCTTCACCGTAGAAGCACGACTGCAGTGCGAAGTCTCCCTGAAGGCCGATGAGCGCCTCGGTGGTCTCCCAGTGCTTCGCCGTGTGCCGCACGTCGACGACTTCGAAGGTCCCTGGCTGGCCTTCAACCTCGAACTGGGTGCCGACTTCCCAGTTCAGGACGACGTCTCCCCCGCAGTTGTTGTGCGCCGCGTAGACGGCCGGAACTCCGACGGTGTTCCGATAGCTGGTCATCTCGACGAATGAGCCGTCGCACACGTCGAGCTCGGCCTGTCCGCCCTCGACCCCGAGTCGCACGGTCGGCAGCTGCACCTCGGCAGCCACGTCGTTGACCGCTCCCTTGACCTGCCCATAGCCACGCTCGACGGTCGCGGGTGCGAAGAGCGACAGGGTGAGCACCGTTGCGCCGGCGAGGATGAGTGTCGTGCCGAAGATGCCGAGGAGGACGTTGCCGGCTGAACGCCGACGGCGGCGCTTCGACGCCGGTCGGGCGTGGGAAGGCGGCGCGGGCCGGGTGCTCGTCATAGGCAGAGGTCTCCTCGTGGTCAGGCGAATCAGATTCTCCAACAGCACCTTATGGGCTGCGTGTGAATGGATGCACGCGGTTCGGCAGGGACGCGCGTTCGGCACTCAAGTTTGTCTCGGCTGGCGTGCGTACGGTCGGAGCATGTCAGATCAGCGAGCGAACCCAGAGCACGAGAACGACACGACCCTCGAGGACACGAACGAGCGGCTGCAGGCCGAGTCGATTCAGGGCCTCGGTACCGGTGAACCCAACCGGGAACGACCGGACCAGCCGCCGACGCAGGTTCGCGAGGATGCTGCGCAGCACCGTGACGACACGATTCCACCCGCAGGCGTCAACGGCTGAGCGAACGAAGGAGGCCGGGTTCGTGCACCGAACCCGGCCTTCGCTGTGCGCAGCGACCGCGCTTCCCCAGGACGGACATCGATCAGGCGTCCTCGGGTTGCACATCCCCGGGGACCTTGTCCGTCCGCCAGCCCCGCCAGCTCGGCTGCCGCAGCCGCCCACCCGCAGTCCACTCGGCGAACTCGACCTCGCCGACGAGTTCGGGTTCCACCCAGATGGCACCCCTCGCGTCTGCTGCGCAGATGTCGGAGAACGGTGAGGAATCTCGAGCGAGGGTCCCGAGTCGCTGAGCCGCTCGCAGCAGATCACGCTCGCTGAATCCGGTGCCGACGCGTCCGACGTACCGGAGCCCAGCTGCTTCTGGGATGCCGAGCAAGAGGGAGCCGATACCGCCCGATCGTCGCCCTCGTCCCGGCCGCCACCCGCCGACGACGACCTCCTGAGACCTGTGGTGCTTGATCTTGATCCAGCTGTCGGATCGGCGCCCAGGCCGGTAGGTGCTCTCCACTCGCTTGGCGACGATGCCCTCGAGTCCAAGCTCGATGCTGGTTCTGAGCGCGTGTTGAGCGTCGCCTCCGAGCACGGGCGGGACACGAAGCCCCGGATGCTCGCCGATAGTCTCGGAGAGGAGGGCACGACGCTCCGAGTAGGGTCGCGTGAGCTGGCTCTCGCCGTCCGCCTCGAGGACGTCGAAGACGAAGTAGTGCACGGGCACCTCCTTGACGGCCCGTTCGACGTCGCGCGAGGATCTCAGGCCCATCCTCGCCTGCAGCCGGCCGAAGTCGGGACGTGACTTTCGATCGAGCGCCACGACCTCGCCGTCGAGCACCGCAGACCCTGCGAGCACGGCTGCACGGACGGCGTCCGAGATCTCCGGGTAGGCGACGGTCACGTCGTTGCCGTTTCGTGTCAGCAGGCGCACACCGTCCGCGTCCAGCTCCGCCACGATGCGGAGTCCATCCCATTTCATCTCGAACGACCAGTCCTCCTCGTCCTCGAAGACGGCCGTCTCGCGAGTCGTCGCCAGCATCGGAGCGAACGTCTTCGTGGTGCGCGGCGCACGCCGGCTGTCGTGCACTCGAGAATTCGCACTCTTTCCAGAGGGACCGTCGAGTGCCATGCGGTGCAGCAACCAGTTGCCCTGCTCTCCACTGCTCGCGTTCGTGCGGATGAGCGCAACCCTCGTCGGCTCGCCGAGTCCGCCAGTCGCCGCGCCCTGCAGCGTGACGATGATCTCCTCCCCTTCCCGCCACTTCTCGAGCTCATAGGTCCCCGAGTCCCAGATAGAGACCTCACCCGCCCCGTACTCCCCCTTGGGAATCGTGCCTTCGAAGGCGCCGTACTCGAGCGGGTGGTCTTCGGTCTGCACGGCGAGATGGTTCTTCTTCGTGTCCACGGGGATCCCGTTCGGCACCGCCCAGGACGCCAGCACACCGTCGTGTTCGAGCCGGAAGTCGTAGTGGAGGCGCCGCGCATGGTGCTCCTGGATCACGAAGCTGCGGCCGGATGAGGGCGGTGGGGCCTCGGCTGGCACGGGCTCCGTGGTCTTCGCCGAGTCTCGCATCGATCGGTAGCGCAAAAGCCTGTCCTCGTTCGCGGCGTCGGCCACAGCTGCAAGCGGGTCAGGGCGGGTGCGCATCCGCTCCAGCACCTCGCCGTACTCGAGGTGGCGGAGCTTGGCGGAGGCGAGCTCGCGCCAGGTGCGCGGAACCGCGACGGTCGGGCGCTCCCGTCCGCGCAGGGAGTACGGCGCGATCGTGGTCTTGCCCCCGTTGTTCTGACTCCAGTCGACGAGCACCTTTCCCGCCCTGATCGACTTCTTCATGTCGCTCACCACGAGGTCGGGGTGGTCCGCCTCGAGCGACCTCGCGAGCTCGTGCGCAACCAGGGAGACCTCGTCGGACGTGTGCGTTCCATCGAGGGCGGCGTAGAGGTGGATGCCCTTGCTCCCGCTGGTCACCGGCAGCGGCTCGAGCCCCATGCCCTCCAGGATGCGCTTCGCGAGGGTGGCCACCTCGGCGCATTCGACGAGGCCCGCGCCTTCGCCCGGGTCGAGGTCGAGCACAAGACGGTCGGGGTTCCTCGGCGTCCCGTCGCGACCGAAACGCCATTGAGGGACGTGCAGCTCGAGGGCCGCGACCTGGGCGAGCCAGGTGAGCGTCGCGACATCGTCCACGAGCGGGTACTCGTTCCTGTGGTCTCGGTGCTCGATCCCTGCTCGGGGAACCCACGCTGGCGCGCTCGCCTCGAGGTTCTTCTGGAAGAAGACCTTGCCGGGGCGCTCCACGGTTCCGACCCCGTCGACCCACCGCTTGCGGGTGACGGGGCGACGTCGAACGTGCGGGATCAAGAACGGAGCAATCTCGGCGTAGTAGGCGAGCACGTCCGCTTTCGTCGTACCGGTCTCTGGGTAGAGCACCTTCTCGAGGTTCGTGAGCGTCAGACGGTGCCCGTCGACCATCACGGACTGCTTCGAGGTCGCCATCGGCCAAGGATGCACCTCATGCCTGAGGCGATGACGGGTGAACGCTCAGCATTGGCTCGGCCCCACGACGGTCGTTTCGGCTGTACTGGTGGCATGAGATCCATCTGGAAGGGCTCCATCGCGTTCGGGCTCGTGAACGTGCCCGTCAAGCTGTACAGCGCCACCGAGGACCACGACGTGCACCTGCACCAGGTGCACGACAAGGACGGCGGCCGAATCCGCTACCAGCGCCGCTGCGAAGTCTGCGGAAAGGTCGTCGACTACGAGCACATCGACAAGGCATACGCAGACGAGGACAGGACCGTGGTGCTCACGGAAGAGGACCTCAGCTCGTTGCCGGAGGAGCGCAGCCGGGAGATCGAGGTCGTCGAGTTCGTGCCGAGCGACCAGCTGGATCCAATAATGCTTGACCGCAGCTACTTCCTGGAACCGGACTCGAAGTCATCGAAGGCGTACGTGCTGCTTCGCAAGACGCTCGAGAAGACTGACAGAACCGCGATCGTGCACTTCTCGCTCCGCCAGAAGTCGAGACTCGGGGCGCTCCGCGCGAGAGGCGATGTCCTCATGCTGCAGTCCCTGCTGTGGGACGACGAGGTGCGCGAGGCGAAGTTCCCGGCTCTTGACGAGCGTGTGCGGATCTCCGCGAAGGAGCTGACGATGTCGGCCTCGCTCGTCGATTCCTTTGCGGCGGATTTCGCTCCGGATCGCTTCACCGACGACTACCAGGCGCAGCTGCAGCAGCTCATCGACGCGAAGCTCGCGGAGGGAGATGCCCTCGACACGGCGGCGACATTCGGCGAGACGGGTGACGACGAGGACGACGCTGGCGGCGAGGTGATCGACCTCATGGAGGCACTTCGTCGGAGTATCGAGAGCGGCAAGAGAACGCCATCGAAAACTGAGACCACCACGAAGTCGAGCGCACGGCAGTCGACGCGAAAGAAGGCAGCACCGAAGAAAACTGCCGCGAAGAAAGCGAGCGGGAAGAAGACTGGCGGGAAGAAGACTGGCGCGGAGAAGTCTCCCGAGAAGAAGAGCCCCGCGAAGAAAGCGAGCGGGAAGGCGACGAGCAGCAAGAGGGCGAGCACTGCAGCGAAGAAGAGCGCCTGAGCGGTTCACCAGTTCACCGGGTGTTTACGTGCGGGCAGTCCCTGGGCGACACCGTGCAGGTACGGTGACGGCGATCCCGTCAGTGACGTCTACTCCAGGAGGCCCCCGTGACTCGAACTTGGCAGAAGCTGCTCGCGGTGGGAACCGCGACGACGCTCGCCGGAGGCGGCCTGCTCGTCGCTTCGGCACCCCCGACCTTCGCAGCGCCGAGCGGAACCGAGCTGGTCATCAATGAGGCGTACGGCGGTGGCGGCAACGCAGGCTCGCTGTACTCGAACGACTTCGTCGAGCTCTACAACCCGAGCTCAGCAGCGATCAGTGTCGACGGCTGGTCTGTCCAGTACTTCTCCGCGAGCGGCAACCCCGGCGGCACGGCGGACCTCTCTGGCACCGTTGCACCGAAGGCGCACTACCTCGTCTCCCTCGCTGCCGGGAGCGGGGAAACGGGTGAGCTGCCGGTCCCGGATGCGAGCGGCGACATCTCGATGGGGGCGCGAGGCGGCATCGTGGCACTCGCGAACACCGATGACCCGCTCGCCCTGCCGCTGACGGGCGATCCGGGTGCCACCGGCATCGTGGACCTCGTCGGCTACGGCACCGCAAGCGCGTACGAGGGCACCGCTCCTGCTCCTGAGCTCAGCAACTCGCTGAGCGCTCAGCGCTCCGCCACGGGCGTCGACTCCGATGAGAACTCGACCGACTTCGTCGCAGCGGCACCGACTCCGGAGAACTCGTCCGGAGGATCGACCACACCGCCGGAGCCGACCGCGACCGCAACCCCCACGGTGCCACCAGAAGCTCAGCTCGTCTCGATCGGCGAGATCCAGGGCACTGGAAGCGCGTCACCGCTCATCGACCAGACGGTCACGTTCGAGGGGGTCGTCACGGCTGTCTACGCAGAAGGTGGACTTGGCGGATTCAATGTCCAGACACCGGGTGCTGTGGACCCAGCGACTCATCTCGCCTCGACCGGCATCTTCGTGTACGGCCCCGCAGCCGCTGCGACGGTCAGCATCGGGGACCGAGTGGCGGTGACCGGGCGAGTCGGTGAGCGCTTCGAGTCCACGCAGGTCAGCGCGAGCAGCGTCGAGCAGCTCGAGCGCGGTCCCGAGCACGTCATCGAACCGGTCACGATCGAGTGGCCGGAGACGGACGAGGAGCGCGAGCGCTACGAAGGGATGCTGCTCGCACCAGCCGGCACCTACCGAGTCTCAGAGAACTACGCCCTCAACCAGTACGGCGAAGTGGGCCTCTCCGTCGGCGAGCGTCTGCTCGTGACACCGACCGAGGTCGGCGAACCCGGCAGCCCAGCGGCAGCCGCGCAGGCGGAATACAACGCCGCGCACAGCGTGATCCTCGACGACGGCGCTTCGACCGACTTCCTTCGCCGCGAGGGAGGCAGCATGATCAACGCAGGCATCCCGCTCCCCTACCTGAGCATCGACAGCCCGGTCACGGTGGGAGCCACGGCGACCTTCACGGAGCCGGTCGTCGTGCACTACTCCTTCGACAGCTTCCGCTTCCAGCCGACGACGACGCTCACCGGCTCAGACGGCGCACCCGCCGAATTCTCGGACGCACGCGAGGCGGCGCCGGAACCCGTCGGCGGGGATCTGCAACTGGGCACCTTCAACGTCCTCAACTACTTCACGAGCCTCGGCGTCGACTCCTGCGACCCGAGCCAGAGCTACACGGACCGGGAGGGCAACCCGATCAGCGCGAACGGATGCCTCCCGCGGGGAGCCTGGGACGAGGAGAACCTCGCCAGACAGGAAGCGAAGATCGTGGCCGCGATCGGCCAGCTCGACGCCGACATCGTCGCCCTCGAGGAGATCGAGGACTCGTCCGACTTCGGCAAGGACCGAGATGCGGCGCTTGTCGACCTCGTCACCGCGCTCAACGAGTCGGCGGGGACGCAACGCTGGGCCCATGTCCCCTCGCCCGCCGAGGTGCCTTCAACCGGCGACGACGTCATCCGCACGGCATTCATCTACCAGCAGGCGAACGTCGAGCTCGTGGGAGCATCGAGCATCCTCGACGACCCTGCGTTCGCCAACGGCCGTGCGCCGCTCTCCCAGGCGTTCGCGGACCCCGCCACTGGCACGGAGTTCATCGTCGTCGCGAACCACTTCAAATCGAAGGGCGGCTCCGGCGACGGGGACAACGCGGACAACGACGACGCCGTCGGACCGGCCGGTGCCGTCGGGGGCTGGAACGGCGACAGAATCCGGCAGGCGCAAGCGCTCGTCAGCTTCACGCAGGCGCAGCGCGAAGCGCACGGCACGGACCTGGTCTTCGTGACCGGCGACTTCAACAGCTACTCGCAGGAGGACCCCATGCGCGTGCTCGCGGACGCGGGCTTCGAGAACCTCGGCGATGCCCGAAACCGTGCTGCGGGAGAGCCGGGATCTCCGGGCACGGAGTACTCGTACAACTTCGACGGGGCGGTCGGATCCCTCGACCACATCCTCGCGAGCGGGCCGGCGTCCGCTCACGTCAGCGGAGCGGACGTCTGGACGATCAACGCGTATGAGCAGGTCGGCACCGAGTACAGCCGCTACAACTCCAATGTCACGCAGCTGTATAGCGACGACGTGTACCGATCCTCCGATCACAACCCGTTCCTGATCGGACTCGACTTCGCAGCCGAGCCGGAGCCGACGGAGACCGCCGAACCGACTCCAACCGAGACCGGTTCTCCAGGGCCGACGCTGGCGCCGACGCCCACGCAGACAGAGGGAGCAGGCCCGGGAGCGCCAACAACTCCGAGCTCGGTTCCGACCGTTGCGCCGACACCTGGCACCAGCCCCGCCGGAACTCCGAATGCTGACGGTGGGCAGCTGGCAACCACGGGTGCCGAGTTCGATGTCCTCGCGCCGACCGTCGCCGCAGCTCTCCTCCTGGCCGGTGCCCTGGCGCTTCTCCTGAGGCGCCGCACAGACCAGAGCTGACCGATCAGAGAGAGCGTCGACTCGCCCGCAACGAGAAACCGGCCGTGGAGCGTAGCGCTCCACGGCCGGCTTTCTGGTCTCAGGACCTCAACTCGTGCATCAGGTTCCGGAGTCGTTGCCCGACCCCTCCGAAGGAGTCGGCTCCCCCGTAGGCTGCGGCTCGGTCGGCTCGTCGGTCGGCTCGGGTACGGGAGGCTGGGTCGGAGGCGTCGTCTCGACGGGTTCCGTGGGAGTCGCCCCACCTGAGCTGTCCGGGACAGGCTGGCCGGTGAGCGCGGGAGGAACCGGCGTCGAAGGCTGCGGGACCTGCGTCGCCGTGTCGTCGCCGGAGTCGTCGACCGGTTGCTCGGGAACGGTGCTCTCCTCGCCCTGCTGCGAGTCCACCGCGGCGCTATGCGAGCTCTGCGCAGCGCCCGCCTGGCGGACGACTGCTGAGATGCCACTCGTGCGGGCCCGATCGTCGCTGGCATCCGCCAGCTCGATGAGCGCAGCATCGTAGGCCGTGAGGATGTCACCAGCTGCAAGGGTGACCTGCAGGCGGTGTTCGCGCCCGAGCGCAAGAGTACTTGTCGCCATCCCGCCGACCGCCGCCTGCAGCGCCGTGTAGGAGGTCTGCAGCGCGTCTGCCTCGGACGACGTGGCGCTCAACGCGTCTTTGACCTGCCCAAGGGCGTCCTCGAGAGCAACCTTCTCTGTCGATCCGACACGCTCTGCCGGCAGGCTCGCGAGCGGCTGGGCGAGCATATGCAGGTTGACGACCTCGCTGGATGTCGCGGTGGCCGCAGCACTTGTCGACTCGGGAGCCGCGACGGTATCGATGGGCGCCGCCACATCTCCGCCGTGGCCATTCGAGACCGTCAACGCAGCGACAACCGCCCCAACGGCGATGACACTCATCGTCGCGGCGGCAAGCTCACCTGGGCGCTTCTTGACGAACGCCAGTATGGCGTTCGAGGTCTCCCCGTTCGACATACGGCTCCTCTAAGACGTTCTGCTGGGGCGCGCTGAAGGCGCACAGCTTTCTCCAGAGTAAGGCGATGCACGCGAAAGTCGAAGTCAGAACTGCCCAGGCGTTCAGGAAACTCAGAGCCAGACGAAGTGCACGAAGATGGAGAGCGCCAAGACGGTCGTGGCGACAAGGGCGCACATGAGCTCGATCACCATGCCCAGTCCCAGTGCCTTGACCGCCGTCCAGCTCGAATCGAGCGCCGCCCGGAACTCCCTGACTCTGACGTACTCGGACGCGACGAGCCCGACGGCGAAGCCGATCGGGAGCCCGAACGCCGGCAGCACGAAGAGCCCGACGATGCCCACGCCCAGGCCGACCAGCACCGAACGATTCGGGACCTGCTTTTTCCGCAGGCCTCGACCAGTCAGCACCCAGCCGATGATCATCCCGGTGATGAGGAGCGCTGCCCCGATCCCGAATGCGACCCACACGGGCCAGCTGCCGGCGAAGATCGCCCAGACGAGGAAGCCGATGACGATCGTGATGCTGCCCGGCAGCACGGGGACGATGATCCCGATGATTCCGATGATGGCGAGGATCACGGCGACGATGGCTGCGATCACGGGTGCGCTCATGCCTCAACCGTAGCGGGTCGGCAACGTGTCCGACTGGGCGCCGCAGTGCAGACTGAGTCGCCGGATTCGGGCGGACGAGAACGGGGGCCGTGCCACCACGAACGTGGGTGGACCGGCCCCCGAGGGCGGCCGCGGGTTCAGCGGGGCCGCCCCGAGCCCGTCACCCCGGGGACCACCCCCTCGGACCCG
>JBQDTF010000021.1:26734-55577 GCA_052099095.1 Pseudoclavibacter sp.
GGGCGCCCCCGGGGGCGGGGGGGCCCCCGTCGTCGCGTCTGGGGGGGGGGGGGGGGGGGGCCCGGGGGGGGGCCCCCCCCCCCCAGCCCCGGCCCCCCCCGGCCCCCGAAGGCCGTCCGCGTGATCAGCGGGACAGCGCGTAGCCGGTCTCGCCGTGCACGACCACGTCGACGCCGGCCACTTCGTCCTCGTGGCGCACCCGGAAGCCGATGGTCTTCTGGATGGCCCAAGCCACGAGGAAGCTCACTGCGAACGAGTAGAGGAGAACGCCGAGGGAAGCGATGAGCTGAACGATGAGCTGCTCGAATCCGCCACCGGTGAAGAGACCGGTGTCGAAGGCGAAGAGTCCAGGCCAGATGGAGCCGACGAGCCCGCCGACGAGGTGCAGTCCGACGACGTCGAGCGAGTCGTCGAAGCCGAGCTTGAACTTCAGTTCGATGGCGAACGCGCAGAGGACACCTGAGACGAAGCCGAGGAGCAGCGCCCACCCTGGGGTCAGCACGGCGCAGGCTGGTGTGATCGCAACAAGACCGGCGATCGCTCCAGACGCTGCACCGATCGAGGTCGCCTTGCCGTTGCGGAGCTTCTCGACGATGATCCAGCCGAGGATTCCGGCGGCCGGAGCCGCGATGGTGTTGATGAAGAGCAGACCGGGGCCGGGGAAGTCCGTGCCTTCGAGGTCACCCCAGGCAGCGCCGACATTGAACCCGAACCAGCCGAACCAGAGGATCGCGGTACCGAGGAGGACGAGGGGAACGTTGTGCGGCTGCGTGATGCCCTTGGCGAAGCCGACTCGCTTGCCGAGGACCAGGGCGAGTGCAAGCGCTGCTGCGCCGGCATTGATGTGCACTGCCGTACCGCCTGCGTAGTCGATGACCTCGACACCCTCGAAGCCGAGCTGCGCGCCGAGCTGCATGATCCAGCCGCCGCCCCAGACCCAGGCAGCGACCGGGAAGTAGACGAAGGTGGCGAAGATACCGGCGAAGAGCATCCAGGAGCCGAACTTGGCGCGATCTGCGATCGCCCCCGAGATGAGGGCCGTCGTGATGATGGCGAACGTACCGCCGTACGCGGCTCCGGCCGTCGCGTTGCTGTCCTGGATGAGGTTGGTCAGCGCGAAGTCGGAGAACGGGTCACCCGCGAACTGGAAGAAGGAGTCGCCGGAGACGGCGGACATGTTGTAGCCGTAGAGGATCCACAGCACCGCGACGAGGCCGAGCGCCCCGAACGAGAGCATCATCATGCTCACGACGCTCTTCTCCTTGACCATGCCGCCGTAGAAGAGGGCGAGTCCTGGTGTCATGAAGAGCACAAGCGCTGCGCTGATCATCAGCCACGCGGTTCCACCGGTATCCATTGCATCCTCGCTTTCGCCACCCCGTGCTGCGGCCTGGAGGACGCGTCGTCGTGACACGAGGTGGGGAGATGCAATGAGTCTGCGCAAGGCGCGTGTCGCTGATGGGGCGGTGCCGTTTCCATCATGTTTCAGAGCGGCCCAGCATGTTACGAGTCTGTGTCGCGAACGACCGAACCGAGGTCGGGAGCTCGGTTCACACCGCGGCGGTCTGCTCCTGCGCCGTCGAGGCGATGAGGCGGGAGACGCACCGAAGGTACTTCTTCCGGTAGCCCCCGTCGAGCATGCCGCCGCCGAAGATCTGGTCGAGCGCGAGCCCGGAGGCAGCGATGGGGATCTGCGCGTCGTAGACGCGGTCGATGAAGGCGACGAAGCGAAGCGCCTCTGCCTGATCTGTGAGCTCGTGCACGTCACGGAGTGCCAGGAGGTCGACGTTCTCGACCAACCGCACGTACTTCGATGGATGCACGGTCGCGAGGTGCTGCACGAGGTCGTCGAAGCCGTCGAAGGCAACGGTCTTGCCATCTTTCACAGCCTCGTCGACAAGCGAACCAAGCCGCTCTGATGGGGTGACGGCGGCATGACCGGACATATCGCGCCGACGGTAGTCGGTCCCGTCGATGCGGAGCGTGTCGAAGACGCCAGCGAGCTTGGTGATCTCGCGGAGGAAGTCAGAGGCCGCGAAGCGCCCCTCGCCGAGCGCGTTCGGCGGGGTGTTGCTTGTCGCGGCGACACTCGTGCCGGAATCCACGAGCTCGCCGAGCAGACGCGACATGACCATCGTGTCGCCCGGATCGTCGAGTTCGAACTCGTCGATCGCGATGAGGCTCGTGCCCTTCAGTGAGCGGACAGCCTCGGCGTAGCCGAGCGCCCCGACGAGAGCGGTGTACTCGATGAAGGTGCCGAAGTACTTCCGCCCGGGGTGCGCGTGCCAGATCGAGGCGAGCAAGTGCGTCTTGCCGACGCCGAAGCCGCCGTCGAGGTAGATGCCCGGTTTTACGGGTGGAGCCTTCTTCCGGAAACCGAAGAGGCCCTTGCTGCCGGAAGTCGCGGCGGCCTTGACCCCGGCGAAGCGCTCCCCAGCTTCGACCGCGGCAGCCTGCGAGGGATACTCGGGGTCGGGTCGGTAGGTGGCGAACTGGGCACCGTCGAACTGCCGCGGAGGCACGAGGTCCTTCACCATCTCTGCCGCCGTGACGGTCGGCGAGAGTTCGGTCAGGTGCAGCAAGCGGCCTTCGCCCACGGAGTCCTCGTACTTTCCAGTGACAGATGCCCGGTGCGGGCACACCAGATCCTACCGCCAGGTACTCCCCCACATGTCGCGACGAGACAGCCCGGTAACGTGGCCTCATGCACGACATCACGCTGCCGGAATCGCTCGAGCTGCTTCGCGAGGAGCTGCTCGAGGTGTCGCCCCGCGACCGCCTGGAGCTCCTCGCTGAGATCGGCACCGAGCTCCCGCCCATCGACGCCGCAGAACTCGAGGGGTTCGAGCGAGTCATCGAGTGCCAGTCGCCGGTCTTCTTCGACGTGGCACTCGACTCGGACGCGCATATCCGTCTGCGCATCTCGGTCCCGCCGGGCGCACCGATGACTCGTGGCTTCGCGGCGGCCCTCGTCCAGGGCGTCGACGGTCTGGAACCCGATGCGCTCCTGAACCTGCCGGAGGACCTCCCCAGGGTTCTCGGACTCGCAGACCTGGTGTCCCCGCTTCGCCGAAGTGGCATGGTCGCCCTGCAGGCTCGGGCAAAGAGGCAGTTGCTCGAGCGCCTCGTGGCCCAAGAGCGTTCCTAGCGGCCGCGGGTCGCTAGAACCTCGCGAGCCACTCGTCGAGCGACTGCTCCCAGAGCCCACTGTCAACGTTCCACAGGCGCGTGTGGAGGGCTCGCTCGAACTCCCTGTAGGTGACGAGGTCAGGGCGGCGCCGCGCCACCTCGCGGCTGGCGTCGACGGGCACCACCGTGTCCCCGCTTGAGTGGAAGAGCAGGATCGGGACCGACAGCTCGCTGAGCCGATCGGGGATCTCGAGCTGACTGAGCGGGATAGGTGCCGCAAGGCCGAGCAGTGGGCGAGCAAGCGGACTGCCGATGAGCCAGATGCCGAGACCAGTCACGAAGCGCGGGAGCTTCATCGCCGATCCCTGGTAGCGGAGGATCGACCGCCAGCTCAGCGCCGGCGACTCGAGGAAGATGCCGACCACGAGCTCACGGTGCCGCGCCTGGAGCGCGGCCTGCATGACGGTCGCCCCGCCCATCGACCATCCGACGAGGATGATGCGCTTGGCGCCACGAGCCACCGCCCAGTCCATCGCCGATTCCACGTCACGCCACTCCGTCGCGCCCAAGCCGAACTTGCCGTCAGGAGACTGGGGCGCGAGCGCGTCGTTTCGGTAGCTGACGACAAGCGAGTTCCAACCGCGACCGCGAAAGAGCGGCACCGCTCGCAGCGGCTCCGTCATGACGGCGCCCCGACCGTGCACGTGGATGGCCCACGAGTCGCTCGCCTGGGCCGCCGGGATGAGCCACGCGGGCATCGCCCCGAGCGGTGTCTGGACATCGACCCACCGCCAGGGAAGGTCGAGGTCTCGAACCCAGAGCTGTGGAGCCGAGGCGAGACGCACCGACCTGACGCGCTCGAGACGAGCTCCCGTCTCACCCCAATAACGCCTCGTGACGGTACGGTCGGACTCGTCGACGACCGCGCCGACGTTCGCCCTGCCGGTCTCGGCCGCGAAGACGAGACTGTAGTGGCCAGGCGCGGCCGTCTCCGGTGTTCGCGCGAGGGTGACCGTGCCTGCCTGCTTGTCGACGGCCAGGAGCCGCACTGGGTCCTTGCGGCGACGCGGTGGAGTGACGACCGCTCGGGCCACCATGGTCGCGGCAGTTGCGATCACCGCGCCGAGTCCGACCGTGAGGGCACCGACAGAGGCCGCGGCGAGCTTCGCTGCGGACGAGGTCGACTCGGCTGAGGCACGTTTGGCGGCACACATCAGGACGATGATGGCTCAACTCGCCCGTGAACACGCCGAGCGGGCGGCGTGCCGCTACGGCGCGCCTGATCTGCGTTGCTCGCGGCCAGGCCTAGTCTCGTCGCGTGGTTGTCCCGTTGCATCGATCTGCCCCGGAGTTCGAGGCCGCCGTACAGGCGGTCCGTGCGGCCGAGTTCCGCTCTGCCCTCACGGTGAGTGAGATCCGACCCCCAGCGAACCTGGCCCCTGAATCGCTCGCGCTCTCCGGAGACGTGCGACCCACTGCCCACGCCAGCGATTCGGAGCTTGGCACCGGCAGGTTCATCCTGCTCCACGACGAGAGCGAGCCGGAGGCCTGGCGCGGCGCGTTCCGTGTCGTCTGCTTCGCTCAGGCTCCGCTCGAGCCCGAGATCGGGGTCGACCCGTTCCTCGCTCCAGTCGCATGGTCGTGGCTGATGGACGCGCTCGAATCGCGCGGTGCCGCCTTCGAGCATCCATCAGGAACCGCCACGACCATCAACGGTCGCGGCTTCGGGGAGCTCGAAGACCAGGGTGAGGGTGCCCAGATCGAGCTCCGAGCCTCCTGGACCCCGAGAGAGACCGACCTGGCCGCACACGCTGAAGCCTGGGGCGAGCTTCTCTGCCTCCTGGCCGGCATGCCACCGGAGACCGAGGCCGACGATGGCGTCCAGGTACTCCGTCACCTGAGAAAGGCAAAAGATGGGGCTTGACGCAGATCGCCTGAAGGCAGGCGGACTGGAGGTCATCGAGACCGAGGCGCAGTTGCAGGAAGCTCTCGAGCGACTCGCCGCCGGGACCGGGCCCATCGCCGTCGATGCCGAGCGCGCATCCGGATATCGGTACTCGGAACGCGCCTACCTCGTGCAGCTCTTCCGTCGCGGGAGCGGCACCCTGCTCATCGACCCCATCGGCGTCGGGTCGCTCGCGCGCGTCCAGCAGATCATCGGCGAAGAGGAGTGGATCTTCCACGCCGCCACCCAGGATCTCCCCTGCCTGCGAGAACTCGACCTCGACCCGAGCCTCATCTTCGACACCGAATTGGCCGCGAGGCTCCTCGGCTACGAGCGGGTCGGCCTCGGGGCCGTCATCGAGCGCATTCTCGGCATCACTCTCGAGAAGGCCCACTCAGCGGCCGATTGGTCAACGCGGCCACTCCCGGAGACCTGGCTGGCATATGCCGCCCTCGACGTCGAATTGCTCGTCGATGTCAGAGACCAGCTCCACCAGGAGCTGCTGGACGCCGGCAAGCTCGATGCCGCCAAGGAAGAGTTCGCAGACATCCTCACTCGGGAACTCGGCGTCAAGAAGCCGGACGCCTGGCGGCGTATCGGGGGCATCAGTCGGCTTCGCAGCCCGCGTGCCCTTGCCGTGGCCAGGGAGCTGTGGCTGTCCCGTGACGAGGCCGCGCGCAGCACCGACACCGCTCCTGGCCGCCTCTTCCCCGACCGCGCTCTCGCGGCGGTCGCCACGGCGATGCCGAAGTCACGAGGCGAGCTCGCGCGACTGAAGGAATTCACGGGGCGCGCCTCCCGGACTCAGCTCGACCGCTGGTGGGGTGCGGTCGAACGCGGACTCACGACGGATGACTTGCCGCCGCAGGCCCCGAGGGACCCAGACCGGATGCCCCACCACCGGCAGTGGGAGCAGCGCGCTCCCGAGGCCGACCGGCGCCTCAAGCTCGCTCGCGAGTTCCTCGTCGCCCACGCCGAGACCCTCCAGATGCCGGTAGAGAACCTGTTGACGCCCGAGCTGCTCAGGCGCGCCGCGTGGAAACCGCGGCAGCCCGTCTCTGCAGAGGCGGTTGGCGAGCACCTGCGCGAACTGGGCGCGCGCGCCTGGCAGACCAGCGAGGTCGCACAGGGAATCGCCACGGCTTTTGTAGAAGCTGACCAATTGACTTCCGCCCCGGACGGTGAGGGTTCGTAGCTTCACACGACTCATGAGCGTGCCACCAGGCAGGCATCCATAGGATGACCGAGTCAATAGATGCTTGGAGGCAGTGTGGCCAATCGAGAAGTGTTGTTCATCGACGGCGTTCGAACCCCATTCGGACGCGCGGGCGAGAAGGGCATGTACTGGAAGACCCGTGCAGACGACCTCGCGGTCAAGGCGATCAAGGGGCTCCTCGACCGGAATCCGCAGATCCCGCACGACCGCTACGACGACGTCGCCATCGCTGCGACCACGCAGCAGGGTGATCAGGGCCTGACCTTGGGCCGGTCGACAGCCATCCTCGCCGGGCTCCCGAACACCGTGCCAGGGCTTGCCATCGACCGCATGTGCGCAGGTGCCATGACGGCCGTGACGACCATGGGGTCCGGCATCGGCTTCGGTGCATACGACCTCACCATCGCGGGAGGCGTCGAGCACATGGGCCGGCACCCGCTCGGCATCGGTGCGGACCCGAACCCGCGATTCGTCGCCGAGCAGCTCGTGAGCGGCGACGCCCTCAACATGGGCAAGACCGCAGAGCGTCTGCACGACCGGTTCCCGCAGCTCACGCGGGAACGTAGCGACCGCTATGCGATGCGCAGTCAGCAGAAGGCCGCGGCGGCCTACGAGAACGGCCAGCTGCAGCCGGACCTCGTCCCCGTGGCGATCGAGTCAGCTGGAGGCTGGGGTCTCGCCACCCGCGACGAGACGCTGCGCCCAGAGACGAACATGGAGACGCTCTCCACGCTGAAGACTCCGTTCCGCCCCCACGGTCGGGTGACCGCGGGAAACGCCAGCGGACTCAACGACGGTGCCACCGCGGCCATCCTCGCCTCGAGCGATGCTGCCAAGGAGTTCCGCCTCACGCCGAAGATGCGCATGGTCACGTTCGCGTTCGCGGGAGTGCAGCCGGAGGTCATGGGCCTCGGCCCCGTTCCCTCGACGGAGAAGGCGCTTGCTCGTGCAGGCATGACCATCGACGACATCGGGCTCTTCGAGCTGAACGAGGCCTTCGCCGTGCAGGTGCTGTCGTTCCTGGACCACTACGGCATCGACGATGACGACCCGTCGGTGAACCCGTACGGTGGCGCGATCGCGATCGGCCACCCACTCGCCTCGTCAGGCGTTCGCCTCATGACCCAGCTCGCGAAGCAGTTCGAGGAGCACCCGGAAGTGCGCTTCGGTCTGACTGCGATGTGTGTCGGCCTCGGTCAGGGCGGAACGGTCATCTGGGAGAACCCCAACTGGAACGGCAAGTCGCACGCACGCCGAGGCTTCGGCAAGAAGGGACGCTGAGCAACATGGCAACCGATCTCCGATCACGCTACGCGCCGCTGCTGGCCATGAGCACCGACGAAGTCGTCACGCACTCGCTCGTGCGAGACGTCACGCTCCCGAGCGGTCGCACCCTGGCACTCATCACGCTCGACAACGGCCACGACTACACGCGACCGAACACGCTCGGGCCCGAGACGCTGGCCGAGCTCGGTGAGGTGCTCTCCGGGCTTCGTGCGCGAGCTTCCTCTCACGACATCGATGCCGTCGCCATCACGGGCAAGCGCTTCAACTTCGCGGCTGGTGCAGACCTCTCCAATGTCGGATCCATCCCCAGCCGCGACGTTGCGCTGCTCCTGGCGAAGCTGGGCCACGAGGTGCTCGGTTCGCTCGGCAAGCTCGGCGTGCCCAGCTTCACGTTCTACAACGGCCTCGCGCTCGGCGGCGGCGTCGAGATCGGACTCAACTCCGACTACCGCACCGTCGATGCGACGGTCCCCGCCTTCGCGCTGCCCGAGACCTTCCTCGGCCTGGTTCCCGGCTGGGGAGGAGCGAGCATCCTCCCGAACATCATCGGCATCGAGAACGCGCTCAAGGTGATCATCGAGAATCCGCTCAAGCAGAACCGGATGCTCAAGGGCCCTCAGGTCGCTGAGCTCGGTATCGCTGACGCGATCTTCCCGAGCCTGAACTTCCTCGAGGACTCACTCGTCTGGGCAGACAAGGTCATCGGCGGCGACATCGAGGTCAAGCGACCCCTCGCTCCGGGACGACTCGAGCGACTCGCGAAGTGGGATCTCGCGATCGGCATCGCCCGGAAGACGCTCGAGGAGAAGCTCGGCACGGTTGCGCTCGCCCCGTACCGCGCCCTCGAACTGCTCAAGCTCGCGAAGAGCGACGACCGCTCCAAGGGGTTCGCGGCCGAGGACGAGGCCCTCGCGGACCTCATCTCGGGCGACCAGTTCGTGGCGTCGATCTACGCGTTCAACCTCGTGCAGAAGCGCGCGAAACGGCCCGCCGGCGCCCCCGACAAGGCGCTGGCGCGACCCGTCAACAAGGTCGGCGTCATCGGTGCCGGGCTCATGGCGACGCAGTTCGCGACGCTCTTCGTGCGACGCCTCAAGGTACCGGTCGTCATCACCGACCTCGACCAGGCCAGAGTCGACAATGGCGTGGCCGCCATCCGCCGCGAGCTCGAGAAGCTCCACGAGAAGGGGCGCATCGACAGCGACGAATACGGTCGCCTGATCGGGCTGGTTCACGGAACAACCGACAGGGGCGAGTTCGCAGACTGCGACTGGGTCATCGAGGCGGTCTTCGAAGAGCTCGGTGTCAAGCAACAGGTGTTCGCGGACTTCGAGAAGATCGTCGGACCGGAGACCGTCCTGGCGACCAACACCTCCTCGCTCTCGGTCGCGGAGATCGGCGCCAAGCTGGAGCATCCGGAACGCCTCGTCGGCTTCCACTTCTTCAACCCGGTGGCACAGATGCCGCTCATCGAGGTCGTCAAGACGGACAGCACCGACGACGCAACCCTGGCGACCGCGATGGCAACAGCCAAGAATCTGAAGAAGACGGCGGTCATCACGAGAGACGCTCCCGGCTTCGTGGTGAACCGAGTGCTTGCCAAGGTCCTCGGCGAAGCGATGAATGCGGTTGACACCGGCACCTCATTCGAGACGGTCGACCACGCGCTTGACCGAATCGGTCTGCCCATGACCCCCTTCGAGCTCCTCGAACTGGTCGGGCTCAAGGTCGGAGCCCATGTCCTCGACACCCACCACAAGGCCTTCCCCGACCGATTCTTCGAATCGGAAAACCTCCACAAGCTCGCCGACTACGGCAAGCTCTATGACCGGGATGGCAAGGGCAGGGCCAAGGGCTTCGACAAGAAGGCCGTGCAGATCGTCTCGGGAGGGAAGACCCCGATGACTGCCTCGTCATTTGCGGAGCGCGTCGAAGTCGGCCTCGCAGACGAGATCAAGCGGATGCTCGACGACCAGGTTGTGGCGGCGGCAGAGGACATCGACCTGTGCCTCATCCTCGGCGCCGGGTACCCGTTCCAAGCGGGCGGCATCACGCCGTACCTCGACAGGATCGGGGCCTCCGAGAAGGCCTTCGGTGGCACGTTCCACACGCCGCCTATCCGCGGAGCCTCGTCACGCTGATCTCTCCCGACAAAACCACGAAGGCGCCTCCTCCCCGATCACACGGGGAGGATGCGCCTTCGTTAGCTGCGTCTAGTGAGCGGCGTGGTACTTGACGGGCTCCGGCAGTCCAGCTTCGCGGCGGATGCGCCGCGAGAGTCGCTCGAGCGAGGTGAGCGCCGCGATCACGTCGTCCGAGGTCACGGCGAACGGCATGTTGTGGATGGTCTCCCCTGGCACAGTCGCGGCCTCCGCCACGAGTCGAAGCTCATGCTTGTCTTCGGTGGAGAGTCCGATCTCCGTGAGCGTCGTCGGGAGTCCGAGCTTCGTCGTGAACACGATGAAGTCCCTGATCTCCTCTTCCGGCGCTCCTTCGAGGATGAGCTGCGCGATCGAGCCGATGTTGACCTTCTCGCCGTGCTGCAGACCGTGCGTCTGCGGAGCTGCGGTCAGCCCGTTGTGGATGGCATGGGCGGCTGCGAGTCCTCCCGACTCGAAGCCGAGCCCGGAGAGCAGGGTGTTCGCCTCGATGGCGCGCTCGAGTGCCGGCGTGACGACGCCATCCTCGACGGCATCGAGCGCCGTTGGCGCGTTCTCCCACAGCACGTCCCAGCTGAGCTTCGCGAGTGCCGTTCCCGTCTGCGTGGGCAGACCACCGGCCATGGTGGTGGAGTTCGAACGGCTTGTCGCGCGAGCCTCCAGCCACGTTGCCAGCGCGTCTCCGAAGCCGGCCACGAGGAAACGTGCCGGCGCATCCGCTACGAGCTGCGAGTCGATGAGCACGAGGTCCGGATTGCGGGGGAAGAAGCGATACTCCTCGAACTCGCCCGACTCCGTGTAGATGACGGCGAGTGCGGAGGTCGGAGCGTCGGTGGAGGCGACAGTCGGCACGCTCACCCAGCGGATGCCGGCCAGGAAGCCCGCTGCCTTCGCAGCATCGATCGTGCTGCCGCCACCGACTGCGACGATGACGTCGGTGCCGCTCGTCGTGATGACCTCGACGATGCGATCGATCTCACCGGATGAGGCCACGCCGTTGAAGCGCTCACGCGGAACCTCGACCTCGCCTCCGGTGAACGAGGTGGTGAGGCGCTCACCGAGCAGGTCCCAGACGAAGTCATCTGCGAGGAGCAGCGGCGACTCGCCGATCTGGGCGACGAACTCGCCGAGGCGCGCGAGCGCGCCCTTGCCCTGCACGTATCGGCCCGGGCTCAGCACTGTGCGGATCGGGATCTCACTGCTCATGGGGAACTCCTTCGTAGTCGACAATCGCCCCAACGGTATCGACCGCGGATGAGTACGGACAACGCTCGTTCTCAGTCACGGAGAACGAGGAGCGTGTAGGACGCCGAAGGGCGGAGCCTCTCGGCCCCGCCCTCTGGTCAGATGCTGCCTGCTACGCCGTGGCGAGCTGACGCAGCACGTACTGCAGGATCCCGCCGTTGCGGTAGTAGTCGGCTTCACCGGGTGTGTCGATGCGGACGACCGCGTCGAACTCGATGGTCTGCTTGCCCTCCGGCGAGTCGGCCGTCGGCTCGGCGATCACGTGGACCGTCTTGGGAGTGAAGCCCTCGTTCAGCTGCTCGATTCCCTGGATGGAGATCGACTCCGTGCCGTCGAGACCGAGGGATGCCCAGGTCTCGCCAGCCGGGAACTGGAGCGGAACGACACCCATTCCGATGAGGTTCGAGCGGTGGATGCGCTCGAAGCTCTCGACGATGACGGCGCGCACGCCGAGGAGGCTCGTTCCCTTGGCTGCCCAGTCGCGAGACGAACCGGAGCCGTACTCCTTGCCGCCGAGGACAACCAGCGGGGTGCCGGCCTCCGCGTAGTTCTGGGCTGCGTCGTAGATGAACGACTGCGGCCCATCGGCCTGGGTGAAGTCACGCGTGTAGCCACCCTCGACGCCATCGAGAAGCTGGTTCTTGAGGCGGATGTTCGCGAAGGTTCCACGGATCATGATCTCGTGGTTGCCGCGACGCGAGCCGTAGGAGTTGAAGTCCTTGCGGTCGACGCCGTGCTCCGTGAGGTAGCGACCGGCAGGGCTGTCCGCCTTGATCGAGCCTGCGGGGCTGATGTGGTCGGTCGTGACCGAGTCACCCAGCTTCGCGAGCACACGAGCGCCCTTGATGTCGGTGACCGGCGTGAGCTCCATGACCATGCCGTCGAAGTACGGGGGCTTGCGCACGTACGTGGACTGGTCATCCCACTCGAACGTGGCGCCGGTGGGCGTCGGCAGCGAACGCCAGCGCTCGTCACCATCGAAGACGGCGCCGTACTCGCGCGTGAACATGTCAGTGTCGATCGACGTGTCGATGGTCGACTGCACTTCGTCAGCGGTGGGCCAGATCTCGCTCAGGAAGACGTCCTTGCCGTCCGAGTCCGTGCCGAGTGGCTGCGTCTCGAAGTCGAAGTCCATCGTGCCGGCGAGTGCGTAGGCGATCACCAGGGGTGGCGACGCGAGGTAGTTCATCTTCACGTCGGGGTTGATGCGACCCTCGAAGTTGCGGTTTCCGGAGAGCACAGCCGTGACGGCGAGATCGTTCTCGTTGATCGCCTCGGAGATCTCCTCGTTCAGCGGGCCGGAGTTGCCGATGCACGTCGTGCAGCCGTAGCCGACGGTGTAGAACCCGAGCGCCTCGAGCGAGTCCGTGAGTCCGGCCTTCTCGTAGTAGTTCGTGACGACCTTCGAGCCGGGAGCAAGCGTGGTCTTGACCCATGGCTTCGCCTTGAGTCCTCGCTCGCTGGCCTTCTTGGCGAGGAGGCCAGCCGCAAGCATGACCGAGGGGTTCGAGGTGTTGGTGCAGCTCGTGATGGCCGCGATAGCCACGGATCCGTGGTCGATCGTGTAGCTCTGGCCGTCGGAGCCCTGCACCTGCACTGGCTTGCGGTCGTGCGAGAAGGTCGGGGCGGTCTGCTTCTCGCTGACGTCCGAGTCCTCGGACGTCGGCGTGAGCTTCGCCGGGTCGGACGCTGGGAAGCTGTCCTCTCCTGCAACGTCGACGAGCCCGAAGTCCTCGGCCGTGTAGTCGTTGAGGTCGGCGCCGAACTGGCCCTTCGCCTTCGAGAGCTCGATGCGGTCCTGCGGGCGGCGGGGCCCGGCGATCGAGGGGACGACCGTCGAGAGGTCGAGCTCGAGGTACTCGGAGTAGGAGAGCTCCTTGCTCGGGTCGTGCCACAGGTGCTGTTCCTTGGCGTACGCCTCGACGAGCTTGACCTGCTCTTCGCTGCGGCCCGTGAGTCGCAGGTAGTTGAGCGTCTCATCGTCGATCGGGAACATGGCGGCCGTCGAACCGAACTCGGGGCTCATGTTGCCGATGGTGGCGCGGTTGGCGAGCGGAACTGCGCCGACACCCTCACCGTAGAACTCGACGAACTTGCCGACCACTCCGTGCTTGCGCAGCAGGTCCGTGATCGTCAGGACGACGTCAGTCGCCGTGACGCCCATGGGGATCTGGCCCTTGAGCTTGAAGCCCACGACCTTGGGAATGAGCATCGAGACGGGCTGGCCGAGCATGGCCGCCTCTGCCTCGATGCCGCCGACGCCCCAGCCGAGCACGCCGAGGCCGTTGACCATCGTGGTGTGGGAATCGGTTCCGACGAGCGTGTCCGGGTAGGCCTGGAGCACGCCGGCGACCTCACGGACGAACGTGACTCGTGCCAGGTACTCGATGTTGACCTGGTGGACGATGCCGGTTCCCGGGGGGACGACCTTGAAGTCCTCGAAGGCCGTCTGGCCCCAGCGGAGGAACTGGTAGCGCTCGCCGTTGCGCTGGTACTCGATTTCGACGTTGCGCTCGAGTGCGTCGGCCTGGCCGAACAGGTCGGCGATGACCGAGTGGTCGATGACGAGCTCGGCGGGAGCAAGTGGGTTGACCTTCTCAGGGTCGCCGCCGAGCTGGGTGACGGCTTCGCGCATCGTGGCGAGGTCGACGATGCAGGGAACGCCGGTGAAGTCCTGGAGCACGACTCGCGCCGGGGAGAACTGGATCTCGGTGTCTGGGTCTGCCGTTGGCACCCAAGAGCCGAGCTTCTGGATCTGCTCTGCGGTCACGTTCGCACCGTCTTCGGTGCGGAGGAGGTTCTCGAGGAGAACCTTGAGGCTGAAGGGGAGCTTTTCGAAGCCCTCAACCTTGTCGATGCGGAAGATCTCGTACTCGGTGCCGTCGACACTGAGCGTGTCTTTGGCTCCGAAGCTGTTGACTGCGGTCACGTCTCGGCTCCTTCTTTGCAACTCTGGGTGCGCGGCCCGCGCCCAGCAATCATCTCGCGTCTCGCCGTGGCTTGCCTCGAAGGTGATCCTGAGTTGATCGAGACGCTTTTATCTTGACATCAAGATACTTTACCTGCTTCACTCTGCTCTCCCGACCGGGACGCGCTCAGGAGCGCGCGCACGAAGAGCACCGTGACGACCAGGACAACCGCGTACATGGGCGTTCCCATGAGGAGTCGCGCGAGCCCGAGGGCTTCGACGTTGCCGGCGAAGTAGAGCGGCAGCTGCACGACGAGGCGCAGCGCGAAGAATCCGACCCAGACGAGCGTGATGACGGACATCCAGCGAAGCATCGCTCGATCCGTGCGCCAGCTCGAGCCCTGCCCAGTGATGAGTCCCGTCACGAGCCCGATCACGGGCCATCGCACGAGAACGGAGACAAGCAGCGCGGCTCCGTAGGCAGCGTTGGTGTAGAACCCGACGAGGTAGAAGTTCTCTCCCCTGCCCGTCGTCATCGCGAGGACGCCGGAGATCAACAGCGCGACGAGCCCCGAGATGGCCGGGACGACGGGCTCCTTCTGGAGCGCACGCACGAGGATGAAGAGCAGACCGAGGGCGGCTGGCGCGACGACAGCGACCCAGAGCTCGGTCCCCAGCGTGAAGAGCACGAGGAACACGATGCCTGGGAGCAGCGTCTCGACGAGTCCGCGCACGCCTCCCATCGCTGCGAGCAGCGAAGCGCCGCTGATGCCACCCTCGGTGAGGCGCCCAAGCGACGAGGACTTCGCCGCATCCTCCAGCTTGCGCATGTTGGGTGCATCCGAAGGGGTTCCACCCTGCTCTTGGCCCTCGCCTGCGGGGAGCGTCATGCCTTCTCGGCCTCCCCGGATGCGGCATCTTCCGTGGCCGTCTTGGAGGTGGGGTCGGCCATGGCCTTCGGCACCACGAGCGTGAGCAGCTCGCGCGGAGGCAACGGAGCGTCACCCCTGACCACGACCACGCTCCTGAACAGCTCGACGAGCTCGACACGGGTCGCCTCGTCGCGGAGCGCCTTCCCCGTCAGCACACCACGGAGGAACCAACGGGGGCCGTCGACGCCGAAGAAGCGCGCAGACCTTGTCTGCGAGGAAGCGGCTCCCTTGACGACCACGGGGATCTTCGTGTCGAGGACGGGCCCGAGGATGCCATCGACCTCCTCCGCAGTGCCGCCCTGCTTTCGAACCTGCTCGGCGAGCTGCGCCATGATCGAGTGCCAGAGCCCGGTCGAACGCGGAGCCGCGAACGCCTGGATCTGCATCGTCGACTCCTTGTAGTCGAGTGCGACGGCGACAAGCCTCTTGGTCTTCTCTTCGACCTCGAGGCGGAGTCCGAGGCCCTCGCGTGCGGGGATGCGCAGGGCACCCAGGTCCACGTAGCGTTTCGCCGGACTCGCCTCGCTGATGTCGAAGGGGCCACGCGACTCGCGGTCCTCCGGGGCGGACTTGGCGTCTTCGTCCTCGACCTCGTCGAGGTCGTCCTCGAAGTCCTCCTCTTCGATCTGCTCGTCGTCCACCGTGAGCTTGACGGCCTTCTCGGGCTTCTCTTCCTCTTTCTTGAGGAAATCAAACAGTCCCATCGTGAGCCTCCTGGTCAGTTGAATAGCCGGTCGAGCCGAAGCCGCCCTCACCGCGCTGTGAAGCCGAGAGCTGCTCGGTCTGGATGAAGTGCACTGGTGCCAGCTGCATGACGACGAGCTGCGCGATGCGGTCGCCCTTGGCGATGGCGTAGGTCTCGGCGGCATCGGTGTTGAGCAGGATCACCTTGATCTCGCCGCGATACCCCGAGTCGATCGTGCCCGGAGCGTTCACGAGGGTTATCCCGTGCTTGGCGGCGAGACCGGAGCGCGGCATGACGAAGCCCACGGTGCCTTCCGGGAGTTCGAGCCGGACACCGGTGCCGACGATGGCGCGCTGCCCCGGAGCGAGGCTCACGGGTTCAGTGGCGATCAGGTCGGCCCCAGCGTCACCCGGTTGGGCGTACGTGGGGAGGACGCCCGAGACGGGCACATCTATGACAAAGCTCACCGTACGAGCCTAGCCGAGGCGTGACCGGATCGTGATCTGACAGCGGTGCCAGCCAAAGCGTGATGCAATATCGCTATGCCAGTTTTCCACGAGCGCCTGTGGCCAGCCGCCTGGGTCTACGCCGTCGGCTTCCTCATGGTGCCCGCCGTCATCCTCGTCTTCACGCCCATCAACTTCTGGATCGGCGCCGCGATCGCGGTGACCCTCTACGCGGCGTTCCTGACGCTCGTCCTGGCCTACTCCCCCATCATCGAGGTCACGGCGACGCAGGTCCGTGTCGCGGGCGCGCACGTCCCGCTGAGCTTCACCGGGCAGTGCCTGCCCCACACCACGAGGGAGCGCGCGAGGCTGGCGGCTGGCCCCCAGCTCGACCTGCGCGCATGGCTGTGCATCCGCGGGTGGATCCCCACGTCGCTCACGATCGAGATCACGGATGACGCCGATCCCGTGCCCTACTGGCTCGTCTCGACCCGGCGTCCTGCAGAGCTGGCCGCTGCCATCACGGAGGCGCGAGCAGTGGTCAAGCGCCAAGCAGGCTGACGCCGAAGAGGCGTCAACGCAACGAGCGAAGCCGCATCCGATCGGATGCGGCTTCGCTCTTGGGTGATGCTGTCGGTCAGGCCGTCGCGCAGTCGTGGCAGACGGGCCCGAGGGCCGACGTCTTCTCCAGCTGCGAGCGGTGCTTGACGAGGAAGCATTCGACGCAGGTGAACTCGTCGGCCTGCGGCGGGATCACCACGGTCTCCAGCTCAACGTCTGCGAGGTCTGCTGCTGAGAGGTCGAAGCTGCCGGGGTTATCGGCATCCTCGGCGTCAACGCTGCCGGAGAGACGATCCGGCACTCGCTCCTTCAGCGCCTCGATGGACTCTGCGTCATCGTCGGTCTTGCGAGGTGCGTCGTAGTCGGTCGCCATACCTATCCAAATCTCTTCAACGAGGGGAACTCCCCCAGGCGCGGCAATTGTGCACGACTCAGGGGTGAAACTCAAACCGAAGTCGCCGGTGTTCGCGCGGAGCGAGATCAAATGCGCAGATGACTTGGGCGGCGCGCCCCGGGGCTCCCCGATTCCTTCGCCGCCGCGTGTGATGCTGTGCCCCAGGAATCGGCAACGCCAAGGAGTACGAGCATGCAAGAGCTCAGATTCATCGACCTGGATGAAGGTGCCCTCGTCGTGTCCGGAGATGACGGTCAGCGCTTCCGAGTCGTGATCGACGAAGCGCTCCGCGATGCCCTGCGGCCGCGCATCTCCACGCGCGTGGATGCGCCGAAGGTGCCACCGCGCGCCATCCAGCAGCTCATCCGCGCCGGAAAGACGATCGATGAGGTCATCGAGATCACCGGCGCAGCCCGCGAGGACGTCGTTCGGTTCGAAGGACCGGTCCGTGCCGAGCGTGACTACGTGGTCCGCCAGGCAAGGGCGGTCACGGTCCGACTCAAGACCGACACCGACCCACTTGGGCAGGACGGCACGAGCTTCGGCGAGGTCATCGACGATCGGCTCGAAGCGTCGGCTGCCGCGTCGGTCATATGGGACGCCTGGAAGGACGAGGAAGAGGGCTGGCGCGTCGGTCTGTCGTTCGCCGTCGATGAGATCTCGCGCGAGGCGCTCTGGGGCTTCGAGCCCAAGACCCAAGCTCTGACTCCCTTGAACCCGACGGCGACGATGCTCTCGCAGCAGGGTGAACCCGCTTCGCTGGGCAGCCCACGCCTGCGTGCTGTCGTCGAGGCTCCCCAGCGCGACGCGCAGCCGACCGGCCAGGTCGAACCGGCCGCGAAGGAGCCTGTCTCCTGGATCGGCGCTGCAGCGTCGCGTCTCGAGCGTGCGACGGAGCAGCAGCACCACGAGACCGCAGATCTGCTCGAGGCGCTCCGTCGACGTCGTGGCGAGCGCGTTCCCCAGTCCTTCGAGGATGACGGCGACGGCGAGGAGAACGGCGGCGTCCCCTCAGCCACCGC
The DNA here is from genome assembly GCA_052099095.1 of Pseudoclavibacter sp. Lineage (GTDB taxonomy): Bacteria > Actinomycetota > Actinomycetes > Actinomycetales > Microbacteriaceae > Pseudoclavibacter. The sequence continues at coordinate 44,664 of JBQDTF010000021.1, forward strand.
TCACGACGACCGTCCGTCGCCAGACGCCGAGCCGACACCCGTGAAGCTCTTAACTCCGCGCGTCCGCGACGAGGATCGTTTCGAGACGGAGACGATCGAGCCGAGCGATCTCGGCACCGGCGGGGTGCGTGCGGTCGATGTCCCCCTCGATGGCTTGGACGAGCCGAAGCGCGGAGGCGAAGAACACCTGCAGACGAAGAACAGCCCGAAGCGCTCCGGTCGCGCCGCTATGCCGAGCTGGGACGAGATCGTCTTCGGAACTCGCAGCGACGAGTGATCAGAACTCCCGCGCGCCTCTTCCACGTGCGGCTTCAGTGCGCGAATGCTCCCGCACGGATGAGCGGGACGATGGTCTCCTCCGGCGTGATCGATCCGTGCTGGCCGACAACCAGTCGAGCGCCGGACTGCATCGACGAAGCGTAGTAGGTGACGCCCTTGGTGGCCGCGACGATGACGTCGCCGATGCGGTCGGCGGCGGCCGGAAGGACGTCTGGCCCGTACCAGCCGTCTGAGACAGCTTGAGCGCCTGTGAGGACCGCCGCGCGAGCTCCCTGCGACTCGATCCAGCGGTCGCGCAGCCTGTCAGCCGCATCCTCCGGGGCGTCAAGAGCGAGGTAGAGGTGTCGAAGGCGCGGTTCGCCCGCCATCGCGACGACCCCATCGAAGAGCGGGTCGTCATCGTCGACGTCGATCTGTCGGTGCCTGGGCACATCGATCATGCCGTGGTCGGCGGTCACGAGGATCCCCGTGGCTGCGTCCACCCCACGGTTGAGCGCGTCGAAGGCTGCGTCGAGTTCCTCGAGGCGCGCGAGCCAGGCGTCCGACTCCCAGCCGTGGGCATGGCCGGCCTGGTCGAGCTCTGCGTTGTAGAGGTAGATCAGTGCGCGCGGATGCTCGTCCAACGCTGCCAGGGTCACCTCCACGCGTTCCTGCATGGACCCGCCCTCGAGGTAGATGGCTCCACGGAGGGAAGCATGCGTGAGGCCCGAGTCGCGGTACTGCGGCATGCCGACGACGATGCTCTGCACCTCGGAGGCCCCGTCGCGAAGCTCCTCGAAGACCGTGCGCTGCAGCTGCCACGTGGCCGGGTCCATGCCGTCTCCCCAGCCCGACAGCTGATTGCGGATGACCCCGGCCTCGCGGTCGAACAGCGAGTAGCCGAGAAGTCCGTGCTCGCCAGCGCGCGTGGCGGTGGTGAGTGAGGTGATCCCCGCGACGGTCGTCGATGGGAAGGAGAAGGCGGTGTCCTTCTTGCGCCAATCGGCGACGAGGCGCCTGGCGTGCCCGGTCCGGGAGCGCAGCATGGAGGCGCCGAGGCCGTCGACGAGCATGACAACGACGGAACGGACCTCTGGCAGCCCAAGCGCACCGGTTTCACCCCGCAGGGCGGCAAGCGAATTCGGCAACACGTCGGAGAGCGTCGGGCGACCGCTCGCCGCGCTGAATAGCATGGACGACATCAGTCCCAGTCTTCCACAGGGACGCCGACGCGCTGGACCTTCAACTCAAACACGGGCTTCCGACAGGTGACATGAGCACAACACGCAACGACGACTCCTCCTCGATGAGCGAGCAGCGCATCGAGGACATCGACGTCTCGACCGAGATGCAGTCCTCCTTCCTCGAGTACGCCTACTCAGTCATCTACGCGAGAGCGCTCCCGGATGCGCGTGACGGCCTCAAGCCCGTCCAACGTCGCATCCTCTACCAGATGGCGGAGATGGGCCTTCGACCCGACCGCGGGCACGTGAAGTCGGCCCGAGTCGTCGGTGAGGTCATGGGGCGCCTGCACCCGCACGGTGACACCGCCATCTACGACGCGCTCGTCCGCATGGCGCAGGGCTTCGTGCAGCGAGTGCCCACGATCGACGGCCACGGCAACTTCGGGTCGCTCGACGACGGTCCCGCGGCACCGCGCTACACGGAGGCCAGGCTCGACGCCGCTGCCCTCGCGCTGACCGCGGAGCTCGATGAGGACGTCGTCGACTTCGTACCGAACTATGACAACTCCACGACGCAGCCCGAGGTGCTCCCTGCTGCCTGGCCGCACCTCCTGGTCAACGGGGCGAGCGGCATCGCGGTCGGCATGGCCACCAACATGGCGCCCCACAACCTCGGCGAAGTGATCGCCGGCGCCCTGCATCTCCTCGAGAACCCGGGCGCGACGCTCGAGGAGATCATGCAGTTCATCCCCGGGCCCGATCTGCCGTCCGGGGCGCGGATCACGGGCCTCGACGGTATCCGGGATGCGTACGCGGGTGGACGCGGATCGTTCCGGACCCGGGCCACGGCAAGCGTCGAGCGCGTCACAGCCCGTAAATCGGGCATCGTCGTCACGGAGCTGCCGTACATGGTCGGCCCCGAGAAGGTCATCGAGAAGATCAAGGACGGGGTGCAGGCCAAGAAGCTCGCCGGCATCAGCGACGTCGCCGACCTCACCGACCGCAAGCACGGGCTCCGGCTTGTCATCGAGATCAAGACGGGGTTCGATCCGGAGGCCGTGCTCGAGCAGCTGTACAGGCACACGCCGCTCGAGGACATGTTCCACATCAACAACGTCGCGCTGGTCAACGGCGGGCCGCAGACGCTCGGGCTCATCGAGCTGCTCCGCGTCTACCTCGACCACCGAATCCAGGTGGTCCGCAGGCGAAGCGCCTTCCGGCTTGCGCGCAGGCTCGAGCGCCTCCATCTCGTCGAGGGCCTCCTCATCGCGATCCTCGACATCGACGAGGTCATCCAGATCATCCGATCGAGCGATGACGCTTCGGCCGCGGGCGAGCGGCTCCGCATCGTCTTCGACCTCTCTGAGCTGCAGTCCGAGTACATCCTCGAGCTCCGCCTGCGTCGCCTGACCAAGTTCTCGCGAATCGAGCTCGAGTCCGAGCGTGACCAGCTCAAGCAGGAGATCGCGGAGCTCGAGAAGCTGCTCGGCGACGAGAAGCTCCTGCGTGCCCGAGTCGGCGCCGAGCTCCGGGAGACGAGCGATCGCTTCGCGACTCCGCGACGCACGCTGCTCACGGAGGGCCAGGGCACGCCCCCGAAACGCGGCAAGGCCATTGAGACGACGCAGCTCCAGCTCGCTGATTCGCCGACCCAGGTGCTGCTCTCCACGACCGGCCGCCTCCTCCGGGTCGACACGGCTGAGGCGGATGCTCGCCTGCAGCAGCCGCCGAGGCGCAGCAAGCACGACGCCGTCAGGTCGCACGTCACGACAACGGTCCAGGGAGAGCTCGGGGCCGTCACGAACCTCGGTCGCCTCCTGCGGGTGCCCGTCGTGGCGCTGCCCTCCAGCCCACAGGGCTCCGTGTTGCTCTCAGCGGGGGTGAGGGCGCACGACTTCGTGGGCTTGACGAGCCCCAAGGAGCAGGTGGTCGCTCTGGTTCCCATCGACCAGGAAACGCCGATCGCACTCGGAACCAAGCTCGGCGTCGTGAAGCGCGTGACCGGTATCGACTTCGGCAAGAACCGCGAACTCGAGATCATGACGCTCAAGGCCGGAGACGAGGTCGTCGGTGCCGCGCTCGCTTCCGACGACGACGAACTGGTCTTCGTCACCGACGACGCGCAACTGCTTCGCTTCTCCGGCAAGCTGGTTCGGCCGCAGGGCCGCTCCGCCGCAGGAATGGCCGGCATGAAGCTGTCCGACGGGGCTGCCGTCCTCTCGTTCGCCGTCGTGGCGGCGTCGAACATCGAGATCGCCGAGGTCGCGAGCGTCGCCCGCAACGAGGACGCACTCGAAGGCACCGACTCCGGAACGGCGAAGGTCTCCAGCCTGAGCGAGTTCCCCGCGAAGGGTCGCGCGACGGGAGGCGTCAGGGCGCAGCGCCTCCTCCGCGGCGAGCGGAAGCTGAGCGCGGCGTGGGTCGGCCCAGGCGCTCCCTTCGGAAACGCGCGTGATGGTGCCGTGCGCGCGCTGCCCGCCGGTGGAGCGAAGCGCGACGCGTCCGGGACCCCGCTCGACCAGGTTGTGGAGCTCATCGGCCGCGGCATCGGAGATCCGACACCGCTGCCGGAGGCTGAAGCCGATGAAGGGGCAACCGACTCGGGTACGGAGTCCGCCTCGGACTGACGCACCGGCCTGAGCGGAGAAAGGGCAGGCTCCTGAGCGGAGCCTGCCCTTTCACGTCACGCGAGGTGCGCCACTACACGTCGATGTCGGCGCGCGCGATCTGCTCAGATCCGTCGATGATGAACTCCTTGCGCGGTGCCACATCACTGCCCATGAGCAGATCGAAGACCCGCTCGGCATTGTGCGCATCCGCGTTCGTGACTCGTCTGAGCAGGCGAGCGCTCGGGTCCATCGTCGTGTTCCAGAGCTGGTCCTCGTCCATCTCGCCGAGGCCCTTGTAGCGCTGGATGGGGTCCTGGTAGCGCTTGCCCTGCTTCTCGAGCTTGGAAAGCAGCGTGTGCAGCTCCTTCTCGGAGTACGTGTACACCGTCTCGTTCGGCTTGCGACCGGCGTGCATGATGACGACTCGGTGCAGGGGCGGGACTGCCGCGAAGACCCTGCCGGCATCGAGCATCGGCCGCATGTAGCGGAAGAAGAGCGTCAACAGGAGCGTGCGGATGTGTGCACCGTCGACGTCCGCGTCGCTCATCAGGATCACCTTGCCGTAGCGTGCCTGGCCGATGTCGAAGCTGCGCCCGGAGCCCGCGCCGACGACCTGGATGATCGACGCGCACTCCGAGTTCGAGAGCATGTCCGAGATGGAGGCCTTCTGCACGTTCAGGATCTTGCCGCGGATCGGGAGCAGGGCCTGGAACTCCGAGTTGCGGGCAGGCTTCGCCGTACCGAGCGCCGAGTCTCCCTCGACGATGAACAGCTCGCTCTGGGCGACGTCGTTGGAACGGCAGTCGACGAGCTTGGTGGGCAGCGATGAGCTCTCGAGCGCGTTCTTGCGCCGCTGCGTCTCCTTGTGGGCTCGCGCGGACAGGCGTGACTTCATCTCCTGGACGACCTTGTCGAGCAGGAGATTCGACTCGGCCTTGTCCTGGCGCTTCGTCGACACGAACTTCTCGGTTAGCCCGGCCGTGACGGCCTTCTGCACGATCGCGCGCGCTGCTGGCGTGCCGAGCACCTCCTTCGTCTGCCCCTCGAACTGTGGCTCGGGTATGCGCACGGTCACGACGGCCGTGAGCCCCGCCAGCACGTCGTCCTTGTCGAGCTTGTCGTTGCCGACCTTGAGTCGCCTGGCGTTCTTCTCGACCTCGGCACGGAAGAAGCGGAGCATCCCCTGCTCGAATCCGGCGAGGTGGGAGCCGCCCTTTGGCGTGGAGATGATGTTGACGAAGCTCTTCACGTTCGTCTCGTAGCCCGTGCCCCACCGCAGCGCGAGGTCGACATGCATCGTGCGAGCCACTTCCTTCGTCACGAGCTGGAGGCCCTCGTCGTCCAGCACGGGGATGGTCTCCGTGAACTCCCCGCTTCCCTCGATTCTCCAGGTGTCGGTCGTGGGCGCATCCGGTGCCAGGAAATCGGCGAACTCGGTGATGCCCCCGTCGAAGCGGAACTGCTGCGTCGTGGGCGCGACCGACTCGTCGCGCGCGTCCTCGATGACCATCTCCAGCCCAGGCACGAGGAAGGCCGTCTGCCTGGCGCGCTCGGCGAGGTCGTTCGTCTGGAAACTCGCTTCCTTGATGAAGACCTGCGGGTCCGCCCAGTAGCGGACTCGAGTTCCAGTGACGCCGCGCTTGGCCTTCCCGACGACACGGAGCTCGCTGGTGCTGGTGAAGGGAACGAAGTTCGAAGTCGGGCTCGGGCCGCCCGCTCCGTCCTCGAAGATGCCTGGCTCGCCCCGGCGGAAGCTCATGGCGTAGGTCTTGCCACCCCGGTCCACCTCGACGTCGAGGCGGGCGGACAGCGCGTTGACGACGGATGCGCCCACGCCGTGCAGACCGCCGGCAGACCCATAGTTGCTCGCGCCGAACTTTCCGCCGGCATGCAGCTTCGTGAACACGACCTCCACGCCGCTCAGGCCGGTCTTCGGCTCGATGTCGACCGGAACACCTCGTCCGTCGTCATCGACACTGACGGAGCCGTCGCTGTGCAGCTGGACGCGGATGCGCGACCCGTGACCGGCGAGCGCCTCGTCGACGGAGTTGTCGATGATCTCCCACAGACAGTGCATGAGGCCGCGGGAGTCGGTCGAGCCGATGTACATGCCCGGCCTCTTCCGAACCGCATCGAGCCCGTCGAGCACCGAGAGGTGTCTGGCTGAGTATGCGTCTCCGGAATTCGCCACCGAGGTCCACGTCCTTCTTCTGCGTCGTCATGCGTTCGATCTCGACCGGACCGCGGAGGAGCGGCAGGCCACCTTCGAGCGTAGACCGGATGCCGGGATTCGGGCGCCTCCCACACCAGGGCGACCGCACGCGCGCCTCAGCGGAGCCCGGAACCGCCGATGCTAGCCTGACCACGCCCAGCGACGACCAGAGAGGGCACGACGTGCAGACTCCAGAGCCGGTGCGCAGACGCATCCACATCGACCTTCGCGCGATCCGCGAGAACTCGACCCGCCTTCTGGGGTCGGAGACCGCCAGCTACGCCGACCTTCGTGCCGACGCCTATGGACACGGCGCGCTCCGCGTGGCCGACGCCCTCGACGGGGAAGGGTACGACGGGTTCATCGTCTCTCCTGACCTCGACCGCTCGTCCCTGTCGCAGCTGAACACGCCCCTGTTTGCGGCCGACGCCGTCAACTCCGACATGATCACGGGCGGCTCGCTGTACGGGCTCACGGACCGCGCCTACCGACCAGCCATGACGGTCAGCGCCGAGGTGCTCGCCGTCAAGGACGTCGGAGCAGGCGAGGGCGTCTCCTACGGCTACAGCTACGTCACGACGGAGCAGACCCAGCTCGCGCTCGTCGGTGTCGGCTACGCGCACGGCGTCGTCCGCCGAGCATCGAACACGGCCCCCGTCCTCATCGGTGGGGAGACCCGCACCATCGTGGGCGCGATCTCCATGGACCAGTTCTCGGTCGACCTGCTCGGTGCGGCGGTCGCCCCCGGCGACCTGGCGATCCTGTTCGGCGATCCAGCGAACGGCGAGCCGAGCATCCTCGACTGGCAGCACGCGACGGGACTCAGAGCCGAGGCGATCGCAAGCCGGATGAGTCCGCGATTCGAACGGAGCTACACATGAGCCGCGCCACCGCCCACGTCGACCTCGCCGCGATCAGTCACAACATCCGGACGCTCGCGGCCCACGCGCCTCGAGCGCAGTTCATGCTCGCGGTGAAGTCCAACGCCTATGGCCATGGTCTCCACGAGGTCGTTCGCACGGGGCTGGACGCTGGAGTATCGTCCTTCGGCGTCCTGGAGTCGACGGCAGGGATCGAGCTTCGCGAGGCCGGCGTGGACGTGCCGCTCTTCGCGTGGATGCATGGGCAGGGAACCGACTTCGCTGCGGCTGCCGAGGCTCGCATCGACCTGGGCGTGCAGACGTTCTGGCAGCTCGAGGCGATCGCCGAGAGCGGCGCTCGGGTGCTGCCGCGCGTGCACCTCAAAATTGACACCGGCCTGCACCGCGGCGGCGCCGACCAGCCACGCTGGGCAGAGTTCGTGACCGAGGCGCTCCGCCTGCAGGCACTCGGGAAGCTCGAGGTGGTAGCAGCCTGGAGCCACCTCTCCGACACCTCGCACAGCGCCGACCTCGCATCGACGGCGCTCTTCACCACCGCCGTCGAGGAAGCCGAAGCGCTCGGCGCCGAGTTCGAGATGCTGCATCTCGGCGCGAGCGCCGCCGTCATCGACCTCCCAGAGGCGCATTTCGACCTCGTGCGTGTCGGCATCGCCGCCTACGGCATCTCGCCGTTCGGAGACCGCAGCGCCGCCGAGCTCGGGCTGAAGCCGGCCATGCAGCTGCGCGCCCAGGTGCTGGATGCGCGGCACGGGCTGGCCAGCATCGCAATCGGCTACGGCGACGGAATCCAGTCGGACCCTGATGCCGGCGCCTACGTCATCGTCGACGGCCTCGTCGCGCCCGTCATCGAGGTCGGCGTCGACGAGACCGTCGTCGCGTTGCCCCCCGGATCAGAGGCGGTGTCTGCCGGCAGCGAGTGCATCGTGTTCGGCGACGGTGCGCACGGCGAGGCCACGGCAGAGCAATGGGCGGTGTGGGGTGAGACGGTCGGCGACGAGATCGTGACCGGGCTCACTCGGCGCGTGCACCGGGACTTCGCCGACGCTTGAGCGCCCCTGCGGCGCTGAGGGGGCGCGTTGGGCGCATCCCCCATCACGGCTCAGCGACGCAGCACTGCTCAGCGATGCAGCACTGCTCAGCGATGCAGCGCCGGCTACGAGGCCGGTGCGTTCACGCCGATCCGCCTCATGAGCGCGAGGCGAGCATTCTGCGACCAGAGGTCGAGGCGCGCGAGCTCCTCTCCCCCGTCTCCGAGGCTGCGATCAGCGTCGCGACGCTGCACTGCCCGCTCGAGGAGCTGATCGGCGAGTGCGGGGTTCAGAGCGAGGATGGGACCGTGCAGGTGCGTGCCGATCGCTGAGTGCTGCCTGATGCCTTCGGCGCCGGAATCCTCGGCGGCAGACGCGCCATTGCCGAATCCGCGGACGACCTCGCCGAGCGGCTCAGCACCAGCGTGAAGCGTCGTCACCGCGTTGTGGTTCGCGAATCCCGCGAGCAGTCCCCCATCGGTGCGCACAACGGTCTCCGCGACACTCTGGGAGAGCTCACGGGAGGCCTGGGAAGCGAACACACCCAGCCCTTCCAGTTCGCCGTCGTCGTGGGTGATGCTCGAGCCGAGGAGTTCCCAACCTCCGCCGATGGCCAAGAGCGGCAGGCCACCTGCGACGAGCTCACGGAGCTCCTCAGCATGGCGAAGCGCATCCGACTGGACCGTCTGCACCGCGGCGAGAGGTCCTGACCCGACGTGGAGCACATCGATGCCGTCCGGAATCGATGCCGCTCCGCGACCCACGTTGACGACCTCGACATCGAGGCCGCGAGCACGGGCTCGCTTGGCCAGCACGGTCACGTTTCCGACATCCCCGTTGATCCCGAGCTCAACCGGGTAGAGGTGCGCGATTCGCAGCTTCATGAGTTGACCTTCCCCTCGATGCCGGACTGCCCGAGTCTGCGGCGGATCGACATCATCTGCTCGTAGTTCACGATCATCGTCTTCATGCCGCGGCTGGGCTTCGGGAGCGCGAGGAACTTGTCCAGCGCGTCACCGAGGCTCGGCTCGACGAGGCCGACCGGGATGTCGCCGTAGCCGAACCTGGTCGCGATCTGCCACGCCTTCGTGCCGGATACGACGTCGACATGGTCGAGTCGGCTCAGGTCGGCCCCGAAGATCCAGGAGGGATCAGGGGTGCCTTCGTCCACAGAGACGAAGACCTGCTCAGGGGCCTCCTCGAGCGCGTCCAGGTTCATCTGGAGGCTCGGCGGGTTCTTCATCATGATGATCTCGATGTCCTCGCCGCGCACGCTCATCACCTCGCCACGGCCGTACACCGTCTGCGACTCACCGAGCGCCTCCGCGACGAGCGCCGGAACGAACGAGTCGCCGAGGATGCGCTGCGCGGTCGCCGCTGCACCGGCCGCGTCGAGCGCATAGTGCAGACCGCGAGCAGGAAGACGGATGGCGAGCTCCTCATCGCCGATGCGGAGCGTCGCGTCTCGACCACTGAGCGCGACGACCTGCACAGCTCGATCGCCGGCCGCGACCTCGATGCTCGCAGCGGAGATGTCGTCGAAGTTCGAGAGTCCGTTCGGGGATTGCTCGATGAGCTCAGGGGCGACTCCGAACCACGTCACCGGAGCGTCGAGCGACGGTGGGAGGCTCCGCAGCGAGGCATCGTCGGCGTTCAGCACGCTGAAATCACCGCATGCCGCCGCGATGGTGCGGAGGAACTCGGTGACTCTTGACGGGTCGTAGAAGCGGTTGAGCTGGTCCACCTGCACATTGAGGAGGAGCACGCCACGCGGGTGCAGGTGTCCGAGCAGGCGGGGGCCGTAGGCCTCGTCGACCTCCAGCACCGCGATGTCGGCACGGAGATTTCCGTTGACGTCGACGTCGGGCAGCATCGAGGAGGCGATGCCCTGCGGCAGGTTTCCCCCGGAGGAGTTCGTGAAGACGCGCAGCCCGTGGCGGCGCAGCATCCTGGTGAGGAAGTGCGTGGTCGTCGACTTGCCGTTCGACCCGGAGACGAAGATGACGCCGAGCGGGAGCTTCGCCACTGCCGTCTCGAGGAAGTCCGGGGATATGGCGAGCGCCACCCTTCCCGGTACCGCGGAGCCACCCCCGCGGAGACGCATCGCTCCGCGCGCGCTCCGTCCGAGACCGACGGCGATCATTCGCCGCAGCTTGCCACCCATGCACACTCCCGTTTCCGCGCAGCGCCTGCGCATCCGTCACAACGACGAGAGACCCCCGTCTCGCCGACCGCGGCAAGTATCTCACGGGCCCGTCACGCAGCCACGGACCTCACCCGGTCTGGCAAGTGCTACGCGCAGGGCGAACCTGGCCCCTCAAATCACCCGGGATGACGGAGCCCGTGCTCTAATTGTCGTGATCGGCAGATCACTGAAGCTTTGGAGGCATCATGACGGAGAGCACAACGGCCCTGCGCACCGACTCGGCGCCCATCGCCGCAACAGACCGTTGCGACGCGTGCGGAGCTCAGGCGTACGTCCGTGTCCAGCTGAGCGCAGGGGAACTCCTCTTCTGCGCCCACCACGCGACGCGCCACGAAGAGAAGCTCCGCCAGCAGGCGGTCGCCTGGCACGACGAGACCTCTCGCCTGCACGGCGAGAAGGCAGCAGCGGGCCAGACCGCGGAGTAGCCGCCACCGAGACCAAGCCGCGGCCAGCGCCGCGTACGACGAAGGCCCGGATGCACTGAACTGCTCCCCGGAAGTTGGACTGAGAAATCAGTTCCGACTCCCGGGGAGCAG
>JBQDTF010000022.1:0-52103 GCA_052099095.1 Pseudoclavibacter sp.
AAACGAGTTATCCACCAGGCTTTTTCCTGATAATTCGTACCTACCTTCTAAGTGAGTCGAAGACACAGAGAACCCCAGGTGAGCAGAGTAAATCCGCACCACCGATACGGCCGTACGCAGACGCCAGGTCCCTAAAACTCAGAGACCTCGGAGCGTGCGCGCGCCTTCAACAGGGGCTCGCGCGCACCAGAAGTTCGGGCAAGGACGCTTACACGTACTGCGCGTAGGCCGGCAGGTCCAGCACGCCGTTGCCGGAGAGACCGAGCACGATGACTTCCCCGTCCGCCGCCTGGCGCGCGTGCGCTATGGCGCCGGCGACAGCATGGGTGGACTCCGGCGCCGGGATGATGCCCTCGCTTCGCGCAAAGAGGAGGCCTGCCTCGAAGGCGGCGTCCTGCTCGATCGCGATGGCGTCCATGAGGCCGAGGTTCACTGCGTGCGACACCATAGGTGACATGCCGTGATAGCGGAGGCCGCCCGCGTGGATGGACGGCGGCACGAAGTCCTTGCCGAGCGTGTGCATCTTGAGCAGCGGGGTGAGGCCGGCGACATCGCCGAAATCGTAGCGGTACTCCCCCTGTGTGAGGGACGGGCAGGCCGCCGGCTCACACGCGACGAGGCGGGTCTTGGTTCCCTCGCGAAGGTTGCGACCGAGGAACGGGAACGTGAGGCCCGCGAGGTTGGAGCCGCCGCCAGCGCAGCCGAAGATGATGTCAGGAACACTGTCGCCGGCTTCGGCGAGCTGCTGCATCGCCTCCTGGCCGATCACCGATTGGTGCAGCATGACGTGGTTGAGCACGCTCCCGAGCGCGTAGTGCGCGTTCGGGTCCTGGGCGGCAACCTCGACTGCCTCGCTGATGGCCATGCCGAGCGACCCCGTCGTTGTCGGGTCCTTCGCGAGCATCGCCCGGCCCGCTTCCGTGAGGTCGGATGGCGACGGGTGGCAGACGCCGCCGTAGACCTCCATCTGCGCCTTGCGGTACGGCTTGGAGTCGTAGGAGGCGCGCACCTGCCACACCTCGACTTCGAGACCGAGCAGCGCTCCGGCCAAGGACAGCGATGCGCCCCACTGGCCAGCGCCCGTCTCCGTGGTGAGCTTCGTGGTGCCCTCGAGCTTGTTGTAGTACGCCTGCGCGACCGCAGTGCTGGGCTTGTGGGAGCCAGCCGGGCTGCCACCCTCGTACTTGTAGTAGATGCGCGCGCCCGTGCCAAGCGCCCGCTCGAGGCGCAGGGCGCGGATGAGCGGCGCGGGCCGCCACAGCGCGTACAGCTCGCGAATGGTCTGTGGGATCTCGATGTAGCGCTCGGTCGAGACTTCCTGCGCGATAAGCGCCATCGGGAAGAGCGGGGCGAGGTCGTCTGGCGTGAGCGGCTCGTTGGTGCCGGGGTGCAGGTGGGGCGGTGTCGGCTCGGGAAGATCGGCGGCCAGGTTGTACCAGTGGGTGGGAACGAGCGATGGCACTTCGACGCCGAGCGGATCGATCGAACGGGACTGGGTGGGCGACGGCGTTGTCGACACGGGCTCTCCTTCACTGGATGCAGTCCCGCGATAGCAGCGGAAGCGGTCACCCTCGGAGTCGTCGCTGGGCGCACGTCTCACACGCAACAGCGAGTCCTCTTCGCCATTGAGGACCTGAAGCGCGTTGCGGCAGAACTGACGTCGGGGAGAGATCAGCGCGAGGTCGATGTCGATTCTCGATGCACGATCTCACGGGTGTGCACGCGCTCGAAAGCGTCGCCCGTTCCGTCTATCCCGGCGAGGAGCGCCTCCAACGCATCAGCTGCGACGAGATTGGCGTCGCCGCTCACCGAGGAGAGTGACGGAGTCACGTAGGGCAGCACGTCGATGTCCCCGTAGCCGAGCACCAGGAGGTCCTGCGGCACACGAATGCCGATCTCGCGCGCACGGCGACAGACGCCGAGGGCGAGTTCGTCGTTGACGCAGAAGACGCTGCCGTAGTCGCGGAGGCCCTCGCCTACCTCTTTGGCAGCCACGTATCCGGCTCGGAAGTCCATCTGATGCCCGAGTTCGTAGAATCGCGACGCTCCGCGCACGTCCGGGAAACTCTCGAGCGCACGTCGCACGCCTTTGGCACGTTCTTCGGCGAGGTAGGAACGCGGGGAGGTGCCGAGGAAGAGGAGCGGCCGGCCCCGCGATTCGAGCAGCTCCCGAGCTGCATCCTCGGAGGCGCTGGCATCGTCGAACTGCACAGTCGACCAATGCGCGTTCGGGAGCTTCTGCCCGATGACGACGAGTGGGACCGACGCTGCCAGCCGCTCGAGGGACTCACGCACCTCCACCTCATCGAGACGGTCGCCCGTGGCCACGACCATCCCGGCGAGCTTGAGGGTTCGCGCGCTCTCGGTGTGTTCGATCAGCACTCGACTGTCGTGTTCGAGGTCGTAGACCACGGTGGTGTATCCGTGTTCCGTGATCGCTTTCCTCAGCTCGCGAATCAACTTGACGTACCAGGGCTGCGAGATGCTGGCTACGGCGAGGCCGACCGTCATGCTTCGTCCGCGCCGAAGCGTGGAAGCGGAGACGTTGAGTCTGAAGTCATGACGATCTATGACCGCCATCACGTGCTCGCGCGTCTTCTCGGAGACCTTGGCTGAACCGTTGAGTACCCGTGAGACGGTCGCCGTTGAGACCCCTGCCTCCCGTGCGATGTCGACCACTCCGACGCTCTTCATAGCCGTGCAGTCTAAGCCGGAGCGACGGGGTGCTTGGCGAGCGGATGCACAGTGAGGTCCATGTAGGGCCATACGGGCAGGGCGCTCAGGATGCTGTGCAGCTCGGTCGCATCTGCGGCTCGCCACAGCCCCCAGTTCTCGCGGCGTCCTGGGACACGCCACATCCGTACGAGCGTGCCGGCGTCCGCCAGGCGCGCGGCCATGCTGCGTTCGGCGACGGAGAGCTCGTCGATGGTCTCTTCCGCGAGGTCTCGCGGCCAGTCGATCTTGATGTTGACCAGGTACTCGTTCATCGTGTGTCTGCTTTCGATCGTTGGGTCATGGAGTAGGCGAGCACGGCGGCGTTCCGCCCTGGAATGCCGGTGACATAGCCGCCTGGCCAGGCGCCGGCTCCTCCGAGCACGATGCCGTGTCGTTCGAGCTCGCTGTTGAGCTGGCTGCTGGGACGTCCCCCGAGCATCTGTGACGCGAGCATGTCGCCGTGTGTGATGTTGCTTCCGGTGAGGTGGTACTCGCGCTCGAGGTCGTGTGGCGAGAACCATCTGGCGTCGATCACGCGGTCGGTGAGTCCAGGGAGGCGGGGCTCGAGCTCTTGGAGGCAACGAGCCACGAAGTCGTCTCCGTGCTCGCGCCAGTGGTCGACCCCCAGACTGTGCGGGGCGTGCCACACATTGAGGCTGAGCAGGTGCTTGCCGTGAGGGGCTAACCCGGGTGATCCGAGACTCGGGATGAGTCCCCAGATGATGGGAGCGCGCGAAGCCCGCCCTGCGATCCCGTCGTCGACCGCTTTCGTGATGTACGAGGTGCTCGGGCCGATGCGGAACTGGGCCTCGAGGAGCGTCTCGATGGGAACATCGGCCGGCGCCCCGGCGAGGCTCGGCAGCCCATCGAGCGCGAGCCCGATCTTGAACGCCGAGCCAAGCGGCGGTTCGGGCCATACGGACTCGTCGAGGGCAGCCGGGGGCAGCAGCGCGCGCAGCCGGGACGGCTCCAGCGTGACGACGGCCGCATCGAACCCTGTCAGCAGCTCTCCTGTCTCGAGCGTCACACCAGACACGCAGTCATCGGCATCGAGCTCGATGCGTGCGACGGCGGCACCAGTGCGGATGCTCACGCCGTTTGCGCGTGCAGCGAGCGTGAGGGCATCCACTATGGACCCCATGGAACCGAGCGGCAGGCCGACCGACCCGCGGAGCGGCGAGTCGCCGATACCGAGGACATCTTGCGCCGAAGATGCCCTGGAGATCGGGCGCATGAGCAGGCCGAATGCTGAGCCGGGGGCTTTCGGAGAGACGAGCTGCCCGTTGAGGGCGAGCATCATCATGAGGCTCTTCGCCGCGTCGCTCACCAACGATTCGTCCAGAAGCTGCGACAGGCTCCCGTCTACCGCGACGTCGAGAAACTCCGTCCGGTCTGCGGGGTTCATGCCGTCGAGCACGTCCTCCAGCGCGCCTGGAGCGCGCCAGAGGGATAGGCGCGAGGACGCACCTATCCTGTCGAGCCGCTCGATGAGCTCGCGGTGGCGCTGAGCCTCTCCCGGACTGAACGCGTCGAGCTGGGCCGCGACTCGTTCCCGGTCGCGCCACCCGATGAACAGTCCATCCTCCATCGGGTGCACCAGGGTCACGTCGGGAAAACGGAACCGCAGTCCGAAGCGCTCGAGTTCGAGATCCTGGATGATGCGACCTTCGAGCGACCCCGGGGAGTTGGTGACCGATGCCGAGTAGCCGGGCAGGTATTCGATCCGACCGACGACTCCCCCAAGCTGCGGGCGCGCCTCGATGAGTGTCACTCGGGCCCCTGCGCGCGCCAGGTAATTTGCTGCAACCAGTCCGTTGTGACCGCCGCCGATGACGACGACGTGGGAGCTCATGGCGTCGGCTCGTCGAAGATCTTGCCGAAGAGGCGGAGCCAGTTGCCGCCGAGGACCAGGTCGAGGTCCGCGTCCGCGAACCCCGATTCCCGCATCGTCTCCACGAGGGTGGGAAACGCGGTGGGCGATTCGAACCATGTCGGCCACTCGACGACGGGCTTGGACTCGTCGATGGGAACTGGACTCTCTCGGCCCCATCGTCCCATTCGCCACCACTTGACGGCTTCGATGCCGTAACCGGTGTAGAAATCTGTTCCGAGGGCCACGTGCTCGACGCCGAAGGTGTCCACAGTCCAGGAGATCATGTCCACGAACTCGCGCTCAGTCGTGCGCATCCCGTTCTTCAGCATTCGCACGTACGGGCTCAGCCCCACGACGCCGCCCCTCGCCGCGAGCTCTCGCAGGACGAGGCTCGACTTGGGGCGGCGGTTGAGCTCCACGTCCTCACCTACGAACTCGAGCGGATTGGCGTGCGTCACCGCTACGGGCTTGCTGCTCGCGTCGATCGTGTCGAGGCACGTGCGCTCTGAGCAGTGGGAGAGGTCGATGAGCATGCCAACATCGTTGAGCTCCTTCACGAATTGACGGCCCACATGCGTCGAGAGGCCGGCGTCGTCGTTCTCCCAGCATCCTGCGGCGATGCTGTTCTGGGTGTTGTACGTGAGCTGGGCGATGCGGACGCCGAGGTCGTGGAAGACCTGGACGAGGCGGATGTCGTCTTCGAATGGTGCCGTGTTCTGAAATCCGAACACGACCGCAGTCCGTCCTGAGGCCGCGATCTCGCGTATGTCAGCTCCTGTCCGCGCCAGGGCGACCAGATCGCTGTTCTCCGCGAAGAGGTCGTTCCAGTGGCCGATGACGCTGAGCGTCTCCCTGGCCGTCTCCCAGACCGCGAGCGTCACGTGCACGCACCCGACCCTGCCCTGCTTCCACTCGAGGAAGCGCTCCCGTGATGGTTTGCTGTATTCGAGGCAATCGACCACGATCGCCGGTGCTGTCGCTGCATTCATGTTCTGCGTCTCTGCTTTCTGCCTGAGGCGTATCGCCTGAGTGGGATGGATGGGTCTAGGCGAGCCCGAACGGGTCGGCGGCGGGAGCGAAGTCCTGCACGATGGACTTCGTCTGCTGGAACTCGCGGAGCCCTTCGATACCGTTCTCGCGACCGATGCCTGATTGCTTGACGCCGCCGAATGGGGTCTGCCAGTCCATGCCTCGATACGTGTTGAGCCAGACCGTGCCGGCGTTGACCTGGTCAGCGAAGCGCCTGGCGCGTGACATGTCCGTGGTCCAGCATCCCGCTGCGAGCCCGAAGTCCGAGTCGTTGGCGATCGCTATGGCCTCGTCCTCGGTCTCGAACTCGAGCAAGGTGAGGACTGGACCGAAGAGCTCGGTCTGGCAGATGTCGGCGCGGTTGCTCGTCACCTTCAGCACGGTGGGTGCGATCCAGGATCCGCCGTCGAATGGTGCGGGAAGTTCTGGAGTTTCCGAGCCCCCGATGAGCACCTCGGCGCCGTCAACCTGTGCTTGATCGACGAGTGATCTGATGCGCTCAGCCTGTTGCCGGGACACGACAGGCCCCAGGTGGGTCCTGGAATCGGCAGGATCGCCGACTCGGAGCTGTGAAACTCGGTCGATGAGGGCCGCGGTGAACGTCTCCGCGATGCCCCGCTGCACCATCACCCTGGAT
Source organism: Pseudoclavibacter sp. (assembly GCA_052099095.1). Classification (GTDB taxonomy): domain Bacteria; phylum Actinomycetota; class Actinomycetes; order Actinomycetales; family Microbacteriaceae; genus Pseudoclavibacter. The sequence continues at coordinate 6,255 of JBQDTF010000022.1, forward strand.
CCGGCAACGCAGGTCTGTCCTGTCGCGGAGAATCCGCCCTGGACGACGGCGGTGACAGCGTCAGCGATCGAGGCATCGTCGAAGACCACGTGCGCGGACTTGCCTCCCGCTTCCGCGACGAAGTGCCCGAGCCGCCCGGACACTGCCGCTCCGACTCGTCGCGCAGCAGCGGTGCTGCCAGTGAACGAGACCATGTCGACGCCTGGGTGCTGGACGAGCCGCTCGCCGACTTCGGCGCCGCCCTGCACGATCTGCAGGACTCCGTCCGGGATCCCCGCTTCCCTAGCTATGCGCAGGAGCACAGTCGTCGAGGCCGGAGAGTTGATCGGCGGCTTGATGATGACGGAGTTCCCCGCGGCGAGCGCGGGGGCGAGCTTCCAGACGCCGAGAGAGAACGCGCCGTTGAAGGGAGTGACGAGCGCCACGACTCCGAGCGACTCGTGGACGACGGTCGCGTCTTTCGTCGCCGACATCTGGATCCGCGCGCCACGCACGGTTCGCAGGAGCGCCGCGCTGTACTGCCACCAACGTGCGCTCACAGCCACCTCGGCCCTGGTGGCAGCGATCGGCTTGCCGTTCGCGAGGGTCTCGTACCAGGCGATCTCGTCGACGTGTTCTTCGATGAGTCGTCCGATCTCATCGAGCACGTCGGCTCGTTGGACACTCGTCCGTGCGGACCATTCGCCTGCGGCGTGTGCATCCGCGGCGTTTCGAACGGCGAGGTCAACCGTGTTTGCACCCCAGGTGACGCTTCCCCACGTCTGTCCGGTCGCAGGGTCAGTGAGGGTCTCCGTGTTCGCGCCAGTGGCTGCGCCTGGTCCGACGATGGAGTGGAACTGCGTCGTGGTTCCTGTTTGGCGGGTGAGCACTGTGGTGGTCATGTGCGCCTCTCTGTGGTGGTTCGTGAGTGAAGGATGGAGCGCGCTCAGCGCTAGCTGCGGTTGCGGAGCATGAGCTTGCCGACGAGTTCGACGCCGTAGTAGAGCAGCAGTCCGATCGCGGTCAGAACGATGAGGTCCGCGAAGAGGAGGTCGGTGCGCAGATTGCCCTGCGTGACGATGAGGAGGTAGCCGAGCCCCGAGTCGCTGCCGACGAACTCGCCCACGATCGCGCCGACGATCGCGAAGGCGATCGCGAGTTGGAGGCCGGTCATGATGTGCGGGAGGGCGCTCGGGAACCGCAGGTAGCGGAAGACCTGCCATCGCGTCGATCCCATTGACCGCATCAGATCCACCGAGGCGTCCTGCACTGATTTCATTCCGAGGGTGGCGTTGACCACGACAGGGAAGAAGGCCATCACGAATGCGATGAGTGCTGACGTCGTCAGGCCAGTGCCGATCCAGACCACCATGAGCGGCGCGATGGCGACCTTGGGGATGACTTGAGAGGCGACGACGATGGGGAAGATTGCGGCTCCCACGAGCGGCCACATCACGATGATGACGGCAAGGGCGATGCCGACGACAGCGCTCAGCGCGAATCCGATGAGCGTCTCGACGATGGTGACGCCCGCGTGACCCATGAGCAGCGCCCAGTTGTCGATGAGCGAGGCGCCTACCGCCGATGGCGCTGGGAGGAGAAAAGCCGGCACGTCGGAGAGCGCGACCGCTATCTCCCAGACGACGAGGATGAGTGCGAGGGTCAGGGTCGGAGCGAGCCAGGGGGCCCGTCGCATGACCGAGCCGAGGCTCGCCATGCGGGTGGACGCCCGGCCCGGCATCTGCTTGGGCGCTCTGGACCGGACCTCCATCGGCACGGTGTTCTGATTGACGACCATGGCTACCGAGCGCCTTTCGATGCAGGAACGTTGCCGAAGACCCCGAGTGATTCGAAGATCGAAGTGGTCTCGGCCACCTTCTCGAGGAAGGCGGGTGCGAGCCTGTGGTGGAGGAGACGCGGCTTGGGCGTCTCGATGCGGACCTCGGCGGCGACCTTTCCCGGTCGGGCCGACATGACGTAGATGCGGTCTGAGAGGAACACCGCCTCAGGGATGGAGTGCGTGACGAAGACGATGGTCGTTCCTGCGCTCTCCGCAAGGGCAGAGAGGTCCATGGAGATCTGGTCTCGTGTCATCGCGTCAAGCGCCGCGAACGGCTCGTCCATGAGCAGGAGGCGCGGTGAGTGCAGCAGTCCGCGGCAGATGCCGACGCGCTGCTTCATGCCGCCGGAGAGCTGATGCGGGAAGCTGTCCACGAAATCGGCGAGGCCGACCTGTGCGAGCAGTTCCTTTGCGCGGGCTTCGACCGCCGCGGTTCTCGTCTTGCGCACGTCAGCCTGCAGGAGCACGTTCTCGAGGACTGTCCTCCAAGGCATGAGCAGATCCGTCTGGAAGACGATGCCGAGTTCGGGGTGGGGCGCTGTCACGTCCATCCCGTCGATCTGGAGGTCACCGAATGTGGGTGCCTCCAACCCGCCGATCAGGCGCAGAAGGGTGGTCTTACCGCACCCGCTTGGGCCCAGGAGTGAGACGAACTCCCCGGGGGCGACGTGCAGCGTGACGTCGTCGAGAGCCGTGATGGGTCCCTTCTTGGTGTTGTAGGACTTCGTGACGTGCGTGCACGTGATCTCGATCGGTCTCATCGGTCAGCTCGCCGGAATGTAGTCGTTGGTGAACATCGATTCCGGTGCCCGGTCACCCGTGGCGTCGCCGTGCTCCTTGAGGATCGACACGGTCGATTCCCACTCGGCTGAAGAGTTGGCTCCCCACTCGGCGGCGTCCGTCGGGGTCACGAGCGGCAGCCAGAGTTCGAGTTGCGACTCGCAGTCGGGCTGCAGCAGCGCACCATCGGACTTCGCGACGAGCGTCTCGCATGCGGCAGCGGGATCGTCGATCGTGATCTGCAGTGCCTCACGATAGGCCTCGAGGAACTTGGTGATGGTCTCGGGGTTGGAGTCGATGTACCCGTCGCTGGCAACAAAGCCGTGGTCGAGCATCTCGAGCCCGAGATCCGTGTACGAGAGGCCGCTTGCCTCTTTCCCCTGAGCCTTCGCATTGCTCACCGAGTAGTAGACCTGACCGCTGATGGCGTCGACTTCGCCGGTCATGAGCGCCGCGAACTTGCCGTTGGCTGGCAGGTTCACGATCTGCACTTCGTCGGGTGAGATCCCATTGGCGCTGAGGAAGGCTCCGACCAGCGTGGAATCGGATCCTCCTGGCGTCGATCCGATGCGCATCCCTCTCACATCCTCGGCGGACTCCAGCGTCGTTCCTTCGAGGACGGTCAATCCGCTGGCGTTGCTTGCTTGGATCTTCGCAACGGAGGTGACCGGCACCCCCTGCAGCATCGACGACGCGGCGGTTGAGAGATCCGCCCATGCAATGTCGGTCTTGTTGGTGCCCACCTCGATGAGCGCGTCACCTGAACCGCCCGGGAGCGTTTCGGTCACGTTGAGTCCGTGCGCCTGGTAGATGCCCTGCTCCTCCGCGACGGCGAAGGGTGCGTGGTAGGCGACGTACGTGCTCCAGTCCAGGGAAAGACGCAGGTCCTCCGTTGCACCTGCGTCTGAGTCGGTAGCCGCCGGCGATGCACTGGCGCAGGATGCGAGCAGTCCTCCCGCGGCGATGAGGGACGTTGCGATCAGGATGCGACGGCCTTTGGGGGTTTTCTCGGTGCGCATTGGAGCTCCTTGGGTTGGGGGAACATGCAGCAAATGTAAACGTGTACATAAACTATCCACCGAGCCAAAGCGGGGCAAGCGTTGGCGAGCAATTGATGTAAAGGTTTACATAACTGAAATGCCGATCACGGATGACCACGTAGCGGTCTGACGTCGATCTGCGGGGAACACAGCGTGGCCCGGAAGCGGTCAGCCTCCCTCGCGTTGCCCTTCGCGTTCTCTAGGCTGATCTCATGCCCCGCACTCTGATCCTGCTGCGTCATGCCAAAGCCGAGCATCCGATGACGATCGACGACCGCCAGCGGTCACTCGCCGAGCGCGGCGTGCGCGAGGCGGCGGAGGCCGGAGACTGGCTGCGCGAGCATGCACCGAAAGTCGACAAGGTGCTCTGCTCCCCCGCGGCTCGCACGCGGCAGACGCTCGAGACCGCCGAGATCCTGGCTCCGGCCGAGTTCCCGAGCGCGCTCTACATGGGTGGTGAGGACGACTACCTCGCGCAGATCAAGGAGACGGACTCCGACGTGCAGACGCTGTTGGTCATCGGCCACGAGCCGACCGTCTCCGGCACGGCCATCGCACTGGCCGCCGATAGGGAATCGGAGCTGGCGCTGGAGATCCGTCACGGCTACCCGACTGCAGGGATCACCGTGCTGACGTTCCACGGTGAGTGGGATGCGCTCCGCTGGAGCTCCGCGAACATCACGGCGTTCCGCGCGCCCCGCTAGCGAGGGCGCTGCTGGTCGCATCGAGCGCCCGCTAGGACTCTGCGGCCGCGGTTCGCGTTGCAGCCGCTGGCCGCAGCGCCATGCCGACGAGCGGGAAGAGGAGCACGGAGAGCATTCCGGCCCCGACGAGCGACGAGGCGAGGGCAGGCTCGAGGACCTTCTCGTCGACGCCGATGGCGGTGACGGCGACGATGATGGGCAGGGCCGTCGAGCTGAGGAGCCCGAGGCTCGCTCGCTCGCGGGGCGCGGCCCCGTTCGGTGCGACGAGTTGGGCGGGCACTCCCCTGATGAGCAGGAGCAAGGCGAGGAACACGGGGAGCAGGATGAGCGCCTGCGTGCTCCCTAGGAGGGCGTCGAGGTTGAACGTCACCCCGGTGTAGATGAAGAAGAGCGGCACGAGGAAGCCGAACGCGATGGCCTCGATCTTGCTCTCGACCTGCTCCTGGTCGGCCTCTGGGGCGCTGCGCATGATGATCTGCCACATGACGCCTGCGGCGAAGGCGCCGAGCAGGATGTCGAGGTCGAGGACCGCACTGAGCGCGACGAGGCAGGCGAGCGTGAAGATCACGACGCGCACGGCGAACTGCCCCGAGGTGTGCAGGCTCGCGCTGACCAGTCGGTGCAGGTGCCCGTGCTGCATGCGCACGGCGACCAGGATCGCGACGCCCGTGATGACGACGAACAGAGCGAGCACGAGCGCCGAGACGCCCGGTGAGCGGGTGCCGAGAAAGACCGAGATCGCAACGAGCGGCCCGAACTCTCCGACGGCGCCCATCGCGGTCGTCGCCTTGCCGAACGGGGAGCCGAGCTCGCCCGCGTCGCGGAGGATCGGGATGAGCGTGCCGAGCGCCGTCGAGCTGAGGGCGATCGCGATGATGACGGCGGCTTCCCCCGGCGCGATGAGGAATCCGGCGGCGAGCCCCATGGCGAGGCTCACGACCCAGGCCATCGACGCCCGGCCGAGCACTCCGCCGCCGAGGCTGCGGAACCGGATCTCGTTGCCCGCGACGAAGAACAGCGCCGCGAGACCGAATTCGGACAGCCAGTCGAGCAGCTCCGACTTCTCGACCCAGCCGAGCAGGCTCGGCCCGATCGCGATACCGAGCAGCAGTTCGAACACGACGATGGGCACCTTGACCCATGGCGAGATGCTGCGCGCGAAGAGGGGAGCCAGCACTGCGAGGGCCGGGATGAGGAAGACCCCGGGTTCCGACACGCGCTCAGAATAACAGCGGGCACGCGTAGCGTGAGCGTGGCCTTTCGCCAGAAGGGGACCCGGCCACGAGAAGAGGAGCAGAGGCGTGAAGCTGCACACCATCACGACCGGCGACGGACCGAAGAAGGTCGCGCTTGTGCACGGCATCGGAGCGAGCGCTGAACTCTGGGGGTCCCTCGCTGAGCGGATCGCGGAGTCGGGCGAGTACACGGCGATCGCCGTCGATCTCCGAGGGCACGGCGAAAGCCCGCGAGCGAAGAGCTACCGCCTCGACGAGTTCGTCGATGACCTCTGCGAGACGCTTCCGGGCGACCTGCACAGCGCTGTCGGGCACTCGCTCGGTGGGGCACTGCTCGTGCGTGCCGTGCCGCGTCTCCTGCCTGAACGTGCGATCTACCTGGACCCGGGGTTCAAGCTCGGCCTCCCAAGCGAGGGCGCGGGCGCGCGCGCCTTCTGGGCCCTCTCCGCGGTCACGCTCCCGCTCGTGATGCTGGCGAGCGCCGCGACGGGCACGGGCGATACGAAGCGCTATTCGGCCGAGACGCGCATGCTCGACAAGCGGGCGAAGCAGCGCTTCGACAGGAAGATGACCGTTGGCATCTTCGACCAGATCGCGCACGCGCCGTACTCGCCGTCTGCTCCCGTCGTCCCTTCCACCCTGGTGCTCTCGTCGGAGGGCAAGGCCGTCGCCCCCGCACCGATCCCTGCCGAGCTCGAAGCGCTGGGCTGGGATGTGCGTCACCTGCCAGAAGTTGGGCACCCGTTCTGGCTGCACGACGCCGAGGCGACCTACGGCGCGATCAGCGACGCGATCTGAGCGGCCGCAGAGTGGATGCGCGGGGCACTTCTCCCCCACGCCACGGCGGTGCGCTCCCCTAAGCTGAGCGGCACATCGACCAAGGGGTGCGCATGCTGTCCGTCGAGTTTCCGAGAGATGTCATCTTCACTGCGTCACTGTTCGGCTTCGCGACGTTCGTGTGGGCCGGGTGGGCGCAGGAGCGTCCCAGGCATTGGGCGTGGCGCGTCGTGTTCGGCGTGCTGAGCCTCGCGGGGGTGGCTCTCGTCGGCGTCACGTTGCCGACAGCGATCCGGAATTGGTCGAGCGCTACGGCGCTGCAGGTCGACTCCGTGCCGTTCACGATCTACATCGCCATGGTGGCAGTCGAGGTTGTCGCCGGAGTCATCGCCGCGATCATCCTGCTGCGCCGCAAGAAGGGCGAGCTCATGGCGCCCGTCATGCTGCTCATCGTCGGCCTGCACTGGGTGCCGATGATCTGGGTGTTCGAGCAGCCGTTTCTCGCCCCGGTCTCGATCTGGGCGATCGCTGTCGCGATCGTCACGTTCTTCCTCCCGAGTGAGCAGCAGGCGCCGAGCTTCTGGTGCGGCGTCCTGGGCGCCCCCGTGTTCCTCATCACGGGCGTCATCTTCGCGATCGTCGGGTTGAACCAGTTCGCGAGCATGCCGTGCGCGTGCTGACGTCACGGTGCCGCAAGTGGTGACCGGCCGTTCACGAGGCGCGCCCCACCCATCGGCGTGGGCATAGCATCGGCCCTCATGGAATTCTTCCCGATCTTCGCGATGGCCGCGCTCTTCGCTGTTTTCGGCATCTGGCAGGCCGGCTGGCCCGCATCAGCGGCCTCGGTGGGGCAGCGGTGGATGTTCCGCGATCGCGAGCCGAACTGGAGTGACGCCTACCTCGGCTACATCAGGTTCGGCGGCGTCGTCTGGTGCCTGCTGGCGATCGGCGCCACGGTGATGGCCTTCTCGTTCACCTACCGGGCGACGCTCGCCGAGCGGTGCGAGTCGGAGCTGAAGCCCGCGCTGGATGCGAACCGCAGCGCCGAGGGCTGGTCCGGTTCGGCCATGCAGGCCTTCGCGGACGAGCACGAGCTGACGCTGAAGACCGACACCACGAAGGTGGACCTGCCGGAGCTGCCCGACTTCGGCTCGGTCTACGGGCTCGACACGGAGGCCCCCGCGAAGCCGACCCCGCTGGTCACGACGACCTACACGTTCTCGACGATGGGAACGGCGGTGCTTGGGGCGTCGGTGCAGACCGGCGGGTACGAGTCGTCGACGCGCGACCTCGGGCCGGACCCCGCTGTCTGCATGCCCTGAGGCGTGCATCCGGAGCCCCGCCCGGCGGCCGATTGCTCGACTTGTTAACCTGGTGGTCAGTAGAGCGTCATACGTAACTCGACCAGACATACAGAACCAGGGAAAAACAGAACATGAGAATTGCGATCATTGGTGCGGGCCCGAGCGGCATGGCACAGCTTCGAGCGTTCGAGTCAGCGGCCGAGCAGGGGCGGGAGATCCCTGAGATCGTCTGCTTCGAGAAGCAGGCCGACTGGGGCGGTCAGTGGAACTACTCGTGGATGACGGGCCTCGACGAGCACGGCGAGCCTGTCCACTCGAGCATGTATCGCAACCTCTGGTCGAACGGGCCGAAGGAGGCCCTCGAGTTCGCCGACTACAGCTTCGATGAGCATTTCGGCCGCCCCATCTCGTCGTATCCCCCGCGCCCCGCGCTGTGGGACTACATCTCTGGTCGTGTCGAGCGCGCCGGTGTGCGCAAGCATGTGCGCTTCAGCACCGTTGTGCGCTGGGTCGATTTCGACGAGGCGACGCAGCAGTTCACCCTGGTGAGCGAGGACCTCGAGGCGCGGAAGACGACGCGTGAAGTGTTCGACCGCATCATCGTCGGTTCCGGACACTTCTCGTTCCCCAAGATGCCGACCTTCGAGGGGCTCGAGACGTTCCCGGGCCAGGTGAGCCACGCCCACGAGTTCCGCGGAGCGGAGAACCTCCGCGGCAAGGATGTGCTGGTCATCGGTTCGAGTTATTCGGCGGAGGACATCGGCAGCCAGGCCCACAAGATGGGCGCCCGCTCGGTAACGGCGAGCTACCGGACGGCACCGATGGGCTACGACTGGCCGCTCGGCTTCGAGGAGCGCCCGCTCGTGACGAAATTCGACGGTTCGACGGCGCACTTCGCTGACGGCACCGAGAAGGACTTCGACGCAGTGGTCCTGTGCACCGGGTACCTGCACAAGTACCCGTTCCTGCCCAACGAGTTGGCGCTCGACTCCCCAAACAACGTGTACCCGGAGGGCCTCTACAAGGGCGTGGTGTGGGAGCAGAACCCGCACCTCTTCTACCTGGGCGCACAGGACCAGTGGTTCACCTTCAACATGTTCGATGCGCAGGCATGGTTCGTGCGCGACGTCATCCTCGGCGATGTCATGCTGCCCGGGGTGGATGCGCGGCAAGCCGACATCAGCGCCTGGCTCGAACGCTTCCACGCGATCGGCGGGGCCGCTGATGAGATCCGCTTCCAGGCCGACTACGTGCGCGACCTGATCCAAGCGACCGACTACCCGATGTTCGACCTCGACGAGGTCGTCGAGATCTTCCTCGAGTGGAAGCACGACAAGGCGGAGGACATCATGGGCTACCGCGACCGCGCGTACCGCTCCGTGATGACGGGCACCATCGCATCCACGCACCACACGAAGTGGATCGACGAACTCGACGACAGCCTCGCCAGGTACCTCGCCCCGTTGCCTCCCGCAGAGCTCGCCACGGATTCGGCCCCTGACGCGGCCGCGGACTCGGCCAGCACTCCTGCGCTCTAGGCTGGCGGGATGAAGCTCAGTCGACATGACGCCGCGATCCGTCTCGACATCCCTCTGGAGATGGCGAAGCGGAACGGTCTGCCCCCGTACATCGCCGAGGAGGCGCTGGCGGAGCTGGATGCGAACCCGCCGGCGTGGCTCGCTCAGTCGCGGGCGAACCGAACGGGCAAGCGCCCGGTGTGGGCGACGCTGACGTGCGAGGTGTGCGGAACGGTTGAGAAGGTGCGGCCGAAGAAGTGGTGGCCGGAGTTCACGTACGTGTCGTGCGACAACCACGATCTCGATGAGCTGCCCGAGCCTGCTCCCGGAACGACTCGGGAGTTCTCGTACGGCATCGGGACTCGATTCACGGGCGTCGTCGACGCGTAGGCGTCTCTGTTCTTCGGGTGCGGCGTCCCCGCGTTCGCGGGTTGCTCCGACTCGCTGTTCGCGGGGCTCCACCCGCCATCGACGGCCAGGAGGTGCAGCTTGCCGCCGATGGATGCGTACTGCGTGAATTTGGTCAGGGCCGCGGCCAGCAGCAGGCTCCTTCGAGACGATCCTATTGACCGGGATATGTGGGCGGGTGTCGACCCGTTCTTCCCCTAAGGGCGATGCGTCCTGCCCAGGCGATGTCCTGGTGTGACGGGCCCGAGCAGCCCGGCCGCTCGCCGTTCTCCGCCTGTCCCTAGACTTGCGCCGTGACTGACGCATCGCTGACTGCTGAGCGGATCGTGCGCGCGTTCGCTGCCGCGACAAACTTGGTGGTTGCGGGGCAGCGCATCCACGTTGCAGGAGGCGCCCCGCTGACGGGGGCGCTCCGAGGCCTCCTTCGCTCACTCGGGGCGATTGCGGCCGACGCGACACGTGCCGACTACGTCCTCTTCACTGGGTCTGGGAACCCGTTCGCTCAGGTCGCGCCCGAGGCGCTGCCGTTCCCCGACGGCGCGATCGTCGTTGACGCGAGCGACCGCGGCTCGTTCTCGCGCGACCTCGCCGAGCAGGGCCTCGTCGAGGTCGCAACTCGACCACCGTCGCGGCGCTTCCGATTCGCGGAGGCTCGTGAACTCGATGTGATCCGCATCGACCCGGCAGCGTTCGGGAGCTCGACCGCGCGCCGACGCGCGGATTCTCTCGAGCCCGGGTCCGAAGCGGCCGAGCGCGACGCCGCCCTGCGCCTCGAGTGGGCACGCCGCTTCATGCCGGCCTCGTCACGCGTCGCCGCCGGGCTCGCCGAGGAGGGCGTGCTGCGTGGGCGTCGCTTCGGCGTCAGCATGGTGCTCGAGCCGAAGACCGCGGTGTTGTCGCTGCTGCTCGCCGAGGCCGGCGCACAGGTCTCGCTCTACGCGCACAGCGACGAGACCGATGACGCCGTCGCGGACGCCCTCCGCGCACGCGGTTTCTCCGTGCACGCCGGATCCGGTGCTGACTCCGCCGGGCAGCTCGCCAACGCCCGCGCGTACCTCGCCGAGGGCCACGAGTTCCTCCTCGATGACGGCTCGCACCTGATCCGCCTCGCAGCCCACGACGGCGTCGAGGTGCTGGGTGCCGCCGAAGAGACGACAAGCGGCCTCCGCCCCCTCCACGCCATGGGCGACGAGCTGCGCATCCCCGTGCTCGCCGTCAACGACGCGCGCGTCAAGACGCGATTCGACAACCGCTACGGCACCGGTCAGTCGTGCGTGCTCGCGATCGCCGACCTCCTCGACCAGCTCGGCCGCGGCTTCGCGGATGCGCGCGTCGCGGTCGTCGGGTTCGGCCCGGTCGGGGTTGGGGTCGCGCAGCACGCGGCGGCCCTGGGGGCCGCGGTCACGATCTGCGAACTCGACCCGGTGCGGGCGCTCGAGGCGCGCTACGCCGGCTACAACACTGCACCGCTTGAGGACGCCGTGCGCGCCGCCGACATCGTCATCTCTGCGACGGGCGAGCCCCAGACCATCGCGGCGGAGCACCTGCGCGCAGCCGGACCTGGCACCGCGTTTGCCGTTGCGGGCGGGGTGCTCGATGAGATCGCTCTCGGTGACGCGGAGGCGCTCGGCGGTCGGCTCGAAGCGCGGGCATGGAAGGTCGACGCGCTCGAGTGGCCGGTGGGTTCGAGCCTCACGTCCCGCGAAGGCGCCCTCATCCTCGACCGCGGCGGCTGCATCAACATCACGGCAGGAGAGGGCAACCCGGTACAGATCATGGACTTGTCCTTCGCTGCGCAGCTCACCGCGGCCGGGATGCTCGCGCGAGGCGACGTGCGAGAACCCGGAGTGCATCCGCTCCCCCTGATCGCCGACGAGGTCATCGCCGCGGGGATCGTCGGGGACGAAGTTGAACGGGCGGGCACGAACCACGCCCCGACAGCGACGGTCCCGAGTTCAGCTGCGGAGGGCGCGAACCTGAAGCCTGCCTGGCACCCGACCCGATTCCCGAACGCATGATCATTCCCGAACGCACGACTGGAGCGCCAGTGCGGAACGCAGCCAACTCGTCGGCACACGAACCCCTGATGGGCGACGTCACGGTTTACTCGGCGACCCTGGTGATCCCGATCACGGCTCCCCCGATTCTGGGCGGCGCCGTTGCGGTGCGTGGCGGCAAGATCATGCACGTCGGCGAGCGGGCGTGGGTCACGGAATCGCTGGCCGAGCAGGGCATCGAGGCTCATGAGGTGCACCATGACGGCATCCTGATGCCAGGCCTCGTCAACGCGCACTCGCATCTGCAATACACGGGCATGGCAGCGGTCGGGCAGCGTCAGTACAACGGCTTCGAGGACTGGGCGGAGGCCTTCAACCGCGACTACGCGCTCCCCCATGACTGGTACGCCGACGCCATGGACGGAGCGGGGCGCATGCTTCGGGCCGGAACGACAAGCGTCGCGGACATCGTGACTGACCCTGCCGCGCTTCCCGTGCTGCACCAATCAGGACTCCACGGCATCACGTACTGGGAAGTGATGAGCTGGACCAACGAAGAATGGCGGGCCCGCGGCCGCCAGCTCATCGTGGAGGAGCTCGACCGCATCCCAACCACGCCGGGTGCCGGCCTCTCGCCGCATGCGCCGTATTCGCTTGACGCGATGCCACTGCTCGATATCCCCGACATCGTGCGGCGGCGTGGGCTGCGCACGCACCTGCATTTGGGCGAGGCGGCGTTCGAAGGTGAACGCGACGGTAGCGGTGTCGACGGCGAGCCATGGCAGATGGTGAAGCTGGAGAGCTTCCGCGCGATGCGCTCGGCGGGTTTCGGGATGAGCGCTACCGAGTTCGTCGATCAGCTCGGGGTGCTCGGCCCCGACTGCCACGTCGCGCACGGCGTGTACATGACGGCCGCCGACCGGGCGCTGCTGCGCAAGCGCGGGACGAGCGTGGCGCTGTGCCCGCGGTCGAACGAGGTCATCGGCCTGGACGCTCCCCCGGTCGCCGAGTACCTCGTTGAGGGCAGCCCGATCGCGATCGGCACCGACTCGCTCTCATCGAGCCCCTCGCTCGATCTCATGCACGACGTCGCAACGCTGGTCGAGGTGGCGCGCTCGCAGGGGTACCGGGGCCACGATCTGCACGAGCGGATCCTCTCGGCGGCCACGCTCGGAGGAGCCCACGCCATGGGCCTCGATCTCGGGCCGGATCGCACGGGGTACCTCGCCGTCGGGGCCCGCGCCGACCTGGCGTTCTTCGACGTGCCCGTGGTGTCGGTGGTCGACGGTATCGTCGCGCTCGCCGAGGCAGGTGCCGGCCGAGCATCAGCGACCATGATTGACGGCGAGCTCATCTGGGCCGTCGAGAACACTGAACTGGAGGCGTCACGTGGCTGAGCAGGAGCACACCTCACAAAAATCCGGGGTTGCCGCCAGCGGCGGCGCGACCGCGGTACCGGTCCGGGCCCGAGAGCTTGGCCTCGAGCCGCATCCCGAGGGCGGTTGGTATCGGCGCACGTGGACGTCCGGCGACCGCCTGCAGACCCCAAACGGCGAGCGACCCGCGGCCACGCTCATCCACTTCCTGCTCCCACCCGGCGAGGCATCGGCATGGCATCTCGTGACGAGCGACGAGATCTGGATGTGGCACGGGCCCGGGCCTCTGCAGCTGCAGCTGGGCGGCGACGGCTCGGCACCGGATGCGCGAGAGCCAGTGACGCTCGACCTCCGGAACGCGCAGGCGCTCGTCCCTGCCGGACACTGGCAGCGCACGCTGCCGGGCGACGAGGAGGTGCTCGTGAGTTGCCTCGTCTCCCCCGGGTTCAGCTTCGATGACTTCACGCTGGTGGACGAGCCTGAGTCCTGAATCTGGGCAGCACGTGCAACCAGGCGTGCAGCGTCCGCAACTGGGCCTGCAGTGCCTGCAACCAGGCGTAATGGGCGCATGCGTGAACCTCGCTTCCCCTATGTTCAGCTGAGAACGAAAGGCTTGTCATGACTCTCTCCTCCCGCATCCGCAAGGGCGCCGCTGCCGCCGGCGTCATCGCCGCGCTGTTCGCCCTTTCTGCCTGCTCCGGAACTTCCGGCTCTGAGCCTGCCGCCGAGGGCGATGGGCTGCAGACCCTCACGCCGGGCAAGCTGACGATCGCGACGGGCGAGCCCGCCTACTATCCGTGGGTCATCGACAACGCGCCGGAGACGGGCGAGGGCTTCGAGGCCGCGGTCGCCTTGGCGGTTGCCGAGGAGCTCGGCTACGCGCCTGAGGACGTGGAGTGGGTGCGCACGACCTTCGACAGCGCCGTGACGCCGGGCCCGAAGGACTTCGACCTGAACTTGCAGCAGTTCACGATCTCCGACGAGCGCAAGAACGCGGTCGACTTCTCGTCGCCGTACTACACGACGACGCAGGCGATCATCACGACCGAGGGGTCGAGCGTGGCTGACGCCGCGTCGATCGCGGATCTCGCCGACGCGAAGGTTGGCGTCGCCGCGGCATCCACAAGCTATTTGGTCGCGAAGGATGCGCTCGGCAAAGACCCTGAGGTGTTCAACTCAAACGAGGACACCGTGTTGGCGCTGAAGAGCGGCCAGATCGACGCGCTCGTCACCGACCTGCCAACGGCGTTCTACCTGACGGGCGTTGAGCTCGACGACGGCAAGATCGTTGGCCAGTTCGACTCGACCGAGGGTGGCGACGAGTTCGGTATCGTCCTGCCGAAGGACTCGGCCCTGACTGAGCCGGTGACGGCCGCCGTGGATGCGCTGCGCGACAACGGCAAGCTCGCGGAACTCGAGACCGAATGGCTCGAGACGTCGGTCGACGTTCCGACGCTGAAGTAGCCCGTGTCGCGGGTCCCTCCCACCACGGCTGCCGCTTCTGCTAGCGCCGCCACCGAGCCTTGGACGCCGGGTGCGATCGAGCTCGAGCGGCGTGCGTTCCGTCGGCGGCAGTCGCAGCGCTCGGTGCTGGTGGCGCTTGTCTCGACGATTGCGTTTGCGGTCATCGTGTGGGCGACGCTCATCAACACGCCGGGCTGGGCCGCGGTGTCGGAGACGTTCTTCGACTTCGAGTACGCGATCGAAGTGCTTCCGACCGTGCTTGAGGGCCTGTGGTTGAACATTCGCGTGCTGGCCGTCGCGGTGGTGGGGGTGGCGATTTTCGCGACGCTGCTGGCGGTCATCCGCACGCTACGTGGCCCGGTGTTCTTCCCACTGCGCGCTGTCGCGACGGTCTATACCGACTTGTTCCGGGGCATGCCGATCATCATCGTGCTGTACCTGGTCGGCATTGGTGTTCCGGCGCTTGGCATCTTCCCGCGCGTGGATGCGGCCGTCTGGGGCACGCTCGCCCTCGTGCTCGTGTACTCGGCGTACGTGGCCGAGGTGCTGCGCGCCGGCATGGAGTCGGTGCATCCGACGCAACGTGTCGCTGCGCGTTCGCTTGGCCTCTCGCATGCAGCGACGCTGCGGCTCGTGGTGATGCCACAGGGTGTGCGGAAGGTGACGCCGGCGCTCATGAACGACTTCATCTCCATGCAGAAAGACGTTGGGCTCATCTCGATCCTGGGGGCGGTGGATGCAGTGCGCGCGGCCCAGATCGAGACGGCGCTGACCTACAACTACACGCCGTATGTGGTCGCGGGTCTGCTGTTCGTACTGATCAGCCTGCCCATGATTCGTCTCACGGATTGGTACACGGCGCGGGCGCAGAAGCGTGAGCAGATCGGGGGCACGGTATGAGCGACGTGTATGCGTATGAGGAGCTTGGTCCCGCAGCCAGCGATGCTGCTGGTGGTGGTGCTGCGGTAGAGCCGGTCCTTGAGGTCAAGGGCGTGCACAAGCAGTTCGGGGACGTGCGGGTGCTGCGCGGTATCGACTTGTCGGTGCTGCCGCACCAGGTGATCGTGCTGGTGGGGTCGAGTGGTTCGGGCAAGTCGACGCTGCTGAAGACAATCAACCTGATCGAGCGGGTTGATGACGGGCAGATTTTCCTCGATGGCGAGGACATCTCTGACCCGCGCGCGAACGCTGACGCGGTGCGAAGCCGCATCGGGGTGGTGTTCCAGCACTTCAACCTGTTCCCGCACATGACGGTGCTCGACAACGTCACGCTTGCTGCTCGCAAGGTGCACAAGACGCCTCGCGCTGAGGCGGCGGCCCGTGGCACAGCGATTCTCGAGCGGGTGGGCCTCGGTGCCCATGCGACGAGCTACCCGGATCGGCTGTCGGGTGGTCAGCAGCAGCGTGTGGCAATCGCGCGGGCGATCATGACGGAGCCGAAGGTGCTCCTACTGGATGAGATCACGAGTGCGCTCGACCCGCAGTTGGTGGGCGAGGTGCTGGATGTGGTGCTCGAGCTGAAGGAGCAGGGCGCGACCATCCTCATGGCAACGCACGAGATGAGCTTCGCCCGCCGAGTCGCCGACCAGATCGTGTTCCTCAAGGACGGTGTGCTCATCGAGCGAGCCGCGCCGGAGGAGTTCTTCACGAACCCGCAGCGGCCGGAGACGGTGGAGTTCCTGTCGCGGGTGAGCCTAGGGACCTGATTGCTCTGCTTCACGACGTTCGCAGTTTGGGGCGTCGATGGGCCAGCAGTCGGCACACATCCTGCGAGTTGGCAGCCTGAGCGAGTTTCCTGCGGCGACGGAGGCTGGGCGCGTATCCACGTAATCTCGCTCGTTGAACATTCCCCTTTTCCCCGGGGAGATTTATCGAGCGAGTTTCGCGGTCATAGGCTCAAACAGTCCCCCTCACTCAGGAGCCCGAATGACTTTTTACCCCGCGCCCGTGCAGCCGCAGCAAACAACTTGGCGCTCGCGCATGACGGTGTTCAATTGGATCGTCGCTGGTGTCATGCTTATCCTCCTCCTCATCGCTGCGACGAACGGAGGCGTCGGAACTTTCCTCGCCTTGGCTGGCCTCATCGGGTTCCTGACTGGGCTCTACGTTCTTGTCACGAGGAGAAGCAGTTGGGCTGGTCTGCCTCGCTCGCGCAAAGTTGGTGCCATCACCTTGGGGGCGGGGCTCGTTGTCAGCATTGTTGGGAGTTCGATCGGCGGTACACAGGCTTCTCGCGAGGCTCCGGTTGCGGCACCAGCGCCGACCGTCACAGTGACCTCAACCGTTCAAGCGCCCACGGAGACCGTGTTCGTCACCATCACTGCAGAGCCTGTTGCTGCTCCTCCCGCCGAAGCAGTGCCCGTGGCCGATCCAGCTCCGGTCGCAGAGCCAGAGGTCGATGTCACGCAGAATGCCCCCGCCCCGTTATATGCGGCACCGGAACCTGCTCCCGCGGCGCCCGAGCCTGCGCCCCAACAGAACGTGTACTTCGCTAACTGCACTGAGGCGAGGAACGCCGGTGCAGCTCCCGTGCATGTTGGCGATCCCGGGTACGCCTCACATCTGGACCGAGACGGCGACGGAGTCGGCTGCGAAAATTGAGTGAACGGTTCAGCCATTGCGTCAGACTGTCACTGTGAGCTCAGGAAGTAAGCATCAGCTGATTGTTGTGGCCGGCATTTTTCTCCGCGGTCGCGAGGCGCTCGCTTGCCGGCGAGCCGCGAACAAGAGTGCGGCCGGCTATTGGGAGTTTCCGGGAGGTAAGGTCGAACCCGGCGAGGCACCCGAAAGTGCTCTTGTACGGGAACTCTTCGAGGAACTGAGCACTCGAGTCGTTGTGCAAGATCTAGTGGATAGATCCGTCACACGCGTCCAGGGCATCGCCATCGATCTGAGCTGCTACTTGGTGCACGCTCAGGGAGGTGTGCCCGTGAGCAGCACAGACCACGACCTACTCCGCTGGGTTCCAGTCGATGAATTAGCCACACTGGACTGGGCTCAACCAGATCTCCCCGCAGTTGCCGCCCTCACGCGTCGCCTGGAATAGCACTCCTGCGCTACCACTCGCTTTCGCGGAACGCGTCACCAACTCGCGTATGTATGCGCACGTTGAGGCGCTGGCAGAGTTCGGCGAGGTCATCTTCCGTACGACCAGGCAGCAAGATCGCGGGCCTGACGTCCATTCCGGCGCGTCGCGCATTATTAGCGTAGTCAAGCGATTGCCCGATTGCCATCCGAACGTATGAACGGGCAGTTGACTTCTTCGCCTCGATGACTTCCCCTGCCGTGCTGTCGTAGAAATCGGGTCGGATCCACGTGTTGCCCGCGGGCAACGACAATGACTTGACGACGTGATTCTTCGATTTCAGCCAGTTTCCGAAGTCAGCCTGCAAGTTGAATTCAACCCTGGACATTTCCACTTCGCGGGGTTGGAGTTCGACGGTAAAACTTCCAGTTTCCGGCTGTATCCAGTCTGCGACCAACGCAGCGTGGAGTTCAGGCAAATCACGCAACGGGAGGCGAGACACATCGGCATCGACCGGAGCGAGAAGAAAGACGATGCCGAGCCGCATTTCCTGATCTAGACCAGGTATTTCTCTGTACTCAAACGGCGGGTCCGCGAGGGTGAAAGCACCGACATACGTCACGTTGACGTCCTGAACCGTGAAGAGGCGGATGAGTCGGCCGTTCTTCACCGACGACATGAGGGCGGCGTTACCACGAACAAACCTTTGATCTCCTCGCGTACCCTCACCTGTGTAGGCGTAGATCCCGTCAGCGCGCAAGCCCTCGTGAAGGTCGTACCCGTATCGCCTCCCTTTCACGGGATCGGTGAAGATGAGAATGTTCGGATTTCCGCGGGGCGTCGATATGCCCTGCTGCTGCTGCCCGCCCAGGAGCTCGTGCACCTGTCGTCGACGCAAGGTTGTGCCAATGGGTATTGGCCACGAGGAATCCATGTTTTCAGACTAGCGATGACGTCGCTCTGGTGGGTGAAACAAGCGAGGTAGTTTTCGATGCACGGTACCCGCGTAGTGCCTTGTCCGAGACTTCAGGGGGACGCCCCACGCCCACTCACCCACTAGCGTCGTCCTCGACGAAAGGCGTGACGCTCATGGACATCACAATCGACCAGCTGCTGCGGCAGCTCCGGGAGCAGCGCATCCCGGGGCCGCGACCGCTCACGCGACTCGAGTGGGTTTTGCTCGCCGTCGCGACTGCGGCGCTCTTCGCCGTGTCCGTGTCGATCCTGGGCGCCGTCTACGGCGTGCACGTCGGTTTCGCGTTCGGAATCTCGTCCCTCAGCGCCGCGGGCCTGCTCCTCGCCCCAGTGCGACCACGCCTCGCGATCTTGGTGCATTTCGTGGGCACCGCGCTGTTCGCGTTTCCCTGAGTTCTCCCCATCGATGCCTGGCCGATGCCGGTTCCCCAGCTCATCTCGCTCAGCATCCTCATCGCCATCATCGCGCTCCGCGAGACGCTGACGCTCGCGGTCGCCACCTGGCTCCTGAACCTCGCCGCCCCAGCCCTTGGGCTCATCCTGATGGGGTTCGTGGCCCTGCAGAACGGCGGCAACCTCATACCGGAGTCCTCAAGCCTCATCGCGATCGCCATCTACACGGCACTCATCGTCGCCGCCGCCTACAACCTCAGCCGCCGCAACTGGTCTAAGCGTGAGCTCGTGCAGGCCAAGCGCACCGCCGAAGTCGAACACGAACGCCGCATGGGCGCCGAAGAGCGTTCCCGCATCGCCCGCGAGATGCACGACGTCGTCGCCCACAGCATGAGCATCGTGCACATGCAGGCCAGCTCCGCGCCCTTCCGCGTCGCGGACCTCAACGACGAGGCCAAAGCCGAATTCGAGTCCATCGCCGGCTCCGCCCGAGACGCCCTCCGCGAGATGCGCACCCTCCTCGGGGTCCTCCGCCTCGACGCAGACACGGCCCTCGCCCCGCAGCCGCAGCTCGCCGACCTCCAGACACTCGTCGATGGCAGCGCCAACGGAGGCATCGAAGCTGCTCTCCACCTCGACACCGACCGCGACCCCAGCGAGTTGCCCGACACCGTGCAGCTCACCGCCTACCGGGTCGTCCAAGAAGCCCTCAGCAACGTCATCCGCCACGCACCTGGCACCAACGCCGAAGTCTCCGTCCTGCTCCTTGGCTCCGAACTCACCCTGCGGATCACGAACACGGCACCACCCGCATCCGCGTCCATCGACAGCGCAGCCGAGGGCGAAGGCGATGCGGCCACCTCAGGCACACCCCTCGCATCCGGCGGCATGGGCATACTCGGGATGCGCGAACGCGTCACGACCCTCGGCGGGCACCTCTCGGCGCGCCCGCAGTCATTCGGCGGCTACGTCGTCGAAGCACGCATCCCCGTCGCCGAACCCGTCAGAACAAGCGACCGCCTTCAGACCTCCACCGAACCGGAGCACGCATGACCCGCATCCTGATCGTCGACGACCAGCCCATGTACCGCATCGGGCTCGCCGCGATCCTCGGCGCCCAAGACGACCTCACCGTCGTCGGAGAAGCAGGCGACGGACACGAAGCCATCGCCCGCGCCCGCAGCCTCCAACCCGACGTCGTCCTCATGGATGTGCGCATGCCGAACCTCAACGGCATCGAAGCCACCCGCGCCATCGCGGCGGCAGCCAACGACGGCGGCCACCCCACCCGCGTCGTCATGCTCACCACGTTCGACATCGACGACTACGTCTTCGACGCCCTGCGCGCTGGTGCCAGCGGCTTCCTCCTCAAGGACGCGACGCCGGCGGAGCTCGTGGACGCGGTGCGCACCGTCGCGGGCGGCGACGCACTCCTCGCCCCGAAGGTCACGCGCACCCTCATCGAAGCCTTCGCGCAGGCCCCCGCCAAGCGCAGCGTCTCCCCCACCCGCTTCAACGAGCTCACGGAACGCGAACGCGAAGTGTTCGGGCTCGTCGCGAAGGGCCACTCCAACTCCGAGATCTCGAAGACCCTCTTCATCGCCGAGCAGACCACGAAGTCGCACGTCAGCCGCATCATGGGCAAGCTGCACCTCCGCGACCGCGTCCACGCCGTCGTACTCGGCTACGAATCCGGCCTCATCACCCCGGGCGAAGCTGAGAACCCCCGGGTGCGCTGAAGCACTCCCCCGCAACCAAGCGACGTCGCTCGCACTGCGCCTATCCCTTCACCGCGCCTGCGGTCATCCCTCTCGCCAAGAATGGCTCAAGGAAGAGGAAGAGGATCACCATAGGAATCGTCGACAGGAGGCCAGTCGCCATCAAGCCTGACCAGTCGACGCTGAACTCGCCGATGAACGAAGCGATACCCACCGTGATGGTCCACCCATCCGGGTTCGACATCAGCGTCCTCGCGAACAGGAAGTCTCCCCACGTCAAGATCGACGCGTACGTGAACGTCGCAGCGATACCGGGAAGCAGGACCGGCAGAACAACGAGCCGGAGCGCCTCGAGCCGGGAACAGCCGTCGATCATCGCCGCCTGTTCAATCTCCACGGGAACCGAATCGATGAAGCCCTTCATGAGCCACGTCGTGAACGGAACCGTCGCCGCAATGTTCACCAAGATGACCGACCACAGGTTGTTGATGAGGTGCGAGGTAGCGAAGACCATGAACAACGGGATGATGAGCAGCGTTCCCGGAAGCACGCGGCTCACGAGGAGACTGAACCCCATGGCCTGCTGCCCGCGCGTGCGGAACCGAGACAGACTGTATCCGCCGAGAGTGCTCACCAGAGTCGAGACAAGAGCTGCCCCCAACGTCGAGAGTGCTGAGTTGCCGAGCCACGTCAGGATCGGACGGCCTGAGATGACCTCCGTGTAGGCATCGAACGAGATATCCCCAAGAGCGGGAAACAGTGGCGGGTTCTCGGTGAGCAGGGTGCGCGATGGCACGAGGGAAGTCATCACCATCCAATAGATGGGAAACAGAAGGATGCCGCTTGCCACCAGTGCGATGGCAAGGAGCCCGTACCGCTGCGGACGTGAAAGCTGACGCATGCCTCGCTCTTAACTTTGAGTGCGCAAAGAGCGCATGAAGACGGCCAGGACTGCGCTGGCGATCAGCATCGTGATGACCCCGAGGGCTGCAGCCAGACCGAGTTGGAAATATTGGAAGGCTTCGTTGTATATGCGAATCGCGAGAGTCTGAGTCGCATTGTTCGGTCCTCCCCCGGTGAGCGGGTAGATGAAGTCGAACTCTCGGAAGATTCCGATGGCGGTGATGACGATGGACAGCGCGGATGCGGTCCGCACGGCAGGCCAGGTGACGTAGCGAAACTGCTGCCGAGCCTTGGCACCATCAAGCTGCGCCGCCTCGTACAGCTCGCCCGGAACGCTCTGCAGCGCTGCTAAGAGCACGAGGGTGAAGAACGGGTAGTACTTCCAGACCGTCGGGATGATCACCGCCAGCATCGCGGAGTCCGGATCGGCAAGCCAGGCGATGTTCTCCTGAATGAGCCCGAGGTTTCGAAGAATGGCGTTCACGATGCCGTACGACGCGTCGAGCATCCAAGCGAAGGCGGCACTCACCGCGATCCCAGGAACTGCCCATGGGAGCAGCACCAGCGGTCGAAAGATTCGTCGGCCGGGGAAGCTCCGGTTCAGGAGGAGCGCAAGTCCAAGACCGATGAGGAATGCCGGAATCAGAACACCAAGCGTGTAGATGACCGACCGTCCCAAGTCTCCGAGCAGCTCCGGGTCCGTCAGGATCTGGACGTAGTTGTCGATCGTCAGCGGCAAGGCACCGACCTCGGTGAGGGACTGCACGCGCCCGCCTCGGAACGACAGGTCAATCGCGACGTAGAACGGGTAGGCCATGAGCAGGCCCACGACCACGAGCGTCGGTGACAGCGTCAGGTAGGCGAAGAGCCCGTCGCGCCGCCGAGCAGGCGAGCCCTTCTTGCCTGCACCCGCCGACGTCTTCTTGGACTCCCTAGGGGCATCTCGATGCTGCGAGGCAACGAGCTCCCTCGTCTGCAGGTCGGTCATGATGCGTTCCCGAATTCGCGCTCGAGCTGCTCCTGGAGTCCGCGCGCGATCTCCGCCGTCGGCGTCTCCGTCGTCGTGAGACTGATCGCCGCTTCGGAGACGATCTGGCTGAGCCGCGTGAACTCCTCCTTCTGCTGCGCATCCTCGGGATAGATGCTCACCGCTTCGTCGGCAAGCTCCTGGAAGAGCTCCAGCTCGGGACGATCCGTGAGCGCCTCCTCGGTGATGGACCCGGCGCGAGGCGCCGGCACCGCTGCCAGCTCGGTGTACCGCTGCTGCCACTCCGGGCTCGCCGCCAGCTCGATGAACTCCCACGCAGCGTCTTCCGTGCGCTGGTCAAGGCCCGACGGCAGGTGGATGCTGTTGCTCACGCCCCCAGGCACGGTCGCGAACGGTGCGGCCGCCGTCTTCAGATTCCCCGCGACGCCCTCCGCTGCCCCTTCGAGTTCCGCAACGAAGAAGGGACCGTCGAGGAGCATCGCGATGTTGCCGTTGAGGAAGAGCTCATTGCGCTGCTGGGTCTGAATTCCGGCAGGAGCCTCACGGAGCGCTGCCCGGTACTGCTCCATACCGGCGATGGCTGCAGGTGTCTCCATGGTGAACTCCGCGCCTTCAGCGAGGGCGCCCCCGTTGCCGGTGATGAAGGACATCAACTCCGTGTAGTTGTCAGGACTCTGCTGTGTTGTCGCCCCGAAGCCGTAGACACCGCCGCCAGTAACTGCCTGCGCAGCTTTCACAACCTCGTCCCCGGTCGTGGGCACTTCGACCCCCGCTGCCTCCAAGAGCTCGGCGTTGTAATAGAGGGTGTAGCCGTATCCGAGGAGGAGGACGCCGTAGGACTCGTCTTGCCAGCTCATCTCCGCCTGCAACGGTGTCCAGGTCTCAGGGATGTCCGTCGCCTCCAGCCTCGTGTTCAGCGGCGCGAGCCAGCCGCGGCTCGCGAACTCCGAGGCGTTGCGGGCCGGCAAGTGCACGATGTCGGGCTGATCGTTCGCGGCGAAGCGTGTCGTCAACTGGTCGACGTAGCTGCCGAACGGAACCTGGTAGAAGTCGATCTCGACGTCCGAGTGCTGCGACTCGTACTCTGCGATGACCTCCTTCCACCAGGCGCCGAACGCGGGATCCTCGGCCTGCCAACTCGGGAACTCCAAGGTGATCGGCGCGTTCGGGTCCGTCGACGGGCCGGATGCGCAGGCCGTGAGACCGAGAGCAGTCAGGGCTGCAATGGCGAGAAAGGTGGTCTTTCGAGTGCGTTGCATGCTGCGACACTTCCTTGTGTGCTGAGGTGAATGAATCGGGCTTGGCGCCCGCTAGCCGCGCTGCGGCAGCTGTGAGGAGCTTCGGGGACCTAGGTATCCCATTGCGGTGCTGATGGAATCGGCAACTTCGATTGCCTGCTGTGCGATCTCAAGTTCGCGTGAAGTCAGGTCCAGAGCGCTGAGCGGTCCAGAGATCGAGATCGCGGCGACGATCACGCCGCCCGAGTCGCGGATAGGCGCGGCCACGCAGGAACGCCCGAGCGCGAGTTCTTCGCGTTCTGTCGCGTAGCCTCCACGGTCCACCGCAGCTACGGCTTCGTCGAGCGCCGCGTGGTCGACGATCGTATGGACGGTGAACGGTTCCAGGTCAGCGAGCAACTCACGGCGTTCCGGACCAGAGAGGCCCGCCAGGAGACACTTGCCGAGCGCCGTCGAATGCAGCGGGCTGCGCTGTCCCATGAGCGTGAAGTTCTTCGGCGCGAGCGTGCCTTCGAAGTTGCAGAGGTAGTACAGCTCGCTTCCGCGACGGATGGCGACGTTGACCCCCAGCCCCAGCGATGCTGCGAGCTGCTGACCGGGTTGCCTCGCGTGACGGAAGACCGCTTGCTCGTTGAGGGCCGCACCTGCCATCGCCAGGAAGAGCAACCCCAGCCGGTACGTCCCCGAGTCCGCGTCTCGAACGACGTACTCGAGGCGCTCGAGTGCCGTGAGCAGTCTTGACACCGTCGACTGGCTGAGGCCCGTCTCGGTGACGATGTCCGCGACGCGGGAGGGGCCGCGTCGCGTGATTGCCTCGAGCACGGCCGCCGCTCGGTCGAGCCCCTGATTCGCTCCGTCTGTCGCCATGTCTTCTCCGATCGCTGGACAACCTCATCGATTGTGGATAGCGTAATCCGCACAGTGCATGACCGCAACCACTGATTGGATAGACTCATGCAAATTGTCTCAGTCGAGGTGTTCGTCCTCAAGCTGGAGCACAGCGACAACTACCTCGGAGTCCTCCCCAACGGATCGGATATCCCCGCCGGCTACCACGTCCGCGATCCGTGGCGGAGCCTCTACTCGCCACTGTTCGAAACCGTCCTCGTCAAGATCACCGCCGAAGACGGCACGGCAGGGTGGGGCGAAGGATTGGCACCGGTCGGGCCAGAGATCCTCGCCACGATCATCCGTCACCTCATCGCTCCCCAGCTCATCGGGAAAAGCGCAACCGCGCCGAGACCCGCGTGGGAACTCACGACGGGGCTCATGCGAGAGCGCGGACACCTCGTCGGCCATCAGGCTGATGCTCTCGCGGCCGTCGATATTGCGCTCTGGGACCTGGCCGCACGCATCCACGATCTCCCGCTCGTCACTCTCCTGGGCGGCGCCTTCCGAAACGAAGTACCCGTCTACGTTTCAGGGCTTCCGCGCTCAACAGACAACGAGCGCGCCGAGCTTGCCCGGTCTTGGCAAGACTTGGGCATGAGAGCCGTGAAGCTGCACCTGGGCTTTGGCGTCGACGAGGACCTCGCAACCGTCTCCGCCATCCGCGAGGCCGCCCCCGAACTCCGCGTTGCCGTCGACGCTCACTGGGCCTACACCCTGCACGAAGCGCTGCGACTCTCCACTGGCCTCAGCGAAGTCGGCGCCTGGTTCCTGGAAGCGCCACTCGTCCCGGAAGACGAACGAGGGCACACGGAGCTCGCCAGCAGAAGCCGGATTCCTATTGGCATCGGCGAGACGCTGCGCACTGCCTATGAGTTCGAACGGTGGACCGAGAAGAAGGCGCTCGACATCGCTCAGCCTGACATCGGCCGCACGGGCCTCACGGAAGCACTCGCGATCGCCACGCTCTGCGCGACGCGCCACCTGCCGGTTGCGCCACATCACTCCGTGGGGCTCGGGGTCCTGCTCGCCGCGGGCATCCATTTCAGCGCCGCCACGCCAAACCTGCTCGCATTCGAGTACCAGCCCACGAGCACGGAAATCGGACAGTCGATCCTGGCGGGCCCGCTCCTCCCGGAAGCTGGCTCGTTCCGGATCCCAGGTGGTCCCGGCTTGGGGATCACCGTCAACGAACCATTCGTACGTCAGCACGCTAAGGAGATCAACTGATGCCAGCACCCCAGGGACTCATTCCGATTCTCGCCACTCCGTTCGACGCTCACGGCGCCCTCGACCTCCCAAGCCTTCGCCGGCTCACGGAGTTCAGCCTCGCAAGCGGAGTCGAGGGCGTCGCGATCAACGGCAATGCGAGTGAAGCGTTCGCGCTCACCGCAACCGAGCGACGCGCGGTACTCGCGGAGGTCCGCAGCGTCACGGCCGGCGCAGTACCGGTCGTCGTGGGCGTGAACGCCATGTCCACCGTCACGGCTGTCGAGCAGGCGAGCGAATCCGCTGACCTCGGCGCCAACGTGCTGATGGTCCTTCCGCCGTTCATGGTCAAACCCTCGCCCGGGCAGCTCGTCGACTTCTATGGAGAAGTCGCAGCGGCCTGTCGAGAGCGCGGTGCCGAGGTCATGGTCCAGGATGCACCCGGACCTACAGGGGTGCAGTTCCCGGTGGAGACGATCACCGAGCTGAGTCAGGTGCCGGGTATCACGTCGGTGAAGGTCGAGGCACCACCGACCGCTGAGAAGGTCGATGCGGTGGTCCGCGCGTGCGCGTCCGAACGATTCGCGATCCTCGGCGGCAACAATGCGCAGCTGTGCCTCGAAGAGTACGCGAGGGGAGCAACAGGGACGATGCCCGCCAGCGAGTTCGTGGATCTCCTCAAGCCGACGCTTGATGCCTGGAACGCCGGAAACCACCACGAGGCTCGACAGCTGTTCGCCGAGTTCCTTCCTCTGATCCTGCTCGGCGTGCAACCCGGAATCGCATGGAGCGTGCACAAGGAGGTCCTCATGCTCCGAGGCATCATTGCCACGTCCACAGTGCGAGCGCCAGCGAAACCGCTCACTCCGCGGTCACGTGAAGCACTCTCCGCCGTGCTGGCCGCGCTGCCATCCCCCGTCCTCGTGTGATGACGTCGCGCAAGAGCCCGGAACTCGCGCAGGAGAATTTTTGATACGCCAGTAGGGGTCGCGCGGGACCCCCGGGGGAGGCTGCCGGCGTCGGTCCCTTTCTACGGTTCGGTTCGTTCGAGCCAGTAGAGAGAAGGCCGCCACGTGACCCAGCTCACCCTCCCCCGCAGCGCAGCATCCCCAGAGCCGAGCGACCGCAGTCCGAGGCGCGACTCCCGCCGCGACGGGGCCGTCGACCTCGTCCGCGCAGCCTGCCTCACCGTCGTGCTCGTGCTGCACATCTCCATGGCCGGTGTCTCGGTCGTGGGTGGTGACATCACCATCACCAACGCTGTCGAAGACGAGGCCTGGTTCGCGGCCTCCACCTGGCTGCTGCAGGTCATGCCGCTCTTCTTCATCATCGGCGGCTTCGCGGCCGGAGCCCAGTGGATGCGGATGCGCGCCGACGGCGGCACATCGCGTGAGTTCATCGCCACGAGAACCAAACGCCTGCTTGTTCCCGCACTCGCGTTCACCGCACTGGTGACCGCAGCGCTAGCCTTCGGCGCACTCGCCGGCGTCGACACCGAGCTCCTCGCGGAAGCATCCTTCCGCATGACGCAGCCCCTCTGGTTCCTCGCCGTCTACCTCGGCGTGACCGCCCTCGTCCCCCTCATGCTGCGCGCCCACGAAGCAACACCCCACGCCGCACTCATCACCCTCGTCTCCGGTGCCCTCCTCGTCGACGCCCTCCGCGCCCTGACTGGCGTGGATGCGGTCGGCATCGTGAACTACGCCTTCGTCTGGCTTGCCATCCAACAGCTCGGGTTCTTCTTCGCGGACTGGAAGGAGCGAGGGGCGGTCGTGGCCCCGGGCTCGCGTCGCCTCCCCATCACCCTCGTCGTCGGCGGCGTGCTGACACTCGTTCTCCTCGTCACGGCGGCCGGGTACTCCCCCGAGCTGCTGCTCGACAACAACAACCCGGCGACCATCGCCCTCATCGCACTCGGGGGTGCCCAGCTGGGCGTCCTCATGCTCATGCACCCCTGGCTGACGCACGTCGCCGCCCGAGCACGCGTCTCCGCGTTCTCGAGCTTCGTCAACGCCCACTCCATGCGCCTTTACCTGTGGCACATGCCAGTGCTCGTCGCTGTCACCGCCCTGCTGTTCGTGACCGGGGCATGGTGGCCGGAACCCCTCAGCCTGGCTTGGTTCGCGACACGACCGCTCATGATCGCAGCCGTTCTCGCTGCAACGGCACTAGTCGTTCCGACGCTCGGACGCCTGGAGGGACCCACGGAACGGCTCGCGGAGTGGACGACGACCCGCATCCGCGTCCGCCGTCCGAGCGCGCCAGCCGCGGTCTGGCAGGGCATCGGCGGCGTCGCCTGCCTCCTGGTCTTCGGCTTCTGGCCAGTCTGGGCCGGGGCGCTGGCGTGCGTGCTCATGGTGCTGAGCCTGCGCGTCCACCTCGGCCAGGCCGCTAGCTCCCCTGCACGCACCCCGGCGGCAGCGAGTTCCCGCTGATCGCGAAGTCGTCGCACGTGAGGAAGTGAGCCTGGTTGAGCCCGAGCACGTACGCGACAACGACGATGCCGCCGACCACGGCGACGATCAGCCAGCGCCGGTGCCTCGGCGTGCGATCCACGAAGTCGGGCCACACGATGCGCAGCAGCACCCACAGCGTGAAAGGAACGCACACGAGCACAACCACCAGCGCAGCGAGGTCGACAAGATCGATCCCCAAGTTGCCAGAGTCGTCATCGACGAGGAAGCTGAGGGCGAGCCAGGCCGTCGGCACGAGCAGCACGGCCGCGCGGCCGATGCGCCCCCACACGGGCCGCCGCTCGAGGAGCACGAACACGAACGCAGCGGTCGATGCCGCCCAGAACCCCAGGATGTCGTCGAAGAACACCTCACCCCACGCTCCGAGCGTGAACGCCGGCCACCACGCCACGGCAGCCATGCCCACCATGACGACACCAAGCGGCACATCACGCGCTCGATCACCCTCAGCCGTCCCGAGGTCTTCGGAAGTGCTCACATCTTCGGGAGTGGTCACCCTCAAAACGTAGTCGCCGCCAGGCGCCACCGGAATACCTCGGCGCGACTCTCGCGGAGTCCAGCTCCGGGACACGTGGACGCTATGGGACGCGCTCGAACTGACGCTTCGCCAGCGGATGCTCGAACGACGCAACGATCTCCGAGTCGCCGGCCGCCGCTCCCGGCTCGATGCGCCCAGACAGCCAGGGAGCCTCCGGTTCGTCGACGAAGTCGCCAACATCCCAGCGATCCATGACCGCCGCGTATTCGAGCTGATACCTCTGTCGCTCCTCCTCGGTCGGCTCCCTATCAACCGGCACCAGCACGGTCTCTATGGCCAGCTCCGCCATGAGCGCACCAACGTCGGGCTGGTCGATCATGCGCGACAGCACGATGCGATGCCACTCGTTCTCGCACCCAGCGACGACCGCGTCGAGCTCCTCCTGCGACGTCGCTGCCCACGCAGGCGTCAGCACGTGCCCCGGCAGGCCAAGACGCAGCTCGACCTCCATCTGGCTGGCCCCGCCGGTGACACCCACGAAACGCTCTGCTTCCTCCTCGGCGTACCGACGGCTCTCTTCGTGCGACACGAAACCAACGCTGAAGGGCGCGTCGCCGATGCGCACGCCGACCCACTCACCCTCGGCATCGTCGATGGGGGTCCCGGCCGCCTCAGCCTCGGCCTTGGCGTGCACCACAGCTGCCGCCCACTCGGCATCAGCAAGCACCTGAGCTTCGGCTTCGGCTCGTTCTGTCTCAGACGGCTCCCCAGAGGAGAGCGGTCCCACACCTCCGTCGACCGAAGTGAGGTCGTACGCCCCCGACTGCCCGAGAGCCCGCGGAGCGAGGTGCGGATACAGGTCGCGCACGAAACCCTGCGTCGACGCGCGCTGCTCAGCAGCATCCTCTGCGCTGCTCGCCGGCGCGAACTCCGGCAGCCCATTCACCGGGCTCAACTGCAGGACGCGACTCACCGCCAGCTCCCGGGCCTTCCCGTCGGGCCAGACCCCGGCCACGACGGCGACGGAGCGACCCGCGGAAGGCTCCAGTTCATAGACGAGGGCCGAGAGGCCGCCGCCCAGCGACGTGAGACGAGCGCGAGCATCGGGCGAGCCGGGAACGGGGAGCAGCTCAGCGGCCGGCGCATCGCCGGATGCACGCAGGCGAGCAAGGAGCGCGTGCAGCGCTTCCTGCACTCGAGCGTCGCCGTCGACGCTCGGTTGGCGAGTGACGTACACCGCAGTCATAGTTCCAGCCCCAAGTCAGCCCTCCCGGATCGTTCGATGTCGAGCCTAGAGCCGACCACCCCCATGTGCGGAGACGACCGCCTTCGACCCTCCACGAAACCATCCGCCGCGTTCGGTCGCCTCCAGGCGATTTCGTGTGAGACTTTGTCCCACCAAGCGACGACCGACGGCGGGACCCCTCACAACGCGCTCATCGCTTCGCCAGAAGGAGCAGCCGATGTCGTTCCCCACACGCCGATGAGCGCCGTACTCTCGCTGCCCATCATCAACTCGCCAGCGATGTGGATCATCTACCTCGTCGCGATCGCATTCACGATCACGCTGCTCGTGCGCGACCCGGACGCGAAGTGGTTCGTGCGCGCATCCGTCGGCGTGATCTCCGGGGTACTTCTTGGCCTCGCCGCCTACTTCTCGTGCAACCTGTTCGACCTCTTCGGCGCCGAGATTCCCCTCGCGGCCGGCTTGTGGGCCGCAGCGACCCTCGGCGGAATCGGCCTCGCCATCGCGTCGTTTAAGGAAGCCAAGACCTGGCGCCGAGTCATAGCAGCCATCTCCATCGTCGCCTACCTGCTCGCCGGGGCAATCGGCATCAACGCCGCCTACGGGCTCAACCCCACGCTCGGCTCGGTGTTCGGCGACGTCGAGGAGAGCAAGGTCGACCTGCCGAGCTTCAACGCCGACAACCGGCAGGCGCCAGCCCAGCCGCTCGCCACGACGTGGCAACCGCCGAGCGACCTGCCGTCAGCGGGTCAGCGCGGATCCCAGCCCATCCCGGGCACAGCATCCGGATTCGTCGCGAGGGACGCTGGCGTCTACCTGCCACCCGCGGCGCTCGTCGAAAACGCTCCGGCCCTACCCGTCGTCATCATGATGATGGGCTACCCCGGCAACCCAGACGGCACCATCATCAGCGATGTGCTCGACGAATTCGCCGCCAAGCACAACGGCCTCGCGCCGATCGTCATCACCGCCGACCAGCTCGGCGCGGCCGGAGTCCAGGACCCGGCCTGCGCCGACTCCGCCAAATATGGGAACGCCGAAACGTACATCACGACCGATGTCGTCAACTGGGCGAACGCCAACCTCAACGTCATCCAGGACCCCAAGTACTGGACCATCGCCGGCTACTCCAACGGTGGCGGATGCGCAGCCAAGTACGGCGCGAAGCACCCCGATCTCTTCAAGAACATCATCAGCGTCTCGGGCGAAGAGTTCCCTGGATCCGAGGGCGTGGATGCTGCGACCGCCGATATCTACGGCGGCGACACGACCGCCTTCGAAGCTTCCAAGCCCATCACCATCATGAAGGCCGCCTCCTCCGGCACCTACGCCGGCATGACAGCGATCTTCACCGCCGGCAGCGAGGACCCCACGTTCGCAGCAGCGGCAACGGCCGTCTCACAAGCCACCGAAGCCGTCGGCATCGCCACGACCCTGTTCCTCGTGCAGGGCGCAGACCACGGCGGAGACGCCGTCAGCGGCGGACTCACCGAAGGGTTCAACGTGCTCTACCCGGTGCTTGGCCTGTCCTCTGGCGGCTGAGCGCGCCTCCGTTTCAGGAACGGCGCTGCGGCACTGCTGCACTGCACTGCACTGCACTGCACGAAGTGATGCATGATTACACTCGTCAGCGTGACCTTCTTCGAGTCCATACGCACCGTGTTCCGCAAGTACGCAGACTTCACCGGCACCGCGAGCCGTTCAGAGTTCTGGTGGTGGATCCTCTTCGACGCCCTCGTCCTCGCTGCGCTCGGCTTCATCAACCCCACAACGGTGGGTGACGACGGAACTCTCAGCGGAGGCATGCTCGGAAGCGTCTGGGAGGTTGCCACGCTGCTTCCCACCCTGGCTGTGCTCGTCAGGCGTCTTCGCGGGACGGGGCGGCGCTGGACGAACGCGTTCTGGCTCCTCGTCCCAGTCGCTGGCCTGATCATCCTCACCCTGTTCGCGGTCGAGCCCGGTCGCCCGAGCGAAGCTGCGGAGCTGAGCCCGGCCGGCGACGGGGCTACTTCGCCGACTCTGCCCTGAGCCGAGCATCGCCCGCGCGTCGCCGCACGAGCATCCACGCGATGCCGAGGATGACGAACCACACCGGGGTCAGCAGCAGCGGTCCGCGGGTGTCCTCGAACAGGCCGAGCACGACGAGCATGAAGGCGAAGAACCCAAGCACCAGCCACGAGAGCGGCACCCCGAACCGCAATCGGTAGGCGGATGCGGCGTGCAGCTCAGGCCTCCGGCGCCGGTACACGAGGTAGGACGCGAGGATCATCGACCACACGAAGATGAACAGGATCGACGACACCGCAGTGACGAGCTGGAAGGCGTCGTCGAAGATCAGGCCGAGCGACCCGCCGAGCAACACCACCCCACAGGACAGCAGCAGGGCGTTGCCCGGGACCGCGGTTCGCGTGAGCTTGCCGAAGACCGACGGCGCCTGCCTCGTCGTCGCAAGGCCGTACGCCATGCGGCTCGACGAGAAGAAGCCGCTGTTCGCGGCAGAAACGGCCGACGTCATGACAACCGCGTTGATGAGCGCCGCCGCCCCACCAAGCCCGATGAGCAGGAAGAGCGCCACAAACGGGCTCTCCCCCGGGTCGATCTCGCTCCACGGCGTCACGCACATGATCACGCCAAGCGCGAGCACGTAGAAGAACAGGATGCGCATCGGCACCTGGTTGATGGCCTTCGGCAAGTTCTTCTCCGGTTCCTTCGCCTCGGCCGCGGTCGTGCCGACGAGCTCGATGCCCGCAAAGGCGAAGATCGCGATCTGGAAGCCACCGAGGAAGCCGATGACCCCGTTGGGGAAGAAGCCGCCCTCATCCCAGAGGTGCGTGACGCTCGCGGTGTCGCCGTTCGGCGCCGTGAACGACGTAGCGATGAGGAACAGGCCGACCACGATGAGGCCAAGAATGGTGACGACCTTGATGAGCGCAAACCAGAACTCGGCCTCCCCGAATGCCTTCACCGCAATCAGATTCAACGCGAGCACGAAGGCAACGGCGATCACCATCGGCACCCAGCCGGGAAGGTCGGGCCACCAGAACTTGGCATAGGTCTGCACGCCGACCATGTCGGCGGTCGCAATCGATATCAGGCAGAGCCAGTAGGACCAGCCGATGAAGAACCGCGCCCACTCGCCGAGGTAATCAGCCGCAAAGTCTTGGAAGGTGCGATAGCCGAGGTTCGAGAGCAGCAGCTCCCCCATCGCCCGCATCATGACGAACAGCATGGCGCCGACGACGACGTACACGAGCAGAATCGACGGGCCAGCCTTGTGGATGCCGATGCCTGACCCCAAGAACAGGCCGGTACCGATCGCCCCGCCGATGGCAATCAGCTGAATATGACGATTGCTGAGGCCACGCTCAAGCGATACACCGCCGGGAGGAGTGCTGATCGTGCTGCTCATGGCCAGAGCCTAGAACTCCGACGACGAAAAGCACCAGAAAGAATTGGTGGAGGACTCTGGAATTGCACCAGACAAGGCGTCTCAAGAACGCGTCCCCCAAGGCTTTGAGTGTAAGCGCGAGATCAACCGAAAGGCAATACCCGCTCGGGTCTACGCCACCGCAGCCTTCGCCGCGCTGGCGCTGCGCCAATCGATGGACTTCGCGAGCACGCCGGTCACGGCGATGAGAATCGCAACCGCGAGGGCGACGATGCCGACGAGCGTCGACTCGGGGGCATCCGAGAGGCGACCGAATCCAACCCACGCGACACCCCAGATGATCGCCGCGGACACGGCGAGGTTCTTCCAGCGCCACACGTAGAAGGTCGCAAGGCCAAGCACAGCGACAAGCGCGGCGACGGTCGCGATCTCACCCAGCGTGCCCTCGGCGGCAACGCCCGTCGACACGATCGCGGCACCGAGGTTCGCGAGGGTCGCAACGGACACCCAGCCGAGGTACAGGCCGAACGTGGTGTCGACGGCGAGGCGCTCGCCCCAGTTCTCTGCAGGATGCGCCGCGATGCGACTCACGAGCGCTACGCAAACCGCGAGCAGCGCGACGATGACAACTACGCTCACCCAGATCAGGCCGAGCTGCGTGACGAGCAGCCACCCGGCGTTCAGAAGCATGGAGAGAGCCGCCAGCCAGCCCGTCGCGCGAGCCTTGGGCGACTGCGCCTGCTTGGGCAGCCACTGCCAGACGACGTACGCGAACAGACCGATGTAGATAACCGACCAGATCGAGAAGGCCGTGCCGGCCGGTGCGATGAGCGTTGCGTCGGCGGCGAGGTTGCCGCTCGACGACTGGTTGACTTCCGTGCCGCCGAGAAGGCCCACTCCGAAGAGGGTCCCGACGACGCACACGATGGCGGAAACGGTCACAGACAGGCGGCGAATCAGATCGGGGGACATACAAAGAAGCTAAACGATCTAACTGAATGGGCAGTGAGTGTTGACATCCAGTCAGAACCTTGGAGCTCGCACACCCGCCCGCGAACGGACCCCAATTTGACTCGCCCCGTTCACAAACCGACAAGTGGCCCGGCCCCGCACAGACGGGATCGGGCCACTCGAGCTTGCTGGAGTACGAGCTAGAGCTCGACCTTCCCGTTGTCGCCCTCGATCGGCTCGCCGGACACCTTCGACTTGATGAAGCTGAACACCGTCGCGATGCGTCCACCCGGGGTGTCCCAGTACTCGCCGCCGCTCGCCGTGAACTTCAGCACGCCGACGTTCGGGTCCTCTGGCCCATTCGGGAACCACGCCTCGGCGGCGGGGTTCCACAGCTCACGCAACTTCTCGGGCGCATCCACGATGCCAGCTGTGCCAGACAGCGAGACCCACGAGTCGTTCGAGCTGAGCGCGACCCCGGCCCGAGCATCCGCGCCCAGGTTGCGGACCGTCGTCGAGTCGTTCTGGATGAGGAACCACAGGTCGCCGTCGAACTCCGCCTCCTGAATCGTGAGCGGGTGCGCGACCAGCGACCCGGATCCCTCGATCGTCGTCAGCATCCCGAAGCGGAACTCCTTGACGAGCTTCGCGATCTTCGCGACCTCGTCGGCGTGCGTCGCGTTCGAGTGCGTGCCGTGGCCGTCGTGCGTGGTGTGGTCAGTCATGTTCTGCTCCTGGTGGTCGGATCCTGCACGCTGAGACGCCCTGGATGGGGCGTTCCCGTTGCCGGGACCCCGCGAACGTACGCACGAGGCATCCGAAACTCCCTCGTGTCTCCCGGACACTCGCCGTGCGCTCCCGGCGCGCCACCTGGGAGGATCCCCTCGCACCGCGTGGCCGCTGAGAACTGCGTTGGTGTCCGCAGACAGGGGCCACCCGGGGTGAACAGGACTGCGAGCTAGCGACGCGCGCCGTAGCCGATCAGTTCGCGCAGCCAACCGACACCCCGCACGTTGGCGCCCACCGCAACGAGGCGATCTGAGAGCTCCCGGTCGCTGGTCGCGACGGTCACGGACTCCCCCGCGCCGACCCGAAGCCGGGCCGCCTCGACGATCGCGTCGTCACCCGATCCTGGGGCGCGGACCACGTCGACCGCGACCCGCGATCCGGCAGCTGATCCGATCTCCGGGCTCCGCGCATCCCGAGCAGCACCCTCGACGACGACGGCGAACTCCGGGAACCAACGGCCGCCCGCCAGCCCAAGATCTTCAGCGGCGACCCCGTGGCCGGAAGCATCAGGCCCCGGCGACGGGGCCGGCTGCGGCTCTCCGAGTCGCGCCCCGGCCTCGGCGAAGGCCACCACCTTCGTTAGAAGTCGCTCGGCTGCCCCGACACGGTCACGCCACCAGCCGTCGGGCACCGACCCGACGACATTCGCCGCGTCGACGATGATCACAGGCCGCACCGCGAGCGCCGCCCGTATTCCGGGCCAGCCTGCCGCGAACCCGTGGTGGAGCGGAAGCGCGTCCACCTCGTCAATGGGCACCCATCGGAGCTCGAGACTTTCTGCATCTGCGATGACGGGGTCGAACGGCTCCGTGACCCGCGCGACGAGGGTCGTGTATCGCCAGAAGCCCAGTTCGAGCACGCTCGTGAACAGGGGGGTGACGCCGTCGGCAGGTACTCCCGCCTCCTCGGCCGCCTCGCGCAGGGCACCGGCTGACGGCAGCTCGCCTTCGTGCAGGGCCCCGCCCGGGATGCCCCAGGTTCCCCCGTGGTGACTCCACTCTGCGCGGTGCTGCAGGAGGATGCCACGCTGCGGGTCGACCGCGACAAGACCTGCGGCCCCGAACCGGCCCCAATAGCGCTGCCCGGTGTCCGAGTACACCCACGCGTCGCCCGGGTCGCGTGGCCCGTGGAGGCGTCGCGAAACCTGATTGCTGGCGGGGGAAGTCGTCACCCCGCCAGCTTCACACGGCGGAGGCACCCTGCCAAGAGGATCGGCCGAAGGACGTAACAGATCTTGGTCCGCATTCCAGACCGGATGCAGCCCACTCCGCATACGTCCCCCTGTGGATGCGCGCCGTTTCCACAGCCCTGCGACATGCCCGTTTGCGTCTGTGTGCCCCGCGCAGACTCCTTGCATGACAGCGATACCAGCTCCGATGCTCCAGCCCATCACGACCGACGAGGAGGTTCTGCACCATGTGACCGGCCTCGTCGGCCGGGCCTACCGACGGCAGCTCTGGCTCATGTTCCTCGATTCGAACGATCGTGCGTTGCCAGTGCTCATGCCGATTGAGGCCTATCCGCACCGTCCGACCCACCCGCAGCTCGAGAAGATCGCCGATGTGGTCGCCACCATGGTCGACGAGGCGCAGGCCGCGAGCGTGCTACTCACCTGGGAGCGGCCGGGGCCAGGCGAGTCGACGCAGGATGAACGGTTGTGGGCGGCGGCCCTCGGTATCGCCTGCGAGGTCAGAGAGCTGTCTGTGCGCGCGCAGCTCCTGGCTTCCCGTGAGGGTGTGCGCCTCTTCGGCAAGGCCGAGTACTTCGCTGTGGCCGCCTGAGCCGTGATGGCACCGCGCCTGGCCTCAGCTCGTGGTCAGCACCGCGAGCCGCTGCGTTGCCCTCGTCATGGCGACGTATCGATCGACCGCTCCCTCGATCCCTGTTCCGAACCCCTCTGGATCGATGAGCACCACCAGGTCGAACTCCAGCCCCTTGGCGGTCTCGGGGGTCAGCGAGCGCACTCGGCCCCGACCATCGAAGTCGAGGTTCAGGCTGCTCCCCACACCGGTGATGATGCACGCGATGCCCTCGAGGCTCTCGTCGAGCCAGCTGTCCAGCACCCCTTGGAGCTCCTCGACGCTGCCGGAGAGGACGGGGAGACCGCTGCTGCGCACCGACACCGGCACATTCGCGTCCGGCAGCGCTTCCAGAATGACGGGAGCTGCCTCCCGCATGACCTCCTCGGGGGTGCGGTAGTTGATCGTGAGGTGGGCCACCTCCACCTTGGGCAGGCCGATGCGCGCGAGCCGATCCTCCCAGCTCTCGTGGAACCCGTGGCGTGCCTGAGCCCGGTCCCCGACGATCGTGAAGCTCCTCGACGGGCATCTCGCGAGCAGCATCGCCCATTCGGCATCGGTGAGCTCCTGAGCCTCATCGATCACGACGTGCGCGAACGGCCCCGCGAGCACATCGAAGTCGACGGGCGGCAGGGCGTCCTCGTCGATGAGCGATCGCTGCGCATCCTCGACCCGCAGCATCGTGACGACCCCCTCGCCGTCATCATCGCCCTCTATGAGGTTGTCGACCACGTGCGACATGTTCTCCTGCTGCGAGGCCAGAGCTTCGGCCCGGCGCGCACGCTGCCTGAACTCGTTCGGGTCGCCAGTGAGGCGCCGTGCGGCGTCGATCAGGGGAAGGTCGGAGACGGTCCAGGCACGAGCATCCGCCCGCTGCAGCTGACGCACCTCGTCTGCGCTCAGCTCGGGGGCGCACCACTGCAGGTATGCGGGCACCGACCACAGGTCGGCGATCACCGACGCCGGATCGAGCAGCGGCCAGGCCTTCGCGAATGCGACCCTCAGTCGCTCGTCCCGCACGAGCGAGCTTCGCACCGAGTACTCCGAGGCGTCGGGCGAGCGCTTGTCGACAAGCAGGCGCACGACCTCATCCCACACCTGCTCCCGCGCCTCATTGTGCGTGAGCCCCGGCTCGTAGGCGACGAACGCCTCGGCCCAGTCGGCCGCTTCGAGGGTCAGCTCCTGCGAGTCCGTCGTCGTCACCGTGAACGGGGCACGCGGCGGACGCTGGTGGTACCGCACCGCCTTGCCAACAGCGCGCACCAGGTCGAGCGACGACTTCAGCGCAGCGACGGATGCATCGCTCTCCTCACGCGCGTCCGTCCCCTCCGGCAGCAGATCGCGCAGCGTGCACAACTGGACGTTGTCCTCGCCGAGGCTCGGCAGCACGTTCGCCACGTAGTTCAGATACGGGCGGCTGGGGCCGACGAACAGCACTCCGCCACGGCCCTGCTTGAAGCGAGGATCCGAGTACAGCAGGAACGCCGTGCGGTGCAGCGCGACGACCGTCTTCCCGGTACCGGGACCACCGTCGACGACGAGCGCCCCACGGGAGCCCGCACGGATGATCGCGTCCTGGTCGGCCTGGATCGTACCGAGGACATCGCGCATCTCCCCAGACCGTGCAGTCCCGAGGCTCGCGATGAACGACGACTGGTCGTCGAGCGCCACGCGGCCCACCATGTCGCCTGGCACGAACACCTCGTCCCAGTAGTCCACGACCCGCTCCACGTTCCAGCGGTAGCGGCGGCGACTCGCCAGACCAAGCGGATTCGCGTGCGTCGCAGCGAAGAAGGGCTCCGCCGCGGGCACGCGCCAGTCGATGAGCAGCCGACGCCCATCCTCATCCGCCAGCCCAAAACGGCCCACGTACACATCAGGCGAACCGTCCGCCGGAGTCATGCGACCGAGGCACGCGTCAACCCCGAACCGTTCGAGCCCACGAAGCTGCCGCGACAAGCGGTGGATCTCCGTATCCCGGTCCAGAGCCTGCTGCCCAGACCCTCCGTCGGTGAGCCGCAGCTCGTCGAGCCGAACCGCCAGCTCACGCTTCTGGTGAGACAGCGCGTTGGCGATCGCCTGGAACTGATGCGCGTCCTCCCCCACGAGAGCGGGATCGGACTTGAACGACAGATGCGGCGGCAGGGCGAAGACTTCAGCAGGAGATGTCACGATCGCTCATTCTGGTCCCTCAACGGGGTCTTGCGGCAAGCCCCCTCATGTTCTATACCTTGAAAGAGGCAGGCAGCGGTGAAATCGCGCGCCACTCAGGCAGACTTTCGCCACTCGAGCACGACGGCGATCCCGATCGCGACCGCGACGCCGATGAGTGTCTCCACGCCCCGCTCAAGCAGCAACTGCGCAGCCGAGACATCGCCGGCCAGGCGTCCCATCACCAGCACAAGAGGTGTCAGGAACAGCAGCCCGATCGTGTAATTGCGCACGATGAACAGCTCGACCCCACCCTGCAGGGCAATCACGAGCACCACCACGACCAGACCGCTCGGCTCGAATGCCAACAGCACCGCGGCAAGCCCGAGTCCGAGCACCGTCCCGACAAGCCGATGCGTCGCCCTCAGCACCCGATGGAAGCCAGTCGCCGCAGACAGACCCGCGATAGCCGACACCATCGCCCAGTACGGATGGCCGATACCGACCAGCAGCGGAATCACCCCAGCGACCAGCGTGCCGACCGCGAACATGCCCGCGCGACCGACCGACGTCGACCTCGCCGGCCGAACCGACCTGATCGACCCCGTCGCCGGCGCGACCGCACCCCCAGCGGATGCACCGGCACCGCCACCACGGGGCGCCGCACTGACACCGTCCCTGGCGCTGGCACTGCCACTGGCACTGGCACTGGCACTGGCGGCATCTGGGTCACCAGTCGACGCTCGCTCACCGCGTGTTCGAGCTATGTCCGCGAGCGCGCCGAACGCACCGAACGCGAGCCCGAGGAGGAGCGACCAGACGGCCGTCAGAGCGGCGACCACGAGACCGGACAGGAGCACCGCCCCGTCCACCGCGAGCGCCGCGATGGCTGCCAGGGCGAAGATCTGGAACATCGGTCCTGGTGGAGCCCAGCGCACTCGGTCGCCGAGGAGCGACATGAGGAACGCCCAGACCGCTGCCACGGGGAGCACCAGCCAGCCTCGCTCGGGCGAGAGCGAGATGAGCGCACCTGCGCCTACCGAGAGGAGCAGCGAGCCGGCCGCGATCAGCTGCATCCGGAGGCGACCGAGCACGCTCAGGCCACGTCCGTAGACACTCGTGAACGCACCGAACACCGCGAAGATCGCAAGCGCCATGGATCCTGTGGCCCACAGGAGCACCAGGGGTGCCCCGATCGCGAGGGCAACGCGCAGTGCGACCCAGTGGTCCCGCCGGTACGGGCCCATCGTCACAAGATCACGCCATCTTGGAACGAGCTCGTGTCGGGAAAAAGCCATTGCGCCATTATCTCCCGGTACGGGGACTCCTCCCCGCCGCGGACCCTGCCCCCGACCTCGAACTTAAGATAGGCTCGCCTTACTCAAAGCCGAGTCGTGGTGAACGTTCAACACGACATGCAGGCTTGGCCCGTCCGCTCCCAAGCGCCCGTGCGGCCCCTGCAACGGCTCCAATCTCTGTGCGCGCAGCACAGCACATCCCCGACCGAGGATCCGCCATGCCCACAACGCTCACCACTCCCACACGGCGCGCCGCCGCCCGCATCCAGGGCGCAGGCCTGCTCGCCATCTCGGCGCTCCTGCTCGCCGGCTGCGCGCCAGCCGACTCGGCTCCCGCAGCCGACGCGGAAGCCACCACTGCAACGGCCGGAACCGTCACCATCACCGACAACCACGGCGAGATCGAGGTTCCAGTGAACCCCGAGCGCGTCGTCGCCCTCGACAACACCACGTTCCAGACGCTCAGCGACTGGGGCGTCGAAGTCGTCGCAGCCCCCAAGCCGCTCATGGAGAGCGTCTGGCCGGACCTCGCGGGCGGCGATGAGGTGCTCGACGTCGGCCTCCACCGCGAACCCAACCTCGAAGCCGTCATCGAAGCCGACCCGGACCTCATCATCGGCGGCTACCGCTTCCAGGACTACTACGAAGACCTCAAGGCGATTCAGCCCACGACCATCGAGATCAACGCCCGCGACGGCGAAGAGGCGACCAGCGAGCTGAAGCGCCAGGTCGAGATCCTCGGCCAGATCTTCGACAAGGAGGCAGAGGCCGCCGAGACGA
Organism: Pseudoclavibacter sp.; assembly: GCA_052099095.1. GTDB lineage: Bacteria > Actinomycetota > Actinomycetes > Actinomycetales > Microbacteriaceae > Pseudoclavibacter. Next base: position 47,367 of record JBQDTF010000022.1, read on the forward strand.
TCGCCGCCTTCGACACCGCCATCGCCGACGCCAAGAGCGCCTACAACGGCACCGACACGGTTGTCGGCCTGATCACCTCCGGTGGCGAGATCGCCTACGCCGCACCGGGCGAGGGGCGCGGCGTCGGCCAGCTCTTCCCCACGATCGGCCTCACCCCGGCCATCGACCAGGCCGCTGAAGACGCCTCCCACGGCGACGACATCAGCGTCGAGGCCATCGCACAGGCCAACCCCGAGTGGATGATCGTGCTCGACCGCGACGCGGGCACCGGCGAAGAGGGAGCCACAGCAGCAGCTGACCTGATCGCCGGCGCCGAGGCGCTCCAGAATGTGCCAGCCGTGCAGAAGAACCAGATCGTCTACCTCGACCCGACGTTCTACCTCGACGAGGGCATCCAGGCCTACACCGGCCTGTACGCCGACGTCGCCGCGGCGTTCGCCAAGGCCAACGCCAACAGCTAGGACGCTCACCCGCTCCATCCCCGTTGGAGCAGAGCATTCGTGCCCCGCCGCCCGGAAAACGCCACGTGGCGTCCGAGCGGCGGGGCACAGCACGCCCAACCGTCCAGCCCTGAACAGCGAGCGAATGACAGCAACAGCCCAACCTCCAGCCAGGCCGGCACCCACGACCCCTCCACGCGTGGCCCTCCTCAACCGCAGAGGGGCGCTTCCCGTCGGCATCGCCGTGGTCATCAGCCTCGCCGTGCTCTCCCTGTTCGTGGGCGCCTACGACATCGCGGGCAACGAGTTCGGCGGCGAGATGATCTGGATCTCCCGCGTCCCGCGCACCGTCTCCCTCGTGTTGGCCGGCTGCGCCATGAGCGTCTCGGGGCTCATCCTGCAGCTCCTCACCCAGAACCGCTTCGTGGAACCGACCACGACGGGCACCACCGAGTGGTCAGCCCTTGGCCTCCTCGTGAGCTACATCGTCGCCCCAGCTGCCGGGCTCACGACCCGCATGGTCATGGCCAGCGTCTCCGCCTTCATCGGCACGATGGTGTTCCTCGCGGTCCTGCGCCGCGTCGCCCTCCGCTCCGCCCTCATCGTGCCCCTCATCGGCATCATGCTGGGCGCCGTCGTCTCCGCCTTCACGACGTGGCTCGCGATCGAGACGAACTATCTGCAGATGCTCGGCACCTGGTTCATGGGCAGCTTCACGAGCGTCGTGCGGGGACGCTACGAAGTGCTCTGGATCGTCGCCATCATCGTCGTCATCGCCTACTTCGTCGCCGACCGCTTCACCGTCGCAGGCCTCGGCAAGGACATCGCGACGAACTTCGGCGTCAACTACAACCTCGTCATGTTCGTCGGCACGGCCCTCGTCGCCATCGCAACGGGCGTCACGACCGTCGTCGTCGGATTCCTCCCGTTCCTCGGACTCATCGTGCCGAACCTCGTCTCCATGGCCCGCGGCGACAACCTCAGGTCGAACCTGCCCTGGGTGTGCGTGCTCGGCGTCGGCATCATCATCGTGTGCGACATCATCGGCCGCGTCATCCGCATGCCCTTCGAGCTGCCCGTCTCGATGATCCTCGGCATGGTCGGTGCCGCCGTCTTCATCACCCTCCTGCTCCGGATGCGACGCGATGGCTGACACCGTGCCCCGCCTCCCGAGATCCAAAGCCCGTCGCATCGGCGACCAGATCAGCGCCGCCAGCCGACCGGCGCGCTCAGAACTGCCCGGAAGAGCGCCACGCCTCTGGCTGCGCTTCAGCATCCTCGGCGCGCTCGTCGTGCTCTCCGCCGTCGGAGTCCTCACCTACGACATCGCCATGGAGCCGGGCAGCCGCGGCTTCTGGCTCGCCGTGAACCTCCGCGTCGTGACCGTGGCGACCGTCATCGTGGTCGCCGCGTGCCAGGCCGTCGCGACGGTGCTCTTCCACACCGCGACCGGCAACCGCATCCTCACCCCCTCCATCATGGGGTTCGACGCGATCTACGTCGTCTTCCAGACAGCCCTCGTGTTCTTCCTCGGCGGCGCCGCCCTCGCCTCGACGGACGGCCTCCCCAAGGTCTTCCTGCAGAGCTTCCTCATGGTCGGCTTCGCCACCGTGCTCTACACGTGGCTCTTCTCCGGCAAGCGCGGCAACCTGCACATCATGCTGCTCATCGGCGTCGTCTTCGGCGTGGGCTTCGGGTCGCTCTCGACGTTCATGCAGCGACTCCTCACGCCAAGCGAGTTCGACGTGCTCTCCGCGAAGCTCTTCGGCAACCTCAGCAACTCGAACCCCGAGTACCTGCCATGGGCGGCCCTCATCATCGCGGTGGTGCTCGCCTTCATCTGGCGCACGCGCAACACCCTCGACGTGCTCGCCCTCGGCCGCGACACCGCCATCGGCCTCGGCGTCGCCTACAAGCGCCAGGTCACGGTGCTCCTCATCCTCACAGCCGTGCTCATCTCCATCTCGACGACCCTCGTCGGCCCCATGACCTTCTTCGGGTTCATCGTCGCGACCCTCGCGTACCAGCTGACCGGGTCCTCCCAGCACAAGCACGTCATCCCCTTCGCGATGCTGCTCGGCATGCTCACCCTGCTCGGCGGCTACTTCGTGCTGCGGCACGTGTTCTACGCGGCCGGAACCCTCTCGATCATCATCGAGTTCGTCGGCGGCCTTTTCTTCATCGTGTACCTACTCAGGAAGGGCGCCCTGTGATCTCGCTCTCGAACGTCACCAAGACCTACGGCAAGTCGACCGTGCTCGGGCCGATCACCCTCGACATACCGGCCGGCGGCATCACGGCCCTCGTCGGCCCGAACGGTGCAGGCAAGTCGACGCTCCTCACGATCGTGGGCAGGCTGACGGATGCGACCACCGGCACGGTCACCGTCGGCGGGCACGACGTGACGAAGGCGAAGAGCCGGGACCTCACGAAGGTCGTCTCGATCCTCCGCCAGGAGAACCACTTCGTCACCCGCCTCACCGTGCGCGAGCTCGTCGGCTTCGGCCGCTTCCCCCACACGCAGGGGCGCATCACCCCGGACGACAAGCAGCACATCGACCGAGCCATCGAGTTCCTCGACCTCACGGCCCTCGAGAACCGCTACCTCGACCAGCTCTCCGGCGGCCAACGGCAGCGGGCATACGTGGCCATGGTGCTCGCGCAGGACACCGACTACATCCTCCTCGACGAGCCCCTCAACAACCTCGACATGAAGCACGCCGTCGCCATGATGGGGCAGCTGCGACGGGCCGCGGATGAGCTCGGCAAGACGTTCGTCATCGTCATCCACGACATCAACTTCGCCGCCGCGTACGCCGACAACATCATCGCCCTCACCGACGGGCAGCTCGCGCGCTCCGGCAGCCCGCAGGACCTCATGACCACGGAGACCCTCGAGCAGGTCTTCGGCACCCCCATCCAGGTGCGCCACGACGGCGACTACCCGCTCGCCGTCTACTACCGGTAAGCGCGCACCGGCCACGCTCCCCTCCCACCGTCCCCCACCCCACGGAAGTCGCCCACCATGCACACACGCACATCACGGAGAGCCGCAGCGCTCATCGCCTCGGCAGCACTCACGGGCCTGCTGCTCGCCGGCTGCTCGACCGGAGCCGCCGACACGCCAACCGCAGGCGACGCCGACGGCACCGGATCCGGGACCCGCTCCGTCGAGCACGCCCGCGGCACCGCCGAGGTGCCCGCCGACCCCCAACGCGTCGTCGTCCTCGAACCCGTCGAGCTCGACACTGCCGTCGCCCTCGGCGTGACGCCCGTCGGCGCCGCAGTCGCGAGCAACGTCGCCGGAGTCCCCGAATACCTGGGCGTCGACGGCGTCGAGCCCGTCGGGACGGTCCCGGAGCCCGACCTCGAAGCCATCGCCGCCCTCAAGCCCGACCTCATCCTCGGAACGGAATCCCGGCACTCGAAGCTCTACGAGCAGCTCGGCGCCATCGCACCCACCGTCTTCATGGCGACCCAGGCCGACCCCTGGCAGGAGAACGTCCTCCTCATCGGCGAAGCCCTCGGGCAGCAGGACGAGGCCCAGGAACTGCTGACGGGCTTCAACGACCGCTGCGAGGAGATCAAGAACGAGTTCAGCGTCGACGGGAAGACCGCGAACCTCATCCGCCCTCGTGACGAGACGACGCTGAGCCTCTACGGTCCGACCTCGTTCGCCGGCGGCGCGCTCGAATGCGCCGGCCTCACCATTCCCGACCAGGAATGGGAGGACGGACTCCAGGCCGACCTCTCCCCCGAGAACATCCTCGACGCCAAGGCCGACTACGTCTTCGTGACGACCGCAGACGTCGACGACGCGTCGACCATCCCCGCCGCGATCACCCAGAACGCCGACGAGTTCCCCTCGGTGACCCTCGTCGACACCAGCTACTGGGTCTCCGGCGTCGGACCCAAGGGCGGTGCGCTGGTGCTCGACGACATCGAGCGCTTCCTCGAAACCCAGCGGTGACGCTCCTCCACACCGATCGCACCCCGGTTCGACTCAGGGCAGGGTCACGAGCGCGGGCAAGCGCCGGCGTCCTCGTGCTCCTTGCCCTGCTGGGGACCGCGGTGGCCCTCTCCCTCATGCTCGGCTCCAACGCGCTCCCGCCGCACGTCGTGCTCGACGTGCTGCGCGGAGGTGGGTCCTCCGAAGCGCGCTACGTCGTCGCCGAGCTGCGGGTTCCGCGCACGGTCACCGGCATCGTCGTGGGCGTCGCCCTAGGCGTCGCAGGAGCCCTCATCCAGGCCTTCACGCGCAACCCGCTCGCCGACCCCGGCATCCTCGGCGTCAACG
>JBQDTF010000023.1:0-49161 GCA_052099095.1 Pseudoclavibacter sp.
GGGTTGGTAGTCGAGTGAGCAGAGATGCTCCTCGGCCACCAACCCCGGCTTTTTTGTGCGCCAGAACACCAGCGAAACTGAGCCCCGTGCTGAAAAGCACGGGGCTCGCTGTCGTTATCTGCTGCCAGCTAACCGCTGTCCGCTGCCCGCGGCCTAGAGGCGACCAGACGCCTTCAGCTCGATGTAATGGTCGGCGATCGCGGGAGGCAGCGCAGAAGGCGTTCCCGTCACCGTGTCTCCACCGAGCCGGCGAACGGTCTGCCGCACCCGCTCCTGGTCCAGGAGTGCCCGCTCAGCGGCGGACGCCGCGTACGTCTGCTCGCGAGTATCCCGCCGCAGCGCCACCTCGTGGACATCCGGGTTCAACACCGACCCAAGAACCACGACATGCTTGCTCGACAGCTGCGGCAGCGCCGCGATCACCGGCTCGAGCGTGCCCGCCGTCTCGAGCGTCGACAGGATCACCACCAGGGAACGATGAGTGGTCACACCACGGACGAGTCCAGGGATCGCACGCCAATCCGTGGCAATGAGCTCGGGCTCGACATCAGCGAGAGACTCGACCATCCGACTCAGCAGCTCAGCACCGGAAACGCCCTGGATGCGCGCGCGAACTCGGCGATCCCAGGCCACGACGTCGACACGGTCGCCGGCACGCGTCGCGAGGGCGGCCAGCAGCAGTGCCGACTCGATCGCCGTATCCAGACGGGTCTCGTCGGCGACCCGCGCCGCGGACGTGCGTCCGGTGTCGATGACGATGACCACACGGCGATCGCGCTCAGGGCGCCACGTTCGCACCACCAGGTCCTGCCGGCGAGCCGTGGCACGCCAGTCGATCGACCGGACATCGTCGCCGCGCACATACTCACGCAGCGAGTCGAACTCCGTACCCTGCCCGCGGACCATGAGTCGCGTCGCACCGTCGAGCTCTCGCAGACGCGCGAGGCGCGAGGGGAGGTGCTTTCGCGAGTTGAACGGAGGCAGGACCCGCAGGACGCCCCGGTCGGCGAGACTCACCTGGCGGGCAGCGAGGCCCATCGGTCCCCAGCTGCGCAGCGTGACCAGCTCAGCACGGCGGTCTCCGCGCCTCGACGGCCGGAGCGGGAACGCCGCCAGGCGTCGTTCCCCCGGAGGCACATCGAGCGCGGCGCGGTCCTGCGTCCCGCCCGCGGTCGGCTCCCATCCATCCCGCACCTGCAGTCGCAGCGTGCGCGATCCCCTGTTCGTGATGGCAACCCGGCTCACCGCGGCCTCCCCCAGACGAACGCGAGCAGGGAGGTCCCTCTCGAGGTCGACCTGGCGCGGAGCCCCCGCGAGCAGCACATCCGCGATGGAGACGAGAAGAACGAAGAGGAGCCAGATCGCGAGCGTCAGGTACGCCGACTCAGCGGTCTGGCCGAACAGCACGACGGGAACAGCGCCGACCGCCGTCAGCAGGACAAGACGTCCGCTCACCACCATGGTGCGTGCACCCTTCCCTTCAGTACGTAGATACGCGGCAGCATGAGATCGCTGCGGATCAGATGGGGACCTGCACCTGCGCGAGGACCGAGCGCAGGATTGCGTCCGACCCGACGCCTTCGAGCTCAGCCTCCGGCCGCAGCTGCAGTCGGTGGCGGAGGACGGGGAGCGCCATCGCCTGAACGTGGTCCGGGGTCACCGCCTGGTAACCGCTCAGGTAGGCGAATGCCTTGCTCGCTGACATGAGCGCAGTCGCGCCGCGAGGCGAGACACCCATGCGAACGGAGGGAGACTGCCTCGTCGCTCGTGCGATGTCGACGATGTAGGCCAGCACATCGGCCCTGACGTCGACCGCTGCGGCCTCAGCCTGCGCCTGGCGGAGCTCCTGTGCAGAGAGCGCGCTCCGGACGCCTGCCGCTCGCAGGTCCCGTGGCGAGAATCCCGCGGCATGCCGACGCAGCACTTCGAACTCGGCGTCGCGAGACGGGAGGTCGAGCACCAGCTTCAGGAGGAATCGGTCGAGCTGAGCCTCCGGGAGCGTGTACGTGCCCTCGTACTCGATGGGGTTCATCGTGGCGGCGACCAGGAACGGGGAGGGGAGCTGGCGCGTCACGCCATCGGCGGAGACCTGCCGCTCCTCCATCGCCTCGAGGAGTGCCGACTGGGTCTTCGGCGGCGTGCGGTTGATCTCATCCGCGAGCAGGATGTTCGTGAACACGGGGCCCTCGCGGAACTCGAACTCGCCTGCCGCCGAGTCGTAGACGAGCGAACCCGAGATGTCGCCCGGCATGAGGTCGGGTGTGAACTGCACGCGCTTCGTGTCGAGGGAGAGCGTCTCGCTGAGGGCCCGGACGAGGAGCGTCTTGCCGACGCCAGGGACGCCCTCGAGGAGCGCGTGCCCACCGGCGAGCAACGCGACGAGCAGCCCGTCGACGGCTCGCTCCTGGCCGACGACCGCCTTCGCGACCTCGCCTCGTACTCGCTGCAGGGCTTCACGGACATCGGTGCTCATACGGGGCCTCCGGATTTCTCGGTCGGGTTGAGATCGGGTGTGCTCGGGGCGGGGGAGTGGCGCTGAACGCCACCTGGGTCAGCCGCCGCGGCGACTGCACGCTCGAGCGTCAAGAGCGCTTGGCTCAGGTCGAGCAGCTCAGCTTCGCTGCCGGGGACCGCGTCGAGGAGCGTCCAGGCGACTGCCGCTCTCTTGACGCCGAGGATCGCGGCGCTCGAGGTGATGATCTCCTGCACGTGGCTGGCTCGCGCCAAACCGAGCGACGTGGCGAGGCGAGTGGTCGTGCCGATACGGAGGTTATCGAGGGCGCGGAGCCTCGCGCGTTGCTGCGCGTAGAGCCTGCCGCGTCCCTGCATCGTCTCCGAGGCCTCGACGATGACCGGGAGGCGCTCCTCGACGAGGGGGCCGAAGCGGCGACCACGCCAGACCATGACGCCGAGAAGCGAGACCAGCGCGAGGAGGATCGTCGGGGTCAGCCAGGGGGGTATGAACGAGCCGAGCGAGGGCTCGGTGCCGAACACCGCCTCGGCGTCTGCGGCACCGGGGACGTACCAGACCAGCGATTCGGTCTGGCCAAGGGCGGCGAGCGCCAGAGCGGCGTTGGCGGCGCTCAGGACCTCGCCGTTGCTCAGGTTGTCGGTCGCGCCGAGCGCGGCGAGCTCCGTTCCTGAGGGAAGCGTCGTCTCGACGTACGCGAAGCGCTCCGACTCCGGATAGCAGGTGCTGCCGGCAGCGGCCGCCTCGTCGCTGAGCTGGTACAGCCTCGCTCCTCGCTGGGAGATCTGCGGCGCGAGCTCTCCGAGGGGCGCGACGCAGTCCGCGCCCGCCGCGACGGTATCGCCCTCCTCGCCGACGGCTCCGACTCCACCGGTGACGATCGATCCTCCGAACGCCTCGAGGAGCCCTCGGCTCGGCGCGATCAAGAGGACCCGATCTGCATCGAGTTCTGAGATCTGGGCCGCGAGCTCATCGACGGCGATGCCGTCTCGGTCGTGGACGACCAGCGTCGTCTCGCTCCCCGCGTCCTGCAGCTGGACACGGGCTTCGTCGGCGCTGTCCGCGGTGCTCGTCCGCACGCCCTGATCGCCCAGCACGGTGAAGATCGCCTTGGCTCCGTTCGGGCGAGCGGACTCGACGCCCAGATACGGCGAATTGGCGTTCGCGATTCCCCCGGCGATCAGCGCGCTCGTGACGGCGACGACAACCGCCCCTGCGGCGATGAGCAGCCACGGACGCACGCGCCTGAGTCGTTCAGGGATGGTCGGAGTGGCCTCCTGGGTGACGGTCACGATGCACGCCCCGCGAGCGGAGAGAGTCCGGCGGGCTGAGCCGCGCTGAGCGAGGAGTCGAGGTCGCGCAGATGCCGCCAATCGTCTTCGGACGCCCCGAGGCTCAGGTAGCGGGCCGCGTTGAACGAGCTGGCGGCCCGATGCAGCGCGTGAGCGTGCCCGGGGAAGGCGACCGCTGCCGCCTCGGCGACGGCTGTCGCGGTCATGCCGGGGCTGAGCGCGATCACCGTGCGGTCGTGCACGGCTCGCGCGAGTGCGCGGAACTGCTCGATGACAGCGGTCTCGAAGTCCTCGCGGGAGGCCGCCGCGGCCGCGGAAGCGCGAAGCTCCTGTGCCGATCGATCATCGCCGTCGAAGAGATCGGGTGGGAGCGCAGCCCGGCGCCTGGCCCGTTGGACGAGGATCGGCCGACCGACCAGGAGTGCAACGACGCCCAGCACGACGATGGCGCCCAGGATGAGCGCGACCGGCGAGAAGCCACCGGGGACCCCCTCGATGGGCTGCAGGAGGTCGTTCACCCAGTTCCAGAAGTCGTTGATCCAGACATCGAGCCACGTCGGCGACGCCTCCGTGTACTCGCTCTTCGAGAGCTCGCCCTGGAGGAGCTCGCGGGCCGAGTCCTCGTCGATCTCGAGTGGAGGCTCTGCAGAGCCGGCCCACGGGCCAAGCCGCATCAGCGCACGTATCCCGGCGCTGTCATGGGTGGGAACTGCTGTTCCTGCTGGACGTCGAAGTGCGCGTCGGAGATCTCCATCCCAGCGGCGGACTGCTCCGCGTACCGCTGGAGCGTGACGCCGAGTCCCTCCTTGCGCATCCGCAGGTCGAAGTAGAGGATCGTCGCGTTTCCGCTCGTCAGCACGAGCACGATCGCCCCGAGCAGCACCTGGAGGGCTGACGTGATCAGCATGATCACGGCGAACGCCACGATCGTGCCCGCGTCGGGTGCGGAGGACTCTCCGCTGCCGAGCGGCATGATGATGACCTGGCCGAGGCTGACGGCGAGCTGCGCGACCGTCGAGACGGCGCCAGTCGCGAAGTTCAGGATCACCTGGATGACGACGACGATCCCGAGCACGCGCCAGAAGTTGCCGTTGGAGAGGCCCCAGCTGCGGCGGATCGCGGCGATCGGCCCGAGCCCCTCGAGGACGATGGCACTGGGAGCGAACATGATCTTGATGCCGACCCAGACCATCAGCACGACGGTCGCGCCGCCGAGCAGCAGCGTGAAGACCACGCCGAGGCCGATCGACCCGGCGATCGTGGCCTCGTCTCCGCCGGAGCCGGCGAGGACCACGAACATGATGAAGGGGATGAGCAGCCAGCCGACGGCGATGAGGAGGATCGAGCCGACGCCGACGAGAAGGGCGTATCCGATCAGACGCCAGATACCGCGCCAGCCCGCGCGCCACGCCTCCTTGAATCCGAGCTTCTCGCCGATCGCGCCGCGTGCGACGACTCGCACCAGGATGCCTTGGAGGAGAGCCGAGCCGACCCCTGCGATGGCCAGGCCGAAGAGTGCCGCGAGCGAGGTGAGCGTGATCGAGGAGACGAGCATCGGAGCGATGTCCGCGTCGCTGCCGCCATACGGGATGCGAGTGAACATGACCATGCCGACGACGACCGGGAGGAGGCTCGCGAAGAGCGTGGTCGCACCCATGACGATGACCGCGCTGCCGAGGGTGGTCTTCGGCGAGGTGCGGAACAGGCGGAACGTCGCCGCGAGGGCGTCACCGAAAGCCAATGGGCGCAGAGGGAACAGGCCTGGCGTCGGCGCCGGCATCCACTGCCCGCCCGGCTGCTGGCCGTAGCCGGGCTCCTGAGGAGGGCCGTACTGCCAGTCCCCTTGGCCCTGCGGCGCAGAGTGCGGTGGCTGCTGGGCAGGCCACTGCCCGCCTTGCTGGAACTCACCTTGCTGGAACCCGCCGGGCGTGTGCGATCCGGGGCTCGGCGGATACGCGTGGTTGGGCTCTGGTGCGTGCTCGTATGGGCCATGCGTCACCGTCCCATCGTGGCACACTGCTCGCCGCGCACTCTGGGTTGAGCCTCTGAGCAGGCTATGCCCGCTACGCTGAGGGAACCGCCCGGTCTCGTGCGGGTTCTGGAACAGGGAGGGTTCTGTGGGCGAACGCATCCTCGTGGTCGATGACGACCTCGCGCTCTCGGAGATGATCGGCATCGTTCTCAGAGCTGAGGGCTATGAACCTGAGTTCTGCGGTGACGGCGCGGCTGCCCTCGGCGAGTTCCGCCGAGTCAAGCCGGAGCTCGTGCTGCTCGACGTCATGCTCCCGGGTCTCGACGGCATCCAGATCTGCCACCTGCTGCGCGCCGAATCGGGAACACCCATCATCATGCTCACTGCGAAGTCGGACACGACCGACGTGGTTCGAGGTCTTGAAGCCGGCGCTGACGACTACATCGTCAAGCCCTTCAACCCCAAAGAGCTCGTCGCCCGCATCAAGACCCGCCTGCGCGCGAGCCAGCCCGAGGTGCAGAGCATCATCCGCGTTGGAGACCTCACCCTGAACGTCAACGCGCACGAGGTGCTGCGCGGCGAAGAGCAGATCAACCTGACGCCGCTCGAGTTCGACCTGCTCCTCACCCTCGCGGCGAAGCCGCAGAAGGTGTTCACCCGCGAGGAGCTGCTCGAGCAGGTCTGGGGCTACCAGTACAAGGCGGATACGCGGCTCGTGAACGTGCACGTGCAGCGCCTGCGCGCGAAGGTCGAGCACGACCCGGACCACCCCAAGATCGTGGCGACGGTTCGAGGCGTGGGCTACCGCGCTGGGAACACGACCGCGTTCTCCTGACGTGAGCGCAGTGAGTCCGCGCACGACCTCCTCATCTTCTCGGCCCACCGACGTCGACACCGAAGGCATCCGCGTCCCGTACAGGTGGCGGTCAGCCCGCGGCGTGTGGCGAAATCTGGTCTTCCTGTGGCGGACGTCGCTGCCGTTTCGCACGATTGCGCTCTCCGTCGCGTTGACGACGGCGACGGTGCTGTCGGTCGGCTTCGTGATGTCGAACTCCATCGCGAGCGATCTCTTCAACTCGAGGCTGCGTCCGCTCGTCTCCGAGACCGAGCGCGCGGTGACTGCCGCGCAGACGGTGTTCGCTTCCGGGGAGGAGACCGACAGCGCTGCGCTCGAGACCCTGCAGACGCTCGCGGTCGATGCGGCGCAGGACTCAGCCGCGAACAGCTACGGCGTCATCTTCATGCAGAGCGCCTCGGCGACGGGCGAGCAGCCGAACGAGCTGCGGGCGCTCGCGAAGGGCCCCGTCTCGGCAGACCTCGTCTCGCCCGAGCTCAAGAAGGCCGTCAGTGCCGCCTCCGACACCGCCGCCACTGGCACGACCTCAGCATCCCCGCAGACCCATTACCAGTCGATCGCGCTCACCGACGCGCTCGGCAATGAGGTACCTGGCATCGTCATCGGCTCCACCGTGACCGTCCAGAACCTCGGCCAGTACGAGATGTACTTCGTCTACTCGATGGAGGAGACCCAGCAGACCCTCGACTTCGTGCAGCGCACCCTCGTCGTCGCCATGATCGTGCTTGTCCTGCTCGTCGCCGTCATCACGGGGTTCGTCATGCGCGCCGTGATCCAGCCGATCCGCGAAGCGGCCAAGACCAGCAGGCGACTCGCTGCGGGGCAGCTCGAGCAGCGCGTCCCAGAGTCCGGCGAGGACGATATCGCGACGCTCGCGAGGTCCTTCAACGAGATGGCCGATAGCCTTCAGGACCAGATCGAGCGTCTCGCGAACCTGTCCCAGGTCCAGCAGCGCTTCGTCTCCGACGTCTCCCACGAGCTGCGCACGCCGCTGACGACCATCCGCCTCGCCGGTGGGATGCTCTTCGATCGCCGCGACGACTTCGACACGGTGACGGCCCGCTCGGTTGAACTGCTGCACGACCAGATCGAGCGCTTCGAGATCCTCCTCGCCGACCTCCTGGAGATCTCACGCTACGACGCCGGTGCCGTGGAGATCCTGCGCGAGTCCAACAGCCTCGCGACGGTTGCCGACGACGTCATCGGCGCAATGACGCCGGTCGCGCTCGACCACGGCACACGGCTCGTGCTCAACGCGCCTGGCGGCTACGGCGAGTCGGAGTTCGACGCTCGGCGCATCAACCGCGTCGTCAGGAACCTCCTGGGCAACGCCATCGAGCACGGGGAGGCGAAGCCCATCGTGGTATCGGTCGACTCCAACGAGTCGGCGGTTGCCCTGTCGGTGCGCGACTACGGCATCGGCATGACCGAGGCCGAGCGCACCAGGGTGTTCGACCGCTTCTGGCGCGCCGACCCCTCCCGCAAGCGCACGATGGGCGGGTCAGGGCTCGGGCTCGCGATCTCGCTCGAGGACGTCCGTCTGCACGAAGGGCGTCTGGAGGTGTGGTCTGAGCCGGGCAAGGGAACGAACTTCCGGCTGACCCTGCCGAGGTTCGTCGGGGGCAAGATCATGGGGTCCCCGCTCCCGCTCGAGCCGGGGGACGCCGGGGCCGCGACCATCACGATCGACCAGGAGGACGTGTCTTCGGAAGCGTTCACGGACGAGGATGTCGACACGCAGCCCATCGAGCTCCCCGACCTCGTCGGCATGCGCTCCTCGAACGCGGAGCCCCTGGTCTCCTCGGCACCGACGAACTCGATGGACGTCATCGAGAGCACGACGCTGGACGAGCCAGCTCAGGCCCCAGCGCCCTGGGATGACGCAGAGGCGGTTGTCGTCACGAGCTCGGCCCCCGAATCCGTGCCGACGCTTCCCAGCGGAGAGCGCCACGATGAGGACGACACCCAGCACGACGGCGAGAACCACGAATCGGGCCACGAGTCGAACACGGAGGACGTGAAGTGAGACGAGCCTCGAACCCGCGCCGCGCCTCTCGGGCGGTCGGTGCCGCGATCACCATCCTCGCCCTGGTCGTGCTGGTCGGGTGCGCCCGCATTCCCACTTCCGGGCAGGTCCTCGCCGGAGAGTCGGAGCAGCAGGAGAGCGACCAGTCGTACAGCTTCTTCCCCGATGCGCCGAGAGAGGGGATGAGCCGCGAGGAGATCGTCGAGGGCTTCCTCGACGCGGGAACTGGCACCCAGAACGACTACGAAGTGGCCAGGGAGTACCTCGCAGACTCGTTCCGACAGGAGTGGGATCCCAACGCGCGCATCCTCGTCACGGCCTCGGTCCCCGACGTCGTGGACGCCGGCTCTGATCGCATCGAGGCCAGCTACAAGTCATCGGCCACGGTCGACGCCGACGGGATCTACAGCGAGCTCGGGGGAGGCACGACGGAGCGCCTCGACTTCACGCTCGCTCAGGACGCGGAGGGCGAGTGGAGGATCACAGAGGCGCCCGCTGGCATCGTGTTGCTCAACCAGAACTTCCGCAGCCTCTTCAAGAGCTACACCCTCTACTTCTACGACGACACCCTCTCGCGCCTCGTGCCTGACGTTCGCTGGTTCGACGCCCAGCAGACGGCGATGACACGAATCGCTCGAGCGCTGGTCAACGGGCCTGCGCCCTGGCTCGCCGATGGGAACGTCGTGAGCGCGATCCCGTCCGACGTGACGCTCCTGGGCGCGGTGACCGTCGAAGGGGACATCGCCGACGTCGACTTCTCGTCGAACCTCTCGTCGGCGTCTCCGGAACGGTACTCCCGGATGCTGCTGCAGCTCACGGAGAGCTTCGGGGACTTCGAGTCGATCGAAAGCGTCACGATGTCGATCACGGGCGTTCCCATCGACCAGGAGCTTCCACCTGAGACGGACGTCATCGTCAACCGTCAGGTGACGAGCACGCCACTCGTGTACAAGGGCGGCGAGCTCGGTTTCCTCAGCGGCAGCAATGTGACGGCATCGGGGGAGACCGCCGCCTTGCAGGGGGCGATCGCAGCGTTGAGCCCGCAGAGGGGCGCCTACTCGGCTGATGGCGACGTCGCGTCCTTCGTGACGCCGAACGGCGTCTTCACGACCCCCATCAACGAGCCAGCCCCCTTGCTCGTCGACGCTCGGCCTGGTCCGCTCGCGATGAGCCTCGACAGCTGGGGATACACCTGGACGGGCAGCACCGACGGTTCCGGGCTCCGCGCGACCGATGTCGAAGACCGCCAGCACAGCTGGCTGGAGCCCGCCGATTCAGTCGGCGCCACCGGCTACAGGGCCATCGCCGTCTCCCGCGACGGTGCGAGGCTCGCCGTGCTGGAGAACACGTCCGTCGGTGTCAGCATCGCCGTCATGGCGATCGAGCGAGAGCCGTCAACCAACCGGCCGATCGCGCTCGGCAAACCGCTGAAGCTCGCCCCCGGTGGCATCTCGCCCATTGATCTCGCCTGGGTCGATGAGACCTCGCTCGCCGTGCTCGCCACGGGAAGCGAGGGAACCGCTGAGGTTCGCACGCAGACGGTCGGGGGGACGGTCAGCGTCAACGGCGCCGTGAAAGAGGGGCAGCAGGTCACTGGCAGCAATACGCCGGCCGGCCTCCGCGTGCTCGACAAGGAGCGCCACATCTACGTGCCGAAGGGCAACAGGTGGCAGCAGTCGGATGCTGTCGTCGACTTCATCCTGACCCAGGTGTGATCGAACGTCGGGCTCGCTCTCCACAGCCTGCCTGAACATCGTCACCCCGAGCGCAGTCCGAGCCATGCTTGGTGGATGCCGCTGACCCGTTGGACGCCACTGTGGACGCGCACCGCGTCGGTGCGTGAGCGGCTGGAGACGCTGCGCGTGGCCGCGCTCGATGCCCTGGCCGTCGTGCTGCCGGTCACCTGCGCTTCGTGCGGCGACATCGACCGCGCGCTGTGCCGCCGCTGCGCGGAGCAGCTCGCCAGGTCCGCCCTGGTGCGGGAGTGTCGGTTGCGCGTCAGCGCCGCAGACGGCAGGCGCATCCCTGTCTTCGCAGCCTCCGACTATGAAGGGCCAACCAAGCTGCTCATCGCCGCGCTCAAGGAGCGTGGGCGAGCGGATGCTGCGCGTCCCCTCGCGCTGCTCCTCCGGATGGCGGTCATGGCGCTCGCCGAATCCACCGAGGTCAGGGTGTCGGTAACCGGAGCGGCCCCTTCCTGGGTCCCGATCCTCGCGCCATCTGCAGCGAAGACACTTCGCGCTCGCGGGTACGCCCACCTCTCGATGCTGTGGCACGCAGCGGTGCCAGGAGCATCCGCCGTCAGGGGGCTCCGCATCATCAGGCCCGTTCGCGACCAGGCCGGCTTGTCCGTGACGGCGCGGGCGGAGAACCTCCACGAGGCCTACGTCGCAGAGCGCGGACTCGGCGGGGAACGGGTTGTCCTCGTCGACGACATCGTCACGAGCGGTGCGACGCTTCGAGAGTCCGTGCGTGCCCTCGAAGCGGTCGGTGCGGTCGTCGTCGGATGCGTCGTCATCGCAGAAGCGGCGCGCAGAGCTCCCGAGCGCCCAGACGCGGAACTCGACACGCGCGGAGGGTAGGGCATGCCTGCGAAATCGCAGACAACACGGAGTGAATAGGGGTCTACGATTGCGGCACAGCATCACGAGGCAGTGACACCTCGGCCTCGTGCAGAACGACAGGAGAGTGACATGGAAATCACGATCACCGGTCGCAACACCGAGATCCCGGACCGCTTCCGCGAGTACGCCACAGAGAAGGCGCTCGCCAAGGTCTCGCTTCTCGATGGCAAGACGCAGGCGGCGGAAATCAAGCTGACCAAGCGCACGGACAGGGCGGGCAACCTGCTCGACAAGGGCAAGGTGGAGATCACGCTCTTCGGTCCAGGCCCGGTCATCCGCGCCGAGGCAGAGGCCGGTGACAAGTACGCAGCCTTCGATCTTGCACTCGACAAGCTCGTCGAGCGTCTCCGTCGCAACAAGGACCGCAAGAAGATCCACCGCGGCCAGCACACGCCCCTGCGCCTGCAGGAGGCGGCTGCCGACAACTTCTCTCAGATCGACGTCGTCCCCGCTGACACCGATACGATTCGGCTCGTCGAGAACGGCGGCACCGCTTCCGAGATCGAGGCAGAGGAAGAGGCCCTCGAGGAGCTCTACTCACCGGTCGTGATTCGCGAGAAGACGTTCGCTCCCAAGCGCCTCAGCAAGGACGAAGCCGTCGATCACATGGAACTCCTCGGTCACGACTTCTTCCTCTTCATCGAGAGCGAGTCGCTGCGCCCGAGCGTCGTGTACCGGCGTCGAGGCTGGGACTACGGCGTCATCGCGCTCGACGAGAACGAGGTTCCCGTCTCCTGACCTCCAGTTCGTCCACCTCGCCCCGGTCGATGCGTCCAGCATCGCTCGGGGCGAGGTGCGTAGAATCAACGGATGTGCACAGCACGGGCTGTGCTTCGCCGCGCGCTCTCGCGCCGCTTGCGTCAACCAGTAGGAGCAGACCTTGGCCTCAGTTCTCGAGAAGATTCTCCGCATGGGCGAAGGGCGCACCCTTCGCAAGCTCGAGAGTGTCGCCAAGCAGGTCGGCCGCCTCGAAGACGCCTTCAAGGAGTACAGCGACGAAGAGCTTCGCGACATCACGGCATCGTTCCGCGAACGCCACGAATCGGGAGAGTCGCTCGACGCGCTCCTGCCCGAGGCGTTCGGCGCGGTCCGTGAAGCTGCGGGGCGAGTCCTCGGTCTTCGTCACTACGACGTGCAGATCATGGGTGGCGCGGCCCTCCACCTCGGCAACATCGCCGAGATGAAGACCGGTGAAGGCAAGACGCTCGTCGCGACGCTCCCGGCGTACCTCAACGCCATCGCAGGCAAGGGCGTCCACGTCGTCACGGTCAACGACTTCCTCGCGACGTACCAGTCCGACCTCATGGGACGTGTGTTCCGTGCGCTCGGCATGACCACAGGCTGCATCGTCTCTGGTCAGTCGCCCGCCGAACGTCGCGAGCAGTACGCCGCCGACGTGACCTACGGGACGAACAACGAGTTCGGCTTCGACTACCTGCGCGACAACATGGCGTGGCGCTCCGAGGACATGGTCCAGCGCGAGCACTTCTTCGCGATCGTGGACGAGGTCGACTCCATCCTTATCGACGAGGCGCGCACTCCGCTCATCATCTCCGGCCCTGCTCAGGGCGACGCGAACCGCTGGTACTCGGAGTTCGCCTCCATCGTGCGCAAGCTCAAGGAAGGCCGCGACTACGAGGTCGACGAGAAGAAGCGCACGATCGGCGTCCTCGAGCCCGGCATCGACCGTGTGGAAGACGCCCTCGGCATCGAGAACCTCTACGAGTCGGCGAACACCCCCCTCATCTCGTTCCTGAACAACGCCATCAAGGCGAAGGCGCTCTTCAAGCGCGACAAGGAATACGTCGTGCAGAACGGCGAGGTCAACATCGTCGACGAGCACACTGGCCGCATCCTCAAGGGGCGCCGGTACAACGAGGGTCTGCACCAGGCGATCGAGGCCAAGGAGGGTGTGCAGATCAAGGCCGAGAACCAGACCATGGCGACGGTCACCCTCCAGAACTACTTCCTCATGTACGACAAGCTCGCCGGCATGACCGGTACGGCCGAGACCGAGGCCGCCGAGTTCATGAGCACCTACAAGCTCGGCGTCGTGCCCATCCGCACGAACCGTCCGATGCAGCGCAAGGACAACCCCGACCTCGTCTACAAGAACGAGAAGGTGAAGTTCGACCAGGTGGTCGAGGACATCGTCGAGCGGCACGAGACGGGACAGCCGGTACTCGTGGGCACGACGAGCGTCGAGAAGAGCGAGTACCTCTCCAAGCTCCTTGCGAAGCGCGGCATCAAGCACGAGGTGCTCAACGCGAAGAACCACGCACGCGAAGCCGCGATCGTCGCACAGGCCGGTCGCAAGGGCGCCGTGACCGTCGCGACCAACATGGCCGGCCGCGGCACCGACATCATGCTCGGTGGCAACGCCGAGTTCCTGGCCGTCGCCGAGATGACCGCGCTGGGTCTCGACCCGCAGGAGAACGCCGACGAGTACGACGAGAAGTGGCTCGAGGTCTTCGGCTCCATGAAGGAGCAGGTCAAGAGCGAGGCTGACGAGGTCGCCGAGGCCGGTGGCCTGTACGTGCTCGGCACCGAGCGCCACGAGTCGCGTCGCATCGACAACCAGCTGCGTGGACGTTCCGGACGACAGGGCGACCCCGGCGAGAGCCGCTTCTACCTGTCGATGACGGACGACCTCATGCGCCTGTTCAACACGGGGGCGACTCGAGCGATCATGGCCGGCGATGGAACGCCGGACGACCTCGCTCTCGAGTCCCGCATCGTATCGAGGGCGATCCGCTCCGCGCAGTCGCAGGTCGAGTCGCGCAACGCTGAGATCCGCAAGAACGTGCTCAAGTACGACAACGTGCTCAACGAGCAGCGCACGGCGATCTACAGCGACCGCCGCCGCATCCTCGAAGGCGACGACATCGCTGACAAGGTGCAGAACTTCCTCACCGATGCGATCGACGACATCATCGAGGAGCACACGGGCGACGGCACGGGCGACGACTGGGAGTTCGACGCGCTCTGGACCGACCTCAAGCAGCTCTACCCGGTGGGCATCACCGAGGAGGAGCTCTTCGAGGAGGCCGGGGGACGGAGCAAGCTGACGCGCAAGCTGCTCGAGGAGGAAGTGCTCTCGGACGCACGCCATGCGTACGAGCGCCGCGAGGAGTCCATCGGCGAGGAAGCCACTCGCGAGCTCGAGCGCCGCGTTGTGCTGAGCGTCATCGACCGAAAGTGGCGAGACCACCTCTACGAGATGGACAATCTCAAGGACGGCATCGGTCTGCGCGCTATGGCGCAGAGGGACCCGCTCGTCGAGTACACGCGCGAGGGCTTCGCGATGTTCCAGCAGATGCTCGGCAGCATCCGCGAGGAGTCCGTCGGGTTCCTGTACAACCTCGAAGTCACGGTCAAGAAGGACGAGACTCCGTCGGCGAGCGAGACCCCGGATGTGCAGATCGTCGCGAAGGGCCTCGACGAGAAGGCTCAGACGGCACTGAGCTACTCGGCTGCGACTGACCAGGGCGAGGTGGAGGTGCGCAACGAGCGCGGCCAGCTCAACCAGCGCGCGACGGCAGAAGCGAAGCGCCGGGAGCGTGACCTCGGCACGTCGTCGGCCCTCGACCAGGCTCGCGACGAAGCGGGTGAGGAGCCTGCAGCTCCTGCCGCGACCCCACAGCAGGGAACGCGTTCTCGCCAGACACCGTCACGGTCCGGCAACCCGGCGAAGCGCCAGGCGGAGCAGGCTGAGTCATCGGCGAGCAGCGCGCCGACGGCCGGCAGCTCCTTCGGCAAGGGGGCGACGCCCAAGTCGGGTGACCAGCCCGCTGGCAACCGGGCCCAGCGCCGCCGCAAGAAGTAGCAGCGAGTCGGGGGCGCTCAGAGCGCTGTCGCCGCACGAACGCCATGAACTCAGCGGGCGCACCATCGCGTGGTGTGCCCGCTGAGTCGTTCTGGTGCGGGACGTCTAGAGCACATGGATAGCGGATGCACGCCAGCGACGGTCGAGGCCTTCGAGGCGCACCGTCACGGCCCTGACCCGAGCGCCGAAGTCGAGGACGACGACGGCATCGACGATGTTCTCGCTCGTGTCCTGGACCCGGAGACTCAGCTCGACGAAGTTCGGGCGACGCGTCGGACGCCGGCGTGCCTGTCTCGCTCGGGCCGCGTGCTGGGTGCGGATGAGCAGGTGCCGGAAGACGTCCTCGGTCACCCACCTCGAGAGCTGCTCGATGTCGCGGACTCCGGCGATGACCTCCACGACGCTGCGCGCGAGGTTCGAGATGAGCGGCGAGGGATCGGGCAGGTCGCTCGCGGCGGTCCGCTCGCGGACGAAGAGCGGGTCCGCGTCGATGAGTTCGCCGGCGCCTGACGGAGCTGGTGAGTGAGTTGCATCGATGGCGCGTAGCGCCCCGATGCCGCGCGCTGGCAACATGCGGCCCCCGAATGATCTCAGGCGATTCCCCCCGAACCGCCTGGCGTCATGAAATCACGCGACGCCCCTGGGCCGCGAGGTTTGAACTGCCCTGTGGATAACTGTGGCCCCCGGGAGCCCGGACCATACGCTGGCGGCGTGCGTTGGGACGACCTGTTCGACGACCTCGCGGGCGAGTTGCAGGGTGGGCTCGACGACGAGGCCGCCAGGCGCGCCGTCGAGGACGAGCGCCTTCGTGTCGGCAGGTTGACGGTGCGCGAACGGCTCGTCGCTCTCGCCGAGAGCGGTGGGAGCGCAGTGTCGCTGCAGATGGCCGATGGGTCGATCATCGCGGTGAGGCCGAAGGCCTTCGGGAGTGACTGGCTCTCAGCTGAGCTGCTCGCGGAGTCAGGTCGAGCTCGAATCTGCATCGTCCCAACAGCCGGAATCGCATCTCTCGTCCTGACGGAGGAGCAACTCGTCGCGAGTCTGCTCGAACCGAGCGGGAGCACGCCTGGAGACCTCTCCGGGCGGCTCGGTCTCGCGTTCGCGCTTCGGGACCTCGGGCGGCGCCGACAGCAGTGCGAGTTCGTCGTGACGACGGGGTCCATCATCGGCACGATCGACCGAGTCGCGCGTGATCACGTCGATGTCGCCGTCCACGAGCGTGGTGTCGCCAGGCGTGCGAAGGACGTCGTCGCCTACCGGATCATCCCGTTCGAGGACCTCCGCCTCGTGATCCTCGCTGGCGACTGAGCTGAGCTGGTTGGCGAAGCCCCGTCCGTGCGGGCGTCCGACGCCGATTCCACTCCAGCGCCAACACGGTCATCGAGGCGACGGGACGACTAGAGCAGCGGTCGGAGTCGGGGAACCGCGTTGTCCTTCGTTGCTGCTTCGGCAGGGAAGTCTCCGAGGTCCGCGAACTCACCTTGGCGGAGCGCGGCCACACGGCGCTGGTACTCGTACTGGTCGTCGATGTACTGCTCGAGCACGGTGCGCTCCACTCGCCACTCACCGACTCCACCGATGCGGATAGCCGGCAGCTCTCCGCTCTGGACGAGCCCCGTCGCGATATCCATCGTGACGTTGAGGATTTCGCAGACCTCGGCGAGGGTCAGGAAGCGGCCGATTGACTGGGGGTCAACGGATGCGTTCATGTCGTCGATTATCGCCCGCAGATCACTGCTGGTCACGTGCTGTGGATAACTTCTGCGCCTTCTCTCACGCTGCGCCACGATGGCGGGGTCGCCATCTCGGGCGACCGACGATGGGGGAGAGACGCATGAGCGCGGTCAAGGGGCGAAAGCCGAGACGCTGGGTAGATCCGAGGCTCCTCCTCGGGGCCCTCCTCGTGGCGTCATCGGTACTGGGGGTCGTGGCGGTCCTCGTGGTCGGCAACCGAACCGAGGTCGCCTACGCTGCCTCCTCGACCATCGCTCCCGGGCAACTCGTCACGCTGGGTGATCTCGTCGCGCTCGAGGTCACGCTCGGGTCGAGCGCAGAGGCGTACCTGAGTGCTGAAACGGCCCCGGCGGGCGAGTTCATCGTGACGCAGGCGGTGCAAGCCGGCGAGCTCGTGCCGCGCTCCGCCATCGGAGACGCAGACTCGAGCCGTTCCTCAGTGATCATCGAGATCACCGGCGGGCTTCCCACCGAGCTCGGCGCGGGCAGCGCGGTCGAGCTCTGGGCGAGTCAGGAAAGCTCTCCGGGAAGCTACGGCGCGCCGGTCATGGCCTCGGCCAACGCCATCGTCGCGAGAATCCTGCCGCGGGAAGGGACGCTGTCCTCCAGCCAGGTAGATCGCGTGGAGCTGCTCCTCCCGAAGCCCGAGATACCTGCGCTGCTCGCCGTCATCAACAACGATGCGCGGCTCGCGCTCGTCCCGGTTTTCCTCGAGCAGGGGAACTAGCGTGTCGCGCATCCTGTTGGCCATCGACTTCGAGATCGAGGCCCGGCTTCTCGAGGGCATCATCGCGGCCGGCCACGACATCGTCGACAGGGTCTCCGGAGGGCTCGCGGCGGCGGCGGCGCTCGAGCGGCTTCGGCCGGACATCGTCCTGCTGCAGGGCGCACCGGAGACGCTCACTCCGCGCAGCCTGTCCGCGTGCTCGCGATTCCGCGCCCGGTTCATCGTCCTCGTCTCCAGCGACCTGGAGCGCCGCAATGCCGAGGCCCTTGCCGTGACAGAGATCGTGGACGCGGCGGTGAGCTGGAGCGAGATCGAGGTGCTGTTGGCCTCCGGCGCCGTCGATCCATCTCGAGATGTGCCGACCGGGCCCATCCCGCAGCAGTCGGTGTCATTCGCGAGGCCGCCGTCGATCGATCCCCAGCTCGCCCGCGACGAGCTGCCAGGGCGGTCCGCGCGCGAGCTGGAGGCGCCAGCTGGCGCGACTCTCCCCGCGAGCAGGCGCGCAAGACGCACTGGCGGGCGTGCCGATGAGCGCTCGGCCGTTCGCTCGCGCGGCAGGACGGCTCCGCTGCGCGGGGCGCATCCGGAGGGGAAGGGGACGCTGCTGGCCGTCTGGGGCCCTCACGGCGCACCAGGCGCCTCCACCGTCGCAGCAGCGGTCGCGTCCAGCGCGGCGGACGCCGGCCAGCGCGTGCTCCTCATCGACGCAGACACCTTCGGCGGCTCCCTCGCCCCGATGCTCGGGATCACCGACGAGGCGCCAGGCTTCGCCGCCGCGTGCCGGCTCGCGGGGGCGGCCCGGCTCACACGTGCCGAGCTCGAGCGCATCGCCGTCTCCCCTCCCTTCGGAAGGGGAGAGCTGCTTGTCCTCACCGGCATCGCGAACCCATCCAGGTGGCCTGAGCTCTCGCGCGAGCGGGTGCTCACGGTGCTCGAGAAGTGCCGAGAGGTGGCCGACCTCGTCGTCATCGATGTCGGCTTCAGCCTCGAGAGCGACGACGAGATCGCGAGCGATGCGTTCTCACCACGCCGTTCGGCTGCGGCGTTGACGTCCCTCACCGTCGCCGACAGGGTGATCGCGCTCGCGGACGGGCAGGCCGTTGGCCTTCAACGATTCCTGCGTGCGAGGACGAACCTCGTCGAGATCATCGGAGACACCCCGACGGACGTGATCGTGAACCGCGTGCGAGCAGACTCGGTCGGTCTGGGCGCGGCGGGCCAGATCAAGCACGTGCTCTCGAGATTCGCCGGCATCGAGGCGAGGGCACTCATCCCGCTCGACCAGGCTGCCTGTGATCGCGCAGTGCTCGCGGGCGAGCCGGTGACCTACGCGAGCCCTCGTTCCGGGTTCGCGCGTGCCATAGGCGGCTACGTGTCAGACATACTCCCGGCCGCTGGGAGCTCAGCCGTCGGTGCGGAGCAGCCGAGCAGGGTGCGGAACTCAGGAAAAGCCGCATTTCGCGGATTCTGGCGCGGTCGTGGCGAACTGCAAGGTCAGAACTCCTAAGCTGACCGAGTGTCGAGTCTCTCATCGCAACTCCAGCGCCGCGGAACCCTCAGTGAAGCTGAGCAGTCGTGGATACTGCAGCTGAGCGCCGACTGGCAGCTCCTCACCGATCTCTCGTGCGCGGACGTGGTGCTCTGGGTGCACACGAAAGACGATGACTTCGTCGCCGTCGCACAGGGCCGCCCCTCAAGCGCCCCGACGCTCTTCTACCGCGACCTCATCGGACAAACCGTGCGAGAGCAGTGGGCCGTCGCCGTGCGACGCGCCTACGAAGAGGGCATCACGGTTCGTTCCACGGAGCCGGACTGGTTCGACGAGATCCCGACGCAGCTCCTCGTGACGCCGGTCTTCTGTCGCCTCCCAGGCGAGGGCGTCAGCGAGCACGCCATCGCCGTCATCACGCGGCACACGAACCTCGGCAGCACCCGGTCCATCACTCGCCAGGAAGAGACCTTCCGCGATTGCGCCGACGAGATCTTCGCCATGATCGAGGAGGGAGCATTCCCTGACCCCGAGGCACCCCAGATCTCAAGGCGCGGCGCACCGCGCGCATCCGACGGCCTCATCAGGCTCGACAGGGACGGCGTCGTCACCTTCGCGAGCGCCAACGCGCTCAGTGCCATGAACAAGCTCGGATTCGGGGGCGAGCTCGAGGGCGAGGTGCTCTCGGAAGTCGCCTCTGCGCTTGTGCACGACAAGAGCAGGGTCACGGTCGACGAGGCGCTGCCCCTGGTCGTCACCGGGCGTGCCCCCTGGATGACCGACGTCGAAGCCCGCGACATCACCGTGACGCTCCGCGCCCTGCCGCTCCGAGCGCACGGCGAGCGCACCGGCGCCATCGTGCTCTGCCGTGACACGACGGACGTCAGGCACCAGCAGCAGGAGCTCATCACCAAGGACGCCACGATCCGTGAGATCCATCACCGCGTCAAGAACAACCTCCAGACGGTCGCAGCGCTCCTGCGCATCCAGGCACGACGATCCCGAAGCGACGAGGCACGGGAATCCCTGACCCAGGCGATGCGTCGCGTCTCCTCGATCGCCGTGGTCCACGACACGCTCTCCGGCGGCTTCTCGCAGACCGTCGATTTCGACGAGGTGTTCCTCAGAGTGATGAAGCTCATCACAGAGGTCTCCTCGTCCTCCAACACGGTCGTCCGGCCGGTCGTCAGCGGCCGCTTCGGCACGCTGCCGAGCGAGTACGCCACCCCGCTCGCGCTCGCGCTCACGGAGCTGGTCACGAACTCCGTGGAGCACGGGCTCGCCGGCCAGGAGGGCGAGGTGACGGTGACCGCCGAGCAGACGCCAGGCGGGCTCTCCGTCACCGTTGCAGACACGGGGTCGGGGTTCGTCGCCGGGCGAATCGGTGCCGGACTCGGCACGCAGATCGTCCGCACCCTCGTCGAGGGCGAACTGGGCGGCTCGATCGAGTGGCACTCGGAACCTGGCGAGGGGACGCAGGTCAAGCTACGCATCCCCAGCCGCTGGAAACGCGAAACGGGCGGCGCGTGAGCGCCGCCCGTCGGGCGATCCGCAGGCCAGCTGCGGGCTAGGTCTAGCTCAGGAGGCGCGTCGTGCGCGTGCTGCACGACGCTTGAGTGCACGGCGCTCGTCTTCCGAGAGGCCGCCCCAGACGCCGGAATCCTGACCGGTGTCGAGTGCGTACTGGAGGCACACCTCCGTCACCTTGCAGGAAGCGCAAACGGCCTTCGCTGCATCGATCTGGTCGACAGCTGGGCCGGTGTTCCCGACCGGGAAGAAGAGCTCGGGGTCTGCGTCCAAGCAGGCGGCAGTATCGCGCCAATCCATCAGTGGTGCTCCTTATCGAGTGCGCCTCGCGCACAAAAACGCTCCGCTGGGAGCGAAGTTCGTGAACCCGGGATGCGGTGACAGGCCTATAGACTTGGCCTCGATTTTGCATACCTCCGGGTATCTCTACCTAGAGAAAGATTTTGCCACAGCGTGATTTTCCAGGCAAGGGGTAATTCGTGAGCCCAGGCACGGCCAAGCGCCCAGCGACCGTCATTCTGCTCGCCGCAGTGCTCATCCTGGAGGCCGCGATCCTCGCCGCGGCGACGGTGTTCCTCATCGCCGAGACGGTCGCGCAGGAGGCCGAGTTCCTCGCCTCATCCCTTGCGCTCGCTGGTCTCGCGCTGCTCGGGGCTGTGCTTCTCGCACTCGTCGCGGTGTCCACGCTCCGCCTGCGCTCGTGGGTGCGCGGGGCGGCGATAACGTGGCAGATCATGCAGCTGGCAGTCGCCTGGGTGTTCCTTCAGGGCGATATCGCCGTCTGGGCTGGCTGGGTGCTCGTCGCGGTCAGTGTCCTCGGGATCGTCGCGGCGGTGCATCCGGCAACGGGCCGTGCGCTCCGCCGCGACGACGAGGTGGACGCCCGAGGCTAGATCTCGAGCAGCTTCAGGATGCGCGCCACGTGGCCCGCCGCCCGGACGTTGTAGAGGGCGTGCTCGATGGCGCCCTGCTCGTCGATGACGAAGGTCGATCGGATGGGGCCCACGGCGACTCGGCCGTACTTGTTGCGTTCCCCGTAGGCGCCGTACGCCGTCTGGACTGCGTGGTCGGCGTCGCTCAGGAGCGTGAAGTCGAGGTGCTCCGCCTCGCGGAACTCGGCCAGCTTCTCTGGCTCGTCGGACGAGATGCCGAGGATCGTGTACCCGGCGGCGCGCAGCGGAGCGTCGCTCTCGCGGAAGTCGCAGGCCTCAGCTGTGCATCCAGGGGTGAAGGCTTCGGGGTACGTGTAGAGGATGACTCGCTTGCCTCGGTAGTCGGCGAGTGAGACGGTGCTGCCGTCCTGGTCGGTGAGGGTGAAGTCGGGGGCGCTCGCACCTGGCTCGAGGCGGGCCGGAGTTGATGTCGTCATGCCCTCAATCGTGGCATGTTGTGGCCGATTGGACTTCGAGTTCAAAACAGTGCTATGCTCTCTCGGTCGCCACGGAAACGTAACGGCATGCACCTCTAGCTCAATTGGCAGAGCAATTGACTCTTAATCAATGGGTTCTCGGTTCAAGTCCGAGGGGGTGTACGAGATAGGCCCGGTAGCTCTCGCCAGCTACCGGGCCTTCTTGCATTCTCTGACGTGCGAGCCTGCATTCTCCGAGGTGCGAGCCTGGCAGAATGGGCGTGCACTGGCTTGGCGCGGATCGCGCCGACGACGAGGAGGCAGATTCCGTGACGAATGCACCCGGTGAACTTTGGGCGAACTGGCCGCGAACCGCACGGGCGAATCCCACGAGCATCGTTGCTCCGAGGACGCCGCTCGAGGTGCAGCAGATCGTCGCTGAGGCGTACACGAGCGGCAGGCACGTTCGGCCCGTCGGCGCGAGCCACACGTCGAACGCACTCGCCGCCGCCCCGGACATCCTGCTCGATACTCGCGGTCTCCGAGGGATGAACTGGATCGACCTCGACACCCACGAAGCATCATTCGGTGCTGGGACGACGATCGCCGAGGCAGGGGCACTCCTCGAGACCTACGGTTGGCAGCTCGAGAACTTCCCGAACAACCCCGCAGTGACGCTGGGAGGCGCCGTCGCCACCGGCAGCCACGGCACGGGCGCTCGCTTCGCGAGCCTCTCGTCCCAGCTCGTCTCAGCGACCCTCGTGTCGGGTACGGGTGAGCTCGTGACGGTCAGCGCCCACCAGGACCTCGAGCTGTGGCCATCGGTCAAGCTCAGCCTCGGTGCCCTCGGGATCTTCACGGAGCTCGTCTTCCGCATCGTGCCCGGCTACCGCATCCGAACCTCCGAAGAGCAGATGCGCATGAGCGGGCTCGTCGATGAGTTCGCGGTGCTCGCCTCCGGCGCCGACCACTTCGCGGCGAGCTGGCGTCCGCACACCGATGAGGTGTTCGTGACGCAGGGCTTCCGCGAGTCCGGCGAGATCGCCGACGAGCCGACCCCCTCTCGGCGCTCAGCGTCCTTCGGTGCGCTCGGAGAGATGCTCGCCATCGGCCTGTCGAAGTCGCTGCCGCTGCTCACCCCCGCCGTGAACAAGCTCGCCAACCGCGTGCATCCTGTCGGCGAGTCAACGCTCGGGCCCATGCGAGCTCTTGCTGAGCCTGCTCCCGTCCGCTTCGCGTCCCTCGAGTACGCATTCCCGATCGCGGAGACCCCTGAGGTGCTGCGGGCACTCGACGAGACCCTCGAGCGGGCTCACCTGAACCTTCCCTACGCCGTGCGCATCTCGACGACCGCCGCGGACGACGCGTTCCTCTCCAACGCCTACGGGAAGACCGTGGGCAACATCACTGTGCGAGTGCCGTCGACGCTCGACGCGCGCCCGATCTTCACGGCAGCGGAGGACCTCTTCCTCAGTCTCGGAGGCCTGCCGCACTGGGGCAGCTTCCACACGGTACGCGCGGAGGAGTTCAAGCACGTCATCACCCGTTTCGGGGACTTCCACACGGCGCGCGAGCGCCTCGACCCGGAGGGCGTGTTCGACAACGCCCACCTCAGGCGGGTCCTCGGCGCGCACTGAGGCACGCATACGGCCTGCCACTCTCCCGGGATGCCCGTAGCGGTCCCCGGGCTCGTGGTGGCTGGAAGGGCGCAGGCCGGCCTCCGAGAGCGCGGCTAGAGGGGCTCGTCTGCTCGCGGGTCGTCCAAGTTCCGCCAGGGTCGGTCGCGCCATCGGAACGCGCCTGCCCGGTGCAGGATCCAGGCCGCGAGGAGCGCGCCCACGGCGCCGGATGCGCCGCCGACGAGCAGGGCTGCCCGCGGTCCGAAGAGTTCGACGATCCATCCCATGACCGGGGCGCCGATCGGCGTGCCGCCGAGGAAGATCGCCATGTACAAGGACAGGACCCGGCCGCGCATGGACGGCTCGACGCTTCCCTGGACGAGCGCGTTTGCCGTCGTGATGGCGCTGAGGGACGTGAAGCCGATGGGGATGAGGGCGATGGCGAAGAGCCAGAACGTGGGCGCGAGTGCCGCCGCCAGGCAACTGAGCGCAAAGAATG
This sequence comes from Pseudoclavibacter sp., assembly GCA_052099095.1. Classification (GTDB taxonomy): domain Bacteria; phylum Actinomycetota; class Actinomycetes; order Actinomycetales; family Microbacteriaceae; genus Pseudoclavibacter. The sequence continues at coordinate 24,010 of JBQDTF010000023.1, forward strand.
CGCTCGAGGAGAGCAGGACGCGGAATCTCGCTCGTTCGCGTTTGGCCGCGAGCAGTGCGCCCCCGAGCGAGCCGATCGCGAGGATGGATGACAGGAGCCCGAAGCTGTCCGCGCCGCCCTGGAACTCCATGGTCGTCATGGTCGCGGTGTAGATGGGGAAGTTCAGGCCGAAGGTGCCGAGGAGGAACACGAGCACGAGCACTGCGAGGATGTCCGGCCGCTTCGCGACGTAGCGGATGCCCTCTCGGATCTGCCCCCGGCCCCGTTTCGACGGGGGAGAGGGAAGCAGCTCCGAGGTGCGCATCGCCAGGAGCGCCGCGATCGTCGCAAGGTAGGTGAGCGCGTTGACGAGGATCACTGGCCCCGCGCCGATGAGGACCGTGAGGACCCCGGCGACGGCCGGCCCGAGCATCCTCGCCCCGTTGAAGGACGCCGAGTTGAGCGCCACGGCGTTCGAGAGCAGCTTGAGGCCCACGACCTCGGAGACGAAGGCCTGTCGTGCTGGCGCGTCGAGGGAGGCCGCGCAGCCGAGCAGCAGCGCGAAGACGTAGACGTGCCAGAGTTCCGCGACTCCTGCGGTCACGATCGCGCCGAGCGCGAGGGCGAGGACCGCCATGACGGCCTGGGTCCAGATGAGCACCTTGCGCTTCGAGAGCCTGTCGGCGATGACGCCAGCGTACGGGGCGAGCAGGAGTTGCGGCCCGAACTGCAGGGCCATGACGACGCCGAGCGCGGTGGCGTCGTTGTCCGTGAGCTCCGTCAGCACGATCCACGACTGCGCGGTGCGCTGCATCCACGTGCCGACGTTGGAGGTCAGCGACCCGGCGAACCAGATGCGGTAGTTCCGTTCACTGAGCGAGCGGAACATGGAACTCACGGCATCTGCTCCCTGGGGGTCATGAGGTTCTTGGGGGTGCACAATGTAATAGTTGTGGCCGCAAGTATTTATGTGAAGGTCACAAAATGATCTCACGTACAATGACGCCGGTCGTCGAACCCGAGGAGAGCCGCAATGGCAGACAAGAACCGCGAACACATCCAGAAGCTTCGCGAGGAGGCGAACGCCATCCGCAAGCAGGAGGAAGCGCGCGCCAAGCGCACGCGTGTGCTGACGCAGGTCGGCATCATCGTCGGTGCCGTGGTCGTGCTCGGCGCGATCGTGCTGCTCGCCGTGTTCGGCTCGACCTGGTTCGGCAAGAAGATCGAGATCTCGGCAGAGGGCACCGTCGCAGTCGGACGACTCGATGGCTCGAGCGTGGAGCAGCCCATCGAGGTCGTCGACAACTCGGCGATCGTCGTCGGGGCAGCTGATGCACCGGTCAAGATCGACTACTACTTCGACTACTCCTGCCCGCACTGCGTGGACTACCACGAGCAGACCGGGGCCGTGTACAACGACCTCGTCGCGGCCGGCGACGTCCAGGTGACGTACCACGCCATCAACATCGTGGCGCCCTACGGTGCAGAGGCCGCTGCGGCCATCGCATCGACCGTCGCCAACGAGCCTGGCGCGTTCTTCGAGGTCCACGATGGCCTCTTCAGCATCCCGGCGGAGACGCAGACCTCATGGGGCCCCGCCGACTACGCGTCCGCGCTCGGTCAGCTCGGCGTGACCAACCAGAAGGCACTCGCCGACACCACGAACGGCGAATTCTCGAGCTGGGCTGCGTCCAACACGACCGCCGCGCGCGCCGCCGGCATCAACGGAACGCCGACCATCCTCATCGACGGCGAGATCCAGCAGACGCCGCCCGACGTCGAGACCCTCATGGGACTCGTCGGCACCGCGAACACCGGCGAGTAGCGGGGCGCACCGTGGCGAGCTCTCCTGAACTGGCCGAGGCTGTCGAGGACGAGCGGGGCGGCGCAGCCAAGCTGCCCTGGCTCGTCCGCACGCCCAAGAACGTGGCGTGGGCGCTCATCGTCTTCGGCGGTGTCGGGCTGCTCGCGAGCTTCTTCCTGACCGTCGAGTACATCCACAAGCTGCAGGCGCCGACCGAGGCGCTCGTCTGCGACCTGAGTCTCTTCGTCACGTGCGGGCCCGCAATGCAGTCGTCGGCCGGTGCGATCCTCGGTTTCCCGAACATCATCATCGGCCTCGTGACGTTCTCGATCACGGTGGCGATCGGTGCGGGCATCTTCGCCGGCGCGAGCTACCGCCGGTGGTTCTGGGTGGCGTTCCAGGTGGGCCTTGTCGGCGCCGCCGCGCTCGTGAGCTACCTGCAGTGGTACAGCGCTTTCGAGCTGGCCCGCCTCTGCCTCTGGTGCATGATCATCTGGGCGGCGACGATTCCGCTCGTGTCGACCGGAACGATCTTCAACCTGGTCCAGGGGCACCTCGGCGCGGCGGCCAAGCGTGTGGGCGACAAGCTCGCCCCCTTCCTGCTGACGATCATCATCGTCTGGTACCTGATCGTCATCGCGGTGATCTTCGCGGGTCTCCTGCCGTACTTCGCCGTGTAGGCGCAATCGCCTGTACCCGGAGAACCCCCGTACGCAGAGAACCCCGGTCCGAGTTCGGACCGGGGTTCTCTGCTGTGCAGTCCGCTGGGCGGGAGGCTCAGGCGATCTTGCGCTCGACGGTGACGGACGCGCGTGCGGCGATGTCCGCCGGGCGCGGGGTCACGGTCTCGACGAGGTCTTCGAGTGACTCCTCTGGCTTCAGAAACGTCTCGATGGCGCGCTGGCGTTCCTGCTCGCTCACTGGTGCGAGGCGTGCGGGGGCTTCATCTCCCGCCTCCAGCGCTGCGACCGTTCCGAGCGTGTTCTGGATGCGCCGGACGAGGTCGGCGACCATGATCTCGGAGAACATGGCGTCGTCGCCGGGCTCGCGATCGGGGCGCCACTCGAGGCGGTAGCGGCCTTCGGCTCCGAACATGTCGTCGAGCAGGAGGGTGAGCTCTTCGCGGGCCTCGTCGCTCATGATGGCGCTCGGCTCAAGCAGGCGAGGGGGTTCCAACTCGCTGCCCGGGCGCTCGAGGCCAGAGAAGTTGGGGTGGCCGCCGAGCGGCATCGCCGGTCGCGCTGAGGGTGCCGAGGCAGCGGGGATGGGCGCTGGGATCGCGCTCAGCTGCTGCTGGGGGAGCGCCGGAGGCATGGCTGCTCCGTGCTGGGGGGTGGGCTGCGTCGAGTCTGTCGTCGACGGGGCTTCACCCTCGGGGTGTCGCCGCTTGCGGAACCAACCGAACACGGAGTCCCCTTTCTGCACCGGGATTGTGGGCTCTTGCACCGGGACAGGTCATCCGACCCGGAATGAGACAGCACTAGTCTCACGGCGTTCGTGCGGCGCGTCGATAGACACGCCGCACGCCGCACGGATTGTTAGTCGAGCTCGAGCTTCCGCTGGTTCGCATCGTCCATGACCGCGCTGATCGCGAGGGCGGTCGAGATGCCCCAGGCGAGCCAGACGAGCACCGCTCGCCAGCGCTTGGTCTCCGTCGATGTCTGTCGGACGACGCCGACGATGCCGAAGACCGAGGACAGGATCGCGCCGTTGGTGAGGAATTTGCGCATGGCTTCCGCTCCCTGCTTGTGCCGGGGTCGCGTCGTTGTGACCGCGCCGACGTTCTGGTGGACCTCGTCAGAGTAGCGGTGTCGCCTGGCTGGTCCTTGGAGAGTGCCGTGAGGTCATCCTGACCGATCGGTTGAAGTCTGACCGTTCGGTCAATAGACTCGCCGGGTGAGCGAGCAGCAGTCCACCACGAGCGACCCCCAACCCGAGGCCAAGCCGGCCAAGCCGGCCGAGCCGCACCGATCGGCGCAGCGCAAGCATCCGACCGACCTCCTCAAGCAGGCGGCCCTCGTCGAGTTCGCGGCGCACGGCTACGAGGGGGCATCGCTGCAGGAGATCGCCAGCAAGGCCGGCTACACGAAGGCCAACCTGCTCTACCACTTCGGCTCGAAGCAAGGGCTCTTCGAGGAGGCAGTGCTCGAAGCCCTCGGCGCGTTCGAGCAGCTCGTGGACTCGCTGCAGCACCTCGACATCGGCTCGGAGGACGAGCGACTCGTGGGCCCCTTCGTCGACTTCCTCCTCGAGCACCGCCTCGCCGTGCACATGTTCGTGAACCATCGCAGCACGGGAGCTGGCGAGTTCATCGCGACCAGGGTCGATCCCATCATCGAGCGGCTCGTCGTCGCCCTCTCCGACGACGACCCCGACCGAGCGCTCCGCATCGCCATCGGGCTCGCCGGTGTCACCTACTGCCTCGCCAACGAGAACATCCCAGGCGAGGCTCGCACGCAGGAGCCGACACGCGACGAGCTCGTCGCCGCGCTCACCTTCATCTCGGCCACGCGCCGGTAGTCGACAGGCAGGCAACGAACTCATGGCCCTACTTCTCTTCCGAATCGCCCGAGGCTCCTACCGCCACCCGTGGCGTGTGCTCTCCGCGTGGATCCTCCTGCTCGCCGTCGCGCTCGGCGTCGGCGTCGCCGCCGGCGGGGCGCTCAAGGAGTCGTTCGCGATCCCCGGCACCCAGTCGCAGGCGGCGCTCGACCGCCTGGGCGAGGTGTTCCCCGAGGCGGCGGGTGCAAGCGCGAGCATCGTCGTCGTGACCCCGGCGGGCGAGTCCGTCGAAGACGCGCCGTATAGGGGCGCCATCGAGGATGCCGCAGACCAGCTCGGCGAGCTCGACGGCGTCAGCCAGGCGCTCTCGCCGTTCTCCGAGTACGCGACCGACGCGGTGTCCGACGACGCCGAGGCCGGGATCATCCGAGTGCAGTTCGACGGCACGACCGAGGACATCAGCGAGGAGCTCATCGCCGAGGTGACCGAGATCGGCACCTCGCTCGAGAGCTCAGGCCTCCAGGTCGGGTTCGACGGGCAGATCTTCCAGAACCTCGAATACGGGCTCACGCCGACCGAGATCGTCGGCGTCGTCTTCGCGGCGATCGTGCTGCTCGTCACCTTCGGGTCGGTGCTCGCCGCTGGCCTTCCGCTCGCGTCCGCGATCGTGGGAGTCGGCGTGACGATGGGCGGCATCCTCTTCGCCGCGAAGTTCGTGGTCGTCTCGAGCGCGACCCCGCTGCTCGCGGTCATGATCGGCCTCGCCGTCGGCATCGACTACGCGCTCTTCGTCGTATCGCGCCACCGCACGCAGCTCGCGAACGGAATGGACCCTGAAGAGTCGACCGCAACCGCCGTCGGCACGGCAGGCAACGCCGTCGTCTTCGCCGGCGTGACCGTCATGATCGCTCTCCTCGGACTCATGATCGTCGGCATCCCATTCCTCAGCGTCATGGGCGTCGCCGCAGCCGGCGCCGTGTTCGCCGCCATGGCCGCCGTCATCACGCTGGTGCCCGCCCTCCTCGGCTTCGCGGGTGAGCGGATGCGCCCAAAGGCCGGCTCGCGTGCGTTCCGACGCGAAACCGGCGCGAACGCGAAGCCGACGATGGGGCGCAGATGGGTCCGGCTCGTCATGAAGGCGCCGTTGGCATTTGCGCTCGCCGTCGTGGCCATCCTCGGAACACTCGCGATCCCTGCCCTCGACCTCAAGCTCGCACTGCCCTCCGGTGCCTCCGAACCCGAGGACAGCGTCGCGCACGTCGGCTACGACCTCGTCTCCGAGCACTTCGGGCCGGGTGCCAACGGGCCTCTCATCGTGATGGTCGACATCACGCAGGGGGACAACGAGACGCTGCTCGACGACCTGCAGCTCATCGCCGACCGCGTGGCCGAGGTGGACGGCGTCGAGACGGTCGGCGACCCGCTGCCGAACCTGACAGTCGACTCCGCGATCATCCAGGTGGTGCCGTCGACGGGGCCCGACGACGACGAGACCCTCAGGGTCGTCGGCGAGATCCGCGACCTCGGAGATGAGCTCGAGTCCGAGACCGGCATGACGACCTCGGTGACGGGCGCGACGGCGATCGCGCTCGACATCTCCGACCGACTCAACCAGGCGCTCCTGCCATTCGCCGCAGTGGTCGTCGGGCTCAGCTTCTTCCTGCTCATGATGGTGTTCCGGTCGATCCTCGTCCCGCTCAAGGCGGCGCTGAGCTTCCTCCTGAGCGTGTTCGCTGCCTTCGGCGTGGTCGTCGCGATCTTCCAGTGGGGGTGGTTCGCCGATGCCCTCCACGTCGTGCCGGGCCCCATCATCAGCTTCATGCCCATCCTGCTCATGGCGATCATCTTCGGCCTGGCCATGGACTACGAGGTCTTCCTCGTCTCCGGCATGCGAGAGGCATACGTGCGCAGCGGGAACGCCAGGGAAGCCGTCGAGTCGGGCTTCGCGAACGGCGCGAGGGTCGTCACGGCGGCGGCGCTCATCATGTTCTTCGTCTTCGCAGCGTTCGTGCCGGAGGGCGCCGGAGTCATCAAGGCGATCGCCCTAGGGCTCGCCGCCGGGATCTTCTTTGACGCGTTCCTCGTCCGCATGACCCTGGTGCCCGCCATCATGGCAATGCTCGGCAACCGCGCCTGGGCGCTGCCGGCCTGGCTCGAGCGCATCCTCCCCGACCTCGACGTCGAGGGGGAGCACCTCCGCCACTACCGCCAGAACGCCGAGTGGATGCGAGACCAGCCGGACGGCATCGCCATGGACAACCTCGTCGCCGGCGCCGAATCCACGAGGACGCGCCCGGTCACCGGCGGTATCGAACGCGGCGGAGTGCTGCTCGTCGAAGGGCAGCTCGCCGAGCGTCGACTCCTCGCCGCGACGCTCGCCGGTCGCATCGCCCCGGTCAGCGGGCACGCTCACGCGCACGGGCACCTCACCCCCGGCGACGAGAGCGCTCTCATGCGGCGCGTCGCGGTCGTCGACGCCTCGACGCTGGACGCAAGATCAGCGGAACTCACCGTCGGGGCCCTCCTCGAGGAGCGACTGCGCCTCGGCCGCCGCGCCGCAGAGGGAGCGGTGCCCGGCCAGCTCATCGAGCAGGGTGTCGCCGAGATATCCGCCGCCGCCTCCAGACTGCACGACGGCTCGCCGCGGGTACAGGCCGACACGAGCCTCGGCGAACTCCGCCAAGCAGCGCGAGGTGTCGCGCTGGCACGCATCGCCCTCGCGGAGAGACCAGAGGTCCTGATCCTCGACCTCGGTCCGGGAGCCGAAACCGAGGCGGCGACCCGCCTCGCCGCGACCCTCCTCGCGGAGACGAGCGCGTTCACCGCCCCCGAGACGACGATCGTGCTCGGGCTGCCGAGCGGTCTCGACCCCGCCGCCATCATCGGCGGGATCCGCCGCCCAGCCGGACGCATCCGCCTCGATGCCCAGCCGGGCGCATCCGCCGACGCACCAGACACCACGCACCCAGCAACCAGCACGCACAAGGGAGCACTCGCATGAGCGCCGCCGTCCTCCACGCCGTCACGGCCGACCGCGGGGCCCTGCGCCGCCGACGCCTGCGCAACCTCCTCGTCGCGATCCTCGTGCCCCTCATCGTCGCCGGCGCCTACTTCGCAGGCCTCGCCGGCGCCGAGGCCCGCACCTCGGCGATCCCGGCCATGATCGTGAACAACGACGAGATGCAGACCCAGACCGCGCCAGACGGCACCGAGACGACCGTCATCGCGGGCAGGCTCGTCGTCAGCGCGCTCACCGATCCGGACACCGCGACTGGCTTCGACTGGCAGCTCGCCAACGCCGAGACCGCCAGAGCCGCGCTGGAAGACGGCTCGGCGTACGTCGTCGTCACCATTCCAGAGGACTTCTCCGCCCGCATCACGGGCATCGCCGACGAGGGAGCGAAGCCGGCCACGATCGACGTGACCACCGACCAATCCCACGACTACCTCTCACCCGCCATCGCCAACGGGCTCTCGGACGCGCTCACCGCACAGTTCGGCACCCAGGTCACCGAGATGGTCGCCGTCCAGCTCTTCGACGGCATCGGACAGACGGCGACGTCGCTGCGAGACGCAGCCGACGGAGCCTCGCAGCTCGCCGACGGGGGTACCCAGCTCGGCTCCGGCCTCGCGCAGTTCGCTGACGGCCAGAGCGAGCTCTCGTCGGGGCTCGTGCAGAGCGCCGACGGCGCCAGCGAGCTCTCGACCGGAGTGACGACGTACGTCTCCGGCGTCGGACAGCTCTCGAGCGGCATCACACAGTACACGGCTGGTGTCGACCAGCTCTCGGCGGGCGTCACGCAGTACACGAGTGGCGCCGACCAGCTCGCGGCGGGCGTCGGGCAGCTGGCGACACAGACACCAGGGCTCCGCACCGGTGGACAGGAGCTCACGGACGCTGGCACGCAGCTCGAGGGATACTCCACCGCCGTCACGCAGGGCACCGCGACCTACCAGGAGCAGATCAGGCCGGCGCTCGTCGCCCTCAACAACTCCACCGATGGTCTTGTCGCCTGGTGCGCCGCTCTCGCCGACCCGACCCTCAAATCCGAGTGCGAGACGCAACTCGAGGGCCTCGCAGGCACGACCGGCGGCGTCGACGGACTCATCGCGACCCTCGACGGCGCAACGGGCGAACTCACCGCCGTCACCGACGGCGCGACCGACCTGAAGACGCTCGGCACAGGGCTCGTCACGCTCGCCGACGGCATCGACCAGCTCAACACCGGCGCCACGCAGCTCTCTGCCGGCTCGAGCAGCCTCACAACGGGCGCCTCCGACCTCGCCACGGCGGGCGACGAGCTCGAGAGCGGCGCATCCCAGCTCGTCACCGGGGGAAGCCAGCTGGAGACCGGTGCAAGCGCGCTCGCCACCGGTCTCGGTCAGCTCCGCGACGGGCAGCAGCTGCTCGTCGACGGCGTCGCCCCGATCCAGGAGGGCGTCGGCGAGCTCACGTCAGGCGCGAACCAGCTCTCGACAGGGCTGAGCGATGGCGCGGTGCAGGCCGAGAACGCCGTCGGCGACCCGGACGCGCTCGCGGAAGTCGTCGCGAACCCCGTCCAGGCCAACCAGACCATGCAGCATGAGGTGAGCTTCGGCGAGATCCTCACCGCCCTCATCCTGCCCCTCGCGCTCTGGCTCGCCGCCCTTGCGACCACCCTCATGCGCCGCCTCGTGCCGACCGAGGCCTACGCCTCGATGGCATCGAACGGGCGGATCCTGCTCGACGCCACCAGGCGCATGCTGCTGCCACTCGCGGCCGTGCTCTTCGCCGTCATGGTCATCGCCCACGGCTTCGTGGGAGTGCCCGTCACCGCGGCCTTCGCGACGCTCGGCCTCGGTGCCCTCTGCGCGCTTGCCCTCATCGGCGTGCACCTGCTGTTCACGACCCTCTGGGGGAGGCGAGCCGCGGCCGTCGCCTCGGTCGGGCTGCTGAGCATCCAGGTGCTCGCGATGCGCGGACTCGTGCCCCTCGAGCTGAAGTCCCCGTTCGTCGAGATGCTCTCCGGACTGCTCCCCGGAACGCACCTCGCTGCCGGGCTGCAGCTCGCCTACTCGGGAGGCAGCGCATCCGGTGTCGTCATGGCGGCGGTCGGCATGCTGGTGATCGCCGCGGTCGCGTTCGGGGCCGCGAGTCTCGTCATCGGCCGCAGGCGGCGCTCGAAGCCGTCGCTCGTCGCGGGCCTCGTCGCGGGCCGCCGGGAACTCGTCGCCGCGTAGCGCCGCGTCTGGGCCGGTCGGGGCCCCGCAGCCACTCGTCTCGGGATGGGAACCTCGCTTCGGCGCGGGAAGTTTTCCAGCAGGAAGTGAGGTTTCCAGCCCGAGTCGGGGGGTATTCGGGTCAGCGGGGCCCGGAGGGTCGAGGTGGGCAGACGCGGGGCGCGCCTCGCTAGACGGCGTCTGGGACCGAGCGACCGAGCTGCAGGTGGTCGTGGGCGAACGCCACGGTCTCGCGCAGCATGCGAAGGCGGTCGGCCTCGTTCTTGGCCTTGCGAGTGTTGACCTCGGCAACGACGTGCCCGGACCAGCCGATCGAGGCGAGGTACTGCAGCGTCTCCGCGACGGGTTGGCCGCCCTCGCCTGGCGCGAGGTGCTCGTCGAAGAGCTTGTCGTTCGCTTCGGGGGCCTGCCCGTCGCAGAGGTGGATGTGTCGCAGGCGGTCACCCGCGGCCTTCGCCATCTGCAGGGAGTCGCGGCCGGAGAGCGCCGCGTGCGAGAAGTCGAGGGTGATGGCGTCGCAGTCCATATCGACGGGGTCGATGCCAGGCTTGTACGCCTGCAGCGCACGCCCGGAGACCTTCCACGGGAACATGTTCTCGACGGCGATCTCAGTGCCGGTGTCCGCGTTGATCTCGCGGACGATGTCGAGGAAGTTCTCCGCGTATCCCGACTGCCATCGGAACGGCGGGTGGACGACAACGGTGGACGCGCCGATGTCGCGTGCAAGCTCGGCGGAACGCTGCAGCTTCGTGCGCTGATCCCTGCCCCACACGAACTGCGTGAACAGCAGCACGGGGGCGTGTACGGCGAGCACCGGCAGCTGGTACTTGTCGATAAGGCGTTTGAGGGCATCCACGCTTCTCGAGGTCTGATCGGTCGAGATCATGATCTCCATGCCATCGAAACCCGCATCGCGAGCTATCTGGAAGGACGTCTCGACAGACTTCGGAAACGTGCAGGAGGTGCTCATGCCGACGGTGATCATTTTCCGGAGATTACTCCTCCCGGCTGTCCGAAAGGTGACGAAGCCTCCACGCGGATCAGGCGAGGCGGTATTCGAGCTCAGGCCGGCCCGGCGTGCCGTACCTGGGTGTGCGCTCGGCGGCGGACGTGTCGACCAGGTACTCGAGGTAGCGGCGCGCGGTGACGCGGGAGAGCGTCAGCTGCTCCGAGAGTTCCTTCGCGGAGATGCCAGTTCCCGCCTTGAGCGAGCGGAGGGCCGTGATGACGGCTGCGAGCGTCTCGCTCGTGAGCCCCTTGGGGAGGCTCGCCTGGGGTGTGGCCTGGCGGAGCGACGCGAGGGTCTGATCGACTTCGTCCTGGCTCGACACGACGTGGTCGAAGAGGCCGGCTCGGTACTCGCGGAGGGCCCCGAGCTTCTCCGCGAAGGTCTGGAACGTGAACGGCTTGAGCAGGTAGTGGGCGATGCCGAGCGACACCGCCTGCTTGACGGTGGCCGCCTCGCGCACGGCCGTGACGGCGATGATGTCGACGTCGTGACCTTCCGCTCTGAGCCTCCGTGCGACGTCGATGCCGGTGGCGTCCGGCATGTTGATGTCGAGGAGGATGACGTCGATGCGCTCAGCGTCACCGACTGCGGCGGCACGGACGGCGAGGATGGCCGCGGATGCGGAGCCCACGACGGCGACGGTGCGGAACCCCGGCAGACGCTCGACGTAGGAGGCGTGGGCCTGCGCGGTCAGCGGCTCGTCGTCGACCACGAGCACATGCAGGGGCGCTCGAGGTGTCGTCTGGTCACCGGTCATCTTCGCCTGTCCTCTCTCGAGAAGCCCCGCTCGGCGTGAGCTCCGAGGCGCGCACCGGCAGGCAGACGGTGAAGGCCGACCCGTCCACGTCGATGCTGCCGCCCGACCTGCGCACGGCCTGACGGACCAGGGCCAGTCCAACCCCTCGACCCTTTCCTGGTTTTCCGGAGACGCCGAAATCGAAGATGCGCCCGAGGAACACGGGGTCGGGTCCGTCCCCGCTGTCGCTCACCTCGATGAGCACCTCGCCGTCCAGCTCTTCGACCAGCACCCGCACGGCGGGAGCTGGCGTCGCCCTGGCGGCCTCGAGGGCGTTGTCGATGAGGTTGCCGACGATCGTGATGAGGTCCCTCGCCGAGGCGCTCGCGGGAACCCGGTCGGGCAGGTGCAGCTCGAAGCGCACGTCCATCTCGTCGGCCTGCGCCGATTTCCCGAGCAGGAGTGCGACGAGCACCGGGTCCTCGATGGCGCGCACGAGGCGGTCGGCGAGTTCCTGGCTGACGTCGAGCGTGGAGCTCGCGAGCCGCATCGCTTCCTCTGGCCGGCCGAGCTCGATGAGCGCGATGATCGTGTGCAGGCGGTTCGCGAATTCGTGTGCTTGCGAGCGGAGCGCCGCGGCGAGGGTCTGGGAGGTCTCGAGCTCCCCGCTCAGCTCCTCGATGCGCGAGTGGTCGCGCAGCGTGACGACCGTGCCGGCGAAGCGGGCTGCATCCTGGCCAGGTCCGCGTGCCACCACGGCTTCGCAGTTGACGACGAGCACGTGCCGTTCGGTGACGACGATCTCGTCGACGACGACGTCACCCCGGAGCATGACGTCGATCAGGATCTCCGGGGCGTCGAGGTCGCGCACGGGAATCGGGGCGGCCTGCGGGTCGAACGGCGGCAGGCCGAGGTACTCGGCGGCACGCACATTGGTGAGCGCGATCCGGCCCTTCGTGTCGATGAGCACGAGCCCCTCGTCGATCGAGCGCAGCACGCCCTCGTAGTAGGCGAACATGCGCGCGAGGTCCTCCGGGCCCCGGTTGTCGGTCACTCGCCGCAGGTATCGGCTCAGCACCCACGCCCCGGCGGCGCCGATGAGCAGGGCCCCGAGTGCCGACCAGAGGATCAGGGCGATGCGGGAGCCCGTCGCGACGTGCGCGTTCGACACGGTGACGCCGGCCGAGATGAGGGCGACGACCTCGCCGTCGTCCCAGATGGGGGCCACGGCGCGCACCGAGGGGCCGAGCGTCCCCGTGTAGGTCTCGGTGAAGGTCGAGCCACCGAGGGCCGCGTCGATGTTGCCCTGGAAGAGGCGTCCGATCTCCTCCGGGTTGCGGTGCGTGATGCGCACCCGGTCCGTGTCCATGATCGTCACGAAGTCGATTCCGGTGGAGTCGGAGATCGCGATCGCGTACGGCTGGAGGGTGCTGCTCGGGTCGTCGCTGGCGAGCTGCTCGACGACGAAGGGGTCGTGGGCGATCGTCTCGGCGACGGCCAGGCTGCGCAGCGCGGCGTCGTCCTCCGCCTCGCGGCGCGCATCCGCCCACACGATCGCGACGCCGACACAGGTGAGCGCGAGGATCGCGACGAACTGCAGCACGAAGAGTCGGGTCGCGACGCTCCAGCTTGCGAATCGCACGGCGCCTCCTCTGCGTCGGTGGGCGGCCCGCATCAGAACGCGTTGCTGCGCGCCGCACTGAAAACAGTATGAACGCAAGTCGCGACGGCGAGGCCGGTGAGCGGATGCTCAATCCATCGTTCCCGACGCAGCTCGCGTCGGATCTCAAAGGAGAGAAGGCAGCAATGGCGCTCACATCTCAGGACACCAAGGCACCCCGCAAGCGCGGCATCGACAAGACTCACTGGCTCTACATCGCGGTCATCATCGCCGTCCTCGCAGGTATCACGGTCGGCCTCGTCCTCCCGGAGTTCGGGAAGGCCCTCAAGCCCGTCGGCGAGGCGTTCGTGGCGCTCATCAAGATGATGATCGCCCCCATCATCTTCTGCACGATCGTGCTCGGCGTCGGCTCCATCGCGAAGGCCGCGACAGTCGGCAAGGTCGGTGGGCTCGCGCTGCTCTACTTCATCACGATGTCCACGTTCGCCCTCGGCATCGGCATGGTCGTCGGCAACTTCATCCACCCGGGTGAGGGCCTCAACATCGCGAGCGCGTCGTACGAGGCGGATGCGTCCAAGAGCGAGGGCACTGCCGACTTCCTGCTCGGCATCATCCCGACCTCGCTGTTCTCATCCCTCACCGACGGCAGCATCCTCCAGGTGCTGTTCGTGGCCCTGCTCCTCGGCTTCGGTCTGCAGAAGATGGGCACCAAGGCGGCACCGATCATCGACGCGATCGCGCAGATCCAGGCGCTCGTGTTCCGCGTGCTCGGCATGATCATGTGGGTCGCTCCGGTCGGCGCGTTCGGCGCTATCGCGGCGGTCGTCGGGGCGACGGGCATCGACGCGGTCATCGCGCTCGGCACGCTCATGGTCGCGTTCTACATCACGTGCGCCCTCTTCATCGTGGTGGTGCTCGGCTCGCTGCTCTGGCTCGTGGCCCGCGTCAACATCTTCAAGCTCATGAAGTTCCTCGGCCGCGAGTACCTGCTCATCGTGTCGACGTCTTCGAGCGAGGTCGCGTTGCCGCGGCTCATCGCGAAGATGGAGCACGTCGGCGTCTCGAAGTCGGTTGCGGGCATCACGATTCCCACCGGATACTCGTTCAACCTCGACGGAACGGCCATCTACCTGACGATGGCGTCGCTGTTCATCGCCAGCGCGATGGGCACGCCGCTCTCGATCGGCGAGCAGGTCTCGCTGCTGGTCTTCATGATGATCGCCTCGAAGGGCGCGGCAGGTGTCACGGGAGCTGGCCTGGCGACGCTCGCCGGTGGTCTGCAGGCGCACCGCCCCGATCTCGTGGATGGGGTCGGCGTGATCGTCGGCATCGATCGCTTCATGTCGGAGGCTCGTGCGCTCACGAACTTCACGGGCAACGCCGTCGCGACGGTGCTCGTCGGAACGTGGACGAAGGAGATCGACAAGCAGCGCGTCGACCTCGTGCTCAGCGGTGGGGCCCCGTTCGACGAGGCGACCATGAACGAGGACGTGCACGGCTCGACTGACCACTCGCGCGACGCCAAGAGCGCGCAGGTCATCGACCAGGAGCGCGTCACGGCCTGACCCGAACCGCTCACGCGCACAGACCTGTGGGGTGCGCATCCGCTTCGAAAGATTCGGATGCGCACCCCACAGGTCTCTTGCGTGGGTATGGTCACGAGGCCGGCTTACAGCCAGTCGCGCTTCTTGAAGACGATGTAGAGCACCACTGACGAGCCGATGACGAGGGCGACGGACGCGATGAGCCCCTCGACCTCGTTGTGGCCGGGGAAGTCGACGTTCATGCCGAAGAAGCCCGTGATGGCGGTTGGCACGGCGATGATCGCGGCCCAGCCGGTGACCTTCTTCATGATCTCGTTCATCTTGTTGCCCTGCAGGGCGATGCTCGTCTCGATGGCCGTCGAGATGTGCTCGGCGAGCGTCTCCGACCAGTCCGCTGCGAGCCCCGCGTGGTCGCCGACGTCCGCGAAGTAGGGGTGCAGCTCCGGCGCGACCTTCTCCTCGCCCTGGTGGATGAGGAGGGTGATGACCTCCTTGAGGGGGAGGGTGGCGTGGCGGAGCTTCGAGACGCTCCGGCGCAGCGTGAACGCGCGGCGCTGCACCTCGCTGGTGTCAGGGCGCTCGCTGAACAGCCCGTCGCTGAGCGCCTCGATGACCTCGTCGAGGCGCGCGACCGAGTCGGTGTGGCTGTCGACGACGACGTCGAGCAGCCCCCAGACGAGCCAGGGCACCCCGTACGTTGAGAGCTCCTCGTTCTCGTCGAGACGCTTCGCGACGGCCTCGATGGGGAACTCGGCCTCATGCACGGTGACGAGGATGCCGGGCAGGATGAACGCCGTCAGCCGCGAGATCGTGACGGCGCCTTCCTCGTCGCACTCGGAGCTCGAGAGCGTGAGCAGCAGATGCGAGTCGAAGCGAGCGAGGCGCGGCCGTTCGAGGTGCGACCTCGCATCTTCGACGGCGAGCTGGTGCAGGTCGAGCAGCGTCGCGAGTTCGTCGAGTGCGCCCACCTCGTCGAGCGAGAGGTCGACCCAGACGGTGCAGTTCCCCGCCGCTCGATGCTCAGCGAGATTGGTGAGCGAATGCTCGCCGCCGACCCGTTGCCCGTCGCGGTAGAGCCTCTTCGTCTGCATGCCGCTTATCGTACGACCGCGCTCGCGGGAGGTCGCCCGTAGCTGAGCCTCCGGATCGCCCATTCCGCAGGTCCCTGCTTGCCAGCCCGCTCGAGGAGGACGGCGCCGAGGAGCGTGACGAGCCAGGTGCCCGTGCCGATGAGGAATGCGGTCCCGGTTCCCGCGGTCGCGCCGAGGCCAAACGACCAGGCGGGCATGATCAGGAGGAAGATCACCGACTGCGCGAGGTAGCCGGACATGGAGCGGCGTCCGAGAGCGGTGAGCGCCCCGACCACAGGGCCAGGCGCTGCACCGGAGCGCTGCGTGCGGGCGACGATGAGCGCGAAGAGTGCCGCGTAGCCGGCACCGGCGAGGATGCCGGTGGCTGCATGCAGCGACCCTGCCAGCAGCCACACGGGGCCGGGCTCGAACCCGAGCGCCAACCCGGCCGCGAAGGGGATGCCGCCCGCGATCGCCGCCGAGACGCCGCCGATCGCGATCAGCCGGACGGCGCGAGCGTGCTCCCACGGACGCTCGAGCAGCCCGTGCCGAGCCATGAGCAGGCCGAGCATCATCGGGGGAAGCACGCCGAGCACCGTGAGCGGCGCGAACGCGAGGAATGGCAGGAATTCGCCCACTCGCGCGAGGTGCGCGTCCAGCAGCGTCGCGCTCATCGCAGAGGGCATCATCGGAGCGGCCGTGCCGCCCATAGCACTGAGGCCGGAGGCCGCAGCTCCGTCGCCGCTCCCGGAGGCGACCGCGAGAGGCGCCGTGATGCCGAAGACCAGCCAGAGCACCCAGTTCGGCGATCGCATCAGGAGGATGAGGACGAAGCCGGCGAGGGCGTACGTGTGCATGATGTCGCCCATGAACAGGAGCAGGCCGTGCAGGACCCCGAAGGCGAAGAGCCATGCGTTGCGCTTCACCAGGAGCCGCCGCACGACGGGCCACGACGTGCCGCGTCGCTCCTCGCGTGTCACGAGCTGATGTAAGCCGTACGCGAACAGGAGCGAGAACAGCGGGAAGCTTCGATTGTCGATGAAGAGGGCGCCGATGACATCGGCGATCCGGTCCCAGGTGCCAGCCTCGAGTGGACGGAACAGGATGCCCTGATCCCTGCCGTACAGGTAGACGGTGAGGTTCGCGATGGCGATGAAGAGCAGGGCGAATCCTCGCGCCGCGTCAGGCGCGAGCGCACGCGCACCTGTCGCCGTCGGCTGGAGTCCTGGCGGTGAAAGCTGCATGCCCTCACGCTAGCGACCCCCCGCTTTCGGCACACGCGCAGGCAACTGCCAGGTAAAATAAATCCGTCCACACCGCTGCATGAGCTCCAGGAGGCCGAATGATCGCGTTCCTGGCTATCTTCCTCGGCGCGAGCATCCTCATCCCGGTGCTCCACAGGTGGCTTAGGAACGTGACGTTCCTCGCCGCCGCCGCCATCCCCGCCGCCGCCTTCGTCTGGACCGCACTGCTCGGCCCGCGCATCCTGAGCGGCGAAGTGCTCACGGAGAGCATCCCCTGGATTCCGCAGATCGACATCGCGATCGCCATGCGCATGGATGTGCTCGCGTGGATCATGACGCTCATCGTCACCGGCATCGGCGCGCTCGTCCTCATCTACTGCGGCCGCTACTTCAAGCCAGATGAGCCCGACCTCGGCCGCTTCGCCGCCGTGCTGCTGGCCTTCGCCGGTGTCATGTTCGGCCTGGTCCTCGCCGACGACATCTACCTCCTCTTCATCTTCTGGGAGGCGACGAGCGTGCTCTCGTTCCTCCTCATCGGCCACTACTCGTCGAAGCGCGCGAGCCGCGGTGCCGCGATGCAGGCCCTGCTCGTCACGACGCTCGGCGGTCTGGCCATGCTCGTCGGACTCGTCATGCTGCACGCCTCGACGGGCACGTCGCTGCTGTCGGAGATCATCGCGAACCCGCCAGCGTTCGACGGGTTCACGATCACGGCGGTCATGCTCGTGCTCGCGGGCGCCGTCACCAAGTCGGCCCTCGCCCCGTTCCACTTCTGGCTCCCCGCGGCGATGGCGGCGCCGACGCCCGTCAGCGCATACCTCCACGCAGCGGCCATGGTCAAAGCGGGCATCTACCTCATCGCCCGCCTCGCGCCCGGCTTCGCGGAGATGCCGGGCTGGCGCGAGGTGCTCGTCACGATCGGCGTCGCGACGATGCTCATCGGCGGCTGGCGCTCGCTGCGTCAGCATGACCTCAAGCTGATCCTCGCGTACGGCACGGTCAGCCAGCTCGGCTTCATGACCATCGTCGTCGCCTTCGGCACGAGGGATGCGGCGCTCGCGGGCCTCGCCATGGTCATCGCGCACGCCTGCTTCAAGGCAGCCCTCTTCCTCATCGTCGGCATGATCGACCACCGCACGGGAACCCGCGACATCCGCAAGCTCTCCGGCCTCGCGAAGGCCGCCCCCGTGCTGTTCTGGATGACGGCGCTTGCTATCGCTGCGATGGCCGGCGTGCCGCCGATGTTCACCTTCGTCGCGAAGGAAGCGATCCTGACCGCGCTGCTCGACGCTGGCGAGGCCGGCAACCTGTGGGGCTGGATCGCCCTCATCGGCGTCGTCATCGGCACGGTCTTCACGGTCGCCTACTCCGCCAGGTTCCTCTACGGCGCCTTCGCCTCCAAGCCCGACGTCGAGCGCGTGCGCTACGTGCCAGAGCACCTCGACTTCATGCTCTCCCCGCTCATCCTCGTCACCGCGTCGCTCGGCCTGGGCTTCGCTTCCGGGATCGTCGACCCCGTGCTCGCGATGTACGCGGACACGCTGCCGGAGCTCCCCGGCGTCAAGCCGTACCACCTGGCGCTCTGGCACGGATTCGAGCCTGCCCTCTTCATCACGATCGGCACCTTCATCGCCGGAGGGCTGCTGTTCCTGTGGCGGGCACCAGTCGCCAGGGCCCAGGCGAAGGTGCCCCCGCTCGTCGAATCGTCGCGGGGCTACTGGACCACGATGCGCGTCGTCGACGTCATCGCTGCCCGCACCACGGCGACAACGCAGCGCGGCTCGCTGCCGTTCTACCTCGCGTCGATCTTCATCATGTTCGTCGTCGCGTCCGTCTTCACGCTCGTCACGATGGACACGCCCGTCCCCGCCTTCGAGACCGAGATCCGCTGGCAGGAGATCGCGATCATCCTGATCATGATCCTCGCGGCGTTCTTCGTGACGACCTCGGAGAAGCGGTTCCAGGGCGTCATCCTCGTCGGCGTCACGGGCTACGGCATGGCCGGCCTCTTCGCCCTCTCCGGTGCCCCAGACCTCGCGATCACGCAGGCGCTCATCGAGACCATCACGCTCGTCGTGTTCGTGCTGGTGCTGCGCAGGCTTCCCGCCCGACACGGGAAGGCGCTGAAGAACCCGCCGTCCTGGCTGCGCTGGCTCATCGGCGGCAGCGTCGGGCTCGTGCTCGCCATCGTCGCCTGGATCTCGCTCGCGTCCCGGCAAGCGATCCCAGACTCCGTGTTCTTCCCCGAGTTCGCCTACAAGGGCGGGCACGGGTCCAACATCGTGAACGTCACGCTCGTCGACATCCGCGGCTGGGACACGATGGGCGAGCTGTCCGTGCTCATCGCCGCGGCGACGGGCGTCGCGAGCCTCGTCTACCTCAACAACCGCGGTCGGTCTCGCGTCGACGCGGCCCGCGGCCCGCGTTTCCTGCGCGCATCCCGCCCCGTCACCGAGCCCATCGACCTCGCAGCGGTCAGCGCCGCTGGTCAGAAGCTCGGCAAGGCCGACAAGCTGCAGGGGGAGCGCCGCAAGGTCTGGCTCATCGCCGGCAAGTCGCTTGCACCGAACAACCGGTCGATCATCCTCGAGGTAGTCGTGCGGCTCGTGTTCCACGCGCTGCTCATCGCCTCACTCTTCCTGCTCTTCACGGGGCACAACACCCCGGGTGGCGGTTTCGCCGGCGGCGCGGTCGCAAGCCTCGCGCTTGCCGCGCGCTACCTGGCCGGCGGCCGTGCCGAGCTCGATGAAGCCGTGAAGGTGGATGCGGGTCGGCTGCTCGGCATCGGGTTCCTGCTTGCCACCCTCACCGCGCTCGTGCCGATCTTCTTCGGCCAGGCTCCGTTCACGTCGTCGTGGATCGATCAGGACATCCCGGGCATCGGGCAGTTCGTCTTCGTCACGTCGACCGTGTTCGACATCGGCGTGTACCTCATCGTCATCGCGCTGGTGATCGACATCCTGCGCTCCCTCGGCTCGGAGATCGACCTGCAGATCGAACAGGATGCCTCCCCAGACTCCGACACCACGGCAGCCGAGCACGATGGCCTGCAGGGTGAGAACTCGGAGGGCGGCGAGACGGGCTTCAACACCGGGGCGCTCGCTCGTGTCAACGAAGAGGTCGAGACCGACCAGAACGACATTGAACCCGTCGAATCCGAGGAGGTGACCCGCTCATGACCCTGTCCCTCGTCCTCCTCGTCGGCATGGCCGTGCTGTACGCCTGCGGCGTCTACCTGCTGCTCGAGCGCAGCCTGACGCGCATGCTCCTCGGGATCCTGCTCGTCGGCAACGCCACGAACATCCTCATCTTCTTCATGTCGGGCAGCTTCGGGCTCGCGCCCATCTACGACCCAGACGTGGCGCCCGAGGACTACTCCGACCCGATTCCCCAGGCCTTCATCCTCACCGCCATCGTCATCACGTTCGGCGTGACGGCGTTCATGCTCGCCCTCATCTACCGCTCGTGGCGCCTGGCGCAGGCCGACACCGTGAGCGACGACGAAGAGGACATCGCGATGCGCACCGCCGACCTCTCGCAGGACGACGAGGAGTTCGACGAGGACGACTCCGGCGACACGGAGTTCGGCCAGTACGCGGAAGCGGCCGTCTCGACGGCGCGCATCGACATGGGCGAAGGCTCGGGCTCGGGCTCGGGCTCGGGCTCGGGCAAGGACAGCTTCGCGGAGGCCTCCGTCAAGGCGACCGAGCCGAGCAACCGCCACGAGGAGCTCGAAGAGTTCAGGGCTGGGGGGCAGGACGCCGAAGGCGGCCGCCAACCAGAAGTCGGCCTCGACTCCGGGACCGATGACCACGACGACCGGCGAGACGACAACACCGCAGGGGAGGGGGATCGCTCATGACCTGGCTTGTTCCCCTCATCGTGCTCGTGCCGCTCATCGGCGCGGCCCTCGCACTGACCGCCGCCAGGGCGGCCCGCCTCCAGATCTTCATCGCGCAGGCGACGCTTGTCCTCGCGCTTGCCGTGAGCGTCGGTCTCCTCGTCGCCGTCACCACGTCGGGCGAGGCCCTCGTGGTGCAGGGCGGCGGCTGGCTCGCCCCCTTCGGCATCTCCCTCGTCGTCGACCAGCTGTCGGCGATGCTCGTGGTCGTCACGAGCATCGTCCTGCTCGCGGTCATGGCGTTCTCGATCGGCCAGGGCGCTGCGGACGGCGACGACGAGACCCCGGTCTCGATCTTCTACCCCACGTACCTGGTGCTGTCCGCTGGCGTCTACAACGCGTTCATCGCGGGCGACCTCTTCAACATGTACGTGGGCTTCGAGATCCTCCTCGTGTCGAGCTTCGTGCTCATCACGCTCGGCGGAACGACGGAGCGCATCAAGGCCGGCGTCACGTACATCGTCGTGAGCCTCGTCTCGTCGTTCATCTTCCTCGGCTCGATCGCGCTCATCTACGGCGCGGTCGGCACTGTGAACTTCGCTGAGATCGCCGTGCGCATGGCGGAGCTGCCGCAGGACGTGCAGCTCATGCTGCACATGCCGCTGCTCATCGCCTTCGCCATCAAGGCGGCGCTCTTCCCACTGTCCTTCTGGCTGCCCGACTCGTACCCGTCAGCGCCCGCGCCGGTCACGGCCGTGTTCGCCGGCCTGCTGACCAAGGTCGGCGTCTACGCCATCCTCCGAACAGAGACGCTGCTGTTCTGGGACAACGACATCTCCGTGCTGCTCATGGTGATCGCCCTCCTGACGATGATCGTCGGCATCCTCGGAGCCGTCGCGCAGGCTGGCATCCGAAGGATGCTGTCGTTCACGCTCGTCAGCCACATCGGCTACATGATCTTCGGTGTCGCCCTCGGCACCGAGCTCGGGTACGCCGCGACGGTGTTCTACATCGTCCACCACATCATCGTGCAGACCGCGCTGTTCCTCGTGACGGGCCTCATCGAACGCATCGCGGGTTCCTCGTCCCTCACGCACCTCGGCGGGATGCTCAAGCGGGCGCCGTTCGTGGCCGTGCTGTTCTTCATCCCGATGCTCAACCTCGGCGGCATTCCACCGTTCTCCGGGTTCATCGGCAAGGTCGGCCTGTTCACGGCCGGTGCGGCGCAGGGGAGCGTGCTCAGCTACGTGCTCATCGGTGCGGGTGCCGTGACGAGCCTCCTCACCCTGTACGCCCTCATCCGCGTCTGGAACCTGGGCTTCTGGCGCACGCAGGAGCAGGTCGTCGACTTCTCCTCGCCCATGACGGAGCGCATCTCCGACACGCCGGAGTCGGCCGTCGTCACCGAGACGAAGTCGTCGTCGCGGCTCATGACGATCGCGACGACCACCATGGTCGCCGTGAGCGTCGCCATCACGGTCTTCGCAGGTCCCATCTACGAGTGGTCAGAGACGGCCGCGTTCGACCTGTTCCCTGCTGAGTACATCAGCTCGGTCTCCAACGGGGAGGTGCTCAAACCATGATGAAGGTCAAAGACACGAGCGCCCGCAAGCCGAGGCGCCACGCGATCCTCGTCCAGCTGCCGCTGCTGCTCGCGCTCGTCGCGTTCTGGCTTGTGCTGTGGGGGCACGTCGACGTCATCAGCGTCGTCACCGGAATCATCTTCTCGGTCATCATCGTCGAGGTCTTCTACCTGCCGGCCGTCGACCTCTCCGGTCGCATCAACCTGTGGTGGACGCTCGTCTTCTTCGTGAAGTTCGTCTACCGCCTCGTGAGCGCGTCGCTCATCGTCGCGTGGCTCGCATTCCGGCCCGCGAAGCCGCCGCTCGGCTCCGTCGTGTCGGTGCAGCTCCGCACGCGCAGCGACTTCGTCCTCACCCTCACCGCCGAAGTCAACATGCTCATCCCCGGCTCGATGGTCGTCGAAGTCGACCGGATGCATTCGGTGCTGTACCTGCATGTGCTCGACGCGTCCACCGACGAGTCCGTCGAGTCCGTCAAGGCGCTGGCGCTCGACGTCGAGGAGGGTCTCGCGCTTGCCCTCGGAACGCGTGACGATCTGTGGCGGGTCAACCGCGACCGCGTGCGCCGCGGCCTTGGCCCCATCGGCCAGTCGCCCGCGCAGAAGAAGCACGAGGCGATCCGAGACAAGCAGTTCGCGCACGACATGCCCGTCATCGTCAAGGAGTCGGCAGCCGAGGCGACTGCAACTGCACGTGCAACTGAGGAGGGGGACAAGTGATGGTCGTCGAAGTGCTCGTCTGGATCTTCGGCACGATGTTCGCCGTCGCCGCGCTCCTCGCGGTGATCCGCATCATCCGAGGCCCCTCCATCATCGACCGCATGGTCGCCTCCGACGCGCTCCTCACGATCCTCATCTGCGTGCTCGTCGCAGACATGATCATCCGCGGGCACACGGACACGCTCCCGCTGGTGCTCGCGCTCGCGATGACCGCATTCATCGCCTCGGTCGCAGTGGCCAGGCACGTCACCAGGCAGGAGGCGAACGCCAGTGAGCGCTTCTGACACGCTTCTCGCATC
The DNA here is from genome assembly GCA_052099095.1 of Pseudoclavibacter sp. GTDB lineage: Bacteria > Actinomycetota > Actinomycetes > Actinomycetales > Microbacteriaceae > Pseudoclavibacter. Next base: position 47,181 of record JBQDTF010000023.1, read on the forward strand.
CGGTGGTCTTCTCGTGGCCAACGGCCCGCTGGACGCCCTCGACGTCATCTCCCTCATCTGCCTCGGCCTGGGCGCGCTGCTCTCCCTCGCAGCCGGTGTCGGCCTCATGCGCTTCTCCGATGTGCTCATGCGCATGCACGCGCAGACGAAGCCGCAGATCGCCGGCCTCATGTTCCTGCTCATCGGCCTCGCCGTGCAGCAGACGCACCTGCCGACGATCCTCTTCCTGATCCCCATCATGTTCTTCCAGATGCTCACGACTCCGGCTGGCGCGACGATGCTCGCGCGCGCCGGCTACCGCAGCAGGCAGTTCGACGATGTGCCCCTGTACGTCGACGAGCTGGCGGCCGCGGTCGAGAGCGCGCAGCGGCGCACCGACGACGAACTGACGCGAGCCCACGCGGTTCGGACCGGTCAGCCCGAACGCGAACCGGCGCCTGAACACGAAGGCCTCGGGCACGGGGAGAAGTAGTGCGTCGCAGCGGCGCGGGCTGAGCCCCGCCGCGGCGTAGAATGGCGGGCATGCCTGAGCCAGAAATCGACATCAAGCCACGCAGTCGGGTCGTCACCGACGGCATCGAAGCCACCACCTCGCGCGGCATGCTTCGCGCTGTCGGCATGGGTGACGAAGACTGGGACAAGCCGCAGATCGGCATCGCGTCGTCGTGGAACGAGATCACCCCCTGCAACCTCTCCCTCAACCGCCTCGCGCAGGGCGCGAAAGAGGGCGTGCACTCCGGCGGAGGCTACCCGCTGCAGTTCGGCACCGTCTCCGTCTCCGACGGAATCTCGATGGGCCACGAGGGCATGCACTTCTCGCTCGTCTCGCGCGAGGTCATCGCCGACTCCGTCGAGACCGTCGTCATGGCCGAGCGCCTCGATGGCACCGTGCTCCTCGCCGGATGCGACAAGTCGATCCCCGGCATGCTCATGGCCTCCGCTCGGCTCGACCTCTCGAGCGTCTTCCTCTACGCGGGCTCCATCGCGCCTGGCTGGGTGAAGCTCTCGGACGGCACCGAGAAGGACATCACGATCATCGACTCGTTCGAGGCCGTCGGCGCCACGAAGGCCGGCAAGATGTCCGAGTCCGACCTCAAGCGCATCGAGTGCGCCTTCGCGCCAGGCGAGGGCGCCTGCGGTGGCATGTACACGGCCAACACGATGGCGTCCGTCGCCGAGGCGCTCGGCCTCAGCCTGCCGGGCTCGGCAGCCCCCGCATCGGCCGACCGCCGCCGCGACGCGTTCGCCCACCGCTCCGGCGAGGCAGTGGTCAACCTGCTCCGCCAGGGCATCACGACGGGCGACATCCTCACGAAGGAAGCCTTCGAGAACGCCATCGCGCTCGCCATGGCGCTCGGCGGATCGACCAACGTCGTGCTCCACCTCCTCGCGATCGCCCGCGAGGCGCAGGTCGACGTCACCCTGCACGACTTCAACCGCATCGGCGACAAGGTTCCCCACATCGCCGACATGAAGCCCTTCGGCAAGTACGTCATGAACGACGTCGACCGCCACGGCGGCATCCCCGTCGTCATGAAGGCGCTCCTCGACGAGGGCCTCATGCACGGCGACGCGCTCACCGTCACGGGCAAGACGCTCGCCGAGAACCTCCGTGACCTCAACCCTGATCCGGTCGACGGCGACGTCGTGCACACGGTCAGCAACCCGATCCACGCGACCGGCGGCATCACCGTGCTGCACGGCTCGCTCGCCCCAGAGGGCGCCGTCGTCAAGACCGCCGGTTTCGACGCCGACGTCTTCGAGGGCCCCGCCCGCGTGTTCGAGCGCGAGCGCGGCGCGATGGATGCTCTCACCAACGGCGAGATCGAGGCGGGCGACGTCATCGTCATCCGCTACGAGGGGCCGAAGGGCGGGCCCGGCATGCGGGAGATGCTCGCCATCACCGCGGCCATCAAGGGCGCCGGGCTCGGCAAGGATGTACTACTCTTGACGGACGGACGATTCTCAGGCGGCACAACCG
>JBQDTF010000024.1:0-39865 GCA_052099095.1 Pseudoclavibacter sp.
TCGCCGCGCAGCACGTGGGTGATGCCCATGAGCGCGTCGTCGACGGGGTTCACGAGCGTGTAGAGCGGCTTGCCGTTCGGGCGCACGAGCACGAAGTCGGGGAACGACCCGGCCTTGAAGGTGATCTCGCCGCGCACGAGGTCGTCGAACGAGAGGTCGGTGTCCGGCACGCGCAGGCGCAGTGCAGGCTCACGGCCCTCCGCCTTCAGTCGGGCGATCTCGTCGGCCGACAGGTCGCGCTCGTAGTTGTCGTAGCCCATCTTCGGGTCGCGGCCCGCCGCGATATTGCGCGCCTCGATCTCCTCGCCGGTCGCGAACGACTCATAGAGGTGACCTGCGTCGCGGAGCTTCTGGATGACATCGAGGTAGATGTCGGTGCGCTGCGACTGTCGGTACGGCTCGTGCGGTCCGCCGACGTTCACACCCTCGTCCCAGCCGAGGCCGAGCCAGCCGAGACCGTCGATGATCTGCTGGTAGCTCTCCTCGGAGTCGCGCTCCGCATCCGTGTCCTCGATGCGGAACACGAACGTGCCCCCGGTGTGCTTCGCGTAGGCCCAGTTGAAGAGGGCCGTGCGGATGAGCCCGACATGCGGGGTTCCCGTGGGAGACGGGCAGAAGCGGACGCGGACATCGCTGCCGGTTGCGGTGGTCACAAGCGAAGAAGAGGATGCAGTCATGAGACCTCCAGCTTACCGGGGCGCGGCCTACCGCCGGGCGGTCAGTCGAGCACCTTCCGCCAGGCGCCCTCGCTGACGTCTCGGCGTCCCAGATGCGGATCGCTGCCAGCGAATTGACCCTTCCGCGCGAGCGAAAAGGGCCAATTGGCTGGCAGCGATCGGCGGATGCGCCGGACGATCAGGCCTCGGCAAGGAACTCCCGCAGCTGTTCCACGACAAACGCGTGGTCGTCGACCTGCGGCAGCCCCGAGACGCCGACCGCGCCGACGACGCCGACACCTTCAACTCGCACGGGGAAGACTCCCCCGTTCGCCGCGACCTCGGTGGGATCGAGCCGCGACTCCTCCTCGTAGACGCGACCGAGGGAACGGAACAGCGCACCGACGCCCAGCGAGGACTGCTCGAAGTGCAGCACGGCGCGCGTCTTGCGCTCGAGCCACGCGTCGTTGTCGGGCACGGCGCCGTCGAGCGCCGCGTGGAAGACACGCTGCTGCCCGACGATGATGCCGATAACCACCGGCAGCGAACGAGCCGCCGCCGCCGCACGCATCCGCGAGCCGAGCCGCCACGCGTCGGCGCGCGTGAACCTCGCGAAGACGAGTTCGGCCTCCTCAGCCCGGATGCGCGCGAGGTCGGCTGCCGCGACGGCCTCGGGGCTCAGCCCCGTCGTCGGCTCGACGGGTGCCTCAGTCGCGGCCTCGGCCAGGTCAGGCATCCGACGACGCCGTCCAGATGTTGATGCCGCCGTCGACGGCGTAGGTGTCGATCTCGGTGAGCTCCGCGTCGGTGAAGGGCGCCGCGTCGAGGCACTGCACGAGGTCGTCGAGCTGCGACGTCCGGGACGCGCCGATCAGGGCCGACGTGACACGCTCGTCGCGCAGGACCCAGGCGATGGCAAGCTGCGCGAGGGTCTGGCCCCGGCGCTCGGCGATGGCGTTGAGGGCGCGCACCCGTTCCAGGTTCTCGTCGCTGAGCATCCCATCGCGAAGCGTCTTCCCCTGCGTCGCCCGCGACCCCTCCGGCACTCCCCCGAGGTACTTGTTGGTGAGCAGGCCCTGCGCGAGCCCGGAGAAGGCGATGATGCCGGCCCCCGCCGCCGCGTTCGCCTCGAGCACGGACGGCTCACCCTCCTCGATCCAGCGATTCAGGAGCGAATAGGACGGCTGCGAGATGAAGAGCGGCGTCCCCAGCTCGCGGAGAAGCCCCGCCATCTCGGCGGTGCGCTCAGCAGAGTACGAGGAGATTCCGACGTAGCGAGCCTTGCCGCTGCGCACGATCGCGTCGAGCGCAGACGCCGTCTCCTCGAGTGGCGTCTCCGCGTCGAAGCGGTGGCTGTAGAAGATGTCGACGTAGTCGGTGCCGAGCAGGCGCAGGCTGTTCTCGAGGCTGCCGATCAGGTGCTTGCGTCCGCCACCCGAGCCGTTCGGCCCAGGGAAGACCGGGTAGCCCGCCTTCGTCGACAGCACGAGCTCCTCCCGCAGCCCAGCGAAGTCCTCGCGCAGGATGCGCCCCACGTTCGCCTCGGTCGAGCCGAAGGGCGGGCCGTAGCCGTTCGCGATGTCGAAGTGGATGATGCCGAGGTCGAAGGCGTGACGCAGCAATTCGCGCTGCTTCGCGAGCGGGGTGTCGTCGCCGAAGCCGTGCCAGGTGCCGAACGAGATGGCGGGCAGCTTGAGACCGCTGCGACCGACGCGGCGGTACTGCATCTGCTCGTATCGGTCGCCCGCAGGGCTGTAGCGAGGGGTGAGTTGTGCAGTCATGGGGACTCTTTCTTGTCGGGGAAGGCCAGGGGTGTGTTCAGTGAGCGGCGGCTGAGGCGCCGAGGGCGGCGAGGAGCGGCAGCTGCGCTTCGTCCTCGAGAGCGCTGCCGACGGCGACGACGTCGGCACCCGCGGCGAGGTACTCGGAGGCGTTGCTCGCGGTGATCCCGCCCGTCGCGACCAGCCTCACCTCGGGGAACGGGCCTCGCATCGCCGAGAACCAGGCGGTTCCGAGGACGCTCGCGGGGAACGCCTTGACCCACGTCAGGCCGAGAGCCTTCGCGAGCTGGATGTCGGTGCCGCTCGCGACCCCGGGCAGCGGCGCAAGCCCCGACTCGAGGGCCGCCTCGATGACAGCGGGATCCAGGCCAGGGGCGACGGTGAAGGACGCCCCGGCCTGCTTGGCCTGCTCGACATTGGCGAGCGAGATGACGGTGCCAGCGCCCACAGGGTGGCCGCCAGGCTCAGCGGCCCGGACGACCGCTCGGAGGGCCTCGAGCGCCTCGTCGTTCTGGATGGGGACCTCGACGCTCGAGATGCCGAGCGACCAGGCGAGCTGCGCGAGCTCGACGCTGCGCTCCGGGCTGTAGCCGCGGAGGATCGCCATCACTGGCGACCCCGAGAACATGGTGTCGAAGGTGTCAGTCATGTGGCCTCCAGCCGATGTCGTGGGAGATGGCGAGAACGACCTCGTTCAGTCGGTCGTGCCATTCGGCGAGCGCTTCGAGATCCGCGCTCGCCTTCAATGCGGTGATGGACACGGCCGCGACGACCGTGTCGCTCGCGTCCCTGATGGGCATCGCGATGCAGTTGATGAAGTTCTCGTACTCGGCGTCGTCGACAGCCCACCCGCGTTCGCGTGTGAGTTCGAGTTCGGCGTCGAGCGCCGCCCGCGAGGCGATGGTCTTCTCCGTGTACGGGGTGTACTCGTAGCCTTCGAGCATCCGATCCGTCTTGGACGCCTCCTGATAGGCGAGCACGGCCTTGCTCACGCCCGCCGTGTGCAGGAGCACCGGCTGCCCGATCTGCGAGTACAGCCGAACCATGCCGGGCTGCTCGATCTTGTCGGCGTAGACGATGCGGTCGCCTTCGAGGACTGCGAGGTGCACGGTGTGCGTGCAGTCCCGGCCAAGCTCCTGCAGCACAGGACGGGCGATGTTGCGGAGATCGAACTGGTCGCTGGCAGCTCGGGCGAGGCCGCTCAGCCGGTACCCGACCCCGTATCTGCTGTCGGCGTGGCGTCGGGTCAGCCCCGTCTCGGTGAGTGTCTGCAGCATCCGCAATGCCGTCGATCGGTGCACGCCGAGCTTGGCAGCGATCTCGGACTGGGTGCGCGGTGCGAGGCTCACGTACTCGAGGATCTCTGCCGCGCGGTGAATGCTCTGGGACATGTGGAACTCCGATCAGGCCGGGACGAAGTCGTGTGTGCTGCCGAGGGTGCGAGCTGCAAGCCCGTGCCCCCGGTTCAAGCGCACTTCAACTGGCTCGCCGCCAAGCATGGCACCGAGGTAGCCGGCAGTGAAGGCATCGCCAGCCCCGACCGCCTCGACGACGTCGACGGGATGCGCGGGCACGAAGTCGCTGGACGTCTGTCCGTCGACGATCGCGACCTCCGTCGCGCCGACGCTGCCGTCCTTCACGACGAGCCGCCCGGAGAGGCCGAGCGATGAGTGCAGCACCTTCGGGTTGCCCTCGCCCCACAGCGTCTCCGCCTCGTCGCGGCCCACGAACACCAGGTCCGCGATCGATGCGAGCGCGGCCAGACGCGGTGCAGCCTCCTCGATGCTCCACAGCCCAGGCCGATAGTTCACGTCGAACGACACGACGACTCCTCGTCGCCGCGCCTCGAGCATGACCGCCTCGAGCATCTCGGAGCAGCTGGCGGAGAGCCCCGCCGTGATCCCCGTCACATGCAGCGCCGCGACGTCGTGCCAGTCGAGTTGGGCGAGCACGGTCGAATCCATGCGCGATGCGGCCGACCCGGAGCGGTAGTAGTAGACGGTTGTCTCCCCGTCGCCTGGGTCCTTGAAGTACACACCGGTTGGGGCACCGGACACCGAGCGCACGCCAGCGACGTCGACGCCGCTCGCGCGCACCTCATCGAGCAGGCGCTGCCCGAGCGGGTCGTCGCCCAGCCAGCTCACCCAGCTCGACGGCACTCCGGAGTCGGCGAGGTACATGGCTACCGTCGACTCGGCACCGCCGGCTTTGACGGCGAAGCTCACCGCCTCCCGAAGCGGGGCCACGTGGGTGGGCGTCACCATCGCCATGGTCTCCCCCAGGCACAGCACCCGGCCAGGAGCCGCCGAGCTGGCGGAGGCTAGTCCCTTACTTGAGAATGGGCTCTTCGGTGCGCTCACGCGACGACCGTCCTTTCAGCAGGGCGCGGATGCGCGGGGCGAGAACGGCAAGGACGCTCAGGATGATGAGCGTGAGCGCGATGGGGCTCGTGAAGACCGCACCGTAGCCGTCGATGAGCAGCGCACGTCGGAGGTTGCCCTCCGCGAGCGGCCCGAGGATGAGGCCGAGCACGAGCGGTCCGGGTGGGAACCCGAAGCGTCGCATGGCGAGTCCGAGCAGGCCGAACGCGAACATGAGCACGACGTCGAAGACGGAGTTGGAGACGGCGAAGGTGCCGACCATGCAGAAGGTGACGATCACGACGGAGAGGTAGCGCTTCGGCATGGCGAGCAGCTTGACGACCCCGCGCATCCGCACGAGTGCGAGGGCGAGGGCGAGGACGGTCGCGATCAGCATGATCGCGGAGAGGCTGAAGACGAGGTCGGGCCGGTTCGCGAAGAGGCTCGGCCCGGGCTGGAGGCCCCACACGATCATGGAGCCGAGCATGACGGCCATGACCGAGTCGCCGGGGACGCCGAGGGACAGCGTCGTCGTGACCGACCCGCCCATGGTCGCGGTGCTCGAGCTGTCAGCTGCCGCGACGCCCTCGAGGGCCCCCTTGCCGAACTTCTCAGGGGTCTTGGATGCGCGCCGCGCCTGATCCCAGGCAATGACACCGGCGATGTCGCCGCCGGCGGCGGGGATGACGCCGACGACCGCCCCGATGCCGGTGCCGATCGCGGTGGGCTTTCGCAGCAGCTTGCGTTCGGCCTTGTTCGGCCACCACTTGCCGAGCTGCGTTATGGGCTGTGGCTCGGGGCCTCTCTTGGCGGAGATGACCTGGTTGAACACCTCGGCGATACCGAAGAGGCCGATGATGGCCGCGATGAACGGCACGCCGCTCGAGAGTTCCGGGATTCCGAAGGTGAAGCGCTGGTCGCCCGAGATGGGGTCGTTGCCGATCGTGCCGAGCCACAGGCCGAAGGCTCCAGCCGCGAGACCCTTCATGACCCGGTCGCCCGAGACTCCGATCATCATCGTGAGCCCGAAGACGACGAGCGCGAACATCTCGATCGGCCCGAAGCTCAGTGCGAAGCCCGAGATGGGCTGCGCGAGGAACAGCAGGATGAGGATGCCCGCGAATGAACCGACGGCCGAGACGAGCGCCGAGCTCGTGAGGGCGATGCCGGCCTTGCCCTGCTTGGCGAGCGGGTACCCGTCGAAGGTCGTCGCGATCGAGGCTGGCGTTCCCGGAGTGTTGATGAGGATCGACGGCACCCGGTCGCCGAACTGCGCAGCGATGTAGATGGAGAGCAGCACGGCGAGGCCCTGGAGCGGCTCGAGTGTGAGGGTGAAGCCAGCGGCCAGAGCAACCGCCATGGTCGCCGTGATGCCTGGGATCGCGCCGACGAGCGTTCCGAGGAGCACACCGATGACGAGGCACAGCGCGATCGTCGGGTCGAGGAGGGCTCCGAGCCCTTCCGTGATGCCGTTCACAGCGGCACCCCCAGGAGGAGTCCGAAGACGCCGTAGAGCACGACGGTCACGATGACGGGGAAGAGCACGAGGTCCCGCCACCCGCGGCCGCCGAGCACGAAGGTGAGGCCGGCTGCGAGGAGCAGCGTGACGATCACGAAGTGCAGGAAGTACCAGGCGACGCCGTAGGCGGCGATGGCCGCGAGCATGAGGAGCAACCGCGCGAGCCCGCGTCTCGTGGGCGCGTCCTCGCTCGGCGCATCCGGCTTGCGGATGGCGACGCCGACGAGCAGTGCGCCGAGGAGCACGATCGCACCGCCAAGCACCGTCGGCCACCAGCGGGGGCCGAACGGGTCGCCACCCGTCGCCGGGACGACGGCGATGGCCAGGGCGATGGATGCGGCGCCGACGCCGATCACACCCGCCGCGATGAGCACCTCCCGGCGACGGCTGACGGGCCGCGACTCGGAGACCTCGTCGTCGATGCCGAGCGCGACATCGAGGGGGTTCGCCTCGACTGAGTTGTTCATGACCGTCACGTCTCTACTCGCCGAACAGTTCTGCGAAGCGCTCGTTCTCTGCCGTCACGAAGTCGGTCGCCTCGTCGGCGGGGATGAACACGGGGATGTTCCCGCCGGATTCGATGAGGTCGACGTACTCGGAGCTGCCCGCCGCGGTCTCGAGTGCTGCCTGGAGCGACTCCTTGACGGCCGGGTCGAGACCGGTCGGGGCACCGACGGCAGCCCAGCTGCCGATGACGACGTCATAGCCCTGCTCCCCTGCGGTCGGGACGTCGGGCAGCGCGGGGGCGCGTTCCTCGGTGAAGACGGCGAGCACGCGGAGACGGCCGTCGTCGTTCGCAGGAGCGGTCTCGCCGATCCCGGCGACCACGGCATCCACCTGGCCGCCGACCGCGGCGGTCACCGCCGGGGCTCCACCGTCGAAGGGCACACCCTGGAACTCGACGCCGGCGACGTTGCCGAGCTCGGTCGCGCCTGCCTCCCAGATCGACCCTGGGCCGGCGTTCGAGATCGTGATGCCACCAGGGTTGGCCTTCGCCGCGGCGACGAGGTCTTCGAGCGTCTGGTAGGGGCTGCTGGCTGGCACCGCGATCGTACCCGGCTGCTCGTTGACGATGCCGAGGAAGTCATAGTTGCCCGGGTCGATGTCGTAGCCCTGGTGTCCGAGCATGCTCACCTCGACGGGGAAGACCATGATCGAGTAGCCGTCGGGCGAGAGCCCGGCGACATGCTGCATCCCCACTGAGCCAGCGCCGCCCGGGCGGTTGTCGACGACGATCGACTGCCCGAGCTCGGCCTCGAGCTGGGTTGCAAGGGTGCGCGCTGTGAGATCGGTTGCGCCACCGGCCTGGGTGGGCGTGTAGAACGTGATGGCCTGCGAGGGGAAGTCCTCGCCGCCGGCTGTTCCGCCGGCGCGATTCGCGCAGCCGGAGAGGGAGAGCACGGTCGCCGCGGCGGCGAGCAGCGCGAGAGGCGCCAGTTTCGAAGGACGTCGCTTCATCGGGGTTTCCATCCACTTCGTTGGGAATGTGTTGCACATGTTGCAACGCGGTTGCACTTACTGCACACATCGTATGGAACGATGTGAGGAGACGCAAGCCCCGACCGCACACGAGGAGCTCTCGCGCGTGCCAAGCACGCCCATCCGCCCCGGTCAGACCGCACCATCCCGAGCAACACAAAATCGCTGCCAGCCGAATGGCCCTTCTCGCGGGTGCGGGAAGGGCCATTCGGTTGGCAGCGATCGGTGGACGCGGCCGGCGCCAGGTCGCCGGCGATGCCGGCGATGCCGGCGAGCGTGCGTCCGGGCTAGCGCGCCGTGACGGGGTTCGAGAGCGAGCCGATGCCCTCGATCGTGCAGGTGACGGTGTCGCCCTTCGCGAGAGGGCCGACGCCAGCCGGCGTTCCCGTCAGGATGATGTCGCCCGGCAGCAGCGTGAACACGCTCGAGGCGTACTCGACGAGCTTCGCGACCGAGGTGATCATCTGCGAGAGGTCGCCCTCCTGGCGGAGTTCGCCGTTGACCTCTGCCGTGATGCGCCCGCTGGACGGGTCGAAATCTGTCTCGATGATCGGGCCGAGCGGGCAGAAGGAGTCGAAGCCCTTCGCCCGAGCCCACTGACCGTCGCTCTTCTGGAGGTCGCGGGCCGTGACGTCGTTCGCGATCGTGTAGCCGAAGATGACCTGGCCAGCGTCAGACGCGGGCACATTGCGGGCGACCTGCCCGATGACGACGGCCAGCTCGGCCTCGTGGTCGACGCGCTGCGACTGAGGAGGCAGCACGATGGGGTGGCGAGGGCCGATGACCGACGTGTTCGGCTTGAGGAACATCATGGGAACCTCGGCCGCCTCGTTGCCGAGCTCGTTCGCGTGCTCCGCGTAGTTGCGACCGAAGCCGATGACCTTGGAACGAGGCAGCACGGGCGACTGCAGCTGCACCTGGTCGATCGGGATGCGTTCGTCGAGCGTCTCGTAGCCGAGATAGAGGGGGTCACCCGCCAGCTTGACGTAGACCTTCTCCTCCTCGTCGAGGATGCCGAAGGTGAGCTGACCCTGGTATTCGAAGCGCGCGATCTTCACCGGGCCAGCCTACAGCGGCCGCGGCCGACCGCGGTCGGTCGATGCCCAGCCGCATCCACCGCATCTCACTGCGCCGTCCCGTCGCCCGTCTCGGTATGGGAACCTCGCTTCGTGGCGGGAAGTTCTCCATCACACTGCAACGTTTCCATCCCGAAAGCGGCGGGCGGCGGGCGGGGAGCTACCGACCGCTACTGCAGGGCGGGGGCTGGCTCGGCGTCGCCGTCAGCGCCCGTCTTGATGGTCTCGCCGCGGAAGAAGCCGGGGCTGCGGAAGTACTGCACGACCATGAGGACCACACCGAGGAGGAGCACGCCGACCCCGAGGACGAAGACGAGGCCGATGCCGTCCTGCGCGATGCCGTCCGCGTCGTAGCGCGTCGCGAAGATCGCCGAGCCGGAGCCGAATGACGGCGAGAGCGACGCCCTCGCGGTCTCGAAGAAGAAGTAGAGCAGCGCGAGGCCGCCGAGCAGCGGGAACACGAAGCGGAAGAACACGTTGCGCGTCGACGCGAACAGCGAGCGGCGGAAGTACCAGACGCACGCGAGACCGGTGACGCCGTAGTAGAAGCAGACCATGAGGCCGAGCGCTGCGATCGTGTCCCAGAGCGCGTTCTCCGACAGCAGTCGCAGCACGATGTAGAACGCGATCGCCGCGACGGCCGACGCGATCGTCGCGACCGACGGCGACTTGAAGCGCGGACTGACGCTCGCGTACGACTTCGGCAGCGCGCCGTAGTGGCCCATGGCGAGCAGCGTGCGAGAGGGCGACACCATGGTCGACTGCAGCGACGCGGCCGAGCTGAACATGACGGCGACGGTCATGAGCAGAGCGAACGGCCCCATGATCGGCTCTGCGAGGGAGGCGAGGATGCTCTCCTGGTTCTCCGGGTTCCCGGCGCCGAGGCCCTCCTCCCCTATGCCCGCGTAGGCGAGCACGGCGAGCGTCATGAGCACGTAGATGGCGACCATGACGAAGATCGTGAGCATGGATGCGCGGCCCGGGGTCTTCTCCGGATCCTTCGCCTCCTCGTTCATCGTGATGACGGTGTCCCAACCCCAGAAGAGGAAGATCGAGAGCGAGACGCCGGCCGAGATGGCGGCGAGCGACCCCACCTCGAATGGGTTGAACCACGAGAGCTCGACGGGCGTCGCATCGAACGCCGTGCCGTTCCCGACGTGGACAAACGCGGCGATGATGAACCAGACGATCGCGATGAGCTGCACCACGACGAGCACGTACTGCACCTTCTTCGTCGATTCGACGCCGCGATACGAGATCCACGCGGCCAGCGCGGTGAAGACGACGGTCATCGGGATGTTGATCCACAGCACGCGCGTGAGGTCGGCGAGTTCCGGGTTCCGGAAGATCTGGGCGAGCATGATGAAGAAGAAGTCCACGGCGACCGCGGCCAGGTTGGAGAGCACGAGGACGGTGGCGGCGATGAGCCCCCATCCGCCCATCCACCCGATCCAGGGGCCGAAGGCGCGGGTCGCCCACGTGAACGAGGTACCGGAGTCGGGCATCGCCGTATTGAGCTCGCGGTAGCCGAAGACGACGAGCAGCATCGGGATGAAGCCGACCATCATGATCGCGGGCGTGTAGACGCCCACCTCTGCGATGGTCGGGCCCAGACCGGAGGTGACGGCATAGGCGGGCGCGATGCAGGAGACGCCGATGACGGCCGCCCCGAGCACGCCGACCTTGCCTGCCGAGAGGCCCTTGGCGCTCAGTCCCCCGCCGTGGAGCTCGTCATTGAGCTTCGCGGCAGCTGAGGTTTCCGAAGTTGTCATTTGGTGATGATGGCGCATCGCCGCAGACCCGTCAATGGGCCGAAACGGCCCGGAAATATAACGTGAATCGACAGAAAGGTCACCACCACCTCAGCGGCCCTCGGTTTGCGTTCCGAAGTGGCTCGCGAGACATTGGCAGCTGCCAGCGCGTGTCCTCCCCCTCGAACGATGGCGGGCATCAACCTCGAGCGAGAGGGACCATGAAGAGGCCCACGAACCCGCATCCCGTCATCGAGACCCTGCTCAGCGGCGGTGACGACAACGAGCCGAAGCTCAGCGAGAGATCCCCGCGGCGCGCATCCGCCGCCGCCGCCCGCCGCCCGATCACTGGCAACGGCCGCCATGCATCACGGCGCAGACGAACACGCGCGAAGTTCCTGCGCCGTCGCCTCATGGTGGCGGCCGCAGCCGTCGTCTGCGTCACGATGGTCGCCGGCATCAGCTTCGTCTCGGCGACGTACTTCCAGGTCGTCGGCAACCTCGCCGACAACGCGGTCGGACGAGCCGACGGCACGGGTACCGAGATCTCCGGATGGGATGGCGCCGTTAACATCCTCATCATGGGATCCGACTCCCGAGACGGGCAGACGAGCGCCGACTACGGCGAGGCCGGAGGGGCCAGGTCCGACGTCATGATGCTGCTGCACGTGTCGGCCGATCGGGAGGACGCGACGCTCATCAGTATCCCCCGCGACACGATGCTGCCGACCCCGGAATGCACCACTCCAGACGGCGCTGTCGTGCCGGCACAGGAGTCGGCCCAGATCAACGGCGTGCTCGAGAACGGGCCGTTCTGCTCGCTCGACACGATCAGAGCCTTCACGGGACTGCAGATCGACCACTTCATCGTCGTCGGCTTCGACGGCGTCATCGGCATCACGGAAGCGATCGGCGGAGTCGATGTCTGCGTCGAGAACGACGTCGCCGACGACTACTCGGGCCTCTACATGACGGCCGGAACGCACAGCCTGCAGGGCGAGGCGGCGCTCGCGTTCCTGCGCACGCGGCACGGCTTCGCCGACGGCAGCGATCTGGGTCGCATCCAGGCACAGCAGGCGTTCCTCGCCTCCCTCGCGCGCAAGGTGACCAGTGCAGGGACCCTCACGAACCCCGGCGCCCTCTACGGGCTCGCGGACGCCTCCTCCAAGGCGATGGTCGTCGACGAGGTGCTCGCGCAGCCGAGCAGTCTCGTCGCGCTCGCCCAGACGCTCGCGAACGTCGACCTCAGCCGCATCGTCATGCTGCAGCTGCCCGTCGTCCCATATTGGGCTGATTCGAACCGGGTGGAACCGCTGACGGAGGAGACGGATGCGATCTTCGCGACGCTCCGCGCGGACCTGCCGCTCTCGTTCCAGGACGAGGAGGCAGCGGATGCGCCCACCCCGGAGACCCCTGACGACGCGGCCCAGCCGGAGGACGTGGCGGGCTCGCCGAGCGAGTCGCTGACGCTCTCCGACGACATCGTAGGGCGCACGGCGGAGGACACCACCTGCGCGAGCTGACCCAGCCCGAGAAGCGCAGACAGAACTGGAGTTGCGCATCCCGATCGGCTGATCGGAATGCGCAACTCCAGTTTCTGCGCCCGCTTGCGGGCTAGTCCTTCAGCACCTCGATGGACTGCGTGTCGCGGTCGTTGCCGACCTGGATCGTCTCACCGCGGAAGAACGCCGGGTTCCTGATCGACTGCACGACCATGATGACGACGCCGAGCAGCAGCACTCCGATGCCGAGCACGAACACGAGGCCGATGCCGTCCTGCGCGATGCCGTCCGCGTCGTAGCTCGTCGCGAAGACCGCAGACCCCGAGCCGAACGACGGCGAGAGCGAAGCCACTGCCGTCTCGTAGAAGAAGTACAGCAGCACGATCCCGCCGAGCAGCGGGAACAGGAAGCGGAAGAAGAAGTTCCGTGCCGAGCTGAAGAGGCTGTGCCTGAAGTACCAGACGCAGGCGAGGCCCGTGACGCCGTAATAGAAGCAGATCATGAGGCCGAGGGCCGCGATCGTGTCCCACAGCGCATTCTCCGAGAGGAGGCGCATGACGACGTAGAACACGACGGCCGCGATGGCCGACGCCAGGGTCGCGACCGACGGCGACTTGAAGCGAGGGCTGACCTCCGCGAATCGCTTCGGCAGCGCACCGTAGTGGCCCATCGCGAGGAGGGTGCGGGACGGCGACACCATGGTCGACTGCAGCGAGGCCGCAGAGGACGACAGGATGGCGATCGACATGAGCAGCGCGAACGGCCCCATGACCGGGCCGGCGAGCGCCGCGAAGATGCTCTCCTGGTTCTCCGGGTTCCCCGCTCCGAGCCCCTCGGTGCCGATGCCCGCGAAGACGAGCACCGCGAGCGTCGTGAGCAGGTAGATCACCATGATGATGATGATCGTGAGCATGGCGGCACGACCCGGCGTCTTCTTCGGGTCCTTCGCTTCCTCGTTCATCGTGATGACCGTGTCCCAGCCCCAGAAGAGGAAGATGGACAGCGAGACGCCGGCGGCGACGATGGACATGTCCCCCAGCTCGAAGGGGTTGAACCAGGACAGCTCGACGGGCGTCGGGTCGAAGGCCGTGTTGTTGCTCAGGTGCATGAACGCGGCGACGATGAACCAGGCCAGCGCGATGAGCTGGAACGCGACGAGGCCGACCTGGATCTTCTCGGTCGCCTCGACTCCCCGGTAGGAGATCCACGCAGCGAGCGCGGTGAACAGGATCGTGACGGGGATGTTGATCCACAGCACCGTCGTGAGGTCCGCGAGGTCCGGGTTCTGGAAGATCTGCGCAAGCAGGATGAAGAGGAAGTCGACGGCCACGGCCGCCAGGTTCGAGAGCACGAGGACGGTGGCCGCGATGAGCCCCCATCCGCCCATCCAGCCGATCCAGGGGCCGAAGGCCCGCGAGGCCCATGTGAAGGTCGTGCCCGAGTCTGGCATCGCCGAGTTGAGCTCGCGGTAGCCGAAGACGACGAGCACCATCGGGATGAATCCGATGAAGAGGATCGCGGGCGTCTGCACGCCGACCTGCGAGATGGTCGGACCGAGACCCGAGGTCAGCGTGTACGCCGGTGCGATGCACGAGATGCCGATGATGGTGGCGCCGATGACGCCGACCTTGCCGGCGGAGAGGCCCTTGGAGCTGAGCCCGCCGCGCTCCGTGTCGTTTGCTGGAGTGCTCATTGCTGTGTCGCCTGTTCTGGGGTCTTCGGAGGCTCGGCGGGCTGCGCTGCGCGCGGCACGACGATGATCGGCACGGTCAGCACGCGCAGCAGGCGCTGCGCGCGGGCGCCGAGGAAGATCCGGCCTCCCTGGGCGAGTCGGCTGGAGCCGACGAACGCGACGTCGCCAGGCCTCCAGTCGGCACGCTCGAGTGCGGCCTCGAGGCTCTCGCCCTCGACCGTCTCGACGGTTGCCTTGCCGGATTCGAGCAGAGCCTCCGCACGGCCGGCGAGCACGGCCCCGCCGAATTCGCGCACGAACTCGTCGACCTCCTGGACCTGGCTGGGCGGCACACGGTCGAGCTGCACGAGCGAGAGGAGGCGGAGCTGCACGTCGCGCTGGAGCGCGCTCTCGACGGAGGTGCCGATGAGCGCGGCCGCGCCTGAGCGCGTCCCGAAGAGCGTCGTGATGCGCGTGACGGGACCTTCTTCGGCGAACCCGGCCGGCGCGAGCGCCACTGGCACCGGGGCGGCGTGCAGCAGCGTGGATGCGACGGTGCCGATCGTGAACTGGCGCAGCAGTGCCGTCGTGGCCGCTCCGATGACGATCGCGACGGCCTCGAACTCCTCTGCGATGTCCAGGAGGCCCTGCGCCTCGCCCGAGGCGCTGCGCACGACACCCTTCGCGGCGATGCCCTCAGGCACCTGCGCGAGGGCTTCGCTCATCCACGTGTCGATCTGCTTCCCGATGATGCTGTCCGCATCGTCGAGGGGCAGCGGGTGCGTGCCGCTGTAGGGCGACGTCTCCGGGGTGATCATCGCGATGATGAGCTCCGTGTCTGTGCCCTTGGCGAGGAAGGAGGCGAGGGCGAGGGCGTCATGCCCTCGGTCGCTTGCGATGTAGCCCACTACGAAACGCTGCGTCATGCTGCCGCTCCAATTCTTGGGGTGTCGTCCGAGTTCAGGATGCCGAGGGCGTTCAGGACTCGAGGATGCGCTTGGCCGTAGCTTCGCCCATCCGCACGGCGCCGTCAACGTGCTGGTAGCCCTCTGCCGCGAGATCGGAGCTCGACCAGAAGATCGGGCCGACCGGGTCGTGCTGGATGGCGCCCCAGCGCGCGAGCCCACCGAGGTCGTAGCTCGTGGCGTAGGCGCCTCGGGTCCACTCTTCCGCGCCGAAGTCGGACAGGTAGAACACCTCGGGGTCGAGCGCCTTCGGTCCGAGGAACTCGGCGACGGCGCCGAGGATCGCGGCCTTGCGCTCTTCCTCGCCGAGGGCCCACATGGCTTCGGCTGCCTCGTCGGTGATGAAGCCGACGAGCGTGCCTCGCTCGTCTTCGTGGTTGGTGTTGTCGTAGACCTCCTGCACGAGGTGGCCCGCGCCGAAGGAGGTGCCGCTGAGGCCGTCTTCGCGCCAGAACGGGGTCGCGTAGGTGGCGTGCACCTTGATGACGAGGCCCATGGAGATGTGCTGGTGCACGATCATCTGCGTGCGCGGCAGGGCCGGCACGAACGAGACGCGCGAGTAGAGGTTCGGCGGCACGGCCATGATGGCGTGCTGCGCCTTGACGGTGATGTGGTCCGCGACGGCCGTGACGGGCGCGGCCTTGCCTGCGCCGTTGTCCTCCCAGTGGAGGAAGCGCACCGGGTTGTTGAGGAAGACGACGTCGTCACCGAGCTCGGCCGCGACCTGCTGGCTGACGGACTGCATGCCGCCGACGACGCGCTTGTCGAGGATGAAGCTCTCGTCGACGAGGTTCGAGAACGAGCCGGCGGAGGCGGCCATGAGCACGGCCTGGAGGGCGGAGAACGCGAAGGCCGGCTTGGTGAGCATGCCGCCCGCGACGAACAGGCCGATGTTGTTGCAGGCCTCCTCATCGGTCGACTGCTGGCGGAGCCAGTGGTGGAAGGAGATGGTGTCCAGTTCGCGTGCCTTGGCGTGCGCCCACGGCTCGACGGCGCCGATCTCCGCGGCGAGGCCGTCGAGGAGCTCGATCATGCGGTCCATCTCGGCGGCGGTGTGCTCGCTGACGGGGAAGGTGTCGCCTTCGTAGACGGTGCGCTCGCCCTTGGGGCTGATGTAGACCGACTTGCCCTCGCGGTAGCGCGAGAAGGTGTCCTTGCCGAGCTCGTCGAGGAGCGCGAGGAGTGCCGTCTGGTCTGGCGAGACCCACTGGCCGCCGATCTCGAAGAACTGGCCGTCGATGACGTTGCTCCAGGTGCGGCCGCCCACGCGGTCGCGTGCTTCGAGGACGGCGACGGTCTTGCCCGCCTGGGTGAGGCGCCGTGCTGCGGTGAGGCCGGACGGCCCGGCTCCGATGATGACGACGTCGCGTTCGATGGTCTGCATTTTCGCTCTTTCCGTTGTGACAGCACCAAGCGCCCTGGCTTCGCCGTCGAAGTGAGTCGGGACGGCGGCCAGGTCGTGGCCGAGCCGCCCAAATAAACAGGATTCATTTACGTTAGTCCAGACCGGGTCCGCGAACAAGCCGCATTTGCGAGGCGATATGGTCGGGAGACGGGAGGACGTGTGAGCATCGGCGATCATGAGCAGTCTGACGGACAACGGCGTGCTGGGCGACCCCGCACGCGCATCCTCACGCAGAAGCGCATCACCGACGCCGCCATGCGGGTCGCGACCCACGAGGGCTACGACTCCCTGACGATGGCGAAGCTCGCCAAGGCGCTCGATGTGACCCCGGCGGCCCTCTACAACCACGCGCACTCGAAGCGCCAGATCCTCCGCTGGATCGAGGACCGCCTGATGGCGGCCGTCGATGCGTCCGCGTTCGACACCGAGCCGTGGGATGCGGCGCTCGCAGCGTGGGCGCGCAGCTACCGGCGCGTCATGAAGGAGCACGACTCCCTCGTCGAGGCCATCGCGAAGATGCCGGTCGCCGGCGCGACCGATACGCTCGCGATGTACGAGCGCGTGGCATCCGGCCTCCGCCGTGCGGGTTGGCCCGACTCGAGCATCATGCCGGCGATCGTCGCCATCGAGTCGTTCATCTACGGGTCGGCGTACGACCTGAACGCCCCGCTCGACATCTTCGACCTCGGCGGCCACGCGGATGCGGCACCGACCCTCGCGGCGTCCGTCGCCGCGCATTCGCCCGAGGCGCTGCGCGAGCAGGCGTTCGAGCGGGGGCTCGAGGCACTCATTCGCGGACTCGGCGCGGCAGCGGGAGTCTGATCCTCCCGATTCCGTCTCGGCGTGAAGCACTCACTGCACAGCGCACCGAATAGCGGATTTACACGAGCGTTACATTGCAGAAACCTCCGGACAAGCGTGAAGTCATAACTTCAACTCATGACCGATCAACTGGCACCGACTGGCGCATCCAGCAGCGAGCGCGCAGCAGACACCGCGGCCTTCCCCGCAGGCGAGGGCAACATGAAGCCCAGCTACGACCCGCGGCTTGCCAATGAGGACCTCGCTCCCCTGCGCAAGCAGCGCTGGGGCTCCTACAACATCTTCGCCTTCTGGATGTCGGATGTGCACAGCGTCGGGGGCTATGTCACGGCCGGCAGCCTCTTCGCCCTCGGCATCGCGAGCTGGCAGGTGCTGATCGCGCTCATCGTCGGAATCCTCATCGTGCAGTTCTTCACGAACCTCGTCGCCAAGTCGAGCCAGAAGACGGGCGTGCCGTACCCCGTCGTGAACCGCGCCATCTTCGGCGTGAAGGGCGCGAACATCCCAGCGATCATCCGCGGCCTCATCGCCATCGCCTGGTACGGAGTGCAGACGTTCCTCGCGGCCGAGTCGCTCAACATCGTGTTCCTCAAGTTCATCCCCGCGAGCGAGGCGCTGCGCACGGACTACTCGTTCCTCGGCCTCTCGGCGCTCGGCTGGATCTCCTATGCGATCCTCTGGTTCGCACAGGCCGCGCTGTTCTGGGGCGGGATGGAGTCCATCCGCCGCTTCATCGACTGGGCAGGCCCGGCCGTCTACGTCGTCATGATCGTGCTCGCCATCTACCTCGTCGGCCAGGCGGGCTGGGAGAACATCGACTTCAACCTCTCCGCGGGCGAACCGCTCGACTTCTGGGCGTCCATCCCGGTCATGTTCACGGCCATCGCCATCGTCGTCTCGTACTTCTCCGGCCCGATGCTGAACTTCGGCGACTTCTCGCGGTACGCGAAGAGCTACAAGGCCGTCAAGAAGGGCAACTTCCTCGGCCTGCCGCTCAACTTCCTGTTCTTCTCGATCCTGACGGTGCTCACCGCGAGCGCGACCGTGCCCGTCTTCGGCGAGCTCATCACCGACCCGATCCACACGGTCGAGCGCATCGACACCCACTTCGCGATCCTCCTCGGGGGCCTCACGTTCGTCACGGCGACGGTCGGCATCAACATCGTCGCGAACTTCATCGCGCCGGCCTTCGACTTCTCGAACGTCGCGCCGGACAAGATCAGCTGGCGCATGGGCGGCATGATCGCCGCCGTCGGCTCCGTGCTCCTCACGCCGTGGAACTGGTACAACAACGACGCCGCCATCCAGAACACGCTCGGCGTGCTCGGCGCGCTCATCGGTCCGCTGTTCGGCATCCTCATCGCCGGGTACTTCGTGATCGGCAGGCAGCGCATCAAGGTCGATGAGATGTTCACGATGAGCGAGACGGGCGCGTACTGGTACAAGCGGGGATTCAACCCGAACGCGGTCTGGGCCATGGTGCTCGCCGGAGTCCCGACCGTCGCGATCGCGGTGCTCACGCGTCCGCTCGCCGAGGCTGGGATCCTCGATCTCAGCTACCTCGCCGACTTCAGCTGGTTCATCGGCTGCGGCCTCGGGTTCGGGCTCTTCGTGCTCTTCGAGCGCCGTCGCCCCCTCATGCCGACGTTCGAGGGCGAGACGGTCGGCATCTCCGACGGATCGATCGAGGAGGACTGACCCGTGCGCATCACCCTCATCAACCCGAACACCTCCGTGGCGATGACCGAGAAGGTCGCGACCGCCGCGAGGGAGGTTGCCGGCCCTGGCGTGGACATCGCCGCCGTCTGCCCGGCAGCAGGTGACGGACCCGATGCCATCGAGAGCCACTACGACGAGGTTCGGGCGGCGTCCGTCGTCGTCGAGCTCATCGAGCGCGACCTCGCTGCGGGCGGGAGCGACGGCTACGTCATCGCCTGCTTCGGCGACCCGGGGCTCGACGCTGCTCGTGAACTCGTCGACGTGCCAGTTGTCGGCATCGCTGAGGCCGCCATGCACGTCGCGGCGCTCACGGGCCGCTCATTCGGCATCGTGACGACGCTGTCTCGCACACTCGGCCGCGCCGACGACCTCGTGCTGCGCTACGGCTTCGAGCGGGCGTGCGTCTCCGCGTACGGCACGGGCATCCCGGTGCTGGCGCTCGAGGAGACGGGGTCCGCCGCCTTCGAGGAGATCGCCGCGTGGTGCGAGCGAGTCGTCCGGGAGGACGGCGCAGATGCCGTGGTGCTCGGATGCGCGGGCATGGCCGACCTGTGCGCTCGACTCTCGGAGCGGGTCGGGGTGCCGGTCGTCGACGGCGTCGCCGCCTCGGTCGGGCTCGTCGCCGCGATGTCGCGCATGGGTGTCGGGACGAGCAAGCGCGACGAGTACGCGAGGCCCTCACGAGCGCGGGCCCGAGCGGCGGCGATCGCGTGAGGATCGCAGCTGAGCGCGTGTTCATCGACGGTTCCTTCTTGCCCGCGACCGTGCGCTCGGAAGGCGGCGTCATCACTGGCATCGAGCCCTTCGATGCCCGCGCGGACGTGGTCCTGCCACCTGCACAGGTCCTCCTGCCTGGCCTCGTCGACACGCATGTCCACCTCAACGAGCCCGGCCGAACGCACTGGGAGGGCTTCGCAACCGGCACGGCCGCGGCGGCGGCAGGCGGCGTGACGACCGTCGTCGACATGCCTCTCAACTCGCTGCCCGTCACGACAAGCGTCGCCGCGCTCGACGCGAAGCGCGCAGCGGCTGCCGGCCAGCTCGCCGTCGACCTCGCCTACTGGGGCGGAGCCGTGCCCCAGAACCTCGGTGCCCTCCAGCCGCTCCTCGCGGCGGGTGCCGTCGGTGTGAAGTGCTTCCTCGCGCCGAGCGGCATCGACGAGTTCGATCCCCTGTCGTTCGACGACCTCGAGGTGGCGCTCGCCGAGCTCGCGGAGGTCGACGGCCTCCTCATCGCGCACGCCGAGCTCGAAGCCCACCTCGGTGAGGCATCCGGGCCCGTCTTCTCCGAGTTCGTCGCCACGAGGCCTCCCGTCGCCGAGGTCGAGGCGATCCGCGCCGTCATCGACGCTTCGAGGCGCACGGGCGCCCGCGCGCACATCGTGCACGTCTCCGCCGCCGAGGCGCTCGAGGTCGTGCGCGCGGCGAAGGCCGAGGGCGTGCGCATCACGATCGAGACATGCCCGCACTACCTGAGCCTCCGAGCCGAGGAGGTGCCTGACGGCGATGGGCGATTCAAGTGCTGCCCCCCGATCCGCGGCACCGCGAACCAGGACGCGCTCTGGGAGGGCGTCCTCGACGGCACGATCGACGCCATCGTGAGCGACCACTCCCCCGCGACGTTCGAACTCAAGGCGGGCCCCGACCTCGGCACGGCGTGGGGCGGCATCGCCGGCCTGCAGACGGGGCTCACCGCCGTCTGGACGGAGGCGAGGCGGCGCGGGATCCCGCTCGAGACGATACTCCCCCTCTTCACGACGGGCCCAGCCGGCCTCGTCCGCTTCGATGACCGCGGACGCATCGCGCTCGGCGCGCCCGCCCACCTCGCGGTCTTCGAACCCGACCTCGAGCACACGCTCGAGGAGAGCACGCTGGAGTACCGCACCAAGATCAGCCCGTGGCACGGGCAGCGGATGCGTGGGGCCATCACCGCGACGTACCTGCACGGCGAGCAGATCTACACTCGCGACACGGGACTCACGGCGCGATGCGGTCGCGAGGTGCTCGCACAGTCGCCTTCGCCTTCGGCCCGGCTGGACAGCGACGAGGAGCAGGCAGCATGACCACCACGAAGACCCCCATCGCGAACGTCTACGGAGCGGGCGCCAGCGCTCCGGCCTTCGCCCCGACCCCCATCCTGCAGCCGGGCGCCGCCTTGCCTGACGGTGCGACGTACCTGCCCTCAGGGGCGGCGACCTCGCTCTGGGGTCGGCTCCCTGGCCGAGATGACGCACCGGTGCTCACGGTTCGGCCGGGAGCGACCGTCGTCATCGACACCGTGAGCCACGAGGGCCTGCTCCCCGACCAGGGTCAGGACCCCGCCGCGTTCTTCGGCGCCCACGGCGTGCATCCCGAGGCCGTCCTGCTCGACGCCATCGAAATCGCGCGAGAAGCTGCTCGCGACACCGCGCACGACGGCCCGCACGTCGTGACGGGGCCCATCGCGATCGACGGCGCACACCCGGGCGACCTGCTGCGGATCACGGTCGTGAAGCTCGAACCGCGCGTGCCATACGGGGTCGTCTCGAACCGCCACGGCAAGGGCGCGCTGCCCGGAGTGCTGCCGAGGAGCGGGCAGACCGTGAGCGTCTTCACTCCGGTCGAGGAGCACGACGGCGAGCTCGTCGGCACGATGCCGCTCACCGAGGGCGGCGAACGCAGCGTGACGTTCCCGCTCGCCCCGTTCCTCGGCACCATGGGCGTAGCCCCTGCGGAAGGCGGCCGCCTCCACTCGGTGCCGCCCGGCCCGCACGGCGGCAACATCGACATCAAGCTCCTGACCGAGGGCAGCGTGCTCTACCTTCCCGTCCAGGTCACAGGCGCGCTCGCCTACGTCGGTGACCCGCACTTCGCGCAGGGCGACGGCGAGGTCGCGCTGACCGCGCTCGAGGCATCCCTCCGCGCGACGCTCACCTTCGACATCGTCCCGGCAGCGGACGCACGCCGCGAGTTCGGCGACATCGCCGGCCCGCTGGTGCGCACCCCCGACTACCTCGTGCCGACCGGCCTCGACGCAGACCTGAACGTCGCGATGCGCAACTGCGTGCGCGCATCCCTCGACCTGCTGCACGCTCGGTGGGGCATGGACGAGCACCTCGCCTACGCGTATCTCTCGGCAGCCACCGACTTCGATATCTCGCAGGTCGTGGACGTCGTCTGCGGCGTGCACGCGCGCATCCGCGAAGCCGACTTCGCCGGTGTGCCTGCCGGTGGCGGCCAGCAGACAGGAGCATCTTCATGAGTGCAACCACCCCACCCGAGGACCTCCTCGCGGCATTCGAAGCCTACGAGCGCGCCGTGCAGGCCAACGACCTCGACGAACTCGACGCCTGGTTCGCGCCCGGATCCGAGACGATGCGCGGAGACGACAACGGGCTCCTCGTCGGCCACGAGCAGATCAGCGGCTTCCGCTCCCAGCGCGGCGGCGTCGCGCAGCGCACGATCGAGAGCATCGAGTACCGGCCCCTCGCCGAAGGCGTCGCGCTGCTCGTCTCCACGTCGCTGTTCGCGTCGGGCGGCCGCGGGCTGCAGACGCAGCTCTGGCAGCTGCTGCCTGAGGGCTGGCGCATCACCGCCGCCCACGTGACGCCGAGGCCGCGCGCCTTCGACCGCTCGATCTGGCGCACCGTCGGCGACCCGCTCTTCCAGGGCGCCTGGGATGGGCCGCTCGCAGGGCTGAGCGTCGCCGTCAAGGACCTCTTCGCGATCCGCGGCTACCGCATCGGCGCAGGCAACCCGGCGTACCTCGAGTCCGCGAAGGCAGAGACGAGGACAGCGCCGGCAGTGCGAGACCTGCTGCGAGGAGGCGCCTCCCTGCGCGGCATCGCCCGCACCGACGAGTTCGCGTACTCGATCGCGGGCGACAACGCCCACTTCGGAACCCCGCCGAACGCGGCCGTGCCAGGCGCGCTGCCGGGCGGCTCGTCGAGCGGGCCGGCATCAGCCGTCGCGATCGGGCAGGCCGACATCGGCCTCGCGACCGACACCGCCGGCTCCGTGCGCATCCCCGCTTCCTACCAGGGACTGTGGGGGCTGCGCACGACCCACGACCTCGTCCCACGGCAGGGCCTGCTGCCGCTCGCGCAGTCCTTCGACACCGTCGGCTGGCTCACCCGAGACGGAGAGACGCTGCAGCGCGTCGCCGACTGGTGCCTCTCGTACGAGGGCTCCGACTCGACGGCGAGCGCAGCGGGGCAGCGCGGCGACGAGCTGCCAGCCCGCTACGTCGTGCCGACCGAGATCCTCGCCGCGGCGTCGCCGGAGACGGTCGCCGCCTTCGAAGAGTTCCTGCTCCGGCTCGCCTCGACCGGCGTCGCGCCTGCCCCCATCGAGCGAGTCTCCATCGGCGAGCTCGCGAGCTACCAGGAGCCGTTCCGGGTTGTGCAGGGCGCGGAGGCGTGGCGCAACAACCGGCGCTGGCTGGAAGCGCACCCGGGCTCCACGGGCCCGGCCGTCGCGGATCGGTTCGCCGCCGCCTCGCGCATCACCGAGGCGGAGGAGCAGGCTGCCCGCGACGCCCTCGCGCCCCTCAGAGCCCGCCTCGAGAAGCTGGTCGGCGACGCCGTGCTGCTCTTCCCGACCGCCCCGGGGCCCGCCCCGAGCCGAACGGCCGACGCCGCCTCCATCGACGCGATCCGCACGGCCACGCTGCGCATGACGACCCCGGCAGCGGTTGCCGGCCTGCCTGCCCTCTCGGTGCCGCTGCTCCGCGTGCCAGCCGGTTCGGGCGCCGAGGATGCGCCCGTCGGTGTCTGCGCCGTCTCGCGAGCCGGTTCCGACCTGGCCCTCGTCAGGCTCGGCCGCCACCTCGCCTCCGCCCACCCCGCCGCCACAGGCGCACACACCGCCGCACCCACACACGCGTGAGCTACGAAAGAATGAAGCAGATGACTGCGATTCCCCCGATCGAACCACCAGCCCGCCTCCTCATGGGGCCGGGCCCCATCTCCGCGTACCCGAGCGTGCTGCGCGCCATGTCGAGCACGCTCGTCGGCCAGTACGACCCCTTCATGACGCAGGCCATGACCGAGACGCAGGAGCTGTACCGGCAGGTGTGGGCGACCGACAACGACGCGACGATGCTCATCGACGGCACCTCCCGCTCCGGCATCGAAGCAGCCCTCGTGTCGCTCATCCGACCCGGAGACCGCGTGCTCGTCCCCGTCTTCGGGCGCTTCGGCCACCTCCTCGCCGAGATAGCCGAGCGCGCCCTCGCCGAAGTGCACACGATCGAGGTGCCGTGGGGGCAGGTCGTGCCCGTCTCCCAGATCGAAGCCGCCATCGTGCGCGTCAAGCCCACCCTCCTCGCACTGGTCCAGGGCGACACCTCCACCACCATGAACCAGCCCCTCGACGAGGTCGGCGCGATCTGCGCGAAGCACGGAGTGCTGTTCTACGCCGACGCCACCGCGTCGATCGCCGGCAACGAGTTCCTCGCCGACGAGTGGGGACTCGACGCCGCGACGGCCGGCCTGCAGAAATGCCTCGGCGGCCCGAGCGGCTCAGCCCCGATCACCCTCTCCGACCGCGCCGTCGAGGTGATCCGCTCGCGCACGCGCGTCGAGGCCGGCATCCGCGAGGCTGGCGACGAATCGGCGAGCGACTTCATCCGCTCCAACTACTTCGACCTCGGCATGATCCTCGACTACTGGGGGCCGCGCCGCCTCAACCACCACACCGAGGCCACCTCGATGCTCTACGCGGCTCGCGAATGCGCCGCCGTGCTGCTGCGTGAGGGCAAGGACAACGTCCTGGAACGCCACCGCGTCGCCGGGTCTGCGATGCTCGCCGGCGTACAGGCACTCGGACTCGAGGTCTTCGGGGACATCGCGCACAAGATGAGCAACGTCGTCGCAGTCGCGATCCCCGAGGGCGTCGCGGGGGACGCCGCACGTCAGGACATGCTCGACGACTTCGGCATCGAGATCGGCACGTCCTTCGGGCCTCTGCACGGCAAGGTCTGGCGCATCGGCACGATGGGCTACAACGCGAGGAAGGACACCGTGCTCACGACCCTCGTCGCACTCGAGGCCGTCCTGCGCAGGCACGGCGCATCCGTGCCGGTCGGCGGCGGAGTCGAGGCGGCCGCTGATCTCTTCCGTTCGGAGGACAGAGCCCGCTCGGCACAGACGCCCATCGGGGTCGCCTCGTGACGGCCGCCCGGCTGAGCGCGGACCCCGCCACCTTTGAGCTCGCGGCCCGCCGCGTCATGGCACGATGCGACGAACTCGCACGCATCACGTCGACACCTGGCGCCATCACGCGCGTGCACCTCTCCCCAGAGCACGCTCGCGTCAACCGGCTCGCCGCCGAGTGGATGCGAGAGGTCGGCCTGCAGACCAGGCAGGACGCGGCCGGCAACCAGCTCGGACTCCTCCCCGCCGCCGACCCTGAAGCCCCCGTCCTCATGCTCGGCTCCCACCTCGACACCGTGGTCGACGCCGGCCGCTACGACGGCATCGTCGGCGTGCTCATGGCCATCGAGGTCGTCCGTCTGCTGCAGCGCCCAAGCGGCTCGACGCATCCCGGCGACGCGGATGCGCCCGCGCAGTCCCCGTTCGAGTTCGGCGTCGAGGTCGCCGCGTTCTCCGACGAGGAGGGGGCGCGGTTCGGCAAGGCCCTCCTCGGGTCCTCCGCCGTCGCAGGCACGTGGGACGACGCATGGTGGGAGCTCGAGGACTCCGACGGCACCAGCCTGCGCGAGGCCGCCCTCGAGTTCGGGCTCGACCCCGGCCGCATCGCCAGCGCCGCGCGCCGCCCCGACCAGCTCGTCGGCTACCTCGAAGCCCACATCGAGCAGGGCCCGGAGCTGCACGCCCGCGGCGAATCGCTCGCCGTCGTCTCGTCGATCGCATCCGCTCGCCGCTTCCAGCTGGTCGTCGAAGGAGAGGCCCGCCACGCTGGCGGCACCCCGTACGACATGCGGCGAGACGCCCTCCTCGGCGCGAGCGAGGCAGCCCTCGCCGTCGAGCGCATCTGCTCCACACAGCACCACATCATCGGCACCGTCGGCCAATTCGAGGCGTTCCCCGGCGCCATGAACGTCGTGCCTGGCGAGGCGAGGTTCAGCCTCGACCTGCGCGGAGAGTTCGACGGCGAACGAGACCGCGTCTGGCACCAGATCTCCCGCGAGCTCGACGACATCATGGGGCGCAGGCGCCTGCGCTGGCACACCCGCGAGGTGCACAACGCTCCCGCCCTGTTCTGCGCGCCGCTGCTGCAGGACGTCGTGAGCGAGGGCATCAGGTCTACGCTGATGCCAGGCGTCGCGAGCCAACCCAGCGCCGTCGCCTCGAGCAGGACCAACGACCCCACGACCCTCTTCAGCCCGGCCGGACACGACGGCATGGCCATCGGCGCCATCACCGACGTCGGCATGCTGTTCATGCGCAACCCGCACGGCATCAGCCACCACCCAGACGAGGCGGTGTCTGCAGGCGACATCGCCCTCGGCATCCGCGCCCTCGCAGAAGGCGTCGCCCACCTCGGCGCAGAACACCGCAGCACCCAAGGAGCTTCATGACCACGCCAGCCACCACCAGGACCCGCCGCGACTGGATCGTGCTCATCGCGATCGGCCTCGCGGCTGGCTTCCTCTCCGGGTTCCTCGGTGTCGGCGGCGGCACCATCATCGTGCCCGCGCTGACCGGATTCCTCGCCTTCAACCAGCGTCTCGCCGCCGGCACCTCGCTCGCCGCGATCATCCCGCCAGCTATCGTCGGCGTCATCGGCTACGTCGTGACGGGGTCCGTGAACTGGATCGCGGGGCTCATTCTCATCGCCGGCGCCATCGCCGGCGCCTGGATCGGCTCGTGGCTGCTCAACAAGCTCCCGCTCATCGTGCTGCGGTGGATGTTCATCGTCTTCCTGCTCGGTGTCGCCGTCTCGCTCTTCCTCGCTGTGCCGAGCCGCGACGCCGAGGTCGACATCACGGCCCTCACGGCGCTCATGCTCGTCGCCCTCGGACTCGTCACGGGCATCATCTCCGGACTCATCGGCGTCGGCGGAGGCGTCATTCTCGTGCCCGCCCTCATGCTGCTGTTCGGCTCGAGCGACCTCGAAGCCAAGGGCACGAGCCTCCTCGTCATGATCCCCACCACCATCACCGGCACGATCGGCAACTCCCGCCGCGGCAACGTCGACCTCAAGGCGGCCGCAGCGATCGGGTTCACCGCCGCGCTCACGAGCCTGCTCGGCGTCTGGTGCGCCGTGCTCATCGACCCGTGGGTCGGCAGCATCCTCTTCGGCGCCTACCTGCTGTTCATCGCCGGACAGAACGCGTACAAGACCATCAAGGCGCAACGCAAGGCCAAGCAGGCCCCCACCGCCTGACCCTCCCCGCACACCCGCGGCGCGTTTGCGTGCGGAAGCGGGTGCCGCCATCCTTGGACGCATGACGGTCACGGCGCGCATCTTCATCGACTACGGGTCGTTCACGGTCCTGATCGGCGAGTCCACCTCCGGTGACCCGTACGGCTTCGTCGTCGGCCCCGAGATCAGCGAACGTGACCAGATCATCGCCTGGCGGGCCGGCACGCTGACGGTCGCGACGGCGCAGCGGTTCGGGGAGCTCCTCGTGGATGTCACCGTCTCCGAGTCGGAGCCGTCGCCCCCGCAGCTCGGCGAGGACGACGAGCTCGACGAGATCACGATCAAGCCGCGCGGGCGCGACATCATCGTCACCGGCTTCGACGACAGCGTCTTCCTCGAGGAGCCTCTGCCCGCATCCCCGTCTGGCTACTACCGCGCGCGGATGCTCGCGTCGGGAAGGGTCATGGACGCGGAGGAGCCGGTCGAGCGCTACCACCTGCACCTCTGGCCGTGCGAGCCGATCCACTCCCGCGTGACCCGCCAGGTCAAGCACCTCGAGTAGCCCGCGGCAGGCGGTCGCGAGCAGAGACACCTCGACGCCCCGGCGGCGCGGAATGTGCCGGGGCGTCGAGATTCTGGTGCCGAGGCGTTCGCCCGGCAGTCTGGTGCGCGCCCTGTGCGGGCGCGAGCGGCCTACGCCTGCGCGCGGATGGCCGCCTCGAGCACGTCGAGGCCGTCGTTCAGCAGCTCGTCCGTGATGGTGAGCGGCGGGAGGAGGCGGACGACGTTGCCGTACGTGCCACAGGAGAGGAGGACGACGCCCTGGCTGAGCGCATCCGCGACGATCGCCTTGACGGCGGCCGGGTGCGGCTTCTTCGTGGTCGTCGCCGTACCCGCCTCGACGAACTCGAACGCCAGCATGGCGCCGCGACCGCGGACCTCGCCGATGATCGTGTTCTCGCCGAGCTCGGCGCTGAGCGCCTCGAAGCGCGTCTTCACGATGGTCTCGATCTCGAGGGCGCGGGCAGCGAGCTGCTCGTCCTCCATGATGCTGATCGTCGCGAGCGCAGCGGCCGTTGCGACCGGGTTGCCCGTGTACGTGCCGCCGAGCCCGCCGACGTGCACGCTGTCCATGATCTCGGCGCGGCCGACGACTGCCGAGAGCGGCATGCCGCCTGCGACGCCCTTGGCGATCGTGACGAGGTCTGGCACGATCTCCTCGTGCTCGGACGCGAACCAGGCGCCAGTGCGGCACATGCCAGCCTGGACCTCATCCGCGATGAAGACGACGCCGTTGGCCTTGGCCCACTCGACGAGTGCGGGGAGGAAGCCCTCAGCGGGGACGATGAAGCCGCCCTCACCCTGGATTGGCTCGATGATGATCGCGGCGACGTTCTTGCCGCCGACCTGCTTCTCGATGACGTCGATCGTGCGCGCCGCAGCCTCGGCGCCGGTCAGGCCGTCGCGGTACGGGTAGCTCATGGGTGCGCGGTAGACCTCGGGCGCGAAGGGGCCGAAGCCGTCCTTGTACGGGATGTTCTTCGCGGTGAGGGCCATCGTCAGGTTCGTGCGGCCGTGGAACGAGTGGTCGAACGCGATGACGGCGTTGCGGCCGGTCGAGTGGCGGGCGATCTTGACCGCGTTCTCGACGGCTTCCGCACCCGAGTTGAGGAGGACAGCCTTCTTGGCGTGGTCGCCCGGCGTGATCTCGATGAGCTTCTCAGCGACCGCGACGTAGCCCTCGTAGGGGGTGATGCCGAATGCGGTGTGCGTGAAATGCGATGCGGCTTCCTGCACGGCGGCGACGACGCGCGGGTGGGATGCGCCGACGTTGGTGACGGCGATGCCTGCACCGAAGTCGACGAACTGGTTGCCGTCGACGTCGCGGATGATGGCGCCGTCGACGTCAGCCGCGTACACGGGGACTGCGGGAACGAGCGATGCGGAGACGCTCGCCTCACGACGCGCAGTCAGGGCCTGCGACTTGGGGCCTGGAATGGCGCCTTCGAGCTTGCGCTCCTGGGCAATGCGGAACTCCGTCACGGTGCTTCCTTCCTCGGGGTTCGACCTCTTGGTATGGCTTGAAGGCTACGCGGTTCTCCTCCGCTGGACGAATGGGCACGCGCACGACGCACCAGGAGGGTTCTGTGCATCCGTCTAGGAGGTGCCTAGAATCGGGTCATGCTTGCCACCGTCGACACGCTCCTCGCGAACCGCTCACTGGGTCTCACCCTGCACACGGGCGAGCCGCAGGCCCTGCGCGCGGGCATCGAGTGGGTCGCCACGACCGAGCTCCTGAACCCCCAGCCGTTCCTCACCGGAGGGCAGCTCGTGCTCACGACCGGGATGCGCCTGCGCGGAACCCGCGCGTACCGCTCGTTCGTCGAGTCGCTCGTCGCAGCGGACACCGTCGCGCTCGGGGTCGGCACGGGCTTCACCCACGACGCCGTTCCCGCCGCCCTCATCGCCGCGGCAGAACAGGCGGGGCTCCCACTCTTCGAGGTGGCCTACGAGACGCCGTTCGCGGCGCTCACGAAGGTCGTCACGCAGGCGAGCACCGACGAGCAGCATTCGCGCCTCGAGAGCGAGCACCGTCAACAGCAGCAGCTCGTCACGTCGCTGCTCTCGGACGGCGGCATCAGCGGGCTCACGGCACGCCTCGCCAGGCTCACGAAGTCGCACGTCGCCGTCACCCGCCTCGGCGAGCTCCTCGCCGGGAGCCTCGATGTCCAAGACGAGGCCGTGACGGGGTGGGATGCGCTCCCCATCTCGACAGGGCAGTCCGCGGGAGCCACCCTCCACATCACGAGCCCCCGCGTCAACGAAGGACTCGTGAACTACGCCAGGTCGCTGCTCAGCCTGCAGCTCATCCAGGACACGCGCCGCGTGCGGGCCGCTCGTGATGCATCCGGTCACGTCTTGCACGACCTCATCAGGGGAACGTACACGGTCGAGGATGCCGAGCGGCGCCTCACCGCCCTCGGGGTCGCCACCGGCCAGGCCGCGCGCGTACTCGTCGCCGAGACGGACGAGCGTCGCACCGCCGAGCTCACCGCCCTCCCCCTGCCCGCCGAGCTGCAGTCGTCGGTCTCCGCGGTCTTCGAGGGGCGCCTCCTCGTCATCTCGCCAGAGCGCACGCGCATGCCGGCAGCAGCCGAGGCGTTCATCGGCCTCGCCAGGTCGGCTGGCATCGCCGCGAGAGTCGGCATCGGAGACCTGTACCCCGCATCCCTCGCTCTGCGCTGGAGCTACTTCGAAGCCAGGGATGCACTGCGCAATGCCCCCAACGACGTGGACGTCGCCACCTCCGCCCGCCTCTCCATCTCCTCGCTGCTGCTCGCGAGCCGCGACGTGCCCGTGCTCGAACTCGCCGCGGAGGTCCTCGGGCCGCTCGAGGCGCACGACACGGAGCACGGTTCGACGCTGCTCGCGACCCTCGACGCCTACTTCGCCCACTCCGGCCAGATCGCGCAGGTCGCCGACGAGCTCGGCACCCACCGCAACACGGTGCGCTACCGCCTCGACCAGATCGCGGCGATCTCGGGGCTCGACCCTCGCATCATGTCCGAGGGGGTGCAGCTGTGGCTCGCCGGCGCGGCCAGGCGACTGCGGGCGGGCGGCGCGTGACCCGCAGCGCGCATCCGCTCCCCAACCTTCTGGGAGACTGACGGCATGGCGAACACCTACACCCTCCCCAACGGCGTCGAGATCGGCGACGAGGGCGCCGTCGACATCACCGTCGACGTCATCGACGTCGAGGACCTCGCGTTCGCCCACGTCTGCCGCTCGCTGCGCCAGCAGCTCGAACCCGGCCGCGGCCTCATCGTCACCATGCCTGCCGGCGACGACGTGCTCGGCTACGTGTACCGCGAGGAGCAGCGCGAAGACGGTCGCCGCGACGAGTTCGACGACACCGACTCACTGTTCATCGACATCCACGCGCTGACGTTCGAGTTCGACGCGCCCCGCGACGCCGACATGGACGAGGACGGCGTCCGGGCCCTCCTCGCACGCGCCAGACCGGAGACGCTGCTCAAGGTCGAGGGCGTCGAGCTCCTCGAGCTGCGCGACGGGCCAATGTCGCTCATCACCTGCAAGCCGCCGCGCGCCTGGAGCTTCCAGCAGCTGGTCCTCGAAGTGCAGCTGCTGCGCGGCGCGTACATGGCGCTGCTCTACAAGAGCTAGCGGCGCGCAGAACCCCCAGCTCGCCCCGCATCCGCACACCGCAACGCGGCGCGCGGGCGAACGGGAATCCGACCGCCCGCGCGCCGCGTGCTTGTGCTCTTCGTGCCAGCTACGCCAGGCGCTGCGTCCAACCCATGAGGTCGGGCAGCTCGCCGTTCTGGATACCCGTGAGCTCGGCGCGGATGCGCATGCTCACCGAGTCCTGCGTGATGACCGGGTTGTCGATCGTGAAGTCGGGCGACTTGACCTTGCCGATGGGCGAGATGACGGCGGCCGTACCGCACGCGAACGCCTCGACGATCGTGCCGTCCGCGACGCCCTCGCGCCACTCGTCGATCGTGATGCGGCGCTGCTCGATCTTCCGACCGGCGCGCTCGCACAGCTCGAGCACGCTGTCGCGCGTGATGCCGGGGAGGATGGAGTCGCTCAGCGGCGTCAGGATCGTGCCGTCCGACTTGATGAGCACGATGTTCATGCCACCGAGCTCCTCGAGGTACCTGTTCTCCGAAGCGTCGAGGAACAGCACCTGCTCGCATCCGTTCGCGTACGCCTCCTCCTGCGGGAGCAGCGACGACGCGTAGTTGCCGCCGCACTTCGCGGCGCCAGTGCCGCCCGCGCCGGCGCGGGAGTACTCCTGCGAGAGCCAGATGTCGACGGGGCGCGTCGGGTCGGAGAAGTAGGAGCCGGCAGGGCAGGCGATGACCATGTAGCGAACCGTCTGCGCGGCCCGCACGCCGAGGAAGTTCTCGAACGCGATCATGAAGGGGCGCAGGTAGAGCGTCTTGCCCTCGCCAGCCGCGGGAACCCACTGCTCGTCGATCTGCACGAGCTGGCGCACCGATTCGAGGAACAGCTCCTCCGGCAGCTCAGGCAGCGCGAGGCGCCTCGCCGAGCTCTGCAGGCGCTGCGCGTTGCGCTCGGGACGGAAGGCGAACACCTCTCCCCCACCGTGGCGGTACGCCTTGAGGCCCTCGAAGATCTCCTGGCCGTAGTGGAACACAGCGGAAGACGGGTCGACCTGCAGCGGCCCGTACGGCACGACGCGGGCGTCGTGCCATCCGTCCCCGACCGTCCAGTCGATGATGACCATGTGGTCGGTGAAGTGCTTCCCGAAGCCAGGGTCAGCGAGCACGGCGTCCCGAACCTCGGCGGAAGCCGGGGCCGGGTTGCGCTCGATCGTGAACTCGAGGGATGCGCCCTC
The DNA here is from genome assembly GCA_052099095.1 of Pseudoclavibacter sp. Classification (GTDB taxonomy): domain Bacteria; phylum Actinomycetota; class Actinomycetes; order Actinomycetales; family Microbacteriaceae; genus Pseudoclavibacter. Next base: position 32,404 of record JBQDTF010000024.1, read on the forward strand.
GGGTGCCTGTGTGCTCGTGCCGGGCTGGGTGCTGCTGGTGTCGCTCATGCTTGTGTTCCTTGCGCGGTCAGTCGGGAGATGATGGCGTCGCCGATCTCGGACGTGCTCCTGGACGCTGCACCTCGGGATGCGAGGTCGGCGCGGCAGGCACCTTCGAGGGATGCGGCTGCGTCCGAGAGTCCGAAGTGCTCGAGCAGCAGCACGACGGAGAGGATCGCCGCCGTCGGGTCGGCTTTGCCGAGGCCCGCGATGTCTGGTGCCGAGCCGTGGACTGGCTCGAACATGCTGGGAAATTCGCCTTCGGGATTGATGTTGCCCGAGGCCGCCAGCCCGATGCCGCCGGTGATGGCTGCGGCAAGGTCGGTCACGATGTCGCCGAACAGGTTATCGGTGACGATCACGTCGAATCGCTGTGGGTTCGTGACGAAGAAAATCGTAGCAGCGTCGACGTGCAGGTACTCGACGGCGACGTCTGGGTAGTCGGCGGAGACCCGGTCGACGACGCGCTGCCAGAGCACGCCCGCGTTCACGAGCACGTTCTTCTTGTGCACGAGTGTCAGGTGCTTGCGCGGCCGCGACTGCGCCTTCTCGAACGCGTACCGCACGGTGCGCTCGACACCGAAGGCGGTGTTGACGGACACCTCGGTCGCGATCTCGTGCGGTGTTCCTGCGCGGACGACGCCGCCGTTGCCGACGTACGGCCCCTCGGTGCCCTCGCGGACGACGACGAAGTCGACCTCGCCCGGATCGCTGAGCGGCGTCTTCACTCCGGGCGAGATCGAGCCCGGTCGCAGGTTGATGTAGTGGTCGAACGCGAAGCGCAGCTTGAGCAGCAGGCCACGTTCGATGATGCCGCCAGCGAGGCGCTCGTCGGCGGGGTCTCCGCCGACCGCGCCGAGGAGGATCCCGTCGTGCTGCGCGAGCGCGTGCAGCTCGGCGTCGGAGATGATCTCGCCGGTCTCGAGGAAGTGCCCCGCTCCGAAGGGGTACTCGGTGAGGCTCAGCTCGACCCCCTCCGGGAGTGCTGCGCGGAGCGCGCGCTGCGCCTCCGCGATGACCTCGGGGCCGATCCCGTCACCTGGGATGACGGCGATGTCGAGCTTCTCCGTCGCTGCACGTTCCGACACGAGGCGTCCTTTCCTGCCGACGGCGTTCGCGGCTCTCCCAGTTTAGGCCGCGGCTGGACTAGCGTCTGTCCTCATGACCACTGCCATCCTGCGCCGCAAGGACGACTTGCCCCGTGAGCGCGCCGCGAGCCGCCTCACGGCCTACGTGTACGGCAACATCATCATCCTGGCGACGCTCCTCGGCCTGGTGCACGCCGGCGAGAATCCGGGCCAGGGCGCGATCGTGGTCCTCGCGACCGGCGGCACGACCCTGCTCGCGCACCTCATCGCCGACGCCGTCGGGCATTCGACTCGGGCAGAGGCCGACGACCGACGAGAGCGCACGGCGCACATCGAGTTCCTCCACGAGCTGCGGGATGCGGTGCCGATCGCGTCGGCCGCGTCCATCCCGGCCGCGATCCTCGGGGTCGCCGCACTCGGCATCATCGACGGCGAGACGGCGCAGATCATCGCCGAGGTCGTCATCATCGTCCGGCTCGCGATCATGGGCTTCACGGTGCAGCGCATCCGTGGCGAGCAGCCCTCCTTCCGCACGTTCGCGGCCGGCGTGGGCCTCGCCCTCATCGGCGTCGCCATCTCGGTCCTGAAAGCGAACCTCGGCCACTAGCCGCCGCGCCCGCAAAGCGAAACGCTGCCTGTGTTTCCAACCTCCGAGCACGCTCGAGGGGTTGGAAACGCAGGCAGCGTTTGGTGGGGCGGGGACCGCCGAGGGGCTTGCTTAGCTCTCGAGGATGTCGATCTCGTGCAGCTCGGATGCGCCGATCGCGTCGCGCAGCTTCGCGAGCAGCTCGTCGCTCGCGGGCTCATCGATCGTGAGCACGGACAGAGCCTGGCCGCCCTCCTCGTCGCGGGCGATCTGCATGCCCGCGATGTTGACGCCTGCCTCGCCGAGCGCGGCACCGTAGACGGCGACGACGCCGGGGCGGTCGCTGTAGACCATCACGAGGTGGTGCGCGGCGAGGGGAACCTCGATGCTGTAGCCGTTGATGCCGACGAGCTTCTCGATCTGCTTCGGGCCCGTGAGCGTCCCGGACACGGAGACGGTCTTGCCGTCGCTGAGCGTCGCACGCAGCGTGAGCACGTTGCGGTACTCGTCGCTGTCCTCGTCGACGTTCATGCGCACCTCGAGGCCGCGCTCCTCAGCGAGGAGGGGCGCGTTCACGTAGGAGACCTGCTCGGTGACGATGTTCGTGAAGAAACCCTTGAGCGCGGCGAGGCGCAGCGCCTTGACCTCGTAGCGGGCGAGCTCGCCGTGCACCTCGATGTCGAGGGCGACGGGGGACGCTCCGATGAGGCCCTGCAGGAACTGGCCGAGCTTCTCCATGAGCGGGATGCCTGGGCGAACGTACTCGTCGATGATGCCGCCTGCGACGTTGACCGCGTCTGGCACGAGCTCGCCGGCGAGCGCGAGGCGCACGGAGCGGGCGACGGAGACGCCGGCCTTCTCCTGGGCCTCGTCGGTGGATGCGCCGAGGTGCGGCGTGAGCTGCAGGTTCGGCTGGTCGAGGAGGTCGCGGTTCGACGGCGGCTCGGTGACGAACACGTCGAGGGCGGCGCCGGCGATCTTGCCGGACTCGAGAGCATCGCGCAGCGCGTTCTCGTCGATGATGCCGCCGCGCGAGCAGTTCACGATGCGCAGCTCGGGCTTGGCGAGCGCGAACTCGGCCTCGCCGATGAGGCCGGTGGTCTCCGGCGTGCGCGGGATGTGGATGGTGATGAAGTCGGACTGCGCCATGAGCTCCTCGAGGCTCAGGAGCTGCACTCCGAGCTGCGAGGCGCGGGCGGGCGTCACGTAGGGGTCGTAGGCGACGAGGTTCACGCCGAAGCCCTTGAGGCGGTCGACGACGAGCGTGCCGATGCGGCCGAGGCCGACGATGCCGACGGTCTTCTCGAAGAGCTCGACACCCGTGTACTTGGAGCGCTTCCAGTCGCCGGCCTTCATCGACGCGTTGGCGTTCGGGATGTGGCGGGCGAGCGCGATGATGTGACCGACGGCGAGCTCGGCGGCCGAGGTGATGTTCGACGTCGGGGCGTTGACGACCATGACGCCGGCCTTCGTGGCGGCGGGGGTGTCGACGTTGTCGAGGCCGACACCGGCGCGCGCGATGATCTTCAGGTTCGGGGCCGCGGCGATCGCCTCGGCATCGACCTGGGTCGCGCTGCGCACGAGGATCGCGTTGGCCTCCGCGAGTGCTTCGAGGAGCGCGGGCCGGTCGGTGCCGTCGACCTGGCGGACTTCGAAGTCGGGACCGAGCGCATCCACGGTTGCGGGGGAAAGCTGCTCGGCAAGCAGAACGACGGGCTTTGACACGTGAAGAATCCTCCAGTGGAGACAGGGAGTCTGCGGGCGCAGGCCGAACTGATCTTATCGCTTAACGCTCTTCCGCCCCCACGTGGCAGTAACAGGCCCCGTCGTAACTGGTGGTGTGGGGCGGGGGCACGGATATGGGCCGGCCCCGAGCGGATGCTCGTGGCCGGCCCAACGCAGTTCAGAACTGCCGAAGGATGGTGACGCTTAGCGCGCGACCTGTCCGTCGACGTAGTCGCTGTCGGTCTGCTTCCAGGCGAAGAGCTTGCGCAGCTCCTGGCCGGTCTTCTCGATGGGGTGCGACTCGCCCTTCTTGCGGAACTCGGCGAATTCGACGCCGCCGTTGTCCTGGTCGTCGATGAAGCGCTTCGCGAACGCGCCCGACTGGATGTCGGCGAGAACGGCCTGCATGTTCTCCTTGACGCTCGGGTCGATGACGCGGGGGCCGGAGACGTAGTCGCCGAACTCAGCGGTGTCGGAGACCGACCAGCGCTGCTTGGCGATGCCGCCCTCCCAGATGAGGTCGACGATGAGCTTGAGCTCGTGGAGCACCTCGAAGTAGGCGATCTCGGGCTGGTAGCCAGCCTCGGTGAGCGTCTCGAAGCCGTACTGGATGAGCTGCGACGTGCCACCGCAGAGCACTGCCTGCTCGCCGAAGAGGTCGGTCTCGGTCTCTTCCGTGAAGGTCGTCTTGATGACGCCGGCGCGGGTTCCGCCGATGGCTGCCGCGTAGGAGAGCGCCGTCGCCCAGGCGGTGCCGGATGCGTCGTTCTCGACCGCGATGATGTCCGGGATGCCACGGCCCGCGACGAACTCGCGGCGCACCGTGTGGCCTGGCGCCTTCGGGGCGACGAGGATGACGTCGACGCCCTCGGGAGCGTCGATGTAGCCGAAGCGGATGTTGAAGCCGTGCGCGAAGGCGAGCGTCTTGCCTGCCGTGAGCTTGTCCTTGACGCTGTCCGTGTAGATCGAGCGCTGGTGCTGGTCCGGCGCGAGGATCATTATGACGTCTGCCCACTCGGCGGCGTCTGCGACGTTGAGGACCTCGAAGCCGTCCTCCTGCGCCTTGGGGGCCGACTTCGAGCCGTCCTTGAGGCCGATCTTGACCTCGACACCGGAGTCGCGGAGGTTCTGTGCGTGGGCGTGGCCCTGCGAGCCGTAGCCGACGACGGCTACCTTCTTGCCCTGGATGATGCTCAGGTCGGCGTCGTTGTCGTAGAGGATTTCAGCCACGTGTGTGCTCCTTGATTGTTGGCGTTTGGCTTGTGGGTTCTTGAGTGCTGATCAGCACGGGCAGCTGGTCAGCACGAGCGGGGTGGATGTGCGCGACGCGGGGTCAGCGCGCGACCCGCTCGGTCATGGACTTGGATCCGCGACCGACGGCGACGAGCCCGGACTGGACGATCTCGCGGATGCCGTAGGGCTCGAGGACACGCAGGAACGCCTGCACCTTGCCCGTGTCGCCTGTGGTTTCGATGACAAGCGCGTCCGTGGCCACGTCGACGACGCGGGCGCGGAAGAGGTTGGCGGCCTCGATGACCTGCGAGCGGGTCACGGCGTCGACCTTGACCTTGACGAGCAGGTGCTCGCGTTGGACCGAGGCGTCGAACTCGAGCTCGACGATCTTGATGACGTTGACGAGCTTGTTGAGCTGCTTCGTCACCTGCTCGAGCGGGAACTCCTCGACATCCACGACGACCGTGATGCGGGAGAGCCCGTCGACCTCGCTCGCGCCCACGGCGAGGGAGTCGATGTTGAAGCCTCGGCGGGCGAAGAGCCCGGCGACGCGTGTCAGCAGACCTGGCTTGTCCTCGACGAGGAGCGAAAGTACGTGCTTCGACATGTTCTACTCCCCCTCGAAGGTCGGGCTGTGTTCCTTGGCGTACTGGACGAAGCTGTTCGAGACGCCCTGCGGCACCATCGGCCACACCATTGCGTCTGCGCTCACGACGAAGTCGATGACGACGCTGCGGTCGTTCGTCTCGAGGGCGAGCTTGATGGCGGCGTCGATCTCCTCTTCCTTCGTGACGCGGATGCCGAGCGCCCCGTAGGCGTCGGCGAGCTTCACGAAGTCGGGGATGCGGACCGTCTCGTGCCCCGTGTTCAGGTCGGTGTTCGAGTGGCGACCGTCGTAGAAGAGCGTCTGCCACTGTCGCACCATGCCGAGCGACGAGTTGTTGATGATGGCGACCTTGATGGGGATGTTGTTGATCGCGCAGGTCGCGAGTTCCTGGTTGGTCATCTGGAAGCATCCGTCGCCGTCGATGGCCCACACGGTGCGGTGCGGCTCGGCGACCTTGGCGCCCATGGCGGCCGGGATGGCGTAGCCCATGGTGCCGGCGCCTCCTGAGTTGAGCCACGCGTTCGGGCGCTCGTACTTCACGAACTGGGCCGCCCACATCTGGTGCTGGCCGACGCCGGCCGCGTAGATGGCCTCCGGCCCCGTGAGCTCGCTGATGCGCTGGATGATGTGCTGCGGCGAGAGGAGGCCGTCGCTCGGCTTGGTGAAGCCGAGCGGGAACTCGGCCTTGAGGCCGTCGAGGTAGGTCCACCATTCTTCGAGGCGTGCCGCGTCGGCGGGCGCGTGGTCGGTGACGGCCGCGAGGAGGTCGATGGCGACTTCGCGCGCGTCGCCCACGATGGGCACGTCTGCCGTGCGGATCTTCGAGATCTCGGCGGGGTCGATGTCGACGTGGATGACCTTGGCGTTCGGCGCGAAGAGCGCCGCCTTTCCGGTCACGCGGTCGTCGAAACGGGCGCCGATCGTGATGAGCAGATCGGCTTCCTGCAGCGACAGCACCGCTGGCACCGTGCCGTGCATGCCCGGCATGCCGAGCATCTGCGGGTGCGAGTCGGGGAACGCCCCGCGGGCCATGAGCGTCGTGACGGCCGGTGCCCCGGTCTTCTCGACGAGTCGCTGCACTTCAGCGGATGCGCCGGAGCGGACGATGCCGCCACCCAGGTAGAAGACGGGCTTCTTGGCCTGAGCGATGAGCTGGGCGGCGGCGAGGATCTGCTTGCCGTGCGCCTTCAGCACCGGGCGGTAGCCGGGCAGGTCGAGCTTGACCGGCCAGATGTACGGCGCCTTCTTCTGCTGCGCGTCCTTCGTGATGTCGACGAGCACGGGTCCGGGGCGTCCCGTCGACGCGATGTGGTGCGCCGCCGCGATCGCCGCGGGGATCTCCTCTGGCGTGCGAACGAGGATGCTGTGCTTCGTCACGGGCATGGTGATGCCGATGATGTCGGCTTCCTGGAAGGCATCCGTTCCCATGAGGTGGGAGAACACCTGGCCGGTGATCGCCAGGAGCGGCACCGAGTCCATGTAGGCGTCGGCGATGGCGGTCACGAGGTTCGTGGCGCCTGGGCCGCTCGTCGCGATGCAGACGCCGATCTTCCCGCTCGCCGAGGCGTAGCCCTCAGCGGCGTGACCGGCACCCTGCTCGTGGCGGACGAGGATGTGGCGGAGCTTCGTGGAGTCGAGCAGCGGGTCGTACACCTCGATGATGGCGCCGCCCGGCAGCCCGAAGACGTCCGTGACCCCGAGGTTCTCGAGGGTGCGGACAACAGCCTGGGCTCCGGTCAGCATTTCGGGCTCGCGCCCAGCGGAGGGTGACGCCGCGGCAATGCGGGCGGCAGTTTCCTGCGTCATGAGATCCGTTCTTCTTTGTACTCGACGAGTCGAGCGCAGTCGATGGGGCGCAGCCCAAGGTCAGAGCCGAGGCTCTGAGGGCTAGCCCGTGGTCGCACCCTCGGACGCGCTGCGGACGAGCTTCGAGTATTTCGCAAGCACGCCGCGCGTGAACTTCGGAGGGAGTGGTTCCCAGCCTTCTCGGCGGGAGGCGAGCTCAGCTTCGTCGACGAGTAGGTCGATCGAGCGAGCCGCGATGTCGACCCGAATCAGATCTCCACTGCGGACGAAAGCGATGGGACCTTGGTCGACCGCTTCCGGTGCAATGTGGCCGATGCACAGGCCGGTTGTGCCGCCTGAGAATCGTCCGTCCGTCAAGAGTAGTACATCCTTGCCGAG
>JBQDTF010000025.1:0-37126 GCA_052099095.1 Pseudoclavibacter sp.
GCTGGCGCGGAGCGCTTGGCCCAGCTGCAGCGTGGGTTCGAGGTCAGCAACCCCGATGCGCAACGCAACCTCGCCCTGCATTCGCTGGGCACGACGATGGGGTTGCAGATGGTCGCCGACAATCCGGGCCTCGCGCAGAACGTGTGGCTCTACGGGTCGGCGGGCACCACGACAGCAACCGCGGAAGAGGTCGCCCGCCAGGTCGAGGCAGGCCAGGTGACTGTCCATGCGACGCACGCCAGCGAGGACGGGATCGCGCCGCTCGGGAGATCGGACCTGCCGGTCCAGATCGCTGGCCCGCCGGAGCACACCGTGGACCCGCGCACCATCGACGGCGTTGAGGAGTTCAGCGCCGAGGGCGGCTGGGTCGCCGGCTACGGCTCGGGCGACGGCGAGTACGGGGAGCGGGTCCAGGGGCACAACGCGCAGCACAGCACCGCGATCCAGGACATGTACAAGGGGGTCGACCGTGTGCCGACACAGGCTGATCCAGACTCTTATCTGATTTTCACGGAGTCGTCGGTCGGCTATCTCGACCCAGTCTCGGAGTCCTACAAGCTCACCATCGTGGGCCTCGCTGACTCGCTCGTCGGCCCGGAGACCACACCATGACCCGCTCAATGAATCAGCGCGGCGCGCGTCGCCTGAACCAGGCCATCAGGGCCGCCGCGGTCGGTGTGGCCGCGGTCCTCGTACTCACCGGATGCGGAGCACCCATGAGCGACGAAGAACTCCTCACGCAAGCACGCGACGCGAACTTCGAGTTCAAAGCCGCGGTCGCGCAAGTCCAACTGCAGCTCGTTGACGACGACTGGAGACTCACCGAATACGGCGCCGCGCCCCGTGCATGCGAGAGCGCAAGCGGCCAATACTCGTACCAACAAACCCGCGACTTCCCCCCAACCTCTGACACCGGGGACGAATGGGAAGGCTGGCACCTCGACGAGGACCCCCTCGACACCGTCGCCCGCGTCGGCGCGTGGCTGGAAGAAAACGGGTGGACCGACATCCGCCATCGCACCTACAGCGAGAAGATCGACAACGTCGTCCTCCAAGCGAAGAACGAGGACGCCGGTGTCGACCGCCTCGACATCGACATCAACCCCGGCAACCGATACGACCGGGTCACGATAATGGCCTACTCCACCTGCCACCCCGGCGACCAGCGACGCCTCTGGGAACTCCTGAACCCCTACGACACGTTGACATACTCGCCGCTGACCGAGCTCTCGCCTTCCGAGCATCCGTCCACGCGCCCCTACTTCGGCCTCACCCCCGAACGCGCCCACATCTACTGGCCCGACGAGTGGGAAGCCGCCCTCAAAGCCGCCGAGGAAACCACCTAATGAAGCCCTGGCTACGAGCCGCCACGGTTGGAACTGCCGCGGTCCTCGTACTCACCGGATGCGGAGCACCCATGACCGACAACGAACTCTTCGCCCAAGCGCGCGACGCGAACTTCGAGTTCAAGGCCGCGGTCGCGCAAGTGCAACTGCAGCTCGTGGACGGCGACTGGGAGATGACCGACTACGGCGCCGCACCAGACGACTGCAGTGATGGTGGCGATAAATACGAGTTCCAGATGGAGCGTTACTACCCGGCCACGAACGGGCCAGCCACCGAGTGGAAGGGGTGGCGCTTCAACGAAGAACCCATGGATATCGTCTTCCGCGTCGGGCAATGGCTCGACGAACACGGATGGACCGACATTCGCCACCGCACCTACAGCGAGAAGGTCGACAACGTCGTCCTCCAAGCCAAAAACGCAGACGCCGGCGTCAGCCGCCTCGACATCGACATCAACCCAGGCAAGACCTTCGACAGCGTCTCCATCACGGCCTACTCCACCTGCCACCCCGGCGATCACCAGCGCATTTTCCAACTGCAAACCCCCTACGACTCGTATGCGCCACCGACCACCGACCTTCCGTTGTCCGAGCACCCCACCGCGTCCCCACAGTTCGGGTCAACCCCCGAACGGGAACGCATCTACTGGCCAGACGAGTGGGAAGCCGCCCTCAAGGCCGCCGAATGAAACCCTGGCTTCGCGCCGCCGCGGTCGGGATGGCCGCAGTCCTCGTATTCACCGGATGCGGAGCACCCATGACCGACGAAGAACTCCTCACCGAAGCGCGCGACGCGAACTTCGGCTTCAAAGCCGCCGTCGCGCAGGTCCAACTGCAGCTCGTTGACGGCGACTGGTGGCTCACCGACTACGGAGCCGCGCCAGAAGACTGCAGCACCGGTGGCGACAACTACGAGTACTACCTCACACGCCAGTTCCCGCCCGTCGCGAACGGAACAACAGATCCGGTCGGTTGGCGATTCACCGAAGCCCCCGTGGACACCGTCGCCCGCGTCGGGCAATGGCTCGACGAGCACGGATGGACCGACATCCGCCACCGCACCTACAGCGACGGCATCGACAACGTCGTCCTGCAAGCGAAGAACGAGGTCGCCGGCGTCAGCCGCCTCGACATCGACGTCAACCCAGGCAAAACCTTCGACAGCGTCTCCATCACGGCCTACTCCACCTGCCACCCCGGCGACAGCCACCGAATCAACGACCTGTTGATGCCTTACGACTCGTACGCGCCACCGATCACGGACCTCCCACCCGCAGAGCATCCATCCGCGCCACAGTTCTTCGGACTCACCCCCGAACGCGCCCACATCTACTGGCCGAACGAGTGGGAAGCCGCCCTCAAGGCCGCCGAATGAGGCCGTTGAACCGGGCCGGGTCCAGCTCAGCCAGCGGCCTGGTGCGCCTTCCGGCGCTCGGCGAGCTTCTCGAACCAGCCGTTGACAAGCTGGGCGAGCACTCCGAGAGCGATGGCCGTGACGACGGCGAGCACCATCATGAGCAACGGGTTGTCAGTGCTGAACGATCCGAACGCCGCACCGATGAGGACCGCGTAGCCGACCCAGACGGCGCTGGCGAGCACGGAGAGCGGCAGGAACCGCGGCATGGGCATTCGGGCGTCGGATGCGGCGAGCACGGTCGCGATTCGCCCCATGGGCAGCAAGCGAACGGTCACCATGACCCACTTCGGTCTTGTCTTCAGCTGGTCGCCGACTCGCGTCCGCACGGCGGTGAGCCGCCGCCCGTTCATCCAGCTCCACTTGCCGAACCCGATGCCTCTCGCGAGCCAGTAGGTGCCGATGTCGCCGAGCACCATTCCGGCGACGCAGAAGACGAACAGGCCGAACAGGTTGATGAGGGCGGTCCAGCCCTGGTCACCGGCGGTGAGAGCAGAGAGCGCGACGACCAGTGACTGGCTTGGCAGGAACGTGACGACGCCGCCGATGAGCAGCACGAGCGCTGCCACCGCGAAGCTCCAACCAGAGCCTCGAAGGCCGAGCACCCACTGCGAGAGCTCTTCCACGCGCCCCTACTCTGGTGCCACGGCGTCTGCCGCGGCCTTCGCTGCGGCGGGGAGCGCCGCGAGGACTCGATCGATTGCGACGTCGTCGTGGGCTGCGGACACGAACCAGGCTTCGAAGACGCTCGGCGGCAGGTTGACGCCTGCGTCGAGCATGGCTGCGAAGAACGGCGGGTAGCGCCAGGCTTCCTGGCGTTTGACCTCGTCCTCGTTGCGCGGCCCGCCCCCGGTGCCGGTCCAGCCGAGCGCTGAGCCGTCCCCGAAGGTGAAGCTGAAGAGGCTGCCGACGTTCTGCACCGAGTGGGCGACACCGGCGGCTGTGAGGGCCTCCGAGGTGGCGGTACGGATGCGCTCCGCCGCCGAGTCGACGCGCGCGTAGACGGCGTCGTCGGCCAGCGAGAGCGTCGCGATACCTGCGGCGACGGCGACGGGGTTCCCTGACAGTGTTCCTGCCTGGTAGACGGGCCCCTGGGGCGCCAGGTGGCTCATGATCTCCCTCGAGCCGCCGAGGGCCGCGACGGGCATGCCGCCGCCGATGACCTTGCCGAACGTGTACAGGTCTGCCTGCCATCCGCCCGACGCCTCGGTCTTCTGCTCCTCACCCCACCAGCCTGCTGGCCCGGTGCGGAAGCCCGTGAGGACCTCGTCGCACACGAGGAGCGCACCTTCGGTCGAGCAGAGCTCGGCGAGCGCACGGTTGAAGCCGGGCTCCGGGGGCACGACGCCCATGTTCGCGGGTGACGCCTCCGTGATGACGGCCGCGATCTCGCCCGGATGCTCGGCAAAGGCAGCGCGCACGGCGTCGAGATCGTTGAACGGCACGACTATGGTCTGTGAGGTTATCGCCTCGGGGACACCGGCAGAACCGGGAAGTGCGAGCGTCGCGAGACCAGATCCTGCGGCCGCGAGGAGGCCGTCGGAGTGCCCGTGGTAGCAACCCGCGAACTTCACGATGAGATCTCGGCCCGTGTAGCCGCGCGCGAGGCGGAGCGCCGTCATGGTTGCCTCGGTGCCCGTCGAGACCAGGCGAACCTGCTCGATGGGCTCGATGCGCTCGACGACCAGCTCGGCCAGCTGCGTCTCGGCCGGAGTCGGGGCACCGAACGAGAGACCGCGAGCGGCCGCGTCCTGCACTGCCGCGACGACGGTCGGATGCGCGTGCCCAAGGAGCATGGGCCCCCAGCCGCTGACGAGGTCGACGTACTCGTTGCCGTCGACGTCGGTGAGGTACGGCCCCTTGGCTGAGGCGGCGAAGGGAGGCGTGCCGCCGACGGAGCCGTAGGCGCGGACCGGCGAGTTCACGCCCCCTGGGGTGACGTCGAGCGAGCGGGCGAAGAGCGATGCTGAGGCTTCGTGGTTCATCGTGCATCCACTCTGCCATGGGCCGCGGACGTTGACGCGCCTGACTGCGCGGCCAGGCTGCGCGCGAGCTCGCTCGCGTAGTAGGTGAGCACGGCGTCGGCGCCGGCACGGCGGATGGAGGTGATCGACTCCGCGATCGCACGCTCCCGGTCGATCCAGCCGTTGGCCGCGGCGGCCTCGATCATGGCGTACTCGCCGCTGACCTGGTAGGCCCACACAGGGACGATCGATTCAGCGGCGACATCGGCGAGGACATCGAGGTAGGAGCCCGCAGGCTTCACCATGACGACGTCTGCGCCCTCCTCGATGTCGATGAGCGCTTCCCGCATGCCCTCACGGCGGTTCGCGGGGTCGAGCTGGTAGGTGCGGCGGTCGCCCTGCAGCTGCGAGTCGACGGCCTCGCGGAAGGGGCCGTAGAACGCGGAGGCGTACTTCGCTGAGTACGCGACGATGGCGACGTCGGTGTGGCCCGCCGCGTCGAGCGCGGCTCTGGCACTCGCGACCTGGCCGTCCATCATTCCCGACATCCCGAGCATCGCGGCGCCCGCGTCGGCCTGGGCGATCGCCATGGCGTCGTAGCGCTCGAGTGTCGCATCGTTGTCGACGCGGCCACTGGCATCCAGCACCCCGCAGTGGCCGTGGTCGGTGAACTCGTCGAGGCACAGGTCGGTCTGTACGACGATGGCGTCGCCGAACTCCTCCGCGAGCACACGAGCTGCGACATTGAGGATGCCGTTCGGGTCCGTCGCGCCTGAGCCGACTGCGTCACGGGTCTCTGGAACGCCGAAGAGCATGACCCCTCCGACGCCGAGCGTCGCCGCCTCGTCGACGGCACGACGCAGTGAGTCGAGCGAGTGCTGCTGCACGCCGGGCATCGACGTGATCGCGATGGGCTCGCTGACGCCCTCTCGAACGAAGAGGGGCAGGATGAGGTCGTTGGGGTGCACGCGCACCTCGCGTACCTGGCGGCGCACGGCGTCGCTCTGGCGCAGACGGCGGGGCCTGCGGCTCGGGGAGATCATGCGATCGTGTCCTTCCTCAAAGATCTCAGAGCCGGTTTCGCGTTGGCGACCGGCCCTGCGTGTATTCGTCTGTCCGAGCGACGCGGCGAGCGGAGTGCTCAGCGCTCGCCGGGAATCTGGCCGCGACCCTCGTCGAGCGCGGGGATGTCTTCCTTGCGCACGGGCTGGCTTTCCTGCTCCGCCTGCAGCTCGAGCGCCTCGAAAGCGCGCAGCGCCTTGAGGTCGATGGCCTCGGTGACGGGCATGTCGCTGCCGCTCGCGAGCCACTCGAGGCCGTCGAGGAGCGAGGCGACCGAGCGCTGCTTCGCCACGACGTCGACGCGCAGACCCAGCTGCCTGGCATCCTTCGCAGTACGGGGTCCGATCGCGGCGATGTAGATCTCGTCGGGGATCGGTGAGAACTGCTTGTGGACCTGCTCTGCCACAGAGCCGCTCGTGACGAGGATCGCGCGGATCCGACTGTTGCGGATGTCGTACTGGATGCTCTCCGCGGCTGGAACGCCGACAGTGCGGTAGGCGACCACCGAGTCGACGAGGTGCCCGCGCCGCGCGAGGCCTTCCGCGAGCGTGGGACGCGCGACCTCGGAGCGCAGCCACAGCACGGAGATCGCCGGCTGGTGGCGCGCAGCCTCTGCCCACTCGAGGAGGAGGCCTTTCGCCGAGTTGTCGTGGGTTGGGACGAAGTCGACGCGGTAGCCGGCCGTCGTGAGCGAGGCGGCGGTGGTCTCCCCCACCGCGGCGATGAGCGTGTGGTCGGGCACCTTCACACCGAGCGAGTGCATGACGTCGGCCGCCGTGGCGCTCGTCACCGCGATCCAGTTGTAGTGACCGCTCTCGAGGAGGCGGATCTTCTCCGAGAGCAGCCGTGAATCGGATTCGTTCGGGCTCGCGAAGTTGATGAGCGGAGCCGTGATCGGGAAGGCGGAGCGTGCCCGGACAGCCTCTGCGACGTCGCCGCCCCAGACTCCCCCACGAGGTACGAGGATCTTCCAGCCCTTCAGCGGTGCATCCATCGCGGCTCCTCCGTTCACTTCAGGACCATCCGTTCAGGCCATTCAGGCCATCAGCGCAACAGCACCCTGTTCGAAGAGGTCTGTCGAGATGAGCGTGACCAGTTCTGCCTGGGCGGCTTCGAATGCGCGGGGGTCGGAGACCTCCACGGCACGCCTGCTGGAGACCCGCGAAGATCCGTCTACTGCATACACGGTAGCCCACGCCTCGAGCTTTCCGTCGGCGTATCGCGCGGATGCACCGACGGGGGCCGCGCATCCTGCCTCGAGTGTCGCCAGAATTCCGCGTTCCACGAGCACGGCTGCTCTCGCCGCTGGGTCGTCGAGCTGGGCCACGCCGACTGGGGCGTCGTCGTCGCGCACCTCGATGGCGAGGCACCCCTGCCCTGGGGCGTTCGGGAAGTCGTCGAGATCGAAGCGCTCGGTGATGGCGTCTGCGAAGCCGAGCCGCTCGAGGCCCGCCGCGGCGAGCACGACGGCATCGAGCTCGCCGTCGGTGACGAATCTGAGGCGCCGTTCGACGTTGCCGCGGATGTCTCGGATCTCGAGGTCCGGACGCAGTGTCAGGAGCTGCGCGACCCGGCGTGGCGAGCCGGTGCCGACCTTCGCGCCGTGTGGAAGCTGCTCGAGCGAGAAGCCGGATGCGCCGCCCAGAGAGCACAGCGCGTCGCGCGGGTCTTCCCGTACCGGGTAGGCGGCGACCGTGAGGCCGGGAGCCTTGGCCGTGGGGAGGTCCTTGAGCGAGTGCACGACAAGATCGCACTCCCCCGCTAGGAGGGCGTCCCGCAGCTCGCTCGCGAACACGCCAGTGCCACCCAGCGATGAGAGCGCGGCGCGAGTCACGTCGCCGTGCGTCGTCACCCGGACGAGTTCCGTCGGCTCACCGGTGATGCGCTCGAGCGCTCGGGCCATGGTCGAGGTCTGCGCGACCGCGAGGGCACTGCCTCGCGTGCCGATCCGCAGCGTCACGGCAGGAGTCCGGAGACCGCTGGCTTGAAGCCGAGTCGCTTGTTGGCGCAGCAGCCGGGGCGGCACACGTCGAACCAGGGCCCGATGGAGGTCATCGCGGGCCGCTCACCGACCGGGGTCGCGTCGCGGCGTTCGAGCACCAGGTCGACAAGACCCTCCACGTACTTGGCGTGGATGCCCGGCGTCGGCGTCCTGCGGAAGGCGAGTCCGGCGGACGCTGCGGAGTCCTTCGCCTCGTTGTCGAGGTCCCAGAGCACCTCCATGTGGTCGGAGACGAAGCCGATAGGCACGACGACGACCGCCTTGGTGCCCTTGGCGGGGAGCTCCTCGATGACATCGTTGATGTCGGGCTCCAGCCACGGCTGCGAGGGAGGGCCGGAGCGCGACTGGTAGACCAGCTGCCAGGAGAGCTGTTCGGGCACGCGGCCCGCGATCGTGGTGTCCTCGCTGAGCTCCTGCAGCGCGGCGAGGGCGACGACCTCGGCGACGGCGAGGTGCTGGGCGGCGTACGCGCCGCTCTCACCGAAGCCAGCGCCTGGAGGGCCCGAGTTCGCGGCGTCGGCCATCGGCACCGAGTGGGTCGTGAACAGCACCTCGATCTCCGTGGCCAGGTCGAGCTCGGCATCTTCGCGTGCGAGGCTGAGCACCGCGTCGCGAACTCCCTCGATGAACGGGGTCACGAAGCCTGGGTGGTCGAAGAACGCGCGCACCTTGTCGATCGTCATCTGCCCGCCGAGGCCCGTGTCCTCGAGTGCGTCCGCGAAGTCCTCGCGGTACTGGCGGCAGCTCGAGAACGACGAGTAGGCGCTCGTCGCGATCGCGATGAGTGTCGAGCAGCCCGCCTCGCGGGCGTCGAGCAGCACGTCGTTGAAGTACGGCTCCGAGTTGCGGTTGCCCCAGAAGACGGGCAGGTCGATGCCGCGGCGCTCGAGCTCGCGCTCGATGGATGCCTTCAGCTGCCGGTTCTGCTCGTTGATGGGGCTCACGCCGCCGTAGTGACGGTAGTGGTGAGCCACCTCTTCGAGGCGCTCATCCGGGATGCCGCGGCCAGCCGTGACGTTGCGCAGGAACGGGATGACCTCATCCTGTCCCTCTGGCCCGCCGAAGGATGCGAGCAGGATGCCGTCGTACGCGACGGGCTCCGTCGTGTGCTCCGGCCCGAACTTGGCGGCCTCTGATGCGGCGCTCACGGCCGCATTGACCTCGACGCGCGTGAACGTCGCCGGGTTGGGCTTGCGCGCCGCGGCGCGCTGCCCGGTCTGCTGCGGGGCGACGTCGGTCACTGCAGCACCTCGACGATCTCGGAGGTCTGCACGAATCGACCCGTGTAGAACGGCACCTCCTCGCGCACATGGCGGCGAGCATCCGTCTGGCGCAGGTCGCGCATCATGTCGACCAGGTTGAGGAGGTTGTCGTCTTCGAGGGCAAGCAGCCACTCGTAGTCGCTGATCCCGAACGACGCGACGGTGTTGGTGAGCGTCGTCGTGTAGGAGGAGCCTGCCTTGCCGTGCTCGGCGAGCATCTGGCGACGCTCGTCCTCCGGCAGCAGGTACCACTCGTACGAGCGCACGAACGGGTACACGGTGACCCACTGGCGCGGCTCCTTGCCGAGCATGTAGGCGGGCATGTGCCTGGCGCTGAACTCGGCAGCGCGGTGGACGCCGACGATCTGCCACGACGGGGTGAGCGGAGCGATGAGCTCGCTTCGGCGGATCTGGCGCAGACCCCACTGCAGGCTCTCCGGCACTTCGCCGTGCAGCCAGACCATGAGCTCCCCGTCGTGGCGGAAACCGGAGACATCGTAGAAGCCGCGGACCTTAACGCCGTTGTCGGCGAGCTCAGCGACGATGCCGTCGAGCTCGTCGACGGCCTTGATGGCGTCGCGGCCCGAGAGCACCAGCTCGTTGAGGGTCTCGCGCCGGAACACCGAGATCATCGTGTACTCGGTGAGCGATGCGCCTCCGTCCTGCTCGGCGGGGGCTGCGGACGTTGCATTGGGCTCGGCGGAGTAAGCCGGGACCTCGTTCGAGTGGGTCATGGTCCTATTCTACGAAATGTCGAGGAACGATTGGGGTGCGGCAGACGACCGTTCGCCCGCTCAGCGCGAGCGACGGTACAGCGCGACGGCGGCCGTGATACCGCCCGCGACGACAACTGCGGCACCGGTCGCCAGGCCCGCGAGCAGCAGCGGGTTGTCTTCCTTCAGGCGCTGGATGCTGTGGCGCGTGGAGTTGAGGAGCTCTCGTCCGCGGATGCGCGGGTCGACCTTCACCTCGATCGCGTCGAGGGTCGCGGCGAGTTCGCGGCGAGTGCGCTCGATGTCGGCCTTCAGCTGGCCGTCGTTGCGCTTGTCTTCCTTCTTCGCGAGGGTCGCCTCGCCGTTCTGCTCACTCATACTGTCCGAGCCCCTTCACTGCGTTGACATCCTGCTTGACGCTGGCGATCGTGCGCTCCGGCGCGAGCGAACCCGCGCGCTTCAGGGCGAGGTACCCGGCGAGACCGAGCACGATCACGAGCAGCAGGAATGCGCCTGCCACGATGAGCGCGGAGAGCCACGGCGCGAAGACGGTGTTCAGCCCGAGGACAGCGGCGGTCACGAGCACGGCCCACAGCGTGAGCGCGAAGAATGCCGCGGCCGCGAACAGGCCGACCGCGATGCCGTACTTCGTGCCCGTCGAGATGAGCTCGCGCTTGCCCTGCTCGACCTCGTCGCGCACGAGCTTCGTGAGGAGCTTGGGCACGTCGGTCACGAGGGTGCCGAGGCTCGCCCTCGACTTCGGGTTGGCCCTCGTGCGGCCGATACCGGGGAAGGGCCCGCGGATCGGCGTCTTTTCTGACGACTCAGACATGGGTGTGTCGCTCTCTGCTGGGAGTGCTGGTTAGGACGCGTCGCTGCTCGGGTTGCCGACGGTGCCGGTGGGGGCCGGCGGCTGCGACTTCGAGGAGGAGGCCTTCTTGCCGTTGTCCTTGACCGCCTTCGTGACCTGCGCGGTCACGAGCTTCGCGCCACTGACAGCCGCATCCGCAACCTTGGGAGCGAGCTTGCGAGAGAACTCGTCGACATCGGCACGCCTCGCGCGAACGAGCTTGGTGTCCCACACCGTCTTCGCGACGGAGGAGATCTGGTCGTAGCGCTTGCGCCCTGCGCGAGCACCAAGGACGTACCCGGCACCGAGGCCAAGCACAAACACGAACTTCTTCATGGAAACTCCTATCGTTCGCCGGTACGCCGTCGATCGGTCAATCGGGCGCCGTCAAGCCACGCAGCAAGCCTAGTCCCGCTAGGCATCTCAACTCGCGCTAAGCCTGTGCGTCCTCGGGGAACAGCTCGTCGACCGCGCGAAAGACCCCGGGCACGACGCTCGCGAGCCCCGTTCCGTCGATCCAGGTGCCCGCGAGCGCGAGGCCAGCCGAGGCCCCCACCCCTTCGCGCGCGTCCCTGAGCACTCCCGCCCGGCCGAGTCGCGCTGCCGGCGCCGGGATCCGCCAGATGTGCCTTGCCATGGCCACGACGTCGTCGACGCGGATCTCGGTGCCGAGCAGTCGGCTGGCGTCCGCGCACGCGAGCGCCGTCACCTCGCGTTCGTCGAGGCCGTTGGTGAGCGGCTCTGAACCACCCTGCGCTTCCGGGCCGTACGAGAGCCGCAGCACGTGCATCCCCTCGCCCGCGGCCTCCTGCTGCCACGCCCACTTCGCGGTCACGTGCGTGAGGGCCTTGGCGCGGATGCTCGTGCTCGGTTCCCCGACGAGCACCCCGGTGCCCCGCGGATATGCGTCGAGGTCGGGTGCGCGCACGAGAAGCGCGATGACCTCAGCGGGCACGGGGTCAGCGCCCCCAGGTGCGTGTTCCGCCGTCAGCCCTGCTGCTGCGGGCACGGCGACGGTCGAGAGGACGCTCTGGACCATCAGCGTCTCGCCGCTGTCCAGCTCCACACGCCAGGGCTCACGGCCGGCTGGCCCTTCCTCGTGCACGGCAGCGACGCGTGTGCCAAGGCGAATCTCAACGCCGAGTTCCTCGAGCTCTCGCTCCACTCGCGCGACGACGAGGTGCATGCCACCCTCGACGGTGCGCACGGCGGCACCGGGCGGTGCGTTCCGGCGGAGCGCG
Organism: Pseudoclavibacter sp.; assembly: GCA_052099095.1. Classification (GTDB taxonomy): domain Bacteria; phylum Actinomycetota; class Actinomycetes; order Actinomycetales; family Microbacteriaceae; genus Pseudoclavibacter. The sequence continues at coordinate 11,855 of JBQDTF010000025.1, forward strand.
GCCACGGCGCCCGCCAGCGAGCCGTGCTCCCGGATTCGCTCGGCGAGCCCCGGGATGAGGACCGAATGGTCGAGCTCCGCCGGGTCGAGGGAGTAGACGCCCCTCGTCACCGGAGCGACGAGGCGGCCGAGCACGATCGGGCCCATGCGGGCCAGAACAAGCGCCTCGAGGTCGACCGCGTCTGCGCCTATCGCCGGGTCGAGTGCACGGTCACGCTCGAGCTCGGCGATGCCCGCATCGCCGATGGCCGCGTGCACTGCAGCGCGGGCCCCCTCGTCGAGCAACGCGGCCGCACCCGGTATCCCGAGCAGTCCGCCGGCCGGCATCGGAGCGGCCGTTCCGTCCGTGACGACCCAGGATCCGAGCGCGCGCGGCTCCACGACGCCGTCGAGCATTCCGAGTTCGTGAAGCAGCGCGGCGAAGGCCCCACCCCTGGTTGCGAACGCCTCGGCGCCGATATCGATCGCCAGGTGCCCGAGCTGAGCGCGCCGGATCATGCCACCGAGCTGATCTCCGGCTTCAACGAGCAGCACCCGGACCCCGCGACCCGCGGCCCGCCGTGCAGCGAGCATCCCGGCGATGCCACCACCGATGACGAGGAGCTCAGGCTGCGCCGAGGGCCGCTGGGTCACTCGACTCGCCCGCCGTCCGGCAGCGAATGCGCGAAGTCCACGAGGCCGGTCAGCACGGCGGGATCGGCAGACGGTGGCACGCCGTGGCCGAGGTTGAGGATGTGGGCGGGGGCGGAGTTGCCCATGCGCACGACGTCGCGCACGTGCGCCTGCAGCACCGCGTCTCCTGCACCGAGCACAGCCGGATCGACGTTGCCCTGGAGCGGCACGTTGCCGCCGAGGCGACGCGACGCCTCGGCGAGCGTGATGCGGTCGTCGACGCCCATGACGTCGGCGCCGATCGCATGCATGTCGGGCAGGAGCTCGGCCGTGCCGACGCCGAAGTGGATCGTGCGCACGCGCTCCCCGCCTGGCGTGCGCAGGGCCCGCACTCGCTCCAGCGCCAGTCCGCTCGAGGCGGCGATCGAGTTCTGGTACCGGTCGCGGCTGAGCGAGCCGGCCCACGAGTCGAAGAGCTGCACGATGCTCGCGCCGGCACGCACCTGCGCCTCGAGGAACGCTGCTGACAGCTCTGCGATGGCACCGGAGAGGTCAGCCCACGCCTCAGGGTCGGCCTGCATGAGCGTGCGCGTGCGGAGGTGGTCCTTGGAGGGGCCGCCCTCGACGACGTAGGCGGCGACCGTGAATGGTGCACCCGCGAAGCCGATGAGCGGCGTCGAGGCAAGCTCGGCGACGGTCAGCGAAACCGCCTCGGTGATGGGGGCGAAGAGATCGGGGCTGATGCGCTCTCGGATGCGTGCCGCGAACTGGTGGGCCTCCTGCGAGGTGCGCACCGGGTTCTCGAAGACCGGCCCCGTCCCAGGAACGATGTCGACAGCCTCGCCGATGAGCTTCAGGGGCACGACGATGTCGCTGAAGAAGACGGCAGCGTCGACGCCGTGACGGCGCACCGGCTGCAGCGTGATCTCGGCAGCGAGCTCGGGGCGCAGGCAGGAGTCGAGCATCTCGATGCCCTTCCTCAGCTCGCGGTACTCCGGGAGCGAACGGCCAGCCTGTCGCATGAACCACACAGGCAGCGTCTCCGGCCGCTCACCGCGGGCCGCGCGGATGAGCGGAGCGTCAGCCGTGAGGCCTGAGGAAAGCGGGTGCGAGTCGCTGAGCGGCAGGGGTGCAGGAGCTGTTTCGGTCACTGGACCATTCTCCCACCAGGCGCATGCGGGGCCGCCCCGGCCAGCATCCGACCTCGAACCTGCGGCTCAGCCGATGGCAACAGCTTTAAGGGAAGGTATGGCTCTTAAGCGGATGTCGGGAGAACTTCTACAATAAGTAATCGTGTTGCTGTGTCTGAGTGCCAATCACCGCACCGCGAGCTTCCCAGTACTTGAAAAGCTCGCGGCTCGCGAGGACGGCGAACTAGAGTCCGCGCTCCGCGGCGCCCCCGGCGTCGACGGAGCCATCGTGCTGGCCACGTGCAACCGTTTCGAGATCTACCTCGACATCGACACGGCTCAGCCCGTCACTCCAGAGCTCATGCCGACCATCGCCTCGGCACTCGACGTCTCCGTCGAGACCCTGCGCGCCAACATGTCCGTGATCCACGACACCCAGGTGCCCGAGTACCTCTTCGCCGTCTCGAGCGGCCTCGAGTCGGTTGTCGTCGGCGAGGGAGAGATCTCCGGCCAGGTGCGCCGAGCACTCGAGGAGTCGCGCGCAGCCGGCATGTCCACGTCGCAGCTCGAGCGCCTCTTCCAGTCGGCATCCACCACGTCCCGCGGCATCAAGTCCGGGACGAAGCTGCAGAGCGCCGGCCGGTCGCTCGTGCGCCTCTCGCTTGAACTCGCAGCATCGCAGATCGCCGACTGGAGCACCGCGCAGGTCGTGCTCGTCGGCACCGGCTCCTACGCGGCCGCATCCCTCAAGGCGCTCCAGGACCGCGGTGTCACCCGCGTCGGCGTCTACTCCCCTTCGGGACGTGCCCACAAGTTCGCAGAGCGTGATGGCGTCTTCGTCATCGAGCCCGAGAACCTGCCGGAGTACCTCTCGAACGCGGACCTCGTCGTCACCTGCTCGACGGCCGACTCCGTCGTCATCGACTACGACCTGGTGCTCGGAGCTCGCCTCGCGCCCGGCTGCGCTGAGTCGACGCTCATCATCGACCTCGGCATGCCTCGCAACGTCGACCCAGCCGTGGGCCGCCTCGACGGCGTCTCGGTGCTCGACCTCGAGACGATCCGCATCCACGCTCCGCTCGAAGAACTCGGCGCGGCTGACGAGGCCCGCTGCATCGTGTCGCGCGCGGCGAGCGAGTTCGTTGAGCAGCAGGCCGAGACGAGCGTTGCCGAAGGCATCGCCGCGCTTCGTGCGCACATCACCGGCATCGCGCGCGCAGAAACCGAGCGGGTCGCGAACAAGGACGATGCCGGCGTCGCCGAGGCTGCATTGCGTCGCCTCGCGAACACCCTCCTCCATAGCCCGTCCGTGCGCGCGAAGGAGCTCGCCCGCGCTGGACGCGGCGACGAGTACCTCGACGCGATCGAGCTGCTCTTCGGCATCACCGTCGAGCGCACCGCACCAGAGACGAAGCCCGTCGCGGCCCCCGTCACCCCGGCCGCGCTTCCCCGCGTCGCCGAGGCGGAAGGCGACGGGGCCCTCGAGTGCCCCGTGCACACCTCCTAGGCCCCACGCGGCCACCGCCGCAGCCCTCATCCACTTCGGCTGGAAACCTCCCACTCTTGCGGGGAACTTCCCCGAACCAGGCGACTTTCCCAGCCAGAGACCCAGGGCCCCGCGAAAACGCGGTCAGGCTCCCGCGCATCCATCGGTCGGCGAGGCACAATCGTTGCGCACCGGCAATCTCGGAAGCCGCGCCTCGTCCGATGGCGTGGCCGGCATCCCGAGCCGACCGCCGGGGCGCACGTATCGTCGATGGGAACCCCTGCGAATGCTCCGCGAACGCCGCTCGAAACTGCTCACCGGCGCCGCCGCTCTGGCCGCGCTCCTTGTGCTCAGCGGATGCGCGGGTGAGGGTCAGACCGACGACACGGTCCCCGATGAGGCCATGCAGGCGCCCGGCACGCCGATCGCGGATGCTCTGAGCGAGAGCGAGATGGGCGGAACGCTCGACTTCGGCGCTCTCCTTCCGAGCGGGGCGGCCGGCGCAGTCATCGCTTGCCCTGGCGACACTGTCGAGTCGCTCGCCGACAGCACCGGCATCGACGCGGGCAGCTTCGACGTCGCGGAGGGCACATTGCCCGTCGCCGACGGTTCGTTCGCGCTGCTCTTCGGTGACGCGGAAGACAAGATCACGACGTCAGCGCTGTACACGGGCGAGTCGGTGGACCTCTGCTCGGGCGACGCTGTCGCCTCCACATACCTGGGCGCGGGCGCGTTCGTCATGCTCTCCAAGAACGGCGAGGTCTGGGCGCCGACCGGCGTCGAGTAGCCCCACGGCCTCCCTGCGCAGTCAATCTCAGTGAGTCGTTTCCGCGATCGCCCGCCGCGGAGAGAGGAACTCGATCTCGTGCCGGGTCTGGCCTTGCTGGGCGAGATCAGCCAGGATCTCGCCGAAAACTGGTGAGAGCTTGAAGCCGTGACCGGAGAAGCCGCAGCCGATGATCACGCGAGGCTCATCGAAAACTCCGACGAACGCGTTGTGGTCATCGGAGAAGGCCTCGTGGTGAATGCTCGCACGAGTCGCGTGGGGAATCACCCCGGGCAGGTAGCGTTTCACGGCGGCGTCGGTGGCCGCAATGTACGCCGGTCTGACCTGCCGATCCAGTTGGTCAGGATCGATGTGGCTTTCAAGGAGCGACGTCTCCCCGAACTTGATCGTCTGCCCATCGTCCGATGGCACGCCGAAGAATCGCCCTCCCTCGCGAACAACGCTCACGTACATCCCGGGGACGTACTCTCCCGGTTCCTTCGGCAGATACCAGGTCAGCAAGACCTTGGCGATGTCGATCCGCCTACGGAGCGCATCCGGAAGGAGCGCATCCCAGGGTCCCGGAGTCAGCACCACGCGACGGGCTCGATAGGACGCCAGATCCGTCGTGACGGTCACGCCGTCGTCGTCTGGCTGTATCTGCTCGACACGCTCTCCGAGATGCAGTCGTGCTCCGCGGTCCTGCGCCTGAAGCAGGGCTGACGCGATGGCGCGGTCGGCTCGGAGGTATCCTGCGCCGGGGTCGAGCAGTCCGCGCTGACCGTCTTCGACCCGATGCTGAGGGAATCGCGACCGGATCTCAGCGGCGTCCAAGATCTCGTATGGAACGTCGAAGGCATCCGCCGTCTCGACCAAGTCCTCGAGGGTGTCCCGCACGCCGTCATCGAGGTAGAGCGCTCCTGTGCGAGTGAAGAGCTCGGCTCCCGTCTCAGCCTCGAGTACCCTCCAGAGCTCCGCCGCTCGATTGAGGAGAGGCATATACGAGGGACCCTCCTTGTAGACCGACCTGAAGAAGCGGGTGTCCCCGCCGGCTGCTCCGCGGTCATGGGCCACCCCGAACTGCTCGATCGCTGCGCACGAGATACCTCGACTGGCCAGCTGCCAGAGCGTCATAGCGCCCATGGTGCCGGCCCCGATCACCAGGACATCGACTTCATGATGGACGTTGCACTGCACCTTGGTTGAATCTTGTGCCACTTTCGACCTCCTGATTTTCGGGGTTTGTGCTCTCCAATACATGACCATATAGTAACTGGAGCTAACAGAGTGTTAGTTATTCTCGCTTGGAGGAACCACATGGTCGACTATTCCACCAACGTCTCGATGCATGTCGATACGAACGGAGACGAGGGGTACAGGTCGTCGACCTACCTCATCGCCGAGAACGGAGAGCCGTCGAAGAACCTCGACATCCTCGATATCCCCAGCCCAGAAGGCACCACGCACGCTGGGATCTGGTGGGCGAAGCCCGGCACGTACAACCACCCAGGCGGTGGCCACGAGACGTTCTACGTCTTCGAAGGCGAGGCCGAGTTCGACCTTCCCACCGGAACCGTCCACCTCGTGCCGGGCAGCGTTGCACACATCCCAGCGAACACCCCCACACAAATGCGCGTCTCCAAGGAACTCCGCAAGATCGCATTCGTCGTTCGTCCAGCATCCTGATCCTCGACACCCGAATCGCGGGGCGCGCACCTGCCGACGCGCGCCCCGCAGCTCGAGACCATGAACACCCCCACCAATGGGAAGATGGTCGCCTATGCTGACCGACTCACAGAACTCACCAGCGCAGCGACTCATCGTCACGCTCCTCGCGGACTACCAGGACGTCGCAGCCGAGATACCGTCAGCGCTCATCGTCGACCTGCTCGCAGACCTCGGCGTCTCCTCGGATGCTTCCCGCACGGCCCTCTCACGACTCGTGAAGCAAGGCCGAATCGATCGCACTCGAGCTGGACGATCGACGTCGTATCGCCTCAGCCCATCCGGTCGTGAAGATGTCGACGCGAGTCAGGACCTCATTCTCACCTTCGGCAGCCCACGTGCATGGGACGGGGAATGGACCGTGGTCGCCTACTCGGTCACCGAGAACAACGACAAGCAGATGCGCCACCGACTCCGGGTCCGTCTCCGCGCCGGCGGCTTCGCACCCGTCTACGACGGTATGTGGATCGCACCACACACCTCCGCTGAAGCGGCAAAGGCAGCGATCGCCGAGGTCGACGTCGCGGACGTCAGCTACTTCAGGGGGCCAGTCGAACTCAGCGAGACCGCAGTCCAACGACTCCTCCAGACGTGGGAGGTCGACGAGCTCGAAGCCGACTACCGATCGTTCATCAACCAGTTCTCGCCGCTGCGCGAACGCCTGTCGCAGGGGCTCGTGTCACCCGCCGAAGCCTTGGTCGCCCGCGCCGACCTCATCAGCACCTGGCGCCTCTTCCCGCAACGCGACCCGGAACTGCCAGAGACGCTCCTCGCCCGCGAGTGGCCACGAGCTCAAGCACGCACCGTCTTCCTCGACTGCCTCCAAGGCCTGAAGAGCGCGGCCGAGTTACGCTTCAGGATGATGCTTGAAAGCCATTCTTCGCAGAGGTGAATCCAGTTCCACGATTTCCCAGAAACGCCCTGAGCCCCTGGATTGGCGGTCGCATCCTCGAGCACCAGGACGACGTACTGCACTTTATCGGCACGAACTATCCAGTGGGGATGGATGCCGATGGCAACCGACTGACATGGTCGGTCCCAGGCGCGGTGGCCAGCTCACTCGGCACGAGAAGCTCATTCGAGAGCGACCTCGAGCGGGTCTCCCTCCGGCCATCAATCGAGGCCTGGCGCTTTCCCAAGCTCGAACGCGAACCCGCCCATGAGGTAGTTCTCCTGGTGGACAGAGACCAGGGAACGGTTGCTTCCGTAGAACTCATGCTCCGACAGACGAAGAACGGCCTGAACCCCGATCTTCGCATCGTTCGAGGAACCATGTCTGGCTACCCCCTGGCCTACGGTGGCTTCGCGTTCCCCCGTCGCCGTCACGACACAAGACGCATCGCCATCCAGAGCGGTGGCCTCGCATCCACGCTCGTCTTTGATCGCACCGGCCAACCCACAGCAGTCGAGCGCGCTTCTTCCACCCAGCGCATCACCGGGCATTCACTCTCGGTCGCCCCGGGACTCTGGATCGTCGCCTGGCGTGGATCAGAGGAGACCGCCGTCATGATCTTCGACGACAACTCAGAACTCGTGAACGGACAGAGACTGACCCTGGACAACCAGGGAGTGGAGACCTTCGGCGTGCGGGCCGCAGCCGAAGGACTTACCTGAGTCAGATCAGCCGAATGGCCCAAGCAGGCACTTTCGCCACTTGAATGTATGGCCCGCCTTACGTTTCGGTCCGGTAAAAATATGGCTCAAATCTAGTTCGAGTCGACGACACTGTCATATAGTCATGCGTACTCACCTGATTGGAGTGCTATGACTAGCCGAATCCACCCATCGTCGCGTCGCCCCCTCGCGTTTGGTGCCGCTGCCATCGTTGCCTTGCTCCTCGCAGGCTGCTCTTCGACGACAGCAGCCGAGACGGGAGCAACTTCAGCGGCTCCCGACGATGCGACCAGGCCCGCAGTCCACGCCGTCGACGAGGTTGCAGCTGCCCTGGTGCCAGAATCCATCCGCAGCGATGACAAGGTCGTCATCGCGGCTGATGCCACGAGCGCTCCCGACGCCTTCCTTGCAGAGGACGGGCAGACACTCACCGGCTGGCAGGTCGATCTCGCCTACCAGCTCACCGACGTGCTGGGAATCGAAGCCGAGTTCGTGAACACGAGCATCCCGACGATCATTCCAGGCCTGGAGAACGGCCGTTATGAGATGGGCGTCGCCACCTTCGGCATCACTCCTGACCGCCTGGAGGTTCTCGACTTCGTCGGCAACTTCGTCGGCGGCGGCGGCTTCCTCGCGAAAGCAGGTGCGGGACTCGATTTCTCCGGAATCGATGACCTCTGCGGACTCACAGTCGGCGTCATCCAGGGCACCCTGTACGTGGAGGAAGCGTCAGCACAGAGCGACCGCTGCACCGCGGCAGGTCGTGACGCGGTTGATGTCCAACAGTTCCCGGATAAGAATTCGGCCGCGCTCGCACTCAACAGCGATCGCGTCGACATGATCTTCGTGGACGGCACGACGACCGGGTACATGGTCGTGCAGGAACCGGGCCTCTACGAGGAACTCGGCGAACCCTTCTACCTCGGTGTCGCAGGTATCTCGTTCGCAAAGGACAGCGGAATGGCTGAGGCTGTCCAGGCGGCGCTCCAAGTTCTCATCGATGACGGGACGTACGTGGAGACGCTCGCGAAATACGGAGTGGATTCAGGCGCCGTCTCCGTGGCCACAGTCAACGACCCTGAAGTCTCATGACCTCGAATCCTCAAGAGATCCGCCCGCGACGAAACCCCCTCATTGCGTCGCTCAACGTGTTCGTGGCTCTCATCGTCCTCTGGGTGATCAGCGTCCTCTTCACGAACCAGAACTTCGATTGGCCGACAGTCTTCGAGTACCTCTTCAACGACAAGGTTCTCAGCGGCGTCGTCGTCACCCTCTGGCTGACCGGGATCTCGATGCTCCTCGGCATCCTCCTCGGCATCCTCCTAGCGGTCATGAGGCTCGCGCCCTACGCGGTTCTTCGGTATTCTGCCGGCGCGTACATCTGGCTCTTCAGAGGCGTACCCGTGCTGGTGCAGCTGATCTTCTGGTTCAATCTCTCCTCGCTGTTTCCCACGATCGACTTCGGCTTGCCGTTCACGACGCCATTCCTGTCTCTGGACGCCAACGAGCTCATCACGCGAACAACCGCTGCAATCCTGGGCCTCGCGCTGTGCGAGGCCGCGTACATGGCTGAGATCGTGCGTGCGGGAATCGAGTCGGTAGGCAACGGTCAGCGGGAAGCTGCGTCCGCTCTAGGAATGTCCCCCTGGCTGACGTTCCGAAGGGTCATCCTGCCCCAGGCAACCCGCGTGATCATCCCGCCAACGGGTAATGAGCTGATCAATCTCCTCAAGGGAACGTCGCTCGTCAGCGTGTTGGCGATCAGCGATCTTCTGTACGCAGTGCAGACGATCTACAGCCAGAATTTCCAGACCATCCCGTTGCTCATCACGGCGACCATCTGGTACCTAGCGATCACGACGGTACTGAATCTCATCCAATCTCGAATCGAGCGTCACTACGCCGCGGGCAGCGTGAGTCGACTCCGCAAGGTGCGTTCGCGCACGAAGATCGAGAAAGCTCTGGAGGCAGCATGACCACTCCCATCATCTGCTTGTCCGATGTAAAGAAGTCCTTCGGACAGAACCAGGTGCTCAATGGCATCGATTTCGAGGTGGCAGCGGGAGAGGTGGTCTGCCTGATCGGCCCTTCAGGTTCGGGCAAGAGCACACTGCTCCGCACCATCAATCACCTTGAGCGAATCGATTCGGGCGACATCGTCGTGGCCGGTCACCAGATCGGCTACGAGATGCACCGTGGATATCGTCGCGAGAAGTCTGCCAAGGCTATCGCCGAGGCACGCCGCGATGTCGGGATGGTCTTCCAGCACTTCAATCTCTTCCCGCACATGACGGTCCTCGAGAACATCATCGAGGCACCCGTGCGGGTTGCGATGGAAAAGCGGAGCGACGCGATACTGACTGCCCGAGCTCTGCTCTCACAGGTGGGACTGGCGGAGAAGGAGCGTGCATACCCAGCCGAACTCTCAGGCGGTCAGCAGCAGCGCGTCGCAATTGCTCGGGCGCTTGCTATGAAGCCGAAAGTACTGCTGTTCGACGAGCCGACATCAGCTCTGGACCCTGAGGTAGTCGGTGAGGTCCTCACCGTCATGCGCGATCTGGCCGCCGCAGGGAGCACCATGATCGTCGTCACTCACGAGATGGGCTTCGCTCGTGAGGTCGCTGATCGGGTGATCTTCATGGCAGACGGTGTCATCGTTGAATCGGGGCGCCCTGTAGATGTGCTGGCGAATCCTCAGCACGAGCGCACGCAGGCTTTCCTGGCGCGCGTCCTCGCCTGATTCGCGTGGGACACGACGAAGGCCCCTCGGAGGATTCCGGGGGGCGTTCGTCGCCGGGCAGAGCGTCCCGACACACCCGTCTTGCGGGTGGTTCCCGTTACCAGATGGTGACTCTGGCCTCCGGTGCCAGCCAGAGGGCGTCGCTCTCGGTGACGTCGAACGCGTCGTAGAAGGCATCGACGTTGCGGACGATCTGGTTGCAGCGGAACTCGGCGGGCGAGTGCGGGTCGACCGCGAGGAGCAGCTTGGCGTATTCGGGGCGCGCCTTCTGCTGCCACGCCTGCGCCCAGCTGAGGAAGAAGCGCTGAGCGTCGGTGAGGCCGTCGATGACGTTCTTGTCGTCCGGGCTGAAGCCCGCGTCGGCGCGGTAGGCGCGGTACGCCTTCCAGGCGATGCCGAGTCCGCCGAGGTCGCCGATGTTCTCGCCGATCGTCAGTTCGCCGTTGACCTTCTGGCCTTCGGTTCCCTCGGGCGAGAGCTCGTTGTACTGGTCGATGAGGGCTCGAGTGCGCTGCTCGAAGGCGGTGCGGTCGTCGGCAGTCCACCAGTCTTCGAGGCGCCCGTCGCCGTCGTACTTCGACCCCTGGTCGTCGAACCCGTGCCCGATCTCGTGGCCGATGACGGCGCCGATCGCGCCGAAGTTCGCGGCGGGGTCGCGGTGCTCGTCGAAGAACGGCAGCTGGAGGATCGCGGCGGGGAAGACGATCTCGTTCTCGCCGGGCGAGTAGTAGGCGTTGACCGTCTGCGGCGGCATCATCCACTCGTCGCGGCGGACGGGCGTGCCGAGCTTCGCGAACTCGTAGGCGGCTTCGTAGACGGATGCGCGGCGCGAGTTGCCGACGACGTCGTCGTCCTTGATCTCGAGGTCCGAGTAGTCGCGCCACCGGTCGGGGTAGCCGATCTTGGTGACGAACTTCTCGAGCTTGTCGAGGGCGCGCTCACGGGTCTCAGGGCTCATCCACTCGAGCTCGGTGATGGATGCGCGGTAGGCGCCCGTCAGGTAGCCGACGAGCTCGAGCATCTTCGCCTTGGCGGTGGGCGAGAAGTGTCGCTCGACGTAGGCCTTGCCGATGGCCTCTGGAAGCTTGCCCTCGGCGTGACCGGTGCCGCGCTTCCACCGCTCTCGCTGTTCGGGTGTGCCCTGGAGCGTCTTGCCGTAGAACTCGAAGTTCGCGGCGGACGCCGAAGGCGCGAGGATTCCCGAGTACTGGGAGGCGATGCCCCAGACGAGCCAATCGCGCCACGCCTGGAGGTGCTCTTCGGTGAGGAGTTCGGCGACGCCCTCGAAGAAGTCGGGCTGGCGGACGATGACGCGGTCGAGGGCACCTGCGGGTGCGCCCCAGCGCGAGGTCCAACCAGCGAAGTCGACGTTCGAGTATGCGGCGCTGAGCTCGTCGAAGGTGCGTGGGTTGTAGGCGAGTTCGGCCTCGCGTGACTTCACGACGTCCCAGTGGAGCCTTGCGATCGCCGTCTCGAGCGCGAAGACGCGCTCTGCTCGCTCCTCCGCGTCTGTCAGGCCAGCGAGGCCGAGCGTGCGCGCGATGTGTGCCTTGTACTGCTCGCGGATCTCCGCGTACTGCTCTTCGCGGTAGTAGCTCTCGTCTGGCAGGCCGAGACCCGACTGCTCGAAGTACAGGGCGTACTCGGCGGGCGACTTGAGGTCAGGGTAGACGTAGGCCGACACGAACGAGCCGAGGCCGGTTCGCTCGAGGTCGCCGAGCACATGCAGGAACTCGTCGATCGTCGACGCAGCGAGCGCGCGGTCAATGTCCGGGCGGACCGGGTCGAAGCCGAGGGCCTCGAGCTTCTCCTCGTCCATGAAGGCGGCGTAGGCGTCGGCAGCCTTGCGCAGCTCGGAACCGGGCTCGGCGGCCTTGCCGCTCTCGAGGATGTCGAGAACCGCCTTCTCGGCATCTTCGCGCAGCTGGATGAAGCTGCCGTAGGCGGGCAGGTAGGCGGGCACCTCCGTGGCGGCGATCCACTTGCCGTTGGTGTGCCTGAACAGGTCGTCGGCGGGTCGGACCGAGGCGTCGAGCGCCTCGAGGTCGATGCCCGAGGAGAGCTGCTCGGTTGCGGGAGCGGTGGAGGCGAGGTCGTCCGTCTGTGACATGCCCTCAGGCTAGAACACGCCACCGACGCTGGCGCTGAGATCACCTCAGGGCGAACACGCGGCGTCACGACCCATCGCCGGGCCGCCGCCGGGGGCCACCAAGACCGAACGAGCCAGTGCCCTGGGAGAATGACTCGGTGCGCGCATCCAGGAACCCCCCGAACCGAGACCGCGCCGACGCCCGCGCGCTCGATCGCAGCATCCTGACCCTCGCGGTTCCTGCGTTCGGGGCGCTCGTCGCGGAGCCGCTGTTCCTGCTCACCGACACAGCGCTCGTCGGGCACCTCGGGGACGCGGCACTGGCCGGCCTGGGAGTGGCCGCGACGGTCCTCCACACGGTCGTCGGCATCATGGTCTTCCTGGCGTACACGACGACCCCCGTCGTTGCCCGGCTCCTCGGGTCGGGCGATCGCCCGGGCGCGATCCGCGCGGGCATCGAGGGCATGTGGCTGGCTACCTTCTGCGGTGCGGTGCTGCTCCTCGTCGGGCTGCCGCTGAGCGCCCCGCTCGTCGGCATCTTCACGAGCGACCCCGCCGCCATCGAGGCCGCGAACACCTATCTCTCGCTGAGCCTGTGGGGACTGCCTGCGATGCTGCTCGTGATCGCCGCCATGGGTCTGCTGCGTGGCCTGCAGAACACGAGGGTGCCGCTTGTCGTCGCTGTCGCGGGCTTCGCGGTCAACGCCGCACTGAACGCGGTCTTCATCTACGGCTTCGGCTGGGGCATCGCGGGCTCCGCGATCGGAACCGTCATCGCGCAATGGGGAATGGCGCTCGTCTACATCGTCATCGCGATCCGCGCTGGTCGCGAGCTCGGCGTCTCGCTGCGTCCGGGCATCGGCGACCCCCGCATCGTGTTCTCGGCGAACGCCTTCATGGTGCTTCGCACGCTCACGCTGCGCGCGTCCCTCGTAGTGCTCGTCTGGGCTGCCGGTCAGCAGGGGGTGGCCGAGCTGGCGGCGCTGCAGATCCTGCTCTCCGTCAACAGCCTCATCGCGTTCACGCTGGATGCGCTCGCGATCGCCGGCCAGGCTATGGTCGGGCACGCGCTCGGCGCGGGCGACACTGGGAAAGTGACGGCTGTCTCCCGCCGCCTCAAGCAGTGGGGCTTCTGGTTCGGTGTGATCCTCGCCATCGTCTTCGCTGCGCTCGCCTGGGTGCTGGGGTATGTCTTCACGAGCGACCCCGCCGTGCTCTCCCTCCTGCCGATCGGGTTCCTCATCCTCGCCGCCGGCACCCCGATCGCCGGGTTCGTGTACGTGCTCGACGGCATCCTCATCGGCGCGGGCGACGTCCGCTACCTGGCCCTCGCGGGCATCCCACCACTGCTTGTGCTCGTCATCGGCGTGGCGGTCGTGCTGCCGCTCGGGATGCAGGGTGCCGCTGGGCTCGGGCTCCTCTGGGCCTCGTTCACCATCGGCACGATGGGCGCACGCGCGCTGGTCCTCGGGGCCCGCGAGCGCGGCACGAGGTGGCTCGTGCCCGGCGCGTCGAGGTAGCCGACGGGACTCACCGGGGCTTGAGTGCCGGATGCGGCCGCGCAGACCGGGGAGTTCTCCCCATCGCCACCCGGGTGATTTCCTGCGAATGTGGGAGAGAGCGAGCCAACCCCGGGCCTGCCGTCGCTGAGCACATCTGACGCCGGCGCGAACAGATCCCTCTGGAGTTCCACAATGCGTGCATCCCTTCCCTCGAACAACGGCTCGACCGAGAACAACCTCCCCTCCCGTCGTGCCATCGTCACGGCCGGCGCGTGGAGCATCCCGCTCGTGTCGTTCGCGGTCGGGGCACCCCTGGCATCTGCGAGCACAACAACAGCGGGGTTCGACCTCGCGATCGTCGGCCTTCAGTTCGGTGAGACGCTGCCGCTGTTCACCCCCGACTACACGCAGCGCTACTCGTCGTACACGCCGCTGAGCAACTTCGCCGTCGCGAACTACGGCGACCAGCCGTCACCCGCTGAGGGGTTCCTCGCCAGCTACACGGTCGACAACGAGCTGGCCGTCCTCGACCGTGTCGGATACCGCACCTCCGGCGCGACGGAGCCCACCTACGTCGACGACGTTGAGACGATCGTCACCGGAACCCGCACCGAATACCGGTGGCTGGTCCCCGTCTCAGTGCCCGTGAACGAGTCAGAGGACCCGCTCTTCCCGACGGGGGCCGTCGCCCTGGTCGTCGAATCGACGGTGCTGCTGCGGTACCCGAACGACGCCTACGACCCCGAGCAGCTCGTCGGCTCCCTGGTGAGCGCGACGGCGCTCGCCGCGGAGAGCAAGACCGACAACAACGTGCTCCAGGGGATCGGCAAGAGCGATCTCGAGCCCGCGTCGCCATACGCGGCCCAGACGGAGGCCACCTTCGAGACGGCACCGCTCGGAACCGGCCCAGCTCGCACGAGCCGTCCGACCTCGGTGAAGATCACCTCCATCGGGCCGCGACCGATCCCCGCCTCGGGTTCGGCCGTCGTCAGGTTCGACTACCGCTCGACGACTGCGTTCTCCATCGCGAACATCCGCCTCAACGGCGCACCCACGAGCGACTTCCTGCAGAGCGTCACCGCGCCGGAACGCCAGGCGTGGTCGAACGTGCAGGAGCTGATAGCAGCGTTCGGAACCCCACTCGAGGCTGGTGACTTCATCGAGTTCGACGTCGTCTACGACGCCCCGACTCTCGGCTCCTTCGATGTCGAGTCGACCGCCGGGCACGTCGGCTTCACGCCGGCCGACAACAACGACCGCGACCAGCGCACGACCGAGTTCGCCTACGTATACGGGGTGGTCCCGGCCTAGGCGGCGAGGACTCCAACGGCGCGCGTCGCCGGCTCATCTCGCCCAGATCAGCTCGCCGATTCCACGATGCCAGCGCGGGAATAGGCTCCTCGCCTGCGACAGACTGGCGTGCCCATCTCGTGAGAAGTGCTCGCGCTCGGAACCCCCACGGGGTACGTTCTCGTCATGGTCCCACTCGAGAGCCTGCTCGCGTTCGCAATCGCGTCGGTGCTGCTGATCCTCATCCCCGGGCCGAGTGTGCTCTTCGTCATCGGCCGGTCGATCGCGCTCGGACGCCGCGCCGGCGTGCTGAGCGTCGTCGGCAATGCGCTCGGGATGATCCCAGCGGTCCTTGCGGTCGCGCTCGGCGTTGGCGCACTCGTCGCCTCCTCCGTCGTCGCGTTCACGATCATCAAGATCGTCGGCGCCGTCTACCTCGTGTGGCTCGGTGTGCAGGCGATCCGGAACCGGAACGCGCATCTGGCTGAGGAGGCTCCGCAGCCGACAAGCGCCTTCCGGCTCCTCACGCAGGGGTTCATCGTCGGCAGCACGAACCCCAAGACGATCGCGTTCTTCGTCGCAGTGCTGCCTCAGTTCGTGTCGCCGAGTGCTGGACCCGCCTGGACGCAGCTGCTGGAGCTCGGCATCTGCTTCCTCCTGCTCGCTCTGATCTTCGACGGCACCTGGGCGCTCACCGCCGGCACCGCCCGCGAATGGTTCGCCCGCTCCCCCAAGCGCATCTCGGGCATGTCCGCGACGGGCGGGGCCATGATGATCGGCCTCGGCGGTGTGCTCGCCTTCTCTGGCGCGAAGAGCTAGCCGCACTGCGCAGCTGGCCGTTCCCAGAGCGGGTCGGGCCAGCTGCGCTGTGGTGCGTGGGCGCCCTCTCGGGCGGGCGGCTGCTACTCGGTGTCCGTCGCGGACCGGCGGCGAGCGACGAGCGCGACGGTGAGGCCTGCTGCGAGGAGGAGGCCGGCACCGATCGCGAAGGGCGCCGCGCCTTCTGCTCCAGTCGTGGCGAGCGAGTCGCCTCCCTTGCCTGTAGCGGAGGTGCTCGTCGGCACGGGGGCGACGGTTGCCGACGAGGTGGCGGTGGGGACCGCCGAGGGAGCTGCCGTCGCGGAGGGCTCGACCGTCACAGTGGGAGCGGACGTCGGCTCGGCAGTCGGCTCGGCAGTCGGCTCGGCAGTCGGCTCAGCAGTCGGCTCGACTGTTGTGGTCGGCTCCGCCGTGGGGCTCTCGGTCGGAACGGGCGATGCAGCCCAGGCCGAGGTCAGGAGCCACTGAGCCATCTCGGTGTTGTCGAGGTAGTGGCCGCGCAACGGGTCGCGCTGGTCGGCGAGCGCGGTGAGCTGCTCGGCGCCGGCACCCTTGTAGAAGAAGGGCACAAGCTGATTGGTGTGACCCGTGGAGTTCCAGGAGTGCGTCGCATACTCCAGGTGGTTCTCGACCGTCATGGGTGTGAACTCCCCCTTCACGGGGCCGGAGAGGTAGCCGGTCTCGTGATCGGCGGTCACGACGACGAGCGTCTCGTCCCAGCTCGATTCGGTCTCCACCCAGCTGATGACTGAGTCCACGGCGTCGGTGAAGTCGAGTGTCTCCTCGAGTGCGCGGTCGGTCTGGTTGGAGTGGCCGGTCCAGTCGATAGCTCCACCCTCGACCATGAGGAACATGCCGTTGTCGTTGTTGTCCAGCACGTTGAGAGCTCCCTCGGTAAGGGTTGCAAGGTCAGGGACATCGTTCTTCACGCCGAAGTCGGTGCGGCCCTGCTGCAGCGTCGAGCCGACCTGCGGCACGCCGAAGACCTTGTCCGGGGTGTCGCCGGTAGTGAGCGCCGCGAAGTCCTGGGCCGTGTCGAGGAAGGCGTAGTCGGTTGCACCACTGGTCGCAGCGTTCCACGTTGCCTCGCCGACGTACTGGTACCTGGGCGCATCCCGCAACTGACTGTCGTCGTCGAAGTGCGGGTGGCCGGCGCCGATGACCACGTCAAGCTCACCCGAGAGCTGCTGTGCTGCGATGGAATGGTAGTCATTGCGCGACACGCTGTGCGACGAGTAGGCGGCTGGCGTGGCGTGCGAGAACGGCACGCTCGTGACCACCCCCGTCGACTTGCCGAGGGAGTTCGCCCGTTCGGAGAGGTTCTCGACGACGTTCTCCTCGGCGTCGACCCCGATGCCCGCGTTGTAGGTCTTCACGCCCGTCGCCATGGCCGTGCCGGCCGCTGCGGAGTCCGTCGGGTCGTTCTTGTTCCATTGGAAGTCCGTCCACGACTGGGCGGGGTCGTAGACGGGGCCGTCAGCCCAGCTGGTGGACATGCCGGCGAGGTCCCAGCTCTGGAAGCCTTCCGTCGGACGCTCGGCGTTGCTGCCTGCCGGGATGACCTTCAGATCGCCACCCGTCGTGACCTGGTAGTACGTCTCTCCGTTCGTGTGCGCGTTCGCGAGGTCGACGAAGTTGTACCCCATACCGTCGCCGATGAGCACGATGACGTTCTTGGGTCCGGTCTCGTCGGCGACGGCTGGTGTCGCCGCGAAGGCGCTGCCAGCGACGGCTGCCAGCGCGGTCAGCGCTGCGGCACCTCCTGCGAGATGCTTGCGGGGCTTGCGGGGCATGTCTGGTTCCTTCCGGTCAGGGTTCGGTGACCCCCAGAAGGTTATGAGAATCATTCGCATCTACTGCGAATCCCTTGTGACCGTCTGGTGGCGAACCGGTGAACGCGAGGTGTCCCGCCTCGTGGTTCGACTCCGGCGCGCTCGACCACCGGCCCGATCGCGAGCCATTACCCTCGTCAGGTGCGTCTAGTCATTGCGAACTGCAGCGTCGATTACATCGGCCGTCTCACCGCCCACCTGCCCATGGCCCCTCGCGTGCTCATGCGCAAGGCCGATGGCAGCCTCCTCGTGCATTCAGACGGCGGCAGCTACAAGCCACTCAACTGGATGAGCGCCCCCTGCTCGATCGTCGAAGAGGCACCGGATGCGACTCAAGCCGAGGCCGGGGTCACGGCGCTCTGGCGGGTCACCCAGACGAAGACCGGCGACCAGCTGCTCGTCACGATCGGCGAGGTCTTCAGCGACCACTCCCACGAGCTCGGCAAGGACCCTGGCCTCGAGAAGGACGGCGTCGAGGCGCACCTCCAGAAGTTGCTGGCAGACCAGATCGACCTCCTCGGTGACGGGCACGCGCTTGTGCGCCGCGAGTACATGACCGCCATCGGACCCGTCGACATCCTCGCGCGCGACGAGAACGGCGCGTCCGTCGCCGTCGAGATCAAGCGGCGCGGCGGCATCGACGGCGTGGAGCAGCTCACGCGCTACCTCGAGCTTATGAACCGCGACCCGCTGCTTGCCCCGGTCTCCGGAGTCTTCGCCGCGCAGGAGATCGCCCCGCAGGCGCGCACACTGGCCGAAGACCGCGGCATCCGCTGCGTCATCCTCGACTACGACGAGATGCGCGGCGTCGACCCGCGCCACATGCGCCTCTTCTAACAGGGCACCCCCACCGTTCAGGTGGCTGTCGCCTTCTGCTCGGATACCCCTCACTACACTGGCTCGGACATGACGCACACAAGCTCCACTGAAATGACAGGCCCGATCCCCGTCGAGCCGCAGCCGACGCAGGTTGTCCAGCCAGACGCGACGCAGAGCACCCGCCGCGTCGACCTCGAGCGCGGCACGGGCGTCGCCCCGTACACGGCGGTCCTCTGGGACCTCGACGGCACGATCAGCGACTCGGCTCCCGGCATCCTCAACAGCCTGCGCGCCGTGCTCTCCAGCTATGGACTGCCGATTCCGAGCGATGCGGAGCTGCTCAAGCACGTCGGCCCGCCCATCCACGAGACCTTCGCGGCGTACGGCCTCGACCCCGTCGAGGCGACGGAACGATACCGAGCCATCTACCGCGAGTCCGACTCGTTCATCGGAGACCCGTATCCCGGCATCCTGCAGGTCATCCGCGACGTGCACGCGGCGGGCATCCCGCAGTCGACCGCGACGAGCAAGCCGGAGAGCTCCGCGGCGGTCATCCTCGAGAGCTACGGCGTCGCCGACCAGTTCCTCACGATCACCGGGGCTTCCGACGATGAGGTGCGCTCAGCGAAGGCCGATGTCATCGAGGAGGCGCTCCGTCGACTCGATGTGGCCGGGGTCGATCTGAGCAACGTGCTCATGATCGGCGACCGCTTCTACGACGTGCAGGGTTCTGCGGAGCACGGCGTGCCCGCCGTCTACGTGTCTTGGGGCTACGGCCGCCTCGGTGAGGAAACGGGCTCGGTCGGCGTCGCAGATTCCGCAGAACGACTTCGCGCCTTCCTTCTGCTCGACTGACGCAGTTCCCGCCCTCGCGTCGCAGTCCCACCTGGACTGGATTCCGGGGTTCCAGTCGCTTTGTCGGTGCCCCGTCGTATCCTCGTGGCATGCGCGTAGAGAGCTCTTTCACCATCGAAGCCTGGGATGCCAACGGCCGTGCCGTCGGTATCGAGACCGCCGCTCCGCTTGGCGGGGCATTCATCGTCCGTGCCATCTCCGGAGGCGACATCGAGGGGCGCAGCGAAGTGCTCTTCGCGGGTGCCTTCAACGAGAAGCACGGTTCGGGCACATACGTCGCGATCGATGCCTTCGAGGGCACGATCGCCGGCAAGGCGGGCACGCTCGCGTTCTGGCACGCGAACACGGTCGCGAGGGGCCGTCCCGCCGCTGGCGGCGGACTGCTCCACATCGTCCCCGACTCGGGCACGGCCGAGCTCACGGGCGTGAGCGGCACTGGCGAGATCATCGCCCGTGGTGACGATCACACGCTTGTGCTCGAAATCGAGTTCGACGATGTCGACGAGGTCGAGATCGACGGTGAGGTGTTCGCGGGTGAGGTCGAGGCGGGTTCCTCCAAGGCCGAGTCCTGAGGCACGAGCGAGAGTCGGCCTCCCGTGCCAACGAAGGCAGGAGTCGCATCCGCGCGCCCGAACCCGTTCACTCCGTCGTTCGGGGTCACGCCCCCGCTGCTCGTCGGGCGGTCCGCGATGCTCGCCTCATTCGAGGCGGCGATCGACGGCACACCAGGTGAAGTAGGTCGCGCGACCCTGGTCACCGGACTACGCGGCGTCGGCAAGACGGTCATGCTGAACGCCCTCGAGGACGTCGCGGTCTCGCGCGGTTGGCTCGTGATCTCCGAGACGGCGACCCGAGGGCTCGCCGAGCGCATCACCACAGAGGCGCTTCCGAAGCTGCTCGCGGAACACGACCCGAGGTCCAGCAAGCGCCGCATCACCGGCGTCACCCTGCCGATGGGCTCTGGCGGGTTCGTCTCGACGGTCGAAGACCGGCACAAGCCCGTTGCCAACATGAGGTCACAGCTGACGGCGCTCACCGGGTTCCTTGCACAGAACGGCACCGGGGTGCTCATCACGGTGGACGAGATCCACCGGGGAGCGATCGACGACCTGCGCGAGATCACGACTGTCGTGCAGCACGCGTTCCGCGAGGGACTCGACGTTGCATTCGTGGGGGCTGGCCTCAAACCGAACATCAACGAGCTGCGCAGTGACCGGATGCTCACCTTCCTGCGACGCGCGCACGTGCAGGAGCTCGGTCAGCTCAGCTACGAGGCATCGGCGCGGGCACTCTCCGAGCCGATCGCCGGGGGCGGCCGCAGCATCGACGACGACGCCCTCGACTACGCGGTGCGCGGCACGCAGGGCTACCCGTTCCTCGTGCAGTTCATCGGCTCCAAGTCGTGGCAGGAAGCGGGTGACGCCGAGCGCATCCAACTCCCACACGCGCGTCGCGCGGTTCGTCTGGCGAGGCAGGCGATGGGCCAGTACATCTACGAGCCGACACTTGCGGCGCTCTCCGTCGGAGACCGCACCTACCTGGCCGCGATGGCAAGCGACGACGGGCCGTCACTCTCGAGCGACATCCGGCTGCGGATGCGCGCCAAGGCCGGGTACGTGGGCGTCTACCGGCAGCGGCTCATCAACGCGGGCATCATCGAGCCCGCGGGCTACGGCAGCGTGCAGTTCACGACCCCGTACCTTCGCGAGTACCTCAGGGAGCACGTCGTGAGCGAGGCAATCGCGCTGCCCCAGGGCCGCGCGTTCCCGCCGCCGCCGGATGACGACGAGTGAAATCGCGCGGCGAGCTCGCGCGGCTCACGGAACGACGACGCTGCGGAACGTCGTCGTGCGCCGCAGCTCGAAACCGAGCTTCTCGTACGCCGCGATAGCGCCGGTGTTCTCGGCGGCGGCATGCATGAGCGCCCTGTCGCCGCGCTCCTGGATGTGGAAGGCCACGTCCAGGACAAGTCGAGACGCGAGGCCTTGTCTGCGGTAGTCGGCGTCGGTTGCGACGGCGCTGATCTCCGTCCAGCCAGCGGGGTGGAGCCGCTCGCCCGCCATGGCGACGAGCC
Organism: Pseudoclavibacter sp.; assembly: GCA_052099095.1. Classification (GTDB taxonomy): domain Bacteria; phylum Actinomycetota; class Actinomycetes; order Actinomycetales; family Microbacteriaceae; genus Pseudoclavibacter. The sequence continues at coordinate 33,207 of JBQDTF010000025.1, forward strand.
GCCCCTCGCGTTTGATGCCGACGTAACGGCCCAGTACGTAAGTGCGCGGCAGGAACGGACCTGGCTGGTTGCGTTCGACGAGCGCGAGCATCTCGTCGGCGTCCTCAGCCCCGAGCTCGACCGCTTCCTCATCTGGGCGAGTCTGCAGGCGCGCCGTCTCGACGAGCTGCACGCCCTGCCCCGCCCACAGCTGCTCCCAGCCGTCCGGGATCACGGGGTCGGCGTGCGACACCGCGAATTGCGTGCCGGAGCCGAGCAGCTCGGCAAGCGCGTCCCAGACGCCGGGCTCGTCCCAGGAGCGCACGCCGAGGAACGGTGACACGTCCGCCGGATATCGCTTCACGAGGTCTCCACCGATCGCGAGGTGCGCGTGGGCCCCGGTCAGCGAGTGCCAGGCGGGGTTGTCGAGCACGGAAGTGGAAGCGATGGCGGTGTCGGTCATGTGGTCCTCGAGACAGTGGATGTGCCTCCGATTGTCACGCACACGAGCATCAGCCCCGCGCGTCGTGACCGACCGTTACGGCCGGTTGCCCCGGGGTGCGACGACGTGTCGTCAGACGCCGAGCTGTGCGCGCAGTTCCTGCACGTGCCCGTTGGGGTCGATGTCGTAGGCGACGTACGAGAGCGTGCCCGTCGCGTCCACGATGAAGCTCGAGCGGATGACACCGGTGCCGGCGATCCCGGCGACGGGTCGCTCGCCCCACGCGCCCCATTCCATCGCGGTCGCGCCGGAGTCGCTGAGCAGCGAGTAGGGAACCTGCTGCTCCTCGCCGAAGATCGCGAGCTCCCGCGGCTGGTCCAGGGAGATGCCGAGGACGGTGATGCCGGCGCCGCTCAGGGCACCGAAGTTGTCTCGGAAGTCGCACGCCTGCTGCGTGCACTTGGGGGTGCCGGCTTTCGGGTAGAAGTAGACGACGACGGGCGAACCGGCGAGGTCGCTGAGTCGGATGATCTCGCCGTGCTGGTCGGTGAGCGCAAAATCGGGGGCGCTGTCGCCGACGCTGAGAGTGGTGACCAAGATTGCTCCTCGCTCGGGAATCTGACCTGCCCGACTCTAGCGAGCGCGTATCCACGGTCCCCTGGGAACGACGTGCGGGCTCCCTCCCCCGGAGAACCGGAGCGAGGGAGCCCGCACTCGTGTGTCGACGCGGACGTCGACGGGAGGTCAGACCTCGACGGTGATGCCGAAGGCTTCCGCGAGGCGCAGGATCTTGCGTGCGCGCCCGAGGCGGGGGAGGTCGCTGCCGTCGCGGACGACGCCGCCGGAGGCATCGAAGTCGGCGAGGAACTCGCGCGCCCAGAGGATGTCGCTGGTCTGCGGGCAGATGACCTCGTTGACGACGGCGGTCTGCTCGAGGCGGAGGCAGAGCTTGCCGGTCATGCCGTGCTCGAGCGTCCACTCGGACTCGTTGCGGAGCACGCGGAGGCTCTCGTCGGTGGTGGGTCCGTCGACGGGGCCGGGGAGGCCTGCCGCCTTGGAGGAGACGGTGAGGCGCGAACGCGCGTAGGCCATCGCCTCTCGTGTCGCCCACATGCCGGTGTCGCGGCGGAAGTCTCCGCTGCCGAAGGCGAGGCGGAATGCACCGTCGGCTCGGGCGATGTTGGTGGCTTCCTCGAGGCCGAGCGCGGATTCGATGAGCGGCACCACGGGGATGCGCGCGCCGAGGCGCTGGTACGTGTTGACGACCTGCTCGGCCTGCTCGGTCTTGGCGAGCACTACGCCGAGGAGTCCGGGAACGCCCGCGAGCTCGTCGACGTCGTCTGCCCAGAAGTCGGAGAGGGTGTCGTTGATGCGCACCCAGGCGGAGTTGCCGGCCTTGAGCCAGGCGATCACGTCGGCGCGCGCGGCGGCCTTGTGCTTGGGGTCGACGGCGTCCTCGATGTCGAGGATGACGACGTCGGCGCGGGATTCCGCTGCGGCGTCGAACGCTTCCGGCCTGGAGGCCGGGACGAGCAACCAGGACCTGGCATCTGCCGGCGGCACGACGTGACCGGCTGTTGACTTGGGGTGGGGGCTCGCTGGAACGTTCAGAACTCTCGCCTCATTCATCGACTGGATGCACGGGCCGGCTCGACCACGCACGGCAGCGTTTTCCGCAGCCAAGGTGTGAGCTTAGTACGAGGAAACGCTGCGTCCTTTTGCGGACCCCTACAAGAACGGCTGCGAATCGTGATCCGCAGGGGGACCGAATCAGTAGGAGAAGGGGATCAGTCCGAAGAGGAAGTAGAAGATCGCGGGGACGAGCATCACGACGCCGAGGACGGCTCCCACGGATCCCGGCATGTTGCGCCAGGCGCTCGCACGCAGCGCGAGCACCCCGAAGACGATCGCCGCTGCAGCGGCGAGGATCTGGAGGATCGTCTGCACGGGGTTCAGGACCTCGTAGATCTCGAAGCTCCCTGTTCGCGCGACGACGCTCATGATGAAGGAGAGCAGCGTCGTGAGGATCCACCCGCCGAGGGCGCTGGCGAGCGAGATCATGCCGAAGCGGTTCGTCACGAAGGAGAGCTCGTCTCGCAGCGTCGGGAAGGTGAGCGGTTGCCTTGGCTCGGGGACTCTGGCTTGCGAGTAGCCGTTGGGCTGCTGGTACCCGTTGTCGGCAGGCTGCTCGTAGCCGATGCCGCTCGACTGCGGGTAGCCGTAGCCGGACGGCTGCTGGTAGCCGAGCGGCTGCCCCTGCGCTTGGCCGTACCCGTTGTACGCCGCGGGTTGTCCACTTGGCGGGGTGCCGTAGCCTGACACACCTTGCTCGGCGGCCCCGGCAGCCCCCTGCTGCTGCGAGTTGGGGTGTGGCTCTTGGCTCTGCTGTCCGTTCCACTGGCTGGGTGTAGTCATGCGATCACCCTAGGACCGATGGCGGGTTCCGGGTGCGGGTACCTCTCCCCGTTGCTGGACTGCAATACGATTCGATGCATGACGACGACGTTCCCCCCTGCGCCCGTTCTTGCCATCGATGCTGGCCAGAGCGGCATCCGCTCGCAGATCGATTCGGGCGAGGTGCGATCTTTTGCTGCCATTCGCACTGACCTGCCGTTGGCGCCGCAGCTCGCGAGCGTCGTCGAGCAGTCGCTGCGGGATTCTGGGTTGACGAACGTGACGGTGTCCGGGGGCGTGTCCGGGGTCACGCACGCTCAGACGGTCGCGGATGAGCTGGCGTTGCTGGTCGAGCAGTTCGGTGTCGCGAGGGTGTTCATCGCGCATGATTCGATTTCGGCGTTCTTGGGCGCGCTCGGTTCGGAGCTCGGTGCGGTTGTCGCTGCGGGTACGGGCGTGGTGACGCTCGCGGTCGGGGAGGAGCGGCTCGCGCAGGTCGATGGCTGGGGGTATCTCGTCGGCGATGCCGGGTCTGGCTATTGGATCGGGCGTGCCGCCTTGGATGCGGTGATGCGCGCCTTCGATGGCCGTGGCCCGGAGACGGCGCTCACGGAGGTTGTGCTCGCGCACCACCCGGATCTCCCGAGCATGTACGTGTCGCTGCAGACGAACGAGGGGAAGGTGCGGCACATCGCGTCGTTCGCGAGGTCGGTTGGCGATCTGGCGGAGACGGATGCGGTTGCCGCGGGGATCTTGGAGTCGGCTGGTTCCCAGCTCGCGGCCTCGGTCGCGGCCGGGCTAGCTCGCGTTGGACTCCCCGGCGGGCGCGACGAGGTGCAGGTGCGCGCGATCGGCAACGTGTTCTCGTCGCCGCATGTCGCGGCCGCGTTCCGGAGTTCGCTGCTCGAGCGGGTGCCGGAGGCTCGTGTCGCGGTCGGCGAGAGTCACCCGTTGGACGGGGCTGCCATGCTCCATCGCCTCGAAAAGGATCACGCGCTCATCGCCTCGATCGGGCTCGTGACGCTCTAGGTTCCGGCGGCCTCACGGACTTCAGGTTCTGCGGTTCCATTCCGGGCGTGGCGCTTCGGTGTGCTCGTACACGCGG
>JBQDTF010000026.1:0-28758 GCA_052099095.1 Pseudoclavibacter sp.
GCCGGACTTCTTCATGAGCCGGGGTTGGTAGTCGAGTGAGCAGAGATGCTCCTCGACCACCAACCCCGGCTTTTTTGTGCCCGAAAACACATCCCACGACAGCTCCGAGCGCGGAGCAATAGAATGCACCTCATGGGCGAATCTCGCAGGAGAAGCTCCTCGAACGCACGCAGCTCCCCCACCCCGGGCATCTCGAAGGTCATCAACAACAACGTTGTGATCCAGATCGACGGGGCCGGCCAGGAACGCGTGCTGATGGGGCGCGGGCTCGGTTTCCAGCTGAAACCGGGCGACCTCGTCGACCCCTCCCGCGTCGAGAAGACCTTCGTGCTCGCGACAGGCAGCGAAGGCGACCAGGCGCTGCAGCTGCTGAGTGCCGTGCCATACGCAGTCGTCGAGGCCGTCATGGGCGCCGTCGACGAGGCCGAGCGCATGCTGGGGCGAGACCTCGGCAAGCGACTCCCGCTGGCCGTCATCGACCACATCCAATACGTGCTCGAGCGGCTCGACAAGGGAATCCGCATCCCCGCGACCTCCATGCCAGAGCTGCGCGTGCTGCACCCGCAGGAGTTCGCTGCCTCGAAGCACATGGCGAAGGTCATCTCCGCCGCCCTCGACCGCGAGCTGCCCCCAGAAGAGGCAGTGTTCTTGACGATGCACGTGCTCAACTCCACGCGCGACGAACCGGACGGCACCTCCGCGCTGCTGTTCCGCCGTGTACAGCATGTCGTCGTGACCGTCGAAGCCGGCCTCGGAGTCGATCTCGACGTCGACAGCCACGACTACGCGCGCTTCGTGCTGCACGTGCAGTTCCTGCTGCAGCGACTCGTGTCGCGCAGCATGCTGCGCTCGACGGACTCATCCTTCTTCGACTTCACGAAGCGCACCTACCCTCGATCGTTCGCGATCGCCGAGCAGGTGAAGAGCTACGTGCGGGAGGCGACGGGCGTCGAACTCACCGATGAGGAGCTGCTGTACGTGACCGTGCACATCGAGCGCCTCGCTCAGCACATTGCCTATGGCACGGACGTGGAGCCGATGCTAGAGTGACCTGCGCAGGGCAACGAAGTCCTGCGGAATCCTTGGATTGTTACCGGTCAAGCGGGCAAAACCTGAACTCATATCGCCGAAATGGCGGTGTTCGAGTTCAGGTTTTTTTGTTGCCCAAAACTCCCCCGTGTGGGCCGGATGCGCTCCGAGGACTCCAGACTGAACGCCGCCGTAGGCGGGAGAAGGAGAGCGGTCCCATGGATCACTCAAGAGTTGCAGCCGATGTGCTCAAGGGAGTCGGCGGCGAAGAGAACGTCAAGTCGGTCGTGCACTGCATGACCCGCCTGCGCTTCACGATCAAGGATGACGCGAAGATCGACAAGGCCGCGGTGAAGGGCATCCCCGGCGTCATCACGACGGCGGAGGCCGGCGGTCAGTACCAGGTGGTCATCGGCAACGAAGTCCCAGAGGTGTACGCCGAGCTCGGCAAGATCTCGGGCCTCGTCGCCGGCACGCAGACGACCACAGTGGACCCAGATGAGCCGAAGAAGAACCTCTTCAACCGCTTCATCTCCATGATCGCGGCCCTCTTCACGCCGCTCCTGTGGGCACTCGCCGGTACCGGACTGCTCAAGGCCTTCCTCTCCGCCGCTGCGACCTTCGGCTGGATCGCCACCGACACGTCGACCTACGTCGTCCTCAACGCGCTCTCGGACGCCTTCATCAACTTCCTGCCGATGGCGCTCGCGATCACGGCCGCTCGCTACTTCAAGGCCTCCGAGTGGACCTCGTTCGCGATCGCCGGCGCGCTCGTCTATCCGACGATCACCCCACTGGTCGGAGCCGAGGGGCTGACGTTCTTCGGCGTGCCCTTCACGATGGTCAGCTACGTCTCCAGCGTCATCCCGATCATCCTCATCGTCTGGCTGCAGAGCTACGCCGAGAAGTTCCTCTACGCGAAGCTGCACTCCTCGGTTCGCCGGTTCCTGACTCCCATGATCGTCGTGCTGATCGGCGTGCCCCTCGTCTTCCTCGTCGTCGGCCCGATCTCCGCCCTCCTCAGTGGATGGCTCGGCGAGGGCATCGGCTGGGTCTTCGCGAACGTCCCATGGCTCGGTGGCGCCATCATGGGTGGCCTGTGGCAGGTGTTCGTCATCTTCGGTCTCCACTGGGGCTTCGTGCCGCTGTTCACGCTCGAGTTCCAGTCGACTGGCCAGATCCTCCTCATCGGCCCGGTCTTCGCTGCCGTGCTCGCCCAGTCGGCGGCGGTCGCAGGCGTGTGGGTGCGAACGCGCAACAAGAACCTCAAGTCGCTCGCGGCTCCCGCCACGCTGTCCGGGTTCCTCGCCGGCATCACTGAGCCAGCCATCTACGGCATCAACCTGCCCCTCAAGCGCCCCTTCATCTTCGGTGTCGTCGGAGGCGCGATCGGTGGAGCGATCATCGCGATCGGCGGGGTCTTCTCGACATCGTTCGTGGTCCCGTCCGGCCTGGCACTGCCGGCGCTCCTCGGCAACGGCAACATGATCTTCCTCGGTCTCGGTCTGCTTGTCGCCATCGTGGCCTCGTTCCTGCTGACCGTCATCGTGGGCTTCAAGGACCCGGTGGATGAGGAGGCTCCCGCCGCCGAGGCGAGCAACGACCTCGAGGTCCGCAGCCCGCTCGACGGCACGGCCGTCGCGCTCTCCGAGGTGTCCGACCCGGTGTTCGCGGGCGGAGTGCTCGGCAAGGGGGCTGCCATCGTCCCGAGCTCCGGTGCCGTCTACGCGCCCTTCGACGGAGTCGTCGCCGCTGCCTTCCCGACGGGGCACGCCATCGGCCTGCGCCACGCTGACGGAGCCGAGGTGCTCATCCACATCGGCGTCGACACGGTGAAGCTGGGCGGCCAGCACTTCTCGATGAAGGTCGAATCCGGCCAGGCGGTCACAGCGGGCGAGCTGCTCATCGAGTTCGACCTCGACGCCGTCAAGGCAGCAGGCTACGACGTCACGACCCCCGTCATCATCACGAACGCTGACCTCTACCCGGAGATCACGAGCCAGGTGACCGGGCCCGTCTCGCACGGCGAAGCCCTCTACCTCGCGAAGTCGGTCGAGGCAGTTGCGCTCGCTAAGTAGGCGCTTGCACACACCACCACCTCACGCATCAACGCATCGCAGCACACGCATCGCAGAAAGAAGGACATGAGCGCATGACGACAACGAACTTCCCTGACGGATTCCTCTGGGGCGGCGCGACCGCAGCCAACCAGCTCGAGGGCGGCTACCTCGACGGCGGCAAGGGCCTCTCCATCCAGGACGTCATGCCGAAGGGCATCATGGCCCCGCCGACGGCGGAGCCCACCGACGACAACCTGAAGCACGTCGGCATCGACTTCTACAACCGCTACGCGGAGGACATCGCGCTCTTCGCCGAGATGGGCTTCAAGACGTTCCGCTTCTCGATCGCGTGGAGCCGCATCTTCCCGAAGGGCGACGAGCTCGAGCCCAACGAGGAAGGCCTCGCGTTCTACGACCGCGTGCTCGACGAGCTCGAGAAGCACGGCATCGAGCCGCTCGTCACGATCTCGCACTACGAGACGCCCCTCCACCTCGCGCAGCAGTACGACGGCTGGGTGAGCCGCGAGATGATCGGCTTCTACGAGCGCTACGCACGGGTGCTCTTCGAGCGCTACGGCTCGCGAGTCAAGTACTGGCTGACGTTCAACGAGATCAACTCGGTGCTGCACGCGCCGCTCTTGAGCGGCGGCATCCTCACGCCGAAGGAGCAGCTCAAGGAGCAGGACCTGTACCAGGCCATCCACCACGAACTCGTCGCATCCGCGCTCGCCACGAAGATCGCGCACGAGGTGGCCCCGGAGGCGCAGGTCGGCTGCATGCTCATCGCCATGCCCGTCTACCCGCTCACGCCGAGCCCGGCCGATGCGCTCAAGGTCATGGATGTGGACCACTCGAACCTCATGTTCGGTGACGTGCACGTGCGCGGCGAGTACCCGGGCTTCGCGCTGCGCCTCTTCAAGGAGAAGGGCATCGACCTCAACATCACGGACGAGGACCGCGAGATCCTGAAGAACACGGTCGACTTCATCTCGTTCAGCTACTACATGAGCATCGCCGAGACCGCGGACCCCTCCGCGGGCGCCGGCGAGGGCAACATCATGGGCGGCGTGCCGAACCCGACGCTGGAGAAGAGCGAGTGGGGTTGGGCGATCGACCCGACCGGCCTGCGCATCGTCATGAACCAGTTCTGGGAGCGGTGGCAGAAACCGCTGTTCATCGTCGAGAACGGGCTCGGGGCGAAGGACCAGCTCGTCGAGGTCGGCGGCGTCAAGACCGTCGAGGACGACTACCGCATCGCCTACCTCAACGACCACCTCGTGCAGGCCGGCGAGGCGATCGCCGACGGCGTCGAGCTCCTCGGCTACACGACGTGGGGCTGCATCGACCTCGTCTCCGCGAGCACGGCGCAGCTGAGCAAGCGGTACGGGTTCATCTACGTCGACCGCAACGACGACGGCTCCGGCACACTCGAGCGCTACAAGAAGAAGTCGTTCGACTGGTACGCCGAGGTCATCCGCACGAACGGCGGCAGCCTGCAGGCGTAGCGGCCAGCATCCGGCCCCGGCAGCCGTTCCTGAAGGAACGAGACTCAGGGAACGGGCACTCGCAGAGGCGGGTCGCGCACATCGCGCGGCCCGCCTTCTCCGTTAGGCCAGATGCTGGGCGCGACGCCGAGGGGCATGCCTGGCGACGCTGACCAACATCAGTGCAATATCGAGGTCCAGGCGCTCTGTGTGTCGATTCGGGCAGGTTTTTGCACTGATGTTGGACAGCCTCGCTCGCCGCGACCGGTTGCTCCCTGCCGCGGCGAACAGATCGACGCCCGCGACCCCGCCGCAGGTGTTGCATGACAGGCAACTCGGTGTTGGCGTTGAGCGTGTTCATGACGTTGGCCGTTACGAAACGTGACGCTGTCTGAACTCGGGCAACGCACGGCGAAGGGATGCGACGACGCCTCCTATTCACGGCACGGCCGCTTCCGTACCTTTCGAGGGACCTTCAAGCCCCCGTCGAAAGGCCAGCATGCCCACCGAGCTCGCGACCCCCGCGCCGACCGCCCAGCTCTCACCAGCTGAGACAGCCGTGCCGCTGCAGCGTCTGCTCGGCGAACTCGCGGCCGAGCTGCCGCAGCTCGACGTGCGCGTGCCTTCCCCGGAGACGCGCGAGTACGCGGTGGATGCGAGCACGAGGGCTCGCCTCGCGGGCATCGGCATCGGCCCTGCCGTGGCGTTCCCCACCTCCGCCGACGAGGTGCAGGCGGTTGTCCGCGTTGCAGCCGAGCACGGCGTGGCAATCGTTCCGCGCGGCGCCGGCTCCGGCCTCGCCGGCGGCGCGACGGCAGATCAGCAGCAGCTGGTCGTCTCTACCGAGCGCCTCAACCGCGTGGTCGAGGTCAGCCCCCTCGACGAGGTCGCGGTCGTCGAGCCCGGCGTCATCAACGCGGACCTCAACCGGCACCTCGAGCCGTACGGACTCTTCTACGCGCCCGACCCGGCGAGCTGGGACATCTCGTCGATCGGTGGGAACATCGCCACGAACGCGGGCGGCCTGCGCTGCGCGAAGTACGGCGTGACCCGCGAGTCGATCCTCGCGCTCGACGTGGTGCTCGCCGATGGCAGTCTCATCCATGTCGGACACCGCTCCATCAAGGGCGTCACGGGTCTCGACCTCGTCTCCCTGTTCGTCGGCTCGGAGGGCATCCTGGGTATCGTCGTCGCGGCGACCGTGCGGCTGCGCCCCATTCCCGTAGCCCGCCGCACGGTGTCGGCGTTCTTCGAGAGCACCGCCGCAGGGGCGGATGCACTCTCAGCGATCACACGCAGCACGGTGCGCCCCAGCGTCGTCGAGTTCTTCGACTCGCGCACGCTCGAGAACATCGACAAGCACAGCGGCAGCACGCTCACCGCGCGCGGGGGAGCCCTCCTGCTCATCGAGCTCGACGGCTACGGCATCGACGAGCAGTCGGCCGACCTGCGGGCAGCGCTCGAGGCGGTCGGCGGGCTTGTCACCGAGGAGGGCGTCGAGGATGGCGAGGCGCTCTGGGAGCTGCGCCGCTCCGGCCGGGGCTTCGACCCAGCAGAGTGGTTCGCGGGCGGCGACATCGCCGTGCCCAAGTCGCGCATCCCCGAGATCTTCGCCCACTTCCCGGTCGTCGAAGAGCGCTTCGGCGTGACGATCGGCGCCGTCGCGCACGCCGGCGACGGCAACCTGCACCCCGTCATCACGCTCCGCATCCCCGATGGCGCGGACCCGGCGGTCCAGCCCCCGCAGCTGCACGACGCTGCCGTCGCGCTCGCGCAGTTCGCGCTGGAGCTCGGCGGAACCGTGAGCGGCGAGCACGGCATCGGCTCCTCGAAGCTCGACCTCGCCGCGCTCGAACTGTCCGACCGCAGCCGTGAGGCACAGCACGCCATCAAGCGCGCCCTCGACCCGGCAGCCCTCCTCAACCCTGGCAAGGCGATCTGACCCAGCGCGCCCTGCGCCGCCACGAGCATCCGCTCGCCAGAGCTTCACTACCCCGAACCTCACCCTCCCTCGCTTCACCCACCCGCACCCCGCGAAAACCCAACGCAGAACCCCCCGAGAAAGCAGCACACCATGTCGACACGACACCCACGACTCCGACGGAAACTCGCCGCAGCCATCGGCGTGCTCGCGAGCATGTCGCTGCTTGCAGCCTGCGCGACGTCCGACGCCGCCCCGGGGGCCGCGGGGGAGGGCGAGCCGCAGAACGGCGGCGACATCACCTTCCTCATCGATTCGCTCGGCGACAGCTGGATTCCCAACAACAGCGCGATCTCCAGCTACCAGGGGCACGTCTGGGGCCACGTCACGGACAAGCTCGTGTACGTCGACGGCGAGGGCAACGTGAGCCCTTGGGTCGCGGAGAGCTGGGAGCAGAACGACGACGCCACCGAGTACACGCTGCGCCTCAAGGACGGCGTGACCTTCTCAGACGGCACCCCCGTCGACGCGGAGGCGGTCGTCGCGAACCTCGACATCTGGGCGAAGGGCGACCCAGACCGCGGCATCAACCGCATCGGCCTCTTCCCCGCAGCGAACTACGACGGTGCGACCGCGGTCGACCAGGCGACCGTCGAGGTCAAGTTCTCGAAGCCGACGCTCGGCTTCATTCCGACGCTCGGCTACCACGGCTCGATCCTCACCTCACCCGCCGTCATCGCGCTGCCAGCCGAGGAGCAGGCCGACCTCAGCAACTTCGTCGGCAGCGGCCCGTTCACGGTCGAGTCCTGGCAGGAAGGGCAGGATGTCGTCCTGACCAAGCGCGAGGACTACAACTGGGGTCCCGAGGCGCTCGAGCACACGGGCCCAGCTTTCCTCGACTCGATCACCTACCAGATCGTCGCAGAGCCCTCGCTTCGCACCTCCTCGGTGCAGGCGGGCCAGGCTGACGTCGCCTACAACACGTCCCCGCAGGAACTGGATGCGCTCGCCGACGAGGGCTTCGAGGTCGCGGTTCCCCGCTACCTGGGCTTCGTGAACGGCTACGCACTCGACACCCGCGTCGCGCCGTTCAACGAGACCGAGGTTCGGCAGGCGTTCACGCACGGCATCGACCGCGACGAGATCCTCTCCACCGTCTACACGGAGGACTGGGAAGCGGCGGAGTCGTTCATCCAGAGCAACGTGCCGGAAGCCACCGACCACAGCGACGCGTTCGCGTTCGACCCTGAAGAGTCGAAGAAGCTGCTGGATGCGGCCGGCTGGACCTCGGGCGCAGACGGGATCCGCTCGAAGAACGGCGAGACGCTCGCCGTGACGCTCTACCCGAACCCGTACCTCGCGACCTCGCAGGCCGTCGACGAGCTCGTCGCGCAGCAGCTCGGCAAGATCGGCTTCGACGTGAAGATCGAGGCGTACGACGTCGTCACCTACGGCGAGCGCGTGCTCAACAGCGGCGTCAACATCCCGGCAACCGAGATCACGCGCAGCTTCATCGACGTGGGAACGGTCGCTGGCATCCTCACGAGCCTCAACACGGGCGACGAGGACTGGTTCGGCGTCGGCACGAGCGACACGAAGCTCAACGAGTACGCCGAGGGCATCTCCTCGTCGAGCGACACCGAGTCGCGGGCAGCGCTCGCCGACGAGCTGCAGGGCTACGTGCTCGAGCAGGGCTACTTCGCCCCGATCACGCAGATCGTGCAGCGCGTCTACGTGCAGTCTCCGAACCTGCACGACGTGACCTACAACGGCGTCGCGTACGCCAACTACTACACGGCCTGGGTCGACTAGGACCTGGTCGCCTGGAGCGAGCACCATGAGACAGAACTACACGCGCTTCGCGTTGAAGCGCACGGGACAGGCGATCATCGTCGTGCTCCTCGCCTACGTCTTCACGTTCTTCGTCATCAGCGTGCTGCCCGGCGACCCGGTCACGAGCACGCTCCGGAACCCGGACAACGGGTTCACGGAGGAGGAGATCGCCCGCATCGTCGCCTACTACGGCCTCGATCAACCGCTGCTCGTGCAGCTGTGGGGCTCGCTCACACGCTTCGTGGTCGGTGACTTCGGGGTATCGCTGCGCTCGAACCTCCCGGTCGCCGACCTCATCGGGGACGCGCTGCCCTCGACCCTCGCGCTCGCGGGCAGCGCCCTCCTCGTGGCGGTTGTGCTCGCCGTGCTCATCGCGTTCGGCACGCAGGTGCTGCCGGTCCGCTACGGCCAGGGCGTCCTGCGTGCATTCCCGTCGCTCTTCCTGTCCGTCCCGAACTTCGTCATCGGCCTGCTGCTCATCAACGTGTTCGCGTTCGGGCTCGGCCTGTTCCGCATCGTCGACCCGGAGAGCGGATGGGCGACGTTCTTCGCGGCTGTCGCTCTCGGCATCCCGGTCTCCGCGCAGATCGCGGAGGTGCTCATCACGAACCTCGACCACGCGTCGTCGCAGGAGTACGCGTCGGTGGCCCGGTCGCGCGGCCTCACGCAGGGGCGGCTCTTCACGCGCCACCTGCTCAAGCCGTCGGCTCTCCCGGCCGTGACCGTGCTCGCGCTCACCGTTGGCGAGCTGCTCGGCGGCTCGCTCATCACGGAAGCGGTCTTCGGGCGCAGCGGGATCGGCAGCATCGTGCAGCGCGCCGTCGCGAGCCAGGACCTGCCGGTGCTGCAAGCGGTGGTCGGCCTCGCCGCTGTCGTCTTCGTGCTCGTGAACCTGCTTGCCGATCTCGCCTACCCGATCCTCGACCCACGCGTCGACATCGAGGGCAACCGCAAGAAGGGCGGCCCCGTCCTCGGGGATGCGGATGCAGCTGCGCCGAAGTCAGCATCCACCCCGTCCGACTCACCCCTCAAGGAAGAGGCGAGCATCGTATGACCTCCGCAGTTCTGAACGCCGCCCCGAGTGCCACCGGCGGACGCAGTCCCCGGGCCGCGTTCAATGTGCGCGCCATCGGCATCGTCCCGCCGACCGTCGTGCTGTCGTTCGTCGTCATCGCTCTGGTACTCGCCTGGTCGTTGCTCCCGGGCATCTTCACCTCCTACAGTCCCGTCGACGGCGTGCCCGCCGACAAGTTCCTCGCGCCGAGCCTGCAGCACTGGTTCGGCACCGACCACCTCGGCCGCGACCAGTTCGCGCGGGTGGTGTTCGGCACGCAGTCGTCGATCTCCTCAGCTCTTGTCGCCGTCATCATCGGCGTCGTGGTTGGCGGCGCGATCGGCCTCATCGGCGGCTTCATCGGCTCGTGGACCGACACGGTGCTCGCGAGGTTCGTGGATGTGCTCCTCGCGATTCCCAGCTTCCTCCTCGCCGTCGTCATCGTCTCCTCGCTCGGCTTCCAGACCATCAACGCCGCCATCGCGACGGGAATCTCCGCCGTCGCCGTGTTCGCCCGCGTCATGCGCTCCGAGGTGCTGAAGACGCGCAGGGCGACGTTCGTGGAGGCCGCGTATCTGCAGGGCGGATCGAAGTGGCACGTGCTCGCCCGCCACGTGCTGCCGAACGCCTCCCGCTCGGTGCTCGCGCTGGCCGTGCTGCAGTTCGGACTGTCGATCCTCGTCATCGCCGGCCTCGCGTTCCTCGGCTACGGCGACCCGCCGCCCGCGTCCGACTGGGGCCTGCTCATCTCGAACGGCAAGGACTACCCGCGCGCACCGTGGCTCGTCCTGTGGCCCGCGCTCGTCACCATCGCGACGGTGCTCTCCGTCAACCGCATCAGCCGGTGGCTCCGGCAGACCTCCTGATCGCCCGCCAGAGCCCGAGCGAACAGCCGAAGAGAGGCACGTTATGACCACCGAACACGCATCAGCACCAGACCAGCAGGCCCTCCTGCAGGTCGAGCACCTGTCGGTCGCCTACGGCAAGAGCCAGGTCGTCACCGATGTGAGCTTCACGCTCAACCGCGGCGAGAGCCTCGCCCTCATCGGCGAGTCCGGGTCAGGCAAGTCGACGATCGCCCGCGCCATCCTCCGCCTCCTGCCCGACGGCGGGCGAGCGGATGGCAGCATCCGCTTCGAGGGCAGCGACGTGCTCGCGTACTCGCAGCGCCAGTTCCGGCCGCTGCGCGGCGCCCGCATCGGGTTCGTGCCGCAGGACCCGGCGAACGCCCTCAACCCGGTGCGCACCATCGGGTCGCAGGCGCACGAAGCCGCAGACCTCGTCGATGGCCTGTCACGAGAGCAGCAGCGGGAGCTCATCTTCTCGACCTTCGAGCGGGTCGGCCTGCCCGACCCGAAACGCGTCTACGAGTCGTACCCGCACCAGCTGTCCGGCGGAATGCTGCAGCGCGTGCTCATCGGCCTCGCCGTGCTGCCGAGCCCAGACCTGCTCATCGCCGACGAGCCGACCAGCGCGCTCGACGTGACGATCCAGAAGCGCATCCTCGAAGTGCTCAGCGAGCTGCAGTCGGAGCTCGGCATCGGGCTCGTGCTCATCACCCACGACCTCGCGATCGCCGCAGAGCGCACGCAGAAGATCGTCGTCCTGAAGGGCGGCGAGGTGCAGGAAGCCGGCCGGACGGAGCAGGTGTTCACCGAATCGACGTCGCCGTACACGGTCCGGCTGCGGCAGGATGCGCCAGCCCTGAACCCGGACCGGTACGGCTCGCTGCTGCAGCGTGACCGTCGCGGCGGCTCGAGAGAGCAGGTGCTCGTCTCGGGCGTCTCGAAGAGCTTCTCGGTCGGTGACAGGCGCGTCGCGGCACTCGATGACGTGTCGTTCGAGGTGTTGGCCGGCACGACGCACGCGCTCGTGGGGGAGTCCGGTTCCGGCAAGACCACGGCCGTCCGAATCCTCCTCGGGCTCGAGGAGGCGGACTCCGGTGAGGTGCGGGTCGGCGACGAGCGAGTCGACGGCAGCACGCCCAAGCAGCTTCGAGAGATCCGCCGCCACCTCCAGCTCGTCTACCAGAACCCGTTCACGTCCCTCGACCCGACCTGGCGGGTGGAGCGCATCGTGCGCGAGCCGCTCGACCGGTACAAGGTCGGCGACAAGCGGGAGCGCGCGGAGAAGGCCAGGGCCGCACTCGCCGCGGTCGGACTGGGTGAGCAGTTCCTGTCGCGGAAGCCCTCGGCGCTGTCCGGCGGGCAGCGGCAGCGCGTCGCCATCGCACGCGCGCTCGTGCTGCGCCCTGACGTGCTCGTCCTCGATGAGCCCACCTCGGCGCTTGACGTGACCGTGCAGGCGGAGATCTTCGAGGTGCTCTTCCAGCTGCAGGCCGAGCTCGGCCTCACCTACCTGTTCGTCTCGCACGACCTCGCGCTCGTCCGCCAGGTCGCCGACACGGTGTCGGTGCTGCAGGGCGGCAGGGTCGTGGAGTCCGGTCGCGTCGCCGAGGTGCTCGCCCATCCGGAGCAGCCCTACACGCGGGCCCTCATCGACGCCATCCCGACACCCAGCTCTGGGCACGCGGTCGCAGCGGCGGACCTGCCGGCCGAGCAGGTCCCGGCGCTCGTCTGAGGCGCCGCACCAACATCCACCTGAACTGATCGTCTCGGCGTGGCCGAGGCGGATCGCCCTGCGCGAGAGAGAGCACACCACCATGACCACCACCGCCACTCCCCAGAACCTCAGCGAGACGACGGCTGCAGCGGCGCCTCCGACCTGGACGTCGACCGAGCTCGCCCGCGCATTCAAAGCTCCGAAGGGCTTCGGGGATGCGACGCTTCGCGATCGGCACCCCGACGCGATCGAGCTGCTCGGCGGCATCCCTGATCCGTCCGTGCTGCCTTCGGCCGAGCTGGCTGAGGCGACGGCCCGAGTGCTGTCCGTGCCCGGGGTCCCCGCGTTGCAGTATGGGCGAACCGAGGGCGTGCCGGCGCTGCGCGAGTGGATCGCGGCGCGCGAGGGAGTGCCCGTGTCGCGCATCCTCATCACCAACGGCGGCTTCCACGGCATCTCGCTCGCCGTGCAGCTCGTCGTCGAGCGCGGCGGGCTCGTCGCGGTGGACAACCCGATCTTCCCGCTGTTCCTGCGCGGACTCGAGCTGTCCGACGCGAACATCCTTCCCATCACGGTCGGCCGCGACGGCTTCAATGTCGCCGAGCTGGAAGCGCACCTCGTCGCGGGCGTGCGGCCAGCGGCCGTCTACACGGTGCCCGACTTCCACAACCCGTCGCAGCACAGCCTCACGCTCGAGGGGCGGCGCGAGCTGGTACGCCTCGCCGAGCAGTACAACTTCATCCTGCTCGCAGACAACCCCTACCGGGAGCTGCGATTCCGCGGCGATGAGCTCGACTACGAGCTCTTCAACAACTCGTCGCACGTGATCCACATCAACACGTTCACGAAGACCCTCGGCCCTGGCCTGCGCCTCGGCTGGATCGTGCTGCCCGAGCGCCTTGTTCCCGACTTCGTGTCGCTGCGCGCTCGCCAGGACTCGCACTCGTCGCAGCTGGTGCAGCACGCGGTGGCCGAGCTGCTCGGCACGACGCCGACGTTCTTCGACGACACCCTCGCGTCAGCTCGGGTGCTGTACCGCGAGCGGGCGGATGCACTCTCCGCGGCTCTCGAGGCGGAGGCGCCGGGCGTCTTCGAGATCGACGCGCCAGACGGCGGCCTGTTCCTGTGGCCTCGCATCGCCGACGACTCGATCGACGCCGATCAGCTCGCCGAGGACGCGACGGCGGAGGGCATCAGCTACCAGCGGGGTTCGTTCTTCCCCTCTGGCCCGGGCACGGACGCGGGGCGTCGGCTGCGCCTCGCCTACGGCGACACGTCCATCGAGCGCCTGCAGGAGGGCGCCGCGCGCCTCGGCCGCGCGGTCGCGAAGCAGCGCTAGTCGCAGCGCGCCGCCGCAGAGTCTTTCGAAGGGGGCTTCCCGAACTGGTATTGCTCAGGGAAGCGGTGGCAGACTCGTTCGGTGGCTTCTCCCCAGCGATACCGGCACCGGGGCAGGGGTGCGGTCGAATTCGCCCAGCTCAGCGGCTATCGGGTCGAGAGCGCGCAGGCCGACTTCGCGGTGGACGTCACCGCCATCGACCTCGGCGATGTGGCGATGTGGCGATTGCATCTGGCGCCGGTGCACGCCACGATCGCGGAGATCACGCCGGGCGACATCGAGACGGTGCAGGTGCTCTCCGCGATCTCGGGAACGACGACGGTCACGGTTGCAGGCGTCGCCCATGAGCTGACGCCCGGTTCGTTTCTCCTCTTCGACCCACGGAAGCCGCACGAGTTCTCGAGCCCTGACGACACGACGTCGTTCCTCTACTCGGTCAGGCGCTCAGCGGTCGAGCCGATCATCAGAGAGTTCCCGTTGCGGGTCGTCGCCGACCCTGTCTACAGTCGCGCGCTGCGTGTGCTCGTCACGAGCATCCTGGACTCGGACAACGAGTACTCGGGGCCGGGGGCCGGTAATCTCCGCATCGCCATCGAGTCCGCCCTGCTCGCGAGCATCGCGGAAGCAGTCGGACGGTTCAGGGCGGATGCGGGCGAGGGTGGCGACCGCTTCATCGTGCTGCTGGAGGGGGCGAGGCAGATCATCGCGAGCGACTTCGCTGACCGGGCGCTCTCGGCGACCTCGCTCGCCCAGCGCCTGAACGTCTCACGCTCCCTCCTGCACCGCGCGTTCGAGAGCGTCGGCATGACCCCGGCTGTCGAGCTGCGCAATGCGCGCGCGCGGCATGCCCGCCACCTCCTGGCCGAGGGTGACTCGCCTGCGCAGCGCAGGGCGGCGGCGAAGGCCTCAGGGTTCGCCTCGGTGTCGTCGATGCGGCTGGCTCTCGAGGCGCTCGGCCGCGATTGACCGTCTCCGGCTGACCCTTCCTCGCTCGCCCGTCCGATAGCGGCGACGTTTGGTCGAGGGTAGTCCCGAATCGCGTGTTGTGTCGCAGATATGCCCGATTCCGTCGCCGGACCGACCGGAAGGTCCTTGGTTAAGCATAGGGTCGGAGGAGATCGGCCCCGTCCAGCACCCGGCAGCGTGGCGCAACGCCACTGGCGAACCGCGCAAGCGCGTGTGCGACGGCGGCGACGGCCAGCACCCCGAGGCACCGCGTATCTCCACGCGGTGCTCATTGCTGCGCCCGCCCCCTCCTGTCAGACCCCAGAAAGACTCCCCATGCGCATCTCCCCAGAATCCTCCTCCGCAGCCACTGCCCCCGCGACGGCCACCACCCGCCGCAGCCTGCTCATGGCAGCGGCCTGGTCCGCCCCGGTCATCGCAGTTGCAGCAGCGGCTCCGCTCGCGGCCGCGTCGACGCTGTGCGTCGACCCCGACGTCGGCGTCAACTGGGGCCTCGCGACCGTCACCGGAACCGCGGCCACCCTGGGCTCGGCCACAACGCTGAACCGCACGGCCGTCTTCCGCCCGCAGAACTCCACGCGCCCGACGACGCCGAACGTCACCGCCACCGTGCGGCACACGTTCAGCGGCAACATGCGAGCCGAGACGAACGATGGCACCGTCTCCGCGCAGAACGTGGGCGGCATCGGCCAGCGCGGCTACCAGATCAACCAGTTCAACGGCGCGAATGCGCTCGTCCAGCCGACCGCGAACGACTTCCAGACCGTCGTCTTCACCTTCGATGAGGACCTCTACAACGTGCGCTTCTCCATCACCGACATCGATCGCCTCTGGCGGGCAGGGAGCGGCATCACGCGCGACTTCCTCGACGGAGTCGTCCTCGAGTCCGCGGCTCCGAGGTCGTTCTCGGTCCCGAGCGGCTCGACGGTCACGGGCGCGGGCACCGCGGCGAGCCCATGGTTCAACTCGGTCGACGGCAACAAGAACGAAGACGCCCCCGGTGGCCAGGTCGACGTCGTCTTCCCCGGGCCGGTGCGCTCGTTTACGGTGCGCTACTTCAACCTCGGCTACACGCTGGGCACGACGAACAACACCGTGAACACCGACAACGACCAGACCATCTTCGTCACCGGCATGCGCGTCGAACGCCGAGCCGCCTGCTAGGAGCTCGGCGCGTCCTCGCCCGCAGCCTCACCGTCAGCGGCGGGAGCGGCCTGGGGCTCGCGGCCGCTCGTCGAGAGGCGGGCCAGGTGGATCTCGAGATAGCACACCTCCGCCTCGCTGAGCTCACCGCCTTGGGCTTCGATGAGCTCGCGCACCCTGTCGCTCGTCGCGACGATCTCTGGGTACGAGTCCCGGATCGCCGTGAAGAGCTGCGGGGGAGCGCTCTCGAGCTGCGTCCGAGTCGTCATGCGCGCGTACAGGTACCGCAGGTGCGTGATGAAGCGGGCGACGTTCGTGGGGTCCGCCGTCGCATCCGCACCGAGCGTCTCGGTGACGACGTCGACGACGCTCTGCAGGGTCTTCGTCATGGCGACGGTCTGGGAGGTGTCGGATTTCGCGAACTGCGCGTTGACGAAGTGCATCGCAAACGCGGTGGCTTCGTCGCCGTCGATCGCGGAGGCCTCACCGAGCTCCTCATTCGCGAAGCGCACGGTCGCCTTGCCGAGCTCGGTCTCCCGCGGATACAGCTGGGCGATCTCCCACTTGAGCGGGAAGTCGACGCGCAAGCCCGTCTGAGCGCGGACGACGGCGAAGTGGAGGTGGTCGGCGACCGACAGCAGCAGCGCCTGGCTCGGCCGCACGTCTCCGGCAGTCTCGGCATGGTCGACGGCCCTGCGCGCCACGCGGAAGACCTCGAGGGGGATCTCGCGGGCGAAGTCGGCCAGTTGTCGAAGCTCCAGGGCAGTGGATGGGGAGAACGACTCGGTGGCGGCGTCGAGATCGACGGCGTCGCCGAGTCGCTTGCCGAAGCCGATGCCACGGCCGAGCAGGATGACGCGGTCGCCCGCGGCGTCGACCATGATGGCGTTGTTGTTCAACACCCTCAGCAGGGTCCCCGTCTGCGTCTTCGTCATCGGGTCTCCCCTCCTCACGTTCTTGGGTTCGGCGCGCAGCGGTTCGCGGTCCCTGCCGCGCGCACAGATGAAGACTACGTCCGCTTGGACGCAGCCCGAGTGGTTTGCTCGGGGGTCCCGAGACGCGGGACCCCCGAGAGCGACACTAGATCCCGGTGCCGTTGGCGCTGATGACGCCCGCGTACCAGTCGAAGGACTTCTTCTTCGAGCGCTCCATGGTGCCGTTGCCGGCGTTGTCACGGTCGACGTAGATCATGCCGTAGCGCTTCTTCATCTCGCCGGTCGTGAACGAGACGACGTCGATGATGCCCCAAGGGGTGTACCCCATGAGGTCGACGCCGTCTTCGGAGACGGCGAGTTCGACCTGCTCGATGTGCGCCTTGAGGTACTCGATGCGGGCGTCATCATCGATAGAGCCGTCCTCGTTCACGACGTCGATCGCGCCGAAGCCGTTCTCGACGATGAAGAGGGGCAGCTCGTAGCGCTCGGTGAGTACGTTGAGTGCGTAGCGGAGCCCGACGGGGTCGATCTGCCATCCCCAGTCGCTCGCCTTCACGTGCGGGTTCGGGACGGAGTTGGCGAGGCCGCCGTTGAAGATCTTCTCGTCGTTCTGCACGTCGGCTTTCGCGACGGTCGACATGTAGTAGCTGAAGCCCAGGTAGTCGACCGTGCCTGCCGCGAGGATCCCGGCGTCGCCGTCCTGCCAGCCGATGTCGTAGCCCTCGCGCTCGCGCTCCCGCACCGCGTAGGCCGGGTAGTGGCCGCGCACGTGCACGTCGGGGAACAGGAATCGGTCGCGGCTCGAGATCTGCGCCTCGAGCACGTCGGCCGGGTTGCAGGAGTACGGGTAGATCGGCACGTGCGAGATCATTCCTCCGATCTGCAGCTTCGGGTCGACCTCGTGGCCGGCCTTCACCGCGAGAGCGGATGCCAGGAGCTCGTTGTGCGCGACCTGCAGCACGACCTCGCGCGGGTCGTCTTCCGGCGTGAGCAGCACACCCGAGTTGGTCCACAGGAACAGCTCGTTGCGGGTGTCGAGCTGGTTGTTGATCTCGTTGAAGGTCATCCAGTACTTGACCTTCGTCGCGTACCGCTCGAAGCAGACCTTCGCGAAGCGCTCGAAGAACCCGACGAGTGCGCGGTTGCGGAATCCGCCGTACTCGCGGGCGAGGTGCAGGGGCACCTCGAAGTGCGAGAGGGTGACGACGGGCTCGATGCCGTGCTTCAGCAGCTCGTCGAAGAGGTCGTCGTAGAACTTGAGGCCGGCCTCGTTCGGTTCGAGCTCGTCGCCCTTCGGGAAGATGCGGGTCCATTGGATGGACGTGCGGAAGCACTTAAGGCCCATCTCGGCCAGCAGCGCGATGTCCTCGCGGTAGCGGTGGTAGTGGTCGATGGCTTCGTGGTTCGGGTAGAACTCGTCGGCCTCGACGGAGTCGGTGATACGGCGTGCCACGCCGTGCTCTCCTGCGGTGAGGACGTCGACGACGCTCGGGCCCTTGCCGTCCGCGTCCCACCCGCCCTCGAGCTGGTGTGCTGCGACGGCGCCGCCCCAGAGGAAATCGCTTGGGAGTCTGCTCATGTGATGAGTTCCTTTCTCGTCAGTGGTCGTGTCAGTTGCTGACAGCGGACGTGGAGGCGTCGGCGACGGCCAGCTGGTCGCCGACGGCGACAGCTCCCGCACCGGTCGCGACGACGTCGCTGTAGCTGCCGGAATTGGTGATGATGACGGGGGTGATGAGCGAGTAGCCCTCCGCCTTGATCGCGACGGCGTCGAACTCGAGGAGCAGCGCGCCCTGCTTGACCTCTGCACCCTCGGCGACGTGTGCCGTGAAGTGCTCGCCGTTCAGCTGCACGGTGTCGATGCCGACGTGGATGAGCACTTCGATGCCATCTGCGGAGATGAGGCCGATCGCGTGCTTCGACGGGAAGACCGAGACGACCGTGCCGTCGAAGGGAGCGAAGACCTGATGTCCGGCCGGGTCGATGGCTGCGCCGGAGCCCATGACGCCGGCGGAGAAGACCTCGTCTGGCACCTCGGCGAGGGTCAGCACCTGGCCTTCGAGGGGGCTGGCGACGACGCCGGTGCCGTTGGAGGCGGTGAGCGCTGCTTCGAAGCGCGCGTTCTGCTCGGGGTCGGTGGGGCGCGCCTGGTCGAGGTCGCTGGTGGGGAGGTTCTCGGCGACGATGTCCTTGAAGCCGACGAAGTACACGAGTGCCGCGGCTCCGAGGAAGGCGACGGCGCATCCGACGATCATGCCGATGAACGAGTTCGGGTTGCTGCCGTCAGGGCTGATCGCGTTGACGATCGTCAGCATGCCGGGCAGGCCCGCGTACGCGTAGTAGCGAGAGCCGAAGATGGAGATGACGATCGCTCCGGCCGCGCCCGCGATGCAGGCGAGGAGGAACGGGCGCTTGAGGCGCAGCGTGACGCCGTAGATGGTGGGCTCGGTGATGCCGAAGATGCCCGTGACGGCTGCGGAGCCGGAGACGCCGCGCAGTTCCTTGTTGCGAGTCTTGAGGAACACGCCGAACGCGGCACCGACCTGGGCGATGACGGCAGCGGTCTGGAACGCCTGGAACGAGTCCTGCCCGAAGCGGTCGAAGTTGTCGAGCACGAACGGGGTGACGCCCCAGTGCACGCCGAAGATGACGGCGACCTGCCAGAAGCCGCCGATGATGGCGGCTGCGACTGCTGGTGCGATCTCGACGAGCCAGTTGTAGCCGTTGGCGACGCCGGAAGCGCCCGCCGCGGAGAGCGGGCCGATGACGAGCAGCACGAGCGGGACCATGACGACGACCGAGATGAGCGGCACGAGGAGGGCCTGCGCGACGCCGCGGAGGTACTTGTTGAGGAATCGCTCGAGGTAGGAGAGCACCCAGACGAGGATCAGCGGGGGAAGCACCGATGACGCGTAGGTCGTCGAGTTGAGGGCGATGCCGAGGAAGTCGATGCTCTCGCCCTCTTGGATGCGGCCAGCGAGCGCCGCCCAGTCGGGGTTCATGATCGCGGCGGCGCAGAGGACGGCGATGTAGGTGTTGACCTTGAAGTGCTTCGACGCGGTGATGGCTATGAAGATGGGGAGGAACGCGAACGGCGTCCAGGAGATGAACGTGAGCACGAGGTCGGTGCCCGTGTCTTCGAAGGCAGGCCAGATCATGCGCGTGATGATGAGCGCACCCTGCAGGAGTCCGGCCGCGGCCAGGATGTAGACGAACGGCGCGAAGACGGCGGACATGGTCGCGATGACGCGGTTCAGGATGGATGGCTTGTGGGCCGTCGATGCCGGCACGTTGCTCGAGATCTTGGCGTTCGACATGAGCGCCTCGTGCACTTCGCCGACGTGGGAGCCGATGACGACCTGGAACTGACCGCCGGCTTCGACGACGGTGATGACGCCGGGAAGCGCGGCCACCTTGTCCTTGGCGTTCGTCGGGGTGTCGTTCAGGACGAGTCGGAGCCTCGTCGCGCAGTGCGACGCCGACTGGATGTTGTTCTCGCCGCCGACGAGATCAACGATCTCACCTGCGAGCCTGGGATAGTTGCGGACTGCTTCAGCCATGGCATTCTCCATTGATGCTTGGGATAGGGACGTTCCCGAGCGGAGAGCCTGACGACATGACGGTGCAAGACAAGATAGCGAGGTCGACGCTTTGCGGAGCAGCAATGCTCGCAGTGCGCCTCGTCAGCTCCACCCGGGAGCTGTGACGTGGGTTCTTGCCTCGCTGAGTAACAGGCCCGCAGTCGCCTCGAACTCTAACCGCAACATCGCGGATTCGGCAAGCGCGGCTTCGCCGGATGCAGTGGTCGCCGCGCGCCACAGCGATCCCGGTGCTTACTCCGGTTGAGGGGCTTTCAGCCCGACATGGTGTCTGGCTTCGTCAAGGTACTTGAGCACGGCCAACACGCGCCGGTTGCCAACCTCCTGCTCGAGACCGAGTTTGTCGAATACTCGCCCGATGTGCTTCGTCGTGCCAGGAAGAGACAAGTGCATCTTGGCAGCGATCTCGTTGTTGGATAGCCCCCTGGCCATGTGAGCGAGCGCCTCTCTCTCACGAGGCGTCAGCTCCGTGATTCCGCCGCCTCGCTCAGGCTGCAGCAAGATTCTCACGACTGTCGGGTCGAAGACGATGCCGCCGGCGCTGATGACATCCACTGATCGCAGGAAGTCGTCCACCTGGCTGACCGACTCCTTGAGGAGGTATCCGAGGCCGGCGGGAACTCGGAGCTCGTTCGACTCCTTGAGCCACTCGATGGCGTACGCGTCGGCCACATACTGCGACAGAACGAGGATGGGGAGGTGTGGGTGTTCGCGTCGAACGCGGATGGCGGCGGCCAGACCGTCATTGCCGTGATGCGGTGGCATGCGAACATCAGTGATCACGAGGTCGAGGGACGGGAGGTCGTTCACTGCCTGGAGGAGTTCTGACGCGGATGAGATCTGCATGACGACCTCGTGGCCCGCCGATTCGAGGAGCAGGCTGAGGCCTTCGCGGAGGAGCGCTGCGTCGTCAGCGAGGAGCACTCTCATCCGCGGCAGTTCCATTCGTCGATCACGCAGCCACCTCGTCGCGGGATGCTCGCGTCAATCACCGTGCCATTGGCATCTGAGGCAACTGTGAGGTGTCCGCCCAAGGCGGAGGCCCGCTCGGCGAGTCCGGCGAGTCCGCTCCCGGAAGCAGGGTCGGCCCCACCGGGCCCGCGATCGGCGATGCGGACCCTCAGCGTGTGAAGGTCCCCTCCGACGGCAATGGCGACGGCGACGTCGTCTGCGTGCTTGGCGACATTGGTGAGCGCCTCGCTCACGATGAAGTACGCGGCCTTTCCCACCCGGTGATCACAGCGTTCAACGGTGTCCTCGGTGTCCTCGACGGACAGGGTCGCGTTCAGGCTTGACGCATCGACGAGCGACCGCAGCGCCGCGACGAGCCCGTGGTCTGCGAGTACCTGCGGTGAGATGCCGAGGAGTGTTCCACGGAGCGCCTGGAGCCCGGCCCGGTTCTGTTCAATGGCACGGTTGATCAACGGCAGGAGAGTGCCGGCTTCCGGATGCCGTGCGAGAAGCCCGAGCGTGAGCGCGGTGCTGACCATCGTCTGTTGCACGCCGTCGTGCAGATCCTGCTCGATTCGGCGTCGTTCTTCGTCGAACGAATCGAGGATGACTGCGCGCGCTCGGTTGACAGCGCTGGAGCGGTGCCCTGACTCGATGACGAGTGCTTTCAAGAGCGACTCGGCCCCTGAGGCGGGCATGCGTTCCAATGAACCGAACGGTCGCGCGACAAACGGTAGGAAAAAAAGGGCAACAATACTGATAAAGGCATGAAATCCGGCCATAACGACACTGGGGAGGAGGTGAGCGTTGGTGCCCATTGGGGTCGTCGATGTCATTGTTCGTGCCGAATGGAGCAGGGCCTGTCTTGCAAGGTCTGGGGTAACCATGAGTCCATGCTAGCCACCAGCGGCGGAGGTATATGTATGTCTGCGCTGAGTGAATAGCTGTGTGTGTTGTGCTCCGTTGGGCCCTGCGTTTCACTTGGGGTATCGACCAAGCGAGGAGTGTGGCAGACATGGATGAAGACTTTGACCAATTCCAGTATTGCCAGGATAATCCCGTCCTTTTCACCCGCCCGTCGGCAAGGGCGGACAAGAGTCCCGCATTCCACGTGTCTGTTCCGCCGGCCTGGTACTCGCATCGAGATGGTGAGTGGTCCATGCGATCCGCAAGTCGCCACTCGGGCTTGCCAGAGCAGGGATGGAAAGTGCATGTCAGCTCGATCCTCAAGGATGCGGACGAGGTTCTGCGGGCTACAGTGGAAGTCTGCACTGACTTCAATGTGGCGTTCAAGGTTCTGGGGGCAGTCAAGGCCCTCTTTCTTCGCAATAGCAAGAATTTCCCTCGGGGTCACGCGGGCAAGTTCATTACTTGTTATCCGCCGGGGGTCTCCTTGAGGCTTTTCTCGACGCTCTTGAGGTGAATTTATCCACCCCTTCCGGGCCTTATATCGGCCTTCAGTCCGCTACGGGCCCCGCCCCTACCTCCGAGCGGGACGGGCGCTCCAGCGGACTGAGCTGGTCGAACTGCAACGGCAATGGCGGTAGCTGGTTCACCTGGGGCGGCTGCTACTAAACCGACGATGAACGAGGCCATGCGTCGAGTCTCGATCGACGCATGGCCTCATCGCCTCGGAAGGAAGGTCCACTGTGATCCTGAACGCTAAAGCGCTGAACAAATCTCTCCGGATTCGGAAGGGACTCGATGCTGAGGTTCTGCACGGCATTGACCTGAGCGTCGCTGCCGGCGAGATGGTGGCCGTTGTCGGTCCATCGGGAAGTGGCAAGTCGACGCTGCTTCACTGCCTCTCTGGGCTCGAGAGGCCGACCTCGGGAACGGTAGAAATCGCGGGAATCGATGTTGCATCAGCGACGGCAAGCGCACTCGCAAGATTACGACGGGGGACCATAGGCTTCATCTTCCAGGAGTACAACCTTCTGGATTCACTCACTGCCTTGGGCAACGTCCACCTCCAGACTCGTCTTGCAGGCGGGACGAGGAGCGATGCAGAGACCGCCATCGCCGCGGTCGGCCTCGAACGCAAGATGCGCGTCAGACCGACGCAGCTCTCTGGCGGCGAGCAGCAGCGCGTGGCGATCGCGCGGGCACTGGCTGTGAGGCCCCGCGTGCTCTTCGCGGACGAGCCGACCGGTGCGCTTGATTCCACGAACGGTTCGTTGACGCTGCAACTTCTGCGGGGTCTGGCTACCTCGCGTGGGTCCGGCGTGGTCATGGTCACGCACGATCTCGAAGCGGCAGCGGCTGCCGACCGTGTCGTGGTCTTGCGCGATGGCCAGATCCGATCTGAACTCTCAAGCCCCACTCCGGAGCAGATACTGGCGAAACTCGAGGAATCGACGGCTTCCGCCGGCGACCGTGAGAATCTGACGTGATTTCCGTGGCTCTCGCCGAACTCCGTTCGGGATGGCGATCTTGGGCCGGAGCAGGCATCGTCGTGCTCGTGGCCTCTCTCGTCACGGGTGCGTGCGCAACGTTGGTGTCCACGTGGCTCGCCGCCCGCGACGCCGCGGAGCAGCCTGACGGCGTTGTCGACGTCCTTCTCCAACTCAGCGTCATGGTGCCAAGCTTCGCCTGCCTTACCTCCGCGGCGCTCTTGAGTGCGGTTGCGTCAGCAGCCGTGAACGCAGAAA
The DNA here is from genome assembly GCA_052099095.1 of Pseudoclavibacter sp. Classification (GTDB taxonomy): domain Bacteria; phylum Actinomycetota; class Actinomycetes; order Actinomycetales; family Microbacteriaceae; genus Pseudoclavibacter. The sequence goes on from JBQDTF010000026.1 coordinate 23,528, forward strand.
GAAAGCGATACGCGAAGTGGCAGCTCCTCGGTTTCACACCGGGCCAGGTTCGCCGGGTGCTGCTGATGCAGCTCACGCTACTTGGCCTCGGATTCGGCCTCGTGGGTCTGAGCATTGCTGCGGTACTCGCGCCGGTCACGGTGATGCTCGTGGGGCGGGCTATCACTGCGGCTACAGGTGATCCGACCGACATTCGAGCATCCTTCAGTGGGCTCGTGTTCGGTGGAGCGCTTGTTGCGACGATGGTCGTCGTCGTCGTCAGCGGACTCTCGCCCGCACGTCAGGCCGCTCGGTTCTCGGTTCTCGACGCCCTCCGCACACCCGCCCAACCACGACGTGGAATGACGATCGGCAGGTGGGGCCTGGCGATCGTGCTGACCCTCGTGACGTTGGCGCTGCTCGCCACGACGGTCGGGAACTCGACGGACATCATCAGCCTGAACACGATCTTCGCGTGCATATCCGCTTCCGGGGCCGTCGCCGCGGCCACTCCCATGCTGCTTCCAGCCCTCATCGGTGCTTGGCCCAGGGCAATTCCTGACCGGGCGAGCATCTCCTGGACGGTCGCACGCCAGGTCGCGCACAAGAGCGTCCACACAAGTGCGGTCGCCGTGACGCCGCTCATGCTCGGCATCACGCTCATCGGGTCGATCTTCTCGGCGGCGTATACCGAACGCAACGCATTAGTGGTGAACGGTTTCCCCGTCGAGCGAATGGATCTTGCTGCCGACCAGGTGGCAATCATGCTCGGCGGACCCTTGCTGCTTGCAGTAGTCGGATCTGCCGCGGTCGTCTTCCAGGACGGCTTCGAGCGGAGTCGATCTGCGTCTCTGCTCTCGAAGCTGGGCTTTCGGCGTCGCGAAATTGTCGGGATCGCGTTGCTTGAGTCGCTCATCTACGTCTGCACAGCGCTGCTCATGAGCGTCCTGACGATCTTGCTGATCGTGGGGTTCGAATCGATCGCGCTCTCCGTCGCGCTTGGCCCCTCCTGGCCCTCGATCGCGCTTGCGCCGATCGTGATCGTGACTTCTCTCGGAGCATTGGTCGTCGGTCTGGCGACCGTCGCGCCGCTCTTGACCAGGAAATCTCGCGAATGAGTCTTGCCGACTCCGCACCAGGACTATCAGCGGCCACCTCCCGACCATGGAGGCTCGTGCGCACTTATCTGGCGGGGGAAGCGACCGCCATGTCGGTCGCGATGCTCCTCGCCACGCTCAGCGTGCGCTCGGTTCTCGGCTATGTAGATCAGGGGAGCGTGGGGCTCTCTGGCACTCTGCGTGACAATCTCTCGCTCGGTGGTCTCGTCGGCTCAGAGCAAGAGATCCGTGCGGTCCTCACCGGATTGAGCCTCGGGGAGCTGGTGAAGAAACTCGACGACGACTTGGACGGCCAAGTCGGGGAGAACGCTGTGCGGCTCTCTGGTGGTGAGCGGCAACGCGTTTCCCTCGCCCGTGCTCTCTTGGCGCACCCTCGTGTGCTGCTTCTCGAGAGATCTCAGTATTACGTGGATCTCATCCGTACTCAGCTCAACACGTGAGCGAGGAGGTGCGATTCCGAGCGTTGTGCTGCAGCTCCCCAATGTGCCCTGGTCGAGCTGCTTGGGCATGCGGGGCGGGGCGGATGAGGTGCTTGGACGGGCGCCGACGGGCGGGAGGAGCCTCCTAGGCAGGGGCTTCCTGCGGGGAGTCCGTCGGCGTGCCCTCACGGCTGCCCATGCCCGTGAGGCCTCGCTCGTCGAGGAGGTGCCTCGCGAGCACCGTCGATCCGGCAACCGCGGCCGGCATCGTGAACACGGCGCCGCCAGGCACCATGAAGCAGAGCTGCGTCGCCACCCCGAAGCCGAGGAGCTGCGCTCGGTTGCCGCGGATGACGGCTGCGCGCTGCTCGCCGAGCAGTCGACGCGCATCCAGCGCCCTTCCGGTGAGCTCCCGTGAGAGGACGGTGCCGTTGAGGGCGACTCCGACGATCGCGGCGGCGACGGAGCCGATGAGGGGAACCACGCCGATGACGGCCACGACGATCGCGGCGAGGATTCCTATGCCGACGAGCCACAGGCTGCCCCTCGCTGCCGCCCAGAAGCCGAGCCCCTTGCCTGGGTTCTCGTCGCCGAGGTCGCGTTCGACGCTCAGCCAGATGCGCTCGTAGAAGGGGTCGCCGACGGTCAGGGTGATGGCCGTGAAGGTCGTGACCGACAGGAAGACTCCGCCGGCGACGATGAGGGTCATGAAGGCGATGCGGAGCGTGCTTCTCCACACCTCGTCCCACTCGGCGGCCCATGGGGTCGCCCATTCGACGATGTCGTCGACGAAGAAGAGCAGTGTCACGAGCGCGGCACCGACGAGCAGGAACACGATGAGCGCCGGGATGAGCCCGAGCAGCATCAGGTGCGGTTTCCTCTTCCAGTACCCGAAGCCCTGGAAGAGCGCGCTGACGCCTGCGAAGAACTGCCCGATCATGCGTGAAGCCTAGCGACGTGTCGGCGCGTTCCCTGAGCATGTGGGGCTCGGCTCATGGAGCGCTCGACGCAGGAGCCGGGTCGATGAGAAGCCCGATCTGGCTGCGACTGCGGCGGCTGGCAGCGACGGCTCCCGCCGCCACAGCATGCGCGCGATAGCCACTCTGCTGCGGCGGATGGCGCGCACGACCGTGTCGTCGGCCGCCCTGAACCTGAGCTGCAGTGTGCGGGGAGATGCACCGAAGTGCTCGGCGACGGTGGCGGCGCTCAACTCAGGATCCGCGGCACGCTCGGAGATGAATCGGAGAGCCGCTCGGTACAGGTTCGTCTCGGTCGGCGCGGGGACACGGGTGATCAGTGCACGGGCCAGTGAGGCTGCGGCGGAGTGCACGGTGTCTCCGACGGCGTAGGACGCGGGGGCCGGGGAATGAGCCAGTCCGAAGCACGCCGAGTAGGTGAACGCATTCAGGGTCGCATCGGTGAGCCGGGAGAGGGGCGCGTGATTCTGGTTCTCGATGCCTGCCGCGTCGGCGGGCAGGTTGGTGCTGAACAGCAGGATGTCGTTTCGTTCGGCGATGGTGTCAAGCGAGATGGTCGAAGCCCCGGGGGAGGCGGAGGCCACTTCGCCGCGCTTCAGGACCATCTCGGCGTTGTCGACGGCAACGACCGCCTCCCCTGAGTTCGCGAACACGAACACGGTTCTTGTGGCGATGGGGATCCCGGCGCGAGGTATCAGGAAGCTCGATTCGGGGATGCTGACCCAGAGCGAGACGAATTCCGGGGCGCGCATGGCGCTCATGCTGCAGGTGCCCAGCCGGCCGATCTGGGCGAGCTCGATCCCTGCCGTGCGCAGGAGGGTCGTGAACTGATGGGTGTCCTTGAGCGCTCGTGCCTGGATGCGCCGGAAGTCGGGAGGTGCTTCTCGAGCCACTGTCGAGTTCTCGTTTCGTTCTCTCGGGGGCAGAGGTTGCGCTGGATGAGCTGGTTCGAGCGTCGTAGGTGTCTCGGGAATCCCACGGAGACGATTCCTGTCCAATTTACTTGAGCGGCGTCCAACAATCTAGGATCGGTCCAGAAGTTCCGTCGGGGTACTCGCGAGCACCTCCGCGCTCGGCCGGGGCGACCACCCCGGCCGAGCGTTCGCGCGGTTCAAGCCCACGCGGACGTGGAGACGCTTCAGTTCCCCGGCGGGCAGTACCGGATGATGATGCGGCCAGGGACCCGAACCCCGAGCGTTGAATTCGAGTTGTCGCCAGGGGCTGTCATGTACGTGTCGGCGACCGGTGCGACTCCTCCGATGGCCCCCGGTGTGACGTAGCTGGATCCGCTTCCACCGCCCGCACCGACGCCCACGATTCCGGCCGAGCGGTTGGAGGGGCCGCCCCGCGTCCAGAGCCCCACATGCGCGCTGCCTCCGCCCCCGCCGGCGTATCCGCCTCCGCCGCCCCCTCCGGAGACACCGCCCGGGGTGGCGTTCATGACGTTCCCCGACAGGTCCCTGAAGTCGTTTCCTGAGATCGAGTTCCCGGGGGTTGCCGCGTACTTGACTGCTCCCGCGCTGCCGCCGCCTGCGCCGGTCGTGAGCGCAGCATCCCCTCCGTTCGCTCCATCGCTGGCTTGCCTGAAGCCCGGGTAGACGCTCGCTCCGACCTGCTGATGCGCGGACGGTATGGCGCCGCCGGCCCCTCTCTCGAGCCCAGCCGCGGAGTCACCGCCGTTCGCCTGGATGGTGCGATTCGTGACGGACGAAGGGGCTGTCCACGCCACTTCGAAGTTGTTCGCGGCGGCACCGTTGGCTGCACCGGTCCCCGGGGTCGTCGCGCCGGTCAAGATCGGCGTCCACGTGGTCTGCGCAGCCGAGGGGAACGTGACGACGGCGCCGCCGCCCCCTCCTCCGCCTGCGATGACGACCGGGAAGGTCGAGACTCTGATGGCGGAGCCGCCACCGCCCGAGCCGCCCTGGACAAGGCCGGGCGCTCCTGGACCGCAGTCGCCACCGGGCCCATGCCCCTGCCCGCCGACGTTGTCGTCGTTCGTCGTCTGGCTCTCGGCGAGCTGGGTGGTGTACCCGCCCTGCCCGACCACCAGGGTCAGGACGGTGCCGGGGACGACGGTGAGCTCGCCCGTCACGAGAGTGCCGGCGCCCCCGAAGTTGACGGCGTCACGGCCTCCACCGCTTCCGCCAAGGACCTCGTACTCGATGCGGGTGACGCCCGCCGGTACACGCCAGGTCGTTGTCCTGCCGTCGATGTCGTCGCGCCCGAAGCGACGGGGGCCAGGTGCTGCGAAGACGGTGGAGGCCACACACGCGCTGGCTGCGGAGAACGGAGATGCGACGACTGTCGCGACGACGGGGACCGTCCAGGCGGCCGCGGTGACGAGCGTGCGTCGATCGACCCGTACGGCGGACGGGGAATCTGGAATCTCGGACAAAGCTGCCTTCCTAGCGACAAGGGATCTACGAATCCGTTGAAGGCTAGGTGGCAAAGGCCTCTTCGGCTGGCTGTCCGCTTGAATCGACCGAAAAACGAAAATCGGCGACCAAATCATGACAGCGGCGATTCGCCGCGTGTGTCAGGCGGCGAATGACATCGCACGAATCGCGGTGAGGCTCTCTGATGAAAGGTGAGGTTCTCTGGTGAAATCGGAATCGGGTCGTCCTCTCGCAACGGGGTGCGAGAGGACGACCCGAGGGGGGGGGGGGGGGTTTGGGGTGTTGTTCGGCGCCCTGAGTGCCACCTAAAGCCCCCGGCTGATGGGCCCCGGATCGAGCAGG
>JBQDTF010000027.1:0-23157 GCA_052099095.1 Pseudoclavibacter sp.
TCCAACAGGAACTTCCGCCACGCCACGACCGACGCCGGGTCGTGAGGATCGAGCCCCAAGACCTTCAACGGTTCATCGTCGTACGAGTACATGCCCACATCTTGGACCGCACCACCGACATTCCGACGCTCGGTCGCGAGGGCACGGACAAATCCCCGGTCATGAGGCGTGTCTCGCGCTCCCCACACGCTCTTTGCGGCACCAATCGCCGGTGGTACCTTCAAAGCACGAACGAGGAGGTTCGCTCATGCGCAAGGTCACCTATTCACTCGCCCTCACGCTCGACGGCTACATCAAGGACGAGGACGGCAGCTTCGACTGGGGCGACCCCAGCGAAGACGTGTTCCGCATGGCAACCGACGAGGTACGCGGCGCCGACGTCCACCTCATGGGCCGTCGGCTCTACGACACGATGGTGTACTGGGAGCCGACCGACGAGGACCAGGGCTTCGGTGACCTCGAGCAGCAGTTCGCGGAGCTCTGGCGTGCACTGCCGAAGATCGTGTTCTCGAACACGATCACCGAAGTCCGGGGCAACACCCGCCTCGCAGCTGGCGGCCTCGCCGAGGAGGTCTCGAGGCTGAAGGGAGAGCCGGGCGATGGCACGATCGCGATCGGCGGAGCCGAGCTGGCCCACCAGGTGGCCGACCTCGACCTCATCGACGAATACCTCCTTCGCATCTGCCCCGTCCTCGTGGGAGGCGGCACTCCGTTCTTCTCACGGAACAATCGCCGCACGAGGCTCGAGCTGCTCGACTCGCGGACGTTCGATTCCGGCGTCGTCCACCTGCGCTATCGCGTCATCCGCTGAACGGCATCGGCGGCTACGACCGGGCTTCGCGCGACCAGCCGATCGCCGGGGCGATGTGCTCGGCGATCGTCGTCAGCATGCGGGTGTTGTAGGCGACGCCGAGCTGGTTGGGCACCGTCAGCAGCAGCGTGTCGGCCGCTTGAACGGCTGCGTCTGCCGCGAGCTCCTCGGCGATGCGGTCGGGCGTGCCCTGGTACGTCCGCCCGAACCTCGAGCGCATTCCCTCCAGCATGCCGACCTGGTCTCCTTCGCTCCCGCCGCGTCCTCCGAAGTAGGTCACGTCTTCGTCAGTCGTGATCGGGATGACGCTCCGGCTCACCGAGACCCGTGGCTCGCGCGAGTGCCCGGCGGCGGCCCACGCATCACGGAAGCCCTCGATCTGCTCGGCCTGCAGCTCGTCGAACGGCACACCAGTGTCCTCCGTGAGAAGCGTCGAGCTCATGAGGTTCATGCCCTGCTCGGCTACCCAGACTGCGCTCGCGCGACTCCCAGAACCCCACCAGATCCGGTCATCGAGCCCAGGCGACTGCGGCTGGATGGGGAGTGGAGCGGACGAACCCGTCATCTGCGGGTTGCCCGCCACGAGCCCGGCTCCATTGATCGCCGCACGGAACAGCTCGGTCTTGGCCCGCGCCAGTTCGTCATCGGTCTTGCCTTCCGGCGGCGTGAATCCGAACGCGTGAGCGCCGTCTTGGGCCGGCTCGGGTGAGCCACGGCTCAGGCCGAGCTGCAGTCGTCCCTGTCCCCCGGAATGAGCGCTGATGAGGTCGGCCGCGGCGGCCTCCTCCGCCATGTAGAGCGGGTTCTCGTATCGCATGTCGATGACGCCAGTGCCGATCTCGATGCGGCTGGTCCGCGCCCCGACCGCGGCGAGCAGCGGGAAGGGCGCGGCGAGCTGTCGTGCGAAGTGGTGGACCCGATAGTAGGCACCGTCGAGTCCCAGCTCCTCCGCGGCGACCGCGAGCTCGATCGACTGCACGAGCGCGTCGCCTCCTGTTCGTGTGCCCGACTGCGGTGACGGGTGCCAGTGTCCGAACGAGAGGAAGCCGATTTTCTTGCGCATGAACGGCATAGCGTCCGGGACGCGCACGGCATTCCCGACACGTATCGCGTGTCGCGCCGACCCCGTTTGTCGGTGGCTGGAGATACCGTGCGGGCATGACGAACGTGATCTACAACACCGCGACAACGCTCTCCGGATTCATTGCCGACGACAAGAACTCGCTCGACTGGCTGTTCGTCGTCGATCAGCCGGAGGACGACAGCTTCACCCAGTTCCTCGAGGGCGTCGGCGCTCTCGTCATGGGATCAACGACGTACCAGTGGGTCTACGACCAGGAGGGTCTCGATGAGCACCCCGAGAAGTGGGCGGCGTCGTACGCCGACCGCCCCACGTTCGTGTTCACGACGCGCGACCTCCCGGTCCCGGACGGCCTCGACATCCGTCTGGTGCGAGGTTCCGTGGGCGAGCATTTCGACGGCATCGCCACGGCCGCGGGCGACCGCGACGTGTGGGTCGTCGGCGGTGGCGACCTAGCCGGACAGTTCTACGATGCGGGGAAGCTCACCGAGGTGCGTCTTTCCATCGCACCCGTCACGCTCGAGTCCGGGGCTCCAGTGCTCCCCCGCCGCATCGAAGCGGATGCGCTCCACCTGACGTCAGCATCCGCGCGAGGGCAATTCGTGGAAGCGCACTACGAAGTCCGCTACACGCGCCCCTGACGAAGGCGTGACCTCGTCGCGAGGGCGAGCAGGATCGTCCCTGCGACGAGTACCAGCGCCGAGAGGACGGGCGCACCTGCGACCCAGAGCGACGTGATCGCGAGACCGAGTCCAGCGGCCAGAATGACCGAATCGAACTGCCAGGCGAGGCGGGCGATCACGGAGAGATCGCCCACCTCGCTCGGCATCGGAGTCAGCAGCAGAGGAGGCAGGTGCCCGCGGGCCGCTTCGAAAGCGCGCACGGCGATCATGGCGAGGCCTACCAAGACCGGGGCGAGCCCACCACCCGTGCTCAGTGCGACGATGCCCACCACGAGGATCACGATGACGATCGGGAACGCCGCATGCAGCACGAACTGCTCGCCGACCGGGGTTCCGAAGGTCGCTGCGCCGACAGCAGCGTCGGCAGCGTGTCGGAACCCATCGGCGAAGCTTCCGAGCGCGGCGAACATGGCGACGCCTCCGACAGCGACCGCGGCGGCAACCGGGCCAGCCGTCCAGGCCTCGCCCGCAGGACCAGTCGCGGCCCCCACCAGCACGGCTGCTAGCCCGAGGGCCAGGGCACCGAGAACGGTGCGTTGTGGTGTCCGCAGCGCACCAACCGCGTCTCGCACGAGCATGGAGAGGATGCGCGGACCACCGACGACCGCGCGGAGTTTCCGACCGGTGGACGGCTCTTCGCGGTAGCTCGCCGCGGCGCCCGAGAGCTCGCCGCTCGCGACTGACATCGCGGCCATCTCGCGGCGCCGCGCCTGCAGGAGGAGCAGATCACCTCGCAACCGGTCGAGCAGCCGCGGCACCAAGACCAAAGCAGCAGATGCGACCGCCATGAGGCACAACGTGCCCGTCAGCGCGCCGCCAGACGCAGCAGCTGACCAGAGGCCGAGGCCACCACCTGGTCCCGAGACGGCCACGCTTCCGTCTCCCGCGCGGCTGCCGAGCGCCGCCAGCTGAGTCCACGAGGACGCGAACCAGGCCCCGGCCCCGAAGGGCGACACCCCAGCGAGCACCAGCAGGATCGCCAGGCACCACGCCCAGCGGGTTCTCACGATCTGGCCGACGAGGGCCAGGACGAGTCCGACGCCAGCAAGGGCGGCAGCCCCGACTACGGCGCTTACGGCGGCGAGCGGCGGCCCGCCGCCGCCGACCACGAGTGCAGCGGCCGGGAGCACGGCGAGCGCCATGGCGGCTGCTACGGCCACCAGCAGGCGCCTCAAGAACGACCGCCGAAGCGTCACCCGCCTCGGGAGGTGATTCGAACCGAATGTCACGGTTTCGAACGGGCTGAGGAGCGCCGGCCCCCGGACGGTGCCGGCAAGCAGACCAAGGGGCAGCACCAGAGCGCCGAGCACACGAAGCTGCCCGGTGAAGTCGGACGAGCTGAGCCACGCGATCGCAGCAGGTTCCATGAGCGCGAGGAAGAGCATGCGGACCAGAGGCGCAACGGCGACGAGGCCGACTGCAACCCCGAGGTAGACGCGGTACGCGCCTTCACGCCGCGGCACGGCCACCTCCCTGACCCGAATCGCCGCCGCGCCCGTCACCGAGCCGCAGCTCGGCGGCGCCCAGCGCTTCGACGAGGGGCCGACTGTGCGTCGCGACCACGATCGCCGCTCCTCGCTCGCGTTCCTCGGTCAGGATGTCGGCGAGCAGCTCGCGCCTGTGCTCGTCGAGGCGCTGTTCCGGCTCGTCGAGCACGAGCACGTCGAAAGGTCGCGCGAGCACCGTAGCCAGGGAGAGCAGCTGGAACTGCCCTGAGGAGAGCTCGTGCGGGAACCGCTCGGAGAGGTCCTGGATGCCGAGCCGCGTCAGCACGCTCGCCGCCACGTCCTCAGCTTCTCGCCTGCCGCTCCCCCACGATGCTGCGACGGCTGTGAGGTGCTCTATCGCGGTCAACGTCATGGCGAACGGCACGGACCCCAGAAGCGCGCCGACCCGGCGGCGGAAGCGGGGGCTGCGTTCGTCCACCGGCTCGCCCGCGATGAGGATGCGCCCCGAGCTCGGCTTGCCCAGCCCTGCGAGGGAGCGCAGCAGCGTCGTCTTCCCCGACCCGTTGGGCCCGGTGAGGCAGATGGCAGAACCGGCCTCGACGTCGAACCAGACCGCGTCCAGCACTCGTGAGCTTCCTCGGCTGATGGACGCACCTTCGACGCGGACTACTGACATGAATCCATCCTCCCGCCGCCCGGAGTCGCACGCAAACGAAGCACTGGCGTCCAGGCGCGCTCAGCGGCCTAGCGAGCGCAGGAACCCGCCGAGGCGCTCGAGCCCTTCGCTCAGCTCGGCTCTGGACGCGGCGTACGAGAGTCGCACGTGGGATTCACCGGTCGCCGAGCCGAAGTCCCGCCCCGGCGTGAGCGCCACATGGGCCTCTTCGAGGGCTCGACCGCAGAACTCCCACGCGGTGAGGCCCGTCCCCGAGACGTCGAAGTACACGTAGAACGCCCCGTCCGGCAGGACCGGAACGGGCAGGCCGATGCGAGCCAGGCCGTCGAGTACCAGTGCTCGACGGCCCGCCAGTTCGAGGCGCCGCTCTTCGCAGAGCGCGAGGGAGCTCGGTGTGAACGCGGCGAGGGCGGCGATCTGGGCAGGCGCTGAGGCCGAGAGGAAGTAGTTCGTCGCGAGCTTCTCGACGGTTGGCACAAGCGTCTCCGGGAGCACAGCCCATCCGAGCCGCCACCCGGTCATGCCGAAGTACTTCGAGAAGCTGTTGATGACGATCGCCTCGGGGTCGACGCTGAGGACGGTGCGGGGTGGAGTGCCGTCGGCGCCCGGGTCGGAGAGGTTGAGGTAGATCTCGTCGACGATGCGCCAGGCTCCCCGCTCGCGCGCGAGCGAGCAGATCGCGCCGAGCTCATCGAACGGTATGGACGTGCCGGTCGGGTTCGAGGGGGTCGCGACCATGAGCGCGGACGATCGATCGGTCCAGGCCGATTCCACGCCCGCCAGGTCGAGCTGGTAGCGGGATTCCACCGTCGCGGCGACGCTGACGACACGGCCACCGAACCCCTCGACGAGCTGCCGGTTGCAGGGGTAGGAGGGATCGGCCATGAGCACGTCGTCGCCGATGTCCGTCGTGGCCGCGACGACGAGCAGGAGGGCTGCGGATGCGCCAGAGGTCACGATGATGCGGGCCGGGTCGACCTCGACCCCGTGGCGCTGCAGATAGAACCCGCTGATCTCTTCGCGGAGCGCAGGCATGCCGAGGGCGACGGTGTAGGGAAGGGGGCGACCATCCATCGCCTGGCGCATGGCCTCCCGGACTGCCGGGGGTGCGCCGAAGTCAGGCTCGCCCAGTGAGAGCTTCACGACCCTCTGGCCGGCGGCCTCGAGGGCTGCGGCCCGCTGCCCGAAGGCCATGGCGTGGAACGGCTCGACGGTCTGGGCGCGGTGCGAGAGCTTCATCGCTCCAGGATGCCAGGAACGGGGTCGCTGCAGGCTTGCTCCGGAACGGATCCGTCGTGCGCCGACACAGCCACGCAGCGCTCCCCACGGTCACGGACGACCTGCAACTCGTACTCGGGGAGTCGCCCCTTCCTCGATGTGCAGCCACGCGCCAGACGGGACGATCGTGAGCGCAGCGGGCTCAATGCGCTGAGCGGGGTCGGTCTCCAGCGTGAAGATCTCGGTGAGCAGGTCGCTCTCATCACTCGCGAACACAGCAGTGCCGTCTTGCAGCCAGACGGCGCGCTGAGATCCGTCTCGTGGTCCTTCGATACGGTTCGCACCGTCGGAGTCCTTCGCGATCACGATGGCTGATTCGGACAGCAGGCTCGGAAGCTCGTCGAGGTCCTCGAGTGCGCGCCTCCCGTGCGCGTGCAGCACGACCGCTGACGCGGTCTCGCTGTCGAGGAGACTCAGGATCACGACATCGAGGTGCTTTGTGCGCACCTCCGTGAGCGAGCGTTCGCCAGATCGCGCCAACAGCCAGGGGTTGCCGGAGTGGTGCTCCGCCACGACCCTCAGTCGTCCGCTGCCGACCGCCAACTGCACAGCTGCGTGCGCCTCCGTGTCCGGATGAACGACTACTCCCATGGCTCCCCCGTCGGATCGCGAGCGGCCTCGGTCGGCGACCCGTTTCGTGGAAAATAGCATGCGGAACTCGCGAATCTCAGCCGAAATTCGCGGAATAGTCCTTCACATCTGAATCTTTAATCCGCCAATCCGTCCCGGACGACGCGCGATCCCGCCGCGAAGCCTGAGCCCACCGCGCAGTGCACTGCGCTTCGCCCTACACTCACTGGCTATGAACGCTCTCCCACGACCGGTCAGCGCGCCCCAACAGCAGCGCAGCGTCGAGACGCGCAGCCGACTGGTGCTTGCGGCCGCCACGACCTTCGTGGAGCACGGCTTCGTCGGATCCACCCTCGCGCGGATACGTGCCAACTCGGGCGTCACGAACGGCGCGTTCTACCACCACTTCGCGACCCGCGAGGCAGTCGCCGAGGCTGTGCTCGCCGAGTACGCGGAGCGCGCTTCACGCACCGTGGCGGACGCGACGAGCTCCTCGACAAGTGGCATGCAGGCGCTCCTGCAGGTCTCCGTCACCTTCGCCGAGCTCCTTCGAACGGACGTTGTCGTGCTCGCGGGCGTGGTCGTCACGACGGAGATCGGGTCGACCTTCCTCGCCCATAAGCCCTACCTGGACTGGCTCGGCAGGCTCGAGCCCCTCGTCGAGGCCTGCCAGCGAGAAGGCACCCTCGGGCGCGAGTTCACCGCCGCGGACATCAGCTCGCTCCTCGTCTCGACCTTCACGGGGACCCAGCTCCTCTCCGGTGCCGTGAGCCAGCGACAGGATCTCCTGGCACGGCTCGCGATGCACTGGCGCGTCATCCTGCCAGGTCTCGCAACCCCGGAGAGCTCCGAGCATGTCAGGGACCTCCTCGACGCCGCCTTCGGCGAGTGCGACACGACCGCCCCGCCGGCGACTCGCGACTAGCCTCGTCAGACAGGGTGATGGCTTCCGGCCGGGAAGAGAGCGCGAATGCCGTTTGCAGACGAGCTGCTGGGACGACAGCAGGCCTCCGCCATGATCGAGCTCATCGAGACCCGTGCCGATGGCCGCCGGCTCACCCTGACTCGCAGCGCTGCCGCTGAGCTCGACGACCTCGCTCTCGGGGCTCGCAGCTCTCATCTCGCGGCGTCTCTCGTGGCGGACCTGCCCGTGCCGTACGCCGAGTTCGCGGCGATCGTGCGCCGCGCCCTGGAGTCCGCAGCTCTCGCGGGGTGGATGGTGTGGCCCCTCTCGAACGCCGTTTCTGCGGCGGCTCTCGCCGATGGTGACGAGGCGTCGTTCGGAGACGGAATGCAGCTGCTCGCCGAGCTGACCCCTCGCCTCACCTGCGAGTGGGCGGTTCGAGCGATGCTGCGCACACGACTCGAGCTGGGGCTCGCGATCATGCTCGAGTGGACGAAAAGCGACGACGAGCACGTGCGTCGACTCGCGTCAGAGGGCACGCGCCCGTACCTCCCCTGGGGTACGCGTGTCGCTGGGATCACCCGCGATGCTCGATTGACCGCCCCCATCCTGGATGCGCTGTACCGTGACGAAAGCGAGTACGTGCGTCGTTCGGTCGCGAACCACCTCAACGACGTCAGCAGGCACGATCCGGCACTCGTCCGCGAGCGTGCGGCAGCATGGCTCGCCGACGGCGACGAGAACACGCCGAAGCTTGTGCGCCACGCGCTCAGGACGCTCGTGAAGAACGGCGACCCGGAGGCGCTCGGCCTGCTCGGCTTCGGCTCCGCCGATGTCCACGTGCAGGGCCCGACGCTGGATCGCGCGAGCATCGTGCTCGGCGAGGAGCTGCTCATCTCGGGCATCGTCACCAACCGCGGCGAGGTGCCCGCGAAGCTCGTGGTCGACTACGTCGTGCACCACGTCAAGGCCGACGGGAGCCGGACGCCGAAGACCTTCAAGATCTCGACCACCACCATCGCCCCCGGGGACTCGCTGACCATCTCGAAGCGACACTCCATCAGGCCGATCACAACGCGCCGCTACCATCCAGGGCTGCACGCGATCGAGCTGCAGGTGAACGGCGTTCGACACGGCTTCGCGGAGTTCGAGCTGCTTCCCGACACGGTGTGCTGAGATACCCCCATGTCCGAAGCCCCTTCTGATTCCGTCGGCACCGAGTCCATCCGCATCGAGCGCACCGTCGCGGTTCCACGTGAAGAGCTGTGGCTGTGGCTGACCGAGAGCGAGAAGACCGCGCAGTGGATCGGCCCGTGGCACTACGTCGATGAGTCGGCCGGACGGATCGGCTTGCAGCTCGTCGCAGAAGAGGGCGCCCCCGCCAGCGGCGCAACGGTCCGCCGCTGCGACGCGCCGAGCGTCCTCGAGGTCACGACCGAGGACGCCGCGGGCTCCTGGCATCTGCGCATCTCGCTGGAGGGAATCGGCAGTGCGACGTTGCTGGTCTTCGAGCACTTCGATGTCCCCGCCGCCATGCTGAAGGATGTGCTGGCGGGTTGGAACTTCTACCTGGACACGATGCTCGCGGCGAAGGATGGGCTCGCCAAGCCCGTGTTCGAGGACTACCTCGACGCTCCCCCAGCCGAGGCCTGAGCAGAGCCCGACAGCTCCGGGGCTTCGATGCGGCCGGGCTCCCAGGGAAGCGAGCTTCACGAAGGCTCATGTCATTCCCGGTCATGATCGATGGGGTGTCACATTGTCGATACACAGCATCGGTAGCCTGTGTTCATGCTCGAAGCCCCCACGAACTCCCCCGCCAGCCGCACTGAGGCCGGCGCTGAATTGCCGGATGAGCTGCGCTCTGACGTGCACCTCCTCGGCACCCTGCTCGGTCAGGTCCTCACTGAGACGGGAGGCGCTGAGCTCCTCGACGATGTCGAGCGGCTGCGTCGCCTCACGATCTCCGCCTACGAGCACGGTGGTGAGGCAGCCGACGACTCCTTCTCGTCCGCTGAAGAGCTCGTGGATGCCCTGTCACCGACTCGGGCCGACGAGGTCGCGCGGGCTTTCACCTGCTACTTCCACCTCGTGAACCTCGCGGAGGAGCACCACAGGGTTCGGGTGCTCCGGACCAGAGGGGCTTCGTCCTCGAAGCAGCAGGAGGACACGATCTCGCAGGCGTTCGCTCGCCTCAGCGACGAGATCGGGGCGGATGGTGCTGCGGAGCGTGTGCGCGCGCTCCGATTCCACCCGGTCTTCACGGCACACCCGACGGAGGCCCGCCGACGTGCGGTCTCCTCGGCGATCAGGCGCATCAGCGACCTGCTCGAGGAGCGCGACGAACAGCGCCTCCTTGGAGGTGTCTCCGCCGACAGCCCGGCGGCGCAGGAGCTCACTCGTCGCCTGCTAGAGGAGATCGACCTGCTCTGGCGCACCTCGCCGCTGCGCAGCGACAAGCCGACCCCCGTCGACGAGGTGCGCACCGTCATGGCGGTGTTCGACGAGACGCTCTTCACGACGGTGCCTCGTGTGTACCGCCGCGTCGACGAGGCGCTGCAGGGTGCGCTGTCCGGCACCGCTGCCCCCGTGGCCGAGCCGTTTGTCCGCGTCGGGTCATGGATCGGCGGTGACCGCGACGGCAACCCGTTCGTGACCGCGAAGGTGAGCCGACAGGCAGCCGTCATCGCCTCCGAGCATGTCCTCCTCGGGCTCGAACGCGCGTCCGCGCGCATCGGTCGGACGCTCACGCTCGGTTCGGACACGACGCCCCTCGACGCGTCCGCTGCAACGCTGCTGGCGCGACTCGGGAGCGCTGACGAGGCCGCCGCCGCGGAGATCGCGCAGCGCTCACCAGGAGAGCCGCACCGCCGTGTGCTCCTGCTCATCGCGCGTCGAATCGAAGCCACTCGTCGACGCGACGCAGACCTCGCCTACAAGGTGCCTGACGAGCTGCTGCGCGAGCTGCGCATCCTGCAGGAATCCCTTGTCGCTGCGGGCGCGGGACGCCACGCGTACGGCGAACTGCAGCACCTCATCTGGCAGGTGGAGACGTTCGGCTTCCACCTCACGGAGCTCGAGGTCCGCCAGCACTCCCAAGTGCACCGGAAGGTCCTTGCCGAGCTCGCCGAGCAGACCTCGGGCGACGAGCCGAGCGAGCTCGCGGCCGAGGTGCTCGACGTGTTCCGTTCGATCGCCTTCATCCAGGAACGCCACGGACCTCGAGCCGCTGGTCGCTACATCGTGTCCTTCACGCAGTCGTCGGAGGACATCGCCAACGTCTACAAGCTCGCCGTCGCGGCCACGGGACCAGGGGCGACACCGCCAGCGCTCAACGTGATCCCACTGTTCGAGACGTTTGCTGACCTGCAGGCGGCCCCCCGTATCCTCGCCGAGATGCTCGAGCAGCCCGAGGTCATCGAGCTGCTCGCCGCCAACGGGCGCAGGCTCGAGGTCATGCTCGGCTACTCCGACTCGTCCAAGGACGTCGGCCCCGTCGCGGCGACCCTGGCCCTCTACGAGGCGCAGAGCCAGATCGCGGCCTGGGCGCGTGAGAACGGTATCGAGCTGACGCTCTTCCACGGTCGCGGAGGTGCCCTCGGCCGCGGGGGCGGACCCGCGAACGTGGCGATCCTCGCCCAGCCGCCGCACTCGGTCGACGGCCGCTTCAAGCTGACCGAGCAGGGCGAGGTCATCTTCGCGAGGTACGGCGACCCCGACATCGCAGCGCGACACATCGACCAGGTCATCTCGGCAACGCTCCTCGCCTCGGCGCCCTCGACGGAGACGCGCAACGCCGACGCCGCCGAGAAGTACTCGAGCGTGGCTGCGACCATGGATGCGGCCTCGCGCGAGCGCTTCTTCGCACTCGTCAAGGCACCCGGGTTCGCACCGTGGTTCGCCAGGGTCACCCCCATGGAGGAGGTTGGGATGCTCGCGCTCGGCTCGCGGCCAGCGCGCCGAGGGCTCTCGGTCGAGTCGCTCGAGGACCTGCGCGCCATCCCGTGGGTGTTCGCGTGGACGCAGGCTCGCATCAACCTCACCGGCTGGTTCGGGCTCGGCACCGCCCTGGAAGCGGTCGGCGACCTCGACCAGCTGCAGGCCGCGTATGCGGAGTGGCCGCTCTTCCGTTCGATGATCGACAACGTCGCGATGAGCCTCGCCAAGACGGATGCGCGCATCGCGCGCCGCTACCTCGAGCTGGGCGACCGTCCGGAGCTCGCCGAGCTCGTGACCGGCGAGCTGGACCTCACGGCGAGCTGGGTCACGCGCATCACGGGTGGTGCAGAGCTGCTCGAACGCAAGCCGGTGCTGCAGCGCGCGGTGAAGATGCGCAGCCCATACGTCGACGCACTCTCGCTGCTGCAGCTGCGCGCGCTTCGCCGGCTTCGCGACGACGCCAAGAAGCCTGACGCCGACGAGGCGGCCGAGCTTCAGCGGCTCCTGCTGCTCTCCGTCAACGGCGTCGCGGCGGGACTGCAGAACACGGGCTGACGGGCTCGGTCGATCCCATGCGGAGAGGTCTTCGTCATCCGAGCCGGACGGAGAAGGCCTCTCCGCTGCCGCATGCGCTACCCGAGGATCTCGCCGTCGACGTAGACCCAGCGGCCGCCCCTGCGCGCGAAGCGGCTTCGCTCGTGGAGCAAGCCCGCTCCGCCAGAGTCCCGGTAGGAGGCCCGGAACTCGACGATGCCGGACTCGGCTCGTTCCTCGCCGTCGAGCGTGTCGACGATCTGGAGACGCCGCCAGACGGTGCCGTCGTCGAGGTCGAGGTCGTCAGGCCGCGTCTCCTCGGCCCACGTCTCGGCGAGATATCCGGGAAGGCGCAGCGCGAACGCCGAGTAGCGTGACCGCATGAGCGCCTCGGCGGTCGGTGCCGGGAAGCCATCATGGAAGACCCCGCAGCACTCGCCGTACGCCGTTCGGCTCCCGCACGGGCAGGGCCCAGCCTGCGGGACGCTCCCGTCGGCGCTGGCTCCTGACGTTCCCGCTCCCTTGCTCACTCCCCCGCCGCTGCCGGTTTCGTGGCGACCCCGTCAAGCCAGAGCGTGTCGGACTCGTCGCCGTGCGCGCCTGGCTTGCCGACGTGCTTGTCGCTGATCTGGGCCCCGTTCTTGATGACGTGCACAAGCGCCATGCCGTGCCCGCGCCCGAGGTCGTAGTCATCCTTCAACCAGGCGAGGATGACGCCAGCCTTGGTGTCCGGGGCATCGAAGCCCTTCTCCTGCGCGATGGCGATGAACTGACGCGGCGTGAGGCCCGTCTTGCCCTCGATGTTGTCGAGGTACGACTGGAACGACATGGATGCTCCCTCCCTGGGTTCGCCGCTGGTCGGCGACCGTGCTGGCATCCTAGCGAGCGCGCTTCCTCCCAACTCCCTGCGGATCGGGCCTCGCGCGCACCCACGGGAGGATGATGTGGCTATGTCGCACCATTCAGCATTGTCGCGGCCGCTGTTCCACGACGCAGACCAGAATTTCGAAGCCAAGATCGTTCTCGGCTCCGTCGGCGCAGGTGCCGGCGACCTCGGCGAGATCTTCGCGACGCTCGCAGCCATCGAGGATGGCAAGCGGGAGTCGTGGATCAGGGCTTGGTTCGCGAGAGCCCAGGCCACCCAGCGGCTCGCGGAGGTCTCGACGAGCAACGGGCGCAACGCAACAGCTTCGGCACAGTGGCTGCGCGCGTCCGCCTACTACGGCCACGCACTCAACGCCATCGCGTCCATCGGTGACGCGGACGGCTACGCGAATGCGTTCGCCATGCATCGTGCAGCCTGGGATCGCTTCGCACGCCTGAGACGCGTGCCTCTGGAGAGACTCACGATCGCGTACGGGAAGCGAACGCTCCCCGGCTACCTGCAGCGTCCGGATGTGCCTTCGCCAGACGGAGCCTCGCCGCTGTTGGTTCTGGTCAACGGCAGTGATGGGACCCTGACCGACGTCTACGCGACGATCGGAGCCTCAGCCGCGTCCCGCGGCTACGCCGTCCTCTCGTTCGACGGGCCGGGCCAGCAGAGCCAGCTCGTTGCCGGGTCTCACTTCAGGCCGGACTTCGAGGCCGTCTTGACGCCGGTCGTCGATCACGCCATGGGCCTGCCTGGCATCGACTCGTCTCGCATCGCGGTCTACGGAGTAAGCCAGGCGGGCTACTGGGTGCCGCGTGCCCTGGCCTTCGAGCACCGCGTGGCCGCGGCGATCGTCGACCCGGGCGTGACCGACGTGTCGACGTCGTGGGTCCAGCACCTGCCATCTCCCCTCCGCCACGAGCTCGAGAAGGGCGATTCGAAGCACTTCGACCAGTACATGAAGCTCGGTCTCGGCCACAGCGCCGCCGAGCGTGCGGTGTGGAACTTCCGCGCGAAGCCCTACTCGAGCACCGGGTACTTCGCCGTGTACCGAGAGGTCGAGAAGTACCGCCTGTCTCCGGAGCTCGCCGGCTCGATCACAACGCCGCTGCTCATCACGGCGCCCGAGAACGAGCAGTTCTGGCCCGGGCAGTCGGAGCAGCTCTCGACGCTCGTGCCCGACTCGGAGCTCGTGCGGTTCACGGCGGTCAACGGCGCTGACTCGCACTGCGAACCGCTCGCGAGAACGGCGGTCAACGAGGTGCTCCTCGACTGGCTCGACGCGCGCCTCACCCATACCGAAGCGGTAACAGCAGGCGTCTCGGCGACCGTCTAGTGGCGCCCACGAGCGGCGGGCGGTGCACCCGTGGGGTCCGTCCTACTCGCTGCGCTTGGCGACGAGCCCGTCGCGCACCTGGCGGCGGAGGACCTTGCCGATGAGGGACTTCGGGAGCTCGGCAACCTCCACCACCCGCTTGGGCACCTTGTAGTTGGCGAGGCGCGAACGGCAGAAGTCACGGAGGGCGTCCGCGTCAAACGTCGCTCCCTCCCGCAGCACGACGGCCGCGGTCACGTCTTCACCACCCGAGGTTCTCGGGAGGCCGACGACCGCGGCATCTTCGACATCCGGATGGGCGGTCAACGCCTCTTCCACCTCGGACGGGCTCACATTGAAGCCACCCGTGATGATGAGCTCTTTCTTCCGGTCGACGACCGTCACGAAGCCGTCTTCGGAGACCGTGACGATGTCACCCGTGCGGAGCCACCCACCGGCGAGCAGGACCTCGCGCGTCTCGTCGGGTCGCTTCCAGTACCCCTGGAAGACCTGGGGTCCGCGGAGGAGCAGCTCGCCAGACTCTCCGGGAGCCCTGTCGATGCTGGGGTCGTCCGGGTCGACGACTCGGATGTGCGTGCTCGGGAACGGCACGCCGACCGTGCCGGGGCGGCGGGTCGGTCCGACGGGATTGCCGAGGGCGACCGGTGATGTCTCCGTCATGCCGTACCCCTCGACGAGGAGCCCACCGGTGACTTCCTCCCAGCGCTCGACGGTCTTCACCGGCAGGCTCATCGCCCCGGAGATGGCGAAGCGGATGCTCGTGAAGCTGACGCCCTTGCGCGACGCCGCCCGCGACAGGGCATCGTAGATGGGCGGCACCGCGGGCAGGAAGGTGGGTGGGGACGCCTTCGCCGCTGCCACGACGAGGTCGACGTCGAACTTCGGGAAGAGCACGAGCCTTGCCCCGATGCTCATCGCGAAAGTGAGGCAGAGCGTCATCCCGTAGGCGTGGAAAAGCGGGAGGACTCCGTAGAAGATCTCGCGTCCCTCGGCGAGGCCGGGGACCCAGGCTCTTCCCTGAGCAGCATTGGCGCGCAGGTTCCGGTGGGTGAGGATGGCGCCCTTCGGACTGCCCGTCGTGCCGCTCGTGTACTGCAGGAGCGCGACGTCGTCGAGGGCCGGTCGCGGCACTCGCTTCGAGATGCGCTTGGCGTTGGCAATGCGCTCCCATTTGAGCACGCGACGGTCTGACGGGCTGCCAGTCATGGCCTCGCGCGACTCCCTCGCCTTGGCGACCGGGAGCCGCAGTGCGAGCCGCTTGCTGAAGGGTAGCGCCGTCGTCATGTCGACGGCGATGACCGTCTCGGGAACCACGTCACTCGGCAGCTCGGAGATGAGGTCGGCGACCTTGTCCCAGACGATCGCGATCTTCGCGCCGTGGTCCTCGAACTGGTGTCGCAGCTCGCGGGCTGTGTAGAGCGGGTTGTGCTCGATGACGATCGCTCCGAGTCTGAGCGCCGCGTAGAAGGCGATGACGTGCTGGGGGCAGTTCGGGAGGACGAGCGCCACCCGGTCACCGGCCCCGACGCCGAGCTTGCGGAGCCCCTCAGCTGCACGGGCGACGTGTTCTCCGAGTTCGCCGTAGCTCGTCTCGGCTCCGAAGAACTCGAGGGCCGGTCGCGACCCGAAGCGCTTCACCGCGGTGTCTAGCAGGTCGACGAGCGACTCCTTGACCTCGGGGATGTCATGCGGCACGTCGTCCGCGTAGGCGGCCAGCCACGGCCGGGCGGCGAGGGCGGAAGCGTTGCTGGTCTCGTTGGCGTCGTTCACCGGGGTCCCTTCGACGATCACGGCTGCGCGCACAGCGGTGCCCTCGAAGCCTAAGTCGACCCACTTGTGCTGGAGCCGTGCGTCCAGCCCTGGCCAGCCGCGCATCCCAGTGCAAACGAGGTCCCAGCCAAACCCATAGCCCATCCCTAGAAAAGTGCTTCAAGCTACAACCATGAAGAAGCCATCGAAGAAAGCCACCATCGGCATCGTCATCGCGGCTGTCGTCGTGGTGATCGGCATCGCCGCCGCCGTGTTCGGCCCCATGATCTACCGCGACGTCATCGCCGAGCCGGCCGCCGAGGCCCCCGCGCTCGAGATCCAGTCGACGGCACCGAGCAGTGCAGAAGCCGGCACCCTCGCCGGCTCGTGGACCGTGGCCGCCGGGTCATACGCCGGCTACCGCGTCGATGAGGTCCTCAACGGCACGGACGTGACCGTCACCGGTCGCACCGAGACGGTCTCGGGAAGCCTCACGACCACCGAAACGGAGCTCACGGCTGCCGACATCACGGTCGACGTCGCTTCCATCGCCACAGATGAGGAGCGCCGGGATGAGTACTTCCGCAGTGAAGCGCTCGACACGGCCGCGAACCCGGAGGCGACCTTCACGCTCGACGAGCCGGTCGCTGCGCTCGAGGGCCTCGCCGAGGGCGCACAGGAGACGATCCCTGCCACCGGCACGCTCACCCTCAATGGAGTCAGCCAGCAGGTGACCATCGACATCACGGCGGGCCTCGACGGCGACACCGTGCAGGTCGCCGGCAGCATCCCCGTCACGTTCGCTGACTACGGCGTCGAAGCCCCGAACCTCGGGTTCGTCTCGGTTGAGCCGACGGGTGACGTCGAGTTCCTCCTGGTGCTCGAGCGCGCGTAGCTCCGCTCCTGCCCGCTCCGATGGGGGCGCGGTTCTCTCCCCTCTGACCAACTTGCGTGACAAGACCGGCTGGCCCGGCCACATCCTGGCCAACACAGTCCCCTTGTCACGCAAGTTGGTCGTTTGGCTTCCAGGTGGGGTTCTGGCTTCGGGCTGCTCGGCGAGTTCGAGAGCTGCGGCGAGTTCGAGAGCGAAAGCGGCGCTTTCAGGCCCTGGACTCGAGCGCGTCCAGTTTGCCTTGGAGCACGCGACGCTGCTGTTCGTTGCCCGTGAGCTCGACGGCGACGCTCAGCTCTGACCTCGCCTCTTCGATCCTCCCCAGTTGAGCGAGCAGCTCTCCGCGCACGCTCGCCAGCAGGGGGCCTCGGCTCAGGCCACCGGATGCGGCCAGGCGGTCGACGATCGCGAGGGCAGTTGCCGACCCGGTCGCCATGGACACGGCGACGGCGCGGTTGAGTTCGACGATGGGGTTGGGGGCCAGCCGCCCGAGGACCTCGTAGAGGACGACGATCTGGGTCCAGTCCGTGTCCTGCACGGATGCGGCCACCGCATGCCGCTCGGCGATTGCAGCCTGCAGGCAGTATGCGCCGCGGCCTTTGCCGAGCGCGTCCGCTCGCGAGAGCAGCGCCCGGCCGCGGAGGATCGCTGATCGGTCCCAGCGTCGCCTGTCCTGGTCCGCGAGCAGGATGGGGCTGCCGTCGGGCGACTCGCGGGCCGCGAACCGGGAGCTCTGCAGTTCCATGAGCGCACTGAGCCCAAGCACTTCGGGTTCACGCGGGAGCATGCTGCTGAGGGCTCGCCCGAGGCGCAGCGCCTCTGCGGCGAGCTCGGACCGCAGCCAGCGGTCGCCCGAGCTGGCCGCGTAGCCTTCCGTGAAGATCAGGTAGATGACGGCAAGCACGCCGCTCAGGCGCGACGACCACTCGCTGGGGTCCGGCGTCTCGAAGGGCACCTTGGCCGCGGCGAGGCTCTTCTTGGCGCGCACGATGCGCTGCTGCACGGTTGCGACGGGGAGAAGGAAGAGGCGCGCGATCTCGTCGGTGGTGAGTCCGCCGACGATGCGAAGCGTGAGCGCGACCTGAGCTTCCCTCGACAGCGCGGGGTGGCAAGCAACGAAGATGAGGCGCAGGACGTCGTCACCGATCGGCTCCCACGCGTCGCTCGCACCCGCATCCGCCTCTGTGAGGTCGCGGGCCATGGCGCTGTAGCGGTCGTCGAGGCGTTCGCGGCGCCGCCACCCGTCGATGGCCTTCCGTTTGCCGACGGCCGTGAGCCAGGCGCCCGGATTGACCGGGACGCCTGACACGGGCCACTGCGTCAGCGCGTCGGCGACCGCTTCTTGGGCGAGGTCCTCGGCGAGGCCGACGTCGCCGACCATCCTCGTGAGGGTCGCGACGATGCGCGCGCTCTCGATGCGCCAGACAGCCTCGACGGCCGCCGCAGTCGTGCGCGGGCCAGGCGAGCCGACGGCGTCGACGGAGCCGCTGACGTCGGCTGCGGCAGCAGCAGCAGCGGCAGCGGCAGCGGCAGCGGCAGTCTCGCGCTGAGCATCCGCGTCTGCTCCATTCTGCGGGGCCGTCATGCGTGTCGCTTGGCGTTCGAGTTGGGCTCGAGCCTCAGGCGCCTGCCTGCTCCTCGCGCCACCCTTCTTCTTTGCGGAGGAACTCGTTGTCCTCGTGGCCCGCGAAGTCGCTCATGTCGGTGACGCGGCGGACTTCGAGCTTCGAGCCTGGCCCTTGCAGTGGGGCCCGGGAGGCCCACTGGATTGCTTCGTCGCGGGTGGCGGTCTCGATGATCCAGAAGCCGTTGAAGAGCTCGTGCGTCTCACCGTAGGGGCCGTCGGTGACGACGGGCTGCTCACCCGAGAAGTCCACGACGAATGCGGTGCTGAGATCGTCGGCGAGTCCTTCGCCCGCGAGCAGGACGCCGGCTTCCATCATCGACTCGTTGTACTTGCCCATGGCGTTGATGATCTCGGTGAAGTCGGCGTTCTCGTAGGCGGCCTTGGCTTCGTCGGTGGCGCGCATGATGAGCATGAACTTCATGGTGATTCTCCTTGTTTGCAGCCCTTGTGGGCCGGTTCCAGGGTGCTGATCAGCACCCGTCTACTATGGCGTCGAACGGCGGAGGAGGAGATCGACACGCGCCGAGAATTTTCTTCAGGATGTTTTTCTGAACGCTGGTCGGGGCATCCTCATGTCGGCTTGCTAGCTTCCGGGCATGACGAGCGATTTCGAACCACGCGTCGACCGGGTCTCGCGGGTGCTGCCAGCGAGCGCGGCCAGGATCTATGGGGCGCTGCTGGATCAGGGGGCGCTCGAGTCGTGGCTGCCGCCTGCTGGGATGACTGGCAGGTATACGCGTTTCGAGCCGTGGGTGGGCGGGCGCAGTGTGCTTGAGCTCACGTACGCGGAGGCTCCTGTAGGGGGCGGGAAGACGTCCGGGTCGCTGGATGTGTCTGAGGCGGTGTTCGTGGAGTTGGTGGATGGCGAGCGGGTCGCGCAGCAGGTGGTGTTCGAGTCGGATGACTCGAGATTCTCTGGCACGATGACCATGGTTTGGGAATTGGCGGAGTTCCCTGGCGGCACTCTCGTGACGGTGTCGGCCTACGACGTTCCGAGCGGCATCAGCCAGACGGATCACGTGGACGGCATCTCGTCGTCGCTCGAGAACCTCTCGACGTTCGTGGGTCGCTCATGAAGCAGCAGGTGAATTTTGTGACGTTCGCGACTCGGGACCTCGATGAGGCGCGGCGCTTCTACGTGGACGCGCTCGGGTGGGAGCCTCTGCTGGATGTGGAGGGAGAGATCGTCTTCTTCCAGATCGGAGCGGGGCAGGTGCTCGGTTTCTTCGACGCCGCGAAGTTCAATCGTGATCTCGGCACCGGCGAGGACCGGTCGAAGGTGTCCGGGGTGACGTTGGCGCACAACGTGGGCAGCCGGGAGGAGGTCGTCGCCGTGGTCTCGGCGATGGCCTCGGGTGGTGGGGTGACGCTGAAGGTGGCGCAGGAGGGCGACTTCGGCGGGGTCTTCCACGGTCTCGTCGAGGACCCGAACGGCGTGGTCTGGGAGGTTGCGCACAACCCGGGTTGGGGAGTGCTCCCGGACGGCACTGTCGTGTTCGCGCAAGACGAGTAGCGAGTCGGTACGGGTCAGCGCGGATCGGCACGGGTCAGCGCGGATCGGCGCGGGTCGGCGGGGGTCGCTGTCGGCCAGCACGGCTCATCGGGCTGTGCTGGGAGTGCTGACCTGGGCTGGGCCCGCTGTGTTTCAGCAGCGTGGTTGTTCTGGGTGCTCGTTGCAGTCGCCGACGGTGATGAGGGTGTCGGCGGTGAAGAGTTCGAGGGCGATGGTGGTGGATGCTCGGTTGAGGGTCCCTGTCACGGGGATGCTCGCGCCGCTCGCGAGTGTCACAGTTGCCGTGTAGACGACGGTGACGGAGGCCTGCACTGTCGCCTTCTCGGCGTAGACGTGGCTTGTGGAGGTGGCGCTGAAGTCGTCCTGTCCGAGGGCAGCCCAGGAGGCGCCTGAGGTTGTGGTCTCGGCTGTGGTTCCGTCGCCGTAGTCCCATCGGTAGGTGATCGGGGTGAAGGTCACGGTGACCGGGTGGCCGAGGATGCTTCCCGAGGCGCTGTGCTTGGTGGCGGTCGTGAAGAAGTTCGTGTGCGATCCGACGATGCTCCACGTCGAGGGTTCCGCCGTGAGGTTCACGGATGCGGGTGCGAGCGTGAGGACGTCGCTGATCGTGAAGCTCGTGGGCGGCCTCGGCGGAGTTCTCTCGGGGCCTCCGCCGCCTCCCCCGCTGGGATCGCAGGCTCGGCACAGCACCGGAGTGAGGAGTGAGCTCATTGGCGAAGCGAGCGCGCTGGCGCTCGGTGTGAACGGTGGTGGGCCGCTGGTACCGCTCTCGTCGCCACCACTCCCCTCGCCCCCGGAGTAGCCGTCCCCGTACCCATCGCCGCCGGATCCCCCGTCGTCGTACGAGTCCGAGGGGCCCGGGTCACCCACGTAGGTCTCCTCCACGTTGACGGTGACGCTGTCACCGTCGGTGGATGCTCCGCCGCATGAGCCCGTTTGAAAGTCGATCGCAATGCATGTGCGCGCGATCTCGGGCGCCGTTGCAGTGATACCTCCAGCGAGGATCACAACCGCTAGCAGGAGTTGGAACCGGGCCACGAGGAAGTCTCCATAAGTCTGTATGAGGATGCATCCGAGTGCACTCGGAAGACCACCGGTACACGCACCGGTACATCCGCGCTTCGAACGCTGTTGCCGCTTGCATCCAAGAGCTGTGTCGCAGTGATGTCGTAGCAGCCGTAGGCAGCTATAACAACTGCGACGCCATCGCGGCTGATGCTCTGAATGGACAGCGAATCAACGCGAGACTCGCCCGATACGCTCAGCGACTGAGCCGACAGTTCGTCGACCCCAGCCCGCGCTTCTGCCACGTATTCGGGTCCAGCTAGGGCTTCAAGCTCGGCAAAATTGCCTGTGGCTCCTGCCTTGGCTTCAGCCGCGATAGCCGCCGCCACCAGCTCTTCCACGATCGCCAGCGCTTCTTCGTTCGTCGGGAGCACTGGCTCCGTGCTCGCCGGGGTGGTGCTGGGGGTCGCGGGTGGAGTCGTCTCTTGGGCCGTGCATCCGCTCGCCCCGATGGCTGTTCCGAAGCCGAGTAGGACCAGCATCACGGCGCTGATCGCTCGTCTCCCCCTCTTGGCTGGATGCATGGCTTTCTCCCCTGAACGCATGGGCGCCAAGCTAGCGACTTCGGAGATTCCGCGCAGAAGTTATCCACAGCTCGAAGCTTCGGTGCGGGTTCTGGCTAGCATCGATGCGTGACTACTCCCAACGAATGGATCGAGCACCGGCGCGGCGACGGCGAGCTTGTCGGTTGGATGCGCCCAGCTGGCGAGGCTTTCGTCGTTATCGACCTGCTTGGTCGTGAACTCTCTGCGCCTCTTAACTGGTTCGAGGCGGAGGCACTCTTGGAAGCGACGGGCCTGAGCTACCTCGCTAACGCCTACGAGCTGCGCCTCGAAGACGGCGAGTGGACTCGGGTGCGAATCACGGAGGTCTCGGCGAATCGGGTTCGGGTGAAGCTCGAGGACTGGGGCGACGTCAACGTTCCCACCCGGGAGTACATCCTCCCGTTTCCTCCGGGCCAAGATCTGCGGGTCTTCGAAGGCAACTAACGACCACTGAGTCGACCCCGATGCCGCTCGGTTCAGCGCTTGCATGCCGCTCCCGGCTGCGCCTCGGGGTTCACGCGGAGCCTTCTTGCGTCACAGTCTCGGTTCTCGGTCAGGCGCGTGTTCTTGGATTGTGTTCGCGACGCCGCATCTGCCCGTGCAACTCGGGCGACTCGTTGGGACTCGTCGCATTCGCCACCATGAAGGGAGCACGCCCATGGGCTACATCAAGGTCGGGACGCAGAACAGCACGGATATCGAGCTCTATTACGAGGATCACGGAGCGGGGCAACCTGTCGTGCTCATCCACGGCTACCCGTTGAACGGAGCCAGCTGGGAGCGCCAAACTCGTGAGTTGCTGGCGGCCGGCTACCGCGTGATCACATACGACCGTCGAGGCTTCGGGCAGTCGAGCAAGGTCACCGAAGGGTACGACTACGACACGTTCGCGAACGACCTGAATGTCGTTCTTGAGACGCTCGATCTGCACGACGTGATCTTGGTCGGCTTCTCGATGGGGACCGGCGAGCTTGCGCGCTACGTTGGTCGACACGGGCACGAGCGGGTCGCGAAGCTCGCCTTCTTGGCGTCGCTTGAACCCTTCCTCGTCCAGCGCGACGACAACCCGACGGGCGTTCCGCAGGACGTGTTCGACGGAATCTCCAAGAACGCCCACGCCGACCGGTTCGCGTGGTTCACAAACTTCTACAAGGACTTCTACAACTTGGACGAGAACCTGGGATCGCGCATCAGCCAGGAGGTAGTGGACGCGAACTGGACAACGGCCACCCAGTCGGCGCCGGTCGCGGCTTATGCCGTGGTGCCGACGTGGATCGAAGACTTCCGCGGCGACGTGGCGGCGGTGCGGGAGAGCGGGAAGCCCGCGCTCATCCTGCACGGGACGAGCGACAACATCCTGCCGATCGACTCGACGGGTCGCCCCTTCCACGCAGCGTTCCCGGAGGCAGAGTACGTGGAAGTCGAGGGCGCGCCTCACGGGCTCCTCTGGACGCACGCCGAAGAGGTCAACGAAGTGCTCCTGAAGTTCGTGAAGGCATAGCCAGCCAGCAGGTCGGTTCGGGCCGGGTGCGCAGCTTCGAGCTGCGCACCCGGCCCTCGGCGGCTTGAGGCCTCACGTCGTCTCAGGTTCTGCGGTTCCATTCCGGGCGTGGCGCTTCGGTGTGCTCGTACACGCGG
>JBQDTF010000028.1:0-21653 GCA_052099095.1 Pseudoclavibacter sp.
GCGCACGCTTCTCGTGACCGGCGGCTCGCTCGGTGCGAGGCGCGTCAACGAGACCGTCAGGGCTGTCGTCCCCGAGCTCATCGCCGAGGGCTGGCAGGTCCTGCACCTCGTCGGCGGGCTCTCCACGTTCGAGCACGACGAGACCGAGGGCTACCACGTCCTCGAGTACTGCGATCGCATGGACCTGGCGTTCGCCGCAGCCGATCTCGTCGTCGCCCGCGCGGGTGCATCCACGGTCAGCGAGCTCGGCGTCGTCGGTCTCCCCGCCGTGTACGTCCCGTACCCGGCTGCGACGGGTGATCACCAGACCATCAACATCCGCTCCGTCCTGGCGGCCGGCGGCGCCATCCGAGTGACGGATGCCGACTTCTTGCCGGCCTGGGCATCCAAGGAGCTCGTTGCGCTCGCGCGCGATGAGGAGCGCCGGTCGCGGATGGAGCGGGCCACGCTCACCTCAGCCGAGCGGAACGGCGCCGCACGCGTCGTCGCTCTCCTCGACGAGGCCGCGCGGGACGCTCAGGCCGAATAGGTCCACCAGGACGTGCAGGCGGAGTACCCTCGACCATCGACGCGGCACCGGCCGCGCAGCTCGCAGACCGAGCAAACCCAGGAGCAGAGATGATCAACCCAGACGCCACCGCGCAGATCCCAGACGAGATCGGGAAGGTGCACTTCATCGGCATCGGCGGTTCGGGCATGAGCGGCATCGCGCGCATGATGCTCGACCGCGGCCTCACGATCTCCGGAAGCGACCGCACCGAGAACTACGCGACCCGGGAGCTCCGCGACCGTGGAGCCCGTGTGGAGATCGGACACGCGGCCGAGCACCTCGGCGATGCCGACACCATCGTCGTCACGAGCGCGCTGTGGCCGGACAACCCAGAGCTCGTCCTGGCGAAGGAGCGGGGGCTGAACATCCTTCACCGCTCGCAGGCTCTCGTCTGGCTCACACGTGGCAGTCGCCTCGTCTCGGTTGCCGGCGCGCACGGCAAGACCACGTCGACGGGCATGGTCGTGACGGCCCTCGACGCGCTGGATGCGGCTCCGAGCTTCGTGAACGGCGGGATCATCTCGGCCCTCGGGACGAGCTCGGCCGTCGGAGGTGGCGAGGCGTTCGTCGTCGAAGCCGACGAGTCCGATGGCTCGTTCCTGTTCTACGACACGGCTATCGCGCTCATCACGAACGTCGACAACGACCACCTCGATCATTACGGGACGGTCGAGGCCTTCGAGTCCGCCTTCGTCCAGTTCGCCGATGCTGCAAGCGAGGCGGTCGTCATCTCGAGCGACGATGCGCTCGCCGTCGAGCTGACGAGCAAGCTCGCGCACAAGCGGGTCCTGACATTCGGCCAGGCGGAGTCGGCGGACGCGCGCGTCTCGGACATCGCCTCACAGGGTGGCGAGACACGCTTCACGGTCACCTGGCAGGGGACCGACTACCCGGCGCTCCTCCATGTTCCCGGCATCCACAACGCCCTCAACGCGACGGGTGCCTTCGTCGTCCTCGTGCAGCTCGGATTCGAGCCTGCCGCCGTCCTCGAGGCGCTCTCGAAGTTCGGCGGAACGAAGCGCCGCTTCGAGCTCCACGGGACGGTGAACGGGGTCAGCGTCTACGACGACTACGCGCACCATCCCGCTGAGGTGGAGGCGGCGCTGTCCGCGGCGCGCACCGTCGTCGGCCCGGGGCGCCTCATCGCCGTCCACCAGCCACACCTCTACTCACGAACGCAGGCCATGAGCGACGTGTTCGCCGAGGTGTACGAGCGCCTCGCCGACGAGACGGTCGTGCTCGATGTGTGCGGAGCACGCGAGGACCCGATCCCTGGAGTGACGGGCGCCCTCGTCGAAGAGGCGTTCGTCGACCGCAGCAGGGTCGCATACCGGCCAGACTGGCAGGACGCCGCCGACACGGTCGCCGAGATCTCGAGGGAGGGCGACTTCGTCATCACCTTCGGCTGCGGTGATGTCAACCTCATCGTGCCCCAGCTCCTCGAGGCGCTCGGCACGAAGGAGCCAGGTCAGTCGTGAGCGTGCTCGGCGACGATGCGCGCCGATTCACGTGGCGCGCGCGGCGGCGCCGCCGCATCCTGATCTGGGTCGCGGCGGTCGTCGCCGCGCTCGTGGCCTTCGTCGCGGTCGCCGTCTACAGCCCCATCATGTCCGTGCGGGAGATCGTCGTCACGGGAGCCGAGCGCGTCGACACCGCGCAGGTGGATGCATCCCTCGCCGATCTGCACGGCCAGCCGCTTGCGCTCGTCACGAGCGACGACGTGGAGAGCAGGCTGCAGTCGTACGTGCTCGTCCAGAGCTATTCGATTCGCGTCGAACCGCCAAGCAGGCTCGTCGTGACGATCGTCGAGCGCTCGCCCATCGGCACCGTGCAGGTGCCTGCGGGCCATGACGTGATGGACGCGGCCGGGGTCGTGCTGTGGACTCAGCCCGAGCCGGCCGCCGACATCCCGACTCTCGATCTGGGTGGACAGGGGATCGATTCGGAGGCCTTCGCCTCAGCAGCCGCGGTCTCGCTCGCGCTGCCCGTCGACTTCCGCTCAGGAGTCGCCACCGTGACCGCCAAGAGCATCGATGACGTTCGGCTCACGATGCGCAGCGGCGCCGAAGTGGTCTGGGGGAGCGCGGAGGATTCGGATCGCAAGGCCGAGGTGCTCGCGGCTCTGGTCACCGCAACTGCTGACCAGTCCATCTCGAGCTACGACGTCTCGAGTCCCGAGACTCCCGTGACTCGCTGACTCGACAGTCGCGGCCCACCAGGCGAGACGGGGCCCGAGGGTGCAGGAGCCTCAACCTTCAAGTGCGGGTTGAAGCGACTCGCGGTCATTCGGCGCGCAAAACGCAACACACCTGCGGACTGCACTCATCGGGCGGCGTTCGCGACCTAGCGTCGAAGCAAGCAATCAGGAAACAGCATATCTCTGAGCTTCAAGTAGAGGTTGAAGCTCGTACGCATTCGCCAATGGCGACGTGTTGAGGTGTGCACTCCGTTCTTCCACCACACCACACGCCAACGAGGGGCCGGACACGTGTCGAACACCAACAACTACCTCGCCGTCATCAAGGTCGTCGGCATCGGCGGCGGCGGCGTCAATGCAGTCAACCGAATGATCGAACTCGGCCTCCGCGGCGTCGAGTTCATCGCGATCAACACCGACGCACAGGCGCTGCTCATGAGCGATGCCGACGTGAAGCTCGACGTCGGCCGTGAGCTGACGCGCGGTCTCGGTGCCGGAGCCGACCCCGAGGTCGGGCGTCGCGCCGCCGAGGATCACGCCGAGGAGATCGAGCAGGCGCTCGCCGGCGCCGACATGGTCTTCGTGACCGCCGGTGAGGGTGGTGGCACCGGAACGGGTGGCGCGCCCGTGGTCGCCCGCATCGCGAAGTCGATCGGCGCGCTCACCATCGGTGTCGTCACGAAGCCGTTCAGCTTCGAAGGCCGCCGCCGCATGCAGCAGGCAGAGCAGGGCGTCGCGACGCTGAAGGAAGAAGTCGACACCCTCATCGTCGTCCCCAACGATCGCCTCCTCGAGATCAGCGATCGCGGCATCTCTATGATCGAGGCCTTCTCGACGGCCGACCAGGTGCTGCTCGCCGGTGTCCAGGGCATCACCGACCTCATCACGACGCCCGGCCTCATCAACCTCGACTTCGCCGATGTGAAGTCGGTCATGCAGGGTGCCGGCTCCGCGCTCATGGGCATCGGCTCATCGCGTGGCGCCGACCGCGCCATCAAGGCGGCCGAGCTCGCCGTCGCGTCTCCGCTCCTCGAGGCGAGCATCGAAGGCGCCCACGGCGTGCTGCTCTCCATCCAGGGCGGATCGAACCTCGGCATCTTCGAGATCAACGATGCGGCGAAGCTCGTGCAGGAGGCCGTCCACCAGGAGGCCAACATCATCTTCGGTGCCGTCATCGACGACACGCTCGGCGACGAGGTCCGCGTCACGGTCATCGCGGCAGGGTTCGCGGGTGGCGAGCCCAAGACGCTGCAGGAGCAGCAGGCGGCGCCAGCTGTCGCCGCGGCTCCAGTGCAGCAGGCGAACACGGGCGCAATCGGGCTGGGTGCTGCGGCAGCTGCCGTCGCGTCCGCCCCGTCAGCTCCCGTCGAGCGCGAGCAGCCCGTCCAGGCGCAGGCCCCCGTCACGCAGGCGCCTGCCTGGTCGACGGCCGAAGCACCGACGATCGCTCCCCGCCGCGAGCCAGAGGCGGCATACGACGACGCCGAGGACATCCTCGACGTACCGGACTTCCTCAAGTAGGGCGCACATGCCAGAGCATGCAGGAGAGGCGCTCGGCCAGGGGCATTCGACGCTGGCCGAGCGCCTCTCGGCGGTCCAGGCTGCTATCGACGAGTCCTGCGTCGCCGCGGGGCGCGACACCGCCGATGTCACCCTCATCCCGGTGACGAAGTTCCACGGCCCCGAGCTGGTCGACGATCTCGTCGACCTGGGTGTGCGCCGCTTCGCGGAGAGCCGGCACCCAGAGGCCAGGGAGAAGGCTGAGGCGCTCGCAGGGCGCGCAGGGGTCGAATGGCACTTCGTGGGCCAGATCCAGACCAAGAAGGCGCGCCAGATCGCGCAGTACGTGCACGCGATGCATTCGATCGACCGGGCAGGCCTTGTCGATGCGCTCTCGACGATCGAGCGCGAGCACCCGCTGCCGGTGTTCGTGCAGGTCAACATGACTCCAGACCCCGCGCGGGGAGGCGTCCAGCCGGACGAGCTCGAGACGCTCGTCGAGCACGTGCTCGCAACCTCGGCTCTCGAGCTCCGGGGGCTCATGTGCGTCGCCCCGCTGGGGGCCGAGCCTCGAGCATCCTTCGCTGAGCTCCGAGAGCTGAGTCTGCGCATCCAGTCCCTCGCGCCGTCGGCGACCTCGCTCTCGATGGGCATGTCGAACGACTTCAGAGAAGCCATCGAAAACGGTGCGACACACCTTAGGATCGGCGCGGCAATCACGGGAAAGCGTCCCGACCGGACGTAGCGTGGATGCACGCCGAACACACGGAGGAGCACAATGGCCAACCCGCTGCGCAATGCCATGGTCTACCTGGGCCTTGCTGACGAAGACGAGCAGAATCTGCACGACGAGACGCCCCAGGCGCAGCAGCAGCAGAGGCAGTCGCCCGCGGCGGCACCTTCGCCGCAGCTCTCCCCGGTGGTCACCGAGCGCCCCAAGCCGGCGCCAGTGACTCCGATCACCAAAGCTCCCAAGCACACTTCGACCCCGGCGATGGCGGAAATGAACGAGATCCTCACGGTCCACCCGAAGGCCTACAACAAAGACGCGCAGGTCATCGCCGAGAACTTCCGCGATGGCGTCCCCGTCATCATGAATCTCTCCGAGATGGATGAAGCCGAGGCGCGGCGCCTCATCGACTTCGCGAGCGGTCTCTCTCAGGGCCTGTATGGCAAGATCGAGCGCGTGACGAGCCGGGTGTTCCTGCTCTCGCCTCAGCACATCGCCGTCCACGGCGAGTCGAGCAAGCTCGAGGCGGAGAAGGAAGCCTCGTTCTTCCAGTAGACCCCCAACCAGCCTGGCTCTGCCGCTAGGCAGGCCGGCCCGCTTTCGCGCGAACGGTGAGACGGTGCATCCTGAGGGTGCACCGTCGCCGTGTGTGCGCGACGATCTCAGGAAATGAATGAATATCCTCGGCGCGATCCTCAGCTTCGTCATCGGCCTCTACATCATGGTCATGTGGGGCAGGCTGATCCTCGACTACGCGCGCATGTTCGCTCCTCGCTGGAAGCCGAAGGGGTTCGTGCTGGTCCTGTGCGAGGGCGTCTACTCGTTGACGGATCCACCCCTCCGCGCGGTGAGGAAGGTCGTTCCTCCGCTGCGCATCGGCAACATCGCCCTCGATCTCGCCTGGATCATCGTCATGTTCGCCCTCGTCATCACCTCCAATCTCGTGCGTCTGCTCTAGTCGAACTCGTCGCGCTCGGCGATGCCACAGCTTCATCTTGTGAAGCGCTGTCGGGGGGATCGCATTAGGTGAATGCCGACTTTCCCGACAGAATGTGACGCACGGGACCCAAGTGCCGTAATGTGACCTATGTGCTCCGCAGCACAGCAACGTTCTGCGCGCACATCTGGGCAACGCTAGTGTTGTCAAGTCAGACCCCGAGTCTTCATACAAGACCGAGTGTCTTTACCAGATACAGACCAATCGCAGAGAGAGTCGAAAGGTGGCCGACATGGCACTCACTCCTGAGGACGTCATCAACAAACGCTTCCAGCAGACCAAGTTCCGCGAGGGGTACGACCAAGATGAGGTCGACGACTTCCTCGACGAGGTCGTTGCAGAAATGCGCCGCCTCGTGGGGGAGAACGAGCAGCTTCGTCAGCAGCTCGAATCGGCTGAGGCTCGCGTTGACAGTGCGCCCGCCGCCGCTGCTCCCGCCCCGGTCGAGGAGCCCAGCGTCGAGGTCGAAGCAGCGCCAGAGCCAGAGCCGGAGCCCATCGCACCGCTCGCTCAGCCCGCAGCCCCCGCCCCCGTCATCGCGCAGGGTGCAGACGAGGCCGAGACCAGCAGCTCGCTCATCGCCCTCGCCCGCCGACTCCACGACGAGCACGTCGAAGAGGGAACGCGCAAGCGTGACGAGATCATCGCGACGGGTGAGACCCGCGCCCGCGAGATCATCGCCGAGTCCGAGACCCGTGCACGCCAGATCGAAGGCGACAGCGAGAAGCGCGCCCGCGAGATCACGGTCGAGTCCGAGGGTCGTGCACGCACGATCGTCACCGAGGCCGAGGCCAAGGAGCGAGAGACCATCGGTCGCCTCGAGGAGACGAAGACCAAGCTCGAGGCTCGCATCGAGGAGCTCCGCATCTTCGAGCGCGAGTACCGCAACAACCTCCGTTCCTACATCGAAGGCCAGCTCAACGACCTGAACCGTCAGGCCAGCGACGTCCTCGAAGGTTCCGCACCAGCGGGCCAGTAGCACTCGGAACGTGGAGGACACCCCTCTGCAGACCACCGAACGGCGATCGCGCCCGAGCATCCGCATTCTTGCGATGCTCGCCGCGGTCGCCGTCGGCGCGTTTGCGCTAGATCAGTTCACCAAGGCCGTCGTCGTCTCCTCGATGACCGAGGGTCAGACCATCGAGGCCCTCGGCGGTTTTCTCCAGTGGCACTTCGTGCGGAACCCGGGTGCCGCGTTCTCGTTCGCAGCCGGGTCCACGTGGATCTTCACTGGCGTCTCGACGATCATGGTCATCGTGATCATCGTCGTGGCTCGCAGGCTCGGGTCGAAGCTCTGGGCCGCGGTCTTCGGGCTCGTGCTCGGGGGAGCGCTCGGGAACCTCTGCGATCGGCTCTTCCGCGAGCCTGGGTTCGGGACGGGCCACGTCATCGACTTCATCTACACGCCGTGGATGCTCCCGGCTATCTACAACGTCGCCGACATGTGCATCGTCGTGGGGATGTCGGCGTTCGTGCTGCTCACCCTGTTCGACATCGGATTCGACGGCAAGCGCCGACCAAAGGCGAAGAAGGACGCGTGATGCAATCCAGGACGATCCCGATCCCTGACGGCCTCGAGGGGGTCCGCGTCGATGCGGGCGTGTCGAAGCTGCTGGGGCTGAGCAGGACGCAGGTCGCCGACATCGCGGCCGCGGGCGGGATCGCGATCGACGGCAGGCAGGTCGGCAAGTCGGACCGCATGACCGCGGGCGCCATCATCTTCGTCGAATGGGAGCAGGCCGGTCCCGTCGAGGTCGTCCCGATCGCCGTGCCCGACCTCAAGATCGTGCACGACGAGGACGACTTCGTCGTGATCGACAAGCCCGTCGGCGTCGCCGCGCATCCCTCCATCGGCTGGGACGGCCCAACGGTGCTCGGCGCGCTCGCCGCTGCCGGCTTCACGATCTCGACCTCCGGTCAGTCCGAGCGTCAGGGCATCGTCCATCGCCTCGATGCGGGGACGAGCGGCCTCATGGTCGTCGCGAAGAGCGAGCTGGCCTACGCGCAGCTCAAGAAGGCCTTCCACGACCGCGAGGTCGAGAAGGTCTACCACGCGGTCGTGCAGGGGCACCCCGACCCGCTCTCGGGCACGATCGATGCTCCCATCGGCCGTCACCCTGGCTCGTCTTGGAAGTTCGCCGTGACGAGCGACGGCAAGCCGTCCGTCACGCACTACGAGACGATCGAGGCGTTCCGACGTGGCGCGCTGCTCGAGGTGCACCTCGAGACCGGGCGAACGCACCAGATCCGCGTGCACATGGCCGCCCAGCGGCACCCGTGCGTCGGTGACCCCCTCTACGGCTCTGACCCGCTCCTCGCCGGCAAGCTGGGGCTGAAGCGGCAGTGGCTGCACGCCAAGGAGCTCGGCTTCGCCCACCCGCGAACGGGCGAACCGGTGCGCTTCACGACCGAGTACCCGGAAGATCTGGCCCACTCGCTCGAGCTCCTCCGCGAGGGCGACCTCTAGCAGGCTCGGTCGCTCGGAGACTCGTCCACGCGATCTAAGATGGGTGCGCCGATCCACCCTTCTTCCCGGAGAGAAATTGCCTTCAGCAGACTCGTTCGCCCACCTCCACGTCCACAGCGAGTACTCGATGCTCGATGGGGCTGCCCGGATCGGCGAACTCATGAAGGCCGCGGTCGAGCAGGGCATGCCCGCCGTCGCGATGACGGACCACGGCAACGTGTTCGGCGCCTACGAGTTCGCGAAGGCCGCGAAAGAGCACGGCATCAAGCCGATCATCGGCACCGAGGCGTACCTGACGCCTGGCACCCACCGCGGAGACCGCACCAGGGTGAAGTGGGGCAACGGTGGGGGAGACGACGTCTCCGGATCCGGTGCGTACACGCACATCACGATGCTCAGCGAGACCACGCAGGGCATGCACAATCTCTTCCGGCTCTCGAGCCGTGCATCCATGGAGGGCTACTACTTCAAGCCCCGCATGGACCGCGAGCTCCTCAACACCTACTCCAAGGGGCTCATCGCCACCACGGGGTGCCCGTCAGGCGAGGTGCAGACGCGCCTCCGGCTGGGGCAGTACAACGAGGCGCGCGCTGCAGCCGCTGAGTTCCGCGACATCTTCGGAGCAGAGAACTACTTCTGCGAGATCATGGACCACGGCATCGACATCGAACGTCGTGTCATCCCTGATCTTCTCAAGCTCGCGAAAGACCTTGGCCTTCCCCTCGTCGCGACGAACGACCTCCACTACACGCACTCGCACGACGCGGACAGCCACTCCGCCCTGCTGTGCGTGCAGTCCGGGTCGACGATGGACGACCCCAACCGCTTCCAGTTCTCCGGCACCGGCTACTACCTGAAGTCGGCCGCTGAGATGCGCTCGATCTTCCGCGACAACCCGGAGGCGTGCGACAACACCCTGCTCATCGCGGAGCGCTGCTCTGCCGAGTTCGACGAGTCCGCGAACTACATGCCCCGCTTCCCCGTGCCAGAGGGTGAGACGGAGAGCAGCTGGTTCATCAAGGAAGTCGACACGGGCCTCGGCAAGCGCTACCCGGCCGGCATCCCGAGCGACGTGCGCAAGCAGGCCGACTACGAGATCGGCGTCATCAACCAGATGGGGTTCCCCGGGTACTTCCTGGTGGTCGCCGACTTCATCAACTGGGCGAAGGACAACGGAATCCGCGTCGGTCCCGGTCGTGGATCCGGTGCGGGATCGATGGCGGCGTACGCGATGGGCATCACGGACCTCGACCCGCTGCGTCACGGCCTCATCTTCGAGCGCTTCCTCAACCCCGACCGTGTGTCCATGCCCGACTTCGACGTCGACTTCGATGATCGCCGCCGGTCCGAGGTCATCAAGTACGTCACCGAGAAGTACGGCTCCGAGCGCGTCGCTCAGATCGTCACCTACGGCACGATCAAGGCGAAGCAGGCCCTCAAGGACGCATCGCGTGTGCTCGGCTACCCGTTCTCGATGGGTGACCAGCTGACCAAGGCCATGCCTCCCGCCGTCATGGGCAAGGACATCCCGCTCAGCGGCATCTTCGACAAGGAGCACAAGCGCTACTCGGAGGCCGCCGAGATGCGCGCCTTCATCGAGAGCAACCCAGACGCGAAGAAGGTCTTCGACACCGCGAGCGGTCTCGAGAACCTGAAGCGCCAGTGGGGTGTGCACGCGGCAGGCGTCATCATGTCCAGCGACCCGCTGATCGACATCATCCCGATCATGAAGCGGGAGCAGGACGGCCAGATCGTCACGCAGTTCGACTACCCGGCGAGCGAGTCCCTCGGGCTCATCAAGATGGACTTCCTCGGGCTTCGCAACCTCACGATCGTCAGCGACGCGCTCGTCAACATCAAGGCGAACCGCAACATCGACCTCGTGCTCGAGGACCTCGAACTCGACGATGTCGGTGCGTACGAGCTGCTCACGCGAGGCGACACGCTCGGCGTGTTCCAACTCGACGGCGGGCCGATGCGCTCGCTGCTGCGCCTCCTCAAGCCCGACAACTTCGAGGACATCTCCGCTGTCATCGCCCTGTACCGCCCGGGCCCCATGGGAGCGAACTCGCACATCAACTATGCGTTGCGCAAGAACGGCGAGCAGGAGATCACGCCGATCCACCCGCAGCTGGAGGAGCCGCTCAAGGAGATCCTCTCGACGAGCTACGGCCTGATCATCTATCAGGAGCAGGTCATGGCGATCGCGCAGAAGGTTGCCGGGTTCTCCCTCGGTCAGGCCGATATCCTGCGCCGCGCGATGGGCAAGAAGAAGAAGTCGGAGCTGGACAAGCAGTTCGCCGGCTTCCAAGGCGGCATGCACGCCAACGGCTTCTCCGACGAGGCAGTGAAGATGCTCTGGGACATCCTGCTCCCGTTCTCCGACTACGCCTTCAACAAGGCGCACTCGGCGGCGTACGGGGTCGTGTCGTACTGGACCGCCTACCTCAAGGCGCACTACCCGGCCGAGT
The DNA here is from genome assembly GCA_052099095.1 of Pseudoclavibacter sp. Taxonomy (GTDB): domain Bacteria; phylum Actinomycetota; class Actinomycetes; order Actinomycetales; family Microbacteriaceae; genus Pseudoclavibacter. The sequence goes on from JBQDTF010000028.1 coordinate 10,913, forward strand.
ACATGGCCGCCCTGCTCACGAGCGTCGGCGACTCGCGTGACAAGCTGGCGATGTACCTCAACGAGTGCCGCCGCATGGGCATCACGGTCCTCGCGCCCGACGTCAACGAGTCGTTCGTGAACTTCTCGGCCGTTGGCGAGGACATCCGCTTCGGCCTCGGCGCCGTGCGCAACGTCGGCGCGAACGTCGTCGAGGAGATCCAGAAGTCGAGGGAGGCGAAGACGGCGTTCACCTCGTTCCACGACTTCCTCAAGAAGGTACCGACGACGGTCGCGAACAAGCGCACCGTCGAGTCGCTCATCAAGGCGGGCGCGTTCGACAGCCTCGGCAACACGCGCCGAGCCCTCGTCGAGGTGCATGAGAACGCCATCGACGTTGCCGTCTCGAGGAAGCGGAACGAAGCGCACGGCCAGGTCGACCTGTTCGCCGGCCTCGACGAGTTCGAGGCGGAGGAGGACGACGTCCCCGTTCGCCCCGAGTTCAACCGCCGTGACAAGCTCGCCTTCGAGCGGGACATGCTCGGCCTCTACGTCTCGGATCACCCGCTGGCCGGCCTCGAACGCGATCTCGCGAAGCTCGCGACGACGAGCATCCTGGATCTCACACAGGCCGAGAACCTCGAGGACGGTGCACAGGTCACGATCGCCGGCCTGATCACGAGCGTGCAGCACAGGGTCGCCCGCAACTCGGGAAACCCCTACGGAATGATCGAGGTCGAGGACTTCGGCGGCACCATGACCGTCATGTTCATGGGCAAGACCTACCAGGAGTTCCAGACGCAGCTCCAGGGCGACGTGATCGTCGCCGTCAAGGGGCGTGTCTCGAAGCGCGACGACGGCATGAACCTCCACGCGCAGGGGCTGACCCTGCCGAAGATCTCGGCCGCCGAGGATGCGGGCACGCTCACGCTCACGATCCCCGACACGCGCGCGACCGAACCGGTCGTGGACGCGCTCGGGAAGGTGCTGCGTCGGCACTCGGGGGAGAGCGAGGTTCGGCTACGCCTGAGAACTCCCGGCGTCATCCGCCGATTCGAGCTCCCGCATCGCGTGCGCATCACGCAAGACCTCTACGGGGAGCTCAAGGCACTCCTCGGCCCGAGCTGCCTCGAGTAGTCGCCTCCCGCGTGGCTCCGCCCCGCAGCCAGACCTCCGCTTCCGCCTGACTACGATGGAGACACCATGATGCAACTCATCGATCTGCGTGGTTCTGCGCTCAGCGCATCCGAGCTTCGGAACATCCTCCCTCGCGCCGAGCTGGATGTCGGGCGCGCGCTCGGCACCGCTGCCGAGCTCATCTCTGCCGTGCGCGACGACGGTGCTGCGGCGCTGCGTGAGCAGGCCGTGCGCCTCGACGGCGTCGAGCCGCCACACCTGAGGGTTCCGCAGGAGGCGATCGACGAGGCGACAGCCCGATTGGAACCGCAGGTTCGGGGTGGTCTCGAGGCCATGATCGAGCGTGTGCGGGCGGGGTCAGCAGCCCAGGTTCCTGCCCCTCAGAGCACGACCCTCGGCGACGGAGCGGTTGTCGAGCTCCGCTGGCACCCTGTCTCTCGTGTCGGTCTCTACGTGCCAGGCGGCAAGGCCGTCTACCCGTCGAGCGTCGTCATGAACGTGTGCGCAGCGCTGGTGGCAGGTGTCTCCTCGATCGCCATCGCCTCGCCGCCCCAGCGGGAGTTCGGCGGAAGCGTGCACCCGACGATTCTCGGCGCGGCTGGCCTGCTCGGCGTGACTGAGGTCTACGCCATGGGCGGGGCGGGAGCGATCGGCGCCATGGCCCACGGGGTCGCCGACATCGGCCTCGAGCCCGTCGAGGTCATCACCGGCCCCGGGAACGTGTACGTAGCGGCCGCGAAGCGCATCGTGCAGTCGTTCGTCGGGATCGATGCTGAGGCGGGCCCCACCGAGATCCTCGTGCTCGCCGACGACTCAGCAGACCCCGACCACGTCGCCTCCGACCTCGTGAGCCAAGCAGAGCATGATGAGCTCGCCTCGGCTCTCCTGGTCACCCCGGATGCGGCGTGGGCCGAGCGCGTGCTCGAGCACGTCGAGTCGCGAGCAGCGGCGACCAAGCACGCCGAACGCGTGCGGACGTCGCTGGGCGGCCGTCAGTCGGCGCTCATCCTCGTCGACGATCTCGCGGCGGGAGCAAGAGTGTCGAATTCGTACGCGCCAGAGCACCTCGAGGTGCAGACGCGGGACGCGGAAGCGGTCCTCTCCATGCTCCACAACGCTGGAGCCATCTTCATGGGGGCCAACTCCCCGGTGAGCCTCGGCGACTACCTCGCCGGTTCGAATCACGTGCTGCCAACGGGCGGCCAGTCGGCGCACACCCCGGGTCTCGGAGCGCACACGTTCCTGCGCCCGCAGCAGATCATCCGCTACGACAGGGAGGCCCTGCGCAGCGTGAGCGACCACGTCGTGGCACTCGCCAACGCCGAGGACCTCCCCGCGCACGGCGAAGCAGTGACGGCGAGGTTCAGCTGATGCACTGTCCCTTCTGCAGGCATCCGGACTCGCGCGTCATCGACTCGCGGACCAGCGACGACGGCTTCGCGATCCGCCGCCGCAGGCAGTGTCCCGAATGCGGGCGCCGCTTCTCGACGACGGAGACGGCGAGCCTCACGGTCATCAAGCGCAACGGCGTCGTCGAGTCCTTCTCGCGCGACAAGGTCGTGGCCGGCGTCCGCAAGGCCTGCCAGGGCCGGCCGGTGACCGACACCGACCTGGCTCTCCTGGCCCAGCGGGTGGAGGAGAGCATCCGCTCGACCGGCGTCTCCCAGATCGAGGCCAACGACATCGGCCTCGCCATCCTGCCCCCGCTCCGAGAGCTCGACGACGTCGCCTACCTCCGGTTCGCGAGCGTCTACCAGGGATTCGCGTCTCTCGACGACTTCAGGGCCGCCATCGAGCGGATGCACGAGGACGGCATCAGGGCCCAGTACGCCACGGAGTCAGCCGACGGAGAGTCCAACTTCGAGGGGGAGACCCGATGAACGCCGCCTATCGCCTGCTCTTCACGCACGTCCTGTCCAAGATGGACCCGGAGCGTGCGCACGCGCTCGCATCCGGCGTGATCCGAGCACTGGGTCGCCGCGCTCCGGCAGCGCTCGTCGCACCGTTCACGGCCCCCGCCGAGTCGCTCGCCGTCGAGACGATGGGTCTTCGCTTCGCCTCGCCCTTCGGGCTCGCGGCAGGCTTCGACAAGGATGCCGAGGACATCGACGGCCTCGCGGCTCTCGGCTTCGGGCACGTCGAGGTCGGAACGGTCACGCCCCGCCCACAACCGGGCAATCCCGGACCGCGACTCTTCAGGCTCGTCGCCGACGGTGCGCTCATCAACCGCATGGGCTTCAACAACCGGGGCGCAGAGCTCGCCGCTGCGAACATCGCTGCGCGACGCAACACCACGGTCATCGTCGGGGTCAACATCGGCAAGAACAAGACGACGGAAGCCGAAGACGCTCACCTCGACTACGCGGCAGCCGCCGCGGCGGTGCGCGACGTGGCCGACTACCTCGTCGTCAACGTCTCCTCGCCGAACACGCCCGGTCTGCGCAGCCTCCAATCGCTCGAGTCGCTGACGCCCATCCTGCGGGCAGCGCGCGACGCGGCACCTGGGGTGCCGCTCCTGGTGAAGATCGCTCCAGACCTCACGGACGACGAGATCCGAGAGGTCACGCAGCTCGCCATCGATGAGGGCCTCGCCGGCATCATCGCGGCCAACACGACCATCTCGCGAGCGGGCCTCCGAACCTCGCCGCGGATCGTGGAGGCCTTCGGCGCGGGCGGCCTCTCGGGGCGCCCGCTGACGGAGCGCTCGCTCGAGGTGCTCCGTGTCGTGAAAGCGACAGCGGGGGAGCGCCTGTGCATCATCTCCGTCGGCGGCGTCGCCGATGCCGAGGAGGTGCGCCGGAGGCTCGACGCGGGCGCAACCCTGGTCCAGGGCTACACGGAATTCCTCTATTCGGGACCGTGGTGGGCCGCACGCATCAACCGGGGACTCACGCGTCTGGCACGCTGAACACCGCCGAGCTCAGCTGACGAGGGCAAGTCGAGGGCGGCTCGCGAAGGTCACAGTTTGTGCCCGATATCGGATTCTCAGGCAGCTGACACCTTCCCGTACCCACCCGGGTCTAGATTGTGAAACAGCGAAGGCCCGAGCGGAATACCGTTCGGGCCTTCGAATTTTCTACCTGCGAGCGCTGCGGTCTCTGCGCGGGCTACTTGCCCGTGAACTCGATCTTCGCGCCGCGCTTGACCTGCGACTTGGGCATGCGCATGACGCGCAGCTGCAGACTGCGGGCGATCGTGCCGATCATGATGCCCTTCTCGACCTTGTCCTTGCCGACGACGGCCGCGATGCGACGCTTGATGATGTTGGCGATCATCACGGCCTCGAGCACGCAGACGGCGAGGAACGCCCAGATGAAGCTCATGGCCCAGATGCCGACGGACTGGCTCGGGATGAAGGTCGCGAAGATCACGAGGAACATCATCGGGAGCAGGAGCTCTCCGATCGAGTACCGCGCGTCGATGTAGTTGCGCATGAAACGCTTCTGCGGCCCGCGCTCTGTCGGGCGGAGGTAGCGATCGTCGCCCTTGGCGAGCCCCTCACGTGCCTTGGCCTGCTCGATGCGGACCTTCGCCTGCATCTCGCGCTTCGCCTGCTTGCGGTCCTCAGGGACGAGGGGACGCAGGTTCTGCGCCTCCCGCTCGCGCCTCGTGGGGGTCGGCTGCTGCTTCTTCGCCGGACTCTTCGCGGGAAGCGAGACTGTCTCGGCGCTCTTGGACTCGTGCTTCGACATGATGCCTCTCAAGAACTCTGGTGTGATTTAGCCTAACCGCTATGACTCTCCCAGAAGCCCCACTCGATGCACACGATCAGGAACAGCGTCTCCTTGGAGCGGTCGAGGACCGCTTTCCCACCACGATCGCCCGACTTTCCGGCCTTGTCCGCATCCCCTCCGTCTCCTGGGATGCGTTCGACCGAGTGCACGTGAAGCGAAGCGCCGAGCGCACGGCGGAGCTGCTTCGCGAGATCGGCCTGTTCGAGTCGGTCGAGATCGACGGCGTCGAGACGTCCGATGGCTACGCCGGCCAGCCAGCCGTCATCGCGACGCGACCCGCGGAGCCCGGGCAGCCCACGGTCCTGCTCTACGCGCACCACGACGTGCAGCCTCAGGGCAGCGCTGACGACTGGCGGACCCCTCCGTTCGAGCCGACGCTCCGCGACGGTCGCCTCTACGGCCGCGGAGCAAGCGACGACAAGGCAGGCGTCATGACGCACATCGCGGCGTTGGAGGCGCTCAGTACCGTGACGAGCGGCCGGCCGAGGATCGGTCTCTCGGTATTCATCGAAGGTGAAGAGGAGAACGGCTCGCGCAGCTTCTCCGAGTTCCTCGAGAAGCACCGAGCCGTTCTCGGCGCGGACGCCATCATCGTCGCGGACAGCGACAACCCGTCAACCACCACCCCCGGGCTCACGGTCTCCCTACGTGGCAACGTCACGATGAAGGTCTCCGTTCGAACGCTCGGGCACGCCTCGCACTCTGGAATGCTCGGAGGGGCCGTCCCTGATGCGATGCTCGCGACCGTGCGGCTTCTCGACACGCTCTGGGACGAGCAGGGCGCGGTCGCGGTCGAGGGGCTTGGCTCGCGTATCGGCGGACCGGCGGGTGGTGATGAAGCAGACGTCCGGCGCGACGCGGATCTGCTCGAGGGAGTCTCCACGATCGGGCACGGCAGCATCCACGATCGCCTCTGGAACCAGCCGGCCATCACGATCACGGGCATCGATGCCCCCAGCGTCGCGGAAGCCTCGAACACGCTCCTGCCGGCAGTCTCCGTCCGTCTCTCTGCGCGAATCGCCCCTGGCGACGATGCTGCGGCGGCCTACGCGGCTCTCGAACGTCACCTTCAGGCGCACGCGCCGTTCGGCGCTCACATCGAGATCACCCAGCCAGACCTCGGCCAGCCGTTCCTCGTCGACACGGCGGGCCCGGCCGTCGGTCTCATGAAGTCGGCGATGCGCGACGGATGGGGCGCCGAGCCCGCGGAGACGGGCATCGGCGGCTCGATTCCCTTCATCGCGGCGCTGGCCGAGGTCTACCCGGACGCGGAGATCCTCGTCACCGGGGTGGAGGACCCTGCCACGATGGCGCACAGTCCCAACGAATCTCAGGATCTCGGTGTTCTCCGCCGCGCGATCTCAGCTGAGGCCATCTTCCTGCTTCGCTTCGCGCGCCCGGATGCGGTGGCCAACTGATGCGTTTCCGGCCCGGGAGGAATATCCTTGGGGAACACGCCGTTATCGACGTGAAGAGCGCGGGAGCAGTTCGTCCCGCCCAGCAGCACGAGGAGAATCTATGAGCGCAGTTCTTGAAGGCATCACCGTGAGCGAGGCCACGCACTCCGTGACCCTGACGCAGGCGGCTCTCGACAAGATCAAGAATCTCATCGGCCAGGAGAGCGAGGGCGGACTCCGCCTGCGTATCGCCGTCCAGCCTGGTGGCTGCTCAGGTCTGATCTACCAGTTGTTCTTCGACGAGCGCATCCTCGATGGCGACGCGACCGTCGACTTCGACGGAGTGGAAGTCATCGTCGATCCGATGAGCGTTCCCTACCTTGACAACGCGAAGATCGACTTCGAGGACACGATCCAGAAGCAGGGCTTCACGATCGACAACCCGAGTGCCCAGGGTTCCTGTGCGTGTGGCGACTCCTTCCACTGAGTCGACACGCGGGGGCGCACCTCGCGACACACCCGAAACGGCGTGGTCTTTGACCGCGCCGTTTCGTCGTCTCCGCGCGCCCCGAGTCATCTGGCCTCGAGATTCCCACTAGACTGACAGCAACCTGTATGCGTCACCTCGAAAGGTTTGCCGTGCGAGACACCCGCCGCGTGAAGTGGTTCGCCGCTCCGATTGCAGCAGCCATGATTCTGATCCTGGCCGGCTGCACGTCGCAAGAACTCCGGGGCTACATGCCCGGTGACCCTGGTGTCACCAACCATTCCGACGCCTTCACCAACTTCTGGGTCAACTCCTGGATCATCCTCCTCGTCGTGGGAGGGATCACCTGGGGACTCATCATCTGGGCGTCCGTTATGTACCGTCGCCGCAAGGGCGAAAAGGGTCTGCCAGCTCAGCTGCGCTACCACATGCCCATCGAGATCCTCTTCACCGTGGTCCCGATCATCCTGGTCGCAGGGTTCTTCGCGTTCACCGTTCGCGAAGAAGCCCCTGTCGTCGCGAACTTCGCTGAAGAAGATCAAGACGTGAAGATCGAGGTCTACGGCAAGCAGTGGGCCTGGGACTTCAACTACCTGCCCACGAGCAACACCGCGTACGACTCGGGTGTCTACTACGAGGGCATCCAGGCCCAGGAGGTCCGCGAGCCGTCTGAGGACGGCGAGCGCGGCGCTGCCACCGGTGAGATCGACGAGGCGGCACTGCCCAAGCTCGTCCTCCCGGTCGGCGCCAACGTGACGCTCGACATCAAGTCGCGTGACGTGATCCACTCCTTCTGGATCGTCGACTTCCACTACAAGATCGACAACATCCCCGGCCACACCAACACCATGTCGTTCGTGCCAGAGCGCGAAGGCACCTACATGGGCAAGTGCGCCGAGCTCTGCGGTGAGTACCACTCGATGATGCTCTTCCAGGTCGAGGTCGTCTCGCAGGCCGAGTACAACGCCTACATCGCCGAGCTTCGCGCGGCGGGCAACGTCGGCACTCACGGTGACGACTACAACCGCAACCAGAACCTTCCGGGCACCGAAGTTCCCGAGTTCAACCACGAGTCGGAATAGGGGCGACGAAAATGACGTCAACGCTGAACCGTCCAGGCATCACCCCGGTCTCTGAGGCGACCACCGCTCCGAGCCGCTCTGCTGAGCGCAAGGGCAACGTCCTCGTCACCTGGATCACCTCGACGGACCACAAGACAATCGGGTACATGTACCTGATCTCCAGCTTCGTCTGGTTCTGCATCGGCGGTGTCATGGCGCTGGTCATCCGTACCCAGCTCTTCGAGCCGGGCATGGAGATCATCGACACCAAAGAGCAGTACAACCAGCTCTTCACGATGCACGGCACGATCATGCTCCTCATGTTCGGGACGCCGCTGTTCTCCGGCTTCGCGAACGTGCTCGTTCCCCTGCAGATCGGCACGGCGGACGTCGCCTTCCCGCGACTCAACGCCTTCGCCTTCTGGCTCTTCACGTTCGGCGCGCTCATCGCGGTCGGCGGGTTCCTCACGCCGGGAGGTGCGGCATCCTTCGGCTGGACGGCCTACGTCCCCTTGTCGACCATGACCTACTCTCCGGGCGTCGGTGGCAATCTCTGGGTCGCCGGGCTCGCGGCGACCGGATTCGCGACGATCTTCGGTGCCGTGAACTTCATCACGACCATCATCACGATGCGCGCCCCAGGTATGACGATGTGGCGCATGCCGATCTTCACCTGGAACGCGATGATCACCTCGATCCTCGTGCTGTTCGCCTTCCCGGTCCTCGCAGCTGCCTGGTTCGGTCTGCTCATGGACCGCGTCTTCCTCACGCACATCTACGACGTCGAGGCCGGCGGCGCGATCCTCTACCAGCATCTCTTCTGGTTCTTCGGTCATCCGGAGGTGTACGTGCTGGCGCTGCCGTTCTTCGGCATCGTCTCCGAGATCTTCCCTGCGTTCAGCAGGAAGCCGATCTTCGGCTACAAGACCCTGGTGTACGCGACGATCGCCATCGCGGCTCTATCGGCGTCGGTGTGGGCTCACCACATGTACGTGACAGGTACGGTCTTGCTGCCGTTCTTCGCGCTCATGACGATGCTGATCGCCGTACCGACAGGCGTGAAGATCTTCAACTGGCTCGGCACGCTCTGGCGAGGGTCGGTCACGTTCGAGACTCCGATGCTCTTCTCGCTCGGCTTCCTCGTCACGTTCGTCTTCGGTGGCCTCACGGGCGTCATCCTGGCTTCGCCGATGCTCGACTTCCACGTGTCTGACACGTACTTCGTCGTCGCCCACTTCCACTACGTGATCTTCGGAACGATCGTGTTCGCGATGTTCGCCGGCTTCTACTTCTGGTGGCCGAAGTGGACCGGCAAGATGCTCAACGAGCGTCTCGGCAAGATCCAGTTCTGGCTGCTGTTCATCGGCTTCCACATGACCTTCCTGATCCAGCACTGGCTCGGAGTCATGGGCATGCCGCGTCGGTACGCGACGTACCAGCCGGAAGACAACTTCACGTGGATGAACCAGCTGTCGACGATCGGTGCGTTCGTGCTCGCGATCTCGCTTCTGCCGTTCTTCTTCAACGTATTCATCACGGCGCGCAACGCCCCGAAGGTGACGGTCGACGACCCGTGGGGCTACGGCTCCTCGCTCGAGTGGGCGACCAGCTGCCCGCCGCCGCGACACAACTTCACGTCCATTCCGCGCATCCGCTCGGAGCGCCCGGCATTCGACCTCAACCACCCCGAGGTCGCGCCGCACGGGTACCGTGACCTGACGCCAGTCAACGACAAGATCGGAGAACGAGAGTGAAGACCTCAGCCCGCCTCCTCTGGGTCCTTGCCGTCTTCTACGCGGTTGTGACCGTCGTCTACACGCTCTGGACGCACGCTGCCCTCGGGCACTACGAGTGGGTCGGCATCGTCGCTCTGGCGCTGTCTGGCATCTTCGTCGCCTTCGTGGCGTTCTACCTCAGCAGTTCGGCCAAGCCGTTCCGCATCCACGTCCTCCCAGAGGATCGCCTTGACGGCGAGATCGCCGACGCCGACCCCGAGCTCGGGTTCTTCCCGCCGCAGAGCTGGTGGCCGTTCGTCCTGGCCCTCGCGGTCGGGCTGATCTTCCTCGGTCTCTCGATCGGCGGATGGTGGTTCGCGTACTTCTCTGCACCGCTGTTCATCATCGCGATCGTCGGCTGGGTGTTCGAGTACTACCGCGGTCGCTACGCCCACTAGGCGCCGACTACTGCAGACATTCGGCCCGTCCCTCTCACGAGGGGCGGGCCTTTTGTCGTGTGCTGCAGATGCCACAGGAGCCGCGCAGGCGATCCTGGCGGACGGCTTCCTGGAGTTCTCGCCAGCCTGTCACGAAGTGGTTGCGTGTCAGCCCTCCGAGTCCGTTGTTCACGAACGGATCGGTCGCGCCACCGCTGAGTCGCGGCTTCAAGGCATCGCTGGCTCGCTGCTTCGGTGCTTCGAGGCCTCGCGTCCCCAGCACTCGACGACCTCGTCTCCGTCGCGATCGTGCAAAACCCTGCAGCATCACCGTCCATCCGGGGCTCACGGCCCTGGGAAGTCGCGCTGTGGCATCGCCGAGGGCCGACCCGGCGAGTCTTGCTTCCCGGTCGCCTCGAGTCCGGTCGCGACCTTCACGAGGGGCTGATCGTCAGAGTGAGTCGCATCGGAACCGCGGGGGAGCAGCGCGGGTGAGCAGCGCGGGTGAGCAGCGCGTGTGAGCAGCGCGTGTTCCGGTGGAGCTCGTGGACGGTGATGGCTTCGAGTTGGTCGTGGACGCGCTCGGTTGGGCCACGCCGTCGTGACTCGTTAAGCCGGTGATTCCGCCGAGCTCCTACTACCGCTGAACCTGAGTGATGAAGTCGTGGTTCTGTGATCGTCGACGACGACCAGCAGCGGGCTTGGGCGCGACTGCTCCCGCCTCGACTGCGTGTCGCCGGACCGTGCACCGTGTGATCTGGGACCTTCTTTTTTGCCGACACGGGAAAGGGGCTG
>JBQDTF010000029.1:0-16572 GCA_052099095.1 Pseudoclavibacter sp.
GCTCGCGCTTGTCACCGGTGATCCAGGCCTCGATGAAGGGGTACACGACGACCAGCACGATGAAGATTCCGATGAGGATCAGCGGGGTCAGGATCGCGAAAGACCACGTGTGGTTGAACCAGTACACCTCCCAGCCTGGCGGGATGAGGCGCAGCATGCCGTCGGCGAATCCGATGTACCAGTCAGGCTGCGTTCCAGCGGAGACCGGGGACGGGTCGTACGGGCCGTAGTTCCAGACCGGGTTGATCGAGAAGAACGACGCGATGAGGAAGATGAGACCGAAGATCAGGAAGAAGAATCCGCCTGCCTTGCCGGCGAACACGGGCAGGACCGGGTTGCCGACGACGTTGCCGTTCGTACGGCCGGGGCCGGGCCACTGCGTGTGCTTGTTGATGACCATGAGCGCCAGGTGCAGCGCGATGAAGAGGATGACCATCGCGGGCAGGATCATGATGTGCAGCGAGTAGAGGCGTCCGACGATCTCGGTGCCGGGGAACTCTCCACCGAAGAACAGGAAGGAGACCCAGGTGCCGACGAGTGGGATGCCCTTCATGATGCCGTCGATGATGCGCAGGCCGTTGCCGGAGAGCAGATCATCGGGGAGCGAGTAGCCGGTGAAGCCCTCTGCCATGGCGAGGATGAAGAGCACGAAGCCGACGACCCAGTTGAGCTCACGCGGCTTGCGGAAGGCTCCTGTGAAGAAGACACGCAGCATGTGCAGGCCGATCGAGGCCACGAACAGCAGTGCAGCCCAGTGGTGGACCTGGCGCATGAGGAGGCCACCGCGGATGTCGAAGGAGATGTCGAGCGTCGACGCCATAGCGGCCGACATGCCCATGCCCTTCAGCGGCAGGTAGGAACCCTCGTACTCGACGTGCGCCATCGACGGGTCGAAGAAGAACGTCAGGAAGGTGCCGGAGAGCAGGATGACGACGAAGCTGTAGAGCGCGATCTCACCGAGCATGAAGGACCAGTGGTCCGGGAAGATCTTGCGACCGAACTCCTTGACCGCACCGGAGATAGTGGTGCGCTCGTCGAGGTAGTTGGCGGCGCCTGCGATGAAGCCGCCCTCGCGTACCGGAGCTTTATACGTTGTAGTCATGGCGTCGCTCCCAGAAGCTCGGTCCGACAGGTTCAGTGAAGTCGCTCTGCGCGATCAGGTAGCCCTCGTCGTCGACGGCGATCGGCAGCTGCGGGAGCGGGCGACCAGCGGGTCCGAAGATGACCTCGCAGTGGTTCTTGACGTCGAACTGCGACTGGTGGCACGGGCAGAGCAGGTGGTGCGTCTGCTGCTCGTAGAGAGCAACCGGGCAGCCGACGTGCGTGCAGACCTTGGAGTAGGCGACGATGCCGTCGTATGACCAGCCGGCACGGTCTTCGCGCTCGTTGAGCTGGTCTGCTGGCAGACGCATGAGCAGGACAACGGCCTTGGCCTTCTCCTCGAGCATGTGGTGCTCGAGGTCGATGAGGCCGTCCGGGATGACGTGGAATGCGGAGCCGTAGGTCACGTCAGCAGCGCGGATCGGCGTACCCGTTGGGTCGCGGACAAGGCGCGTGCCTTCCTCCCACATGGTGTGGGAGAGGGACTCGACCGGGTCCGGGTTGTTGCCGTTGTAGAGGTCTCGGAACAGCACGATGCCGGGCAGGGGCATGGCGACGAGCGCACCGATGAGCGAGTTGCGGAACAGCTTGCGGCGGCTGAAGCCGGACTCCTCGTTGGCCTGCGCGAAGATCTCCACTGCGCGCGAGCGAGTCGCGGGGGAGCCCTTGCCTGGGTGGCGAGCCTCTGCCATCTCGTGGTCGGCCATGAGGTACTTCGACCAGGCGACCGTGCCGATCCCGATGGCGAGCATCGCGAGTGCGATGCCGATACCCAGGAACATGTTGTTGGCACGCACCGTCGAGATGTCCTCGCGGCTGATGGGCCACACGAAGTAGGCGACGACAGCGAAGATGCTGGCAAGCGCCGAGAACACGAAGAGCGCGACGAGGATGCGTTCGGTGCGCTTCGCCTGCGCGGGGTCTGCGTCGGTGATCCGGTCGCGATGCGCCGGCATGCCGGGGTTCTCGAAGCCGTCCTTGGGAAGGATCGCGGTCCCGATGTGAGGCGCCCGCTCCGACGAAGGAGCAGTGCGAAGCTCTCCGCCGTGTTCGCCATCAGCCATGGTGATCCCTTTCTGGGTGTGTCTGTTCAGCTGCAGTAAGTCGTGAAGGCCTGGGCCAGAGGTTGTCCGGCACTAGTTCGGTCGGGTGGCGATCCAGACCGCCATGGCGACGCCGGCACCGATCCCGAAGATCCAGATGAAGAGGCCTTCGGAGACAGGTCCGAGGGAGCCGAGGCTGTTGCCGCCGATCGTGCCGGTGACTTCGGTCTGCCAGCGGATGGCCGTGATGATGTCTGCCTTGTCCTGCGGAGTGAGGTTTGCGTCGTTGAACACCGGCATGTTCTGCGGGCCGGTGATCATGGCCTCGTAGAGGTGCACAGGCTCGACGGTCATGAGCTCCGGGGCGAACTTGCCCTCGGTCAGGGCACCGCCTGCACCAGCCACGTTGTGGCACATGGCGCAGTTGATGCGGAAGAGCTCGGCACCGCGGGCGGCGTCGCCGTCCGCCTGGAGGTAGCGCTCGTCGGGAACGGCTGGGCCTGGAGCAAGCGACGCGACGTACTCGCCGAGGTCGTTGATTCCCTGCTCGTCGAACTGGACGGGCTTGGCGGGAGCCTGGGCTGCGTTCGCCTGCATCGGCATGCGTCCGGTGCCGACCTGGAAGTCGACGGCAGCCGCTCCGACGCCGATGAGGCTCGGTCCGTTCTCGGTGCCTGCTGCGTTCATGCCGTGGCAGGTCGCGCAGTTGGCTCCGAAGAGGGCGGCGCCGTTTTCGATCTCAGTGGCGCTCGCAGGTGCGGCTTCTTCCGCGGCTGCAGCCGTGGTCGCCGAGTCGATGGCGGTGTACGCGCCACCGGTGAGGAGGAGACCGGCTCCGAGGAGGGCCGCGGTCGCGAGCGGGGTGCGGCGGCGAGCCGTCTTGCGGGTCGCCGTCTTCGCAGTCCGTGGTTTGGTCGTTCGGAACATTGGTGCGTTCTCCAGGATCGGGCTACGAGAAGTAGGGCAGCAGGTAGATGACGAAGAAGAGCGCAACCCAGACCACGTCGACGAAGTGCCAGTAGTAGGAGATGCCCAGTGCGCTGCTGACCTCGCGAGTGCCCATGCGTCGGGCCGAGTACATGCGGCCGATGACGAGGAGGAACGTGACGAGTCCGCCGGTCACGTGAAGGCCGTGGAAGCCGGTCGTCATGTAGAAGGCGCTCGTGTACGCGTTGAGGTTGAGGACGTAGCCCTCGCTCACGAGGGTGGCGTACTCCCAGACCTGACCTGCGACGAAGATGCCGCCGAGCAGGACCGTGAGGTAGAACCATTCGATGGCACCCCAGTTCTTGGGGCTCTTGCCGGTGGCACGCGCCTGCTCGCGCTCAGCCGCGAACGTGCCGAACTGGCACGTGAACGACGAGCTCACGAGGATGAGCGTGTTGATGGTCGCGAAGGGCACGTTCAGCACGCTGTGGCCCTCGGCGAACTGCTCCGGCGCCATAGAGCGCAGCGTGAAGAAGATCGCGAAGAGCCCAGCGAAGAACATCACTTCGCTACCGAGCCAAACGATGACGCCAATGGCAGTCGTATTGGGGCGATGGACCGTGTGCACGGCCTGAGCGGTGGTTGCAGCAGTCACCTGACCATTATGACCGATTTCCCAGGTTCCCGAGACAACGCAGGCCCGCTCGGCGGGTCGCGGTCGATTAGGTGTGCCTGGGTGGTGGACGGCTATCGTTTCCTGCATGACTTCGACCGAGACCTGGCCCGGACTGCTCGAAAAGCTGCTTGGCGGTGAAGACCTCAGCGTTGCGCAGGCGACGTGGGCCATGCGCCAGGTCATGACCGGCGAGGTGAGCGAGGCCAGGCTCGCCGCGTTCCTCGTCGCGCTTCGGGCGAAGGGGGAGACGGTCGAGGAGGTCGTGGGGTTCCGCGATGCGATCCTCGAGCACGCTGTGCCCCTCGACGTCCCGCCTCTGGCGCTCGACATCGTGGGGACGGGCGGCGACATGGTCGGCACCGTGAACGTCTCGACGATGGCGTCGATGGTCTGCGCCGGGGCCGGGGTCCCGGTCGTCAAGCACGGGGGAGGCGCGTCGAGCGCGAAGTCCGGTTCGAGCGACGTCCTCTCGGCCCTCGGTGCCGTGCACACAGCCGACCCGGTTCGGGTCAGGCGGATCTTCGAGGAGGTCGGTCTCACCTTCGTCTACGCGGCGCAGTTCCACCCGGGGTTCGGGCACGCCAGGAAGGTACGGGGCGAGCTCGGAGTTCCAACGGTGTTCAACCTGCTCGGGCCTCTCACCAACCCGGCGCGGCCGGAAGCCTCCGCGGTCGGGGTGGCACGTCAGGCGGCGATTCCACTCATCACGGGAGTGTTCCGCACGAGGGGCGCGACCGCACTGGTCTTCCGAGGCGACGACGGGCTCGACGAGCTCAGCGTCACGGGGTACAGCCACATCTGGGAGGTCTCCAACGGGGCCATCACCGAGCACGACCTGCACCCGCGCGACGTCGGCCTCGGCACGTATGACATGCAGGAGCTCCTCGGGGGCCTGCCAGAGGAGAACGCTGCGATCGCGCGTGAGGTGCTCTCCGGGAAGCGCCACGGTGCGGTCCGCGACATCGTGCTGCTCAACGCGGCCGCGGGCCTCGTCGCCTACGATCTCGCGCAGAACCCGGAGGCAGCAGAGCGTCCCCTCCGTGAGCGCCTCGCCGCACGGATCCAGGATGCGGCCGAGAGCATCGACAGTGGGCGGGCGATCCAGACGCTGGATGCCTGGGTGGCCGCAACGCGCGCTGCCTGACGACCGCCAGAGCGCTGCTTTCCAACGGTCGAGGCCCCCAGCAGGATCTGCTGAGGGCCTCGACCGTGTCTGTCTCCGCCGAGACGACTACTTGACGTCGTCGTCGACCCAGTCGAGGGTCTTGGATACGGCCTTCTTCCAGTTGCGGTAGAGGCGCTCGCGCTCTTCTTCCGGCATCTGCGGGGTCCAGCGCTTGTCCTCCTGCCAGTTCGCGGACACCTCGTGGAGGTCCTTCCAGAAACCGACCGCGAGACCGGCCGCGTATGCGGCACCGAGGGCGGTCGTCTCGGTGACGACAGGGCGCACGACATCCGTGTTCAGGATGTCCGCCTGGAACTGCATGAGGGTGTCGTTGGCGACCATGCCGCCGTCGACCTTGAGCTCAGCGAGGGGCACACCCGAGTCGGCGTTCGATGCCTCGAGCACGTCCCGAGTCTGGTAGGCCGTCGACTCGAGGGCTGCGCGCGCGATGTGGTTCTTGTTCACGAAGCGTGTCAGGCCGACGATGGCGCCGCGTGCATCCGGTCGCCAGTATGGGGCGAAGAGTCCGGAGAACGCAGGCACGATGTAGGTGCCTCCGTTGTCGTCGACCTTGCTCGCGAGCTCCTCGATCTCGGGTGCGGAGTTGATGAGTCCCAGGTTGTCGCGAAGCCACTGGACCAGCGACCCGGTGACTGCGATCGAACCCTCGAGTGCGTAGACCGGTGCAGCATCGCCGAGCTTGTAGCAGAGCGTCGTGAGGAGCCCGTTCTCGGACTTCACGATCTTCTCGCCCGTGTTGTAGATCAGGAAGGAACCCGTGCCGTAGGTGTTCTTCGCCTCGCCAGAGGAGAAGGCGGTCTGGCCGAAGGTCGCGGCCTGCTGGTCGCCGAGGATGCCGGAGATGGGGACCTCGCGGAGCAGCGACTGCGAGCTCGCGTGGCCGTAGACCTCTGACGACGACTTGATCTCGGGGAGCATGGATGCCGGAACGCCGAAGGCGTCGAGGATCGACTGGTCCCAGGCGAGCGTCTTGAGGTCCATGAAGAGCGTGCGAGAGGCGTTCGTGACGTCGGTGACGTGCACGCCGCCGTTGACGCCGCCCGTCAGGTTCCAGAGCACCCAGCTGTCGGTGGTGCCGAAGAGGAGGTCCCCGGCGTCCGCGCGTTCGCGCGCGCCCTCGACGTTCTCAAGGATCCAGACGATCTTCGTGCCGGAGAAGTAGGTGGCGAGCGGCAGCCCGACGGTGTCCTTGAAGCGCTCGACGCCGCCG
The DNA here is from genome assembly GCA_052099095.1 of Pseudoclavibacter sp. Taxonomy (GTDB): domain Bacteria; phylum Actinomycetota; class Actinomycetes; order Actinomycetales; family Microbacteriaceae; genus Pseudoclavibacter. The sequence continues at coordinate 6,144 of JBQDTF010000029.1, forward strand.
TCTGCAGCGAGACGGTCGACGATGGGCTGCGTGCGGGTGTCCTGCCACACGATGGCGTTGTAGACGGGCTCACCGGTGTTCTTGTCCCAGACGACCGCGGTCTCGCGCTGGTTCGTGATGCCGATCGTGGCGATGTCGTGCCTGGTGATGTTCGCCTTCGAGAGCGCCTGGCCGATGACCTCGCGCGTGTTGTTCCAGATCTCCTTCGGGTCGTGCTCGACCCAGCCTGCCTGCGGGAAGATCTGCTCGTGCTCGAGCTGACCCGTGGAGACGATCGACCCGGAGTGGTCGAACACGATGGCTCGGGATGAGGTGGTGCCCTGGTCGATGGCGATGACGTACTTGCTCACGGAATGACTCCCTTGTCAGAGATGTTGATGTGCCAGTGGTGAAAGCTGCGATGCGGGCCTGGCGCGGGCATCGCGGTTGGTGTCATGCAGACAGTTTCGGGGCCGGAACTGTGAGGAGTCCGGCCCCGAAAGCGTCACGGTGTGCTCGCGAGTGCTAGGCGGTCACGCCAGGCAGGATCGCCGTGCCGACAAGGCCAGCGAGGACGCCGCCGATGATCGGGCCGACGATCGGAACCCACGAGTAGCCCCAGTCGCTGCTGCCCTTGCCCTTGATGGGAAGGAAGGCGTGCGCGAGGCGTGGCCCGAGGTCACGGGCGGGGTTGATCGCGTAGCCGGTCGGGCCACCGAGGCTGGCACCGATGGCGACAACGACGATTGCGACGGCAAGCGGAGCGAGATTGCCGAGGCTCGTCGAGTCCGGAGCCGTCGAGCCGAGGTCGCTGCCCAGGATCCCGGGGAAGTTGGAGAAGGCGATGACGGCGAGGACGAGGACGAAGGTCGCGATGACCTCGGTCACCGTGTTCCAGCCGAGGCTGCGCTTCGCGGGGCCAGTCGCGAAGACCGCAAGCTTCGATGCAGGGTCGGGTTCGTCGTCGAAGTGCAGCTTGTACGCGAGCCAGGTCACGACAGCACCGAGGATGGCGCCGATGAGCTGGGCGAGGATGCGGAGGCCGATCTCGCCGCCGTCGATCGGTTCGCCGTTGACAAGGTTGTTGGCCGCGAGGCCCAGCGTCACTGCTGGGTTGAGCTGGCCGCCTGATGCCGCTGCCGAGAGCACGCCGATGAAGACGGCGAAGCCCCAGCCGAAGTTGATGAGAAGCCAGCCGCCGCCGTTGCCCTTCGTGCCTTTCAGGACGACGTTGGCGACGACACCGCAACCGAGGAGGACGAGCACTGCTGTGCCCACCAGCTCGGCCAAGAAGATCGATCCAAGATCCACGGGATTGCCTTTCTGGGAAGTTCGATACGGGCGAGCCCGTGCCGCGATTGAGCGGTCCCTCACCCTAGGCACAGGGCGCACTAACACGCGCGTGTTACGTGGGAATTTCCCCGAATCGTGACAAGGCCCGGCGCTAGGCTGAGCGTGGTTGCAATGCTGCCGCCAAAATCTCGTCGAGAGGATGATCGTGAAGAAGCTGATCAACGATCCGAAGGACGTTGTCAAAGAAGCGCTTGAAGGCATGGCGCTCGCGCACTCGGATATCCTCCGGGTCGCTCCGGAGCCCGCTTTCATCGTGCGAAACGACGCGCCGGTCGGAGGCAAAGTCGGAATCGTCTCTGGCGGTGGTTCCGGCCATGAGCCGATGCACGGAGGCCTTGTCGGGTTCGGAATGCTCGACGCCGCGGTGCCTGGCCCGGTCTTCACGTCCCCGACTCCCGACCCCATCCTCGAGGCCACGAAGGCCGTGGACTCCGGACGCGGGGTGCTGCACATCGTCAAGAACTACACGGGTGACGTGCTGAACTTCGAGACCGCCTCCGACCTCGCCCTCGCGGAGGACATCGAGGTTCGGACCGTGCTCGTCGACGACGATGTCGCCGTCAAGGACTCCCTGTACACGGCGGGGCGCAGGGGCGTCGCGGGCACAGTGCTCGTGGAGAAGATCGCGGGTGCATCCGCCGAGCGCGGCGACGACCTCGAGACCGTTGCCGGGCTCGCGGAGAAGGTCAACGCCAATACGCGATCCATGGGCGTTGCCCTGTCCGCCTGCACGGTCCCGCACGCGGGGGAGCCGAGCTTCGATCTCGCCGAGGATGAGATCGAGATCGGCATCGGGATCCACGGAGAGCCTGGGCGGGCCCGGATCGGCATCGAACCGGCCGACGCGATTGTTGATCGTCTCCTCGCTCCGATTCTGGAAGACCTTCCTTTCGCAGCAGGCGACAATGTCCTCCTGTTCGTCAACGGAATGGGAGGCGCACCCGAAATCGAGCTCTACATCGTGTTCAGGCGAGCGGCGGAAGTCCTCAAGGAGCACGGAATCACGGTCTCGAGGCACCTCGTCGGTAACTTCACGACATCGCTCGAGATGCAGGGATGCTCGATCACCGTTCTGAAACTCGACGACGAACTCACCGAATTATGGGATGCACCGGTGCACACGGCTGCACTTCGGTGGGGAAGGTAGAACATGGCACTCGATGGCAACTGGGCTCGGAAATGGGTGGAGCTCTCCGCCCAATCCATGGCAGAGAACCGCACTGAACTCATCCACCTCGATCGAAACATCGGAGACGGCGACCATGGCGAGAACATGGATCGCGGGTTCCAGGCCGCGCTCGGCAAGCTGACGACACTCGAACCTGACGCGACACCCGCTGACGTCCTGAAGCTGCTCGCCACAACGCTCATCTCCACGGTCGGCGGGGCGGCGGGCCCGCTCTACGGGACCGCGTTCCTCAAGGGCGCCGTCGCGCTCAAGGGCAAGTCGGAGCTGGACTCCGCCGATGTGGCGGCTTTCGTCGACGCGGCCTCTGCCGGGCTCCAGCAGCGCGGAAAGGCGCAGCCCGGTGACAAGACGATGGTGGATGCGTGGGCGCCGGCCGCCACCGCTGCCGGCAAAGCGGCGGAGGCTGGTGAAGACCCGGTGGCCGTGCTTCGCGCAGCCGCGTTCGCCGCTGTCGAAGGCGCTGCGGCCACCGAGCCGCTCGTCGCGCGAAAGGGGAGGGCGAGCTACCTGGGGGAGCGGAGCGCTGGGCATCGCGACCCTGGTGCGCAGTCGACGGCCTACCTCCTGGGCGCTGCGGTCGAGGCGGCCTCATGACCGTCGGAGTCGTCGTCGTGTCGCACTCCTCGCGCATCGCGGAAGGGCTTGTTGAGCTCGCCGGCCAGATGGCGCACGACGTGCGGATAGTCCCGGCGGGGGGCACCGAGGACGGCCGCATCGGCACGAGCTTCGAGCTCATCGAATCGGCCATCGAGGCGGCGCAGTCTGGCGACGGCGTCGCGGTCTTCACTGATCTCGGCTCGGCCGTGCTCACGGCCGAGACGGTGCTCGAGATGCTGGACGAGGAGTCGGGGAAGGTCCTTCTGGTGGACGCGCCGCTCGTCGAAGGCACCGTCGCAGCAGCCGTCGCCGCTGCTGGCGGAGCAACCCTCGAGGACGTCGTCTCGGCGGGGGAGTCGGCCTGGCAGCGTGAAGGTGGCGAGGCCCCTGAGGAGGTCGCTGCCGAGGGAGATGACGTAGGCGGGCCGCGCGCGAGCGCGAAGGTCGTCATCGTCAACGAGCAGGGGCTCCACGCGAGGCCCGCGGCGCAGCTGGTGTCGGCCGCTGGTCGGTTCGAGGCGCAGATCACGATCGGCGGCGCCGACGCCAAGAGCCTCCTGCGCATCATCTCGCTCGGGGCTTCGAAGGGGCAGGAGATCGAGGTGTCCGCGACCGGGAGAGACGCCGAACAAGCGGTCAGTGAGCTGTCCGCGCTCATCAGCTCAGGGTTCGGCGAGGCCTGACCCGAGCTCACTCGCTGGCGCGGCGCCATCGTCGGGGAGAAGTTCCCGCGCGACGGCGCCTGCGCTATCGGTAGACTCAGAGGCCAGGCGGCAGCACATTTCGCCGTACACAGCGCCACCAGGGAGCTTGCACAGACATGACCGTCTTCATCATCATCGGAGCGATCGGCCTCGGCCTCCTGGTCTTCTCACTCTTCTTCGGCGAAGTCCTCGATGTGGATGCCGGCGGGCTGCTCTCGGTTCCCGGTCTTGCCGTTGCGCTCGTCGTCTTCGGCGCCTCCGGCGCCATCACGGACAGCATGGGGCTCCCGCAGTTCTGGGCCTACATCGTCGCGATCGTCATCGGCCTCATCGCCTACGTGGGCTCGGCCCTGCTCGTCCGCAACCTCTCCCGGAGCAGTGATGGCGTTCCTCGTGATGTCACAGGCGACACGGGGACAGCGATGTCCCGCATCACGAACTCCAGCGGAGAGGTGGCGCTCGACGGCTCCCACGAGATCGAACGACGGCTCGCCTTCGCGGACGGGGAGATCGAGCAGGGCGCACGCATCCGCGTCGTGCAGCATCTCGGATCGCGCGTCAAGGTCGAGCGCGAATCGAACTGACCCCTGCGGCAGGCTGACTCCGCGAGGGAGTCGACGCGGCACGACCACAGCATGACCATCCACGACCTCCAGGACAGGAAATAGCCCATATGGACTTGATAACTGCCAACGTCTCCGTGATCGGTGTGATCGCGATCATCATCGCGCTGCTCGCGCTCGGAGTCTTCATCGCGTCGCGCATCCGACGCGTCCCTCCGAACGAGGCCCTCATCATCGTCGGTCGCGGCGCCGGCCAGAAGGCCCAGAGCGACATGACGGGGCAGCGCGTGGTCATCGGTGGCCGCACGTTCGTCTGGCCCATCCTGCAGCAGGGCTTCGCGCTCTCGCTCGAGCAGCGTCAGATCGGCATCCAGGTCGAGGGTGTCGACAAGAACCGCATCAAGATCGCCATCAAGGCGTCCATCAACTTCAAGGTCTCTGGCACTGAGGAAGGCGTGCGCCGTGCGGCTCAGCGATTCCTCGACCAGCAGGAGGCGCTGACCGACATCATCCGCGAGTCACTCGAGGGCTCGCTTCGTTCGATCGTCGGCGACATGACGATCGAGCAGATCATCTCGGACCGCAAGAGCCTCTCCGACCGCGTCGTGTCCGAGACGAAGGCCGACCTGATCGAGCAGGGCCTCCAGGTCGACCTCCTCAACATCTCCGATATCTCCACGCCGGGCAGCGACTACCTGCAGAACCTCGGTCGTTCCGAGTCGGCCCGTGCACGACAGGTCGCCGAGGTGAGCGAAGCGGAGGCAGCGCGTGTCTCCGAGTTCGCGAAGATCGAGGCCTCCGAGCGCATCGCCGAACGTGAGAAGGAACTGCGTCTGCGTCAGGCTTCCATCAAGGCCGAGACCGACCGAGCCAACGCCGAGGCCGAGGCCGCGGGGCAGTTCGCCAGGGCCGAGCAGGACCGACTCGTCGCACAGCAGGAACGCGAGGCACTCATCGAGCAGGCGCTCGTGACCCAGGAGCGACTCGACATCGAGATCCGCAAGCCTGCAGAGGCAGACGCCTACGCGAAGGTCCAGCAGGCAAACGCCATCCGCGACACCGAGAATGCGGCCACCGACGCTGAGGTGTACAAGCGCACCCGCACGGCAGAGGCCAACAAGGTCGCGGCCGTGCAGGACGCCGAGGCCGCCGCGGCCGCTGTCCGCTACTCCGGTGAGGCAGATCGCGACCGTCAGATCGCACTCGCCGCAGGTATCCGGGCCGAAGGTGACGCTCGCGCCGCGGCCATCCAGGCTGAAGGTCTCGCAGAGGCGGCGGCAACGGACGCCAAGGCCCAGGCGCTGCAGAAGTACGGCGAAGCGGCCATCGCGCAGGAGATCATCTCCCGCCTGCCGGAGATCGTTCGCGCAGCCGCCGACCCCATCAGCAACATCGAGAAGCTCACGGTCATCTCGACGGACGGTGCGAGCGCCGTCACGAAAACGGTCGGCTCGGTTCTCGGCGAGGGCACCGAGGTGCTGAAGACGCTCACGGGCATCGACCTCCAGCAGTTGGTCGGTTCGTTCTCGAAGCAGGGCGGGCTCAACACGACAGGCACGACGGGCGACACGACTCCAGGCGTCTAGCCCCGAGCTCCCACAACGCGCCCTGAGACGGGGCGGCCCGACTGGGTCGCCCCGTCTCGTCGTCTCCGGCGGCTACACTGACCGGCGTGAGCGCCGCCCCTGCAGAAGATTCCCCGTCGATCTCGATCGCGGCGTTCCGGCCGGACCAGCGCGAGGTGCTCGGTCGGCTCGTTCCGACGCTGCTGGGCGTCGGGGTCGTGACGTTCTTCGGGTATGCGTTCCTCACCGAGGTCGGCCGCGTGCAGCTCGACGAACGCGGCTTCCTCCAACTGCTCCTCGGCTGGCTCGCGATGCTGGGGCTGTGCATCCTGGGGGCCGTGGCTGCGCTCGCTGCGGAGCGGGGCGTCTCGACGGGGTTGCGTTCCTACACGCGCCAGCGGGTCCTGCCCCTGGCGCTTGGACATTCCATCCTCGCCGCGGCGGGTGCCACATTCTGCAGCTTCTGGATCTCCGGAGGCGCCTACGACCTGCTCACGGTGATGACCTGCACGTTCGTCCTCACGCTGCTGTTCACGGCGTCGGTGCTGGTGCCGGCCTACCTGACCGGTTTCGCCAGGGCCGAGGCCGACCGAGCCTAGAGCAGCACCTGCGGCGAGATCTCGACCGTCTGCTCCGGCGGGAGCCCGAACTGCGCGGCCGGCGATGAGGCACCGCGCGACATGAGCACGAAGAGCTTGGCTCGCCAGGTCGCCATGCCGCTGGCATGCCCCGGCCGGAGAGCGATCCGAGACAGGAAGAAGATCGCGCTCTCGTTGTCGAACTGCGAGACCGTCCCCGCGAGCCGAGCATCCCTGAGCGAGAGCGGCACGTCGCGCCGGTCGAGGAAGCCGTACGTCAGCGTGATGTGCACGAGCCCATCAGGGGCGGGCCCGATGTCGTCGATCCTGCACCGCTTCCGTTCGGGGATGTGCGGCACATCGGCCGTTGCCACGCGCACGATCAGCACGTGCTCGTGGAGGGCATGGTTCACCCTCGTGTTGAGGCGCAGCGCCAGGGGCGCCGTGCGGGCGCCTCCGTGCGGGTAGACGGCCCAACCGGGAACTCGGGTCGGCTGGTCCGCGATGAGTCGCTTCATGAGCTCCTGGAGCGTGCCCTCGAGTCGCTCGCGCCTACCGGTGACGATCTCGCGCCCCCGCCGCCACGTGAGCATGGTGAGGATGAGCGCGGCGGCCAGCACAAGCGGCAGCCAGCCGCCGGCGAAGAACTTCACGAGACCGGAGACGAAGAACGCGAGCTCGAGCACGACGATCGGAACCGTGACCAGCAGGACCCGATACCAGGGCCAATCCCAGACGAGTCGGAGGTAGACGATGAAAAGCGACGAGGTGAGCAGGAAGGTCGTCGTCACTGCGAGCCCGTATGCGGCCGCGAGGTTCTCCGAGTTCCGGAACCCGAGGACGACTCCGATGATGAGCACGAGCAGGAGCGTGGAGACGACTGGGATGTAGATCTGGCCGATGGAGGCGCGCGAGGTGTGCTTGACGCTGAGGTTCGGCAGGAAGCCGAGGCGCATCGCCTGCCTGGCCACGGAGAACGTGCCGGAGATGACCGACTGGGAAGCGATGACGGTCGCGAGCGTCGCCAGCCCGATGAGGGGGAACACGGCCCAGGTCGGCGCCATTCTGAAGAACGGATTGTCGATGGCGGTCGGGTCCTCGATCACGAGGGCACCCTGTCCGAGGTAGCAGATCGTCAGGGCAGGGAACACGACGAAGAGCCATGCCTTCGAGATGGGGGAGCGGCCGAAGTGGCCGAGGTCGGCGTAGAGGGCCTCGGCGCCGGTGACGGCGAGCACGACCGCGCCGAGGGCGACACCCGCGATCAGCGGTTCACCGATGATGAAGCCGATCGCGTGGTGCGGTGAGAACGCGGCGAGGATCTCGGGATGCGCCAGGATGTGCGGGACTCCGAGGCAGGCGAGGGTCACGAACCAGATCAGCATGATCGGGCCGAAGAGGCGACCGATACCTGCGGTCCCGAACCTCTGCAGCGCGAAGAGGCCGACGAGGACGATGAGCGCGATGGGCACGACGAGCGCCTCGGTGCCCGGCAGTGCGATCTCGAGCCCCTCGACCGCGGAGAGCACTGAGACTGCGGGCGTGATGACGCTGTCGCCGAAGAAGAGGGCGGCCCCGATGATGCCGACGAGGGTCGTCGCCGCCATCGCGCGCCGGGACCCGCGGAGACGGCGGCCGATGAGCGTCGAGAGCGCCAGGATCCCGCCCTCGCCCTCGTGGTCGGCTCGGAGCACGAACAGCACGTATTTGACGGTCACGAGCAGTGTCACTGCCCAGATGATGAGCGAGATCAGCCCGTAGACATGCGCGGTGCTGGGCTGGACGATGCCATCGTGCTCGGAGAACACCGCCCGGAGCGCGTAGAGGGGGCTCGTCCCGATGTCGCCGAAGACGATCCCGATCGCGGCGACGCCGACGGCCGATCGGGCGAGGAGGGTGCCGCTCGTGCGGGGGTGGGAGGCGGCGGCTGCCTCGGGTCGCGCGGTGCGCAGATCGTGCATGCGACCAATGTAGACCCGGTACTCGTGCATCCCGAGCCACTACTAGAATTCCTGAGTTCGGCATCGAGCCGCATCGAGGGGAGACCGGGTGACCAGCAGGGCAGTCCAGACCGCAGCACAGGGTCCGCACGGTGAGGGAAGCGGGAACGACGGGCTGCGCCGTGGGCTCAAGGCGCGCCACCTGCAGCTCCTTGCCATCGGCGGTGCGATCGGCACAGGTCTCTTCCTGGGATCAGGGACGACGATCAGCCTCGCGGGACCTTCGATCATCTTCGTCTACGCGATCGTCGGCTTCGCGCTCTTCTTCGTCATGCGTGCTCTCGGGGAGCTGCTGCTCTCGAACCTCGGCTACAAGACGTTCGGGGATGTGGCCGCTGACCTCATCGGCCCGTGGGCCGGGTACGTCGTCGCGTGGACGTACTGGCTGGCCTGGGTCATCACCGTCATCGCCGACATCGTCGCCATCACCGGCTATGTGGCGTTCTTCAACGCCGACATCCCCGCCTGGGCACCGGCGATCGCGACGGCCATCGGTCTGCTCCTGCTGAACCTGCAGCCGGTCAAGGCCTTCGGCGAGACCGAGTTCTGGTTCGCGATCATCAAGGTCGTCGCCATCCTCGCGCTCATCGCGGTCGGCATCGTGCTGCTCGTGACGGGCTTCACGAGCGCGGACGGCGTGACCGCCTCGGTGTCGCACCTGTGGGATCACGGAGGCATGTTCCCGTTCGGGATCAGCGGATTCATCCTCGGGTTCCAGATGGGCGTGTTCGCGTTCGTCGGGATCGAGCTCGTCGGCACGGCGTCCGCGGAGGCTGAGGATCCAGAGAGGAACCTGCCCAAGGCCATCAACTCGGTGGTCGTGCGCATCCTCGTCTTCTACGTCGGGGCGCTTGTCATCATCATGTCCGTCACACCGTGGGACCAGATCCAGCCGGGCGTGAGCCCCTTCACCTCGATGTTCGAGCTCATCGGCTTCCCGGCCGCCGCCATCGTCGTGAACCTGGTCGTGCTCACCTCCGCCGCGTCGAGCGCCAACTCCGGCTTCTACTCGTCGACGCGGATGCTCTACGGACTCGCCAAGGACGGCCAGGCCACGCGACGATTCGGTCTCCTGAATGCGCGCGGCGTGCCAACCCAGGGAGTGTTCTTCACGACTGCCTTCCTCTTCGCGGCACTGCCGGTGCTGGCGCTCGGCGACAACGTCATGGCGGCCTTCACGGTCGTGACCTCGGTGAGCTCACTCAACTTCATCGCGACCTGGACGTTCATCCTCGTCAGCTACATCATGTTCAGGAAGAAGCGACCGGAGCTGCACGAGGCATCCAAGTTCAAGATGCCAGGCGGCCGTTTCATGCCGTGGGTGATCCTGGCGTTCTTCGCCTTCATCCTCTTCGCCCTCCTCATGGGGGAGGACACTCGCGCGGGCCTCATCGTGCTGCCCCTCTGGTTCCTCGGGCTTGGTCTCATGTGGCGCTTCGTCATCAGCAAGCGGGTTGCGCGCCGCGAGGCTGAAGAGCTTGAGGCACTCGCGGAGGGCCCGGGAGCCTAGACCGTCGCAGCCGTAGCAGCCGTTGCAGCCGACAATGGCCTGTTGGCCGGATCGCGAGATGACCACGTGGCTGGTCTGGCCCACCGGCGTCTCGACATGGAGCGAGGCCGAGGGACCGACTGGAGCGGCCAACCCAGTCGGGGCATCAGGTCCCTGATCGGACGCGTGCTGGTCGTGATCAGGGAGAAGCGTGCTGGTCGTGGTCAGAACGGTGCTGGCTTGTCGGGAGCCCGGGTTGATGGGTTCTCGGCGGTGGGTGTCATCGGCGCCGAATTGTCGTGCCAGTTGGGTGGTGGCACATGGAAACGCTCACGTTCCCCAGGCGGTTCGTTGTCTGGTCTGAAGTGGATGTCGTGGTGTTCGGGTCGGTCGGTGAGGAGTTTGCCGCTTG
>JBQDTF010000030.1:0-11702 GCA_052099095.1 Pseudoclavibacter sp.
AACCCCTAACCTTCTGATCCGTAGTCAGATGCTCTATCCGTTGAGCTACGGGCGCCCGGTCTCTCGCTTGCGCGATTGACCAGGGGATAGCTTACACACGACCTGGGCGGTCCGCAAACCGAGGCGCTCGTCACCCCCGATGCCCGCCACGGGACGACGCCGGAATACTCTCGGGGCCATCGCGGATATCCAGGGAGCGCACCACCCCCAGCCCCGGGTTTCGTAGCATTGCCGCATGAGCGAGCGGGCGGGAGCAGAGGCAGGACACGGGTCCTGGCCACGCGAGCTCACGACACGGGTGCTGCCGGATGTGCAGGTCGCCGACGAGGTTCCCGGTCCCTTCGCGATCCTCTCCGAGAGCGTCTTCGTCGCGTCACCCTTGGAATTCGAGCCCCACGAGCATCCGCTGCACGAGCTCGTGTGGGTTCGCGGCGGAACGATGACCGTCCGCCTCGCAGAATCCATCGTGACCGTCCCAGACGGCTACGCGCTCTGGATTCCAGCAGGCACCGTGCACTCCGGGCGAACGACCGCGCGAACCACGCTCTTCGACGCGCTGTTCGACCCGCAGCGCTCACCCATCGGCTTCACCGCGCCGATGACGATCGAGGTCACCCCCGTGCTCGCCTCGCTGCTCTCCTACCTCGAAGGGACAGCGCTCACCGACGATGCGAGGCTCCGCGCCGAAGCCGTCGTCTTCGACGTGCTCGCCCCCGCAGACCAGCAGCTCAGCCTCAGAGTTCCCCACGTCGCGCGACTCGAGCCCATCGTCACGGCGCTGCTCGCCGACCCGACGGACAACCGCTCGCTCGAGGAGTGGGCGGAGCTCGCGGGGGTCAGCGAGCGCACCGTCGCGAGGCTCTTCCGGACGCACACGGGACTCACGGCATCCCAGTGGCGCCAAGTCCTGCGCATCCACCACGCACTCTCGCTCCTGACCGAGGGACGCACGGTGCAGGAGGTCTCGGAGCTGACCGGCTACGCGCAGGCGAGCACGTTCATCGCCTCGTTCAAGCGCGTCATGGGCACGACCCCCGGCGCGCTCTTCGGGACGCCCGCGCGAGGCTGAGTGTCCGTTCGGCCGTATGCCGTGTCGCGCAGCAAGGATTGTGTGCGAAGTCAGGGCCACCTACTCTTGGCAGGCAAGGCAAGCCTAAGTAGTGAGCGGCACCAACTGGCCGCCACTCCGTCCCATGCTCGAACCGCCTGTGCGCACCACCTTCCACCAACACGGGGTTCCACTCATGACTGCCGACCGCCGTCCAGTCGCCGCCGCGCCAGAGCGCCCACGCGGCGAGCACCGCGAGCGCAACATCACCCCGTCTCGCCTCGTGGGCGAACAGCTTGTGCTCGGCTTCGGACGCCAGGTCGTCGTCAACGGAGTCTCCCTCGAGCTCACCCCCGGTCGCGTGACGGCCCTCATCGGCCCCAACGGCTCGGGCAAGTCGACCCTGCTGCGCGCCCTCGCGCGCCTGCATACCCCCGGCGACGGCCAACTCCTGTTCGGCGGCTTCGCCGACGGGGGTGCGGAGGTGCCCCTGCGGCAGGTCGCGGCGGCCACTGCCCGCGAGTTCGCCCAGGAGGTCACCCTCTTCGCGCAATCCCGCAGCGCCCCGCAGGGACTCAGCGTGCGCGAAGTCGTCTCGTTCGGCCGCCACCCCTATCGCCGCAAGTTCGCCGGTCCGAGCCGCGAGGACCGGGCTGCCGTGGAGCACGCGCTCGACGCCACCGGCGTGCGCGCCATGGCTGACCGCGCCGTCGGCGAGCTCTCCGGCGGAGAAGTCCAGCGCGTGTGGCTCGCCGCGTGCCTCGCACAGGAAACCGGAGTCGTCCTCCTCGACGAGCCGACCAACCACCTCGACCTCCGCTACCAGGTCGAGACCCTCGACCTCATCCGCGACCTCGCCGACGTGCACGGCGTCGCCGTCGGCGTCGTCCTGCACGACCTCGACCACGCCGCATCCGTCGCCGACGAGCTGGTCCTCCTGCGCTCAGGGGCGGTCCTCGCCGCGGGCTCCCCCGCGCACGTGCTCACGGCCGAGCACATCGGCGCCGCATACGAGGTGCCCGTCGAGGTCAGCTTCGATGAGCGCACGCAGCGGCTGCGCATCGATCCGGTCAGCCGCAGTCACCGGCGTCGGACCGACGCCCCGGCAACGCGCATCCCCGACCTCACCACCCAGCACCTCCCCCCACACGATCGTTCTCGAGAGGACGCCAAATGACCCGAACCCGCACCCTCGCGGCCGCAGCCATGACCGGTATCGCTGCGCTCGCGCTCACCGCCTGCGGCACCACCGACGTGGCTGCGCCAAGCGCCGAGAGCGACGCCGTCGCCTCGCAGAGCTGTGCAGACGACACGACCGAGACGGCGACCGGGCCCGTGTCGCTCACCGACAGCCTCGGTCGCACCGTCGAACTCGACGCCCCAGCCACGCGCGTCGCCGTCCTCGAATGGCAGCAGACGGAAGACCTGCTGTCGCTGTGCGTCACGCCCGTCGGGGCCGCCTCCACCGAGGGCTACGCGACGTACGTGAGCGCCGAGACCCTGCCGGAGAGCGTGACCGATGTGGGCGAACGCGGCGAGCCCGACCTCGACGCCCTCTACGGGACGGACCCCGACCTCATCATCGTCGAGGCGTACAGCGTCGACGACGAGCTGCTCAAGAAGCTCGAAGAGCGCGACGTTCCCGTGCTCGCGACGATCGGCGCCGACGGCGCAGGCCAGATCGCGAACATGAAGGAGGTCTTCTCGCTCATCGGCGACGCGACCGGCCGCAGCGAACGCGCCGACCAGGTCCTGGCCGAGTTCGACCAGCACCTGGCCGATGCGAAGGCCGAGGTCGCAGAAGCCCAGCTCGAGACCACCGACTTCGTGTTCTTCGATGGCTGGATCGAGAGCGGCAACGTCGTCGTCCGACCGTACGGGCAGGGCGCGCTCTTCACTGAGCTGGGCGAGGAACTCGGCCTGACCGGCGCCTGGACGGACGAGATCGACAAGGCCTACGGCAGCGGAGGCGTCGACCCCGCCTACGGCCTCGCCCAGACGGACATCGAGGGCCTCACGGCCGTCGGCGACGCGAACCTCATCTTCGCGAACGACGGTACCGCCGACAGCTACGTGATCGAACTCGAGCAGAGCCCGATCTGGAAGGCGCTCCCCGCCGTCCAGGACGGCCGCGCCTTCGAGTTCCCTGCAGGGGTCTGGGGTGCGGGAGGCCCCCGCTCCGGTGAGCAGGCCATCGACGCCTTCGTGGACGTGATCGTCGGGCAGTGACCACCACCCGTCGCGCCATCGGCCGCCGCACCAGTTCAGGTGCGGCGGTCGTTGACGACCGCGGGAGGGCAACCGCGGGCGACACCGCATCACCCGACCTGGCAGGCAAGACAGCGCCCTCCATCATCTCCGGAGTCGCCCTGCTGGTCGCGCTCATCATCGCCGTGGGCTGCGTGAGCGTCTGGCACGTGACGCAGGGCACCTCCGGGCTGGGCGCCGACGGCCTGATCCGCGCGGTCATGGGCGAGCAGGTGAGCGTCGGCGGCGTCTCGGTCAACGACATCGTCACGGGCTCCCGCCTGCCCCGCCTCAGCGCCGGAATCGCCGTCGGGCTCGCGCTCGGGGTCGCCGGAGCCCTCCTGCAGTCGATATCGCGGAACCAGCTCGCCTCCCCCGACACCCTCGCGGTCACCGCCGGCGCCTACTTCGCGCTCACCGCAGTCGCCGCATTCGGCATCGCCGTGCCGCTGTGGGCGTCGAGCGGCGTCGCCTTCCTCGGCGGATTGGCCGCGGCCGCCGTCGTGCTCGGCATCACCGGACGAGCGGCCGGCACCGCAAGCACGCGCCTCATCCTGGCGGGGTCCGCCATCGCCATGGCCCTCGACGCCGGCACCGCGATGCTGCTGATCCTCTTCAAGGAGAACACCACGGGCCTCTTCGCGTGGGGCAGCGGCTCCCTCGCGCAGCTCAACCTCGACGCCTCAGCGAGGGCCGCCCCGGTCATCGTGGCAATGGTCGTGCTCGCGCTCCTGCTCGCCCGACGCCTCGACGTGCTCGGCCTCGGCGAAGACGCGGCCGCATCCCTCGGCGTGCCCGTGCGCTCGACCCGCACCGCCGCGGTGCTCTGCGCGGTGCTGCTCACCGCGATCTCCGTGACCCTCGCCGGCCCCATCGCGTTCGTCGGACTGGGAGCACCGGTGCTGGCAAGGCTCCTCGCGCGCCGCGTTCCGGCGCTGCGGCGCCACCTGTTCCTCCTGCCGACGGCCGGCCTGCTCGGCGCGCTCCTCATCCTCCTCGCCGACGCCACCCTGCGCGCGATCCTCGGCGCCGAGGGGGCGACCTCCATCCCGACAGGGATCCCCACAGCGCTGCTCGGCGGGATCGTGATCGTCATCCTGGCCCTCAGGATGCGCGACGCCGGGTCCACGCGCGCCCCCCAAGCCGTGCGTTCGCTCCTCCGCACCAGGCGCCGCTTCCTGACCGTCGTCGCCATCGCGGCCGCTCTCCTGCTCGCCTCCGTCGTCGTGGCGCTCCTCGCAGGCAGCCTCTGGCTCCGCACCGGCGACATCGCCCTGTGGCTCCAGCAGGCAGCCCCCGACCTCGTCTCCCGCGCCCTCGATGAGCGCGCCCCGCGCATCGCAGCCGCCGTCCTCGCAGGCGCCGCGCTCGCGCTCGCAGGCGTCAGCGTGCAGAGCACCGTCCGCAACCCGCTCGCTGAGCCCGGCCTCCTCGGCATCACAGCTGGCGCCGGACTCGGTGCCGTCATCGTCGTGACCACCGGGCTCGGGGGCGGCGGCCGCCCCGTACTCGTCGCCCTCGCCGTCATCGCGGGACTCGCCACCTTCGCCGTCGTGGCCCTGCTCGCCTGGCGAGGCGGCCTGCAACCCGACCGCTTCGTCCTCATCGGCATCGGCTGCGGCTACGCGCTGACCGCAGTGACCACCTTCCTGCTGCTGCGCTCAGACCCCTGGGAGACCCCGCGCATCCTCACCTGGCTGTCCGGAACCACCTACGGGCGCTCACTCCCCGATGTGATCCCCGTCGTCGTCGCGCTCCTCATCGCCACGCCGCTGCTCATCAGCTTCCGGCGCCACCTCGATCTGCTCGCCGTCGACGACGACACCCCGCGCATCCTCGGCGTGCAGCTCGAACGCACCCGCCTCGGCGTCCTCGCGATCGCCGCCGTCCTCGCCGCCGTCTCCGTCGTGGCGGTCGGCACCGTCAGCTTCGTCGGCCTCGTCGCCCCGCACCTCGCCCGCGCCCTCGTCGGCGCCCGCCACAGCCGAGTCATCCCGGCCGCCATGCTGCTCGGCGGCCTCTTCGTGCTCATCGCCGACACCCTCGGCCGCACCCTCATAGCCCCGTCGCAGCTCCCGGCCGGCCTCATGATCGCGCTGATCGGAGCCCCGTACTTCGTCTGGATCCTGCGCAAGACCCGCGCCTAGGTCGACGCTGCGCTCCTGCTCTGCGAGACCGTGCGAGCTCTTCCTGAACACGATGGGGGTTCCCCCATCACTGTCCGCCGAAACCCCGCACAGGCATCCACGAAGCCCAACTCAGCCGTGCCCGACTCGGCCCAGCTCAGCGCAGCTCGGCTTCCAGCGTCTCCACGATCCTCTGCGCCATCGCATCGGCACCGAAGTGGTCAGAGGCCGTGATCGTCACGACGGCGTCGCCGAGGAAGACCGCCATCTGCCCGTAGGCACCGTGGATCCGCCAAGCGGGCCCCGGCCCGTCCCAGCCCGCGAGCGCATAGCGCTCGTAGCCCGGATGCTCGCCCGCACTGACCCAGTCGGTGTGCATCCCATCCACCCATTCCGGCGACACGAGACGGCGCCCGTCGAGCTCGCCACGGTCCAGGATGAGGCGCGCGATCTGCGCGAGCTCCTCGGTGCGGAGGAAGAGGCCGCCACCCGCGACGATCCACCCGTTCGGGCACCGCTCCCACTCGACCCCGTCGATGCCGAGCGGCCCGAAGAGACGCTCCGTCACGAAGCCCGCGACGTCGCCGACCCTCGTCGCGAGAACCCGCATCGCGGTGTACGTGCTCGCGTTGGAGTACTGGAACATTCGCCCGCCGCTGGGTCGCCCGAGGAACTCGACGGCGAGGTCCGGCCAATCGGTCATCATCGACTCCGACCACGGCAGATCGATGCCACTCGTCATCGTGAGCAGGTGGCGCAGCGTTACCCGGTCGACACCATCGCCGAGCGGGACAGCAGGCAGGTAGTCGCCTACCGGCGCATCGACATCGATGAGCCCCTCATCCGCCGCGATGCCGGCCGCGAGGACGCAGACCGCCTTGGCGGCCGACTGCACGTCCTCGCGCACATCCTCCGTCCAACGGTGCGCCGCCGCAGCCTGCCCAACGCGCACGTGCAGCCCGTGAGCCCCGAACCCCAGGTCGTTGACGCTCTGCACGATGCTGTCCCTGACCCGTTCGGCGCTGCTCATCCGCCCATTCTCGCCCCTGCGCTGTCCCTCGCCCAGCGCTTCGTTCAGGGCGACGAGAGATCCGAGACGCCTCATGCAGTCGCACAATGCTCACCGTCAGCCCCCGGAGTACCCTCGAACGAGTGACCCCCGACCGCACCAGCACCCCGAAGCCCCCATCCACAGGCAACCCCTGGCTCGGTCACCTCGGCGGGTCCCGCGACTACCGGCGCATCCAGCTCGCGATGCTGTGTGCAGGATTCGCGACATTCGCGCAGCTCTACGCCCCACAGGCGCTCCTGCCTGAGATCTCCACGACCTTCGCCATCGACCCGGCTACGGCAGCCCTCATGGTGTCCATGGGCACCCTCGGTGTCGCCATCTCGGTGCTGCCATGGTCGATCGCCGCCGACCGCATGGGGCGGGTCCGCGCCATCACGATCTCCATCTCGAGCGCCACCGTGCTCGGATTGCTCATGATCCTCATGCCGAGCTTCGAGCTCGCGCTCGTCCTGCGACTCATGGAGGGACTCGCGCTCGGAGGAGTGCCAGCCTGCGCCATCGCCTACCTCAACGAGGAGCTGCACCCCACGGCAGCTGCCGGCGCCGCGGGGACCTTCGTCGCAGGCAACACCCTCGGCGGGCTCGGGGGGCGAATCGTCCCGACCCCGGTCGCCGAGCTCCTCGACTGGCGCCTCGGCCTCCTGACGGTGTCGCTCATCTCCGTCGCCATGGCCGTGCTCTTCATCTGGCTCATCCCGAAGCCGCGCGGGTTCGCGCCCCTCGCGAAGAGCGCGGGCGGCACCCTCGGCGCGAGCATCGGGCGAGCGTGGAAAGCCATCACCGCACACCTCTCGAGCACCAGGATGCTCGGCCTCTTCGCGCAAGGGTTCTTCCTCATGGGCGGGTTCGTCGCCGTCTACAACTTCCTCGGCTTCCACCTCACCCAGGCCCCGTACTTCCTGCCCGTCTGGCTCGTCTCCCTCGTCTTCGTGACGTACCTCGCCGGCTCCTTCTCGTCACCCTTCATCGCGCGCCTCGCCGGCCGGCACGGCCGCAAGATCGTGCTGCTCGCATCCACGGCCGTCTCGCTCGGCGGCCTCGCGCTCACGCTCGCACCGCAGCTGTGGCTGGTCATCGCGGGCCTCGCCATCTTCACCGCCGCCTTCTTCGGAGCGCACTCCGTCGCCGTCGGCTGGGCAGGCGCCTACCCGACACGCGGCCGAGCCCAGGCCACCGCCCTCTACAACCTCGGCTACTACGGCGGCTCGAGCGTCTTCGGATTCCTCGGCGGTGTCTTCTTCCAGCACTTCGACTGGCCCGGCGTCATCTGGATGGTCGGCGGCCTCACCATCATCGCCGGGCTCCTCGCCCTCTTCCTCCTCCCGTGGAAGGGCGAGACGGCGGCAACCCAGGCCATCCGCGTGCCGTAGCCTCGCGGCAGCCACCGCCGGGGCCCAGCAGGCACGGCAGGCCCAGAGCGTCGTTGCACGCCCGCAACCGCAACTTCACGTAATCGTCACAGGGAACCCCGCGCCGAGCCTGCGAAGGTATGCGCCGGGGTGCGAACCTTGGACGACAGGCGCACGCCGTCATCACGCACGTCTCCACCGCACGCCTCCACTGGCCATCTCCACCGTCTGCCAGTTCATCGCACCTCAGCTCATCCCGCATCGACACAGAAGGAGGGCACATGAGCACAACGCCCGCCTCCACCAGCACTCCGACCTTTGACGGCGCCGCGCAGCTCGCCGCCGTGAGCCGGTCGGTGCGGATGCAGGAGCTCGACGGCCACGACGGAGTCGTCATCACCCTCACCCAGACATTCGCCGCGAAACGCAGCTCGCTGTGGTCTGCCGCTACGGAGATCTCGCGCCTCGCCCAGTGGTTCGCTCCCGTAGACGGAAGCCTCCGCCAGGGCGGCACCTACCAGATCCAGGACAACGCGCACGGCCACATCACCGGCTGCCACGCGCCAGACGCATTCACCGCGACCTGGGAGTACGACGGCGAGCACTCGCACATCGAGGCGCACTTCGTGAAGGTCGACGAGACGCACTCGACCCTCACGCTCGAGCACCACTCGCCCACCGACGAGGAGACGTGGCCGAAGTTCGGAGTCGGCGCGACCGGAATCGGCTGGGACCTCAGCTTCGCGAGCCTGGCCAATCACCTCGAGACCGGCGCAAGCGTCCCCCTCGAGACGACGTCGTGGGTGCAGAGCAAGGACGCGAGCAGCTTCCTCATCCTCAGCGCGGAAGCATGGGCGGATGCGTCCATCGCCGCGGGCTCGGACGAGGCAGACGCCCGCGCCGCGCAGAAGCGCACCACGGACGCCTACCTCGACGGCCTCAACGCTGCAGGCGCCTGAGGCACCGCGGCCGGTGAGACGGTGGAGAGCTCGAAGCGCCCCCAGACCTCGAAGAGCTCCTCGGCCGCGGAGGGCTCCTAGGCCGCGAAGAGCCTTCAGGCCGTGAAGAGCTTCAGCTCGTCAGCCGTGAAGTAGTTCTGGGTCACCGCGCTGATGAGCACGAGGTACTTCTCGCGCTTCTCGTCGTAGGACGTGACGGTGCCGACGTTCCCCGTCATCGTCGCCCCCGTGACCTGCACCGTGTCACCGATCTTGAAGTCAGCCATGGTTTCTCCCCTGTTTCTCGAACCGGCTCTCTGCCGTTGCCTCGACGATATGGGCACCCGCCGACTCCGAACAGTGCCGACGGTCACCGCGTGACGTGACATTTGTCACGTCACGCGGGCCGAGGTCAATCCAGCCGACGGGGGCCAGATCCGTCGCTGGCGAGGGCGTCGTCCGGGTTGAGGAGACCGCAGGCCTTCATCGAGAGGCAACCGCAGCCGATGCACCCCATGAGCTCCCGCTCGAGTCGCTCGATACCTCTCCGCCGCTCTTCGAGCGTGCCCTTCCAGCGGCGCGATGCGCGCTCCCAGTCCTCCTGGCTCGGTGTCGCGTCACGCGGCAGGTCAGCGAACGCGTCCTGGACATCCGAGAGGGGAATGCCGAGGCGCTTCGCGACCGAGATGAGCGAGACGCGACGGATCATGTGCCTCGCGTATCGACGCTGGTTCCCAGCCGTGCGCACCGCCGCGATGAGCTCGAGTTCCTCATAGAAGCGGAGCGCGGATGCTGCGACCCCGGTTCGTCGCACCATCTCGCTCACCGTGAGCAGCTCGTCGGAGACGCGACCCGCGTCCGCCCTCCCGCCGCGGGCGCGCTCGCGCGCCTCTGTGTCCTTGCGTGTCTCGTTCACAGTGAAATCCCACCGCTCGAATTGACTTCAACCATACTTGAGGTTCTAGCCTCGAAGACAGCACGCATACGCAACTCCGATTCCACGTCCTCCAGAACAGGCAGAGAGCCCACTCGATGACAGAACCCGCCCCCGAGGCACCAGTCCAAGCGGCGTTGACCCAAGCGGCGTTGGCCGAAGAATTCAAGACGGCCTTCAGGGAGCATCCCGCCGCTGTCGCGATCATCGCAGCCCAGACCGCGGCCGGCCCCGTCGGTCTCACCGCGTCGAGTGTCAGCTCAGTCGCCGTCGACCCGGCCACCCTCTCGTTCTCGGTCACCCGGGCGACGGGCAGCGCCGGCGGACTCCTCGAAGCTGGAGACGTCACCGTCAACCTCCTCAGCCTCGAGCAGGAACAGCTCGCCCTCGACTTCGCCCGCAGCGGAGCCCCCCGCTTCACCCCCGAGCAGGGCTGGGAGCACTTCCCCACCGGCGAGCCGTACCTCCCCCACGCCCGAGAGACGCTGCGCTGCCGGATCGCCAGTACGGTCAAGGTAGGCGGGTCGACGATCGTGCTCGCCGAAGTGCTCGAAGTCCTCCACGGCAGCAGCGTCCCGCCGCTCATGTACCAGAACCGGCGATTCGGTCGACTCGACGCGACATCCTTCGGCGAATAGCACCCCTTCACGCCAGACCCCACGAACCCATTCACGAAACACGACAGAAAGAGGGCCAGACAATGACCGCATACACCCTTCCAGACCTCGCCTACGACTACTCCGCACTCGCTCCGAGCATCAGCGGCGAGATCATGGAGCTGCACCACTCGAAGCACCACGCCACGTACGTGAAGGGCGCCAACACCGCGCTCGAGCAGCTCGCAGAGGCCCGCGAGAGCGGCAACCTCGCGAACGTCAACAAGCTCGAGAAGGACCTGGCCTTCAACCTCGGCGGCCACGTCAACCACTCCATCTTCTGGACGAACCTCTCCCCGAACGGCGGAGGCCAGGCGACCGGTTCGCTCGCCACCGCGATCGACGAGCAGTTCGGCTCGTTCGACAAGTTCGTCGCACAGTTCACGGCCGTCGCACTCGGCGTGCAGGGCTCCGGCTGGGCAGTGCTCGCCTACGACGTGCTCGGCGAGCAGCTCGCGATCTTCCAGCTCTTCGACCAGCAGGGCAACGTGCCGTTCGGCCTCGTCCCACTGCTCATGCTCGACGTCTGGGAGCACGCGTACTACCTCGACTACCGCAACGTGCGCGCCGACTACATCAAGGCGTTCTGGAACATCGCGAACTGGGAGAACGTGCAGCAGCGCTACGACGCGGCCACGACGAAGACCAACGGCCTCATCACCCTCTAGGCACTCTCTCCTCACGGACGAAATTCGGGATGCGCGGCTTCTGGCCGCGCATCCCGAATGCATTCCCCGGGTCGTTTCCCGAACTCCCCCTAGGCCATATCCTGATCGCAGAGGCGCCACGAAACCCCCATGCGCGCCCGGGAGAAAAGGCACCCAAATGGACTACTGGTCTAACTTCTGGAACATCATCTGGTACGGCTTCACGTTCTTCGTGTTCATCGCCTACATCATGGTGATCTTCTCTATCTTCAGCGACATCTTCCGGGACCACCTGCTCAAAGGCTGGCACAAGGCTCTCTGGATCGTGTTCATCCTCGTCTTCCAGGTCGTCGGCCCACTCGTGTATCTGATCGTGCGCGGCGCCGGCATGGGACAACGCCAGGCGCAAGCCATCAAGGCAGCCCAGGAAGCGCAGGAGAACTACATCCGCGACGTCGCACTGGCCTCGCCTGCCGACGAGATCGCGAAGGCCAAGGCCCTGCTCGATTCCGGTGCCATCACGCAGAGCGAGTACGAGGCACTCAAGGCGAAGCACATCAACGCCTAACCCACGACACCCCCTCGGGTCGTCCTCTCGCACCCCGTTGCGAGAGGAGCGCCCACAAAAACGGTATACAAACAAAAAAAAAAAAAAAAAAAGATGCACACCACCGGGAGATGGGGT
>JBQDTF010000031.1:0-11528 GCA_052099095.1 Pseudoclavibacter sp.
AGAACCACTCGAGGACCTCGACGTCGGTCATGGCGGTTCCTGCGACCTCACCGGCGCGTCGTCGGCCCGAGCGGGCCGGCACGATCCGCTCGACAGCGTCGTACACCTTCATCCGCAGCGCGTTGATCACCCGGTAGGCCAGAACATGGCTGAGCCACGACTCGATCCACGTGAAGACGGCGACGGCGACCACTGCTGTGACCAGGGCGATCATCAGCGTATTCACGAGGCCAGTGGGTCCGCCGTCGACGACGACGGTCGCGATCGCGGTGCTGATCCCGGCCACGACAGCGGTGGCGAGCTGGAACGCCGTCATGGACACGGTCGAGCGGGCGAAGAGCCAGCGCTCCTCGCGGACCTCGCCCAGCAGCCGCAGCACCGGTCGGAGCATGGATCCTGCCCCGCTCACTGCGCTACCACCTGCGACTGGGCCGCGTGCAGGCGGGCGAAGACGCCGCCCGCGAGGACCAGGTCGTCATAGGTGCCGTGCTCGACGATCCGGCCGTCGTCGACCACGAGAATGTCGTCGGCCTCCCGGATGGCTGAGAGCCGGTGCGCGATGACGATCACGGTGAGGCCGCCCTCGGCCACCGAGCGCTGCAGGCTCGCAAGCAGGTCGTGCTCGCGGCGTACGTCCAGCGCCGAGGAGGCCTCGTCGAGGATGAGGACGGGCGAACCTCGCAGCAGGGCGCGCGCGATCGCGACCCGTTGGCGCTGTCCGCCGGAGAGCAGTGCCCCGCCGTCCCCGACGGGAGCGTCCAGGCCCCCGCGGGAGGGATCGGCGAGCTCGCTGGCCTCTGCCAGGGCGAGCGCCTCGCGCAACTGCGCGTCGTCGGCGTCGGGGGCGATCACGGCGAGGTTCTCCCGTAGCGTGCCGGAGAAGATCACGGGGTCCTGGGAGACGAGGCTCACGGGCGGGCGGCCCTGACCCCCGACGACCGCCACCCGCCCCTCGTCGGGGGTCAGTAGGCCCAGGATCACGTTCGCCACCGTGGACTTGCCTGATCCGGAGCCGCCCACGATCGCGGTCACTGTCGCCCAGGGGATCCGCAGGGTGAGCCCGTCGAGAGCAGTCTCGTCCGCCCCGGGGTAGCGCACGCGCACGTTGTCGATATCGACCGCGATGCCTTCGGGCACATCGTTGGCCACAAGGCTCCTCGCGGGTCCCTGCACTGGGGCGTTGAAGTAGGCCAGCAGGCGCGTGCCGGCGGTGACTCCCAGGTACCCGGCGTGCCAGTGGTTGGACAGATCTCGGAAGGGTCGGAAGATCTCGAAGCCGATGAGCGCGACGGCGAAGAGCGCCTCGGGCTCCAGCGCGCCGGAGCCGACCCGGGCTACGGCGACGCCCAGGGCGAGTGCGGGGCCGGCGACCAGCAGGAAGCCGGTCAGTCCCGACTCGACCAGGGAGAGCCGCAGTTGGCTCAGCGTCGAGCGCAACAGCGAGTCTCCCGATCGGCCCAGCTCCGCACGTCGCCGCTGCTCGGCGCCCAGTAGCTTCAGCGTCTCCATGCCGCGCATGGAGTCCACGACGTCGGCGTGGAGCTGGGAGTAGGCGCTCCAGTGCTCGTCCCCGCGGCCGCGCAGGACCCGGTCCCACAGCCGCGGCACCAGCGGCACCAAGACCGCGGTGCCGGCGGCGACCGCCCCGACGACCGGGTCAATGGACAAGAGCAGGCTCACCGTGACGACCGCGGTGATGATCGTGACGATCACCTGCGGGAGGTACCGGGTCACGTAGGGCTCGAGATTCTCGATCCCGTCGACGAGGAGCGCGTGCCGCTCGCCCAGTCGCGCGTCCTGGCCCGCGAACGGCCCCAGCGCCGCATCCTTCTCCAGAAACTTCTCCCGCATCGCCCGCTTCATCCGGCTGGCGACGCCGTGGGCGACGAGCTCGCGACCCGCAGTCGCTGCAGGGCGCAGCAGGAGTGCCGCGGCGAGCACCGCGAACGGCCCCACCAAAGCCGACAGGGACAGGCCGTCGACAATCCCGGAGAACAGCGAGGCGGTCGCCAGCGCCTGCGCGATCGCCAGCGCGCTCAGCGCCAGGCCCACGAGTGTCGCCAGCAGCATGCCCGCCCAGACGGGGCGCAGCAGCCGGAGCAATTGGAGATGGATCACGCTTGAATGCTAACGTAAACGATAATCGTTCTCAATTAGGGAGTTTGGCC
This sequence comes from Pseudoclavibacter sp., assembly GCA_052099095.1. GTDB lineage: Bacteria > Actinomycetota > Actinomycetes > Actinomycetales > Microbacteriaceae > Pseudoclavibacter. The sequence continues at coordinate 2,169 of JBQDTF010000031.1, forward strand.
TGTGAAGATGCTCGTTCCGCCGGGGCAGGCCGCACGCGTCGACGCATCGCCGAGAGAAAGCTCCCGGGCGCTGCGCCGCGGCCGGGGAGCGCTCGTCGGCGCTCTCGCCGTACTGCTACTCGTCGTGTCGGTGGTCGCGGTCGGGCTGGGCCCGGTCGCCGTCGCGCCCGACGTCGCCCTCGCCGTCGTCGCCCAGAAGGCGGGCGTGCCGGTGACGCCGTGGTGGAGCTCGTCGGAGGAGTCGATCGTGTGGCTCATCCGCGTGCCCCGGGTCATCATCGGCGCCTTCGTCGGTGCTGCGTTGGCGATGGCGGGCGTCGCCATCCAGGCGCTGGTGCGCAACCCGCTGGCCGACCCCTACCTCCTCGGCATCTCCTCAGGAGCCTCGACCGGCGCGGCCGCGAGCATTCTGTTCGGTATCGGCGGCGGGCTCGGTGCCGCCGCCCTGACCGGCAGCGCGTTCATCGGCGCGGTCCTGGCCATCGCCCTGGTGCTGTCCATCGCGCGCATCGGCGGACGACTGATCACCTCGAGGCTGGTGTTCGCCGGCATCGCGGTCGGCTTCGCGCTCACAGCCCTGACGAACTTCCTGGTCTTCGCCAGCGAGTCCCGGGACGGCACGCGAGCGGTGATGTTCTGGATGCTCGGATCCCTCGCCCAGTCCCGATGGGGATCCGTGCCGATCCTCGCCCTCGCCGTAGTGCTCTCCCTCGTCCTATTCATGTTCTGGTCCCGACGCTTCGATGCTCTCGCCATCGGCGACGACACCGCTCTGGCGCTGGGGACCGACCCCACCCGGTTCCGGGCGCTTGCAGCTCTCGCCGTCAGCCTCACGGTCGCGGTCGCCGTCGCCGTGTCCGGGCTCATCGGGTTCGTCGGGCTCGTCGTCCCGCATATGGCCCGCCGGCTTGTCGGAGGCCGTCACCGCATTGTGTATCCCACCGCGGCGTTGCTCGGTGCGCTGCTGCTGGTGTCAGCGGACGCCCTGGCCCGCATCGCCTTCGCGCCCAGGGAGTTGCCGCTGGGGATCCTCACCGCGCTCATCGGCACCCCCATGCTCATCGTCCTCATCCGGCGTTCGCTCAGTCGCTGACGCCACGCATCGCCAACACACAAGGAAGAAAGGCCACATTGTGCCCCGTTCACGTATCTCTCGACACTCAGCCATCGGACTCATCGCCGTCGGCACAGCACTGGCTCTGGCGGCCTGCGCCGGCGATCCAGCCGCCGAGACCGAGGTTCCCGACACCGGCGCGTCATACCCCATGACCGTCCCGAACTGCGACGAGGAGCTCACGATCTCCGAGGAGCCTCAGTCAGTGCTGAGCATCGGCACCTCCGCCGTCGAGTTGCTCGATGCCGCGGGCGCGTCCGACCGGATCACCGCCCGGGCCGGAGAGTTCGGCAGCGAACTACCAGAGGGGCTGCGCCACGCTCCGGACGATGCGCCGATCATCGATCCCGCCGACCCCGCCATCGAGACGATCGTCGGCGCCGAGGCCGACATCATCGTCGGTTACGGGCTGCTCGGCGCGTCCCCCGAGGACGTCGAAGCTGCAGGGATCCCGAACGTCGTCATCGACGGGGAGTGCGGTCACGGCACCGCGTTATCCGGGAAGACCGACTTCGAGGCGATCTTCGCCGACGTCGAGCGCCTGGCGGGGATATTCGGGACCGAGGACGTCGCCGACGAGAATCTGGCCGAGATGCGGCAGGAGCTCGAGACCCTGACCGCGACCGCCGGCGACGGCGGTCAGACGCAGACTGGGGCCGTCGTGTACTACTTCTCCGAGTCCGCCGCCATGTCCGCTCGCGGCGGACTGGGCATCGCCGACGACGTGCTCGCCCGGGCCGGGCTCGACAACGTCTACGGCGACGAGGGCTCCGTCTACGTCGAGGGAACGAACATCGAGACGCTCCTCGACGCTGACCCGCACACCATCGTGCTCGCCTACGGGCTTTGGGGGGAGACCTTCGAGGAGGCGAAGCAGAGGCTGCTGTCCGACCCCGGCGCGGCAAACCTCGCGGCCGTGCAGAATGATCGGATCATCGGGGTCCTCGCCAGTGACCTCGCGCCCGACCCCGGTGCGCTCCGGGGGCTTCGCGCCATCCTCGAAGCCACCGGTGCGCTGACCTGATGATCACCGCGCGCGAGATCACCGTCCGGTACGGCTCCACGCTCGCCCTCGACGCCACCGACCTGGCCGTGCCGTCGGGTCGCACGGTCGGCCTCATCGGCCCCAACGGGTCGGGCAAATCCACCATGTTGAGGGCCATCCTCCGGGCGGTGCGGACGGAGGATGGCACTGTGCTCATCGACGACGATCCCATCGAGGCGCTCAGCCCCGTGCAGCGGGCCCAGCGCTTGGCGGTGGTAGCGCAGGAGGAGCCCAGCGGTCTTCCGCTGACCGCATGGGACTCGGTCCTCCTGGGACGCTCCCCGCACATCTCCGGTTGGTCCAGCTACCGGGCGGAAGATGAGCACGCCGCCGAGGATTCGATGCGTCGGGCAGGCGTGCTCCACCTCGCCTCCCGCTCCATCGACGAGCTCTCCGGCGGTGAACGGCAGCGCGTCCTCATCGCCCGGGCGCTCGCGCAGGGGGCGCATCATCTCCTGCTCGACGAGCCCACCAACCATCTCGACGTGCGCTACCAGCACGACATCCTCTCCCTCGTGCAGGATCTGCCCCTGACCACCGTCGTCGTCCTACACGACCTCAACCTCGCCGCCCGTTACTGCGACGAGCTCGTCCTCCTCCACGAGGGGACCGCGGTCGCGAGGGGCGCACCGGCACAGGTGCTCACCCCCGAGGTGCTCACCCCCGTGTACGGGATCGACGTCCGGCGACTCGACATCGACGGGGTTCCGCAGCTGGTGTTCAGTCCTCGTCGTCGACGTCCGCAGGTTGAGCCGATCCATCACGATGACGACGTGCATTCCAGCATGGAGGCAGCGCCGCCTGAGAGGTCAGGCGCGATCCGATGAACTCGCGCCGTGCAGCGACTCTGGGCGCGGCCCGCGAGCCGTCTCCCCAGAGAGGTCGAATCGCCCGGGCGAAGCAGCCGGAGCAGATGAGCCCGTCCGGCCAGCGGCGGATCCAGACCAGCATGGCCTCCTCGGTCGCGCCCGGGCTGTTCGTGCCGATACCGGACCCGGCGGTCACAGCGTGTCACGTCGCTGCTGCGATCGCTCGCCGGGGCGGACGATCAGTTTTCCTCGAGAATGCGTAGCTCCTCCAACGAGTCGGGAAGATCACCAGCACGGATCTCTCACCAGCGAGGGTTCCGAGCTACCACTGCCTGCAGTGAGTGAGGTGAGGTTGTCCATCTCGCCGAGGACTCCCGGCAGACGCTCGAGCCGGTCATCGTGCGGAGCCCAGAGCTGCACTTTCCTGACCTGGGTCAAGCGCTCGGGGAGGATCGGTTCGTCGAAGACCACCGGCTCCCGCTTTACTCCGCCAGGACCGCTTAGCCTCCACAGAGCACCACTGGGCAGACCGCGTCCCAGAGGTTTAGACGGTGCGGGAGCCCAGAGCGGTGATGTCGTATGGGCTTGCGATAGTACCGACCGGCGCACATCGTGCTGCCAGCCGCGCGAAAGTCAGCGTTGACTATCAGCGTTGACTAATGGAAGCAGGCACGGAAAGCTCCGCTCAGACCGGGAGAGGACTCTTGCCGCGTGACGTCCGTGCTCCTCTTGCGGTTGGCTCCGGCCTGGAAGGAGCACGGACACCTCCACCGCAGACCTCACCGTCCGAGCGCGTCCGTGCCCTTACTGGGCCTGTCAGTGCGCTTCGTGCGCAAGCTGTGAGCACGGTCGGACCCACCCGGTCCGCGCGGATGAAGCTCGTCTATGTCTCAGGGGGGCGCACAAAGGTCACGTACGACGCAGGTGCCCTGCAGATGGGCGAGGGGGAGATCGCGTTCCTTCCCGCGGATCGGACGTATGTGGGATCGCCGTCTGCTGTCGTTGAAACGATCGCCGTCTACATCGACCCGCAGTTCGCTCTCGACCAACTCCGCTGGCTCCCGAGCACAGCACCGTTCCTCGAGGAACTCATCTGTGCCTCCGAGCCCCGGCTCCTCGCCGTTACGCCGTCTCGTCGCGCGCAGCTTCGCCGCCGATTGCACGAGCTCACTCGGCTCGGAACGACCTCGCCGGACGCTGAGCTACAGCAAATGGCTGTCATGGCACACGTGTTCGGTCTCATCCACCCTGGCGGTGCGATGCCCGTCGTGATGCCCGATCTCCGGTATCCAGAGGTCGAAGAGGCGATCAGGCTTCTCGAGAGCGACCTCGAATGCTCGTGGACGGTGCGAGCCCTCGCGAACAGGGTGGCTTTGTCGCCGTCCCAACTCAACCGTCTGTTCGCCAGGCACACGGGCATGTCGCCGGCCCGGTACCTCCGCGAGGCCCGCGCGCGCCGGATGCATCAACTTCTCGTCGAAGGTGTTGTGAATGTCAGCGAAGCCGCACGCCTCGTTGGCTGGAACGATCTGAGCCACGCGTCCCGCGCCTATCGAACGGTGTTCGGACAAGCACCGTCCACCGCGAAGTCGCAGCAGGTCGCAGATGGCGGTGTTCTGGAAGACTGGTGATGTGGGCGGCTACTGGAATCACAACACCGCGTACCACGGATGGATTCTTCGCACAGCCCAACGCGACGACGTGCGCGACGTGCTGGACGTCGGGTGCGGCGACGGACTCCTGCTACAGCGCCTTGCACCCCACGTCACCACAGCCGTCGGCATCGAACCTGATGCGAAGACCATTGCACGCGCACGCACCCGACTGCACGACGCTGGGAACGTTTCGCTGCAGTGCACCAGCTTTACGGCCTTCGATCCCGGTGCCGCACGGTTCGACCTGATCATCTTTGTAGCGACACTCCATCACATGGAGCTCCAGCCCACGCTCGAGAAAGCCGCTGCGCTGCTCCGTCCCGGAGGGCACCTGATGGTCGTCGGGCTCGCGGCGAACCGCGCCCCGATCGACTGGATCCTCTCGGTAGCCGCCCTTCCATTCGCGAGGATCGGATCGCTCCTGCACCGCGAGACGGACGACATCGGAGTCCCCACGGCGGAACCGCGCGAGAGCCTCACGGTGATCCGGCAGAAAAGTGGCGAGGTCTTGCCCGGGCGCAAGATCCGTCGTGGCCTCTACTACCGATACCTGCTCAACTGGGACAAGCCGATCGAAACCGCAGGCTCCGCACCCCAATAGCGGCGCTTCCAAGAGCCCTTCCAGGGGCTCGATCGCTGATTGCCGATCGTGTGTGGGAGAAGGCTGGTACTGGGAAATCGGCGAGTCGCGGGCCCCTCGTGGAGCTCAGATCTGGCCCGCTGGGACTGACTCTCGTGTGGCGTCGACGCTGGGGCTGTGTCGGCTCGGGCCTGTCGGTGTGGCCCGTACCTGCTGGGTACCCCTGTTCGTCGCACACGAGCGCGGACAGGCCCCGAACAGCAGGGAGCCACGATCATGTCCAACCCCACCCCGCCGCTGACCGAACTTCCGAAGCCCGTCTTCGCTGATGAGCGAGCAACGCTCTATCTCGGTGACGCGGTCGAGCTCCTCCCGCTCCTGCCCGAGGCGAGCATCGACGCTCTGGTCACTGACCCGCCGTACGGGTTGAGCTTCAACGGACAGGCCTGGGATGACGCGTCCGGGTTCAGGGAATCCCTCCCGCACCTCGACACGAGTGGGATGAGTGCACCGGAGGTGTTCGAGACGTGGTGCACGGCGTGGGCCACAGGAGCATTGCATGCCTTGAAGGCGGGGGCGTATGTTGCAGCGTTCGGTGGTGCACGCACCTGGCATCGGATGGTGCGTGGGATCGAGAATGCAGGGTTCGAGATCCGGGACCAGATTGCATGGCTGCACACCACCGGGATGCCCAAGAGCATGGACCTCTCGCACGCGATCGACAAGCACCACGGCATGCAACGCAGCGACCGGGTCGTGCAGGCCACGGATCATGATGGGGTGCTCGGTGCGACCCGCACCGTCGTCTCGAAGGGCACTCCGGTGACCAAGGACGCGCAGCGGTGGGAGGGGTGGGGCACGGCGCTACGACCGGCGTTCGAGCCGATCATCATCGCCCGCAAACCCCCCGAAGGAAACCTCGTCCGCAATGTCCTGGAGCACGGTGTCGGCGGGCTCAACATCGACGGCGGACGGTTCGCCGACGGCCGGTGGCCCACGAACGTCGCCTTCGATCCGGGCCAGGCCGATGCGCTGGATGTGTTGACGGGGACGTGGCAGGGCGAGTCGCTGTCGCGGAAGTTCCCGATCTTCCGCTTTGACCACAAGCCCTCCACTGCGGAACGACCCCGCGCGTTCGGGGTCTCACACACAACCGTGAAGCCGTTGGCGTTGATGCGCTGGCTCGTCACGCTGGTGACCCCGCCGCACGGAGTGGTGCTGGAGCCATTCGCTGGATCGGGGGCGACGGCGGAAGCAGCGGTCAGCGATGGCTATCGCGTGCTGTGCTTCGAGAAGGATGCGTCGTACGTTCCACTGGTCCAGTCGCGGCTGGACCGGTAGCTCCTGTGGCTGGCGAACGTCTGTCGATGACCGCGCCGCCTCAACGCCGTACTTTTGAGTATAGCCATGCCGTAGTTGCATGTTCGGCGTTATGCTGAGGTCATGTCCGTCTCTGAGTTGTCCGCGAGCACCCAGAACTATTTGAAGGCTGTGTGGGGTCTGACGGAGTGGTCGTCGGTGCCGGTGACGCCGACGCTGATCGCGGAGCGAACAGGGTTGAAGCTCTCTTCGGTCTCGGATGCTGTCCGTAAGCTCTCTACGCAGGGTCTTGTCAAGCATGCTCCTTATGGTTCGGTGGAGCTGACGGAGACGGGGCGCTCCTACGCGCTGGCGATGGTGCGTCGGCACCGGCTGATTGAGTCGTTCCTCGTCAGTGTCTTGGGGTACTCGTGGGATCAGGTGCATGACGAGGCTGAGCACCTTGAGCATGCGGTGTCAGATTTCATGATCGACCGGATCGACGAGTTCTTAGAGTTCCCCACCCGCGACCCTCATGGGGATCCGATCCCATCCGCTGACGGGACGGTGCATATCCCGGACGCGACGCAACTGACCAAAGTGGGGGCGGGGCACCGAGTGGTGGTCGAGCGCATTTCAGACTCGGACCCGGCGCTCCTGCAGTTCTTCGAAGAGCATGGTTTCCTAATCGGATCAACGCTGGAGATCGGCGAAGGTGCCCCGTTCTCGGACGCACTGGACGCGCGAGTGAAGGGATCGGACACCTCGGTAGCACTGGGGCGTTCGGCGACAGATGCACTCTATGTGTCTGTCGTGGCCAGTTGATGCCGTCACCCCGCAGCTTCGTCGTGGAGTGATGCATGGAGCACGCCTGCTCCGACAGGGAGCAGCGTGCCATGCCATTCCGCCGAGCGGACCTCGATGATGTCGACTTCCGCTGTGCAGGCCTGGATGCGTAACCGTGTGCCGGGGCGAAGGTGTCGCTGGTCGAGGAAGACCAGTGTTTCGAGTGGCGCATCGGCGACGCGCGTGATCCTCACGGGAGCCCATCGCGGGCGTGCGAGTTCCCGCAGACGGGCATCTCGGCGGGATTCGATGTGACCGTCTGGGGTGGGGATGGGCTGCCCGTAGGGGTCGTGGGTGGGCTGGTCGAGGGAAGCTTCGATTCGCTGGAGGAAGCGGGGTGAGCTGCTGGCTTCCAATGCGTCCGCATTGGAAGCGAGTTCGCTCCAGGGCAGGTCGAGGACGTCGTGGAGGAAGCACCGAAGTATCCGGTTCGCCCGCACTGCCCGCATCGCTTCGAGGTGTCCCGTAGGAGTGAGGGAAATACTCTTATACCGTTCGTGGTCGACGAGGCCGTCATCGACGAGTCGCTTCACCTGTTCGGACACGCTCCCCGGCACGAACCGCAGCGCACGGGCAAGGCCCGTGACCGTAACCGGAGCGTCACTGTTCTCAGTCTGGGACCAGATGGCACGGAGATAGCGTGCTCTGGTCCCTGACCGGTCGCTCTTGCCGTGCATGCGGGATGCCCCTACTGAGCGGAAGCGAGTGCGCGCCTGCGGCGTGTGCTCATGACCCGGGTTCCGATGAGTCCGTGCCGGGGGCTGAACAGGTAGACGAGGGCGAATACGGCTCCCTGGGCGAGGACGACCATGCCGCCGGAGGCGGTGTCGAGGTAGTAGCTCAGATACAGGCCGATGACGGCACAGGCTGCGGAGATCGCGGGGGCGATGACGAGCATGCGTCCGAACCGATCGGTGAGCAGGTAGGCGGTCGCGCCGGGGATGATCAGCATCGCCACGACCAGGATCACGCCCACGGCCTGGAGGGCGACGACGGCGGTGAGCGCGAGGAGGCCGAGGAGCGCTGCGCCGAGGAGCTTCGGGTTGAGGCCGATGGCGTGGGCGTGGGTGGGGTCGAAGGCGTAGAGGGTGAAGTCGCGGCGTTTGGTGACGAGGATCGTGAAGGTGATCGCGCCGAGGATGATGACCTGGGTGAGGTCGGCCCAGGACACGCCGAGCAGGTTGCCGAAGATGATGTGGTTCAGGTCGGTCTGCGACGGGGTGACGGAGATCAGCACGAGCCCCAGAGCGAACAGGGTGCTGAACACGATCCCGATCGCGGCGTCCTCTTTCACCCGACTGGTGTCTCTGACCGCGCCGATGAGGGCGACGGCGAGGAACCCGAAGATCACCGCGCCGAGGGCGAAGGGGGCGCCGACGATGTAGGCCAGGACCACTCCGGGGAGGACGGCGTGGGAGACGGCGTCGCCCATGAGCGACCAGCCGATCAGGACGAGCCAGCAGGAGAGCACCGCGCACACGATCGAGGCGATCAGGGTGGTCGCGAGGGCGCGCACCATGAAGTCGTAGCTGAGGGGTTCGAGGAAGAAGTCGATCAGGTTCATCAGTTGTCGCCTCGGTTCAGGACGTCCAGGCCGAAGGCCAGGGCAAGGTTGTCGGGCTGGAGCACCTCGTTCGGGTCGCCGTGCATGAGCACGCGGCGCATGAGGAGCACGGCCTCGTCAGCAAGGCCTGGCAGGGCGTGGAGGTCGTGGGTGGAGACGAGGATCGTGGCCCCGTCGTCGGCAAGCTCGCGCAGCAGCCGGGTGATCGTGGCCTCGGAGCGTTTGTCGACCCCGGCGAACGGCTCATCCAACAGCAGAATGGTCGCCCCCTGGGCGATGCCCCGGGCGACGAAGGCGCGTTTCTTCTGGCCGCCGGAGAGCTGCCCGATCTGCCGGTTCGCGTACTCGGTGAGCTCCACCCGTTCCAGCGCGTGATCGACGGCGTCGTGGTCAGATCTTTTCGCGTGGCGGGTGAATCCCATGTGCCCGTAGCGGCCGGTCATGACGA
>JBQDTF010000032.1:0-10958 GCA_052099095.1 Pseudoclavibacter sp.
ATGATCTTCGCGAGCTCGAGCTTCCGCTCGTTGAGCAGCTCACGGAACTTGAAGATGATGTTCTGGCGCTTCGCGATCGACGTGTTCGACCAGCCGGGGAACGCGGCCTTCGCCGCGGCGATCGCGGCGTTGATCTCGGCGTCGTCGGCGAGAGCGACGTTGCCCGTCGCGGTGCCGAGGGCCGGGTTGAAGACCGGCGAGGTGCGCGTGGGTGCTGCCGTCGAGTAGGCGCCGTTGATCCAGTGCTGGATCGTGGGCAGAGCAGTGTCAGTCATTGATCTTCCTTCGCTAAGGTGCGCCGGCCAGGAGCGGCGCTGGTGGATGCGGCAGCTGCCGCGACGAGAGGGGTGGGGTTCCGAGCTCAGCTCGGGGTGTGCACGAGACGCGCGGCCGTGTCGACAGCCGCAGCGACGTCGCCATCAGCTGGGTAGAGGAGCGTGCGACCCACGACGAGACCACGCACGCCGGGAAGCGCGAGGGCATCCGCCCACTTGGCGTACACCGCTTCCTGGTCACCGTTCGGCTCTCCGCCGAGGAGGAGCGTCGGGAGGGTCGTCGCCGCCATGACGCGCTCCATCTCGGGAACGACCGGCAGCTTCATCCACGTCGAGCCCGAGCTGTTGCCGAGGCCGGACGTGATCGCGATCGAGTTGATGACAGCGTCGGGGGAGAGGTCGTTGACGATCCGCCCGTCTTTCCACTCGCTCATGAACGGCTCGAGCATGATGGGAAGGGACGCCGCCGCCGCGTCATCGACCGCGCGGGCGTTGGCCTCGAGCGTCGAGACGGTGCCCGCATCCGCGAGGTTCACGCGCACGAGCGTCTTCGCGAAGTCGATGCCGTCGCGCACCATCGAGTCGACGTCGTAGCCCGTGAAGCGGTCGTCCATCTCGAAGCTCGCGCCGCGCAGCCCGCCACGGTTCATGGAACCGACGATGAGCTTGTCGTCGAGCACGCCCAGCAGGGCGAGATCGTCGATGATGTCGGGTGTTCCGAGGACACCGTCGACGCCGGGTCGCGAGAGGGCGAGCGCGAGCCGGTCGAGCAGGTCGTAGCGGTCGGCCATGGCCATCGCGTCGTCGCGGACTCCGAGGGCGCCACGCGCGGGGTGGTCGGCTGCCACGAAGAAGAGCCTGCGGTCTTCCGGGAGCAGCGACGTGCGGCGCTTGCGGCCCGCGAGGGCTTCCCTGAGCGCAGCGGGGCCGTCGGCGCGCGCGTCACGAAGTCTGTCGAAGGCGGCTTCGTCGAGGATCCGGTAGGTCTCAGGCAAGGGAGTTCTCCTTCAGGATCTCGTCGACCTCCGCCGTCGAGGGCATTGCGGTCGAGCATTCGAGTCGCGATGCCACGATGGCGCCGGCGACGTTCGCGAAGCGAAGGATGTGCTCGAGGTCCCAACCGGCGATCAGGCCCTTGCAGAAGGCGCCGCCGAAGCTGTCGCCGGCTCCGAGGCCGTTGATGACATCGACGAAGTGCGTCGGCACCTCGATGGAGCCTTCGCGGGTCTTCGCGAGCACTCCTCGTGGGCCCTGCTTGACGACCGCGATGTCGACGCCTCGCTCGAGCAGCGCATCAGCTGCCCGCTGGGGTTCGGTCTCGCCGACGGCGACCTCGCACTCCTCCTTGTTGCCGATGGCGATCGTCGACTGCGCGAGGATCGGTTCGATGGCGGCCGTCGCGGTGGCGGCGTCCGGCCAGAACATGGCGCGGTAGTCGAGGTCGAGGATGGTGTGGTCGCGGCGGGCGCGAGCCGCGAACGCCGCGTGGTGGGCGGCTCGGCTCGGCTCTTCGGACAAGCCCGTGACGGTCGCCCAGAAGATCTTGGCATCGCGGATCGCGTCGAGGTCGAGCGTCTCGGCCTCGATGTTGAGATCTGGCGCCTTCGGCTGCCGGTAGAAGTAGAGGGGGAAGTCGTCCGGTGGGAAGATCTCGCAGAACGTGACCGGGGTCGCAAGCGAGTCATCGCGTGTCACGAAGTCGCTCTTGACGCCGAGGCGCTCGAGCTCTCGCACGATGTAGCGGCCGAAGGGGTCGTCGCCCGTGCGGGTGATGACCGCTGAGTTCAAGCCGTGCTTCGCGCCGGCCACAGCGACGTTCGTGGCGCTGCCGCCGAGGAACTTCCCGAAGGTCGAGACGTCCTCGAGCCCGACTCCAGTCTGGAGGGGGTAGATGTCGACGCCCACACGGCCAAGCGTGATGAGGTCGAGTGCTGACGTAGCTGTTGTAGTGGTCATACGGCTCTGTACAACTTTCAGTCCGATGGTGAACGAGGACACGAGTCAGCATACACCTAATGTCCTGACAAAGTAACAAAGCCTGATCGGGGAAACCCAGCCGGCCCAGTCCAGCCCAGCCCAGTCCGCGATACGGGAGCGTCAGGCCTTGAGTTCGGCGATCAGAGAATCGACAACGGGGATGAGCGCCCCGTCATGCTGCTCTGCCACGCGTCGCTGACGGTCGCTCGACGAGCCGCTCTCGATGATGTCTGCGATCGAGCTGAGCTCATCCGCGCATCCGAGGTCCTCCGCCACCTGCAGGTAGTCGCCCTCGATGCGCTCGGCGAGCACCTCCGTCACCGGGCGTTCGTTGCCCTGCGCGTCCTCGATGATGATCGCGTCGAGGCCGTAGCGTGCTGCGCGCCACTTGTTCTCACGGACGAACCAGGACGGCAGGCGGATCGGATCCCTGCCAGCATCGAGCTCACGCGATGCGTGCTCGACGATGACGTGGTTGAGCGCCACCATGGCGCCGAGCTCGCGGAGGTTCGTCGCGCCATCCGAGATGCGGATCTCCACCGTGCCCCAGTGCGCAGACGGGCGCACGTCCCAGCGCAGCTCCTGCACCTCGTCGACGATGCCCGTGTGCAGCACGTCGTGGGCGACTCGCTCGTAGTCCTCCCATGTCTCCATCTCAGGAGGCAGGCCGCCGGTCGGGAGCTGCTGGAAGATCATCGTGCGGTGCGAGCTGAAGGTCGTATCCTCGCCCTGCCAGTAGGGGCTGGACGCCGAGAGCGCGAGCATGAGGGGGTAGTTCGCGAGGGTCGCTCGCATGATCGCCGGCACCTTGCGGTAGTCCTCGACCCCGATGTGGGTGTGGACGCCCCAGATCGCGAGCTGACCACCCCAGCGGCCAGAGCGCTCGGCGACCATGCGATACCGCTCGCCGGGCGAGCGCTGCTGCTCGCGCCACTTGGAGAACGGATGCGTGCCAGAGCCGATCACGCCGGCGCCCGCCGCGTCGGCAGCGATCAGGAGCGAGTCCCGGAGGCCTGTCAGCTCGTCGATCGCTGATCCCGCTGAACGGTGCACACCCGTCACGAGTTCGACGGTGTTCGTCAGGAACTCTTTCGTGAACCGCTCGTCGCCGAGGCGCGAGATCAGCTCCGGCCCGATGCCGGTCAACTCCCGCGACTCGGCGTCGACGATACCGAGCTCCCATTCGACACCGAGTGTCGAACGCTCTGATGAGGCGAAACGCATGGTTGAAGCGTAGACGCACCAGGGGGTGCGGCGTGTCTGCATTGCGGGCCAATCGGCTTCCGCCGCAATATAGAGAAAGGAGGAGGGCGACGGCACGCGCCGCCCCAGGATCGGAGGCCCCAATGCGCTACTCGGACTCCCTCACTGAGCTCGCGACCGCCGGGGCGCAGGACTTCGTTCCCTACGTCATCGGGGCGGTTCTGCTCGTGCTGATCGGCGGCATCGTGCTCTTCTTCGTGCAGCGCAGGCAACGCGCCGCGGAGCGAGCCGGGGAGTCCGCGGTCGACTTCGACGAGCGTCCGAGGTCCGGTGACGATTCTGCGGTTGGCTAACTGGCCGAGTATCTGCCAAACTAGGCAGTTGAGTCTCGCGGGCTCGACCCTCTAATCCGGCCCGCGGTTCACCATTGAGCTCTGCCGAGTGTGCCCCACGCCCTCCGGCTGTCGTTCGCCGATACACACACCATCAGGAGACACGTGGCTGTCAAAATTCGTCTGAAGCGCCTTGGAAAGATCCGGGCACCCTACTACCGCATCGTCGTCGCCGACTCGCGCACCAAGCGCGACGGTCGCGTCATCGAGGAGATCGGCAAGTACCACCCCACCGAGAGCCCCTCGTTCATCGAGGTCAACTCGGAGCGTGCACAGTACTGGCTGAGCGTCGGCGCACAGGCCTCCGAGGCCGTCGTCGTGCTGCTCAAGCTCACGGGCGACTGGGGCAAGTTCACGGGCGAGGGCTCGACCGAGAACCAGGTCAAGGCACCTGAGGCCAAGGTCCCCTTCGTCGCGGAGGCCGGCAAGAAGCCCGTCCTGCGCCCGAAGGCTGAGCCGAAGGCAGCTCCGGCCGCCGCAGAGGTCACCGAAGACGCAGCGACTGAAGAGGTCGAGGCCTAGTCATGCTCGCTTCCGCGCTGGAACATCTCGTCAAGGGAATCGTCGATCACCCCGACGATGTCCGCGTGGACCGCAGCACTGCTGCACGCGGCGAGGTCCTCGAAGTGCGTGTGCACTCCGAGGACCTCGGCCGCGTCATCGGTCGCTCCGGCCGCACTGCCAAGGCTCTGCGCACCGTAGTGACCGCACTTGCCGATGGCCGCCGAGTTCGCGTCGACGTAGTTGACGACTGAGGTGGCAGGCAAGAAGAAGGGCATCACCCAGCTCCGTGTCGGTCGCCTCACCAAGGCCCACGGTCTCAAGGGTGCTATCAAGCTCGAGCTCTTCACCGATGAGCCCGACCGCCGCTTCGTGCCAGGCGCGAGCTTCAGCCTCCAGGTGCCGCCTGACCATGAGTGGCACGGCAAGAGCCTGGAGCTGCATGAGCTCCGCTGGTACAACGGGCATCCCGTCGGATTCTTCGTCGGGGTCGGCGACCGCACCGCGGCCGAGAGCCTCGCCAAGGCGATCCTCTGGGTCGACTCCAACGATGCCGAAGAGCTCGAAGACGATGCCTGGTACGACCATCAGCTCGTCGGGCTCGACGTTCAGCGCGAAGGCGCGTCCGTCGGCAAGGTCATCCGCGTCGAGCACTTCCCGGCGCAGGACCTCCTCGTCGTGCAGACCGCAGACGCAGAGGTGCTCGTCCCACTCGTGAAGGCGATCGTCGCCGAGGTCGACCTCGAGGCCGGCATCGTCACCATCACGCCCCCCAACGGCCTCTTCGAAGAAGTCGAGGAGCCGCAGGTCGAGTCGAAGCCCCCGGTCGTCGAGGCCAAGGCCGACGCCGAGTAATCTCGCCTCGTCATCTGCGTCCTCGTGCGCGCCCGCGATCAGTCGCGGGCGCGCATCCGCTTAAGCTGGAGCCCATGCGCGTCGACATCGTCACCATCTTTCCCGAGTTCTTCCAGGTGCTCGACGTCTCTCTCCTCGGCAAGGCCCGACAGGACGGCATCATCGACGTGCGCGTGCACGACCTGCGCGACGCGACGACCGACCGGCACCGCACGGTTGACGACACGCCATACGGCGGGGGTGCCGGCATGGTCATGAAGCCCGAGCCGTGGGGGCAGGTGATCGACGGCATTCTCGACGATGCAGCGGGTCGGTCAGCCGAGCCGGCTGAGGGCTCCGAGGCGACGGATGCTCGCCCGCTTGTCGTCTTCCCCTCGCCGGCGGGGACCGTGTTCACGCAGGCGACCGCCAGACGGTACGCGCTCGAGCCGCACATCGTGTTCGGCTGTGGCCGATATGAGGGCATCGACCAGCGAGTCTTCGACGACACCGAGGAACGCGCCAGGGTCGAGCTCGTGAGCCTCGGGGACTATGTGCTCAACGGGGGAGAAGTCGCCGTGACCGCCATGATCGAGGCTTTCGGGCGCCTCGTGCCAGGGGTCGTCGGCAACCCGGAGTCGCTCGTCGAGGAGTCACACGAAGACGGGCTGCTCGAGTACCCGAGCTACACGAAGCCAGCGCTCTGGCGTGGTCGAGAGGTGCCCGAGGTGCTGCTGAGCGGCCACCATGCGAAGATCGCGGCGTGGCGTCACGAGCAGCAGATCGAGCGCACGCGGCGCGTGCGGCCCGAGCTGCTGCCGCCCGAGCTCCGCTAGTCGCTCTCGTGCGCTGCGGCGCGCGGTGGCCTCGGCGGCGCGCGGTGGCGTCAGCTGCGCGCGGTGAGGACGATGGGATCGCCGTCGGTGATGACGACGGTGTGCTCGCTGTGCGCGCCTCGTGAGCCGTCGGCGCTGCGAAGGGTCCAGCCGTCTGGGTCCTGGACGAGCTTGTCGGTCGTCTCCAGGAACCACGGCTCGATGGCGAGCACGAGACCGGGCTTGAGCGGCATGCCGCGGTTCGCGCGTCCGCGGTTGGGGACGCTCGGCTCCTGGTGCATGGTGCGGCCCACGCCGTGGCCGCCGAACTCGACGTTGACGGGGTAGCCGGCGTTCTTCGCGACCTGCCCGATGGCGTGCGAGATGTCGCCGAGCTTGTTGCCGGCGCGAGCCGCCTCGATGGCCGCCTCTAGCGCCACCTCGGTGGTGTCGATGAGGCGCAGGTCGGCTTCGCGGGGCGTGCCAACGACAACCGTGATCGCCGAGTCGCTGACCCAGCCATCGACCGCGACGGCGAAGTCGAGCGTGAGCACGTCGCCGTCCTTGAGGGCGTAGTCGTGCGGCAGGCCGTGCAGGACGGCGTCGTTGACCGAGGTGCAGATGACCTTGCCGAACGGCGAGTTGCCGAAGGAGGGGTGGTAGTCGATGTAGCAGCTCTTCGCGCCGCGCTTCGTGATGAGCTCGTGCGCTCTGGCGTCCAGCTCGAGAAGGTTCGTGCCGACCGCGGCGCTCTGCGAGAGCTCGCTGAGGACCTCGGCCACGAAGCGTCCCGCAGGTCGCATCTCTTCGATTTCGTTCTGGGTGCGCAGCTCGATCATCCGGCAATCGTACCGGGGCTCGTGCCGTGAGCGAACGATCTGCATCCGCTAGGGAACCTCACGTAGCGTTGGGTCATGGGCATCGGCCGTCTCGTCTACCGCGCACTCCTCCCCGCTGCGCTTTTCCTCGCCGCCTGGCAGTTCGTGGGCTGGCTCATCCTGGGTGCTCCCGTCGCGCGCCTGTTCGTCTTCGGATTCGCGGGTCTGGCTGCCGTCGCTGGGCTTCTCATCCTCTCCGCGAACTTCTGGCTTCGGCCGGACATCCGCGAGACCAAGGCGCTGCAGCCACGCGATGTGCCGCTCATCGTCGTCCCTTGGCTGCTCTGGGCCGTGGGGGCTGTCGTGCCGGATGCGCCGGGGCTCTGGGTGCTCGCCGCTGCGTTCCTCTCCATGGTCGTCGCGGGATCGATCGCCCGCCGCCGGCTGACTGCGGTGGTGCAGGAGCGTCTCGCCGCAGCACAGGCCGCGGGCCCGCAGGTCGATCCGTTCGGTCTGTTCGGTGGCATGCCGGGCATGGCTGGGACAGGGACGCCCGGTGCGCAAGGGAATCGGTCGCCGTCGGCGGGGCCAGGGGGAGCATCAGGACCGGACGCCGGCAAGGTCATCACGCTCGACCCGGAACCGGACGACGACCGGCGCTGACCTGCTCCTCCGCGACCAAGAGCGTGCCCGCCAGGTGTTCGCATTGCGGGTGTCAAGCGGGCATGGTTTACTAGATCCTTGTGCCGCGGCTCAACTCTGCCACAGGGGATGAGAGCACCTCGCGATGCACGCCAACCTCTTCACTGACCTTCGCAGCCGACCTGTGGCGACTGCAGAGAGCGAAATCATGACCAACGTTATCGACGTCATCGACGCAGCATCGCTGC
Source organism: Pseudoclavibacter sp. (assembly GCA_052099095.1). Lineage (GTDB taxonomy): Bacteria > Actinomycetota > Actinomycetes > Actinomycetales > Microbacteriaceae > Pseudoclavibacter. The sequence goes on from JBQDTF010000032.1 coordinate 7,706, forward strand.
GCAGCGATGTCCCAGACTTCCGCCCAGGCGACACCGTCAAGGTGCACGTGAACATCGTCGAAGGCACGCGCTCGCGCGTCCAGGTCTTCCAGGGTGTTGTCATCGCACGTCAGGGTGCAGGCGTCCGCGAGACCTTCACGGTCCGCAAGGTCAGCTTCCAGGTGGGCGTCGAGCGCACGTTCCCGGTGCACACCCCGGTCATCGAGAAGATCGAGATCGTGTCCCGCGGTGCTGTGCGTCGCGCGAAGCTCTACTACCTCCGTGGTCGTCGTGGCAAGGCTGCGAAGATCCGCGAGAAGCGCGACAACTAAGCTTCCAGCTGTAGGCGAATGGCTCCCCAATGCGGGAGCCATTCGTGTCGATCCACACACTGACTGAGGGTTCCGCCACCGCGGACCGAGCGCGAGGGGGAGCCATGGGCGACGCGGGTTCGCGCGACCGCCGCGCCCCATCTCACGGCAGGCCTCCGCACGATGGCAGGCACCGACTTGGTCGGACCGACCGCCCCTCGGGTCTTGGCGCCTCCGACATCGCGAGCGCGCCCATCCACGCCGTCGGCCTCATCGCGGAGAACGAGCCGGCTCCGGCGCCCAGCCGCGGACTCGGCAAGGCGATGCTGTCGTTCGCTCGCGACCTCGTCATCGTCGCGGTGCTCGCGATCGTCATGTCGATGCTCATCAAGACGTTCCTGCTCCGCCCGTTCTACATCCCATCTGCGTCGATGAACGACACCCTCGTCGTCGAGGATCGCGTGCTCGTGAATCTGCTGGTGCCCGACCTCGTCGGGATCGACCGTGGCGACATCGTCGTGTTCGAGGACCCGGGCGGATGGCTCCCTGCCGTGACGCCCGCCGAGAAGTCGCCGTCTCAGGCCGCTCTCGACGGTGCACTCGAGTTCGTCGGCCTGAAGCCGGAGGAGACGAGCAACCACCTCATCAAGCGCGTCATCGGGCTGCCTGGCGACGTCGTCTCCTGCTGCAACGAGTACGGCCAGGTGCTCATCAACGGGCTGCCGATCGGCGAGCCGTACCTGCTGCTCCAAGACGGGCAGGCGGCATCCGGTATGCCGTTCGATGTGACCGTCCCGGAGGGCCACCTCTGGGTCATGGGCGACAACCGCTACAACTCCGAGGACTCCAGGTACCACCAGGATGAGCCAGGGGGCGGCTTCGTTCCAGTGGACGACGTCGTCGGCAAGGCCTTCCTGCTCAACTGGCCGCTCGACCGGTTCACGTTCCTCGGCAACTATCCAGAGGTGTTCGACCGCGTGCCGGAGCGGACGGACCAGGAGTGACCCCACCCGTCGACCCGACGCTCGACGTCGAGCGCGAGCTGCTGATGACCGCCCGGGTTGTCATCGGCGTGGATGAAGTCGGACGCGGCGCGATCGCCGGTCCGGTCGCCGTGGGCGCGTGTGCCATCACCGCGGACAGCGTCGAGCTCGGGGCTCCGTCTGGCGTTCGCGACTCCAAGCTGTTGAGCGCGAAGCGTCGGCTCGATGCCCGCGCGGGCATCGAGGCGTGGGCGATGAGCGTTGGCGTCGGCTATGCGAGTGCCGTCGAGATCGACGAGCGCGGCATCACGGCCTGCCTGGGATCCGCCGCCAAGCGGGCCCTCGCCGAGCTGCACGCCAGCGGCGTGCCGGTCGCGGACGCGGTTGTGCTGCTCGACGGCTCGCACGACTGGCTCTCCCCGTGCCTCTCCACGCCGCTGCGCGTCGTGGTGCGCCCCAAGGCCGACCGCGACTGCACCTCGGTGGCGGCAGCATCGGTCATCGCGAAGCTCGAGCGGGACGCCCTCATGATCTCGGCCGCTGAAGCCCACCCCGAGTACCTGTGGGAATCGAACAAGGGATACGGCAGCGCGGCTCACCTCGCAGCCATCGCGGCGACGGGCCCGAGCGAGCTCCACAGGCACACATGGCTTCGTGCCGCGACCCCGTAGACTGGGCGGATCATGGACGACGAGAATTTCGACGATTACGAGCGCGAGCAGGAGCTTTCCCTGTTTCGCGAGTACCGCGACGTCGCGGGGCAGTTCAAGTACGTGATCGAGACCGAGCGCCGCTTCTACCTGGCGAACAGCGTGGACCTGGTCAGGCGCGATACCGAGCACGACTTCTACTTCGAACTCACGATGAAAGATGTCTGGGTGTGGGACATCTACCGCTCTGACCGCTTCGTGAAGCAGGTCCGTGTGCTGACGTTCAAGGACGTCAACGTCGAGGAGACCGGCTCGAAGGAGTTCGAGCTGCCCAAGGAGCTCGCGCTCGACGAGTAGCCTCCGTCCGTTCGGGCGTGTTCTCCTGCGCGCACGACGCGCCGCCTGAACGCCGATGTCGGTGGTTCATGGGAGCCTCGTGGAGTGACAGACACGACGATTCCCGAGGCCACCGCATCCGCCGCGACGCAGATCCTGAGGGCGCTGGTCGGGCGCGACGACGCGGTCTTCCACGACGGCCAGCTCGAGGCGATCTCGGCGATCGTGGATGAGCGGCGGCGAGTCCTGGTCGTGCAGCGCACGGGCTGGGGCAAGTCGGCCGTGTACTTCATCGCGAGCCTCATGTTGCGGGCTCGCGGCGCGGGGCCGACCATTCTCATCTCGCCGCTGTTGGCGCTCATGCGCGACCAGGTCGAGGCGGCGAGCCGGGCGGGTGTCAGAGCCGTGTCGATGTCGTCGGCGAACGCGCACGAGTGGGCGAGCATCCGGGAGCAGCTCGCGGCCGATGAGATCGATGTGCTGCTCGTGTCGCCCGAGCGCCTCAACAACCCCGAGTTCCGAGACACCCAGCTGCCAGAGCTCCTTCGCCGCACCGGCCTCGTCGTGGTCGACGAGGCGCACTGCATCTCCGACTGGGGTCACGACTTCCGCCCCGACTATCGCCGTATCGCGTCGCTCATCTCCGGCCTCGGCACCGATATCCCGGTGCTCGCGACGACGGCGACCGCCAACGAGCGGGTCGTGCACGATATCGAGGAGCAGCTCGGTCGCAGCGGCATCCTCACTATTCGGGGTCCGCTCGCTCGAGCCAGCCTGCGGCTTGGCGTGCTGCGCCTTGGCAACGCGCGCGAGCGCCTCGCCTGGCTGCTGCAGCATCTCGACGAGCTGCCGGGGTCTGGCATCATCTACACCCTCACCGTCGCGGGCGCGGAAGACACCTCGGCCGCGCTGCGCGAGGCGGGAATCCACGCGCCCGCCTACACGGGCAAGACCGACCCTGACGAGCGCGAGCGTCTCGAGGGAGCGCTCAAGC
>JBQDTF010000033.1:0-6285 GCA_052099095.1 Pseudoclavibacter sp.
GTAGCGTGAATACCCGCCACAGCAGGGTCATTCACCACGAACCGCGAAGAGCCGCGTTGAGGTCGTAGATCGGGGCGTTGCGGGTCTCGTTTCCAAAGGGAGGCACCACCCTCATGCGAGAGGGGATCGGTATGAGCTGCTCAGCGCCGGTGTAAGCGTGGATCTCGCGCACCTTGCCTCGCAAAGGCTCGATATGAGCAGAATCGCGGCCACGCTCCCCGAAGTGGTGACGCTGCACGCTCCACGCAACGCTGTCCGCACTCCATAGCGCGTGCTCCTTCGCCATAGAGGCGTGATGCATCCACATACCGTCGTCGACACCGCCGGTGCCACGAAGCCTCTCGACGACGGCCTGATCCTGTGTCATCTGTTGTGCGAACTGAGCAGGGAAGGCGTCCATGACCACGTCGGTGATTCCTTCCGAGTCCAGGCGCTTTAGCGCCCGCTCGAGGCAGATATCTCGGACCGCCCTCTCCTCCACGCCCTCAATCTCGTGGCCACGCACCTCGAACACGATGACGGGGAACGCGGACTTGTCCGCGATGCACTCATTCATCCTGGCGATCGTCGGGGCCTTATCCGGGCGACGTGCAGCTTCCTTGGCGTGCCAGCGGGTGCTCCCGGCGATTTCCTCCATCTCGCGACGTAATTCGGGGAGGTCGTCGGCGTGAAAGACGACAGCGGACATGCCGTAATAGCCTTGGTCGCCCGCAGAGGTGACACGATGCGTCTCGTCCATGAACGCGACGAGATCCTGACGGGTGGCGTACCGCTCCACAAGCGTCTCATCCCAGAGACCGCTGTCCCGGTGGCGGTCGCGCAGCTGGTCCAGACGCACTTGTTTATTGAGCTCGCCCTCTACATCGCTCATTGCTGCACGGGTCCTCTCCGCTGCTCCTGCTCTTGTGCCTGCCGTGCAAGGCGCTGGCGCATCTGCTCCTCAGCGCGCCTTTGCCCCTCGGAGAGCCTAGAGCCGGCTGCTTGTTCGCGCTCGGCTTGCACGCGATCCTGGAGGGTTGCCAAGGAGGCGGGGCGAGGTCCCGCAGTGCGGGGCTCGGCCCGGCGCGGAGCGAGGCGTTCACGCAGTTGCTCGAGGTCGGCTCGATCCTCTGCGGGGACCTCATCAGGGCCGGGAAGGGCGCGGGCCTCATCTGTGTGGTCGTGCAGTTCGCGCCAAGCCTTGATCTGCCCAGCGCTGCTCTCCCAGCGTGCCCTCTGGGGAGTGTCAGGTGGCGGGACCGGTCCGAGCTCGCGAGTCCACGAGTCGCGACGCAATGCCAAGGCTTGACCATCGGCCCGCAGACGGGCCGCGAGGAAGTGGCGGCGCTCGGCCAGGTGGTCGCGCCAAGCAACAGGCATGGCTGAATCATCCATGCCACGGTCCGGGGCGAGCCAGCGGGGGAGTGCATCGGCCGGAGGAGTGAGGGCGTAATCCGGTTCGGTCTCGCGGCGACGCAGCTCGGCACGGATCGTCTGGTCCAGCACACTGTCACGCTCGAGGATCCGCTCGGCGTCCTCGAGGTCGGTGACATGTGCTCCGCGTGCGGTGATGTGCTGGGAGTCGGTCTGTCCACGACGGCGCTGTGCCTCGCGCTGAATACCCTCGTGGACCCAGTCGCGCTTGGGCATCGCGCGCCGCAGTTGGTGCTCGTGGCGCAGCTGCGCTAGATCGGTGCGTCCGGCTCGGAGCTTCTCGGTGAGTGCGGCTACGTCTTGCTCGGTGCTTTCGATGCGGGCCGCCATGATCTGGGCCCGCGCATCGGTGATGGTGCCGCCGCTCTGGCGGTACTTGCGCCATTCGGCCTGTAGCTGGTTGAGCTCGCGGCGGGCGCCGGTCAGCGCCTGCTGCTCCTCATAGGCAACGTAGCGGCCAAGAGCGACCTGCTCGGATAGCTCACCGGCGGTCAGGCTGCCGTGAGCGCGGTCGGTCCAGGCGGGGATCGTCGTATCACCAATGGTGATTGGCTTCGCGTCGAACGAGCGGCGAGCCTCCGCCCGCTGGAAGGCTTCGCGCGCGGCCGTACGCCGCTCTGCGGATTCGGTGCCGAGCTGCGTGAGCCTCTCGCGAGGGATTTCCCGTAGTGGGCGGTGCTCGACGGAGCTGGCGAGCTCACTCCCTCGCCGTAGATCATTACGCAGGCGCCATGCGAGGAGTCGACCGGGGTCGTCGACCCGCTCCTGGTCCAGGATGTCGACGTGACGGTTCAGCAGTCGGTCAATGTCGTAGCCACTGTCTTCCGCGCTGCGAAGGGCGCTGTCGACCGCAGAGCGTGCTTCGGACGTCACGACGCGCTCTGCGTCAGGGCCCAGTGTGGCGCGGAGGTGTGTGCTGTAGCGCAGCTCGTCGGCGCGGCTGGTGACGTCTTGGTGTTGGCGTGCGAGTTCGGCAGGTGAGTCGACGCGCTCGGCCTCGGCAAGCATCGCGTCGCGTGCCGCGACATCACGGCGGTCCGATCGGGTGATGCGTGAAAGGAGCTCATCTCGTGCCTGGTCGTCGGTGGCCACGAAGAGATCGTTGGCGTGGCGGCCGCGAGTCATCGCGACATAGAGGCCCTCACGGCTGGTGGCGGTGGTGGCCAGGGCACGGGCGACATCAACGGTGCGGCCCTGGGCGCGGTGCACGGTGCTCGCATATCCGAGCTCGGTCGATTCCTTCACGTACTCGGCGGGCAGGAGGATGCTTCGGCCGTCCTCGGTGCGCTCGGCAGTCATGGAGCCGTCCTCGTGGAGGGCTCGGACCGTCCAGGCGTCGCCGTTCTTCACGCAGTCTCTGGTGCCTTCAATGGTGAGTCGGCGATCCACACGGCGGGTGACAACGACGTCGCCGACGCCGGCGTCATGGCCGTCGCGCAGAGCCACACTCTGACTCAGGTCTACCTGTCCGCGCGCGATGCGCCGTTCCTGGGCGAGGCCGTTGAGTTCCGCGACACGCACGTTGGTGTCAGCCATCATCAGGGACTCGCGCCCCTCAGCGTCGTCGGTGTCCCAGGCGCGCACGATCTGCTCGACCAGGTCTTCGTGACGGCCGGAGTGGATGCGCCCGGCGGACTCGTACCAGGAGAGGTCACCCTGCCGTAGGGCCAGGGATGCCTGGGCTTCTTCGTCGTTGCGGGTTCCGTCGGTGTTGCGGAAGCGATGGAGCTGCGTGAGCTCGACGGCCCCTACTTCGGAGGAGATCATTCGCAGCGCGCCGCCGGACTCGACCGCCTGGAGCTGCCGATCATCACCGATGAGTCGTACGTGGGCACCTGCGTCTCGAGCGTCGGTGACCAACTTGTCGAGGTTGAGCGTGCCTGCCATGCCGGCCTCGTCGACCAAGATGACGTCGCCGGCTCGCAGTCCAAAGCGGTCGGGGATTGGCGCTCCCTCGCGAGCTCGGCTGCGGTAGTGGAGCCATTGGGCAAGCGTGGTGGACTCGGCGCCGGTGGAGTCCTCGAGCTGCGCGGCGGCCGTCGCTGCGACGGACAAGCCGACGACGCGCCCGCCGTCCGCCTGGATCGTCTCTACGGCGAGCTTCATAGCGGTGGTTTTGCCGGCGCCGGCAGGGCCGATGCCGACTGCGAGCACTCTTTCCCCGCAGGCGAACGCGCGGGCCAGTTCGATCTGGCCGTCGTCGAGAGGTATGGACTGCTCTGCGAGGACCTGGTCGAACGTGGCTGCGGAGGCGGCCGGGATCGCCTCCTCTCGGGCGGCGTCGAGCAGCGTGTACTCGGCGTCGATCATGCGGTCGGACGTGTAGATGTTGCGGTCCCGCGGCTCGTAGATCGAGGCTCCGTCCGCACGGGTGAGCTCGTCGAGGACGGGCGCCTGAGAGCGGGGGGTGAGGTTCACGCTCGCGATGTCACGCGCGTACTGGGCGATCGCTTCACGCTGGAAGTCCGAGAGCAGCCATCCATCGTTCCGGGCGGCCCAGCGGTCAACCTCGGCGCGTAGATCCCGCTCAGCCCAAGTGGAGCGGCGCGTGGAGAGTTCCTCTACGACTTTCTCACCGGCCCCGATGATGTCGAGGCCATCACGAACGGCAACGGCGCGATCATGCGCCCCAGCAGCTGCCGTCCTGGCGTCCGCGGTGATGCTGGTGACGCGCTCCGCGCCCACGATTCCGGCGGCCTCGGATGCCCATTCCGAGCGCATCTGCTGCAGGGACCGGTGCTCGCCCTTAGGGCTACGCGTCTCGAGCGTCGCCTGCTGACGCAACTGGTGCATCAGCTTCGCATCAGGCTGGCGTCCATGCTTCGCTGCATACTCGTCGACCAGTTCCGCAGTGCGGTCGCGAATGGCGGCTGACCGCTTCGCGGCTTGCGACATCAGGCGCGAATCGACCCCGTCGACTTCCATGACCGGACGCTTGCCCGGTCCCGTGGAGCGCGCGGAGAAGCTGTAACCGAGCTTGGACATGTGGGCCACAAGGCGCTGGTTGTAGTGCTCGCTAGCCGAGACTGTGGATCGGTAGAGGGCGGCGCCGTCGAGGGTGCGCCACTTCTCGCTTGCGGAGTCGTAGACCTTGTTGGCGACCACGACGTGATCGTGGAGCTGGGGGTCTCCATCGCGTGAATCATGGTGCCGGAATCGAGTTGCGACGAGGCCGGTGACGTCCAGCTGGGCGACACCTCCGGCTCCAGCCCGAGTGCCGATGGCGTGCCTCTCGAGGTACTCCACGGCGTCATCAATAGCGGATTCGTGGGCTGCCGCGATCGCCTCGGAAGCACGCTCGTCGGAGAGGCCCCACAGCACAGAAACGCTCTTGGGAGGGGAGAACGTCAGGTCGTAGCCAGCGACGGAGTTCGATCCCTTCGAGAGCTCCTTGGAGAGGAACGTAGCGAGTTCCTTGTCGTCCGAAGCCCGGTGTCCGAAGCGATCCTCATAGATCCCGGAAGCAACCCTCATGCGAGTCTGACGTGTCTCGTCCACGCTCAGCTCGCGGCCCATACGAGCTTCTCGTTCCGCGACGGCTTCCTTGATCTGCTGACCGATCACGCTAGTGGAGGAGTCGTATCGGTAGGGCCGGCGGCCGAGGCGCGAGGCTACCTCCGCGTCCTTTGAAGACCCGCCATTGGTGAGGACCTCGGCTTCAATACGGTCCGCATCGGGGTGGCGACCCTCGCCGAAGAGAGCTTTCATCTGATGCTCAGCGACGGCCCCGGCAACCCCGAGGCTCTTGCAGCCCTTGCCGACCCAGCGGCCCTCCGGCGCACCGGACTGAACGTAGTAGTCAGACAGTTCTTGTCCATCTTCGCGTCGCTGGTCCCCGGAGACGGTCATCGCCGAGTAGTAGGCATAGCCGTCCCCGTGCGACAGCTTGCTGACGGACATCATGGGGCGATCGTAGCGCGCTTCCCGCCTTGGCGGCACCGAGGACATTCATAATGCAAGAGGTGTGACAAGACGTTGGTTCAGATTCAGACCATGAGCGTCAGCGATTGGTTGGACGCGCAGCGTCCAAGATCGAGCTTGCTCGATCTTCTGGATCAGGACCTACGTCTGGGCGCATGCGAAGCATGCTCGCTGTCCACACACAGTGTGGTCAGCGTTCACAACCGAGCTGCGCTGTGGATTGTGGTCGCAGGATGGTGTTAGGAACGATCCTGCGTCCACAAGGAACAGCGCAGCTCGGCTGCCCGAGTTGGCGACGGCCCTTGACTGAGCCCGCCGGCTACCGATCCCGCTCGCGTCGCACCCTCGCGCGCGCCCGCGCCGCCGCGTAGAGTGGAGGGAAGGAGGGCACAATGAGCACCCCAGCGCTTGAAGAGCAGAACGAGCGAACCCGGCGGGCGGACAGAATCGAGAGCTCGCTCAGAGCGGAGCGACTCCGTGAACGTGCCGCCGCCATCCGAGGGTTGCGGCGAGGCACCCACAACATCAGCGTCTCCAGGGCCACCGGTGATAGCGCGGGATCCCGGGAGCGCCCCGGTCGGATGTCTGAGTGGAACCCGAGCACCCAGCGATCGCGTGACCAAGCAGAGAAGCGAGAGTCGCAGAACCGGCGGCGGGACCTCGAGAGCGTGCAAGCCCGAGTGGACCGTGCTCGCGCTGCTGCGGTGCTGTCGAGTGTGCGCACCGCTGGTTGGTGGGACAAAGCGACGGCTGGCGACCTCGAACGTGCGGTCACTGTGGCGAATGCACCGGAGACCCCGGCAAGTAGCCGAGTGGCAATTCGGACCGAGATGCAGGACGTGACGCAGCGGAGGTACGGGACGAGCGTGGATGGAGCGATCCGCTACGAGCGGGAGAACCCGCAGCAGCCGCCACCGGACATACGGAACAACGCCGGTCGAGTTTTGAGCT
>JBQDTF010000034.1:0-2822 GCA_052099095.1 Pseudoclavibacter sp.
ACGGCCATGAGCGTGTCCATGGTCTCGCCGGACTGGCTGATCGAGATGACGAGCGTGTCGTCGCCGATCACCGGGTCGCGGTAGCGGAACTCGTGCGCGAGTTCGACATCGGTCGCGACGCGGGCCCATTTCTCGATGGCGTACTTTCCGACGAGGGCGGCATAGGATGCCGTGCCGCAGGCCGTGATGATCACCCGGTTGATTCCGGTGAAGAGGTCATCGAGCCCATCGAGCTCGGGGATGACGACCTGTCCGTCGTGCACGCGACCGCGGATCGTGTTCGCGACGGCCTCAGGCTGCTCGGCGACTTCTTTCGCCATGAAGCTGGACCATCCGCCCTTCTCGGCAGCGGCAGCATCCCACGAGACCTCGAACGGCTCCGCCTCGACGACGTTGCCGTAGAAGTCGGTGACGGTGACGGCTTCCGGGGTGATCGAGACGATCTGGTCCTGGCCGATGGCGAGCGCCTTGCGGGTGTACTCGACGAAGGCTGCCACGTCGGATCCGAGGAAGTTCTCCCCTTCGCCGAGGCCGATCACCAGTGGCGAGTTGCGGCGGGCGCCGACGACGAGTCCGGGGTGGTCCTGGTGCATCGCGAGCAGGGTGAACGCACCCTCGAGGCGGTTCACGACGTTCTGGAATGCGCCCTGCAGGTCGCCGAGGTTCTTGGCGTACTCGCGGCCGAGGAGAGCTGCTGCGACCTCGGAGTCGGTCTCGCTGACGAACTCGACGCCTTCGGCTCGGAGCTCATCGCGCAGCGGGGCGAAGTTCTCGATGATGCCGTTGTGGATGAGGGAGAGCTTGCCGCCGTCGGCGAGGTGCGGGTGGGCGTTGACGTCGGTCGGGCCGCCGTGGGTCGCCCAGCGCGTGTGGCCGATGCCGGTTGTGCCGGCGTTCAGCGGCGCGTCGGCGAGCGAGTCGCGCAGCATCGCGAGCTTGCCGGCTTTCTTGCGCATGTCGAGGTGGCCGGCATCGTCGATCACGGCGATTCCGGCGGAGTCATAGCCCCGATACTCCAGGCGGGCAAGGCCGGCGAGAAGGATGTCCTGGCTGGGGCGCGAGCCCACGTATCCGACGATTCCACACATAGGCTCAAGAATAAGCGCAGTGTTTTGCGAGGGTTCCGAACGAAAGTGCGCGCACCGCCCGGGCCGGTTGAGTTTTACGCAGCCAGATCGAATCGGGCTCGCCCACCGAGTCTGGGGACTCGGGATGGATCGACCATGGCGGGAGGAATGAACCACACCCTCGCAGCGATCCCTGTCCCGTCGATTCGGATATCCCACCCGTTGTCGTGGATCCGATGGTGACACGAGGTGCACAGCAGCACGCCGTTGCTCAGATCGGTCCGGCCTGCATCTCGCACCCACCAGCTGATGTGGTGGGCTTTCGACATTCCCGGCGGCAGTCCGCACATCGCGCATCCGCCATCACGTTCTGCGAGCACGAGCTTCTGCGCCTTGGTGAATAGTCGGCGTTCGCGTCCGAGGTCGAGGACCTCGCCCTCTCCCCCGCATACCCACGGGATGATTCCGCCACTGGCGGCCATCCGGCGAGCGGTGGTGATGTCGATGGGCTGGTCCATGCCGTCGACGATCGCGGTTCCCGTGCCGTTCTGCACGTCCTCGAAAGTCATCCGAACGACGACCTGCGCTCCTCCGAGCGGTGCCTTGCCTTCGTCGCAGCCGAGGGCATGCTCGGCGAGGTAGGTGAGCGCGTCGGCCTGCATCTGGCGGACCGTGCGGTGATCAGCATCCGGAGCGTCAGCGGCCACGGCATCCTGACGGGCCTGGAATTGCCGCGAGACATACGCTTCGATCGCGGCCTTGAGCGGGGCGCCCGACTCGGCGTCGAAGACGGCGTTCATATGGAGTTTGCCGTCACGCTGGTGCATGCTCAGCGAGCGCGATGCGCGCTGCTCATCTTCGCGAGGCGCGACGCCGTCGGGATCGAGCCAGGCTTCGACCCGGACGATCAGCTTGCCCAGTTGGTCAGCGTTCAGGCCGGGCGCCTGCTCGACGAGGAGCTTCTCTGCCTCATCCATCTTCGTGTACGAGACCCGTGGTGCGATCCGGTCGAGCAACGCGATGATCGCGGCTGCCGCAGACATGCCGATCGTTCCCGAGCGCAGAGCCTGCTGAACGTGCGGCCGCTTCGCCGGACGCGAATCACCAGTGAGCGTCGTGCGAGGCGCCGTCGCCTCACCGACCCGCACGAATCGCGCGGCTTCACCGGACGATGATCCGGTGACGGCTGCGAGCAGCTGCGTCGACGAGCGATATCCCTGCTGCTTGGCGAGCCCCTCAGACCCCAGCTCGGTGCGGGACTCGTCGACAACCGCTGCCGCGAGCTGCGCCTGCAGCGCGTCACTGCAGCGCCGAAGCTGCCCCATCGCATGAACCGCAACCATCAACTCAGTGCGTGTCAGGTCGCCCGCTTCACCGATCGCACCCCACGCCTCTTCGAGGCCATCCATGGCCTCGGTGAGGGGGGTGAGCATCGGGTTCATACTTCAACTTTATCGAATCTATGTTCGAGTTTCAAGGGTTTATCGCTCTTTCCTCGATTCACCCCGCCGGCACTTTCGGGAGGTGTCGCATCACGTCGCCAACCTCACCAAATAGCGACAATCCGCGCCACCTCCCGGCGAAATACGATGGCAAGGGGTGGCGGCAGCCGGCCCGCGGCAGTCCCCGACCTGCATGACGCAACATCCGCGACCGACGATCACGAGATCGCACCCGACCGGCCCTTTCGGCAGGTGTCACATCACGTCGCCAACCTCACCAAATAGCGACAATCCGCGCCACCTCCCGGCGAAA
>JBQDTF010000034.1:2922-5383 GCA_052099095.1 Pseudoclavibacter sp.
CATCACGTCGCCAACCTCACCAAATAGCGACAATCCGCGCCACCTCCCGGCGAAACAAGCCCGCCCAACCCCTAAAGCTTGCGCAGCAGCACGCTCTCGACGTTGTGGTCGGCGCCCTTGTTCAGCACGAGGGTCGCCCGGTGACGGGTGGGCATCACGTTCTCGACGAGGTTCGGCATGTTGATGTCGTTCCAGTAGCCCATGGCGGTCGCGCGCGCCTCAGCATCCGTCAGGTGCGCGAACACGTTGAAGTATGACGACGGATTCGCGAAGGCGCCCTGCCGCAGCGCCAGGAAGCGATCCACGTACCACTTCTCGATGTGGGAGGTGTCCGCATCCACGAAAATCGAAAAGTCGAACAGGTCACTGACGGCAACATCGTTCGGTGCGGGCGGGGGCTGCAGCACGTTCAGCCCCTCGACGATCACGACGTCCGGCCGGCGCACGACGACGCGAGCATCCGGCACGATGTCGTACCGCATGTGCGAGTAGAAGGGTGCCCGCACCTCGGTGGCACCGGATTTGACCTCGGTCAGGAACTCGAGCAGCGCTCGGCGATCGTACGACTCCGGGAACCCCTTGCGGTCCATCAGTCCACGCCGCTCGAGCTCGGCGTTCGGATAGAGGAAACCGTCTGTCGTCACCAGCTCCACACGCGGAGTCCCGGGCCAGCGGCTCATCAGCTCTCGCAGCAGGCGCGCGATCGTCGACTTGCCGACCGCGACAGACCCGGCGACGCCGACGACGAACGGGGTGGTGACGTCTTCTTCGTCGAGGAACGTGCTCGTCGCCGCTCCCAGTTGCTTGGTCGCTGTGGCGTACAGGCTGAGCAGCCGGCTGAGCGGCAGATACACCTCGCGGACCTCGGTGAGGTCGAGCCGGTCTCCGATGCCGCGGAGCTCCACGACCTCGGTCTCGCTGAGCGGCTGGTCGAGCCCGGCGGCCAATCGCGCCCACTCCTCACGTCCGATCTCGCGATACGGCGATAGCGGCGCGGTCGTGTCGGCGGTGGTCACGGCATCCATCGTATCGGCGCGCGACGAATGCCCATACGCGTAGTCTCGTCCCGTGCGCTTGGGAATTCTCGACATCGGGTCAAATACCGTCCACCTGCTCGCGGCGGATGCCCGGCCCGGCGGTCGTCCACTCGCGACGACGAGCGATCGCAGCGTGGTGCGGCTGATGCGCTTCCTCACGCCCGAGGGCGCGATCAGCGAGGAGGGCGTGCGAGCCCTGGAGGATGCTGTCACCCGAGCCCGCGGGATCGCCGAGTCCGAGCGCGTCGAGACTCTGCTCGCCACAGCGACCAGCGCCGTCCGTGATGCGCTCAACGGTGAAGAGGTCATCGCCCGCATCGAGCGTGCGCTCGGCCAGCCGCTGCAGGTGCTCACCGGCGTGGAGGAGGCGGAGCTCACCTTCCTCGCCGTGCGGCGCTGGTTCGGGTGGGATGCCGGACGCATCCTGCTCCTCGACATCGGCGGTGGCTCGTTCGAATTCGCCGCCGGTGGCGACGAGATGCCGGAGGTCGCGGCATCCGTTCCGCTGGGTGCCGGACGCATGACCGTGCAGTTCCTGCCGGATGATCCGCCCGGTGAGGATGCTGTCGAGCGCCTGCGCGCGCATGCCCGCGAGGTTCTCGCACCGGTGGCCGAGAAGCTGAATGCCCTCCCCTGCCCCGACCATCTGGTCGGCTCTTCCAAGGCGATCCGGTCGCTGGCGAACCTTGCTGGCCGCGAGGTGTCGGGCCTGGGCTTCGACCGCACCGTGATGTCGCGGGCGAGCCTGAAGTCATGGATTCCGCGGCTGGCTCGAATTCCGGCATCCGCTCGTCAGGAGCTCCCGGGGATAACACCGGACCGCACGTTCCAGATCGTTGCGGCAGCCGTCTGCCTGCACACTGGGATGAAGATGCTCGACATCGACGAACTCGAGGTGTCGCCGTGGGCGCTGCGCGAAGGCGTGCTGCTGCGGTACACGGAGTCGATGAACTGGGGCGGCGTCGGAATCTGACCGTGGGCTCCTGCCCATGCCCGAAACAGCCCAGTAGACAGACCTCGACCCCGGCGCGGAGGGGTGCACCGGGGTCGAGATCTGTTCTATGTGCGGATTACGCCTGCGCGCGGCTCCGGCGGATCGCTGCGATCGCACCGACCACCATGAGCGCCAGGGCGAGTCCGCTGATGCCGAGCCACTGTGCAGCATCGCCACCTGTGACGGCCAACGCGCCGACCGGAGTGGTCACACTGTCCTCGTCGGCGACCTCGGGACCCGAGGGTGGGGTACCGGTGACGCTGGCGTCATTCTTGACGCTGCCGGCCGCACGATCACCAGTCGTGATGACGTACGTCGCCGTCGCCGTGACCGACTCACCCGGTGCGAGCGCACCGGCCTCGGCCGGCCACTCACCGTAGACGATCTCCGACAGGCCCTTCAGCCCATCCGTGATCGCCACACCGGTCAG
>JBQDTF010000035.1:0-4797 GCA_052099095.1 Pseudoclavibacter sp.
CTCCGGCCAGGACTTCCTCATCCTCGCGGGATGCGGCAGAAACAGACTGACAGTCATAGCTGTCGCCGACGGTCCCGATCGATGGCGTCGCGCCGATTTCGGCGAGTCGTTCGCCGTAGCGAATCGACGTGAATTGAGATCCTGCATCGCTGTGGCACCGCAGATCTTCGTGATGGCGACCCCTGGACCAGCGGGCCATTTCGATCGCGTCGAGGACCATCTCGGTGCGCATGTGTGACGCGCATCGCCACCCCACGATCATCCGCGAGTACGCATCGATGATGAAGCAGACGTAGGCGACGCCTGCCCAAGTGGGAACGAACGTCAGGTCAGTGACCCAGAGCCTGTTCGGGGCCGTCGCGGTGAACTCGCGCTTCACGAGGTCAGGGTGTCGTGCGGCTGTCGGATCGGGCCGAGTGGTCTTCACTCGCTTGGAGCGGGTCGCGCCCTCGACGCCGGCAGCACGCATGAGCCGGCCCGTCTGGTCCCGGCCGATGTCGAGACCGGCGCGGCGAGCGGCCTTCCAGAGCTTGCGGACCCCGTAGACGCGATAGTTCGCCGTCCAGAGCGTCACCAGTTCCGGGATGAGCGCCGCGTCACTGACCGCCCGCGCCGACGGCGCACGATCCTTCGCGGCGTAGTACGTGCTCGGAGCTATCTGCAGCAGACTGCAGATGGGCTCGACTCCGAGCGGGCGACCCTCGACGACGTCGTTCTTGTTCGCGTCGATGAACGCGACTACTTCCGATGTTGGCGGTCGAGCTCCGCCCCGAAGAAAGACGCAGCCCTCTTCAGAATCTCGTTAGCCCGACGCAACTCGCGGACTTCCTGCTCGAGCTCGCGCACTCGGCGAGCTTCGGCAGTGGTCACCCCAACGACATGGCCATCATCGACATCGGCCTGCTTCACCCACATCCGGACCGACTCGACACCGTATCCGAGCTGCGTCGCGACACGCTGGACCGTTCCATGCTCAGTCCCGAGCTCGGCGCGCAGCGTTCGCACCATCCGGACCGCGGCAGCCTTCTCCTCCGGCGAATACCGACGCGCCGTCGGCTTTCCAGATCCCTGATTCGACACCATGACTCCATCCTCGTTTCCAAGGTCAGGAGTCTCCAACAAACTCAGGGCGCTTCACCTGGCTCGGGAGCAACGACCTGTACTCGATCACGCTCAATCCCGACCTGCGACCGGAGGGCGTGGTGATCCAAGTCGTTCCACAGCCGAACATCAACTGGGTCCGAATGTCGCGCAGCAACGGAATCCCGCCGTACAACTCCCTCGTGCCGTCCGCGTACCGAGGGACCAAGTATCACGACCAGCTCGTCTGCCATTGGGGAAATGCCGGGTACTTCAAGGTTCCGTGGAACCTCGATTCATGGCGGCCGAATGTGGGCTACCCTGCCACCGTGGCCGCTGCGTGCAACCCGTAAGGAGGAAACGATGCGCAAGATTCTCATCTCTGCTCTCGTGTTGATCGCGGGGATTTCACTCACGGTCTGGGCAGGTGGCGCGATCTGGAGGATTGGTCTCTGGGCCGACGCGTCGGGAACGTCGGGCGACCCTGGTGTCCTGCTCTGGCTCGCAGCGATTGCCGGGGTCGCGGCAGTCGTCGTCGGGGTCGGAATGCTCGCGCGAGCTATCGTGCTCGCGATCACACATTCGAGTTCACAAGGAGTTGTCGAGCCTACGCATCGTTGAGACTGGCTGCGGGGCGACAGCCTGATCTGAACGGAACACCTACGGCCCATGCGCGGCGCACAGGTTCTCGTGTTGACGAAACCGGACACACGACCGACTAACTCCCCTCCTTCTTCGAAGGAGGGGAGTTATCGTCATGCCGCGCTCAGCACCCGCCATGGACGCCGAACTCCGGCTATGAGCGGCTGACTCGATCGGCAACCCACGTCGCCAATGGCAGTTGGGCTATTGCCGACGATCGCCGTCGCAGAGCGACCCGACGTTTGATCCTGGCTGGCGTCGCCACCAAGCTCGTAAAGATCCTCGACTGGACGGCGCAAGAAGTGCTCCGCTCGCGATGCGTGTGAGCGGACTTACGGGCCATGGTCCTTGCTGTCCGACCACCGCTCCATCGAAGACGAGGCCGTGATCGTTGCCGGGCGAAGGAACTGCACCTGCGCGACATCGACACTCAAACGGCGCAACTACGAGCGCACCTGTATTCGATCGACACGTGCACCTGACCCTCATCGACAGAGTCAGCGCGCGCTTCCCCCGCGACCTGACGGGTACCCGGCGACACGACTGGCACCGCGCCACCCATGTCTGGATGACCAGCTCAGTCGACCGAACGCGCAGATGGGTGATGCCCGAGTGGACCGATGTCGCCGAACATTACGACGCCATACAGCTCCAACTCGACGCCTACCTTGCCACGGCGGGCACGGCCATACCGGTCAGAGCGGACGCCACGACCGTGCTCGCGGGGTGGATCCCCGCTGCGACATACTGGTTCACCCCCCAGACCCGCCGCACGGGTGTCCCCGAGTCCTGGGAACTCCGCGACCGCGACACCGAGATGCGCTGGGAACGGTCAACAGAGACCCGCTGACCCAGGCAGCGCCAGAATGAAACCGCCCGACGCCCCGTCGCTGGTGCAGGACGACTGGTTCTCCCGCGAGAATCCCTGACCTTGTCGGATGCTCCCCGACGGCACTAAAGCGCAACAGCTCAGTCAGTCCGGCGTTCCCAAAGGTAGTCGGTGTCGTGTTCTTCGAGGATCCACTCGACAGGGGTGCCGTGGTAGTCGATACGTGGTGTGAACCAGTAGGTCTCGTCCGGTCCCCAGCCCGCGATCACCGTTGCTGTGTCGGCATCGACCGGGATCGCTGTTCCCGCTCCTGCGAGATAGGCCGCGACCTGGAGGTGGACGGCGTCGTAGTGCTCGGCGACCATCGCCCAGTCCGGGATCACCCACCGTCCGGTTCGACCGGTGGTGCGGTACCAGTCGTGGCGCTTCTGCGCGGTCTGCTCGAACGGGAACCGCCTGCACAACCGGGCCCATGCCTCTGCCGAGTCGATCTCGTACACCCGCAGACCTTCAGGAACCATGAGGCGGATGGTTTTCGCGGTTTCCCACCCTAGGTTGTCCTCCACGAGCCACAGCCCGGCAGGGCTCGTGTCGAACAGTTCCCGAGCCGACGACGGGAGCTCGCGTGGTGGCGTGGACCACCAGTCCCCGCTCCAGGGTTCTGCCGGGTCTGCGGGACGCTCCCGGGCAGCCGTCTGCTCGTCGTCAGCAGCTTTCGCCCGCGCTGTTCGCAGCACGGACAACGGATCGGCCGGGATCTCTTTGGACGGCTGATCGTCCCATTGCACGGTCCACTGCGACGACTCCTCGACTGGGGTGGACCACCAGGCCGTCTGCGTCGACGCGGCGAGGTGTTCGGCGACCCGGCGCAGCCCGTCCCGCATCGGGCCAGTCGCGGCCAGCACGTCTTCGCCGTCGGGCTCCTGCCAGTACGCCGCCATATCGACCGACCGCGACAGGCACAACAGCAGCAGCCGCGGCGTCACCTCTGCCAAGGCCACCCGCTCCAGCCGTGCGGCGGTCTCCTCCGGGGTAATGACCGTCAGCTCCGCCTCTTTGGCACCGGGGCCGAACAGGACCGCAGTCGATCCCTTGTGCGGATCGAGATGGTACGACGCGAGGAACACCGCCGAGCTGAGCGAATCGTCTCGCCCGTCCCGCCCCGCGAGCCGTTCCGACGCGAGAGCGTATTCCAGCAGCAGTCGCCGCCCGCGCGGGCCACGCGACAACTCCTCCGCCACGCGCAGTTCCTCGGTCATGGCTGCAGCGGCCGGTATCCTGCGGGAGTCTCGACCAAGAGATCGATCTGCTCAGGCAACGGCCATGCGCCCAGATCGGTGATGTCGTGCCCGGCGTCGTTCCACGCAGCCTGCTCGGCGGGTGTCCAGTCGGCGCCCTCGTGGATGTGGATGCTGTCCAACCGGCCGTTCTCTACGACGAGGCGGACATCGAAAGTGCGGTCTTCGAGCGCACGGAAGCGGCCGATCACGGGGAACGTCGCATCGCCCGGCACCGCACGGGAAAATCCTTCCGGAGTGTCGAACTGCGCGAACCCAGTCTCGACCCGGCCCTCGTCGTAACTGACCAGCCGCGCCCCGTCGAACTGCACACGCAACTCGGGAGCGCCGCACTCATCCGTTGCGGACAACAACTGGACCGCCAGCGCCCGGACATCCTCGGGGACATCAACCACGAACTGGGTCGGCTCGTCCCAGGTGTCCGCATCGTCGATGTCTATGCGGTCGCCCAGACGACCGATCCACCATGCTGCAGCAGAAAGAGCGGCCGCGGCCGCGGCGAGCCAGAGACGCGGCCGCCGCGCACCGGCCGAGGCGAGACCATCGTGGAGGCGAGCATCGATGGCCTCGCCTGCCTCGGCGGCCCCGAACGCTGCGCCCGCAGCGCCCGTGGTAACCGCCGCACGCCCGACCGGCCCGACCGGATCAGCCTCGCTCGAGCTGCCCGGGCGCAGGCTCGCCCACACCGTCCACGCCGTCACAGCCGCGACCACGCCCCGATACGCGAGACGCCGGCCCGTGGTGAGCTTCCGCGGCTCAATCAACACCAATCCCGCCGCCAGGCCCGTCGAAACGACCCCATGCACCACACTGCCCGGATCATTCACCCGACGCGCAAACCCACGAACTCCCATACTCCCCAGGTTACCGACCCCGCCGCACCGCCCCCCGAGTGACTCGCCCCGGCGTGTCCGGAGACTGGATTCCTTGGAAGGATCAGTCTCATGG
>JBQDTF010000036.1:0-4145 GCA_052099095.1 Pseudoclavibacter sp.
ATTCGCTGGTTCGCAACGTGCGGAGTCGTGGTGGGCTGGCGGCCGGGCGACTTCAGCGTGAACATGAACGCTCCGACGGCTCCCGTGAGCTCACCGAGGCTGGTCACCAAGTCAGACACCGCGCGGTCGAGCCTTTCGCGGTGCGCGTCGGCAGATTGGCGACGACGTAGATCGAGGGCAAACGCCCAAGCGACGGTCGCGCCGACGACGGCACCGGTGAAACTGCCAGCGACGATTGGCCAAAAGTCCTGCCAGAAGACCATCTGGTCATGCCTCCCGCACATTGAGCGCCTGCCACCCCTCCCAGGCGCAAGTCTCGAGCTCGTCGCGAGACTCGATCGTCACCTCGTCGTAGCCGACACGTCGAGCCACCACCTTGTGCTGCGTGATCTGGATGTCGGTCAGCTCGAATCCGTCCGGGATCCGTCCAGCGACGGCCGCGAAGAGCTCGTCGAGGCTGTCGGTGTCGTCGACCTGGATGTCGATGGTTTCGGTCGGGCGAAGGGCGACGATATAGGGCACTGCTCGATCCTATGAGTCGAGGTTGACAGCTCCCCGCCAGACCCAGCAGCGCAGTTGCTTCCCGTCGAGCTCGAGTTCTACGCCGACGGCGCGCTCTGTCCACCGGTCGATGCGGACGGTGGCCTGCACGTCGGTGTCGCCGAACCGCAGCCAGGCAGTGCCGGCGATGGGAGCACGGGGAGGGGCAACGGTGACGGGCGACCGGGTTAGGGCCAGCTGCTCGGGCGTGAGTGTTCGCAGCGGGCCGTGTGCGGCGGCGTCGCGTAGCTCGCGTTCCTCGCGTAGCTTCTCACCGTGGTCCGGGTAGCGGCGGCTTGATCCCATCCGCCGAGTATAGAACGTATGTTCGAGTCGTGACGACTCGGTGACGGTCAGCTCGAGCGCATCCCGCGCCTTGGTGGGTTCGGCTCTGGCGGATCATCCCGGTACTGCTCGAGCGCGGCGATGAGGTCGTCCACGGTCGCGATGCTGGGGCTGATGGACATCATGTCAGCGACCTCCGACCAGACCAGGTGCGGGTTCGTTGGATCAGTGCGGTTCATGATGCTGGGTCCTAAAAGGCGAGAGGCGCCCGTCGGCTGGGTGCCGGCGGACGCCTCGTGGAGTGGATGGGGTGTGTCAGTATCCGACGGCAGTCGCGCCGTGCTCGGCCTGCTCGGGTGTGTAGCCTTCGAAGATGAGCTGATCGATCAGGCCCTGGCGGGAGAACTCACCGTAGTCGAGGTAGTCCTGAGCTTTCGCGGCTGCTTGTTCGTTCCAGTCGGGCGTGATGTGATCGACGGCAAACGTCGCATCCTCTGTCGAGTAGTCCTCGAACTCGAGCTGCTCGATGAGGCCCGATCGTGAGAAGGCTGTGTAGTTGAGGTAGCTGATCGCCTTGTTGACAGCGTTCTGCTGCCCGAGGGTGAGCTCCGGCTCAGCGGGTTCTTCCTCGACGGGTTCCGGATCCGCTGGTGCCTCCTCGGCGACCTCTTTGACCGGTGCTTCCTCGGCCGCGGGCTCCTCCTCGGCAACCGGCTCGGCGACTTCCTCCTCCGGTTCTTCACGAGCTTCGGTGGTCTCTTCTGTCGGGGCCGTCGTCTCGGGCGCGCTCGCGTCGGGTTCCTCGTCGGAACCGCCGCCGATCGCGCCGATGCCGCCGATCAGGACGAGGGCGGCAACGACCCAGATCCACCAGCGCTTGTACCAAGGCTTCTTCGGCTTAATGGGCGCCGCGGGGTGCGCGGCCGGTGCAGGGGGATACTCGGGTGCTGCAGGGGGGATGGTCATGATTGGATCCTATTGGTATATCGAAGGTGGATTGTGGTGGGTTCTCGAACTGTTATCGAGCCGTCGCTGCGGCGACGTACGCCCCGTGTCACGCCGTGACTCGTCGCGTCCGTCCCGAACTCGACCGTGACGAGATGAACGGCAACGCACTCGCCGCGGCCGACATCTCGGCGTCGGATACTTCGAGGTAGAGCTGCGTCGTTGCGAGCGAGGCGTGGCCCATCATCTCCTGCACGACGCGCACGTTCGTGCCGGTGCGCAGCAGGGTCGTCGCGTAGTAGTGGCGGAGCGAGTGGCCGGTGATCTTAGGGTCGACGATGCCGGCAGTGCGTAGGACGCGGCAGATCGAGGTTGATGCGGACTTCATGAGGATGTGACCACCGCCGTCGGGGAACTGGGCGTTCGAGTACGGGGAGGGGGACAGCCACTGTCCGCCGGCGCAGCGTCGCTGCGCGATTGCTTGCACGGCGGACGGCATGTGGACGATGTGGTCGAGCCCGCCCTTGCGGATCGAGCGAATCGTGTTCGTGGTCCAGTCGATATCGACGGGGGAGATCTTGACGATCTCGCCGATGCGGAGGCCGGTGAGCGCGCCGATGACGATCATGTCTCGGGTGGACTGGTAGCCGTGGTCGAGCATCAGGCTGATGTGCTGCTCGGTGACGGGCCGCGGTCGCCGGCGGGGAACCTTCACCTTCCGGAGGCGTGCGCCCGGGTCGTCGTCGCGGAGTCCTTCCTCGAGCATCCATCGTGACCAGGTCTGCATGTACGACCGCTCGACCTGTCGTGTACCGGGCGAGAGTGGCTCGCCGGTGCGCGCGTTCGGCCGGTTGAGGACCATGATCATGTCGGCCTTGCTGATGTTGAGCGGCGTTCGGCCGGTGCGTTCGAGGAGCGCGAGCACGGCATCGCGGCCGTCGAAGGTGCGGGGTGAGAGGCCAGCTGCGCGCTGTTCCTCGGCCCAAGCGGTACGGATGTGGTGCCAGGTGGTCACGGGGTTCTCCACGGGCACAGGGGGGAGTAGGCGGGTACCTGATCAGGCTATGAAAGCGCGAGGCCGGTATGTCAGAGACCGCGAGCCCAGTGTCGGAGCTGCGACTCGGCGCGAAACCTTCAATGGCGTGTTGAGGTCTCGGGCGGTACGGTGACCGATCACGCGAAGACCTCGCGACGGGCGAAGTCGACCTCGATGAGCTCGCCCGAAACAGCGCCCTGATAATCCGCGGGTCGCGGGTTCGAGCCCCGCTGGGCCCACCCTTCGCCCCCTTCCTTCGGGAAGGGGGCGTTCTGCGTCTCCGCCGACGCGTCAGCGCAACATCAGGTACGGCGCGAGCGCCAGGAGCACGACCACGAGCGCGTATGTGAGGCCCCGAGTGGGAACCGAATGAGCGATCCGCCAGCCGATCACGACGCCGATGACCTCCGGGATGCCCACGAGCAGAGCCAGCGGCCAATCGATCGCGCCGAGCGACGCATATCCGACACTGCCCACGAGCGCGATGACGACGCTCTGCGCCTGGGACGCGGCCAACGCGGGGAGCAGCGGCACGCCGATGGCTACCAGCACCGGAACCGCGATCATCGGGCCGCCCATGCCGAACAGGCCGCTGACGGTGGAGATCCCGAGGCCGAGCGCGATGAGTACGAAAAGGGAGGGACGCGGGTGCGCGCGAAGTGGGTGGGGTGCACGGGCCGCCCGTCGATCGCGGCGATCTCGGTACAGTACGAGCAGGGCGACGACCGCGATGAACACTCCGAGCAGAGGGCCGAAGAGCCTACCGGGGAGCACGATGTTGAGGAGCACGCCACCCGCGGCGCCGGCGATGGCAGAGATAGCCAAGACGCTCGACATGCGTATCGTGGCCGGGTCGCGGAGCTGCCCGGAGCGTACGTACACCGCGGTTCCCATCAACCCGGTCGCGATATGCGTGACGATCGCGGTTCCCGCGACCGCGCTGGGCGACAGGTCCGTGAGAGCGAAGAGCCCGATGGTGACGAGCACGCCGCCGGGGCCCAAGGCGGAGATACCGATCCCGCCGACGAGGCCGATGAGGATCAGAAGGAGCCAGACGGGATCGCCCATGCGCGACCTCCGACGCTCTTGGCAGACAAAGACACTATTCTACCGAGATGACCCGTCGAAAGCGGGGGCGAACGCGAATTGAGCGCTTCGCTGCGGGCTCACACTCCGCCGGCGTAGCCGTTCTGCCGCCACGCCTCGTAGGTGGCGATCGCGGCGGAGTTCGACAGGTTCAGCGAGCGCACGCCCGGGCGCATCGGGATGCGCAGGCGAGCGGTGACCCGCGGATCCGCCATGACCTCTTCGGGGAGCCCGGTCGGCTCAGGGCCGAACA
>JBQDTF010000037.1:0-3569 GCA_052099095.1 Pseudoclavibacter sp.
CCTAACCCCTCAAATCGAAGGACGCCGCGCTACACCATTACGCGGGACTTGACCCGATCTCGGAGAGCGCCGTCGACGCCTCCTGGAGTTTCGTCTGCACGATGACGCACGCGTCTGCCACGGACTGGTCACTCGCGGGCGCCTCGGCGGCGGCGCCAGAGTCAGCGGTGCTTCCCGTCTCTGCGGATGGTGATCCCGAGCAGGCGCTGAGGCCGAGCACTGCGGCAGCGGCGATGGTCAAAACAGCGATATGGCGATTCATGTGGGGTCCCTTCGGAAGCCATAGCCCGAGCCATCTGCTCGTCCGGCTGCCGCCAGCCTAGGAGGGGAGTGAGGTCGACGGCCGCTCCGAAGCAGGGGAGTTCTCCCCGCTCGGCGTTAAGAGCAGGGAGTCAAGAGCTCGGAGTCGAGAGCTCAATGCGCGCTTGAGCTCTTCCACTCCCAGATGGTCGTGCGCCCGCGCAGTTTCACGCCCGACGTGTCCGTGGTGACTCGGACGACGCCCGTTCCTTCGAGCCAGCGCCGGAAGTTCGGGCGGTCGAAGGGTTCGGCCTGCAGCGCAGCCCCAAGGGCAAGCGCCGTTCCTGACGTGAACTTCTCACCGAGCAACGCGCGCGTGACGTCCCAGTCCCGCCAGAGGATCTCACCCAGCCGCACCCGTGCGGCCTCGACGATCACCGAGTGGTCGAACGGGAGCGTCGGTACCTCGTCGAACGAATGCCACAGGAGCCGCCCGCCGCCCGTCTGCGCCTCGAGGAGGACGAGACTCGCGAGCGAGATCGTCGCGCTGCGCGGATCGCGCATCGTCCCGTCGAACCAGCCGAGCTGGCGAGTCAACCGCACTTCGGGCTCAGGGATGCCAGCCTTCGTGCGCATGGCGCGCAGCACTGGAGCCGCCCCATGCTCACCGGCGAGGAGCAGGACCCCGGGGATGGCCTCGGCCCCTTCATGCGGGGCGTACTCGCGCACGGCCAGCCCGAACTCCAGGCGCTCGTCGCGATAGCGCACCGGCAGTGCATCCATCGCGACGAGCGGCTGGTCGTAGGTCTCGCTCAACGCAGGACCGTCTGCCGGGAGAGCACCGCACGGATCTCCGGGAAGCTCTGGCGTCGGAGGAACACCCCGTCTTCCCAGACAGGCTGGAGCAGTGAGTCCGCTTCCTCTGCAGGCGTCGCGCGCTCGATCAGACGCATCCGCCCTTCCGGATCGCGCACGACCGCGAGCCGACCTGTGGCGCTCTTCTTCGTTCCGCTGTCGGTCACTGGGTCCTTTCGGATGTCGACACCACGGCCGTCTACCCGAATCCATGTCGCCTTGATCGCGGACATGAACGTGTCCCTGGTCTGGTACTGGTACCCGAAGCTTCCCATGCCGAAGACGACGTTTCCAGACGCGAAGCCCTTCGCGGCCAGTCGTTCGGTGATGCGAAGCGCACGCTCGCGGGTGATGGAATCGCCGTAGATGGCACCGATGTGCGTGTCCAGCTCCTTGTATCCAGCCGCGTTCACCGTGCCGCCGAAGGTGTCCCACAGGAGTTGGATGACGCCTTTTCGCTCAGCAGGGCTCGCGTCGGGCCTGGACTCCTCCTCGACCCCGCAGAGGATGTCGACGGGATCTCCGGAGTCCGGCCGGATGACGAGCTTCCCATCGCGAGCGAGCACCTCCTCCTTGAGTGCGGGCAGGTACTCCGTCTGCACGCGCCACAGGTCGAACGTGTCGGAGACGACGGAGACGATGCCGCTCGGGTACAGGCTGAGGAGTCGCTCGAACAGCTCACGTTCGCCGACCGTCGCGATTCCAGCGCACATGACGGAGTGCTCGGTGGCCGGCACGCTGCCCGCGATGAACTCCCCGCCGTAGTGACGCTCGATCCAGTCGATGGAGACGAGGGAGTCGGTTCCCGTGAAGCTGAGCAGGTGCGCTGCCCCGCTCATCGCGGCTGTCTCGTTGGAGGACATGCCACGGTAGGAGAAGTCGTGTCCCTGCCAGTCGACCGCCCCCGCAGGTGTGCCTGTCCTGGCCGCGGCGGCCTCCAGGGTCTCCCGCATGGCCCTGGCAACTGTCGCCGTCGTGGAGGCCTGCCAGATCTGTGCGCTCAGCACCGTCTCCACGTAGTTCGTCAGCCAGAAGAAGTCGGGGTGCGTGTTCTCGATCGTGAAGCTCGGGATGCGCAGCGGCACGGCCGTCCCCTCCGGTACCGCGCAGAAACGCAATGGCAGGAACCCGAGACGGTGCAGGGCTCGGATATGCGCGCTCCCGATCGTGTTCGAGCCGAGGATGCCGGCCAACCGGGCCTCGTAGGCCGCGCAGACCTGGTCCTCCTCGGCGTCGAAGAACACACGGAAGGAGTCAGCGTAGGTGTCCAGGAACGCCTGCAGCCCGAAGTGGACCACGGCGCCGATGTCCTGGATGCGGGATCCGCGGTTCGTGTAGTTGGAGTACACGCCGGTGACCTCACCTGCGAGTCCGTACTGCTGGAGGTGGCCGAGCTTGTAGGCATCGGTCTGGAACAGGGGAGCAACTGGTGCAAAGTCCATGGTCTTGCCTTTCTGATCTTGCTGGTGTGGTCGCGGGCGGCTGGGGTTGGTCAGTACTCGACGTAGGGAGCGAGGATGTTGCGGATGGAGAGGACCTTGGTCGCGACGCCCTCCCGCGTCGCACCCGGGTGGGAGTCGGTCGTGATGATCTCGCCGTAGTGACGCCGCAGGGACGGCGCATCTCCTGAGAAGACGCCGTGGCTGACGAAGAGCGTGAGTCGCTCCTTCGGCAGGCCCGTGGCTTCCGCGAGCCCCATGAAGGTCCCGCCGCCGTCGCAGATGTCATCGACGACGAGCAGGCGTCCGGCTCGAGGCAGCTGTTCGCAGCTGAACCCCGACAGCCTGCCTGTCGAGAAGTCTCGATGCTTCTCGGCCCGATAGAGGGGCAGGTGCAGCGCTGTGGCTGCAGCCTGGGCGCGCCCGACGGCGCCTGCATCCGGTGCGATGACCCCGACGAAGTCGTGCGGCCTTCCCACCCGGCCGATCACGGCCCGCCGGACGTAGGGCGCAGAGCCGATGACCTTGACGTTGTCGATCAGGGCGGGGGCGACTCCGGAATGCGGGTCGAACACGATCACCTGGTCGAGCGCGAAGCTGTTGATGAGCTCGGCGTAGACCTTCGCACCGAACGGCACGCCGCGGTCAGCGCGTGCGGCCGGCAGGTAGGGGAGGAGCGCGACCGCACGGTGCCCCAGCTGGTGGGCGTAGTCGGCCCAGAGCCCGAGGGCGAGATAGTCGACCGGGTCGGCCCCGGTGACGGTTGCGTACGCCGGCTTCTCGTCCAGTGCTTCCGGGATGACGAGGGAGACCTCACCGCCTGGGAAGCGCATCGTGCGGATGGCGCTGGTGGCCTTCCATCCGGAAGGCATCTGTGCTTGGAAGTGGATGCTCATGCCCTGAGCATACCAGCTATTCGTAGATTTACGAATAGAGCAGGTGGGGAGCCATTCGGCTCAAACGAAGAAGGCCCACCCGGATGAACTGGTCCCCGGTTGTTGGACTAGTTGGATAAGAGCCTAGGCGGAGAGGGCC
>JBQDTF010000038.1:0-2538 GCA_052099095.1 Pseudoclavibacter sp.
ACGTCGCGGACGCCGTGTACGTGCTGACGGGCCCCGAGCTCAGCCGCACGACCGGGCTGCACATCCCGGTCGACTCGGGCGTCGCGCAGGCGTTCGTCCGCTGATCACGCTGTAGTGTGCGGGCGCGGGCCCGCTTCGGGTCCGCGCCCGCACCTGCACAACTACGGCTGATTCGACGCAGATCGGCCGGTTTGACCCCGGCCATCCGCCTCTGCTCGGTCTGTGCCGTACTTATGCACCTGGAGACAACATGAACTCAGTCGCCGCTATCGACCTCGGCGCCACGAGCGGCCGCGTGATCGTCGGACGCTTCACGGGCGGTTCCATCGAGATGGAGACCGTCGGCCGCTTCGCGAACGACCCGGTCATGACGCCGGGCGGCCTGCAGTGGGACCTCATGGCCCTGTATCGGGGCGTCACGGAGGGGCTGCGGGAGGCGTTCCGCATCGCACCCGACATCTCGTCGATCGGCATCGACTCCTGGGCTGTCGACTACGCGCTGCTGCGCGGCGACCGCATGCTCGGCACACTGTTCCACTACCGCGATGAGCGCACCGCCGCCGGCGTCGAGGCCGTGCACCAGGTCGCAAGCTTCGACGAGCTGTACCGCCGCAACGGGCTGCAGTTCCTGCCGTTCAACACTCTGTACCAACTGGCCTGCGAGCGCGGCGTGCTCGATGCCGCTGACTCGATGCTACTCGTTCCTGACCTGTTCGCGTGGCTGCTCACGGGCGAGAAGGTGGCCGAGCGCACGAACGCATCGACGACGGGTCTGCTCGACGTCACGACCAAGGAATGGGATACAGCACTGGCCGAGCGCCTCGGGGTGTCCGCGCGCGTGCTGCCGCGCCTGGTGGATCCCGGCGAAACGATCGGCGACCTGCT
Organism: Pseudoclavibacter sp.; assembly: GCA_052099095.1. Classification (GTDB taxonomy): domain Bacteria; phylum Actinomycetota; class Actinomycetes; order Actinomycetales; family Microbacteriaceae; genus Pseudoclavibacter. Next base: position 886 of record JBQDTF010000038.1, read on the forward strand.
GCCGCGCGTCGCGAAGGACCTGGGCGGATCCGCGCCCGTCGTCGCGGTCGGATCCCACGACACGGCGTCCGCCGTCGTCGCGGTGCCGATGCGCGCGGACCGTGCCGCGTACATCTCCTGCGGCACGTGGGGCCTCGTTGGTGTCGAGACGCGTGAGCCGGTTCTGACCGATGCTGCGCGCGAGCACAACTTCACCAACGAGGGCGGCGCCTTCGGTCGCACGCGGTTCCTGCACAACGTGATGGGGCTGTGGCTGCTCAGCGAGTCGATCCGCGAGTGGGAGCGCACCTCCGGAGAGAAGATCGATCTGCCGTCGCTGCTCGCCGAGGCCGCTGAGGTTACGGCTCCGGTGGGCGTCTTCGACGCGAACGATTCCGTCTTCATGCCCCCGGGTGACATGCCGGGCCGCATTTCGACTTGGCTCGCGGAGAACGGACAGCCGCTTCCCACCACGCGTGCCGAGTTCGCGCGGTCGATCATCGAGAGCCTCGCCGAGGCGTTCGCCGGCGCGGTCCGCACTGCGAGCGAGCTGTCGGGCATTCCGGTGGAGACGATCCACATCGTGGGCGGCGGATCCCTCAACGAGCTGCTCTGCCAGCTCACGGCCGATCGCGCGGGGGTTCCCGTCGAGGCGGGCCCCGTCGAGGCGACCGCGATCGGCAACCTGCTCGTGCAGGGGCGCGCCGCGGGCTTCATCGACGGCGACCTCGAGGACATGCGCGAGGTCGTCGCGAAGGCGTTCCCGCCGAAGCGCTACGCGCCGGCCTGAGCGCAGAAATCGATGTGGGGCGGGCACCGAGAAGGTGCCCGCCCCACATCCATCAGGCCGTGCCTACAGGTTCATCGCGACCTCGTTCGGGAGCGACGGCAGCTCCTCGCCCTCCGCGAGGATGTCGCCCGTGTTGAGGTCGACCGAGATGAGCCGCTGACCTACGACGTCGATAACGTACGCCACGTCGCCCGCAGTGATCATGCCGGGGTGAGGGGTCTGCCAATCCTCCGGTCCTTCCCAAGCGTCCACGACCGGGAATTCATCGTCCGTGAACTCGCCGGTGGCGGGATCGAGCGAGTGGATCGCACCGTCGGTGCCGAGCATGTAGAACAACCCATCAGGACCGCGCCCCGCACCGCGCCACGTGAACTCGACATCGCCCAGGTCCTTGACCGTGTAGGTCTCGTTCTCGGTGTCGATGAGCGCGACGCTGTTCAGCAGGTAGCCCTCGTAGTCGGGGTCGTTCTTGTAGTCGCCGACCACGATCGGGTCGTCCTCAGCGACGTAGGCGTTGCCCATTCGGCCGAAGTCATCGGGAGCGTCGAGCTTCAGGAACTCGCCGTCCTTGAACATCAGTGCGCCGTTCTCGCAGCCGAAGACCGCGACCTCGCCGGCCGCCGTGCCCTCGCCGTGGATCTCGGGGCATTGGTCGGAGATCGCGAGTTCGTGGTAGTGATCGTCGTGCGGCTCGAGCGCGACGGCCCCCGATCGACCATCGGCCGTGCCGACGGTCGTGACGAGCGTGCCGTCCTCGAGCACGATCGAGACGCCGTGGTGCGCGGCCTCAGACTCGTACACGCTCACCTCTGGCAGGGCGCCGTCAGACTCGACCAGCGCGTCCGTGTCGAAGATCGTCGTCTCGCCCCAACCGTCGGAGAACA